>JAKVOM010000001.1:0-1200000 GCA_022482815.1 Acidaminococcus sp.
CCGAGATGCTTTCTGCCCATTGTCTGGCTGTATCTGCCCAAACTTTAGATGAACGGGTACCTTCCCCTGCAGGAGCACTGTCACTCTCCGCCCAGGCTTCCGCCATATTCTTGCTGTTGAGGGCATCTGCCGCATACTCCCCGGCCTTCTCTTGGTATTCCCGGGCTTGATCCGCTGCGTACCCATCCACCACATCCCCCATTTCCACTTCACTATTGTTCTGGACGGTCAGCGTCACTTCTACATTGGTCGCATCAGACATTATGGGCCACCCCCTTGATGATGAAAGATTTCGTAAAGAAGCAGGTAAGGATCCGTTCCGTCTCGCTGTTCATAATGGCCAGATCGTAAATGTATGCCCCAGGCTCCAGGGAATCCAGGGCTCCCTTGGGAACTGCCACATCTACAAAATTATTGCCCGGATTGTAGAAATTGTCCGAATAGACCACTTCGGAGGAATTTGTAGTCTTCTTGATGGCAAAAACCACCTTGTCCGCATGGGTCAGTTTGTAGTTGGTAAAGCGGAACCGGATGGAAAAGGTGTCGTACTGGGACACCTGGATGTTCTTATTTTCGTCAATGACCAGCATCTTAGCCGCCTCCCGAATCATCACTGCAATCGCAGTTACAGTTGCAGTTGCACTGAGAATTCTCTTTCCAGTATTCTTCCGTATGGGACCGGTTCACCAGCTCCTGGAGGATGCGCCGGAGGGTGTAGGTTCCTGCCGGGATGCCCCGGTGTTTCCGGATATGGTAAGCAGACTTAATGGACTGCAGTCCTGGTGCCGATGTAGGTCCAGTCTCTACGTCCCAGGAATTCAAGCCCATCACCCGAGCATCCTTGTCCGCCTGGGTGCTGGAAGTAACCGCAATTTCCACCTGATCGATGAGCCGATCATCGGTCAGTGTTCCCATCCCGTTATAGGTAACCTGTACTGTTTTTCCTGCATCTGCGGCAGAAAACTTCAGGGTCCCGGTATTCCACCCTTCAATGCCGTGCTCCGTAGTCAGGTAATCTGGCCAGTACTGTCCCTGGGCCGGTTCTTCCGACACTTCCGTCAGGAGCACCCCATTTTGATATTTCACTTGCAGTGTGGTGGGCGATGTTTTTTGGGGAACTTCCGCCAGCCGGATGGTATAGGGACTGTTGGTAGGGATTACATGAGTTTCGTCAAAAATCTTTTTGATGTCGAAGGTATTTTCAAAGGGATTGAATCGATAATCATGGATGGCCATCAGCTTCCTCCTTTCCATTGCTTCAGGACCGAAGACTGGGACTGCTCCATATCCTTGGACCGGCGTTCGATCTCCGACAGATACCGATCCACGGAAAACTGAGGTTCTCCCAGTTCCATCTCCGTCTTAATGCCGTTGGACCCGGACAAGGTATATTTAATCTTTTTGATGGGATAGGTATCTGCATTTCCGTCCAACCGTCGAATTTCGGCCAGACCATCCGTAGACATATGGCGGACATTAAAGGTCCCGTCCGGATAGGGATATTCCAGCCGTATCCCACCAATTTTGGCGGATTTCACGGGAGCCTTATACTGACGGATCTGGTTTTCCCCCCACCGTTTGGCATCGGCCGCATCGTAGGCTTCCGGCAGATTCCAGACAGCCTGGTGAACTCCATACCTGTTCTGGCTTTCCTGATCTTCCACAATGCAGAGCCACTGTTCTCCCTGGTCATCCACACTGCCGCCCTTGATCCGGGCCCAGTTCACCAATTTGGACACATCCCAGGAAGGGGTATAAGACGTTATGTGTTTTCCCACGGTCAAACGGGCCTGTTCGTTGACGGAAGTTTCTCTACGGCGAAAATACAGGCACCGGTATTCGTCCACCCCATACACATAGTCCACGGCAAAGTCAGCCAGGGTGTTCAGGGCTTCTTTCACCGTGACTCCATCAAAGACCAGTTTGGTGGGATTGTACCCTACGCTCTGGATTTTGCTGTCGTTGTAGACCACCTGCAGGGTCTGCCGTTCCACCTGCCGGGCAATATCCCGGACAATATCTCCTACATCGGTGTTCTCGTAGGTCTTCCAGAGCATCACATTCTCCAGTCGGTTATAGAAGCCGTAGCCTTTGTACACGAACTTGGTGTCCGTCGTCCCTTCAATGGGCCGACTGATGATGTAACCGCTATACCATGGCTTTCGGTCTCCATACAGATGGATGTCGATGCGCTGCATATAATCTAGCTGAGCATTGTCGGGCTGCCGGTAAAAGGTCAGCTGGCACTGGCCGCAGCCAGTATTTGTGATTTCAAAGGTTACTTCATTCAGGGCATTGGCTTCGCTTCCCCCTCCGAAAATGGCCGTCCGGGTCCCGTCCCTTTTGTAGGCATAGACCACGAACTGACCGGGATAGTACTCATGGATCTTGCCCCGGTCTCTGCTGCCTTCTCCTTCACTGGTAGGACCTGCAAAGATCCACCGGCCGAAGAGGCCCCTTCCAAAGATGAAATTCGTCATACAAACCACCTGTTGGTATAGGTTATTTCCACCGTCCCTGCTCCTCCTGTGTAGAGAAAGAGATTCGCTCCCGGTTTGGCGTGGAGGAAAGCCCCAGTAAAGGCGTTGATGCTGTTATCCTTGTCCCGCCAGACCGTTCCTTCTCTCCCGTTCACAATGGAGGTCTTGGGAGCCACCAGCAGGGCATCGGTCAGGGTAAACTTTTCTTTGGCTTCCTGGTGCCAGACGGTGAGGTTGGTCATCCGGTCTTTGGGGATAAACCGGAAAGTCAGCGGGGTATCCACGCTCCCCAGGTTATGGAGCACCATTTCCGCCTGCACCGTTGCCTGGGGAAAGAGAAAGACCACTTTGGATTCCTGGGCTTCGTACCGGAACGGGTCTGCCAGGAGAAGGAACACGGTAATGTTGCTTCGTCGTTGCTTGAACCCGTTCTCGAACTTGTGCTTGATCTTGGACAGGCAGGCCACATGGTACACCCGGTCCGGGCGGCCGGCCATTAAGGAATAATCCGTTTGGCCAAAGAAGGTATAGGCTTCATTCAGCACTTCGTCATGGTCTTCCTCCGTAACCCCCTCCATGGAAAATTCCACCTGGATCGTCCGGCCATCAATCTTTCCATCCCCCACTGCATCACTTCCATGGGCGAAGGCCCGGGATTGGAGCTTATTCCGGAAAGTATAGCTGCCGCTGTCCGTCAGGCTCCAATGGGCCGGGAGCTTATATTCCACCCCATCTTTGGTGATTGTGAAATTTTGTTCGTTTTCTTTCCGCTTTGGAAATTGCATCTTAGGCACCTCTCAGTCCGGCCAGAACAGCTTCCGTGAACCCATCCATCAGATCCTCCAGATCCGCGGCGTTGTTGATGTCCCCGAAGTTGTTGAAGGTCGTTGCAACTTCCCGGTTATCCGTAGATTCACTGGAATTCGAGATGCCTTCAGCAATGCTGTCGAACACGGCCCGGTTTAGGGGCAGGGCCACTTCGTCACCGGCATCCCCCAGGACACCAATAAGGGGTCTTGTGAAATACCCGCCTTTGGCATAATGAGGAGTCTTTCCGGCTCCTTGCGCCGCACCTGCAGCCGTATTGGTTGCAGCAGCTGCCATGCCGATGCCTACCGCAGCGGACGTACCTCCGGTCAGAAGGCCCGTGGCCACAGGACCGGCAGACGGGTCGATGACCAGTTTCAGCCAGGCTGCAGGAGCCAGGGCCCCGGCTGCAGCCGTCCCCTGGGCTACGGTCTTGGCTGCACTGGCTGCGTTTAATTTATCCCCGAATAGGGCTGTCACCAACATCCCGGAGATCATCTGGGAGAAATAGCTGGCAATGGTCTTCAGCATGGCCTTCCCCAGATCCAGAAAGGCATCCTTGGCGTTTTTTGCTCCTGTCAGGATATCTGTGAAGGCGGTCTCCAGGCCACTTAAAGTGGTGGAAGCCATGTCCGCGATCAGTTCCAGGGTTCCCATGTGGGCATTCATATAGGCTTCCTGGTAGGTATCCATCAGAGATTTCTCTGCGTCAATGTTGCTTTGGCGGAGGGCCATCTCTGCCGTCAGGGTCTCCTGCAGCATGGCCAGGGAATTCTGGTTGTAGGCTTCATCCAGAGCTGCCTGGATGTCTTTCCCCTGGGCAAAGTAGGCGTTCCGTTCCTCCATATAGCTTTTGTAGGCTGCTGCTTTTTCCAGATTGGCCTGTTTGTCAAAGGCAATCTCGTTGGCACTGGCCTGTTCATAGGCGATGCCTTTTTCCTTCAAAGCATTCAGAAACACAGCCTTTTCCGTACTGGTAAGGCTGATGAAGTCCTGGGACAGCTTGGCGTACTTGTCATCAATGGAAGCCACCGCTTTTTCCATGTCAGACTGCATCTTCATGACTTCCTGTTCCTGTTTGGAACCGTAGAGAGTGAGTTTCGCCGTCACCGCATCGAAAGACAGATCCCGGGCCTTGTTCATCAGCTCTCGTGCCTTGGCCTGTTCCTCAGAAAGGGCATCCAGCCGCTTCTGGGCATACAGTTCTGCCAGACGGGTCTTATCCCGTTCGTAGTTCTCGTTGGCGGATCTGGATTTTTCCAGTTCGTCCGTTTCTTCCTTATACCACCGGTCCACCAGGGCGCTTTTGGTCTGGAAGGTCCGGAACCATTCTTCTTCGATGCTCTTGCTGGTCTGGGCCGCGGCATTGGCCAGCTGGTCCGTGCCTCCGGAGCTTCCGCCCCCTCCGCCGCCACCAGAACCACCGCCGCCTCCGCCTCCTCCGGAAGGAACCGGGATATCCCCGCCTCCCCCTCGAAGGTTGCTGAAGTCCGGCAGCTTAAATTCCCGTTTGGCAGGAGTGCTACTGCCCCCGCCACCTTCTCCACCGCTTTCGCCACCCATGGAACCCAGAGCATTGTTGGTTTCCAGGATTTTCTGGATCAAGCTGGAGAGCCAGCTAATGGCTTCACTGACAAAGTTGGCAATGGTAGAAAGGGCACTAGAGGCCCAGGAGGGAAGGATGCTGCCAGCCATGTCGGACAGGATGCTTCCTACTTCATCGATACAGGACCCAATGCCTTCTACAAGATAGGTAAAAGCATTCAGGATCCAGGTCACACATTCGCTAAGGACGCTGATGAAGTTCAGCACTCCGTTCACTACCTCGCCAATCACCTGCAGGGCTGCATAGAAAGCTGCCCCCATCACGGCAGCCACTAAGGTGAACACCGGTTCCAGAGCCTGAAGGTTGGCAATAATGGACTGGGCCGCCGCGCTCATCATTGCCTGAACGGCATCCACAGCCCGGGTGACCGTTTCCATTTTGATGCCCATAGTTCCCAGCACATCTTCCACGGTCATCCCGCTTTTCCAGATGGCATAGAGGGCCGTGGCCATTGCCGCTGCTACCCCAATAAAAGGAGCTGCCGCTGCTACCGCCGCCAGAAAAGGCGCGGCCATCAGGGTCACCTTCGTCACAAAAAGCCCAATGGCCGGAATGGCAAGGCCAGTGAGAGTACTCACAATGAGGAGGATTCCTGCCTGGAATTCAGGAGGAATGGCTGTCATAAGAGCTTCCGTAAGTCCGGAAGACTGGACGGTGGCTGCAAAGTTGGTCAGCATATCCCCTAAGGACTGGAAGATCCCCGGCAGGTTTAGGGCTTCCGCAATCTGGAGGCCCACTTGGGCCGCCGACTGTTCCAGTCCATCCATGAGTGTGGACCAGGTGCCGCTGATGGTCTCACTCTGCTGATCCATCATGCCCCCGAAAGACTGTTCCATACCACTGACCAAAGCCGTAATGCCCGTTGCCGCATCAATGGCTCCTTTGGACACCCTGTCCATGGCTTCCGGTACGGAAACCCCGATCTGGTCCGCCAGCATCTTCCAGGCCGGAATGCCTGTTTCAGTCAGCTGCATCATTTCACCGGCCTGGACTTTCGACTTTGCCGCCATCTGCCCCAGGGCCAGGGTGATCCGGTTAATGCCTTCTGCTCCAAGGCCCACGCCGGCTGCCGCATCCCCCACCGCGGTTAATGTAGGAATGACCTGTTCGGCCGAAAAGCCGAAAGCGATGAACTTCTGGGCTGCCTGGGACACCTGGCTAAATTCGAAAGGAGTCTTGGCTGCAAATCCCTGCATTTTCCCTAGAAAGTCCTGGGCTTTTTCCGCGCTCCCCAGCATATTTGTGAAAGCGGTCTTGGTACTCTGGAGACTGGCCCCGGCTTTCACCGATGCCACACCCAGAGCAGCCAGTCCGGCCCCGATGCCTCCTAAGACGGCCAGAGATTTCTTGGACACGTCCAGGGCTTCGCTCCCAAAGGCGGACTTGATCTGCCGTTTGGTGGCATTGAGTTCTTTCCGGAGATCGGAGGTATCTGCTCCGATCTTTACCAGAAGGTCAGCGATGGTTGCCACGATCGTCAGCTCCTTTCCGTCTGAATTCCTCAAAGAAGGCATCCCGCTCGGCTGCCATTTGGCTGCTGGTTTTCCTGGGCAGGAAGGGTTTCATCAGCTTTTCCGTCCGTACCGGTTTCCGGGTATGGATGCTCATCAGGCAGGCCACCCAATAAGCAGTCTCCCATTTCTTTCGTTGTTCTGCCCTGGCCCGGCATTCCGCCATCCGATCCAGCTCCAGGGGAGTCAGGGCATAGAATTGGGCAGGCAAAAGATGCAAGAGCCCATAGGCCACTTCTTCCGCCCACCCCAGCCACTCGTTAAAAGACGGGACTTCTTCCTGTCCCGTCGTCAGTTTTTTGGTTTCGTCTTACTCTTCCCCGGTTCTTTCCCCGGATCTTCTTCTGGAAAGATGGCGTAGTACACTTCTTTCCCCAGTATGCCGGACCCGGCAATGGCCTTCACCACCGGCTGGACGAATTCTTCCATCTCGTGGCCTTCATCGATGAGTTCCTGCATCTTATTGGCGTACCACTGGGGATTCTTGATGCCGTGCTGCCGGAGCCCGATGGACAGAAGAGCGGTCAGGATCCCCAGGTTCAATTCCTGGTTCCGGATAATGTCCCCGGCACTTTTTCCGGTAATGTTTTCTACCTGGATCAGCCGGCCGATATCAAAATACAGGTACTGGCCAGGGCCAAAGACTTCAAAGTCGATTTTCTTCATGTTTTCCGATTCCTCCTATTTACCGGTAGGGACAACCGTTCCGTCCGCATTCTTCAGTTCACTTAAGGGCCCGTCCCCGGAAATGGTCCCAGAGAGAGTGGCCACGTCATCATGAGGGGTGGACAGGCTGCATTCCGTCACGGAGCCCCATCCGGTCACATAGCTTTTATCCGGGTACTCGAATTTGATGTGGACCTGCTTTCCTGCAAAGAAAGAGGCTTCCAGGAATTTGGCCCCCTTGTCTCCGGCCAGGTACACGGATTCCAGGTCCAGGGACCAGTTCCGCAGGCCGGGGATGGTGGATTTCCACCCGCTGGACGTTTTGCTGCTGGCGTCGATTTCGTCTGCCTGCCGGGTCAGATCCCCGCTCCGCTGGCCCCCTAAGAGCAGCCAGGTGGGATTGGTATCCGATTCTCCTGCGTTCAGATAGATCAAATAATCCTTGCCGGCAGTCGCCGTGTTGGAGGCTTCACTCCGGCTGGGAAAAGTGGTAGTTGCCATATTACTCCTCCTTATGGATATTCTGGATGAGGACTTCCAGGGTGATCACCCCGCTGTAGCCCATCTCATCCTCCGGGTACGTTTCGTAAAAATCCACCCCTTGGGCAGATACATAGAATTCATCAAGGGAAAGATCCAGTTGGATGCTCCCGAACAGGTTGATGAGTTTTTCCGCCAGAGAGTTGATTTCATACCGTCCCTTGTAATTGCTGTAGATATGGATGTGGGCCGAAAGGTGGGTCATATCCTCGGTTTTGGTGGATTTGTCCTGTACGGTCATGGTCCCCAGGGTGATAAACGGCAGCACCGCCTCCTGAGGCACGTAGTCATAAACCGCCAGTCCCGTATGGTTCCTGAGAAAGGCCATCAGGGCCTTATGCACTGCGTTATTGGGTAATCTCTTCATGGCTCCTGTACCGCTTTCTTCACATCACGGAGCAGCTGGGGTTCCACATAGTCGTAGGAAGGCTTGAAGAAGGGCTTCCCTGCCTGGGCCGGAATCCGGGACCGTTTCGTAAACACAGGGCCTCCCTTAAAGAACCGGAGGGCCTTTTTCTTCTTGGGCCTTACCGTATGGGCCCTACTGCCGAATTCCACCAAATGGGCATAGGGCACATTGCTGTACACCTGGCCTTCCAGCTTCACCGTGGAAAACCGGGTCTTGATGGATTTCTTCAGTTTCCCCGACCGCACCGGTACCCGCTGCCGGGCTTCCCGGGCTACCGCGTTCGTCCCGTTTTTCAGGACTGCTTCCACCCGAAGTCTTGTCTTCCCATCCCAGGCAGAAATCTGCCGGATGGCCTTACTCAGTTCCCCTTCTGGAACTTTTACCGTAAATACGGCCATGGCTACACCCCCTGTTCATACCGATGGACGATCAGCGTGGTACTGTCCCGGTAAGTATTGTCCACGGTCTCGATTTCATAGATTTCCCCCGAAAGCTTGAACCGCCAGCCTCTCCTGATGTCCTTTCGGGGCCGGATTTTGAGACGCAATTGCTCCCGATTCATGGGAGTCCCCTGGGCTTCCTGTTCGGCATAGTTTGTCTGGATCACCTGGGCCCAGATTTTCCCTTCTTCTTCATAGTCCGTATGAAAGCCCCCGTACCCGTCTTCGGAAGGAATAGGCCTAAGAAGGGTAATCCGTTTATCCATCTTCCCGATTTTCACTAGAAGGCTTCCTTCCTTTCCCCAAACAAAAGAGAGCGCAGGGTGAGAAGCAGATTGTGATAATCCGCATCCTCCCTGTGCTCATAGAGATAGGCTACCGAAAAAAGGACGGCCATTTTGAAGGCCGCCGTTTCTTCCGGTTCTTCTTTCCGCAGGGTGTCCAGACAGAGCCGCTCGGAAGAAGCGATGAGACGGGCAATCATGTCATCCTCCTCGTTTCCGTCTATCCGGAGATAGGCTTTGGCTTCCTCAAGCGTTATGAGTCCCGTCACTGCCATGCTCATCGCCTCCCTCTAAAGCGGTCATCAACCGGCCTGGACCTGCAGGACTTTTACGGTTTCCGGCAGGATCAGGCGGCCATCCACCCGTTCGCTGGCCAGGAATCCGATCTGCCCGTTGGCTGCATAGAGTTCACTAAGCCGCTTGAACTTCCGGCCCTGACGGTCGGCAATCCAGTAGTAGGAGTAGTCCCCCAGGGCAATGACCTTGTTGCCGGCCGCCAGTTCCGGCACGAAAGAAGACGTGCGATACGGCAGGCTAAGGATCCGGTCCGGCTGGCCCACCTGGACAGAAGGCTGCCAGATGTAGTTACCGTTGTTGTCCTTCAGTTTCCGGATGGCTTTTACCGTGGAATCGTTCAGGATCCAGGAAGCATTTCTGCGGTAGGGGGTTCTCAGGCTATGGTACAGATCCATCATGTCATCGAAGGTGATGGCGGTCTTCCCGGCCGTCACTCCCACTTCCGCTCCCTGGAACACACCCATAGGTTTATGCTGGCCATCGCCCACCAGGAAGGCTTCTTCTTCCTTAGTGCCGATCCGTCTGGCAAATTCCTGAGTGATGTAGCTTTCCAGGTCAAAGACGCTGTCATTCATCAGTTCTTCGGAAACCCGGATGGCGGTTCCCAGCTTATGGGCTCCCAGGTTCACCTGGCTGAAGGTATCGTCACTTTCCGGATAGGCACTGCCTTCTTCCATCCAGGCCGCTTCCCCGTGGCTGGCCACAACAGGGATCGTATGATCCCCGGAAGACGTGTGGATGGTATGGGCCAGGCTGCGGAAGAAGTTCTCTTCCTGGAGGGCTGCCACCAGAGTGTGTTCGTATTCATCCGGGACCAGGTACCCGCCTTCGGGATCAGAACCGATGGTCAGGGTGTCTTTGATTTCCTGGATGTTGCCCTTCCCCCGGAAGGCCTGCCAGAAGGCTTTGGTGTAGGCATCGCTGGCCCGTCCCACTTTGGTGTCCGGTTTCAGGTTTCCGGCACCGGGATTGACCTTGAGTGCCGTATCAATAGTCTTATTCATTTCATCATCGATGTTCCGCTGGCGTTCCAGCCGTTCGATTTCTTTTCCCAGGGCCACCACTTTTTCTTCCATCCGGTCGTAAACAGCGCTGTCTTCCGCAGAGACCATGCCGTCTTTGTCCCTATGGGATTCCAGGAAGGCTTTAGCCATTTCCCAGGTGTTGGCTCTTTCTTCTCTCAGTTTCAGGATCTGATTCATGGAAATTCCTCCTTAATGCACAAGAAGGCCCAGCCGCTTCATGAGTTTGTCCGCGGGGACCTTGTTGGGTACGGGTTCTTTTGTTTTCTTCACAGACAGCTTGGTCAGCAGGGAATTGGTCACTGCCGCCCGGCTGAACAGCATGGCATCTACGTTGATGTCATTTTCCGTTTTCTCTTCGGTGTAGAGAATGGCGTCTGCAAAACCTAGTTCCACCGCCTTCTTAGCGTTGAACCAGGATTCTGCGTCCATCAGCCTGGAAATCTTGTTCCGGGACAGGCCGGTTTTGATTTCGTAGGCGTTGACGATGCTTTCCTTTACTTCAGAGAGCATATCTATGGCCTTCTGCATTTCCTTGCTGTCGCCAATAGCCACCGTGATGGGATTGTGGATCATCATCATGGCCACCGGGGACATTTCCACCTGGCTTCCGGCCATGGCAATGACGCTGGCGGCAGAGGCGGCCAGGCCATCGATCTTCACGGTCACATGCCCCGGATAGTCCATCAGCATGTTGTAGATCTGGGCTGCCGCAAACACATCGCCCCCGGGGGAATTGATCCAGAGGGTAATATCTCCGCTGCCGGCCATCAATTCATCTTTAAAGAGCTTCGGAGTCACTTCGTCCCCGAACCAGGTTTCATCGGAGATTTCACCGGAAAGGTACAGGGTGCGGGTTTCTTCCCCCTCGTTCTTCACCCAGTTCCAAAATTTACGTTTCATGGGTTTCCTCCTTGCTGCCGGTTCCTGCAAACAGCCCGGCATCCTTTAGTTTCGTCATGTTCCCGTTGATCAGATACAGGTCCCCGCCCTCTTCTTCCGGGATCCGGTTCATGTTCTCCAATTCCCGGATATCGTTGGCGGACAGCCACCCGTTCTGGCGGCCTACAGCATAACCGTTCATCCGGCTTTCGTAGTCGCCCCGGAGGAGCCCGTCCACGTTGAAGTGGATTTCATACCGGGTCCGTTCTTCCGGTGTCAAGAGTGCCTGGCTCATGGCCTGCTCCCACCGGGACACCCAGGGCCCAAGGGTATACTTCACAAATTCCAGGGACTGCTGCTCAATGTTGGAAAAGGTGGATTTCTCCAGATCTCCGATCATATGAGGCGGCACCCGGAAGATCCGGGCAATCTCGTCAATTTGGAAGTTTCTTGTTTCCAGGAACTGGGCCTGGTCCGGAGAAATCCCAATGGGAGAATACTTCATGCCTTCTTCCAGGACGGCTACCTTCCCTGCATTACTGCTGCCTCCGAACTGGGACTGCCAGGCTTCCCGGACTCTCTGGGGATCCTTGATGGTCCCCGGATGCTCCAGGACGCCGCTGGGAGAGGCCCCATTGGCGAAAAATTTCGCCCCGAACTCCTCGCAGGCGATGGCCATGCCGATGGCGTTCTTGGCCATTGCGATGGGAGAATAGCCCACCAGGCCGTCAAAGCCAAGGCCGGGAATGTGCATCACGTTCTCCTTCCGGAGACGGACGGTGCCATATCCCTTGATTTTCGGATTCTCGTCCGTGGCCTTGGTATAAAGGTAGTAGATCTCCCCATCCCCATCCCGGCACACTTCCATCCGGTCCGGCATCAGGGGATACAGGGCTACCACCTGCCCCCTGCCATTCCGAATGATCTGGGCGAAGGCATTGCCCCACAGAAGAAGATGGGTCATGAGCGTCTCCCGGAATACGAAACTTGTCATCTCCGGGTTAGGGGCATCGTGAAGAAGCCCCGCAAGGGGATGCTGGAACTCCCGGACTTTCCCGTTTCCTTCCCGGTTGTACCGGAAGAGATGGAGGGGCAAGCCTGCGATGGATTCTGAAAGGACCCGGACGCAGGCATAGACTGCCGTCATCTGCATGGCGGACCGTTCATTGACGGCCTTCCCGGAAGAAGAGCCGCCAAAGAAGAACCAGTGCCCGCCGCCCAGAAGGCTGTTTCTGGGCTTGTCCCTGGATTTGAAGAGTTTGGAAAATAAATTCATGAAAGACTCCTTTTATTTTTTGGCAACCGACTTTTAGTCGGTTTTCCCATTGACGACTCGATTTCGCGTCTAGTGACAGAAAAAAAGCCTTGTACTATGCTTGCTAACAGGAGGTAATGTGATATGAAATTTGGAGAAAAGATTAGACGCTATCGAGAAAACAATAACCTGACCCAAAAGGATCTAGGGGATCAGTTACATTTAACAGACGATGCAATCTACAAGTGGGAAGCTGGGAAAAGTTTTCCAGATGTCCCTATGCTTCGAAATCTTGTTGAACTCACAGGCTATGATGCTGAAACTCTGACAAACGATAACCGTTCTATCGAAGCCTATTACGGGCTTCCCGTTTCTGCTAAAACGTTCTTGTATGAAAAAACGATCAACGCAAGAGATTCAGTTCATGAAATCTATGATATTGGGTTACGAAAAGGAGTAAAATTACATCGTTTTACAAACCGCGGTGGAGAAGAATACTCAGCCATTTACTGTGGTTCAAATGAAATTTTTTCTTGTCCACGAAAAGAAGAAAAGGAAATGATTTATTACTGGAACACGAACGAAATCAATTTCTAAACGTAAGCCCTACTCACAACGAGCAGGGCTTTTCTCTATACAAAAAGCAGTCCCCGGGAATCGTAGACGCTTTCGTGAGCATTGTTCCCGCACCGGATGGCCCGGTCCAGGCCCATGATGGTGGCAATGGCCCCGTCTATTTTTTCCGTGGACTTTTCCTTATCTGCCTTGATATTCCCGGCAGGGTCTCTCCGGATGTAGATGTTGTCCATCATCCATCGAAGGACTGGATGCCCTCCATGAGCAATTCGCTGCTCCAGCGTGAGCTTCATAAGCTCCTTAGTAGGAGGGCTCATGTCCTTGAATCCCTGTCCGAATGGGACCACGGTAAAGCCCATCCCCCCAAGGTTCTGGACCATCTGTACCGCACCCCACCGGTCAAAGGCGATTTCCTGGATATTGAACCGTTCACCCAACTTCTCGATGAACTTTTCAATATACCCGTAGTGGATGACATTGCCTTCGGTTGTCTGGATAAATCCCTGCTGGGCCCAGATGTCGTACATCACATGATCCCGCTTCACCCGCAGGGGCAGTGTCTCCTCCGGCAGCCAGAAGTAGGGCAGGATGCAGTACTTATCCTGGTCATCCAGAGGCGGGAATACAAGTACGAAGGCGGTAATGTCCGTGGTGCTGGAAAGGTCCAGACCGCCGTAGCAGATCCGGCCTTCCAGATCTTCTTCCCGCACCGGGAACGCACAGGCATCCCATTTATCCATAGGCATCCACCGAACAGACTGCTTCACCCATTGGTTCAGCCGGAGCTGACGGAAAACATTCTCTTCGCTGGGTGTCTCTTTGGCCGATTCACAGGCTGCTTTCACTTTGTCGATTCCCACGGTAATCCCAAGAGAAGGGTTGGCCTTCTTCCAGACTTTCGGGTCGGTCCAGTCATCCTGCTCCGCGGCCCCGTAGATGACAGGGTAAAACGTGGGGTCATGCTTCCGCCCTTCCAGGATGTCCATGGCCTTCTGATGGACTTCATAGCAGATGCTGTGGGTATCCGTCCCGGCTGTGGTAATGAGGAAATACAGGGGCTGCATCCGGGCATCCCCGGAGCCTTTGGTCATTACATCAAAAAGCTCTCGGTTGGGCTGGGTATGGAGTTCATCAAAGACCACTCCGTGGATGTTGAATCCATGCTTGGAATAGGCTTCTGCCGAAAGGACCTGGTAGAAGCTGTTGGTGGGCCGGAACACCATCCGTTTCTGGGATGCCAGGATCTTGACCCGCTTGCTGAGAGCCGGGCACATCCGGACCATATCCGCCGCTACTTCAAAAACGATGGAGGCCTGCTGCCGGTCTGCGGCACAGCCATAGACTTCGGCCCCTTCTTCCCCGTCCCCGCAGCAGAGCAGGAGTGCCACAGCTGCGGCCAGCTCACTTTTCCCCTGCTTCTTGGGGATCTCGATGTAGGCCGTATTGAACTGTCGGTACCCATTGGGCTTAATGGTCCCAAACAGATCCCGGATGATCTGTTCCTGCCAGTCGATCAATTCAAAGGGATGGCCCGCCCAAGTCCCCTTGGTGTGACATAGGCTCTCGATAAAGGCTACCGCATAATCCGCCAGTTCCTTATTGTAGGTGGACGTTTTGGCCTTAAACTTTGTCGGTTTGTATTTTTTGAGTTTCCGCATGGGTGCTCCCTCCTTTCTTTTTACTGGGTATAAGAAAAGGAGCCCGGAGGCTCCTTGGTTCTTGCTGTCCCCCGTTCCTCAAAGGCTGAAGAGGAAGGCGGGGATTCTTTCGTATTCGTTGCTCATGAATTTCTGGCCGGATCCGTAGATTTCGGTCATCCCTTTCAATTTGCAACCCAGCTGGGTAAATTGCCAGGCTACCTGGACGGCGCTGGACCAGGTGGAGGAAAAAGTGAATTCTTTCACCCCAAATTCCCGGAACACTTTGAGGATCTTTTCCGGTTCCTGGTAGGTTCCGGAAAGGTCCAGGAGGCTGTTGCCGTGCTTTTTCATGTCGCTGTAAAGCCGCATCATGTTCCCGAAGTCTTCCCCTTCTGCCTGGACTTCCTTCACCAGTTCCTGGTAGGCATCCCGGCAGGCCTGCATGGTCTGGGCATCCCCAACCTTTTCTGCTGCATCGAACTTCTTTTCCAGTTCCTCGCTGCGCCCGTAGAGTTTTTCCATCATTTCCATCTTTGTCATTTTGTTTTCCTCCTTGTGGTTGTGTGCTTTGCCTTTTGGCATGTACATATATCACTCTAAAAGCAGATAATAGCAAGCAAATTCTGTTTATTTATTCATTTTTTCTGGAACAGGGGCCTTTGCTTGGCCCCTGCCCTTCCCCTGTTTTACCGGAACTCGATGGTCAGCATTCCGTTTCCCATCCACCAGGTACTTTCTTCATTCGGGTCTTCTAAAAAGACTTTCTTGGCTTCCCGGATCATTTTGTTCACGTCGGCCTCTCCGTACATTTCACAGGCTGCTTTCTTACTGATTTTCTTGGCGTCCAGGGTAATGATCGTTCTCATGGGTATTTCCTCGCTTTCATGTGCTTTTTGCTTTTGGGGGCTATCCCCTTTGGCATGTCTATTAATCACTCTAAAAGCACATAATAGCAAGCGAATTCTGTGTATTTATGCAAGTATACAAGAAAGAAGAACAGGGCCTTACGGCCCCTTCCCCTGCCTGTGGCTACCGCCTTCAGGCGGCGTTTCTCCAGGCGGAATTCCCGGTGAGGTGTTTCAGCATGTGGAGCCGGCAGGTCTTGAATTCTTCCCCGATAAGCCCCAGCCGGAGCATCCAGCACCGGAAGGCGTATTTCTCGTTGTCCGTCTCCGTCTTTCTGGCGGAGGCTTTCTTCTGGGTCAGTGCCTGATGGGCCACCGCCAGACAGAACTGGATGTATGCCTTGATTTCCCCGGCGTGGAGGGTGCCGTTGAAAAGCCGGAATTCCACCGTCCCTTTGGTGAAGGTGGCGTGGAGGTTGAGCCCGTGGTACCGGCTGTTGTTGTAATGTTCATCCCGACCAAAGGGTGCCTGGATGTACCAGATGTCGGCAAATTCTGCCATGGTTCGGGGCTGCTTCTTGTTCAGTTCCCAGAGGAAGGTTTCATCTGTCTTCTGGCAGTATCTGGCTTCCCGGAGGGCGTCGATCTGGAGGGCATGGTAGATCATATCTTCCTTGCTGGCCACCAGGTTTACCAGGTTCCGCAGGGTTTTCGGGGTGAACTTCTCGGCTCCCACATGGATGTGAATCCCGCAGGAGGTGTTCACCAGGGCCCCGGCTTTTCTCAGGATCCGTACCAGTTCCTGCAGCTTCGGGATGTCGTCGTAGGAAAGGATGGGGCTTACCACTTCCGTCCGGTAGTCCCGGGTGGCGCCCTCGATCTGGCCGCCCACCTTTCTCTGAGGTCGGATGCTGGAGTCGCTCATGGCTTTCCAGGTCCGTCCTTGGTTATCCAGGGCGGTGTAGGTATCGTAGGCTCCGCCTTCATAGGTGCCCCGTCCTGTTCCGAAGAAACCGGCCATCAGGTTGGCAGCCTTTTCTCTCGTAATCCCCGTCATTTCCATTTCAATCCCGAAGTGCAGTGTTTTCATCCTTCTCGTCATCCTTTCGCTAGGTTTGTGTGTTCTTTGGCATGTGTATATATCACTCTAAACGCACAGAATAGCAAGGGATTTTGAGAATAATTATTAATTATTTCGTATCTTTATTCAGTTTTTGCACCTCATCCACCCCATGGATCACATTAAGGTGGGATCCGTTGTCCCAAACCACCAGGAGGGACCCTATATCATCTACGCCGGTCACCGTGCCTTTCGTACCCAAAGGCGGTGCCTGGGGATCGTCCATCCGGGTAAGGCGTACCCGGGTTCCGGGAGGGTATTCCTGCTGTAGAAATTCCAGCAGCTCTTTATTGGGAAACCGCATCTTTTTTCCCTCCGTTCCGGAAGGCCGCTGACCCACTGAGCTTTTCCAGCAGGATCTTTCGGCAGTCCTTGTATTCCTTCCCGATAAAGCCCAGGCGCAGGAGGAAACACCGGAAGGCGTATTTCTCGTTGGGGACTTCATGTTCTTTGGCCGTGACCCGTTTGGCGTTCTTGGCAAACTGGCACAGGGCCTTCACCAGTCTGGAGTAGGCTTGGACCTTGGCGCCGTCCGCTTCGTGGAACCAGGGGAAGTTGATTTTCCCTTCGCTGCGGATGATGGTCAGGTCATCCGTCCCCAGGGCCTTTTTGAAAAGGCCGGCTTTAGAGGCCACCAGGTTCTGAAGTTTCTCGAAGTCTTCTTCCGTGAAATCGTCCGGAAAGGAAATGGTGAGGGTGTCGACTTTCTCAGGAGTTTCTTCCGGTTCCTGGGCTGTTTCAGGTTCCGTCCCTTCTTCCAGTTCAGCCGTTTCCTGGGAAAGTTCTGGTTCCGGGTTTGCATCCGGTTCTGCCGTTTCCTTTACGGGTTCTTGTTCCGGAGTTTCTTCCGTTGCTGCCTGTTCTGCAGCCGTTTCTTCTGGCTTGAATCCTCTGGCTTCCAGTTCTTTTACCACCTTCTGGAACAGTTCTCCGTCTTCACATTCCATGGCACCGTTTTTCCACACCATAATGCTGCCGATCCGGTAAGCCTTGGTGGGAAGAAAAAGGTACTTTGCCTTTTCTCCCGTAATGGCGCTGATGGCCTGGACCAGTTCTTTTCTCGCTGCACCTTGTCTGTTGTATTCGACCTTCATGATTGGTACCTCCTTAGGGTATTTTGGTACTGTTATTAATCACTCTAAAGGCGAATAATAGCAAGCAAAATGTAGCCCTTTTTGTTCTTTATTTTTCTCCGCCCACAACTTCCTGGTATGAGGATTTATCCGCGAAGGTGGACGAGGCTACGGCCCGTTTTCACACGCTGGCCGGAGAACTGAAAACAGCGGAGGACGAGTTGTCCAAAACCTCCGCGCTCATGGCCGCCGTGGTGCAGTACGCCAAGACCCGGCCCGTGTTCGATGGCTACAAGGCGGCCCGGTATTCCAAAAAATATCTGGCGGAGCATGAGACGGAGCTTGCCGACTACCGGGCGGCCAAGGCCGCCATGAACGAGCTTTTGGGCGGGGCCAAGCTGCCAAAGATGGACGTGCTGAAAAAGCGGCGGCGGGAGCTGGCCGAAAAGCGGAAGGCCCTCTATGCCGAGTACCGGACGGCCCAGCAGGATATGCGGGAGCTGACCGCCGCCAAAGGCAACCTCGACCACCTCTACCGCGCCACCGAGGGGCGCGGGCATAAGGCACAGGAGCGTTAGCGACGGGCCGCAGACAATAAAACTTTGGGACACTTTGTCCCGAAGTTGGCGGGTTTGGGGAGCCTCCCCAACAAGCATTTTTGCGGCCCCCTCGGGGCGCAAAAATAGCAAGTGTCTACACACTTGCCCTGCTTGCCGTTTGTGCGCTCCCCTAAAAATAAAGCAAAGCACCATTGACCGTTTCGGTTATTTGTGCTATACTGTTCAATGATAACCGAAACGGTTATTCAGAGAGGGGTAATACGATGGAAAAATTTCTTGCTCTATCAATCAAAAAGCAGGATACCATACGCAATGCGGCTCTGGCCTGTTTCGCAAAACATGGATATGAAAAAGCATCAATCAATGATATTGCGGTAGCGGCAGGTATCTCAAAGGCGTCTATCTTTCAATATTTTGGAAACAAACAGGCACTCTACCAATATTTATTTGATTACTGCGCTACCCAAATGAAACAAGCATATAACACGAGCGTATTGGAGGAAACCACAGATTTCTTTGACCGTGTATGGGAAGCCAGCGTTATGAAAGTGGAAAACTTGAAAAAGCACCCGCATATTGCATCGTTTATTGCAAGCGTGGCCGCAGAACCAATGCCGGAATTGAAAGGTGCCATATTTTCGGAAACAAACGAAAAATACATTGCATCGCTCGTTCTGCATGAGCAGGATTATAAAAAATTCAGACACCCGGAGGATGCGGAATTAGTGTTTCAGATGCTTATGCTGCTTGCAAAGGGTATGTCCGTTCAGTTGGAAAACGGAGTGGATTATGACGGCATGATGAAAGAGTTTCGAGAAATCCTAAATATGTTGAAGCACAACTTTTACAAGGAGGAATATCTGCTATGAGTGAACCTGTGATTGCCCTAAACAAGCTCACCAAAAGCTATGGAAAGCACCGTGGAATTGAGGAAATCAGCTTTACGGTCGAGCGCGGTGAGATTTTCGGCTTTATCGGCCCTAACGGGGCGGGAAAGTCCACCACCATCCGTACCTTGATGGGACTGTTGAAGCCCACCGGAGGAACCGCTTCTGTCTTTGGACTGGATTGTGGGCGGCAGGCATCTGAGATCGCAAAGGATGTGGGGTATCTCCCCAGCGAAAACTGTTACTACAACAGCATGAAAGTCAAAGAGATGCTTCTTTATACGGCGGAACTCTATGGAGTGGCCGGTCATAACAGGATGGAAGCATTGGCGGAACGGCTGAATTTGGATTTGTCCAGGAGGATCGGCGACCTGTCTTTGGGCAACAAAAAGAAAGTCGGCATCGTTTCGGCTTTGCTACCCTCCCCAAAGTTACTTATCATGGACGAGCCCACCAGCGGCCTTGACCCGCTGATCCAGCAGACCTTTTATGACCTGTTAAAAGAAGAAAATGAACGCGGTACGACGATTTTCCTGTCCTCCCATGTTCTGAGCGAGGTACAGAGGCTTTGTGACCGTGTAGCCATTCTGCGGGAGGGAAAGCTGGTCGGCGTTCAATCCATGAAGGAACTGCGGGGAAACGGCTACAAGAAAATCTCGTTGACAGCAAAAAACGCCATTCCAGAGGATTTATTTTCTATTCCCGGTACGGCTAATTTGGAGTGGGATAAGAGCAAAACTTCTGTATCCTTCATGTTTAGTGGAACCGTTATGACAATTATGAACCAGCTCCATCGGTTGGAGCTGGAGGACATTTTAATCGAGGAACCATCATTGGAAGAAATATTCCTCCACTACTACGAATAGGAGGCTCGTCATGCAGATTTTTCGATTTGAATGGAAACGGTCACAAAAATATATTCTGATTTGGGCCGTTGCTCTTGCGCTATGTATTTTTTCCATGACGCCGGTTTACTATGGCATGGTGGAAACAGCGGGGACGCTGCCGACAGGATTTGCACAGGGAGGATTTTTTGAAACCGTTGGCATTTCCCTGGAGCTTCTTACAAAGCCTATGGGGATGTATTCCTTTCTCACAGGGTTCTTCATGATCGCCGGCGGCATCTTCGGGATGCACCTGGGCCTGTCCTTACATACCAAGGAGTGTACGGAAAACACAGCAGAATATTTGTATACCAAACCTTGTGGACGGCAGGCGATATACAAAGGGAAACTATTGTGCGCCCTTGCCGGGGTATGTGTAACAGGAATTTTTTATGTGATGGCCTCCTTTTTTACGATGACGCTGTTTCGCCCCGGATTTCCAACAGGGGAATTTTTTCTGGTGGCAGGCTCCCTTGTCCTTCTCACTCTCTTTTTTGCATTGATGGGGATAATGGTGGGAGTATTCCGGCCCAATAACCGCTCTCCGCTTCTGACATCTGGACTGGTCGTGTTTGTGGAATACTGCATTACCTCTTTTTCAAGGACTGTCGGTATCCGGGCTATTGGCTTTTTATCGCCGTTTTCCTTTTTCAGTCCGGCGGAGATCCATCATTCCGGGTCTTATTCGTGGGACTATATGATCTGGTATCTGTTTCTGCTGTTTGTGTTTGCGCTGCTGGCGTACTGGAAAATCTTGAAGCGGGATATTGCGATGGCTGTGTAAAGGAGGAAGTAAATGAAAGCGTTAGTGAAAAACGAGCTGCGTTTAACAAGAAAGATACTGCTGATATGGATGGGGATCGTCTTGATTTTATGCGGCTTCGCTTACTTTGAGTATTTGTCACTAAAGGACAGCCTCAATGAGCTGACAGGGCTCATATCGGATTTCCCAAAAATTCTGAAAGCTATGTTTGGCGTGAGCGGTGATCTGACCTCTGCTTTGGGCTGGTATGGCTGTATGTATTATTGGACTACGATGCTGACCAACAGCTATGCGGTCTATCTCGGTGTTTCGTGTATAGCGAAAGAACAGGCGCAGGGAACGGCAGAATATCTATTTACAAAACCAGTGAGCCGTAGCAAAGTTGTCTGTGCCAAAGCCGTTGCCTGTATATGTAATTTGCTTGCACTTGCGGTATTCAGCGGGCTATGTAATTATTTTACCGCCATTTTGCCGCTGGGCGGTTTAGAGCAAAGAGAAGCTGTTTTTACCACCACATTGGGCCTGTTTTTGACAGGGTTGACTTTGTTTGCAATCACGCTTTTGGCCTCCAGCCTGACGAGAACCTATAAAGGGGCCGTTCGGATAGGCGCGGGAATATTATTGCTTTTTTATGGTATCAGTATCACCGCTGAATATCTTGAAGTTCCAATGCTGTACTGTTTAACGCCATTAAAATACTTTGATGTTTACACAGTGGCAATGAGTGGAATACAGTTTTCGTTCTTACTATTGGCTATGATAATTGCGATTGGTTCTGTTATCACGGCTCAAAGAGTTTGGATGTTCAGAGAAATTTGAAATGAATTATATGGATAGCTTCGAGTGGCTGCTATGTCCAGTCTGTAACAGTAAAACTCGTATGTGTTGTCATCAAACAGCACCCACATCACCAAATCAAATGCATCCGGATTCTCATCCATATATTTCTGAACGGTCTTAACTGCAATCTTCGCAGCCTGCTCAACCGGATAATAAAACACACCTGTAGAAATGGAGGGGAATGCTATGCTGCGTATCCCCTGTTCTTTGGCAATCTGCAGCGAGTTTCTATAACACAATTCCAACAGCTTATCCTCATTCTTTTTTCCGCCATGCCATACCGGACCGACTGTGTGAATCACATACCTGCACGGGAGATTATATGCCTTTGTGATCTTTGCCTCTCCCGTTTTACAGCCATGCAATTTAAAGCATTCAGCCCGAAGTCCCGGTCCCGCAGCCCTGTGGATCGCGCCATCCACTCCGCCTCCTCCGAGCAGGGTGCGATTCGCGGCATTGACAATGGCATCCACACCATGAACTTTTGTTAGGTGTATGTTTTCCCATTTCGCAGGACGGTCACGCTGTCCTGCTCCCCTTCGTGGGAAGCCAGGTACCGCTTCACCGCCACATCCACGAACTTGGGTTCCAGCTCCACCCCATAACAGATCCGGCCCAGCTGGTCGCAGGCCATGAGGGTGGAAGCAGACCCCAGGAATCCGTCCAGCACCACCCCGTTGATCTGGCTGCTCAGCTTGATCAGATAGGCCAGCATGGGCACCGGCTTACTGGAGGGGTGCCCGAAACCGTCCTCTTTGCTGTTCTTGATCCCGTCAAACTCAAAGACTGCTTTCTGTTTCTGGTCCCCGTACCAGTTGTGTTTTCCGTCTTTCCGCCACCCGAAGATAATGGGTTCCATGTTAAACTTCCAGTCGGTGCGCATAAAGGGGGCCTTGGGCTTTTTCCAGATCAGGCCAGCTCCCACTTTGAAACCGGCATCTTCGAAAGCGTCGTAAAAGACCCGGGCCTTCATGGTGGCGTAGAACACATAGATGGAGGCGTCCGCCGCCATGGCATCATGGAAGCAGGTGAAGGCCTTTTTCAGGAACTCGTACCCTTCCTGGTCGTTCAGATCATCGTTCCTGATCTTCCCGGAAGTACTCCGGAGGTTGACCAGGTACGGAGGATCCGTCAGGACCAGGTTTGGCTTTACTCCATCCATCAACTGAGCATAAGTTTCCGGCTTGGTAGAATCCCCGCACAGGACCCGGTGCTTGCCCAGCTGCCAGAGGTCCCCGGCTTTGGAAAACACCGGCTTCTGCAGTTCTTCTTCCACGTTGAAGTCGTCTTCTTTGGCTTCTGTTTCTTCATCGAAGATATGGGCGATTTCATCATCGCTAAAGCCGGTGAGGCTCACATCAAAGTCCGCTCCCTGGAGGGATTCAATTTCCACCCGCAGCATTTCTTCGTCCCATCCGGCATCCAGGGCCATCCGGTTGTCGGCCAGGATATAGGCTTTCTTCTGGGCTTCAGTAAGGTAGTCCACCAGGACGCAGGGCACTTCCCGGATGCCTTCTTCCCGGGCTGCCATCACCCGGCCATGGCCAGCAATGATGTTCTTGTCCTTGTCGATGATCACCGGGTTGATGAACCCGAATTCCCGCAGGCTGGCCCGGAGCTTGTTAATCTGCTCCGGGGAATGGGTCCGGGCATTATTCACATAGGGGATCAGCTCATCGATGGGGATGAGCTTCATCTCTTTGGTCGTTTTCTCCATGCCATGTTTCTCCTTATAATCGCAGCAAACCCCCTGCGGGCACCGTTCAGGTCCCCACAAAGGGCTTGTCCTCGTAATGTTTTGATCTGTTGTTTGGTGAGGGGATATCCCCTCAGCCGGGAAATGAATTCTCTTGCTGTCATGCTATACCTTCCGCGACCGCAGCAGCCGTTCCATCACGTCATCCTGGGGCGTGTTGCCGGCAAACTCCACGGAGCAGTTTTCCTTCACCACCTGGTAGATCTGATACCAGATCTGATTCACCTGCTTCATGTAGTTCTGGCCCATGGTTACGTATGGAGAAGCAATGGCCGCATTGGTGGTGGGGTGCTTGGCCAGAAAGCCATATTCCGAAATGGCATGTTCGCACTGGATCCACCGGGACACCGCCATGGCGTACTGGCTGATGAGCTGAGGGCTTACCAGTTTCTCGCAGTGCCGGGCTTTGAGCCACAGCCAGGTTTCCCGGTAGATTTCTTCCGCCTCCAGCTTCCCGCCGTTCCGCTGCTTTTCCTTCATGTAGGCTTTGGGTTCCGGCATATCTTCTCCAGATAGATCCGCCCCTTCCGGCAGGTCCATCACCTTAAGCGGCCGCTTCCCCGGATTGTCCGGCAGTTTGTCCAGCAGGGCCCTGGGTTTCCGCCCCTGGCCCACCCGCAATCCCCCTCGCATGGTTCCGTCTTTTGCTATTTTTCATACCTCCTTTTTCACCGGGTCAATACCCTTTTTGAAAACGCGTTTTTTTCGCGCGTGACCCCTCGCCCGTTCTGGGTTTGCGGGCTTTCAGAGATTCATACTCCCCCTGGGTATACGACTTTGTTTCAGATTTAACATTTTAAAACTCCACTTTTTTATGCCACCTGTCTCCCCGTTTGGCATGGATCCGGGCATGGCAGGCTTTGCACAGAGCAATCAGGTTGTTCCAGTCGTGGGTCCCGCCTTCCGCCAGGGGCTTCTTGTGGTGGACTTCTTCCGCCACCACGTACCGGCCGTTCTTGAGACACAGCTCACAGAGAGGATGGCTGGCCACGTAGGCATCCCGGATCTTCTTCCAGGTCCTGCCGTACCGTTTCTTTGTACCAGGGTTTCGTTCATACTTTTCGTACCGCTTGTCCATGATCTTCTGGTGCATCTCGCAGTACCGGCCGTCCGTCAGGTTCGGGCAGCCTGGGAAGGAACAGGGCCGTTTCGGTTTTCTAGGCACAGCTGCCACCTCCTTTCGGGCATGAAAAAAGCCTTGTAGGATTCTTATATCCCGCAAGGCTTCTCTTTATTCCCTTTTCTGGTGATTCTATCATACCACGAAGGGGCTGTTGAATTCTAGTGCATTGTTACTGCATTTTACTGCACTCCTCCAAAATTTTTTCAACGGCTGCCACCCCATCACTGTGGACGGCATAAACCCACCGGATTCCTTTGCCCATGCTCCGGGCAATATCCTCCCAGGCATCGAAGTGGATGTACCGGTCCCGGAGGACCAGCCGCTGGGCTTCGTCTTCCACCCGGTCGATGACCTGGCCGATCTCATACTTCAGGTCCACCAGCCGGTCCACTTCCTGGTTGATCTCCTGCTCCCGCTCCCAGATCTTCTCGATGGTCCGGACGAAGGGAGCTTCCGTGGGCCGGTTGGGGTTGTGGCTTTCTTCCAGGCCGGCTGCGGAGATCCCCAGGCACAGGTGCCGGAGCTCAGCCACCTCCCGCAGGTTGCTCTCTATTTTCTTATCCAGGTAGAATCCCTGTTGCAAGTACTCTTTCGCGTTCATGCTTTTCCCTCCAAATCCGCTTTGACGGCTTCAATCAGAGCCGCTTGGGAACTGTCTTTCTTTTCCAGGGCTTTTAGAATCCGTTCGTCCATGGTGCCCTTTGTCACAATGTGCTGGACGATCACCGTCCGGCTGTTTTGCCCCTGTCTCCAGAGCCGGGCCACCGTCTGCTGGTAGAGTTCCAAACTCCAGGTGAGTCCGAACCAGATCAGGATGGACCCGCCCTGCTGCAGGTTGAGGCCGTGACCGGCAGAAGCCGGATGGATCAGGGCCACCGGGATCTTCCCGGCATTCCAGTCGGCAAAGTCCTTGCTCTCCTTCAGCTCCCTGGCTTCCATCCTCTGACAGATTCGTTCCCGGTCGTGCCGGAACCAGTAGGCCACCAGCACCGGCCGTCCATTGGCGCTTTCCACCAGATCCTCTAGGGCATCCAGTTTCCGGTCATGGAGATGGATGGTCTGCCCTTCATCGGTGTAGATGGCTCCGTTGGCCATCTGGGTCAGCTTCAGCGTAAGGGAAGCCGCATTGGCTGCCGTCACTTCTCCATCCGGCAATTCCAGCACCAGGGACTTTTTGAAGTCATTATACCGCTTCCGCTCCGAGTCCGAAAGATTGACCTCGGTTTTCACACGCACCAAATCCGGCATCTGCAAATAGTCTGTGGCCTTCATGGACACGGTGATGTCCGCGATCTTTTTGTAGATGGCGTCCTCTGCTCCCGGCAAGGGCTTGTAGGAAAACACCACCATCCCGTTCCGTTTGTCCGGCTGGAAGTAGGTGTTCCGGTACTGGCTGATGTATCTCCCCAGCCGCTCTCCCATGTCCAGGAGCCGGAATTCCGCCCACAGGTCCATAAGACCATTGCCGCTGGGTGTCCCGGTAAGGCCCACGATCCGTTTCACCTTGGGCCGCAGGGCCTTCATGGCTTTGAACCGCTGGGCCTGCTGGTTCTTGAAAGAGGACAGTTCATCCAGGACCACCATGTCAAAATCCAGCCGGCAGTTCTTACAAAGCCACACCAGGTTTTCCCGGTTCACGATGTAAAGGTCCGCTGGCTTCTGGAGGGCCCGCCTCCGTTCCGTCACGGACCCCACGACCACGCTGCAGGTCAGGTCCTTCAGGTGGTCCCACTTCCGGATTTCTTCCGGCCATGTATCTCTCGCTACTCTGAGGGGTCCAACGATCAAAACCCGGTGGACTTCAAAGGAGTCATACATCAAATCCCGAATAGCCGTCAAGGTTGTCACTGTCTTGCCGAACCTAAGCCCATATCCAGCAAGAGAGCCGTCACCGGGTGGGTCTTGATGTACTCGGTGGCGTATTTCTGGTACGCATGAGGTATGAACTTCATTGGGCATCACCTTCTTCCATGATCTTCTGCAGCAGTCCAGGGATGTCTTCCATGGCATCCAGGACGAACACCCGGAACCCCAGCTCCCGAAGCTTTTCGTGCCGTTTCACCTGCAGCATCCGTGGTTTCTTCCCCGGTGCTTTCACTTCCACAAAGGCCAGCTTCCCACCAGGGAGAAGAACCAGCCGATCTGGCATACCAGCATATCCAGGGGAAACGAACTTCACAGCCAGTCCGCCTTTCTTCCTCGTTTCCGTCACCAGCTTTTGCTCTATCTGCTTTTCATTCTTCATGATTCACCTCCGGTATTGGGTCAACAAGATTAAATGCGGCGTAGGCGGCGGAGAGAAAGTTTCTGATGGGCTTCCCCTTATAGGTCCAGATGCACTTACCGCGGCACTTCACGCCGAGATGTTTCGGATTGCGGCGGCTGCGTCCAATGAGAATCTGCTCTCCGTGATAAGTGAGACGCCAGCCATGCGAGGTCTGCTCCCATTTGCGTCCTGGAAAACTGCGTTTCCGTTTGGAACGGTTCCGCATAAGCCGTTCCCGTTCCCTGGCGGCAAGGATATCCCCTTCCATGACTCCGGCGCAGATGCAGCCAACGGCTACATCCTCAAAGTAGTCAGGATGCCTCATCACATGCACAAACCGTACCTTCCTGCAGCCGCAGAGCTCACAGGTGTGAAGCGGCGCCTCCATGTCATCTTCTCGTACATCATAAACTTCCTGGCAATGCCATCCTGAGAGCGGTGCTCCCCATTCGCGTAATATTTTCTGGCTGCGGGCAAAATAACTTTTGTCCTTTCTGCCATCAGCCATTTTTTCCTCTGATTCATCACCCATAGTGTTAAAACCCCCGTATTTTCTGGCTTTCCGGGTTTTGTCCATTTTGTCTGTTTTGTCCCTAAATAAATATTTTTATATTTTTTAGTAGAATAATATATAGAGTAAGTAAGTACTTTTTACTTTTTTATAGTTTTCGGACAAAAAGGACAAAGCCGGAAACCCGCATGGTGCCTGCTCTGAGACTGACCACAAAAATCAGGACAACCTCAGGACAAAAGGACAGAACCCAGTCAATGCTCCTTCAACCAGGGGTTGATGGCATATTTGGGCAGTGGTGGCCTGCCCGTGCCTGAGTATTTCTGCGGTTTTTGCATGATGTACCCGTAATCCTCAAGGAAGTCGAGAACCGGCTGGATGCTGTCCACGGTCTTAAACCTCCGGCACATGCGCATAGCTTCCCGCCTGTCAAAGGCGGTGAGACGCCGCTCCCTGATTTTCTGGAGGATCAGGTTCCCGTTCTCGTACATGTCATTTTCCGGCAGGACGGAATAGGCGGCCTGTGCATGGTTAAGATAATATTTTCCAAGACGTATCGCATCTGACATGGTTTTCCCGGTGACGGACAAGGCATCCTGCACCATAAGAAAGTCATGGCTTTGGTAAACGGAAGCCCTGCAAAGGAGTCCGGATATGCGCAGTACATTGCCGACAAGCTTTCCGGCCCAGTCAGCCATTTCTGCATAGTCGTTTGTGAGCTTCGGCTCCAGCCAGTTTGCGAATGCTTCAAGCTCCCTGTCCGCTTCCGGAGAGAGTGTGATGGTCTGCGGTTTTTCCGGATACTCATCTTCCAGGAGATTCACCACAAGCTGTTCATAGCCGCGGTAGGTTTCGTCCGTCACAGCTTTACTCCGATACTTTCTTTTTCCCACTGACGAGACTGGCATGCTGTACAGGAACCTCGCCGTAAGACCGCGTCCCCGGAATGTGGTGTTGCTCAATACGGATGAGACCACGTTCGGCTGTGCCATCAGGAGGATCGTCAGTGCCGGATCCATAATGCTTTCACTCTCGCGCCCGATACGGTCCACTCGGATCGTATCTCCGGAGTACCCCTTCAGCATGACATCGATATTGACCGTCTTCGTATAGATACCGGAGAGGGTGTCGAAGATACCTCCTTCACTGGAAATGAGAGCTGCATGGCCGTGATTTTTGGCAATGACGGCTACCAGTTTTTCAGTGGTGATGTCATCCACATAAAGCTGCATGGGGCTTACTTCCTCAAAGTCAGCGGCCTCCTGTGCGATACGTTTCAGTTCTTCCGGTTTGGCATTTCCCTTGGCGACCTTGTCTTCGACTGCCTTCTGCCTGCGTTCCAGGACACGTTTCTGCATCTTCCCAGCCTCCACCGCAGCGGCATTCTGTTTGTTGTACTCGGTCTCGTAATCGTTGACCGGCTGCAACATGAGATGCAGGACGGATGACTTTCTTTCGGACGGCGGGGCAATTACAATCACATAAGTGTTGAGCGGCTCCACCCAGCCAGGCTTTCCCTGGATCCGGTATTTCTTCTGCAGACAGGTCGAAAGTACGGAAAGTACGATGCTCCCCGCCATATCCACAGGTGTCTGTGTGCTTTCCGCTACGGCCCTCACATAATCAGCAATCGGCTGCGGCAGCGCATCGACCGGGAATGGAGCCATTGTGAAACGTGATAATGGCAGTGGCTCGCTCCATCCGGGATAGGGATTGTTGAATTCCTGCGGAGGCACATACCCTTCACTGCCTTCAATCTTGTCCCTGTAAAATTTCAGGGCACTTTTCCAGATGGTTCCCAGTTCCTTCTCCGAAAGAGGGGGGTCGCAATTCTCGGCCCTCTGCAGGTAGGCTTCATAGGCTTTGTCCGTATCCCCATACCGTTTCAGCACCCGGCCGGCAAAGTGGGACATGGCATTGTTGCGGCTGCCTTCCGGGATGGAGCTTCCTGTATAGAAGGGAGCTTCCGTCCGGCTGGGTTCCGCAGGTTCCAGTCCGGCCAGGAATTCCATAATGGTGCGCTCCCCTTCCTGCCAGAAGATTTCTTCCGGCACCACTTCCGTGCCATACAGGAACCGGGCCGCATCCAGGGCCTGGCCGTCAAAGAAGGGAAACTGCTCCCGGATTCCCTGTTTCAGTGCCGTATAGGCTTTTTCGTCCTGCACTTCCGGAATGGGAAAATACGCATGGAACCGGGGCCGGGCTTTCCGGCCTTCCTTGGCTTTCCCGCTATTCCGGGACGGGACGATGGCCACAGCCACGTTTGGCAGCATGGCAAGGAGCTTTTCTCCCGTCACCCACTCCTTCGGATTTTCCGTATGGTCGTTGTCGCAGTCCATCACCGCCACATCGGAAGCCAGGAAGTTATCCCGGCTCCGGTAGTTGTCCTTATAGGCCGCACAAACGTGGTCGAAAGCAGCAGCCGTCCCCAGTTCCCTGCTGCTTGTGATGACTGCTTTATTAGGATATATGGCATTTCGTTCGTTGCCGGTACAGTCAGCCGTGTAAATCGTAAATCTCATCTTTCTGCCTCCTCGAGGGTTTCGTTAAAGAATCTCAGCCGATAGTTCTTCCATCTGGCCCGCCGAATCTCCGCATCCATGCCAGGAGATATGGTATCCCCGAACACCCACACTTCCCGGCAAAGGCCCATCAGGATGTTGCCGAAATGGAGCCCTGCCTCCCGTTCCTTTGGATTCCGGTCATCCAGGAACTGGGGAAAGAGGAGATGCGGAGCCAAGGGCAGGTACCCTTCTTCAAAGGCAAAGCGGCAGTACCGCCTTGCTGCCAGGATATTTTTATCCGTTGCCCCGGAATACGGGGAACAGATATATACGAGAGGCCGGTAAGCCCGGAGTGCCTTCCGCTGGGCTTCGACAGCACTGAGGGCTCTCTGCGGAGTCGGATCCGGATAGTGTTCCTGGTTATGCATGTCCATAAATGCCACACTCCTTTTCGATCAGGGGATAGTTTCCTTCCTCAGTCATCAGCCGATAGATGAACAGCCGACCTTTCTGTGTCCAATAGGTATGGACACGATTATGCAGGACGCCGTTTCCGTCCGGGATATTGAAGGTCTTTGTCGAGGTGTATCCCATGGGAGCATAAGCCTGGTAAAGCAGCCAAATATTGCCCTGTTTGTACTGGATCCCGTGTTCATGGAGCCACTGGTTCATGCGGTTTGCAGACCATCCATAGTCCTTGGCAATGGTCGATGTGCTCACCAGCTCCCTACACTGCAGGACCAGATCGAAGTACGTAGCCTTTGGCCGGAGCTCCGCAAGCTGCTGCTGTTGAGCGGCATTTATCTGTGCCAGTTCCCTTGCCCTATTCCGTTCCTCTTTAAGCTTTGTAAGAGCTGCAATCGCAAGATCCGGATTATCCAGGATGGCTTCTGTAGCATAAATGCCTGTTTTTCGGATGGCTGGAAGGACTTCATGCGTCACCCAACGCTTAAATGCCCTGGCTTCCGGTTTCCGGCTTCTGAGAATCAGCGTGTAGAGACCTGCTTCATTGACCACACGTTTTTCGGGATTCCCCGGAATACCCTCGGTTAAAACGAGGGTATTCTTCTCATCGTCATCCAGTCTCGAGAGTGCATCGCTCGGATTGCCGATATCCAGGATGCGGCATATGTCCGCAGCTACGAACCAGGATTCCCCGTTTACAACAGCCGTACGCACGTTCATTCCGTTATAAATAAAATTTTTCATATCAGTCATCTTGCTGACCTCCCTGTATGTAGTTGGGAGTTGCCTCCCACTTTGTAGCCACGGCAATCCATCAAATCTGACGGTTTCCAAAAACTTCCTGCAACTTTTTTCTTGCCCGCTTCAGCTTCTGGGTGATGTTGTTTTCATTGGCACCGATTCTGATGGAGTATCCCCGGATGGATTCTTCGTTGAGATAGACAGAGATTACCGCATCTTCCCACTCCGGCTTGTTCACCAGCACCGTATGGATTTCCTGACGGACTTTTTCTTCGCTAGCCTTGCGATCCCGTTCCGTTGCATCTCGGCTGACAGTATTCATATCTGGCATGGAGATTCCGTTCCGGCTGCACCCGCTTCCAGCAACAGTGCAGGTGTACGTATCAGGGACTGCCTCGATGGGATTCATCAAAGCCTCGTCCTTTTCATTCCGTTCCTGGTAGTCCGGGCACTCTGTTCTTCTCCGATGTTCCCTGCGCCAGTCGTTATAGAGGGGCTTGTTGAATTCTTCGTCCATGATTTCCTGGGCGCTGCGCCGGGTAACTTCTTCCCCTTCCTTTGCCGCCTGTTTTCTCAGTTCGTAATCCCTCTCGATCATGATCTGGCAGTCACCTTCAGGGACTTCCACTACCGTGACCACTGGTGCTTTGGATTCATCCAATCCGTAGTATTTGACTGTGATTTTCACTTTTGGCGTCCTTTCCGTCCGTGCCAGAAGACGAAAGGATGCCAAAAAAGACCTGCGGGGAAAGTCCCCACAGGTCCCAGAGTGCCAAAATGGCGCACGGGAACAAACGGTGGGGGCATTTCCAGTCCTGCCCACCGCATCACTGCGGTGATTCAGAACTGTCTATGCATCCCATCGTCCTCATGCGCATCTCGGACAACAGAGATTTTTTTGTTATGGGTGCCTGAGCACTCATATGGAAGCAGGACTGCCTGCTGCCGTATCAATGTTCAGACTATCCGTCCAGCTTTTGGAATACCCGCTTGCTGGTCGGTCATAATGAAATCGAACTTACTGATTGCAGATTATATTTCTGCATTTGCGGTATTCAGATTCACAGCCACACAGAAAATTCCACACATGCATGGTATAATGTTAGAAAACCAGTAGTCACACTTCCTTCCACCTCCCGTCTTCAATTTCTGATTTCATCCTATCCTTGATAAGGTTACTGTCAATCCGTAGTCCGGGTGGTTAAGGTTACTAACGATACTTAAGCTTACTTTTTTTCAGGAGGTACTGTTATGCCCTCACAAAACAACTTCCACGTTCCCCATTTATGCGGTGGTATCCTGTTCAATCTTTTACTGGAAACAAGAAAAACACGCGGAAAAATCCGTGACAGGGCACATGGCGGAACAGACGGTCTTTCTGATTTGGATGTATATATAGGACTTGTAAATGTTGTAGCTGGCAATGACTGGAAAGATGTTGACGGGACAACAAAAAATAAATGTGTATCTAACTATAAAAGGTGCGTGGACAGCACAGGTTCATATGTTCCTTTTACTGATGAGGTTTTTAGGAAAGCCTTCGATTCGGAATACAATAAAAAAAGCCCTGCCCTCCTTGAAAGGATGGCAAGGTTCATAGAACAGTATTTGAGTCTTGAAAAGTGCAAGTGGCTTGGCAAAGCATTGATTGAAATCATGCAAAAAGACCCTTCAATCAATGATGATGCCGAAATTGCTGTAGGCTTTGGACAAAATATTTCTGTAAAAAAACTGCATGAGGCAAAGAACATTCACTTTTTGCCTTTTTTCCTAAGCGTACTGCATTACGTAATCGATAATTGCCCTGACTGCGAATCCGGGCGGTCCACCTTTGAAACCTGGTATTGCCAAGTTGGTCCGAAAGCGCCATGGAAACCCAAACATGATGTACTCAGTAAACTCGGTGGCACCATCGGCGATATGGAAGTGTCAGTGAATCTGGAAGTTCAGAAAGCCATTACGATAAAAGATGCAGAACATAGAAATTCCGAGAGTACATCTTCTGCAGATGAATGCTCATCGGAAAAGCCAGATAAAAATAATGATATTCTTTCACCCGAATCCCCGCTTTCCAACCGTGATACCACTCTTTTACCCCGGCTGGCGAAGGGATTCAACAAAATATTGAAGTTTGCCAAAGACACGGACCTCAGTATAGAACGTATGCCTTGCGAAATTCTGAATACCTTTGATACCCTGTATAATGAATGGAAGGATCAAGACACGGACTTTAAAGATCCGGAACTGAATAAATTGAAATATGACATTCTAAATACATTGTATGGGTATATCACCTTCTGGGAAACTCATCTTTGGTTCAACGATGATTCTGATTGCTTTGTCCACCTAAAAAATACGTACAAAGATTCCTGGAAAAAAGAAGGAGAACTTCGTCAGCAGGCCATGAAGGACAGAGAAGCTTTCACCCGTCTGCATGAAAGGCTTTGTCGGTATATCATAGACTTTGATATCGATCTAAACAAAACTGAACCAGTTGAAGCCAAGGTCGTAGAAGAAACGCCGCCTCTGGAAAATAATCAAGGCGGCAGCCGGACTACAATTATCGAGCACCAGACCAATATCGGCCACAGTGTGTCAAAGACATATAACATAAAGGACAGCACTGTCACATTTAATGATTAAGGAGAAACAATGTATGAAGAATTTAACAGCTCCTGGCCCACATCAAGTGCGGCCGATAGTCCAAACGAATATAGGGAATCAGGTCATAAAGACATACAACATTCAGGACAGCAACGTTAACATCTATAATACGTGTCCACCTAACCAAGGGAATCCATATAGTGCAGCCCAAATGATTGCACTCAATAATTTCAGCAAAGAATATTATCAGCTCCTCGTTACCTGTGAAACAGATGTCTTTGAAAATAATAACGCCACATTTCCCTTAGACCGTGCGTTAAGTCAAAGGTATGTTCCGGAAGAAATATTAACCCGTTGTTCGTCTTTGTCAGAAGAAGGGATTGCCGAACTGAAGACCTTTCCGGCCATTGTCTGTATGGAAAACACAGGGTTCAATGGAATTACAGATCCTAATCAAACCGCGATATTCGCATATATAACACGAGTAAAAATGGAAGGCTACCAAGTTAGAGTGGCGTTCCAGCCCATTGCACCATTCCATCAAAAAATACTTTGTGAACAGAAATATGCTATTTATTTCGACTTGAACATGAGTTGTGCCATTACGGATTTGAATCGCACTGCCTGGTCTATCCATAAAGTGAATCTTTTTGAAGCTTTCAATGAGTCTGGACTGGGATATCTCCCGCACCCTTCTATTTAAAGGTGACTGTCTATGAACAGAAAATATCCAAGCGAAATAACAGAAATTAGAGTGGATGATGCAACCTTTAAAAATACAGGCACTGTCATCACCCCCACCTATATCAACTACTTTTTCGGAAACAACGGCACGGGAAAATCCACTATTGCCAAAGCAATCCAATCTGGAACTGGCATCAAGTATGCTCCAGGAAGATCTGCCACAGACTACCAGGTATTGGTTTTCAACCAAGAATATATCAATCGAAATATGCAGAACTTCCATAACCTTCCAGGTGTTTTTACGATGGCCGAGGAGAATGCAGAAATCCAGGACAAGATTGATGAGGCTGCAGAGCAGCTGGCTGATGCACAGGAAAAAGTATCAGATGCCACGGATGAAAAAGAAAAATTAATTAAAATAAAAAAAGAAATCTGTACAAAGTTCTACGATGAAATCTGGCGGCGGACTGGAAAACTGCGTAAAACATTTCCAGGCACACAGGCTGGATACCTCAAATCAAAGGCTAATTTAGCCGACAAAGTAAAACTGTGTTCACCCAGCGAATATGATTTGGATGATCTTAAACGGATGTATGATTCTGCCTACTCTTCTACAGCACAGAGCTATCCTCGCTTTAATACAATTAGCGATACTACTGTGCTTGACAGCATTGAAGGCAGCGAAATTCTATCTGTTGCAATTGTCAATTCCTCAGATACCCAACTTGCAAAATTTTGGAAGAAAATCGAGGCTTCCGAATGGGTGCGTCAAGGCCATTCTGCATATCATGGCAAAACCGATGGGAAATGTCCTTTTTGTTCACAGCCTTTGCCTTCAGAATTTGAAAAATTCTTGACAGACAGTTTTGATGACCAATACGAGAAGAACCTTACAAAGCTATCAGCATTCCTTGAAGATTACAGAAACACAGCCAACGCTTTATTTATGCCTTTGTCAAAACTTCCAGAACCGCTATATCCTGTCCTTGATGAAAAACCCTACAAGGATAAACTGGAAGCCCTAAGAGGTATTATTTCTACAAACATAAACCGGATAAAAGAAAAAATAGCCGAACCTTCTAAATCTATTAAATTGGATAATACCGCACCACTACTACAAGAACTCCAAAAAATGATTACAGATTATAATAAACTAATTTCTGATAACAACATGGTAGTTGCTGATGCCCCTAAGAAAAAAGAAGAATGCAAAGAAAAAGTCTTTTCTTTCATGTCCTTCATAACAAATGAAACAATCAAGGCTTTCAACAAAAGTATCTCTGACATTAATAAACAGCTAAACAAGCAACAGGAAATCATTGATACTCAGACAGAGCAAGGTGCGGATATCAGAGAAGAAATCCGTGTTCTAAACAGCCAGACAAAAGAAACTGAGTCCGCAATGAACAACATAAACCTTATGCTGAAAGATGCCGGATTCCAGGGATTTAAAGTCTGTCCCCACTGGGAAGAAAGAAGAAATCCGGATGGTTCTGTAAAACGAGTAATTCCTTCGCCGATTCGTAACTATGCTGTAGTCCGTACCGATACCGAAACAGGAGAAGAAGAAATTGCACATGACCTTAGTGAAGGAGAAAAGAATTTCATCGCCTTCCTGTATTTCCAGCAAACTGTATTCGGGAGCACTGACGCAGACAGCGATTCTCTGCAAAAAATAGTTGTTATTGATGACCCCGTTTCCAGCATGGACAGTGGTACGCTTTTTATTGTAAGTGCTCAAATCCGTAAGATGATCCATATTTGCCGAAACAATGTTGACAACCGGCAACCGGCAGCAGATGGAAATTTCATCAAGCAGATTTTCATTCTTACCCATAATGCTTATTTCCATCGAGAGGTAAGTTACCTTTATGCCCGACAGTGGAACTTTGTATCTTTTTACCTGGTCCGCAAAATCAACAATAAATCTTCCGTCCAGTTGTTTGAAAAGCAGAACCCCGACTGCCCTACCAAAATGATGAATGTCAATCCCGTCAAGAACTCCTACGCTGCCCTTTGGGAATCTTATAAGGAAGTCCGGAGCGGTATCCCGTTAAAGAGCACCATCCGCAGGATTTTAGAATATTATTTCCTGCAATTATGCGGCTATGAAGGAGACGATTTGAGAAAACGTATCCTGGAAGACCATAAGAACAACTTTCTATATGACGAAAATGGCCATGAAACTCCAGAACGATACGAGATGGCTAAGGTCCTTCTGTCTTACATCATCTCCGATAATTCCAGCGTGAATGATGGAATCAACTACACGGACGATTTCCTCGATGAACAGCTTTACAGGGATACATTTAAAATGATTTTCAAATACATAAATCAGGAACAGCACTTCAATATGATGATGGGTAACGAACAAGGAGAATAATGAAATGCGTATCAGCTACAATAAACTATGGAAGTTGTTGATTGACAAAAATATGACCAAGATGGAATTAAAGGAAGCAGCCGGAGTAAGTTCCGCTTCGATTGCAAAGCTCGGCAAAGGTGCCAATATTACAACCGATGTCCTGCTTAAAATCTGCGAGGCCCTTCATTGCCGTGTAGAAGATATTATCGAAACGATCAATGATTAAAAAAAGGACTCCATGTAAACTGATATAGTCTGCATGGAGTCCTTTTCTCACATAAACCATGAACGATTACCAAACTATTGAACGGTGGTCTTTTATCCTATCGTTCAGATGTTGTGCATTTATGACTTTAGAAAGAATATTCCTGAATACACAGATATTCTTTTTAGGGGAAAATAAAAAATGAGCCTTCGAAGGAAAATCCTTCAGAAGCCCATATATCAAGCCGTTTTTACTGTTTGGGGTGCGGAAAATTTTTTTATCAATACGGAAAGGCTTATTTCAATGTAAATCATTTTCACTTTTCCAAGATATGTCTCCTGAAGAAGTTTCAAAGCATCCAGGTTATCCCCTTCAATATAGATATTTTCCGAATCAATACCGCCGGGAGTTCCATCTTTTCCCACCGATTTTTCTCGATTGAAGCGAAGCGTTTTAGCAATGGGCTGGTTTGCAAGAAGGATAGCTTTTTTCTTATCAGGCCACGTAAATTGATATCTTTCCTGTCCTTCATCCACTACCTGAGCATTAATCTCCTGCATCAGTACGGCCTTATTTATGGCCCTTACGACATTACCATTATCATCAATCGTTTCAGTAACAGCATCTGGAAATAGCTCTGCCAATTTTTTGAAATTTTCTTTTGCCAAATCAGGCGTATGCATCTTAAGCTTTTCCATTTTTAATTTCCTCCAGTTCCTTCTTATAGCCTTTCAGTCTTGTATAAAGTTCAAATTTTTTCTTTGGCTGTCGCTCTTTCCACGTAAGAGCTTCCATTTTTTTTATTTGTTCGTTCAGCACTTCAATCTGTTCCTGGCGTTTTAGTCTTTCTGCAATATTCATACTATCCGGAACTGCTTCTTCATTTATCAGAGCAACCTGCTCGACGAAGTGGTTCCAAATATCATCCAGTGAAAACCCTTCTACAGCTATTTTTACTTCTGATTCTTGTTTCCAATTTGTCTGATATAGTTTTCCCTGATACAGCGCACACTGTCTTTCGTCGTTATAAGAAAGAATAAATAACAGTTTATGCGGATTTTGTCTTGCAATGATTTCAAGCGTTTTTTTGTCATAGTTGTTCTTTTTCAGTTCAATCAGCATGACAATAATCTCTTTGATGTCAGACTCACGCTCAAGGTTTAAGTTTTCCTTAGTCAAAATGTATTCAACATATAATCGACTGATATCAGAAACAAATTCATCCTTCAACTTCACTGGTAAAGACAAATGCTTGTAAAATGCCTCCTTCGGCATTTTCCTGTGAACATAGGTAGTTTTGGGAAACTCAATCATGACGTCACCACCATAAAACAAATCAGCTCAAAATCGCTAAGTCCTGAAATTTTTTCTGTTTGAAAAGTAGTCATTCCAGGTGAAAAGAAACTGTCAATATCTTCTTCGTTTTTCACATCGATAATTGACTCAATAGCATCTTCAAGGAGCCCTGAAATTTTGCGCATATCTTTGCCGTTTTTCGTCTTACGATTGAACAACCGGCAGATTGTTTCATCGGGAGCATCCTTCCCACGTGCCAAAACACGCATCACATCCAGTGTATCTTTTACCTGTAAATGATTTGTGATAATTTCTCCGTCCATTCCCACATAGACGAGATAAAAGGGATGGAGACGATTTTTGTGATCGATATTAATATTTTCATTGACATTTTTCAGGACAAAAATGACGCCTGGCTTTTCACCCCGAACTACCGCATGGATACCGAAAGGAACATGGTCAATATCCGGATGTGTCTTCATATACGCCAGCAAATCCATCCGAAAATCATTTAAACCGAGATCTACAATAGAAACTCCGCTGTTCATATCCTCCAAATCGACAACTTCTTCTTGAAGTTTTTTCAGTTGAGCCTTCCTGTATTCAAGGTCTCCTTTTTCTTCGGGATTAATCAGGTTATCATCACCTGTTGAGGTCATGACCGAAATTTTCATTCGTGTTTCAACGCGCGCTTTAAGATTGATATACTCATCAAGATCCAAATCAGGCCAGAAGTTAACGAGTTGAATCACACTGTTTTTACTTCCGATACGGTCAATACGGCCGAACCGCTGAATGATGCGGACAGGATTCCAATGAATATCATAATTGATGCAGTAGTCACAATCCTGCAGGTTTTGCCCTTCAGAAATACAGTCTGTTGCAATCAAAATGTCAATATCATCATGATCATCCGGATAAATAAAATCACGCTCTTTTGAAATCGGAGAAAAAGAGGCGAGAACGTGATTCATCTCTGCTCTAAAGCCAGGGATGGTAGTTTTCCCGTCTACAGATCCGGTAATTAATGCCGTATTCAACCCGAGGGTATCCTTAACTACTTTACTGATATTTTCATAAAGATACTCAGCAGTGTCAGCGAAAGCAGTAAAAATCAAGATCTTCTTGTTACTTGGATTAATGGGATTCACTTCTTTTTCCCTTATCACGCCAAGAAGCTGCGTCAGCTTGTAATCATATTCCGGCGTGATGCCTTCTACCATGGAAATCAAACGTTTAAGGTTAGCAATATCCTCCTCTATATCTCGTTGCCATGAGATGAAATCCATATCATTAAGATCAATCTGTATCTTTTTGCCTACTGCAAATAGCTCCGTGTTCTGATCATCGTCATCAAACTCTTCGCTTACGCTTGAAAGGTCCGTCATTTCATCCAGACGAACATTTTTCCCTTGCCTAAACTGTTCAATGGTCTGATTCGTTTCGTCAAGATACTGATAAACCCTTTTAATTGTCAGGAGAAATGAGTGAACGGAGCTTTCCATACGCTTGAGCAGGTTAATGCTCATCAGCCGCTGAATCCCTCGTTCACGGCCACGCTTCATGTTTTCTGATTCATCATGATCAAGATATTTATGGAGCTTGCTAGGATGTATGAACTCGGTTGGTGTATAAATAGTCAGGTGCAGCAAGTTTAAAATATTGTAAATATCCTTGTAGTTTATTGCACTTTCTAAGGTCGTGAGTTTAGGTCTGAGTGAAATGGGTTTATTGCGCTTCGGAAAGGTTCCGATATCCGTTGTGTCGTAATATTTCTGAATATGTTTTCTGGATCTTGCAATAGTAACGCTATCCAGCACTTCAAAGAAATCGTAATCAAGCTGAGACAAGAGATTTTGGGTAGTTCTCTCCTCTTCCGGCAGTTTAGCCCAGGCGTTATAGACTTTCTGTGCTTGCCGAAAAATCGTATCTATATCAGATTTAGTATTAAGCTTCTCGTTAAAAGAAGCCGCATCTCCTTCATAAGCCAATGCCAGTTGATTCCGCAAGTCGAAGAATCGATTATTTACCGGTGTCGCAGAAAGCATCAGCACCTTCGTCTTAACACCCGGTTTAATCACACGGTTCATAAGACGCATATACCGGTTTTCTTTTTCACCGCCATGCGTATTTGTTCCGTTTCCATTCCGGAAATTATGAGATTCATCAATAACTACAAGGTCATAATTTCCCCAATTTATACGATCAATAGGAAGACCGATTACCGTTTTTCCTCTATTCCTGGATAAATCCGTGTGATATAAGACATCATAGCGAAAACGATCCCCGGCAAGAGAGTTATTTACCAAATTTCCGCGGTAAGTCATCCAATTTTCGGAGAGTTTCTTAGGGCAAAGTACGAGTACATTCTTGTTGCGGCCCTCATAGTATTTAATAACGGCCAGGGCAGTAAAAGTCTTGCCAAGGCCGACGCTGTCAGCAAGGATGCACCCATTATACTGTTCCAGTTTATTGATGATTCCCAGCGCAGCATCTTTCTGGAAATTGTAAAGCTTATTCCAAATAATGCTGTCTTTGAAGCCTGTTGCCTCGTTAGGAAGAACATCTTCAGAGATATCCTCCAAAAACTCACTGAAAATGTTATAGAGCGTCATGAAATAGATTAATTCTGGTGAATTTTCTTGATATACATTTGAAATCATACTGATGACTTCATTGGTGACATCAGTCATCTTATCCTTATCATTCCAGATTTCATCAAAAGTATTCAAAAACTCTTTGCTGGCAGGATTCTCCATCCTCGTTACCATGTTGGTCATGTTGTTTCCACGTTCGCATCCAAGATCAATCGTAGTAAACGAGTTCATAGGCATGTAGGTATAGAGCTCATCTTGATCATCCACCAGCAAAAAGTTATTCATACCTTCCCGTGTATTGTTTGTTTTAAACTTGGCTTTTACCTTTATCCATTCAGCACATTCACGTGCAACAGCTTTTTGTTTCAGTTCGTTGCGCAAACGGATTTCGAATTGTGTGCCATATAGACTTTTTTCACGCTGCAGTCGGGAAATATAAAATTCTCTTCTTTCTTTTGGAGTTTTCTCAGCAACAAATGTAGGAGACGTAAAAATGAAACGGAATTCATCACAGGATTCCAGAGCATCCTTTAATGCTTGATAGGCGTAAATAGAAAAGCAGGCAGCGGCAATAGAAATTTTGCTGCCGGATTTGATTTTTTTTAAAAGGTCATCTCGCACGACATTTGTAGTATTATTAAAGACTTCCATGGATTTTACACTCCAATCGCATCATGGATTTTTAAAAAAATTCGAGAATCATTTTCACTATGCACAAAAGCTATCAAGCCTAGAACACGCCATGATAATACTCTTATATCATATCACAATATGCCTTGTTTCTGAGAAACAGATTTTTCCCAGGAGATATTTTTCAGACTAATCACTGGCAAATGAAACTGTTTCAATTTTGAAGCAGCATCAATATTTATTCTGAAATGAGGAGCAGCAAAACAATCTCTCTGTACCTACTTCTGCGTCTGACTCAATCATCATTTTGTCATCGGTAGAATTTTACTTTTCTTATTTGATTATAGAAAATTCCAAGTATGAGAGCAAGGAAATCAAGTACAATAAATGATACATATAAGAGGCTCAGGTTTTTAATTAAAGTTGATTGCAGCGCCATGCTTCAGCTCTTTTCTTTCACTCCAATTCTTATATAATCAGCTTAAATTCTTCTTATCCTTCTCAAGGATTTTAGGTATAAAAAAGGCATACGCTCCTATCGGAACGTATACCCTGACATCACACCTCGTTTTATTTTGTTTCTATTGGAATCTGCTGCAAGACAACCGCATATACGCAAAAGACCGGATTGAGGGCACGAAGTCGGAACTGAGCGCCAACGATTTGCAAGCGTGAGCGCCGCAAGAGTGGTCACAATCCGGTCTGACAATGCAGATGCCGCTGACTTCTGCGGAGTCCATCATAAACTTTCTTATAAAAAAACCGCTGCAAGCGAAAGAATCACTTGCAGCGGTTTTTAGTTATGCTCTATGCATCAGAATATCTTTTAACGAGTCAATACTCAGCGTAAGCTGCTCCAGCTTATCTTCCATACGCACCAGCAAATACCAGCTGATCACCATAGGAAAACCGTACTGGGCCGCCTGGCCGAGCAAGACGGAAAAGTTATCCATGATTAGTCTTCCGCGTCGAAGACTACTTCAGTCTGGCGTACCTTTGCGCCTTTGATGGATGCCATGTCGACTCCATCGCCGCCGTAGAGGTTGAGGGCCAGGAGCTTCTTCATGACCGGTTCTACCTTATCACGGGTCGGGTTCATGATCGGGTTGGTGATGCTGATGCTCTTCGTTTTGTTGTTCGTCAGTTTGAAAGTCAGTTCGAGAGTGTTGCTCATTAGTAATTCCTCCTTATCAAGTTACAAAATGATGGGCTGGCTGCCGGAATCATACCGGCAGTCACTTACTGCAAAAAATGCAGGGGCTTACTCCTTAGCGCCCGCTACGAGCAGTTCGCGTTTGATGGCGTACATAGCCGTAGGCTGGGCAGACATCAGTTCTGCCACGGCGTGCCCCATTTCCAGCAGTTTGTCGTCCGCTGCGTCGGGACGCAGACCGGAGAAGGTAGTCTTTCTGGTCTTTACTTTTTCGCCGTCCATGTAATCACTTTCAAGCTGCAGAGTCAGAGATTCAATGTTCATGTGTGGTTCCTCCTTTAAATGTTGAAAAGTTTGGCGGAAGTCCTTCCGGCATCATCAGTCCCCGGCGGCAGTCTGCGCACTGGCCGGGCCCGGTCATTCCGGTTTATCTGATGATCCTTCCGACACTCCCGTCTTGTAAGATACTTACATCAGATAAGAGAGCACGGAAGAAGCATGCTGCTGGTAATAGAGCGCCTTTCCGCGGAAGATCATGCCCCCGCTCCGCCATACACCGTCAAAATCCAGGAGCTTATACAGGTCCCAACGTTCGAAACGGGACGTTCCCGCCAAGGCTGGCCCGTATCCGTCAAGATCTGCCGCCTCCGCATGGGTCATGATATGCTCGGGGTCGATAGGAATTCCCAAGGCTTCAGAAAGAATGAAGCATAAGATAGCTGTCTCTTCGATCTGCATCGGTGTTGGTGGATAATCGCCCAGGTCAAAAGACCCGTCGGCATACATTACGGCATCTTTGGCGCAGCAAAGAGCCAGGCCGATGGCGCCGGTGTTCCGGTGCCAGGTGTGGGCCAGCGTCGTCGTGAAATCTTCACAGGACGCATAGGCCCGGCCGACGTCCGTCAGGTTCAGGTGATAATCCCTGAAAGGCTGGTCATACCGGCCGGCTGTCCAATGGACATAAATACGGTTGACCTTGCCCCGGGCCCGAAGGCCCATCTGATAGACATCTTTTCTCGTTACGTACATCATGTTTCTCGCACCCCCTACACTATATAAGTGTCAAAAAATGGGGTTTTGTCCAAAAAATTAGCAGATTTGCTAATTTTATAAGTTTTTTCTTATATATTTTTGAACGAAATACTAATTTGTTTGTGTTTTTGTAAAATATAGAAAAATGTGGTTGATTTTTTGTTTTTATCTTGCTAGTATAAAAAACAGTTACGCTCTACATCATGTTTCTTCTCACATCTAAAGTAATAGCTACCCCCAGGAAAACGAGAATCTCATTAATCTTTCCAAGTTAGGAATCTTTATGGAAATTGAGGTTCAAATTTTTCACACCCTGATATTTATGTAGAAAGTGAGCTGTTTTCCATGTTGAATTTTGAACCTCTTTTTGTATTATTGAACAAACGTCATATCTCCCAGAAGGAGTTAGCCCTGAAAGCCGGACTGCATCCGACCACGATTTCGCGGTTGCGACATCTGTCCGGTTTCTCTATGCCCAAAAGAGCATCCGTCCTTCCTAATTGCCAAATTTTGGAAAGGATCTGCATCGCGCTTGAATGCCAGCTTTCCGATATTGCATACGTCGAAGTTCCTCGCAGACAGGTAAGTTTTTATGCGTAAGGTCGATTTTGCCAAACTGCTGCCCCTTGCCCAGGCAAACCAGCAGGATGCCCAGGTGACCATCATTCAGGCGTTTCAGCCTCTCATCAATTCTTTCCTTAGGAAGGAATACGATTACGGTAAGAAGGAAGATATGCGGTCGTACCTCACGCTGGCAGCCATCGAGGCTATGAAAGACTATAAAGGTACGGACATCAGAACGTTTCCCGGATATGTCAAAGATCGAATCGTAAAATTCGCTGGTCAATATCAGGGAGCAGAAAAACAGCACAGGGAAATAAAGGAAAAAATTGCCCTGGAACCCACTGAAACGACCTACTTCATGGAAACTGCCTTTGACAGGGAAGACTACAAGGCGCTGCATAACGCCATGAAACATTTATATCCCTATGAGCGAAAGCTGCTCATCAGTTACTATGGGAAAAATAAAAGCATGGACGAAATTGCTCACGAATATCACATCTCAAAAAGCAAAGTTTCTTACCAGCTCAAGAAGCTGCGCAGAGATTTAAGAACAATGCTGACGAATGGACTTTAAAACAAAAAATCCGATGCCGCAAAAGGCATCGGATCCTGATGATAGAGGAGAACAAGAAATATGAACTGTACTGCGAAAGTTAATCTTAAATATGTGAACTTGATGCTCGGTGTATTTGATAACCCCAAAATCCAGCTCATTGAAAATAAACCCAACGGAGATACTTTTTTGAAGCTTTGGTTCCATATGCTTGTCACGGCTGGAAAATGCAACAAAAACGGCCGTATTGAACTCACAGACAATGTCCCGTTTACCTTGGAAGATTTGACCATCTTATGGCATTCTTCTCTCGAAAGAATCAAGGAGGCATTAGACCTTTTCGAACGCATGCACATGATTGTTTTGGATCAAGGTGCGATTATCGTCAGGAATTGGGGACGGTACCAGAATGTCGAAGCGATTGAGAAAATGAAAAAAATCCAGGAATCCAATGCAGAACGACAAAGAAGGTATCGTGAAAGCCACAAGAAAGACAGCATGATTGAAAAAAGCGTATCCGAATCAGTGGATGACATGGAATTAGAACCGACTACTGCTGAAGAAGTGGAAAATACTCCGGAAGCAATTGAAACGGCTGCCAAGGAAACAATGCCTGAAGAAGTGCCTGAAGCAGAATCTAAAGCAGAACCTCCGGCTGTTTCGAAAAAGGAAGAAGTAAAAGGAACTGACATCAAACCGGCTGAAAAAGCCTCAGAAGTGAAGTCCAGCCCTTGTTCCAAACTTTCTCTCCCCACCTACACTACTACGCGGAGGAAGCTGACCGATAAAGAAACGAATGACCTTACGGCTGCGCTCATGGCCTATCAAGTCAGCCAGAAAACCGCTCAATCCCTCTTAGACACGTATGGTAAAAGTGTGGTTAAAGATGCCATTTCATATTTCAGGACAATAGCGGATAAGCGACATATTACGAATCGCTCCGGCTATCTCATTGCACTTATCCGGGGCGGTGCCGCAAAGGAGGCAAACCAGCGATTTGTGCCCTGCACCAACCCTGACTGTCACAACGGCTATGTAATCAAGAATGAAAACGGTCATGAATATGCGGCGCCCTGCCCCGTTTGTCACACCAAAGGCAGAATCCTGAAACCAAGTCCCGAACAGGAACTTCAATTCAATTAAGTATGCGTAACGTTACCGTAACGTTATATAACGCCGCTACATAAGAATACATAACAAAACATAACAAAACAACAACAAACAATACACCTGGAGTACGTTGTATAGTACTCGGAGATGAGCTCGGGCTGTGGATAAGTGTAAAACATATAAAAAATGCCAGCCAAAAATTTGACTGGCATCACGAATGAACTCTATGCATTCATTATACTTAAGTCTTGTGATTTACTCTTTTCCTTCTTCTACCCAACCTTTCAGCTCCTCGAGCTCCTCGATAAGTTCAGGGTGCGTAAGTTTTTCATGAGGTTCATACTCAATGACGATATTGGCATCGTGGGTGTATTTGCCGATCCAGTGCATAATGGTCCGGATATCGGCAGTACCTTTATGATAATCCAGGTGCTGGTCGGAGATGCCATCGTTGTTGTGCACATGAAAACCTTTAACGCGAGGGCCGTTAATGGCCAGGAATTTTTCGATATCGAGCCCATTCACATTAGCATGGCCAATATCAATCAAGGATTTTGCTTCCGGGATGTTTTCAAAGATCTGGAAGTACTCTTCGTTGGTAAACAGGTGCACTTTATTCTTTTGCCGGCAGAGGTTTTCAATGATGAGGTTGACCCCCAGTTTTTGGGCACGCTTCGTCAGTTCCCGCATAACTGCGTAGGCATTCTGCTGTTTCTGCGGAATTTCAGCAGGTTCAAACTGAAGCTGGGAATAGTGAAAGACAACGTGGCGCACATGATTTGCAGCAGCAAGCTGAAGGACGCGTTCATAGCTTTCCATGAGCCAGGCATGTTCCTTGGACACAAGGTCAGACGTTGCTTCTACTCTGACATAAGGACCATGAAAAGTCATGGGACAAGTCACGTTCGGAACTTTACGGCTCAGCGTCTCCCAGAAGTCTGCGTCATGAGTAAAGGCTGTAAACTCAATACCAAAGTCCGGTCTGTGCAGAGAAGAAAGCCAGTCGGCAAACTCCGCAGCGCCGTGCGTACCCACAATCAAATCCGAAATAAAGTATTTCATGGGTGGCCCCCTTACTCCGGATAACCGACGTTCCTGCCGGTACCCGCATCAAAAAAGTGGAGCTTATTCTGATTGACATCCCAGTAAGCTTCTTTTTTGCCCTGCAGAACATCGTCCCGCATGATGGAAATTACATCTTCGCCATTAACGGTAAAGTAATACCCGACGCGGCTGCCGTAATCTTCCTGATACTGTACGGTGACAGGAATTCTCCCCGCTCCCGGTTCCGGATAGAGGACAACATCTTCGGGACGGATTCCGGTCTTGAATTCCTGACTCGGCGCAGCGTCCAAAACTTTCATCCAATTGGCCTGAAGCGGCAGAGGCGTATTATTTAACTGCAGGCTGCCGGCATCCAGGGGTGCACTGAAAATATTCATAGACGGCGACCCGATAAATTTGGCAACAAAGACGTTAGCCGGTCTGTGATAGACTTTGGTCGGCGTATCAAGCATCTGAATCTTGCCTTCGTTAATGACTGCGATGCGCTGGCCTACGGTCATGGCTTCAATCTGGTCATGAGTCACGTAAATCATGGTCTGACCAAACATTTCATGAATCTTGACGAGTTCCTTACGAGCATGCCCGCGAAGCTGGGCATCCAGGTTGGACAAGGGTTCGTCAAGAAGGAAAAAGTCCGCCTGCTTTACGATGGCACGTGCCAGAGCGACACGCTGCCGCTGCCCACCGGACAATTCGCGGGGCAGCCGCTTTTCGAGACCTTGAAGATTTAAAATCTCGACAGCGGAGGCGACACGTTTTTTCATTTCATCTGCCGGAACGTGGTTAACTTTAAGACCATAGGAAATATTATCCTCTACACTTAAATGAGGAAACAGTGCGTAATTCTGGAATACCATGGCAATGTTCCGGTCGCCCGGATCCATGTTATTGGCCAGTTTCCCGTTCATATAGAGTTCACCGGACGTAATGGTTTCCAGTCCGCTGATCATGCGGAGAATGGTAGATTTGCCGCAGCCTGAAGGCCCCAGGAGAATCAGCCGTTCTCCTTTTTTGATAGCAAGGTCAAGACCCTTGATAACTTCCGTTTTGCCAAACTTCTTGACTACATTTTTGAGTTCAATGCTATACATACACGACACCTCGTTATTTTATTCCGGAATGCGCAAACGTTCCGATGATGAAACGCTGGCAGACAGCGTACAAGCACAGCGGAAGCAGCATAGTGAGCGTTGCTACAGCCATCGTAACCGGCACGTCGGTACCGCCTTCGGAACTTACGAACATCTGCAGAGCTAAGGACAACGTGTAGTTGACTTCGCTCTTGATGATAATGGCAGGCCATACGTATTCGTTCCAGGAGTTGATAAAGAAGATAATCCCGATGGACAGGATAGCCGGTTTGATGATGGGTACGACAATCGTACGCAGCCGGGTCCAGTGGGAAGCATGTTCCAGTTCTGCCACTTCCATGAGTGACATCGGAATCCCTTTCATGTACTGTCTCAGAAGGAAAATTCCCGTAGCATCGGCTAACTGCGGCAGTGCCACACCATAGATGCTATCCACGAGGCCAATACGGGACAGCGTGATATAGTTTGGAATCATCGTCACTGTGAAAGGAATAAAAATCGTACTAATGAGCAGAAAGTACAGAATCGTCTTATGCTTAAAATGGAAAAACACAAATGCATAGGCTGCAAAGACGCCCGTTGCTACTTTGAACAGTGTCACGAGGCTGGCAATGAGGAACGTGTTGGAAAGGATGCGGGCAAAAGGCACGACTTCAAAAACGCGCTTATAGGCATCAAGTGTTGGCTCCGCCGGAATGAGCGATGGCGATGAGAAAGCTTCGCTCATCGTCTTAAAAGAAGTCGACAAGGAAAACAGAAGCGGATAAATCAGCATCAGCACAAGGATAATGAAGAGAATGTGCCATTTGATTTCAGATCTATCAATTTTCATAGTACACTCCCTTCTCCACAAATCGGAATTCCAGATATAGCAGCAGCAGGAAGATGATCATAGTCACAATAGCAAGCGCCGCAGACATCCCCGTTTCATAGAAGGTAAAAGCGTAATCATATCCACGGTAGATAATGTTGGAACTGGCATCGTTCGGTCCGCCCTGAGTCAGGACCTTGATTGGAGTAAATACGTACTGCAGGCCCTGCACGATGGTCATAATGAGGATATAAATGGCCGTCGCCGACGTCAGTGGCATAACAATCTTTCTAAAAATGTTGCCGTTTGAAGCTTTTTCAAGACGGGCTGCTTCGATCAGTTCTTCCGGTACGCTGCTCATGCCGGACAAAAGAATCAGGAAGTTGTACCCAAATGCCTTGTACACGGCAACGAGACTGATAACAAGGATAACCAGTCCGGGCGTCTTTGACCAGGCTGGAAGGGTAATACCGGCTTTATCTGCCAGTGCAGCAACGGGGCCCGATACAGGATTAAAGATCCATTGGAACAGAATGGCCCCAACTACCAGAGCAATCAGGGATGATGAAAAGAGCAGTGCCTTATAGACATGCTTCCCTGTCTTCATCAAAAAGGTGTTGATATATGCCAGTATATATGGCAGCAGAAAATTAAAGAAAACGAGAATGACAATATACAGAGCCGTGTTCTTAAAAACCTGCACAGTTACCGGGTCAGAAAGCAGATTCACATAGTTCTGCAATGCCACAAATTTCATGTTTGGGGAAACCATGTTCCACCGGTAAAAACTTAAATAAATTGTATAAATGAGCGGGTAGAACATAAACAGGATGAAAACGGACAGTGCCGGCAGGATATACAGCACCGCGAGCCTCCGTTCCCGTTTCAAATACCCCATATCATTTGCTTTCATAAGGCTCTCACTCCATCGGAAAATACACAGAGAGGACCGTTCATAAAACGGTCCTCTGCGTTGGAAAACGATTTGTGTTTACTTTAACAGTGCATTCAAGTCATCTTGTGCTTTTTGAAGGACCGTCATCGGATCCTGACCGGAAAGAATCTGATCTCTTGCATCGGCCAGTCTCTTTTCAGCCTTTACGCCAACGTCACCTGGGAAGGCAACCCACTGAGAAAGCATGGGCAGTTCCTCGAAAGCAATCTTAAGGGCCGGCGTCTTTGCGATAGCTTCCTTGATGGAAGCATCATCTACAACGTCCTGACGAGGCGGGAGGTAACCGGTATTGATAGTCCACTGAGCCAGGTACTTCGGCTGCATGATAAACTTGATGAATTCCCAGGCAGCCTTTTGTTCTTCCTTGTTCTGAGCCGTAATAGCCAGGAAGTTACCGCCGGAAGGAATCTGAACTTTCTTCGTGCCGAAAGCAGGGAACGTGCAGGCCATGACATTGAACTTGGAAGATTTCGTCACAGTACCGATTTTGGCACTGGTGCCCATCAGCATACCGACTTTGCCGGAATAGAAGGAAGCAATACCTTCATCGGCAGCGATATGCAGTGCAGATTTATCTTTCAGAACCATATCGGCATAGAGCTGATAAGCTTCGACAGATTCAGGGGAAGCAAATACAGCCTTATTATCCTTGCTCAGGATCTGAGCGCCGTTGGAAGTAAGAAGACCCTGCGTAGCCCAGTTATCCTGATATTCCTGCATATAAAAGCCGTAGTCGCCAGTCTTGTCATGGATAGCTTTCGCATAATTCTTGACTTCTGCCCATGTCTTAGGCGGTTTGTTCGGGTCGAGGCCGGCAGCCTTGAACAGGTCCGGATTGTAATACAGAATCGGAGCACTGATAGAGAACGGCAGCCCCACTTGCTTGTCACCATCTTTTGCCAGAGACAGCACGTTCGGTAAGAAGTTCTTTTCTACAAAGTCTTTATCCTTATCGGAAGTCTTTTCGACATCAAGCGGAGATACATACTTGAAGTTCTGATCAAAATACTTCAGGTAGTTATAGCCAATCATTGCAATGGACGGGGATTTGCCGGCAGCCACATCCGCCTGCAAATTCTTCATCAAACCTGGATACATATCCGGGTTATAGACTTCCTTTACCAAAATCTTGTCCTGGGATTTGTTGAAGTCTTCCACCATCTTCTTGATGACAGGAGCACCGAAGTTCTTGGAATAAACATGCCAGAACGTTACAACTGTCTTGCCGCCTTCTTTTGCTGCTTCCTTCTTTTCGCCGCCACCACATCCAGTCAGGGCTGCCAGCATCAGCACGGAAACCAGCAGGCACAACACCTTTTTGAAACTTTTCATCTTCTCTTTTCCTCCCATCTGAACGCTACAACATTCATTCTAAGTAACGAGTGTAAGTTTCATTTATATAGAAAGTGTAAAAGTAACGTAAAAATTAGGAAAAAAGCTGTTAAACACAGGCAACATCAATCTCGACATGTATCCAAAAGACACTGAGAATGAAAAATAAAAGAATAAGACTTCAAGTGAAAACAGGTAAAAAATTAGGGCATACGTTCATGCAAAACGTATGCCCCAATTTCACACCTGTTTTTATTTCATTTTTCACAGAAGATTTACTTCAAGCCAGCCGAACACCAGAGTGAGGCAGGTGCCTTTTAAAACATCACTTCTTCGGCGTAATCGCTACTGCTCTAACAGGAAGTCCAGTAGCTCCTTCAATATTAGGCCATGCGGCGAAAAGCAGTGCGCCCACGGGAGCGACTTTATCGAGGTTGTTCAGGACTTCGATCTGGAGTTTGCCCTGGCTCAGTACGTAGCGTTCGCATACGAGGTCTCCTGCCGCGGCAGCGACTTTGGACGCGTCGGTATCGAGGGTCTCATGTCCGCTTGCAGCAGCGTTACGGGTTTCATAGATATATTTCAAAGCATCCAGCGACCAGCCCGGAGCGTTTTCGTTGCCTTCCGCGTCAAGGCCGGAGAGTTTATCCATGTTTGGCCAGTTCTTAGCCCAGCCGGTATAAAGGGCGACAAAGGCACCATCGGGGATAGGACCATATTTTGCCTCAAAGGCTTTGATGTCGTCCACCGTGACGGCATAGTGCACGTCTTTTTTGACTTTATCACTGATATCGATGACGACAAGGGGATAGATCATATGCTTGACGCCATATTTGTCGGAGAGATTAGCACCTTTCACAAAATGGCCCGGAAAATCCACGTGCGTTCCGAACTGTCCCGGGAATTTGAAGGTCTGAATCAGGCATTCCAGCATCGGGTTGCCCCAATCAAAGACCGTCTTGCAGAGTTCCACGGAGCCTTTCGGAATCCCGGCCCAATAGGGGCTGTTATTATTCAGGGGATGGGTCAGGTCCACCCATTCATATTGATTGGACTTCAGCTCCTCTAAAATCGACCACAACTTTTCACTCATCGTCAAGCACCTCACTTTTGTTAAATTACGTTGTGTATATCCTAGTAAAATTGTGTGTGATTGTCAAGCGGGTAGGAATTTTCAGAGAATATAGTACGTGAAGAGAAGACATAGAAAAGTGGGTAGTGGCTAGTGGAGAGTGGCTAGTACACCCGTGCGGGCAGCTGCTTTAGCGGATTCTTGAGAAAGAATGCACGGGCAGCTAGTAAAAAACAAAGGCGCTTTTGGCTTTTGGCATTTGGCCCAGTAAAGTGGGTAGTGGATAGTGGATAGTGGGTAGCACTGCAGTGCGGGCATCTGCTTTGGCGGATTCTTGAGGAAGAATGCAGCGGGTAGCTAGTAAAAAATAAAAGCGCTTTGGGCATTTGTTCTAACCTCGTCTGCTACAGTGGGTTAACATTTTTGATTCAAGTAAAATATGATATAAAACCTAAAATTTAGCAGATAATCTAAATTTTTTTCATTTAGCCTTGCCCTCGGCAGAGTGGTCCGTCGAGTAGACGGGTCGAGTTGCCTCGCCCGCCCCTCACAGAACCGTACGTGCGGTTTTCCCGCATACGGCTCTTAGAATAATCTTTCAGCACCATATCTGCACTCTTGCACTCGGTGCCTTAATTTCTGTGTCGCAATTTCCATTATGGTAACCTCTTTGTCTTACCTTCTGTTTTGAGACAGAAATCGATTATTCTTTGCCCCCTTCGCTCCGCCTACTTTCATAGGTTTCATCACTACTATGAGGCAATCCGACTACTGACTCAGCTTTTGCCAACCTCCGTACAGTTAAGTATTTAAGTCAGCATACCACTGTCCCTTGGACTGAGTCAGTTCTCCCAGGTACATGAATAGTGTTTGTGTACTCGCCGTGCACTTGGACCCCGATGGAACTCTGTGCAGTTCTCGCCGCAGTTTCCTGCTAACGAACTGCACGCTTCTGCCTGCGACCGGTGATAAGGTATCGGCTTCCATATTACGGTTAACGAGGCTGATTCTGCTTCACGCCTTGCTCATCGCATTTGGCATTACGGCTCTCACACTCCCTGTCTACGCTTCATGCTCACCTCACGGCTCTGCATGCAAGACTCGGTACCAGCTGCTTGCTAGGCTTTACTGGATTCGGACTTTCACCGAACTATACTATTCACGCCGAACTGGCGCACATCACCCATCGCTTGGCAATTTTTCTTCCACGGGCGAGCTGCGTAACAAAAAAGATGCTTCCCTGCGCAAAACAGGGAAGCATCTTTTGTCTTAGCAGCAATATTCGTTTTTACGCAACCGGATTGAGAGCAGCTCTCTTTCTTCTTTGAACCACGATAAGCGCAACGAGAATAACTGCACCGATGATATCGGTCTGTATGCCCGGAACCATGAGGCAAAGGGCACCGATAAGAGCGACGCCCCTCAATATCAGGTTAACCGGCGCGTACACGTACCCTTCGCAGGCAACTGCCAGGAGGAATACACCAAGAGCAGCCGTTGCTGCCGTCAGAAGGCCTTCCGCAAAGGTCGTATTGATCAGCATGAGCTGAGGAGACAATACGAAAATGTACGGAATGATGAAGCCTGCGATAGCAAGCCGCACACTCATCCACCCGGTTTTCATGGGGTTGCCGCCGGATACACCGGCAGCTGCAAAGGCGGCCAAAGCAACAGGCGGCGTCAGGTTTGCAAACATTGCAAAATAGAAGCTGAACATATGGGCCGATGCATTCGGAATCCCTAATTTAAACAGGGCCGGAGCTGCAATGGACGAGGTAATGATGTAGGACGGAATGGAAGGAAGCCCCATGCCGAGAACCATGCACGTTACCATCGTGAAGACGAGGGTAAAGAGGATAGACGTCTTGCCCAGGCTGATGATCGTGTTCGCCATCGTAAGCCCGAAACCGGTCTTGGAGGAAACACCTACAACGATACCGACGCAGGCGCAAGCCATAGCAACGCTGACGGTCTGTTTAGCCCCTTCTGCCAGCGCATCCACGATCTGTTTAAAGGTCATACGCGTCGACTTTTTAAAGGCGGCGACAACAATCGTGACACCAATTGTCAGCACAGCTGCATAGACGACGGTAGAGCCCGAGAAGAACAGCATATACAGCAGGAACAGGATAGGAATAATCAAGTGTCCCTGAGCCTTCAAAACTTCCGATGCTTTAGGAAGCTGAGATTTCGGAACCCCGACAAGTCCATCCTTGGAAGCACGCAGCTGAACCTGGATCAGAATGCCCATGTAGTAGAGCAGCGCCGGAATGGCAGCCCAGACGATGATTTCAGAGTACTTAACGCCCAGGATTTCTGCCATGATGAAGGCTGCAGCGCCCATAATCGGAGGAAGCAGCTGCCCGCCGACAGAAGCGGCAGCAGAAACTGCACCGGCAAATTCTGCACTATACCCTGTCTTTTTCATCAAAGGAATCGTAAAGGAACCTGTCGTTACCACGTTAGCAACAGCGGAACCGTTAATGGATCCCAGAAGGCCGGCAGCCACGACGGATACTTTTGCAGGGCCGCCCTTTGTATGACCGGCAAGGGCAAGGGAAATATCATTAAAGAATTTACCCATGCCAGACTTGGTCATCACGCAGCCGAACAAGATGAAAAGGAAAATGTAACTTGCAGAAACGTTAACAGAGGTACCGTAGATACCTTCCGTATTGGCAAAGAAATGGTTGGAAAGGCTGAGCCAGTCATACCCGCGGTGCATAAACATTCCCGGGAACTGCCGCCCGTAGAGCCCGTACAGAATGAACCCTATGCTTAAGAGCGGCAAAGCTTTTCCGCTGCATCTGCGGGTAGCTTCCAGGACGAGAACCACGAGAAGCGTTGCCATGATCATATCGGTCTGACTGGCGCGGCCGGCCCGCTCAACGACACCAAGATAATCCGTGTAGATATAGAGCGGTATGGTAAAACAAAGAATGGCAAGGATCCAGTCAAGGATGGACGGTTTCGTCCGGCTGGATTTCTTGGACATCGGATACATCAAAAAACACAGACTCGACATCATAGCTACGTGGAGACTCCGGTGAACCAGCGTCACAGGAGGTCCAAAAATAGCCGTGTAGAGATGATAAAGCGAAACAACGATACAAAAAATATAGAAAAACGACTGCATGACGCCGCTAAATTTACGCGTCGCCGATTCCTTATCAACCTTTTCAATGATGGCAGTAGTCTTCTCCATCATTTCATCGGACATATCGCCGGTAATAACACCATCCTTATTAACTGGTGCATCACTGAAAGAACTTGCCGAAGTAGGGTTGGTTGTGGATTTTTTCTTCAAGTCTTCCATCGAAGAATCCCCTCTCTTCTATCACAAGAATCAATCGAGTATGTTCCGGCAGGAGCTTTCCACTGGTAATAAGCTCATCATTGAGCTTGATTTCCCGAGTCGCATAGTGAGAATTAATCCAGTCAATCCTTGGAAAAGACTGATCAATCTCATCCATGAAAATATTTCCCTTCTCATCCACCCAGGTCTTTTTTCCTCTGTTTTCCGGGATTCCCGCTCCAAAAGCGGGAAATGATATGGTATCAAGTACCAACGAATGATCCGGTGCAATATGAAAGTACTCGTGCCAGTGAATATGTTCAAGCGAATGAATCCATCCAAAAAATAAACGATCGCCGGCTTGGACCGGGAACTCTACGTAGATATGCCGGGTCTCGTAATTTTTGATTCGCATGACGGTCTGACTTGCCCAATGCCACCAGGCAAATAGTCCGATGGCACTGAACAGTACGACCATCCATAAGGCAGTTCTTGTTTTGCCTTTCATCCTAAATTAGAGCATTCCTTTTTCCTTCCAGAATTTTTCAGCGCCCGGATGAAGAATCAACTGAGTTCCCTTGATACCACGCAGGCCGGTATCCAACTTGATTTCGCGTTTTGCCGTTGCGTGAGAGGCACCGATTGTAGCCAGGCCCTTTTCGGAATAGATTCCGGTCAAAAGGTCATAGACAACTTCGTCCGGCAGTTTCTTGTCAACAAGCATAACATTCATTACGGCAGCCGTCGGTGTGTCTACATCCGTGTCATAGGAATCCTTCGGGATCTTGTATGGCATATAGAACGGATATTTCTTGGTCAGGTTGGCCATAGCTTTTTCATCAATGGGGATAAAACGAATCTTCTTCATCGTACCGAGTTCCTTGATTGTCGCGTTGCCAAGGCCGCTCGTTACGAATGCGACATCGCACTGACCGTTCTTAATCTGGTCGATAGCTTCGCCATAGGACAAGTAGTCAACTTTAGCATCACTATAACTCATGCCGTTAGCTTCAAAGATCATACGAGCGTTCAATTCTACACCAGAATTCGGGGCCCCAACACCGACTCTCTTCCCCTTGAGGTCGGCGAAAGTCTTGATACCCGTATCTTCAGTTGTCACGATCTGGACAACGTTAGGCCAAAGACCCATCATCACGCGCAGATCCGGTTCCTTTTTCTTGCCTTCGAAAGCACCGAAAGCTTCCTGGCATTGGATAACCGAATCGGACATAGCAATTGCCATTTCACCTTTTCCGGTAAGAATACCGTTGATATTTTCGACCGTAGCTCCCGTTGCTGTCGAAGATGTCTTGTAGCCCATCTCTCCTGCTACTTTGGAGAAAGCACCGCCAATGGGGAAATAAATTCCACTTGTAGGACCAGTGAGCACCGTTACAAATTGCTTGCTGCGGTCCAGCTTGCCGTCAGCGGATTTTTGATCTCCGCCGCCACCACAGCCGGCTAGAACAGATCCAGCAATAAGCATGGCCAAGATTGAGGTAACTACTTTTTTGACTTTCATTGAGATTCCCCTCCTTTTAAAGTTTTCTTTCTGGTTCGTTCCACTCATCATCTGTATTTTTGCATTTTTTAGCAGGAGCTATGCATATTTATGCATTCTAAATAGAATAAATACAGAATTTGTGAAACATTAACTACGAATTAAGAATAGCACAAACAAAATTTCACGTCAATAGTGAAAATTATCAATTATTTTACAATTTGCAATATTGTATACTGTATTTTTAGTACAATTGGTATTATTCCGATATATAGTTTTTATTTATGTATTTAATTTATGTGCATATATATTTTTATAGTCAATGGAATTATACTAACGTATTTTTTAATATATTTTTTTCAATCGAAATGGTACGAATGATTTAATATAGTTTTTATTTATCGTTTATATATAATTTTAATAGTTGTAATTAATAAATTTGAACTTATAAAATAATTATGCGTTATTATTTTTTCTTAAAGAGGTGAAAAGCAGACATAGAAATTGCTTATTTCTAGCATTATGTGCGTCAATTCCCTATAAATGAGGGGTATTTAGTACCCTTTCAAAGTAGTAAAAGGAGTATGGAAATAAATACAAGAAGTATTTTTATCAAAGTCACGAAATTGGATCCTGCAAAAAAAGAAGCACTCGGCAGAAGCACTGCCGGGTGCTAAAAGTCTTTAAATGTGGGCTGCCGTCGAAGAGGGCTGCACTGGGGATAGTACCTTGAATTGAAGTTTAGTTAGAATTTCACAGTTGCTTGATTGGGGGCATTCCCTGTTGTCCGACTGACCACCCACAGCAGAGCAGCGGGTGATGTCCCTTAAATTTATTTTTCTTCTGTATCGGGTTGCTGAAACAAAAATCCAGCACTCCTACATTTTATATTCGCAGCTCTTTCGCCCTCTTGTTTTTTGATAAAAAAATAAGAGGGAGGAACCACAGGAATGCGACGCAGTCGCTTTCCGTCCGTGGTGGGTATTCATTCAGAACGCAGGGATGGGTACGATTACGGGTCGTCCTGGTTCAATTGGGCCAAATGGAACATTTGGCTACCTCTAGTAGTGCTGCTGTTTTCCAGTCTCTTTTATTTACCCTTACTTGTTATCTAACTGAATATCCACCGCAAGCGGTTCCCCTTCTTCCTCGCTACGCTCGAAGAAGGCACGGATATAGTCGCTAAAGCTCCGCTTTAGCAAAATATAAAAAAAGAAGCTATCCCTCCACATAGGCAAACCTCCTGCGTCGGTTTGCCTATTCGCATATAAAAAAACTGCCGACTGCAGTTGCAGTCGACAGTTTTGAATTCGTAAATTCGTAATAAAACTCAGCGCTTGCTGAACTGAGAAGCCTTACGAGCCTTCTTCAAGCCGTACTTGCGACGTTCTTTTTCGCGCGGGTCACGGGTCAGGAGACCAGCCTTCTTCAGGACAGGACGGAAGTCTCCGTCAACTTTCAGCAGGGCACGAGCAATGCCGTGACGAACAGCACCAGCCTGGCCGGCAATACCACCGCCGACTACGTTAGCCAGTACATCGTACTTACCGAGGGTTTCGGTAGCTTCCAACGGTTGACGAACAACCAGTTCGAGGGTCTTCAGTCCAAAATATTCACTCAGCTCACGGCCGTTGATGACGATCTTGCCTTCGCCCGGAACAAGGCGAACGCGAGCAACGGAACTCTTGCGGCTGCCAGTCGCATCATAAGTTACTTTTGCCATTTTCTAGTTCTCCTCTCCTCTTAGCGAATATCGATGGTCAGAACTTCAGGCTTCTGTGCAGCATGAGGATGTTCAGGACCAGCGTATACATGCAGTTTTTTAATGATGTCAGCGCCCAGACGATTGTGGGGAACCATACCGCGAACAGCCATTTCAACCATGCGGACAGGGTTCTTCTTCAGCATATCGCCGGCAGTAACGTATTTGTCACCGCCCAGGTAACCGGAATGACGGAAGTAAACCTTGTGGGTCAGCTTCTTGCCGGTCAGCTTAACCTGTGCAGCATTGATAATGATTACATGATCCCCAGTATCCATATGGGGAGTGAAAGTCGGTTTATTCTTGCCGCGGAGCACCTTTGCGACTTCTGCAGCCAGACGGCCCAGAGTCTTATCGGCAGCATCCACTACGTACCATTTGCGTTCAATGGTAGACGGGGTTGCCATATATGTCTTCATCCTTATTCCTCCTAAATAAAGCTCAATCTGCAAACATGTATCCGAGTGATGAATCTTTGGTACTCGCGCCGGGGCTAACGACTCGGGCCCAAAGTGATACCGTTATATTGTAATCGTTTTAACAGTTTGTGTCAAGGGAAAATACTTGAAAGGCGGCATGCGCCTAGTGGAAAGTGGATAGTGGGTAGTGGATAGTACCGTAGTGCGGACAGATACCTTCGCGGATTCTGGAAGAAGATTACAGCGGGCAGTTAGTAAAAAAATAAAGGCGCCTTTAGCTTTTGGCATATAGCTTTTAGCCCAGCCTGCGGCGGCAAGGTCCGGTCTGACGACCGGAATAAAATGAAAAATAAAGTCAACTTTTGCTTATTATATTTGCCAAAGCGAAGCTTTGGCGACTGCATTTCGCCTTGTTCGAGCGCAGCGAGGAAAAAGAGGGACCGCAGTGGCCGTCGATTGCTTAAGCAATCGCGGACACGTCTGCGGTGGAAAATCAGTCCGACAACAGAGATTAGTAGAATTGTTGGTGTGATTTTTTACGTCGCGCTATTCTCCACCGCAGTCAGTACGTAATGCAGATAACTTCCTTTCATTATCATATTCTTCCCCAATTTTGAAATACAGTATCCGGCACAGTGCCTGCAAGACAGTTTCGTACGTATCTCACTTTGTATTATATTTCAATAATAATGAGAACACCCAAACATCCCCGACAGGATCACGCCCGGGGATCCACCGCCCTGATAGAACAAGTCCACCATAATCCGTTGTCGGATTACAGTGGGCTCGTGTTCATTCTACGCTTTTACATTTACTATGATAAAAACTATCAAATTGTATCTGCGCAAGCTTTAGCATATCACCTATCGTTCTCAAAAGGCCAAATAAGTTTCTAGAGAGTCGTAGGCTGCAGTCTCACTATCAGTCTTTCCATTGCATTGCGAATTGATGTCTTGGTTATTTTCAGTTCATGTGAATTTGTTCTGGCTTCTTCAACGGGAGGATACTCTAATTTCTCGTCCTTAAGCATCTGTATAAAACTCCCATGATCCCCAATACCCTTAGTTTTATGAGGACAGGGACCTGCAATGATTCCTGCGTATTTCATACCATTTTGTTTAATCCTGTCTGTATAACTTTTTACATCCTCATAATTCAGCAAAATTTCCAAGTGATCATTACGGAGGCCTGGCACTTGTTTTTTAAGTACCCCCTTAATATCATTTGCTTTAATCCTGGATTCACCGATAATCAGGATTTTCTGATTTCTTCGCAAAAAACTTGCAGCCGTAAAGCCCGGCGATGCGGTTTGTTCAGTTTGAGTTTCCGGGACTGCTGCACGAAGTCGCTGAATCTCTGCATTAGCCTTCTGCAAATCAGAAGTGAATTTGTCAATCTTTGCGCTATATTTTTCAGCCTCAGCATTCTGTTTAGCAATCGTTGCGGTATACTGTTCAGCCTCAGCACGCAGCTCGGTGTTTTCATTTTCAGTTTCCGCCAGTAACTCATTTAACTCTTCAATTTCAGCCTTCAGTTTTCCTAAAGCGGAGGCCTGTTCCTTCAACTGTTTTAAGTCGGATTCATGGCCCGAGAGCTTGCTTTCCAACGTCTTTTCTCTTTGTAAAGAAGCATATTCCCGTTCTTTAGCTCCCTGAAGCTCCTCTGTGGTGGATTTTAACTGACTCTTGAGTTTGGCATTCTCTTCATGCTGCTTAGCAATATCCTGCTTATACTGCTTTGCCTGTAGTTTGTAATCACCAAGCTGGAGTTCCTGTGCATTAGCTTTCTCCTGTAATTCTGCAAGTTTATCTTTAAGTTCTGCAACTTCTTGTTCAAGCTCACTTGCTGCCTGTGCACCGGTCTCTTCTTCCTCTACCTCTTCCTTTTGCCACTCAGCCAGGTTCACCTCAAGTCCTAAGGCAACCTCAAAATTCAGGCATGCATTGGAATCTTTAACTCCAAGCTCCTCAGCTTTATTTAGAATCGCTTCCGAATCTACCTCTGACAAATCCTGCGTTCCCGAAAGTTCAGCGACTCTGTTTAAAAAGTCCTGAAATAGGAACTTGCGTTTTTGCACTGACTCGGGGTTGTTCTTGTTAATTTTATCAATATAATCAAAAAGATATTTCGGGTTCTCCGCCCAATACAAAAGAATATCCGTATGAATCTGGGACGCTGCAAAGTACAAATGAACCCAATCCGGAAGGTCTTCATAATTATCTTCCAGCACTATTAGATGATTACCGGCTTCGACATATCGCCCGAATTGAAAACACATCCTTGCACTCTGCTGTGTAGCAGTCAAGAAGCACTCCCTGTTGGAGTATACATTCAACCCCAGATTAAATGCTCTTTCATACGCTTTGATAATCAACTTGTCTGCTTCGCTGGAATCATGACTATATATGAATTTACCAATCCAAAATGCGTCTTCCCAGTCTCTGGCATTAGCGATATCTTCTTGCAGCGTATCAATACCTGGCAACTCGGCTTTTTGTTCAAACATCAATTCATACTTTCGCATTTGACTACTCCTCTAAGTTGTTGAATACCTCTTTCCAAGACTTAGGATCTTCCGCAAATACTTGTTTGAATTTATCTTCCTTTTCTAAATAATCCTTATGCAGCTTTTCTTTATTCGGCACAAGATTCTTAGCGTCTTTTAGCAACTGTTCCAACTTCTTGCGCTTCTCGATACTCAACTCCTCGCCTTTCTTAATAGCAGGAAGGGTCACTGATGCAATGCGGTATGCATATCCCTTATTTTCTGCTTTCTTTTTGGAGCCACAGTCCTCAACAGCCAATTCAAACAGCTTTTCAAACACTTCGTCCTTTAACTTAGCAAGTGGTATTTTTAAAAGTGCTTCCCGAACATCACTTGCTGTGATGACCCGTTCCTCGTGCAGCTCAATGCCAAGAATCGCGCCATTCTCAACGCCACAAGGCTGCGGAAAAGTTGTCGACAGGGTAACTCCAGAAGCAGGATTCTTTTTTTCTACATAAGCTTCTATGTACTGCCACAATAACTGATTGTCCTTATGGAATTTATTGCCAGGAAAACCAAGGAGCCCGTTCAGTACACCCCACAAAACCATGGCGCGGCGTTTCGTCAGTTGATCTGCATTATAGACTTCTAATGACCTTAAAAAATCATCATAACGTTTCGGGTTTTTTGCCACAAACAACAAGGAGCTTAGTGAGCAGATCCGTTTTGGAATTGCTGCTAGAATTTCTTCCGGGGTTTTATCAGATTTCCCGGAAATCAATTCCTCGATTTCCGTAATACTACATTTGATTTGATTCTTCTCATTTGGGTTTTCGCTCAAGACAGATAGCGGACCGCTGAGCGAGTCCACTACCTCAATCATAGTATTTGGTGATTTTCTGAGATCAGTTTCAACGTCTAAAAAAGTACGATAAATGATATTGTAAATCTTTTGATTCAAATCAGTCATCTGATTCTCAGGTTGATAAAACAAATCCAGCTGCTCCACATTGTCTTTCTCTTTTTGGGCAAGATTAAGATAATGAGGAAGCGCTGTGCTAACGTCATCTTCATGTAATCCTAAGAACCGCATCAGACTTCTGTCAATGCTAAATCTATAATTACCATACTGCCAGTTACGGGTACCAACCACAAAATTTAGCAGCCCGGCCCTTTCTTTTTCACGAACTTCAATACCTCTGATTATGTCTTTCACATTCATCTTACCGGCAGAAATAATTTTTTCCTCATCCGGAGTCAAAGTGAATTCTTCCGAAAAATCTTCTGGTAGAATTCCGTATTTATTCGTTGGGTACCAGTAATCCGGCGACGGGCGTTTAAAATTAGTGACATCATCATGCGTATCAAAATAAATTTTTTCCACGCAGGAAAGAGGAATTTCACCAAGCAAATAAGCACCTATGCAGGTGTCAGGATTATATTCATTCAGTTTCTTCAGTTGGTATTCTAAAGAACCGTCCTTCTTCATAAGAAAAATAGCTTCATGGTCATCTTCATTCGGTTCTCTTAATTCCAATGTAATGGGGTAAACGGATTCCGGTGTTGTAATCCCTTGTTCCCGCACCTTGCGGCTTAATTTTTTATGTGTGACGAACAAGAAATTTTCAGAAGTAACAGATATCGTCCTATTGCCAAGTTTATCGTGTACTACGCTGTCAGGAGCTATGATGTTACGTTCGAGATAGTCAAACAACACACTTTTATTTGAATAAAAGTAGAATTTCATACTAAATCCCTCTTGATCATTTCCATTCCAGTAAGTCACTGTTGTTAGTCAACACTGTCATTGTATTGATTTTCCCTTCCTTTATCACCTTACTCCAATAATAAAGATAAAGTTCGCTGATTGCCCTCGAAGTAGCTACATATACCCTGTTTGCGTCAATTGTTGCATCCCCGGAAGATAAAATTTTATCGAACAGGGGAAGCAATACAATATCGAATTCCAATCCTTTCATGGTTCCGTATGTAAGAATTTTCACTCCAGGCTGATTAAAATCAATAGTATACTTCGGTGGCAAATGCATCTGTACATTAACAGTTTTCGGTAGTATGGCTCTCATGGATTTATATGTATTTATCTCTGCCCCTTGGTTCACAACAATAATACCGATTTCTTTCTCTTTATTTTGTTCAATGATTTTAGCCATTTCTTTGTTAAGTTCGTCAAAATTGCCTGATGCTGTTTGGGTGATAACAGGCTTCTTTCCATGATCTTCGGAAGGTGCCGGAGTTCCATTTATGCAATATAGCGCAGATACTTTTTGGATTTCAATTGTATTTCGGAAATTCCGAGTTAATTTATAATCTGTCGGTTCACATAACATTTTTAAAGTGACATATTTATTTGTCTTATCATCCTCTATTGCCTGGTTGGGGTCAAAAAAACATGTCATATGCTCTGAAATTTTGCTCAAGATTTCAAGCAATTCAATAGGAAAGTCCTGAGATTCATCTATGACGACATGGAAATATATTCTTCCCAGCTTACCCATTCTCTCTTGTACTTTATTCCACTGTATATTCCATATCCACTTATTCCCAGCCATAGTGAACAAGTCCGTTTGGGGCCAACCTTGTTGCGTATAAACCTCCTTAAGCCAGTGATGGTATGTGCTAATTTCAATGTTCTTAAAATCTTCCTTATCAAGGGCAGTTGAAAGAAACCCTTGCAATGGTTTGTTATAAACCAGCATTAGAACAGGCTTCCCTTCTTTCTCCTTTGAAGTTAGATTTGCCTGGTCGGCCCGATAAATTGCCATGACGGTTTTACCTGTTCCGGGACCTCCGCTAATTAACCAGTTTTTCTCGACAGACAAGTTAATAATATTCATCTGATCTACACTTAAATCCGCGCCATCTGGCAGCTTAAATCCCATGGTTCTTCCTCCCATTGTTATATGTAAATATGAGGCCTCCACCAGTAATTCCGGTGCAGTCCTTCCCGCAGTATTCCCTGTTTTCACAGAAAGGATTCTTTATGTAAAATTAGTATACCATATCAAAAAGACATAATCTCCATAACATTTACTTTTTAAATAAGTTTCTAGTTCCTTTAACAGTGCGCCGTCCGATTGCGACCTTAAAATTCGCAGTATGTTCCCTTGAAAGAAGGTACACCGTAGCCAAACCTCCTGCGTCGGTTTGCCAAAAAATAAAAAAAATAAAGGGACATCATCCACCACTTTCCGGAAGGTCTGATGCCATCAGGCCTTCCTGCGGTTCCCCTTCTTCAATGTCGCTATGGCGACGTCGAAGAAGACTAACTATCATATGTCAAGTACAATGTCCTGTGAATCGGAGCTAGTATTTATCTGCTTTTGAAGCATTAATTGAGCAGATGTTTTGTATGTATTTCCTGTTGTCTGAAGTGCATAAATTAACCGTACCAACTTTTTGGCTGCATGAGAGATTGCTATGTAGTAATGCTTGCCTTCGTTTAGTTTCTTAGCTAAATATTCCCTGTAGGCTGGTTCGTACCGGCAGACGAATATCGCTGCGTTAAAGAGCGCAAATCGTAGATAACGTGACCCTCTTTTCTCCATGTGGGCGCTTCGACCTATCCCACTTCGGCGTCCTGATTGGTTCCTGGACGGTGCAAGCCCGGCATAAGCTAGAACTTTGTCAGGAGAAGAGAACTTGGAAAAATCCCCGACTTCCGCTAAAATTGCGGCTCCTGTGACGGCACCAATCCCAGGAATTGTAAGTAAAGGTTCCGGATGCTCGCTCAGCAGCTCCTTTTCCTCAGCCTCGATTTTGCGAATTTCTTCATCATAGTCCTCAAGAATCCGGATGTTCGCCCGCAATTCATGTTCATTGCCCAGATTGTTGTGTTTACCGATAGATTTTTTTGCCTCGTCACGAATTTGTTCAGCCAAATCCTCATTTAAGCTGCCTCTGGATGCCTTGTGAATAATGTTTTTCAAGTGTTTCAAGTTGGCGTTTGCCAGCTCCTCGGGAGTAGGATATTCCATGAATATAGCGTGAGCAGTAGCAGAATTCAGGTTCATATATTTTCCTAGTTCAGGGAAGTTGAGAACCACAAGCCGATCCACGTCTTGTTTAATCTTTGTTCTTGCCTGAACCATTCTGAACCGAGATCTGGTAAGTGACATGAGACGTTCATTGTGGTATTCTTTAGGAACGTAGGGTTTGAGATCCAAATCGGACATGAACATACAGGCTATGAAATGAGCATCAATGCGATCGGTTTTAGTTTTGCGAAGGCTATGACTCTTTTTGTATTGATCTGTCATCATGGGATTGAAGACATAAGTTGGTAGCCCGTTATTCAGCAGGAATCTGGTGATATTCTCGCTGTAAGGTCCGGTGGCTTCAAGCCCTACTTTTATGTTTTCTGCCGGTTGTTTGTAAGAGCATATCTGCTTCAGCAGAAAGTCAAAGCCTTCCCAATCATTGGTAATAGTAAATTGCTTGTACCTGGACTTATGCTCTGGGTCAAGAATGCAGCAGTCATGTTTGTCTTTGGACACATCAATTCCAACGTAGATCATAATATAAAACCTCCTAAAAAATATGATGCTGAAACCACAGACTCTCTGCTATGTATCCTTGTTCTATATAAACCGTCTGGCGGTATCTAACTAATTAACATCGCTGCAAAGAGCTGTGGTTGGAGTCTTCTTCAAACCGTTAATCGGTAGGTCCTAAAACCAATCCACAGCATCTTTTACAGTGTAGCACTTTCCCCCAAAAAGAGGGTTAAAGTCCCAATACATATGATACAAGGTCTCTACTATGAACTGCAGGCCTGCTATATTTTGTAGCAGTGAAACACTACAAGAGATTTGAAAGTCTTTACGTAGCCAGTGTTTTACTTTGCTTAAAGAAAATATAGAACACCTGTGGTAAATTCTTTAGGGACCCTCTTCGACGTCGCTGCGCGACATTGAAGAGGGAGGACCGCTTGCGGTGGGTGATGTCCCTTATATCTTTTACATCTTCAGGCCTCCACGGGCGACACGCGACCAGCGGCCTGCGACCAGCGAAATGGGCTGCAAAACAATAATCGCACATTGTTTTGCAGCCCATTTTTCTAAACACTGCTTTTCCTATTTTATTTCAAAAGATCAGCTGCCGTGTAATCAGAGGAGGTCTGCTTTGCCGGCAGCGTGTCTTGAATTGTCGTCCCGGTCTTACAGCAGAGCCTTAATCTTGCTTTCGACGATGCTTTGGGGCACGGCACCGATAAACCCGTCTACGGTACGGCCGTCTTTGATGAAAGCGAACATAGGGATACTCGAGACGTTAAATTGCTGCGCCAGTTCCGGTTCTTCATCCACATTCACTTTGCAGACTTTTAATTTTCCCTGGTAGGCGTCAGCGATAGATGCCGTGACCGGGCCCATCATTCTGCAGGGCATGCACCAGTCGGCATAAAAATCGATCATGACGGGGATTTTGCTATTCGTAACTTCTTCCACGAAATTTTTTGCAGTAATCTTATATTCCATAATGATTTCCTCCTTGCTAAGCAGGTTGTATATTTCCTTTGATAGTGCTATTATATCTGATATAAAATACTTATCAAGTACGCAATTTAAACTTAGTGAGTACGAAAAACCTGAGTGAGGAAATCAAAATGAAAAAAGAAACTTTATGCGACACAATCGGAGGGCCTGGATGCGGCCTGAAACGTGTACTTGACCTTGTGGGCGGGAAATGGAAGATACTGATTCTCTGCGCCATTAACGTGCATCAGACGATGCGGTATGGGGAGCTGCGCAAAGCCATCATAGGCATCACCAATACGATGCTGGCCAATTCCCTCAAAGAACTCGAAACCGCCGGCCTTGTCACAAGAACGTTGTACGATGAGCGGCCTATTCGCGTGGAGTACCAATTGACAGATAAGGCAAAATCCTTGATTCCTATTTTGCTGGAACTGCAGGAATGGGGCCGCGCACATCTGGATGCATAAAAAGAAGGCTATGACGAAATGCAGCTGCATTTCGTCATAGCCTTCTTTTTCGCTGGTCGCAGGTCGCTGGCCGCGGGGCGCCCGCAGAAAATAATCCACTGCTAAATGCCATAAGTCAAAAGCGCCTTTATTTTTTACCATCTGCCCGCTGCATTCTATCTCAAGAATCCGCCAAAGCAGCTGCCAGCACTACAGTGCTAACCACTCTCCACCAGCCACTACCCACTTTACTGGGCCATATGCCAAAAGCGCTTTTTATTTTTCCACAGCCTCTTCTTTTACTCCATCCGCACTTTCACAACGATTTTCTTCACATGCTCCGGTTTACCGTCCGCTTCGCAGTTAGGACGATGAACTTCCCAGGGGAAGAAGATGGCAAAGTCACCTTTTTCCAAGGTAACGGTGTTTTCTTTCGTCGTTTTGCCATAGAAGGAAACATCATCCTTCTGCCGCCGGTCCTCGGTCATGTCAGAGACGTTTTCCACGTCTGTGGCACCGATGGTCTCCCGCCCTTCTGCCACGATCTGGATATCGATGTAGCATTCATGCTTTTCCGGACGCCGTGCATCAAAGGGTTCCGTCTCATACTCATTGACGCTGGCAAAAATGTTATCCCCGTCAATCGGTGTCTTGCCTGTGGGGATGGCGTCAAGATCAAGGTCACGCACTGCTTCGAGGGCCTTTTTGACGCGTCCCGTCATAAAGGGCAGCAGGCGGTCAATGTCTTTCTGGGTTCCTGTGATCATTTTGTTTCCTCCTTGGGCAGCAGTATCTGCAGTTTACTATAAATCCGCAGGGCGTTCTCATAGAAAAAGGCTTCGTGATGCTTTTCCGGGATGAGCAGGCTCAGCACATCAATATTTGTCTTCAGGTTTACGAGAGGCCAGTCCGTCCCGTACATCACTTTATCGTAGCGGTCCATATATTCAAGCCACATGCGGAGATAGCGGAAATAATCCTCATGCTCCTTCACGTAGGCAGGACCGTCAAACTGTCCTTCCAAAAGACCTGACATATCGGTAAAGACATTTTCATTTTTCACCATCACTTCGGCCGCATCAAGCACCCAGGGATTCCCGAAATGGGCGATGACGAATTTGACCTTCGGGAACTTTACCGCAACCGGGTCGATGGTCAGAGGATGGGCATATTTGAGTTCTCCGTATCCGCCCGCCGTTTCTCCCATGTGAAAAACAACCGGCACGTCATAGGCGGCCGCCAGTTCGTACAGAGGATAATGACGCGGATCATCGGCAAATACATGGTTATAGCCTGTGTAAATCTTGATGCCCACGCACTGCGGTGTCTTTACAAAGCGTTCGACTTCGAGAGCCGTCTTTTCCGCGTTCTCCTCCGTGAGACTGTCACTTTGGATACCGGCGCAATAGACAATCTCGGAAGGCTGATTGTAGTGATTCAAATCAAAGGGCCCGGCAAGATTCGGCACTTCCGGCACAACACCGCCGTAGGCAGCAGGTCCGCCGCTGCCGTTTCCCATCACAATGGACATGACGACACCATTCTCATGGCAGGCCTTCAGATAATGAGCAGCCGTATTTTCGTGGCCGGCCTGACGGGCAAGTTCGTCAAACCCGGAATAACAGGCAAAATGCATATGTGCATCAATGATTTTCATTGCTCTCACCTTCGTCCTGTACCCACAGTGCGCGCTGCTCTGTCACAAACGGCAGCAGTTCCTGCATCTGCCGCTTCTGATCTTCAAGCAGGGACAAAGTGGCCTGTACGACGCCGCGGTCAAAGCTGACATTAGCGCTCCCCATGGTCGCAGTAGAGAAGTTTTCACCCTTCAGGGAACGAATGTGCTGCGTCACGGTCAGGTACCACTGCCGCGTCTGTCCGATCCGCTTCTGATCAACGGTTGCAACAACGAGGTAGGAAGCGCCGGCAGCCTGTGCTTTCTCTCCCAGCTGCGTCGGTTCCTGGAATTCATTGCCGGGAATGACGCCTTTATCAATGACGACATAAGACGGCAGGAGCGCTTTATATTCATCCATCAGAAAACGCCCCAGATCCGGTGAGAAGCGGTCGTCAAAGCCCTTATTTCTGGCATAGACTGCCAGTGCCACGAGCGGCTTTCCTTCGGTACGGCGCTCGTCGGGCGGATACTTCATGGCTCCTGCTGCGATGGCAGCGTCCCAGGCATCATAGAAATGGCGCACGGCCAGATCATAATAGAAGGATACCGGATGCTGGTAAGAAGTGTACTTTTCGGAAAGAGCATATTTCTGCAGCGTTCCGAACTGCGTATAGCCCCCGCCCACAAAAGTCTGCAGGCTGCCCGGCACCGGGTCGAGGCTCGTGACGACACGCAGGATGTCGATTTTGTTTCCGTAGGTATCCGCGAAGGCTTTGTTGCCCACAGCAGGCGCACCAAAGGTAATCACAGGAATCTGCTCTTTAGAAACGCCCTGCTCCGCCAGGCGCTCGCCCAGGAGCGTAGCTGCCGCCCCGCCGAGACTATGGCCGGTAAGCAGCAAACGGCGCTCAGGGTGCTTTTTCAGATAGGCCGGAAGATCATCGGGCAGCCCATCTCCGTCAATATCAATAGGCGCCTTCAGAATGGTTTTAGCATAGGTATCAAAGCCCTCATGAACAGCCGGCACGCTCTTATCCTTGCGGGGATTTTTCCCACTATCTGCCGCGGCAAAAGGAACCTGATCCGTCTGCAAATTGAGCTTCCAGTCTCCCTGGCTCTGGCTGCCGCGGACTGCCAGAATCGTCGGTTTGATTCCATGAATCGGCTTATCTCCGACGGCTACATCAAAATGAACCACGGTTTTACCGTCACGGCTGGAATATGGTGTGACCTTCCACCCGTAATCCGTAAAAAGCTCATGTTCCTGGCTGCCGGACCCATTTTTGTAAGTGCCCGAACAAAGTGAAGCGGCAGCTGCCGTCACAGCTGCTTTTTGAACTTCTTTCCGCAGTTCCTGTGAAGTTTTGACAGCGGTCTCGGAAGCAGACGGAGCCTCCTTAGAAGTTGCGGATGCGGCAGCAGGCTGAGATTGTGCTTTGGCAGCTGCTAAAGCCGGCACCGTGCTTCCCCACATCCCTGAAAAAAGGAGAAGGCCCAGTGTCATAGAGAGGGCCTTGGTAGAAATATATTTTTTACTTTGCTGAATGTGCTTCATTGATTTCCCTGATTTCCTCCTGACTCAAATGAGCCGTAATGATGCCATCCAAAAGGTCTCCCAGTTCATCGACCTGGAAGATAATGTCGATGCCGCCGTTACCAAGGATATAATCCTCAGGTACGCGGGTAATCGGCTTCTTCGGTACAAACTTTACATAGCCATCGCGGAAGAAATTCGTCTTTGACTTGGCCTTGAGATCATCCACTGTCAGTTTCACTACGTTCTGGAGCGGAATCCGCTGACCGGTCTTTAAATCATAGACGGCGCCCCAGGCTTTCAATTTATTGACCTTCCCGTCATTGCGGAGGTCATACATGGTAAAGGAAACAAGGTCCTTATCTTCATAAGCGGTATCGAACCAGGTTCTGCCGGAAATGAACTTATGGGCCATATAATCATAGCGGAAATCATCCATGAACCCGCGGATATCCGCATTGATGGCTTTTGTGGAAGCCTTGCTGGCTGCAGTTATGTAAGGCCAGCTCATTTCGATATTATCGATGGCTGCTTCCTTTTTCTCGATTTCTGCCATAGCAGGAAACGTCAGTCCCAGGCAAAGGACGAGAGCTGCAAAAAAACTTTTCTTGAACATTGCATGCACTCCTTTCGCTTTTACATTATCTTATATTATACCATATTTACAAACTAAAATATCATGCTGCGTTTTTCTTGAAGAATTCGTAACCGTGCCCTATTTCTTTATTTCCTTGTTATCAGGTATACCGCTGCGGCGCTCTACGGCAATGACCGAAAGCGTAGTATCCGCCACTTTGAATTTGATATTGAAGCTGCCAAAGTCCATTCCGTAAATGCGGCCGGGATCATTTTGGTAGTGCGGTCTCGGGTCCTGGGCCAGGACACCGATAAGAGCCCTGCGCTGCGCTTCCGGAATCTGATTGAGCAAACTTTCCGGAAAATCCACGTCAAGAGTTTTATCAGGCGACGGAGCAAAGCCGCAGGTGGCTTCTTCCCGGATGTCCGCATAAGGGACATAGGGCTTGATATCATAAATCGGAGTCCCGTCCATCAAATCCGCTCCACTTACCACAAGCCGCGGTCCCGTCGGTGAATCCCACAAGATTTTTTCCAGTTTTACGACGGAAAGACCCAGTGGGTTCGGACGGAAAGGAGTACGGGTGGCAAAGACGCCGAGCCGCTTGTTGCCGCCAAACCTCGGCGGACGCACGGTCGGTGACCACGTCTTATTCTGCGAAAACTCCCAGATCAGCCAGATGTGTGAAAAGGTGTCCAGTCCACGCAGCGCTTCGGGCATCCTGAATCCTTCCAAAAAAACGATTTGTCCCGTCAGTTCCGGTACAAGACCGCTTTGACGGGGCAAACCAAATTTTTCAGGAAGCAGCCCCTCATAGCGCGCTATGGGTTTAAGAAGTAATCCTTCGCTGCTCATTTGTTCCATTAATCAGAAGTCACTTTCGGAATCTTTGTTTCGTTCAGGTCGTTATCCACGTAGAACCGCGTTCCTTTAGCCGTCAGTTCTGCTGCGAGGCCCTTGGTCGTCATCTGGTACATCCACATGCCCGGAGCGACCTGGAAAGAACCTTCCAGCGCGTCGCCGTGAACATCATCCGTAGCTGCGGCAACAGCCTGACCGCCAAAGGTCCATCCCTTGGAAACAAAGCTTGTAAAAGCATCGATGGTGTCGAAGACAAAGACAATATTGGACTGGCGGACACCGATACCAAGTCCCAGTTTGCCTTCTGCCATCTTCATGAAGATTTCCTTACCGTTGGATTGGTTAACAGCCCGGCCGCGTCCATGGCCCCCGCCAATGAAACCGGCCGTGTAGCTCGTATCCATGAAAACAGCATACCCGTAGGCATGTTCAATGGCACGTTTCGACTTCGGTTTCTTTTCATAGAGATCTTGCAGGACTTTGTAGGTCTTTACCCGAAGTTCCTGTCTTTGCTGCTCTTTTTTCTCCGCTTTTTCCTGTGCCGTGGCTGCGTCAGCCATGACAGGGACAAGCATGAGACAAAAGGCGAGTATGGCAACCATCCATTTCGTCAGTTTCCTCATTTTTATCCCTCCTGACCATTACTGAAATTTTCTACTTCATTATGCATTTGCCATCGGGAGAATCGAACCGCCGCCAATAAGGCCAATAGAGCGGCCGCCCAGCCACTGGTTTGCCGTATCATTGCGGTCGTAATAAATGTTGTGGCCATTGCCCTTGATATTGGAAAGTGTCGTATCCGCGTCCGTGAACGCCGTCACATAGGCATCCCCCGTCAAGGACCAGGTTGATTTGGCATCCAGGGATACGGCCGTGCGCTGTGCCTTCTTGTCCGCGTTAATGGTTCCGTTCCAATGGCTTTCGTTTTCCAGTTTGACTTCCGCCGAGCTGAGGTTATCCACGGTGATGCTGCCGCTTAAAGGCTGCTGGTTGGCAATAAATTCGGCAGCAGCACCATTTTCTCCCTGCTTGCCCCACTCGCCGCCTGCAACCTTGGCCAGCACGTCACCTTCATACTGCAGGCCCGTCATTTCAAGATAGACACGGGCTCTGGTATTCGTTACATAAAACATCGGTCCGTACCCGACGTGACGCAGCGTGCTGTGTTTTGCGGAAAACCGGGAATAACTGTCTGCCGCCGGAGCCGTGTGCAGCTGGCGGTAGAGCAGCACACCTTCACTGCCGCCGCCCGTAAAATCAGCATATTCCAGTCTGGCCACATTACGGCCTTCCACGACAACAATATTGCTGTTGCCTGCACCGCCGCGGACTTCAGAAACGGAGATATCCCCGCCGGAATACACAACCGGGCTGTCCGTACCGGACGTGGAGAGCGTGCTCTGCGTCACCGTCACGGCCGCTTTGCCGCCGGCTGCGCTGACTGCCGCACTATGGGTACCTGCCGTACCCACGTTGACATTATTGGCCGTTATCTTGCCCTCCTGAGAGGAGGCAAGTCCGGGGCACCATTCTCCATCTGTACGGATATTGCTGTTATGTACCGTCACATTGGCCTGCGGGCCTACTGCAAAAATAGCGGCCGCACCGTCAGCCTGGGCATGAAGCACGCAGCCTTCCAGGGAAGCCGTACTGTTCACAGCGTCCACCACTGCATTCTGACCATTGAGACGGCTGCCCTTAAGACTCGTCGAATTTCCCAGTTTACTGAGGTTGCTGTGGCTGACGGTCACATTAGCCCCATTGCGGAGCAGCAGTGCGTTCTGGTCGGCCTGAGCTGCCGCATAGCCATCGTATAAAGTCTTCGTTTCACCGGAAACCGTCTCTACACCACGGAGTTCCTCTACGGGCAGCGGCTGGCCTTCTACGTAAGAAGAAGCTTTGACAGAGGCTACGTTTTTGTTCGTGCCTGCCATTGCCTTATCCGCCGCGGAAGGAATTGTCGTTTCTTCCGTAGTCTGTGTCGTACCGGCAGCAGCCGTCTGAGATGCGGCCTGCACTCCGGAATACGTCATCAGCGTCAGCATCACTGCCAGCGCCAGAGATCTGTTAAATTTCATAAGTGGAACACTCCCTCATCTTTATTTCTTCTATAAGCATATTATAAGTATACCATTTTTGCCGTTTGAATAACATGGAGGAATGGGACAAGTCTGTGTCAAAAGAGGAAAAGGCGTTCAAAAAGGGGACTGTGAAAAAATGAAACCATTTTTCACAGTCCCCTTCGCTGGTCGCGGGTCGCTGGCCGCAGGTCGCCCATGGAAACAAAATCGCTTCGGCAATTTTGTCTTGAACAAATAAAACAGGATTTCTCAGTCAAGTTATTCATCTCAAAAATCTAACAAAATTAGAAAAAATCTCTCAGACGCTGCTCACAAGGACAACCGAGTATCAAAGCATGGGAGATTCTTTTCTCCAATCACATCCTCTTCGAAACGTACACCCCGATACCACACCTCTTTTTTATTTTATTTCTGTTGGACTCTGCTGCAAGACAGTCTCAGATACGCGAAAGGCGGGCACGGGGCCCAGAAGATGTACACAAATAGTACCTCGATGGATCACACGCCCGCCTGACAAAGTAGATGAGGCAGGGAGCCAATGATTCAATGAACGGCTTCAGATACATGCGGGTTCAGCGTTCAGCCGGATACCAAATATGGAAGACACTTTTTTCTCCAATTACATCCTCTTCGAAACGTACACCCCGATACCACACCTCTTTTTTATTTTGTTTCTGTTGGACTCTGCTGCAAGACAACTGCTGGGCCACAACAGATTTGGCAAGAGATATTTCAAAAAATATTCAAAAGTGTTTTTCTGTCTCTGGTACTGTCCCAAGCACTCTACTTAAGTATCCACCACAAAACTTATTTTAAGCACTGCCGTTATTTCATTTTTCACAGAAGATTTGCTGCAAGACAACTGCAGGGACGCGAAGGACCGGGTTGAGGCCACGAGGGCGGAACTGAGCGCCAACGATCCACAAGCGCAGCGCCGTGGGAGTGAGGGGAGCCACTGACTCATTCAACATCCCATCTTCGCACATCTATGCCGTTCTCTCGTTGTCGTCAAGGACTGGGCTTACGCCCGGTAAACCGGCGCCTTGTCTCCTAGAGAGAACGGCATATCTGCGTGAATCTGGAGATATTTCAATGAATCAGCGGCTCCCCTCGACGCGAAGTTTCTCAGAAGCAGCGACGAGGAGGAGCTGCGTGAGTTTCCTTTTCGGCCGAAGGCCGCACGAGTGGTCGCAACCCGGTCCGACAAAGTAGATGCGGCAGGGAGCCAATGATTCAATGAACGGCTTCAGATACATACGGGTTCAGCGTTCAGCCGAGTACCCAAATATGAAAGATACTTTTTCTCCAATCACATCCTCTCCGAAACGTACACCCCGATACCACACCTCTTTTTCTTTTGTTTCTGTTGGACTCTGCTGCAAGACAACTGCAGATACAAGGAAGGCGGACTTAGGGACCCGAGATAATACAAAAATAGTATATCGAGTGGTTCCTAAGTCCGCCTGACACAGTAGATGCAGCAGGGAGCCAATGATTCAATAAACGGTTTCAAATACATGCGGGTTCAGCGTTCAACCAGATACCAAATATGGAAGACACTTTTTTCTCCAATCACATCCTCTTCGAAACGTACACCCCCGATACCACACCTCTTTTTATCTTGTTTCTGTTGGACTCTGCTGCAAGACAGTCTCAGATACGCGAAAGGCGGGCGCGGGGCCCAGAAGATGTACACAAATAGTACCTCGATGGGTCACGCGCCCACCTGACAAAGTAGATGAGGCAGGGAGCCAATGATTCAATGAACGGCTTCAGATACATGCGGATGTGCCAGCTACGCAAGAAGACAATCCGGAGGGTTACCGGGTGTAACTCGAGGAATTGTCGACACAGCGTAACTGGCACAGACACATGTAGATGAAGTTGCGAATGAATCACTGGTTCCCTAATTCTGCGGAGGACAACGGAAACCTCCATAGAAAAAGCTCTGCCTCATGATGCGCGCGAGGCAAGCCGAGCGCCAGCATAAGGCAGGTGCCTTTAAATATCACCTTTTCTTTTTTAACAAATCCAACAAAGCTCTGGTATTTAGCTTCCCCACCCCATTCAGCGGGAACTCCTTCATCCTTACAAAGTATTTCGGCAGCTCTGACGGCAGAAGACTGCGGCGCAGGGCCGTCCGCAGCGCCGCATCCGAGGCATCCCGGTTCAGGATGACAAAGGCGGCCATGTCCTGTCCCCGCCTCTCATCGCGGATAGCAAGGACAATAGCATCGGAGACGATATCAAGCTGCAGGAGGGCTTCTTCCACCTTGGTGCAGCTGATGGTAAGTCCGCCTTTATTGATAATCTGTCCGCGCCTGCCTTCAAAAATCAGATATCCGTCTTCATCCCAGTAGCCCGTATCGCCCAGCGTACACGGCTGGGAAAGGCCCTTTACATGATAAGGCGTGTCGATATAGATCAGACCGTCCTTCACGGATACTTTCACACCTTTGCAGGGTTTGCCCACGCTCATCGGATGGGCAAGCAGTTCATCATAGGTAAGGCTTGTGATGTAGTCCAGCTCGCTGGCCCCGTAGTAAAGATAGATTTCACTGCGAGGGAAACAGTGCTTCAGTGCCTTTGTCGTTGCGGAATCAAGCAGCTGCGACCCTGCCATCACGGTTTTCACTTTAGGAAAAATGGCATTCACAGACCGCAGGAAAAGCTTTAATTTAACGGGTACGAGGTAGACAAAGTTGACGGCGTACTTTTCCATAGCTTTGGCCCAGCGGCGCGGATGCAGCCCTTCGGCCACGACCATAGTCGCTCCGGAATACAGAAGGCAGGCCCAGACATTGAGATTGCCCGTAAAGCTCATGCTGCCTTCCACAAAAGCGACCGTATTCCGGTCCGATTGAAAAAGCCGGTTCTGCTCCGGGAAAAAGTCGGCCCAGCTGGCATAGGTCCGGTACATGAGTTTTGGCATGCCTGTAGTGCCGGAGCTCAGCACGCCCATACAGACGTCCGTGAGATCCGTGTTTTCTTCGGCACCCGGACGCACTTTCCCCGTGTCAATCCAGCGGATATGACGGGCTTTGGCAAGGTTCTCCGCCATTTCATCCGTCATATCGGGGTGCCCGAGCACAGGAACAAGTCCTGCCCGTTCAGCTCCCAAAAATGCCGTAATCTGGTCGAGCGGACGCCGGCGGATAATGAGCAAAGTGCCTTGACGCACTTCAGCGTTTCTGAGGGTGTCCGCATAATGATCAGCCAGGTGATTTACTTCCCGATAGGTATAACATTTATCTTCTGTAATGAAGCACGGTTTGTCCGGAACCTCCCGAGCCCACCGTGCCGTAAGCTGCGCATAATCCAATGTAGATTCTCCCCTTAATCGTAAACGGCATCGTATGAGCGGTACCGCACCATTATCACATAACGACAGGCCTTCTGCTTTCACGTGCGGACGGCCATTTGCTGCCAGTCATTCTACATTCTTTAAAATCATTCCGCTGCCGGTGCCGCCGGCACCGGCGATGGCACACAATCCGTAATGACCGTGCTGCGCTTTCAGCGCCGCAATGGCGTGCAGCACCAGGACAGCACCGCTCGCCCCGTAGGGATGCCCGTAAGCAAGCGCTCCGCCAAGCGGCAGGTAGGCCTCCCGGCATTCCGGGTGCTGCCGCAGGAACAAGGCATCAATGACCGCAAAAGCTTCGTTATATTCAATCGTATCCATGTCCGCATAAGTAAAGCCGCTTCGCTTCATGAGGGCATCCCCGACCCGCAGCGCGCCCAAAGGACTAAAGCGCGGATCGCCCGCGGCATCGCAGACATGGGTAATCTCCGCCCAGGGCTTTTTCAAATACCCTTCGCGCCGCCAGCTTGCCAGGAGGCGCCCGGAAACGAGGATGACAAAAGCAGCTCCGTCATGGGTAAGGCAGGAAGTCGCTGCCGTAAGTTTCGGGGTTATTTCGCTGAGAGGCTCTTTGCCCTGCTCCCTGCGGAGCGGGTTGACCAGAGCCAGTGTCTCTTTTTGGTTAAAAAGTGCGGGCATACGGTGTGCCAGTGCCGGATTCATGCGGCGCCGGATGCCCTCATCCCGGGAGCTGCCGAAAAGACTCACCACATAGGGAGCGACCACGTCTGCCGACTGGGCAGCCTTCTGATGGCTCCGCACGGCCCACGCATCCATTTCTTCCCGGGACACGTCGTACCACTGGGACGTTCTTTCCGCACCCTCCAGCATCGCCCGCGGACTGTTTGTATCCGGAGAAAACTGGGCCACCATATAGCCTTTCTCGCTGTACCGCGGGTCCTGCGGCTGATAAATCCGCCGCGGCTGCATGGAAGTGGATTCCACACCGCCGCATAAAAGCAGGTCAGCCTGGCTGCTGCGAATTTTAGCCCAGCCGATGGCAATGGATTCCGCCGCCGAAGCGCACTGCATATCTACGGTAAAAGCCGGCACAGAAGCATCGACCCCGGCGGATAAAGCGGCGAGCCTGACGACATTGCCGCCGGGCCCAACCGCGTTGCCGCCGATGATTTCTTCAGGATTTCCGGCTTCCGGCCAGGTTTTAAAAATCGCCCGGAAAAGAGCTGCTGTGAGCTCTTCCGGACGAATATCTTTAAATACACCATGGGTCAGTCCCAGGTGGCTTCTCAGGCCGCCGAGGACGTAGACCTTATTATTTTCCTGATCGATCATTTTCCAATTCCATAACGATACAGACGGGAAGCCAGCATCGCTGCGACAACGACTTTCAGCACATCCCCGATGATGAACGGGAAGACAGCCGAGACCAGCGTAGCCCATACTCCGATGTGGTTCACGGCGTACATGCTGATGCAGCCGCAGATATAAATGATGGGCATGCCGATGCAGATACCGGTCGTCACCAGTTTCTTAAAATCGTGGGAGTCGCCGCGAAAAGCACTCATGGCAATGACAGCCACGAGGAACCCCGCATTGAAGCCACCCGTAGGTCCGATAATTTTAATAAGTCCGCTCGTGCCTCCGACAAAAACAGGCACACCGGCTACACCGAGCAGCAGGTAAATCAAGATCGTCATTCCTGCCTGCTTCGGTTTCATAATGAAAGCAACGAGATTAACCATTATGGTCAGTGCTGTCACCATGGCCGGGGTAAAAGGCAGCGGAAAAGAAATGTACGCCGACACTGCTAAAAGCGCGACACACACTGCAGTCATAGTCATGGTACGCACTGGGGAGACACTTTTGGAAGCTCCTTGAACAGTAGTTTGCGAAATGTCTGCGTGACTCATGGGCACGTTCCTCCTTGAGATAAACAGGCTCATCCGTGTGAACAGGAGCCTGGAATTTCACAGAAAGGAAATCCGGATCCCCGAGAGACTTTCCCAGTTCGGAAAACAGATACATCCCCTGCACGACCGGCTGCGACGTCAGGTGAATAGGATTCATATCACCCGTGCGGTAAGCAAAGCCGATGACTTCATCCCTGGTAAAAGAGCGCCATAAATTTCCCTGGTTCCCTTCATGTCTTGCTGCGGGAGAAGTGTGCTTTGGAAAAGCAGCTAAAAAGATCCAGGCTTCGAGCACGCCGATCATTTCTCCGTTGTCGACAGCCTGCACCTGCAGACACTCCACATTCGTACCATGTTTCACAGTACGAATGGTCCAGACCGTATCCGCTGTTTCTTCCTTCCAGCGAGCATACGTCAGTCTTCCTATGTAGCTGTTGTCGTACCGGCTTCCCTGATAAGCGGAAAGACCCCGTACATAATCCATCATTCGATTCCTGCCCATATAGTCTACCCGATTTTCCCTTTCTGTTCAACTGTTTCGTCAAGTCGGTTAACGTATTTTAATTATCCAACATTTTTCCTGTTCTGCTCAGTCCATCGGCAGTTCGATAATGCCGACATCATAAGGCGCAATCTCATACTGCTGGAAAAGGAAACGTATCTTTCCCTTACTGTCGAGATAATAGTTTTCCGGCAGTTTTTTGAGGCCCTTGAATTCAGGATAGAAGCACTCCTCACGCCCATAAGGAGTAGCCCAGAGTGCCTTGTTGATTTCTTTCAGTGTGTAGGGCTTTCTCCCGCGTCTCTTGAGTACTTCCTGCCAGGTCACAGGGCGGCCGGTTTTGCGGTCAAAAGTCACGCCCCGTTCCCAGCTCGTAGGATGAGCGGCCATGTCGTAATAGTCCGTCCCGTAACTGCGGAAACAGATAAAATCATCCCCGACATACCCTACCAGATAATCAACGATGGAAGTCAGCATCTCTCCCAAACCATCGCGGTAAGGCTTGTTGGCCTTCAGATAGGCCGTGTGCGACTGGGCCGCCTTGGTCCGGAAATAATGATTGATCCGCGCTTCCGCCACTTCAGACCCTTCGATATGAATGGACGGATAATGCAGCTGCAGCGCTAAGTCTGAAATCTGCCTCTCGTAGACATTCACTCCCTTATCCTGGTAAACGACCTGCCAGGGTTTCTTGTCAAAATAGGACAAATCTGCTTCATCCGCGCTCGCTTTCGGCATTGGGAAAGCAGACAAAAGAAGCACGCCAAAAACACAACACCCCAAAATACGATGAATTTTCTTACCCCACATCATCATCCACTCCCTTTAGGAGATTTCAATCCTCTAAATTATATACGACACGAACCCTTTTTTCTCCTTCTACCGGTTCGCCGGCCCGGTTCAGTGCCGGGCGAAAACGCCATCTGTAAGCTGACTGCAGGGCGGCCTGATCAAGACGTTCGTAGCCGCTGCCGCTGACAATCCAGGCTTCCGTCACCGACCCGTCAGCGCCGACAGTGACTCCGACGACGACACTTCCCGCTTCCCCGGCCTGCCGCGAGGCAGAAGGATAATTCTTGCTGTAGGAAATAAGGCTTGCCGACCGGCTGCGGTCCGTTTCCGGTTCCTCACCGCCTCCGCCGCTGCCCTGACCACTGCCGCTCCCATTACCGCCTTCCCCGGCGCCCGTTCCTGTTCCCGAATCCGAAGCGCCTCCGGTGCCGGACCCCTGCATCTTATTAGAATCCGCACTGCCCGAAGCAGTATCAGGAGCTTCAGCGTCCTGCTGCGCATTCTCTGCAGTCGTTTCAGGGCGTTCCAATTCCTTGAATAGAGAAGATAAATCGGCTTCTGCCGCACTTTCCTGTTCCTGCACCGGTGATGCTCCATTTGAGACATCTGATGCAGTGCCGGACTGCATATCCCCGCGCATCCCGATTGAAGAAGAGTCTCCTTCATATAATGAAACGGGAATGATCTGCTCAGGTTTACCGACTAACTGATTTTTCGCGGTAAGCCCGACAGCCGACAGCAGGAGGATATGAATCAGCAGCGAACCTGCCACAGAACGATTCCAATGCTGCTTCATATCACGCCTCCGGACGCACAGCCAGCGAAAACTGCAGAAGGCCCGACTTTTTGAGGATTTCCATGACGCCGACCACTCTGCCATAGCTGACACTGTGATCAGCCCGGATAATCACCGGCACATTCTGATCTCTGCCGGCTTCATTCCTTGCTTTGGCGGCAAGTTCCTCCGGCGTTACTTTATCACTTTGCCAGTAAATTTCTCCGTCTGCCTTAATTGCCACATCGACAGCCTGATCCCTGACAATAGCTGCGCTGCCCTGCGGAACATCCACAGGCACGCTGTAGCTCTGCGTCATGTACATCATGCTGACGATAAAGACAACGAGCAGCAGAAAAATCAAATCGACCATGGGACCAATCTGGATTACGGGATCCGATTTCTTCCCTTGCTGCAGATGGAGATGGATCATGAACGCGGCTCCTTCTTACGGGCAATCGCTTCTGAAAACGTGTTGGTCAAAAGCTCCAGCTCGAGCGTAATCAGATGCATACGCTGAGAAAAATAAGCGTAGAAACAAATCGTCACGATGGCGATGGACAGTCCGAATACCGTCGTAATCAGAGCTTCGCTGACGCCGCTTGTCACAGCCAGCGGGTTTTCCCACCGGTCACCCAGGGCGGCAAATGAAGACATCATTCCGGTAATGGTTCCTAATAGTCCCAGGAGCGGAGAAAGTGTCACCACGACCTTCAGATACGGCAGTCCATGACCAAAGCGGCTCAAAATGGCCGTGCTTTCCCCTACTACAAAAGCTTCCTGCATCTGGAGATATTCCGGTGCTTCCAGAAGTCGCACAGCAAGGGCTGCCTGCCCGCCCTTTGTAGCAAGGGCCAGGTTCTTCGCCTCTTCCCAGTGATCTTTGCGCAGGGCACGGCAGAAATTCTCCGTAAAGGCTTTTTCCGTATCCGCTCTGTGAAAGAAGGCGATACGGTTCAAAATGACCGCAACGGAAATAATTGAACAAAAAAGCAGCGGCCACATGACAGGCCCGCCTTTTGAAAAATATTCCATACCCAGATAAATCGCTTTCATTTCTTTATCTCCCTCCGGCGAAAATTGCTTGCACCGTCTGTTTCCATTAACTTATAAGATACGCTCCACCCTCGATTCAAGGGCTTCCTCCTGCTGTTCCTCAGCAAGACGAACCAGGGATATCGAGTCGCCGTTTCTGCGCACATGACAGGGCATTCCATAAGCCTCACTGACGGCCTCATCCTGAAGCACTTCTTCCCAGGTTCCGTCCCGAATAATCCGGCCACCGCCGACAAGGATCAGGCGGCTGCAGAACCTTACGGCCTGCGTTAAATCGTGGAGCGCCGTCACCACACTTTTGCCGTGATGGGACAGGCTCTGCAAAATCCGAAAAACATCATTTTCCTGGATCGGGTCCAGCGACGCTGTCGGCTCATCCAAAAGGTACAACTCGCCTTGCTGCATCAAGGTTCGCGCCAGCATCACGCGCTGCTTCTGACCGCCGGACAGAACAGTCACAGGCTGCTCGGCAAACTGCTCCATCCCTACGAGGGCAAGGCACTGCCGGGCCCGTGCTTCATCTTCTCCGCCCCGGCGCCACCATGACAGGTGCGCGTATTGTCCCAGGAGAACCACATCCAGGGCCCGATACGCAAAAGGCACCGGGCAGTTCTGCGGAAGATAGGCAATGTGCCGCGCCAATTCCTTCCGTTTCCACGAACCCATTGAAAGTTCTTTAAAGGACACATCGCCCTTGAGAGGCGGCAAAAGGCCGGCCATAGTTCGGAGCAGTGTGCTTTTCCCGCCGCCGTTCGGTCCGATGAGACCGATACATTCTCCCGGCTCTATGGTGAGCGTAACGCCGCGAAGTACGCGGGATTTATCGTACCCTAGCACGGCATTTTTAAGATGCAGCATGATCAATATCCTTTCAGGAGTTCTTCCGGTTCCGGCGGAAAAAGCATTTTATCATAAGCAGCGTTGGCCATTGCCTTGATGCCATAAATCAGATGCGGTGAAGCATCGTACACATAACGGTCGGGCAGGGCAACAAACCTCACGTACCCCTGCAGTTCGGCATAGGCAGGATCCTGCAGAAACTGGTTCTTTAACGCGTCATACGCTTCCTTATCTTCGGCAGAAGGTTGGGAAAGCAGGATAAAATCAGGATGGGAAGCAAGGACTGCTTCCTTCGAAAATTCCATGCCATTTTTCAGGCCGCCCGCAGACAGGCCATTCACCCATCCGCCGCGGGCCGCCAGTTCATCATAAAGAGAACCGGCCCCACCGTAGCGGCTCATCAGTGACAGCAAGATGCCTACCGGTTTATGGCCCTGCTGTCTGCCTACAACGGTTTCAATCTGGTCAAGCTCATTTTCCATCGTCCGGATCACTTTGCGGCCGACAGCTTCCTGGTGAAGGACCTGTCCCATAAGCCGCACATTATCTTCTACTTCCGCTACCGTCACAGGTCCGTGGCAGACAAAGACGGGAATTCCCATTTCCTCCAGTTTCTCGACGAGAGAAGGATCGGACCACGTCGAAGCAAAGAATACGTCGGGATGGCATGCAGCCACACTTTCCGGCGTAAACTGCCGCATCTTGGGCAGCTTTTTCGTTTCATTGGCAATAAAAGAGATGGTCGGTTCCCCGTCAAGGTAATAAGCGCCGGCAAAACGGCTTGCCGGTACGAGGGTCATGGCTGTTTCATCCAGGTGGAGCGAATCGGTCAGGATTTTTTTCGGTTCTGCCGAAAAAGCAACGGCTTTGCCACGGGCATCAGTCACCGTGTAGGCGCTTTTACCCGTCAGCCTGCCGCAGCCACAGAGAAGCAGGCACAGAAAGATAACCAGTCCGAAAAAAAGCTGCTCTTTTCTTTTCATGCCTGCCCCTCCCTTATCTTCTGATTGTTCCCGTAAAAAATAGAGGAATCACCGCCTGCGATTCCTCTATTATAGCATGGTTATTGACGGTTGAAAGTACCTGTTTTCCGCCTTAGAACTTGTATTCTGCTCCGACTACAAAACGTCTGCCGGGCATCGGATAATTGTCCTGCCCATCAACAACTCCGCTGTACTCAGCGTAAGCTGCGTTGTTCAAGTTGTAGCAATTGATAAAGCCGGTCCAATTATGAGTAAAGTTATACCGGGCAGTCAAATCCATGGTGAAGTAATGATTTTCCCCAAAGTAGGATTCCGACAATCCGGAAGCACCGCGCCCGGTCAGGGACACGCTGAGTTTCGGATCATGATATCTGATTCCTGCCTGGAAGTAGTTCGGTGCATAATGGTCATCACGGACGTATCCGGATCCGTTATTTGTATCATTATCCACTTTCACATACGTGTAAGCAGCATTGACATCCCAGTTATCATTCAAATGATGAACCAAGGATAAGGACATACCGCGCTTTTTCTGTTTATCGATGTTCACGGCATGATAGCTCCAGTCAGGATAGGAAACCCAGTTGATTGCATCCCTCAGCTGGCTGTAAAACGCGGTAATGCTGCCTTCCGTTTTGGGCGTCAGCTTGAAATTATAGCCCAGGTTATATACATTGCCTTTTTCCGGCTTCAGGTCTTCGTTGCCGAACATCATATAGTCGCCCTGATACCAGAACAAATCGTCAGTCGTAGGTGCTCTGAAGACCGAGTTCCAGGACAAGTAAGCGTTGCTGTCCTGACTGAACTTTTTATTGAAAGCAATGCTGCCGGTAGTCCGGCTTCCTGCCTTGCTGTGATTATCATAGCGGACGCCGGTGTTGACCTGCCAGGTCGGAGCAAATTTCCATTGATCCTGCAGGAATACAGCCTTGTTATTATACCCCTTCGTGCCTTCGTATACACCCGTGTGGTCTACCTTCACATTTCGATACTCAGCCCCGGCCACCAGAGTATTATTGTCAGACAGGGCAAAATTCTGCTGTCCTTCGACAGCCCAGTTGCGTTCGGACATTTCGCCGTCATTATAAGCATTGGTACCAAAATTCCGATATCCTAAATAATTCCGGTATACCTGGAGATATCCGCTGTTTTCAGCATTGCGATTCCAGTCGTAGCGTACACCGAAATTATTCGTCTTTTTGGCAGTATGGCGCTGATCCGTATTGGGCTGATAAGAATATGTATAATAATCAAACCCGTATAACCCGGCAAGGAAGTTTCCTTCCAGATTAGAATAATCATAGTTAATAGTCAGACCGTCATCCTTGGTGAAATCCTGCGTCAATTTCAGGGAAATTGCATCCTGCGTGTAATCCGACTGACCATCCCATTGTTTCGTATTGCCATCCGTATCCTTATATTTCAGATGAGAGGCTTTATTACGGCTGGCGCCCACTTGAAGGCCTGTCTTGTTGACTTTCCCGCCAAAAGATACACTTAAATCCTGCGTACCCCAGGAGCCGTATCCGACATGGACTGTGCCGGTAGTTTCTTCTGGAGTCTTCGTGATGATGTTCACCACTCCTCCAACAGCATCTGCACCGTACAGTGTAGAAGCACCGCCCTTGACGACTTCAATCCGGTCAATCATGCTGACCGGAGGCAGCGTGTTGGCATCAATGGTAGCTTTCCCCCTTGATACACCGACGCTGTTATTGAATCTGCGGCCATCTACCATTACAAGAACGCGGTCATCCCCATTCAGCATAATCATGCGTTCAAAGGCAGGGCCGCTGGCATTCAGCACTCTTGCACCCGGCACATCTTCGATGGCATCGGTGACTGTCCTGTACCCTCTTTCCGCAATCTGATCACTCGTGATTACGGTTACGTCGGCCGGCGTATCTACCTTCTTGTTAGGAATACGATTCGCCGTAATGACAATCTCTTCTGTTTCTGCATCATTACTTGTCTCAGCCTCAGCTCCCCAGGCTGTGGCTGTGCTCCCCATTACCAGTAAGCTCAATACCCCTGCCGTCAATGCCTTCTTCCCATGATAGTACATAAACATCCTCCTCTGAAACAACTTCTATTGTGAAAACACTAGTTATTGTAGTACATCTCATAGCAAAATACAATATGTAGTAGATAAATTTTACAAAGCATACTACAGGTAGTTTTTTCTTTCAGTGACAGATTAGATAAGGAGGCTTCTGTAATAAAAAAATTCTGGTCGGCACCGCCTTCCCCCATAAAAGGAAAAGCAGATTTGACCAGAACTTTTTATTTGTAGGATACGTGCATCAAAAACAGCCCGCACGCGGGGGCGGCCATCCCGGCCTTTTTCCTGTCGTGCGCCGCCATGACCGCCGCAAAATCGTCTTTTGTCCATTTGCCAGTTCCTACTTTGACAAGACAACCGACAATATTGCGCACCATGCGGTACAAGAAGCCATCGCCCCGGATGGTAAAGAAATAGCGATTTCCTTCCTGCGTCCAATGCGCCTCGTACATCGTCCGTACAGGAGATGTTTCCTGGCTGCCATGATTCTGGAACGACGAAAAATCGTGGGTTCCCACGAGCAGCGCTGCTGCCTCGTTCATCGCGTCGAGAGATATTTTCTCCCGAACCAGCCAGGCAAAACGCTGCGCACAGGGATCCGGAAGCGGTGAATAATCCACTTCGTAACGGTAGGTCTTATCCACGGCATCAAAACGCGCATGAAATTCATCCGGCACGACCTCTGCCTCCCGCAGGGCTATATCCTTCGGAAGCAGGTGAGCTACGGCACGGCGGTAGTTTTCCGGCGGGATAGGAGACGATGTTTCAAAGGAAATCACCTGTCCCAGCGCGTGCACACCGGCATCCGTACGGCCGGCAGCCTTGATCAGAATCGGCTCATGAAGTGCCGTACTCAGCGCTTTTTCCAGAATCTGCTGGATGCCGACGCCATACCGGGTCTGGCGCTGGAATCCCTGATAATCCGTGCCATCGTAAGCAACGATGGCCTTAATCATATGACGCTCACTCATGCTGCCATACCCCAGCGCATGAAAGCGAGCACCGCAAAAAGCAGTACCATGATCACAGCCGTGATACCGTCCGGTTTCCCATAGGAAAGTTCATGCATCCGCGTCCGCCCTTCACCGCCATGATAGCAGCGAGCTTCCATGGCAAGCGCCAGTTCATCAGCACGGCGGAACGAGGAAATGAAAAGCGGAATCAAGATCGGCAGCAGGCTTTTCGCCCGTTTGACCATGTTTCCCGAAGAAAAATCAGCACCGCGCGACATCTGGGCTTTCATGATTCTGTCGGTTTCTTCGAGGAGCGTCGGAATAAAGCGCAGGGCAATCGTCATCATCATGGCCAGTTCATGCGCCGGTACCCCGATTCTTTTGAAGGGGCGCAGGAGACTTTCGATACCGTCCGTCAGCACAATCGGAGACGTGGTGAAAGTCATGAGCGAAGAAATAAGGAGAAGAAGTACCAGGCGGACAGACATCTTGACGCCCATGATAATACCTTCTTCTGTGATATTAAGGAACTGCCAGTGCCAGATGACCTTGCCCGGATCCATGAAGAAATGGACCACCATGGTCAGGATGATGATAAACCACAGGGGTTTGATGGATTTCAGCAGCAGTCCTGCCGGCAGTCTTGCAATCATGGCCGAAATGGCAATGAACGCAATAAGGATACCATAGGACAGCGGGCTGTTCGCCACGAAGACCATGACCATGAAAAAGAGTACCGCCAGGATCTTGGTCCGGGGATCAAGCCGGTGGATTACGGAATTGCCGGGATAGTATTGACCTAACGTAATATCTGTCAGCATCTCTTCCACCCCTTTGCTTTCCGAATGGCTTCAATCAATTCTTCTTTGGTCAGCGGCGTTCCTTTGATAGGGAGTCCAGCCTGCTTTAATTCTTCTGCGAGTTTGACGCTCTCAGGAATATCCATGCTGAGCTTCCGCAGCGTTTTTTTATCATTGGTAAAGATATCCCGTGCGGGCCCGTCCAGGTGCAGCTTGGCATCACTCATCACGAGCAGCCGGTCGGCATAACGCGCTGCCTCTTCCATGGAATGCGTAATCAGGATGACTGCCATCTTACGCTTCTTGAAGATTTCCGTGACCTGTCCGAAAATGCTGTCCCGGCTGATCGGGTCAAGACCGGCACTCGGTTCATCCATGATAAGGTAATCCGGTTCCATGGCGACGACACCGGCAATAGCGACGCGGCGCATCTGCCCGCCTGACAGCTGGAAAGGAGACCGTGCGGCGAATTCGTCAAAATCGAGATTGACGAATTCCATGGCAGCCCGGACGGCTGCGTCCACTTCTTCCGGCGTCTTTCCCTGGTTGCGGGGACCGAATGCGATATCTTCATAAATTGATTCAGCAAAGAGCTGGTGTTCCGGGTACTGGAAAACCATTCCCACTTTGCCGCGGGCTTTTTTAGCCTCCGCTGTTTTACCCTTAAGGTCCACGCCATCCACCCGGACAGAACCCGTATCCGGATGGAGCAGCCCGTTCAGATGCTCGGCAAGCGTTGATTTGCCGCTCCCGGTATGGCCGATCAGTGCCACAAATTCACCTTTGTTGATGGTGAACGATACGTCGTCCAGCGCTTTATGCTCCAGACTCGTATGGGCCATATAGGTATAAGAAATATGATCTACTTCGATGGACATAATGCGTCACACAACTCCTCATGTGTCAGGATAGAAGGCAGGTCATGCCCTTCTTCTTTCAGCGCGTAGGCTACTTCGGCCGCCAGCGGGCTTTCCAGACCCAGCTCGCGGATACGTCCTACCTGCGTGAAAACTTCCTTCGGGGTTCCTTCCATGACAATATGACCGTGATTCATAGCAATGATCCGGTCGGCCAGAATCGCTTCTTCCATTTTGTGCGTAATATAAACAATCGTAATATGCTTTTCCTTATTGAGCGCCAGCACCGTGCGGATGATGTCCTTGCGGCCTTTCGGGTCGAGCATAGCCGTCGGTTCATCAAAGACAATGCATTTGGGCTCCAGGGCCACTACCCCGGCGATGGCAATCCGCTGTTTCTGACCGCCGGAAAGACGGTGCGGTGCATGTTTGGCATAAGCCGACATTCCGACGAGCTCCAGGGCTTTTTCCACGCGCGGGCGGATTTCCGGTCCGGGCACGCCGATATTCTCGAGGCCAAAGGCCACATCTTCCTCGACGACGGCCGCTACAATCTGGTTATCGGGATTCTGAAAAACCATGCCGACGGTCTGCCGAACAGGCCACAGATTTTCTTCTACCGATGTATCGAGCCCGCCTACAAGACAGGTTCCCGATGTCGGTGTCAAAAGGGCATTGAAGTGCCGGGCCAGGGTCGATTTGCCGCTGCCGTTCGTGCCGATAATCGCCACGAACTCACCAGGCTGTATGGACAGGTTGATATCATCAAGCGCTGTCATTTCTTGATTTTGCGCATCTACGTACGTATGCGTCAAATGTTTCGTTTCTATGATAGGCTCCATAATTTCCTCCGTGAACTTTTATTATATATTGGTTTACCTTTGACCGTCAACGTAGGGCTTTTTGTAAAAGAACCTTAGTGCAAATAAAAGGCACCTGGGCAAATCGGGCCCTCGACAGGTCTCGGACGCCGCTTCACCCAGAGTTCTTTCTAAGGAAACTTTTTTCGCACTGCGCGAAATACGGGCGCATCTGCTTTGTCAGACCGAATTGTGACCACTCGACGTACCTGTTTTCGTACGACTTCGTGCCCCCAATTCGGTCTTTCGCGCATCTGCACCCATCTTTCGTACAGCGCAAAAAAAGAAAAATAAAAAAAGGTGTAAAGATGGGGTGAAAGTGTGGATTAATAAAGTTGGATAAAGAATACTGACCTCAAAGCTGGTTTACGGCAAGGTTCATCAAAATAATATGCTTTGCTGCGAGAAAGATAGAACAAGCTATTAATGAAAGATTTTTAAAAATTAACCCTACAAAAAAGGTTCATAAAGAACGGCACCCGAGGTGGTGCCCCCCTTCATGAACCTTGTTCACTCTCAGCTGTATGATTTTGTCTTACACTCGTTTCAGTCTACTCCCTATGCGCCCCATTGTCAAATCAGGACCAATGCCTATCCGCATCATATGATCAGGCATTAGCCAGCGGCTCTTATTCCATGCTTTCAAAGCATAGTTCAAAATATACAGGAAGTATTGGTTTTTTCTCTCAGTTTTCTTTATGATAAAGGTAAAGCAAAGGATTAGGAAAAATAAAGGAGGCAATAATGATGAAGAAAAATAAATTTCGTATTTTTGTTTTGACATCTCTTATGGCGAGCCTGATGATGGCTGTTGGAGGCGGCTCTGCTGCAGCGGCTAAACCCGGCCCCTCCAAGGCACCGGCTGAAACTATAAAAGCAGCTTCCCTTTCTAATAAGTGGGATAAGACTTTTCCGGAAGATCAGCGCGTGAATCACAAGAAAATTACGTTCCATAACCGTTTCGGTATTACCCTCGTCGGTGACCTTTATACTCCCAAAAATGCATCCGAAGGCGAAAAATTCGCGGCCATCGCGATTGCCGGCCCCTACGGCGGCGTTAAGGAACAGGTGTCCGGACGGTATGCTCAGGAACTCGCGGCACGCGGATTCATGACACTGGCATTCGATCCTTCCTTTACCGGTGAAAGTGCCGGCGAGCCGCGCAACACAACCTCTCCGGAAATCAATACGGAAGATTTTTCGGCGGCCGTGGATTATCTGTCTACGCGCAGCGATGTAGATCCTAACAAGGTCGGTATCCTCGGCATCTGCGGCTGGGGCGGTTTTGCGCTCAATGCGGCAGCTAACGATACCAGAATCAAGGCTACGGTTACGTCCACGATGTACGATATGAGCCGCAATATTGCCAACGGTTATTTTGATTATGAAAAAGACGAAGCTACCCTGAAGAAGGAACGTATGGCTTTGCGTAAAGCCGTCAGCGAGCAGCGTACCGAAGATTATCGCACCGGTACCTACAAGATGACAGGCGGTGTTCCCACTGAAGTCACAAAAGATACGCCCGCTTTCGTCAAAGACTATCATGATTTTTACCAGACAAAATTAGGGTACAACCCACGGTCTTTCGGTTCCACAACGGGTGCTACCTTAAGTTCCCTGCAGGCATTCATAAATATGCCGCTCCTTTCCCGGGCCGATGAAATCGAGACACCGGTTCTGATGATTCACGGAGAAAAAGCCCACTCCCGCTATTACAGCGAAGATGCCTTCAAAAAACTTAAGGGTAATAACAAAGAACTGATGATCATCCCCGGCGCCGTCCATACGGATCTCTATTACAAGATGGATGTCATCCCCTTCGACAAAATTGAAAAGTTCTACCGTGATAATTTGAAATAACAAAAATAGGTTCTTTGTCAAATGTTGGGGTGCCCCACAACTAAATCGCCTTTTAGGAACTCGGCAAGGCATTTGCCGAGTTCCTTTTTTGCCAATTCACATAGAGAATCCGGTTCCTAAATCTGTTGAAATCACGCATTCCAAATGCAACTCTCTTAACCGTCTTAATCAGGTTGTTACAGCCTTCTGTGAATCCATTGGAGTATGGCTGGATAATTGCTTGAATAATTGCAGCCTCCCAATCTTTAAAAGATCTTAAAATCCCTTTAAAAGCATCTAAGTTGTAGCCCATTACCATAGCTAACCATTTGTTTAGCTCCCGCTTCGCAGCCAATTCAGTCTTCTGCCTCAATACTTTGTGAAATGCTTCTTTGAGTATATATGCACGCCTCAGTTCATCAGATTGAGAGAGGATGCAGCGCAGCTTTACCAGCTCTTCTCCACTTAGTGTTGTTCCCCTCTTTTGGAGAATCCTCTTATTATGTTTCAAATAAGGTGAGGTCTTTGGAAACGTATTTTGAATGTCTTTCCTTACTCTTTCCATAGCCCAGAGAACAAGTCGCTGTACATGGAATCTATCGGCTATCAGTGTGGCATTCGGGAACATTGTTTTATAGACAGAACGAAAAAGGGCAGACATGTCCATTACAACATAGCGAACCCTTCTTCGCTCCGCTTTAGGATAGCGAAGAAAATAACGTATAATCCAGTCTGCATCACGTCTTGGCAGAATGTCGATGAGCTCATTGTGTTCTACGTCTGTAATGCTGACCTGATACTTTTGTCCATGAGCATTGCCCCGGAATTCATCCATGGCCAGGACTTGGGGAAGGTGTTGGGGATGAGGGAAATGAAGGCGGTCAAAGTAACGTATGACCGTTGTAGTAGATGTGTGGAAGTCAGCCGCTATATCTGTGAAGCTGCGCTTTTGAAAACACGACACCATAATCTGCATCTGCAGATCTTTTGATTTGCGTTGATAACGCTGCAGGAACGGGACGGTTTCAAAGAATGTACGACCGCAGCAAGGGCAAACGTATCTTCTTTTATGTAATCGGACAAAAGCCTGTTGGTGCAAAATGGATCCGATAGCAATCCTTTGCCAACGGTAATCCTTGATTCTATCGGTCTTCGCATGACAATTAGGGCATTGGACAACAGCTCGATTCAGTTCCATAATAAATTCAATTTGTTGCTCACTGTGGATGCATTTTTTTATTACGTTACCTTTGACATTCAAGGAATTTGCTATATAATCAAATGTGGACATAGGCCATCTTCCTTTCATTTAGGTTTGGCGATTTAATTGTAAGAGTGGATGCCGTCTATGTCCACTTTTTTATGCAAAAATGGGGTGAGGAAAGAATATTTCCTCACCCCAACATTTATTATAGAACCCAAAAATAGGCCGTGAAGAATGCAGTCGCATTTCTTCACGGCCTATTTTTCGCAGGTCGCGAGTCGCTGGCCGCAGGTCGCCCAATGCCATAAGCAAGAGACTGAAAGCGCCTTTTTAAAATAAAACCTGAAATTTAGATTAGCTCCTAAATTTCAGGTTTTATTTTATATTTTATTTGAATCAAAAACTTTAACACACTGCTGCAGACGAGCCTATCTGCCGTAAGCCAAAAGCCAAATGCGCTTTTATTTTTTAATTTTTCTTTTTTTGCGCTGTACGAAAGATGGGTGCAGATGTAAGGGAACCAATGACTAATTCAACGCACCATCTTCATGCATCTGCGCTGATCTCTCGTTGTTGACAAAAGCTCGACTTACACCCGGTAAATCATCGCTTTGTCGCCTAGAGAGATACAGCGCATTTGCGCGAATCTGGCACGTCTCATTTAGTCATCGGCTCCCTAGAAGGCTGACTTAGGGACCCGAGATAATACAAAAATAGTATATCGAGCGGTTCCTAAGTCAGCCTGACAAAGCAGATGTGCCCATATTTCTGCGCCGGACAGAAAAAGTTTCCCTACAAAAAGCTCTGGCCCAATAGACGCCCGAGACAAGTCGAGGGCTCTATTGGGCCAGGTGCCTTTTTTAACACTTATCTAAATTTTACCACTTACAGTACGCCGGGAGGCAGCTGCATCCCCACCCCCGGTCCAATCGGCAGACCCAGGGTCATCCAGATGATGAGGAAGATAATCCAGCAAATCTGGAGGACGACAGCAATAGGAATCAAGTTGGAAACGAGAGTTCCGATAGCCGCCTTAGGCATGTATTTTTCCTGAGCTACGGAAAGAATCATCCAAAGGTACGGGTTCATGGGCGTGAAGCAGTTCGTCGGGGAGTCACCCAAACGATACAGGAGCTGTGTGAAGCCCGGATGATATCCCAGAAGCATGAACATCGGGATAAAGATCGGAGCGAAGATAGCCCACTTTGCCGAACCGGAGGACATGAAGATGTTGACAAGGCTCGTAATGATAATGAAGACTACGCACATCGGAAGACCCGTAAAACCAACGGTCTGCAGGAAATCGGCACCGGAAATCGCAAGCAAAGTTCCCAGGTGGGTCCAGCTGAAGAGGGCCTGGAACTGGCCGCAGAAGAAGCAGAATACGACGAATGCGCCCATACCGCTCATCTGGTGAACCATGGCTTTGTTGACATCTTTAATGGTCTTGAAGGAGCCTGTAGTTACGCCGTACGTAATACCGGCCAGGGAGAACATGATAAAGAGCAGAGGAATAAGGCCTTTGAGAAGCGGAGATCCCACGAAGGTATGTCCATCCTTGGAAAGAATACCCGTAAAGAAGCCCACGGCCAGAAGGATAATATACAGAACGATGACAAGTCCTGCACGATTGAGGCCTTTGATTTCAAGTTCCGTCACACCGCCCAGTTCCTCATCAGCCCCGGGCCCTTCATACTTCCCGAAACGGGGTTCTACGATTTTGATGGAAACGAGGGCAATCACAGCGGCACAAAGGAAAGTGGAAACGAACATGAAGTACCAGTTGCACGTGACATCGACGGCAAAGACGCCGGCCTTTCCAAAGAAACCGTCGATTGCCTGGTTCGTAAGTCCCTGAAGCAGGGAATCCGTACCGGCAATCATGAGGTTGGCGCCAAAGCCTGCTTCCGCACCTGCAAAGCCGACCATCATGCCGACAACAGGATGTTTCTTGACGCCGATATAAGCAACGGCGGCAAGCGGCGGGATGACAACCATAGCCGTATCGGAAGCGATGTTACCGCAAACGCCGAGAAAAGCTACGATAAAGGGAACCAGAGACGGCGGCACGTTCTTCATGCTCCGGCGCAGCAAAGCAGCGAGCATGCCGGATTCTTCACAGAACCCGATGGCGAGCGTCATCGTAATGACAAGACCAAAAGGAGCAAATCCGGTAAAGTTTTTGACCATAGTTGTCAAAAGCCACTGGATACCTTCCTTGGTGAAGAAGTTCTGGGAAGCCACAAGCTTATGGGAAGCCGGGTTTTCCAGGGCAAAACCAGCCTGCGTGCAAAGGGCGCCGACAATGGCCGTAATTACAAATAAGATAGCAAATAAGATGGCGGGAGGCGGCAGTTTGTTGCACACGCGTTCGACCGTGTCAAGGAAGCGGTCAAGAAGACTGGATTTCTTTTGAATCTGGTTTTCCATTTCTTGGTAAATCCTCCTTTAAGGAAAGTTCACAGCCACTATGAGAGATGGCTCAAGGGCTTCGGAACGACAACGCCGGTCTGACAGATTCTTCCGCAATTTAAGTCGGCTTCATCAGGGTAAGGGTTCAAGGCCAAACGCGTTGACATCGCAAGTCCGCAGGTCAAAGACAGTGCTTTTTCAAAATTGTCTAGTATGAAAGGACAGTGGCTATGTGGTTAGATGAGAAAACGTTCGAATTTCATCTAAATTTTGTTTCTATTATAACAGATTTTAAGCTTAAAGGGGCAGATTTTTTATATTTTTCTAAAAATTTGTCTATTCGATACGGACAAAGTAGAGATTCTTCGCAAAAAATATTCGTGTTTTTTCCCCTATTTTTAAGTGGTCATCTTCCCTATTTTGTTGCATTTAAAATTACAAATTATAATTCCACTGCCCGTTACCATTTTTTCTTGTAAGCATTGCTTAATTTTGTGATAGATTTTCTACCTCTCTTTATGATTTTTTCTCACTTCATTTTTCTGTTTCCGAGAAAAGAACGGCATCTTCCCTTTCCTATCATCGTTCGGTTCTTTCAAAAAGCCTATTGCTTTTATTCATTCATGATAAAGTGACTACAGCGATTTTACTTTCGCAGGCTGCCTATAAACTGAAAAAAGGGACTGTGAAAAATGCGTAACCCACACTCTTCACAGTCCCTTTTTTTCATTGAAATTACAAAACCCCTGCAGGAAGCGTAACACCCACGCCCGGCCCAATAGGAATACCGGCCAAGACCCAGATTACCATGAAGATAATCCAAATCACCTGCATAATAAGTGCTACAGGAAGCAGATTGGATATCAGCATGCCCAGTGTGCAGTCAGGCATGTATTTTTCCTGTGCCACGCTGAGGCACATCCACAGATAAGGCATCATCGGCGTAACGGCGTTCGTCGGAGAATCGCCTAACCGATACAGCAGCTGCGTAAATCCGGGATGATACCCGAGCAGCATGAACATAGGCACAAAAATCGGTGCTAAAATCGCCCACTTGGCAGAACCGGAGGACATGAACAGATTGATGCATGCCGTAATCAGTACGAAGACAATGCACATCGGAAGCCCGGTAAAGCCGACCGATTTCAGGAAGTTTGCCCCTTCAATGGAGATCAGTGTCCCCATATGCGTCCATTTGAAAAGTGCCTGGAACTGGCCGCAGAAAAAGCAGAATACGATGTAAGCTCCCATGGCAGACATCTGTTTGACCATCGCTTTGTTGACATCTTTCATATTCTTAAATGTGCCGACCGTCCATCCGTAGACAATGCCAACGAGACTCAGTGCAAAGAACAGAATTGGAATAAGGCCTTTAAGCAGTAAAGAACCAACCAGCGTATGTCCATCTTTGGAAAGAACACCGGTAAAGAACCCGACGGCGATAAGCACTATCATCACCAGCAGGGCAAGGCCTGCATTCCGCATACCTTTCTTTTCCAACTCCGTAGTTTCCTGAACCGTATCAAGCGTTTCTCCTTCGTATTTGCCAAGGCGCGGTTCCACAATCTTAATGACAGAATACCCGATGACAAGAGAACACAGAAAGGTGGAAGCTACCATGAAGTACCAGTTGCAGGTTACATCAACGACAAAGGAAGAATTTCCCAGGAAACCCTCTATAGCCTGATTGGTCAGGCCCTGAAGCAGAGAATCCGTACCGGCTATCAGAAGATTCGCCGTAAAACCCACGTTGGCACCGGCATAGCCGCAGATCATGCCGGCAATAGGGTTCTTGCCGACACCTAGGAAGACGATGGCACCCAGCGGCGGAATCACAACGGCCGCCGTATCGGAGGCAATATTGCCGATTGTCCCGGCAAAAGCAACAAAATACGGCACCAGATTGGGCGGTACATTTTTCATGCTGCGATTAAGAAGGGAAACCAGAAGTCCGGATTCTTCGCAGAACCCGATGGCGAGCGTCATGGTGATCACGAGGCCTAAGGGTGCAAACCCGGTAAAGTTCTTAACCATCGTTGTCAGCAGCCACTGTATGCCATCTTTCGTGAAGAAATTTTGAGAATAGACCATCTTATGTGTAGCCGGGTTTTCCAGTGCGACTCCGCTCTGAGTCAAAATGGCGCCTAAAATAGCTGTAATGACAAAAAGAAATATAAACAAAATAGCCGGAGGCGGCAATTTATTGCATACTCTTTCGACCACGTTTAAAAACTGGTTCAATTTTCCCTTATTTCCCACTCTTGTTTCCATAAAATAGCCTTCTTCCTTTTAAGAGATATTTTCAGGCTGTCTTTTGCGAATTCAGATAAAATGTCGTTTCAAAAAGCTAAAAATACTCCCTTCCGGCATTGCGCCGGGAGAGAGTATTTTATTCAGTATTTAGAGAGTTCTATACCTTTTAGAGAACTCCGGGCGGCAACTGCATGCCAACACCAGGACCGATAGGAAGACCCAGGGTTTCCCAGATAATCAGGAAGATAATCCAGGCAATCTGCAGTACCACAGCGATCGGAATCATGTTCGAGATGAGAGTACCGATAGCAATATCAGGCATATACTTTTCCTGTGCCACGGAAAGAATCATCCAGATGTACGGGCTCATCGGAGTGAAGCAGTTGCCCGGGGAGTCGCCCAGACGATAGATGAGCTGCGTAAAACCAGGATGGTATCCCAGGAGCATGAACATAGGCACGAAGATAGGTGCCAGAATCGCCCACTTGGCGGAACCGCTCGATACGAAGATGTTGATGCAGGCCGTAATGAGGATAAAGGCAACGCACATCGGAAGACCGGTGAAGCCGATGCCCTTCAGGAAATCAGCACCGGAAATAGCCATCAGCGTTCCCAGGTGAGTCCAGTTGAACAGAGCCTGGAACTGGCCGCAGAAGAAGCAGAAGACTACATAAGCCCCCATGCCGCTCATCTGCTTGACCATAGCCTTGTTGACGTCTTTGATGCTCTTGAAGGATCCCGTTGTCACGCCGTACGTGATGCCGGCAATACTGAACAGGAAGAACAGAATTGGAATGAGGCCCTTAAGGAGCAGGGAACCAACGAGCGTATGACCATCCTTGGAGAGGACACCTGTAAAGAACCCGACAGCAAGGACAATGATGTAAAGCACTACAGCAATACCTGCATTGTGGAGTCCCTTGATTTCAAGAGGCGTTACTTCCTCAATCATGCCGTCTTCTTCCTTGCTATGGTAGACAGGGAAGCGCGGTTCTACGATCTTGATGGAAACAAGACCAATGACGAGAGAGCACAGGAATGTCGATGCAATCATGAAATACCAGTTACAGGTAACGTCGACGACGAACTTGCCCGGTGTGCCAAGGAAGGCATCAATTGCCTGGTTCGTAAGGCCCTGAAGCAGGGAGTCGGTCCCGGCAATCATGAGGTTGGCCGTAAAACCAGCCTGCGCGCCTGCATAGCCAACGATCATACCGACTACAGGGTTCTTCTTAACGCCGATGTAGACGAGTGCTGCGAGCGGCGGAATGACGACCATAGCCGTATCAGAAGCGATATTGCCGACGGTTCCTAAAAATGCAATGAGGAAAGGAACAATGGCCGGCGGCACATTCTTCATGCTGCGGCGAAGCATGGTAACAAGCATTCCCGATTCTTCACAGAACCCGATGGCCAGCGTCATGGTGATAACGAGCCCTAACGGAGCAAAACCTGTGAAGTTCTTGACCATACTGGTAAGGAACCATTTAACGCCTTCTTTAGTAAATAGGTTCTGGGAATACACCATTTTCTTCGTTGCCGGGTTCTCCAGGCCAAATCCCGAAGAAGTAAAAAACAGCCCCACGACGGCAACGATAAGGAACAGGATACAGAACAGGATAGCTGGGGGCGGCAGCTTGTTACAGACACGTTCAATCGTGTTGAGGAAACGATCTACCCAGGATTGTTTCCGTGCATTTGTTTCCGGCATAAGTACTCCTCCTTTGCGTTAAAGCAGAATTATTTATGAAAGCCTCCCCGTGAGACCATCATTATCAGAATATTTTCACAGTTTAATTATATCATCCCTACCCTCAAGCGGTCTAGTAAAAAGGCCGCGGCCCATGCTATAATGGGTGGTATCGTATTGTCCTCAAGATAAAAAGGAGTCCATCATGGAAGACGTTGTCATCAAGATTTTGCCCGATTTTATTGGCTGGAAACTCCATACCCCAAAGGAATATTTGCTCTTTTTCCTGGTTCTTGCGACCGGCATCGCTGTCTTTTTCTGGAAGTGGAAAAAGATGAAGCAGGCACGTACACCGGAAAAGGCTCTGGAACGTGTAAAAGAAGCCATCAGGAAAGGATCCGGCAAGAAAGCCTGGTACTATCTGCCTCGGGACGGCTTTCCCCAAGGCATCGACCTCATTGCCCGCGTAGAAGGAACGCTCTTTCTCTTCAAGATTTATCACAAAGGGTACCGTGTTTACGGCAGCAGCCAGGAATCGACATGGCGCATTGCGGATAACGCGTCGAGCCTCATCGCAGAAAATCCCCTGCGCATCCTGGAAAAGGCGGAAACGCAGTGCCGGGAGCGCCTTCAGCAAAAAGGAATTTCGTCTGTTTCCATAAAGACGCTTGCCGTCTTTGCCGATAATTACGCCGAGCCTGCATTCTTTACGGATGAAGAAAGCAAAAAGCACCTTGCCTCAACGTCGACCCTCAGGAAAAATCTCCCCCACCTTTATCAAAAAACGGCGGGTACTGCTTCCGCAAAATCCCTCCAATCGGCCTGCGAGGCACTTTTTCTTGCGGCAGAGTGAAAACAGTTCATAAGGTATTTTCCCAAAGAATCTTAGCACTTTGCAAGAAAATAATACAAGCAAAGTGAACAATAAGAATTATTATAAATATTTTGTTCGCTATTTATTTCTTCTTATTTATACAACAATACTTTCCTTATGTCAAGAAAATGAGAGAAATATAAGGGACAACTTATGTTTATAATGTATACAAGATACACTCTCCAGCAGTGAATTTTCTTGCATCATGAGTCGTCTTTTCTGGTCTTGATCTAGAAAAAAAGCAAAAAGCCGAAGGTACTGCTTCCCTATGAATTCCAAGGAAAATGGTGCTTTCGGCCTTTTTCATAAGTCATACGGAAATTAAAATGTCAAAAAAAAATGCCGCAGCCTGAAATAATCATCAGTCTGCGGCATTTTCTGTCAGATGCTACATCTTATTTTTTCATGCGGAAACAGAATGTGCAATGACCATCTTTGTACATAATATGGTCATGGATACATTCCATCTCTTCGTTGTATCCTTTTACAATGGCTGGATCAATATTTTCGCAGTAAATCCGACCATACTTATCTTCTCCGGCTTTCATCCACGTTTCTGCAAATACACAGCGCGTGAAATCCTGATGGATTTCATCCTTGCCATATTGTGTATCGTAGCCGAACAGTTCACTCCGTTCCATATCATAGCTGGGCAAATAGGCAGCCAAATCATTTTTCTTGCCACTTTGCTCTGCCCGATGTGCAATATCCTTACCGCGGACAATTCCCCAATCGATAACGCTTTGTTTTAAAACAGCTAATCCCTTTTCACCAAACTCCTTTTCCATATTTTTGGCCAAAATAGAAAAGAAGCGAGCAAAAAGAACAAACATAGAAACAGGTTTATCCAATTTTTCTGGTTTCATAGCAAATTCCCTCCGCTGTACAGAAAGGACACTGATTTACAAGTTTTATTGCTTGTGCCCATAGAAAAATCAGTGTCCTTAAAAATTTTCTCACTTACCAGCCTTCAGGCGATGTTCAGCAACCCCATTCAGGAAATACAGTGCTGCCCAGCAGCCAACATGTGCAGCCGGTTGAAGCGTCAAAGTATCCGGATAGATTTCAACAAAATCCAAAGAAGAAGCACCGGCAAGACCTGCTTCATGAACCATCATCAACAACTCAAAGCTTGTTAAGCCGGCCATGTCTTGAGGACCCTGAGGCATAAAGGCAGCATCCAGACTATCTGCACAAATTGTCACGTACATGACATCTGTATCTTTGGAAGCGATTTCTATTGCCTTTTTAACGGAAGCTTCCCAACCATTTTTCTTGACTTCCATGCAAGGAATGACCGTAGCGCCATACTTTTTAGCGTTCTGTCTTTCTTCTTTGTGGTTTCTAGGCCCACGAATGCCAATATGGACAATCTTTGTCGGATCCATATTCGGATCATTATACAGACGATAGAAAGGTGAGCAGCGAGAAAGCTCATCATCACCAAAATGCGAATAGTTGTCCAGGTGCGCATCGAAATGCAGCACACCAACACGTTTCGGATGACGTTTTGCCATTTCACTAATCAGTGGATAAGCAATACCATGGTCACCGCCAAAAACAATAGGCACAGCACCGGCATCTATGATTTCGCCATAACTCTGGCGAATGGACTTAAAAGTAAAGTCATAGTTACCATTTTGTACGGCACAATCACCGTAGTCGGCAGCTTTCAATACGTCAAAGCAATCAAGATCAAATTCCGGCAGATACCCGGTATAGCGGATAGATGCAGAACGGATAGCCTTCGGTCCGTCAGTGCAGGAAGAATAACCGCCGATGGTGCAGCCGCCTTCCCAAGGTACACCCAAAATGGCTACGTCTACATCTTTCAATTCTTCCTTTTTCTCAATAACAGACAAATTAAGAAAGGAAGGAACGCCGCTGTAAATATTTGTCGGCAAGAAATTAGGATCATAGATACAAGGTTTGCTCTTCTTCATGAAACGACATCTCCTTTTATGACTAATATCTTTAAGATAGAAACAACATTGAACTACGGACAATTACGTTGCCGTCTTAGAACAGGCTGATAACACTGCTAATACCCAAAATCAAAGAAATAATGAAGATGGCTAATCCAAGGACTCTTTCCAATTTACTATTGACGTAAGGCCCCATCACACGACGGCTGCTAGTCAAGTAAATTGTTACCCCAACCACAACGGGAAGAACGATGCCGTTGACGCCCTGGGCCGTCATAATAAGAGCAATAGGATTAAATCCGTACCCTGCAATAACGATACCGGTAATCAATACCAAAAAGTTAGTGATGACATATCTCTTATCGGAACGATTTGTTTTCCATCCGAAAAGCCCTGCCAATACATAAGATACACCCATCGGACTGCAGACTGCACTGGAAATACCGGCAGCCACAAGACCTATTGCCATAAAAGGCTGAGCATACTGACCCAGCGTCGGTTCCAGCTGAACTGCCATATCCATTGCATTCCGAACCGGCATGCCGCGCATAACAGTTGCAGAAGTAACCATGATTGCACCGGTAACAATCCCACCTATCAGCATCGGAATGTTAGTGCCAAAACGGCAGAGCGGAAGCTCTTCAGGGGAATGCCAGGTCCGTTTTGCGGATGCTGCATGCAGAAAGAAGTTATAAGGAACGACAGTGGTACCAATCAGAGACAGACATGTCATTAGGCTCCCGCTTGGAACTGTAGGAATGCAGCCTCTCAGTAATTCACCTAAGTTTGGCCTTACGGCAAACATTGTAACTACAAATACAACTGCCATTACAATTACGCAAACACCCAGTAACTTCTCAAGATACTTTACCGCGTCTCCGGCAAAACTCAACAGAATCAAAATGCAGAAGCCCCATATAGGAGCAATAATACGAGTCGAAATTCCTGTTAACGCACTAATACCAATTGCAGTGCCCGTCAAGTCACCGCTCATGTACGCAAACCCACCGATAGTAATAGCCACTGCAACAAGACCGCAGAGCAAATTTCTAAGCGCAGGTCTGTCTTCAAAATCTTTAACCAAATTCTCTGCAAGCCCCATCTGGGTGATAATGCCCAATCTTGCAGACATTCCCTGCATCACTATAACTGCAATAACAGAAAAAATGATACACCAGAACAAAGTGAAGCCATACTCCGCCCCGGCCTTTGTAGAACTCGTAACTGTACCCGGCCCAATGAAGGATCCTACAATCAAGAATCCAGGCCCCAGGGACCTCATTTTTTCACCCCAGGTGAACTTTCTTTCAGCCTTCTTTTCTTCCATTTTAACGCAGCCTCCCTTTTTAGTGAAGTTCATTAAATCCCCTTTTAGCAGCTGACGCTTCGTTTTTTAGTGCTCATTTGTTACATTGTCGTTTTTTATGTTATATTGTAGTGTGTGATTACGTTATAGCAGTGTTTTATCAATTTGTCAAGCTAAAGTTTTTATGTTAATCTTTAAGCAGTTATATTCCACACAAAGAAAGGATAACTGAAATGAAATCTCCAGTTTTTAAGCCAATACAATCTGTCCAGCGGGCAATTGATATTATTGACTGCTTTGAAAGTGCCCGACCTGCACTGACTTTAGCCGAGATCAGCAAAAAAACTGGTCTTAATATTAATACTACTCGCGGCCTCGTCAATACGCTGCTTGCAAATCACCTGCTAGTGCGAGACCCTGAAACATTATCCTATTCATTGGGCATGTATTTTTTAGGAAAATCAGAATTAATTCGCAGCACGGTTGACAGCTATATCGTTCTTTTTAAACCAATCGTAGACAGTATTGCCGAAAAATATCATTTTGCCTCAAGCCTGCAGTTAGTCAACCAAGGACAAATTTACAGTGTATATTGCTCCTATCCTACTAGCCGCGCCTATTACATTGTCCTTTCGGAGTTTTCCAGCCTGCCAAAACATGCAACAAGTTCCGGAAAACTGCTTCTGTTGGATGAATATAAGAGAATAGGAGAATCCTGTCTTAACGATATTGAATTTAAACCTTATACAACCAATTCCATTCTTTCCAAGGAGGAACTTCTAAAGCAATTGAAAGAAATTGATAAGGTTGGATATGCTACAGAGTTGGAAGAATATACTTATGGTGTAGCAAGTGTGGCTGTTCCTATTTATGATAAAGACGACCACCTGCTGTTAACAATCAGCGCAACATTTTTCACAAAATATATGGAGCAAGTTCGGGAGAGTCTGACTTCTGAATTAAAATCAGTGGTAGCACAGTGGAGAAAGAATGAAAAGAAAGGAGTAAAATGATGAGTTCATCGTTCACATTATGGAAAGAGTTATTTACCTCGCTGGCAAAATTTGGTTTTCATGGGAAGAGCGGTACCACGCGTCTGTCCTGGTCCAGTGAATTTATGAGTGCCCAGAATTACCTGCTTTCGTATGCAAAACAGCTTTCTTTACCCGCAAAAATTGATGCAATGGGAAACCTCTGGATAACGTATCCGGGTAAAGATTCTTCTGCCGCTCCCCTTTATGTAGGGTCGCACGTGGATTCCGTTCCTGACGGCGGATCATTTGATGGTGCCCTTGGTGTGTCTTCAGCGCTTGCCACAGCTGCCTTATGGAAAAAAGAAGGATATGAGCCCACGCGGCCGGTTCAAATCATCGGTTTTGCCGAAGAAGAAGGTACCCGTTTTGGATTATGCTGCCTGGGCAGCCAGGCCATAGCCGGAAAACTTGCCGGGAAAAAGCCTGATGAGTTTGTCACAAAAGATGGGCAGAATCTGGAAGAACTCCTGAAAAAGTCGGGGCTCACGGGAGATCCTTTTGAAGCTAAGCTTGATAAAAAGGGCTCTTTTTTGGAGCTCCACATCGAACAGGGAGGAACCCTGGAAGAGGATGCGATTCCGCTCGGCATCGTGTCCGCTATCGTCGGCATCAACCGTTATATGGTGACAGTTTCCGGAGAAGCCAATCATGCCGGCACGACAGCAATGAATCACCGTCATGATGCGCTGGCTGCCGCTTCGGAATGCATTACTGCCCTGTATCAGCGGGCCCTTGACCATGGCAGGCAGTATGTTGCCACAGTGGGACACATAGAGGTCGAGCCGGATGCGATGAATGTAATCCCGGGAAAGGCCGTATTTTCTTTGGAATTCCGCAGTTCCGAAACGGCCATTATGGAAAATGCGCTGGCAGCCTTTAAGGAAAAAATTCCCACAGTGGAAAAGAAATACGGCGTCACGATCTCTGTTGAAGTGCTCGACCAAATTCCACCGGTTCCTATGGACAAGAACCTGATGAAAGTACTGCAGGAACAGGCAGAGGAAAATCATATTCCCTATGAGATTATGCCAAGCTGGGCCGGCCACGACTCCATGATCATCGGTCGGGATATGGCAACAGCCATGCTCTTTGTACCGAGCATAGGCGGCATCAGCCATAGTCCGAAAGAATTTACGAAAGATGAAGATATTGAAAAAGCCCTTATCGTCCTTGACGGCACAATGAGGGCACTGACAAAATAGTATTTGTGATTTTTATCAAAAGCACAAAACATGGGTTGTAAATAACAAAAAGAGCGCTTTTGGCAAATGGCATCTAGCTTTTAGCCTTGCATGCATAAAAGTGGTTGGTGGTTAGTGTTTAGCGGCTAGTACAATCGTGCAAGCCGCTAGTTTCTACGGGCGGGATACGGAAAGCGTGAAAAAGGGCCTGTAAAAAAATGAAAAGGCGCTTTTGGCTTTTGGCCTATGGCATATAGCCCAGTAAAGTGGACAGTGGCTAGTGGAGAGTGGTTAGCACTGTAGTGCTGGCAGCTACTTTGGCGAATTCTTGAGATAGAATGCAGCGAGCAGCTAGTAAAAAATAAAGGCGCTTTTGGCCTATGGCATGTAGCCTCGTCTGCAGCAGTGCGGTAAGACTTTTGATTCAAAAAAATAAAACCTGAAATTTAGCAGTTAATCTAAATTTCAGGTTTTATTTTTATAAGTTCAAAGAAAAATACCTTGGTCATTTTTCTTCCACTAGCGACCCGCAGCCAGCGACTTGCGACCAGCGTAAAAAGAGGCTGTGAAATCATGCACACGCATATTTCACAGCCTCTTTTTCATTTGTGATTATTTTTCTTTCGGAGTTTCTTCAGCAGCTCCCTTTACTTCATCGGGACGATGGAGTTTCAGCTGGATGTTACGGTATTTAGGCATACCCGTACCAGCAGGAATCAGCTTGCCGATGATAACGTTTTCCTTGAGGCCCAGCAGCGGATCGACCTTGCCCTTGATAGCGGCATCGGTCAAGTTACGCGTGGTTTCCTGGAAGGAGGCGGCAGACAGGAAGGAATCCGTAGCGAGGGAAGCCTTGGTAATACCAAGCAGGATCGGATGGCCTTTAGCAGGCTCCTTGCCTTCCGCCATGACTTCATCGTTCTCATCTTCGAATTGAGCGATGTCGACGACGGAGCCCGGCAGCATTCTCGTATCACCGGCGTCATCGATGCGATACTTACGCATCATCTGACGAACGATGACTTCGACGTGCTTATCATTGATTTCAACACCCTGGGACTTATAAACGCCCAGTACCTGCTGAACCAGGTAGTACTGCGTTGCGTTCGGACCACTGATGCGGAGAATATCATGCGGATTCAGGGAACCTTCGGTCAGGCGGTCGCCGACTTCCACGTGAGCGCCATCGGCCACGTGAATCTTGGCACTGGTTGGAATGTGATAGGAATCTTCACTGCCATCTTCTCTGACAATGATGATGTAGCGCCCATCTTCCTTTTCTTCGATTCTGACCGTACCGGCAGACTCTGCCAGGATACCAGGATGTTTCGGTTTTCTGGCTTCGAACAGTTCTTCAACACGAGGAAGACCCTGGGTAATATCTTCACCGGCAACACCACCGGTGTGGAACGTTCTCATGGTCAGCTGGGTACCAGGTTCACCGATGGCCTGTGCAGCAATCGTACCTACGGCTTCGCCGACTTCTACCTTCTTGGCGGTAGCGAGGTTACGGCCATAGCACTTGCGGCAGACACCGAAGTGAGACTTACAGGTCAGTACACTGCGAATCTTGACGCGGTCACGCAGGCCGGCAATGACGTCAGCCATATCTTCCGTGATATAGTCATTGAGGTGGTAAACTACTTTGCCATCCTTGTCGGTGATATCTTCGGCCAGCGTACGGCCAACCAGACGATCACGCAGGGATTCCAGAACCGTGCTCTTATTCTTACCGGAAGTGATGGCCTCTACATAGATACCGTCTACTTCGTTATTGCGGATGCTCAGTTCCTTGACAGTACCGTCTTCCAGTACCTTCTCGATAGCTTCTGCCGTGAACTTGCTGCCCTTTTCGGCCAGCACTTCACCCTGGGCGTTCACAATATCCTCAGCGACTTCCTTATCCAGGAAATGATGCGTCATATGTTCGCGGAAAGCAGCCTTGACGCGGTCTTCGCTGACGTTGATTTTCAGTGTTTCCGGTTCTTCCGTGCTTTCTACGTCCACAGGATACAGTTTGATTTCCAGAATCTTGGCGGCAAGCAGACGGTCAAAGACTTCTTCCGTAATTTCCGTATCAGCTTCGGCCAGGATGCTGCCGTCTTCCGGATTCAGCACGCTGGAAGCGAGGGTGCGTCCGATGGCATATTCCTTCAGCTTGCGCTGACTGGAGCCAAGGACGCTCTTGCAGAAGCGGGCGCGTTCACGAACCAGGTCCATGCTGCTGACATCGCAGTCATCCTCGCGGACGATAACATCCTGAGCTACGTCGACCAGACGACGGGTCAGGTAACCGGAGTCTGCCGTACGCAGAGCCGTATCGGCCAGACCTTTACGAGCACCGTGCGTGGAAATGAAGTATTCCAATACGGTCAGGCCTTCACGGAAGTTGGATTTGATAGGACGGTCGATGATACGGCCGGAAGGATCAGCCATCAAACCACGCATACCGGCGAGCTGACGAATCTGCTGAACGTTACCACGGGCACCGGAGTTAGCCATCATGTACACAGGGTTGAATTTGTCCATGGTGTGCTTCATGAGGGCATTTCCTACGTCATCCGTAGCTTTGTTCCAGATGTCAATGACCTTGCGGTAACGTTCGTCGTCGGTCATCATACCACGATTGAACAGGCGTTCCACCTTGCTGACCTGCTTTTCTGCAGCAGCCAGGATTTCACCTTTTTCTTTAGGAATCTTGATATCGGAAGCGGCAATGGACAAACCGGACAGGCAGGCATGGTCATAACCGAGTTTCTTGACGATATCAAGGACGCGGGCAGTACCGAAGTTGCCGTACAGTTTATGTGCCTTAGCAACCAGACGGCCCAGTTCCTTCTTATCAATCAACTTACCAAGGAGCCACGTACCGTCTTCCTGTTTGGAATAGTAGCGCATTTCTACCGGCAGTTCACTGTTATAGATGATATTGCCGACAGAAGTCGTTACAAGGCTTTCGCCCACGTTGGAAGGTTCCGGATAAATTTCGGAATTCGGGACACGGACTTTGATGCGGGCCTGCAGGTCCACATACTTATGGAAGTAAGCCAGACGGGCTTCATCAAAGCTGATAAAGCGATGACCTTCACCCTTGGCACCCTCTTTGAAAATGGTCAGGTAATAAGCACCCAGTACCATATCCTGCGTCGGAACGGTGATTGGTTTGCCGTTTGCCGGAGACAGAATATTGTTGACACTCATCATGAGCACACGAGCTTCTGCCTGAGCTTCTGCAGACAGCGGCAGATGGATTGCCATCTGGTCACCATCAAAGTCGGCGTTGAACGGTGTGCAGACCAGAGGATGCAGCTTGATGGCGCGGCCTTCGGAAAGGATTGGTTCGAATGCCTGGATACCCAGTCTGTGCAGCGTCGGGGCACGGTTCAGCATCACAGGATGTTCCTTGATGACGTCTTCCAGAACATCCCATACAGGATCGGAAGCACGTTCCACCATGCGCTTTGCGCTCTTGATATTGGTAGCGGACCCGTTTTCCACGAGGCGCTTCATAATGAAAGGTTTGAAGAGTTCCAGTGCCATTTCCTTCGGCAGGCCGCACTGATGCATCTTCATTTCAGGGCCTACGACAATTACGGAACGGCCGGAATAGTCAACACGTTTACCGAGCAGGTTCTGACGGAAACGGCCCTGCTTACCTTTGAGCATATCGGACAGGGACTTCAGAGGACGGGTGCCGGGGCCCGTTACGGCACGGCCGCGGCGGCCGTTATCGATCAGGGCATCGACAGCTTCCTGCAGCATACGTTTTTCGTTACGTACGATGATATCAGGAGCCTGCAGTTCCTGCAGTCTCTTCAGACGGTTGTTGCGGTTGATAACACGGCGGTACAGGTCGTTCAGGTCACTCGTGGCAAAACGGCCGCCGTCGAGCTGAACCATAGGACGCAGATCCGGAGGAATGACCGGCAGTACATCGAGGATCATCCATTCCGGCTTGTTGCCGCTCTTCAGGAAGGCTTCGCAGACATCCAGACGACGAACGATGTTGCGTTTCTTCTGAAGACTGGTCTCATTCTTCAGGGCAGCACGCAGTTCCATCGTCAGTTTTTCGACATCGATTTCATGGAGCAGTTCCTTGATGGCTTCGGCACCCATGCCGACGCGGAAACTATCCTTGCCGAATTCGTCGACTTTTTCCTGATATTCACTTTCCGTGAGCAGCTGCTTCTTGGTCAGGTTGGTATCGCCCGGATCAAGGACGATATAGCTGGCAAAATACAGCACCTTTTCCAGGTTGCGCTGGCCAATATCAAGAATAGCACCCATACGGCAGGGAATGCCCTTGAAATACCAGATGTGGGATACAGGAGCTGCCAGCTCGATGGAGCCCATACGGTCGCGGCGAACCTTGGCGCGGGTAACTTCTACACCGCACTTATCGCATACAACGCCTTTATAACGGATGCGCTTATATTTACCGCAGTGGCATTCCCAGTCTTTCGTCGGCCCGAAAATGCGTTCGCAGAACAGGCCGTCACGTTCCGGTTTCAAAGTTCTATAGTTGATTGTTTCCGGTTTAGTAACTTCACCATGGGACCAGGATCTGATCTTTTCAGGAGAAGCCAAACCGATTCTCATAGAATGAAACTTATTTACATCCAACAAGAGCACTCACTCCTTTCACTCTTCGTCAGAGCCGTTATCGTCGCCCTGGGTATCATCCATTTCCATGTTGCCCGTATCGGCGATTACGTCAAAATCACTGCTTTCAGTCTGGTCTTCATCCGGGCTGATTTCTTCATCACTGTTTACATGGACATTGCTCTCACCGGTATTGGCACTGGCCGTTACCTTGTTGTTGGACATATCCATATCCAGTTCTCTTGCAATATCGCCCATTCCGATATCTTCGTCTTCATCATCCAGATCGATTTCTTCATCGTCTTCGTCGAGGACGCTGACATCGAGGCCGATAGCCTGCATTTCCTTCACGAGTACCTTGAAGGATTCAGGTACACCCGGTTCAGGAATGTTTTCGCCTTTAACGATAGCTTCGTAAGCCTTTACACGGCCGACCACATCGTCGGACTTTACGGTCAGGATTTCCTGCAGTGTGTAGGCAGCGCCGTAAGCTTCCAGAGCCCAAACTTCCATTTCACCGAAACGCTGACCGCCGAACTGAGCTTTACCACCCAGAGGCTGCTGCGTTACGAGGGAGTACGGGCCGGTAGAACGAGCATGAATCTTATCGGCAACCAGATGGTGCAGCTTCAGGTAGTAGATGCAGCCAACGGTTACAGGGTTGTCAAAAGGTTCACCCGTACGGCCATCGTACAGGATCGTCTTGCCGCTTGCATCTACGCCGGCAGCTTCCAGCGTCTTTGCCATATCTTCCTGACGGGCACTATCGAATACCGGGACAGCCACCTGGACGGCGCCGTCCACCGTTTTCGGCATGCCGTACGTATCGAAGTCGTACCCGGCTTTTCTCAGATCTGCTTCCACCGTAGGATCTCCGTTTTCAATACGGCGGCCAAGTGCTACAGCAGCCCAGCCGAGGTGAGCTTCCAGAATCTGTCCGATATTCATACGGGAAGGTACGCCCAGAGGGTTCAGTACGATCTGGACCGGTTCGCCGTTCGGCAGGAACGGCATATCTTCGCGCGGCAGAACACGGGAAACAACACCCTTGTTGCCGTGACGGCCGGCCATCTTATCGCCTTCACCGATTTTACGTTTTTGAACAATATTGACACGAACCTGCTTATTTACACCAGGCGGCAGTTCATCCCCGTTCTCACGGGTAAAAATCTTGACGCTGCTGATGATACCAAATTCGCCATGAGGTACACGCAGGGAGCTGTCGCGGACTTCGCGGGCTTTTTCGGCGAAGATAGCGCGAATCAGGCGCTCTTCGGCAGACAGTTCCGTCTCGCCTTTCGGCGTTACTTTACCAACCAGGATATCGCCCGGGCGGACTTCCGCACCGATGCGGATAATACCGTCTTCGTCCAGATCTTTCAGGGCATCTTCGGAAACATTCGGGATATCTCTCGTAATTTCTTCAGGTCCCAGTTTGGTATCGCGGGCATCGCAGTTGTATTCTTCAATATGAATAGAGGTAAAGACATCGTCCTTGACCAGATCTTCACTCAGCAGTACAGCATCTTCGTAGTTATAGCCTTCCCAAGGCATATAAGCAGCGATTGCGTTGCGGCCAAGTGCCAGTTCGCCGTGATCCGTAGCAGGACCATCAGCCAGGACCTGACCTTCTTCGACCTTTTCGCCCTTAGTGACAATCGGGCGCTGGTTGATGCAGGTGCTCTGGTTGGAACGTTTGAATTTCAGTACGTTATATTCGTCGACGCCGGTCCCGTCATCGCGGGTAACGATGATCTTGTCACCGCTGACATACTTGACCGTGCCGGCATGCTTAGCAAGGATGCAGACACCGGAGTCAACAGCGACCTTATATTCCATGCCCGTCCCGACAACCGGAGCTTTCGGGTTCAGCAGAGGCACGGCCTGACGCTGCATGTTAGCGCCCATCAGGGCACGGTTGGCGTCATCGTTTTCGAGGAACGGAATCAGTGCGGCAGCAATGGACATAACCTGTTTAGGAGATACGTCCATGAAGTCAACATGGGTCGGCGGGACCGTAATAACGCCCATTTTATCGCGGCAGGTAACATATTCGTTAACGAAATGACCATCATCCGTCAGCGGTTCGTTGGCCTGTGCTACTATATATTTATCTTCCTCATCGGCAGCGAGGTAAACGATATCGTTCGTAACAATGCCCGTTGTACGGTCTACTTTGCGGTATGGTGTTTCGATAAAGCCATAACGGTTGACAACAGCATAAGTAGCCAATGAACCAATCAAACCGATGTTAGGACCTTCAGGAGTTTCAATCGGGCACATACGGCCATAGTGAGTCGTATGTACGTCGCGGACTTCGAAACCTGCTCTTTCACGAGACAGACCGCCGGGCCCCAGAGCGGACAGACGGCGCTTATGCGTCAGTTCGGCCAGCGGGTTGTTCTGGTCCATGAACTGAGACAGCTGGCTGCTGCCAAAGAATTCCTTAACGGCAGCCACAACCGGACGGATATTGATCAGAGCCTGCGGCGTAATCACATCGGCATCCTGCAGCGTCATCCGTTCACGAATGACACGTTCCATACGGGACAGGCCGATACGGAACTGGTTCTGCAGCAGTTCGCCGACGCAGCGAACACGACGGTTGCCCAGATGGTCGATATCGTCCTTGCCTTCCATGCCATCGATGACGTTCAGCAGATAGCCGAAGGAAGCAATGACATCAGCCTGGGTAATCGTGCGGACGGAAGGATCGATGTCCTTGGTGACGATCACGCGTTCCGGATGTTCCTGGAACATGACCCAGACGATAGCGTAGCCCGGCTGGGAGAAGATGCCGCTCTTTTCGATGGCATCAATTTCGTCATCGCCGATAACAGTTCCCTTCGGAACGACGACTTCACCCTTCGTCCCGTCCGGATTTTCAAAGCACAGATCCTCGGCAAGCGTTCTGCCGCTCAGACGGTTGCGCCAGCCCAGTTTCTTATTCAGTTTGTAACGGCCGACATTAGCCAGGTCATAACGTCTGTTATCGGAGAAAATGTTATAAATCAGCTGACGGGCGTTTTCGAGGTTCTTCGGTTCGCCCGGACGGAGTTTCTGGTAAATTTCCAGAGCCGCGTCTTCTTCGTTTTTCGTGGTATCCTTGGCAAGCGTAGCTACCAGGAAAGGATGTTCACCGAATACGGAGATGATATCATCATTGGACGGCAGGCCCATAACGCGGAGCAGGGACGTGGCAGAAAGCTTTCTGGTACGGTCTACACGGGCGTAGATGATACTGTTGAGGTCCGTTTCATATTCAATCCAGGCGCCGCGGTTCGGAATGACCGTCGTACCATAGAGGTACTTACCCATAGGATCGCTGTCCTTGGAGTAATACACGCCGGGGCTGCGGACGAGCTGGCTGACGATGACACGTTCAGCACCGTTGATGACAAACGTACCTGTATCAGTCATCAGAGGGAAATCCCCCATAAATACAGTAGATTCCTTGATTTCTCCTGTATCTTTATAAAGAAGACGAACATCTACGTTCAGCGGAGCTGCATACGTAGCATCTTTTTCTTTGCAAGTTTCAACATCAAACTTCGGATCGCCGATGGTGAAATTTTCAAAACTCAGTTCCAGATTATCCGAAAAATCCTTGATTGGGGAAACATCACGAAAGACATCATGCAGTCCTTCTCTGATGAACCACTCATAGGATTTTCTCTGAAGGTCAATCAGGTGCGGCATCTTCAGGACTTCTTTGATCCTGGCATAGCTGTACCTTGTACGGTTGCCATTATGAACCGGTTTGAACAACATATGGGTCCTCACTCCTTTTTCATCCTGCAGGTTTTTTCACACAAAAAAACAAGGCTCACAATCAAAAAAATTCTTTGATTAGCCTTGTAAAAAATAAGTTACCTCAGTCAGCATTGCGTGCTCCTCTCAGTCAAACGATCGGAACGCGATGTCCAACCACTGAGCACTCGCGAAACCTTATGATCCTGCTATAAAAATAAAATTTCATGGAAATGATATTTTACCATGTATTTTATTTTTTTGCAAGAACGAATGAAAAATAATTACAATTTTTTCCGGTACCTGAAGAGATATAACTTTCAGTTTCGGGTTCATGCCTTTTCTCCCCGTGAAATACCATTTACGAAGACAACTTTTCTTATGCTATAATGAAACATCTCGATAAACAATATATTCCAAAGAGGAAGAAGGCTTATAACAATGAAGCGAGTGAAAGCAATCGGGATGCTCCTTATCCCCCTATTTTCATTCATGGCCCCGATTTATGCCCAGGCGCAGCCAAAATCAGGTCAGACATCTTACCCGCCCCGTCATGAGGATGGGACATATCACAGCCCTGCAGGGCGAATGATCATGGAAAGAGGCGTCGATGCCTATTACAAAGGAGATTATGAAAAAGCGCTCCGCTATCTGCAAAATGCCTATGCCCGCGGCAACATGAAGGCCGGCCGCTATATCGGTCTCTGTTACGAAAACGGGTACGGCGTTCCTCAGGATGACAGTCTTGCCGCCCATTGGTACACAGAAGCATCTCAAAAAGGAGACGTGACATCGACGTATCTTTTGGGAATGCTTTATGAGCAGGGCAAGGGTGTCCCCCAGGATGCACAGAAGGCCTTCGCCCTTTATAAGCAGTCAGCCTACAGAGACGACAACGTCTCCGCTCCCAGCCAGCTTGCCCTGGGCCGTCTCTACGAGAACGGAATCGGTGTGGAAAAAGACCTTGCGAAGGCCCGCTACTGGTACGGCCGCGCTGAAAAGGCCGGCAGCCGGGAAGGAACCGTGGCTCTCTTCCGCCTTGACGGAAACGAAAATCACCCCGTCCGCACGGTCACAACGAGAATCACAGAGGGAAGTCTCTTCGACATCAAGGACGGCGTCACGCAGATCGATACTTCAAAAATCTGGACGCCTGTAAAAAATATTGATTTTTCCTCGAAACATCAGATTCTTATCCAAAATCCGGATGGAACAAAGACACCCATGGACGAACCCTGGTATGAAGTTCACCAGATTGCGCCCCACACCTGGCAGATCCGCAGTGACGGCGATTACTGCTATCTGCTCGAAGGGGATGCACTCGCTGTCATGATTGATTGTGGCTATGGAGCAGGCAACATCCGGGAATTTGCCCAAACGCTCACAGCAAAACCCGTTAAGTACGTCATCAATACGCACTATCATTTCGACCACACAGCCAATGACGCCTATTTTGATGCAGCCTTCATGACCAGGGAAAGCGTTCCCTACGCCACCGTTCCCTACAACAGCTTCAAAGGGATGGATGTTCCCCGAAACTACCCCGTGATCACGGTTACAGACGGATACATGATGGATCTGGGGAATCGTCCCCTTTCGGTCATCGTCCTGCCCCACTCGAACCACACGCTGGGCGGCCTCATGGTTCTCGACAAAAAGGAAGGCATCCTTTTCACCGGTGATGAGTTTCTCCGTCCAAGCGGCGTATCGCTAAGCATCCCCTTTGAGGACTTTGTGCGGAATATGGAGCGCATCCACACAGACCGTCCCTTCATCCATACCCTCTACGGCGGTACCGGGCGGATGGCCCTCAGTGTATTTGATACCTATTACGAAGCAGCTCGTTACGGAGCTTCCGGGAAAGCTCAAATTGTTATTAATGAACACCCGGAAACCAGACGAATGCCTTCATCAAACCTCGCCCCCGGTGAGACTCCCGTTTACGTGAGGGGACAGGTCCGGCCGGGAGATTCGACCGTTAACGCCCCGGAACCCGCGCCCCAGGGAAAACACGTCTACTATACGTACCATGGATTCAAAGTGAGTTATATTATCCCCGATAACGCAAAGTCCTGAGAGCTTTCCATACAGAAAAACTACAAAAGTGGCTGTGAAATAATGCGGGTGCATTATTTCATAGCCACTTTTTCACGCTTTCCGCAGCCCGCCGTGGAAGCAAAATGACCTTCTATTAAACCCAACTGTCAGGTTGGGTATTCCTTTGGGACCTCCTTCCACGCAGTCGGAAGGAGGAGGCCACGAAGTGGCGGAAGATAGTACCAATCCAATGCTAAATGCCATAAGCCAAAAGCGCCTTTATTTTTTACCAGCTGCCCGCTGCATTCTATCTCAAGAATCCGCCAAAGCAGCTGCCAGCACTACAGTGCTAACCACTCTCCACTAGCCACTGTCCACTTTACTGCGCTATATGCCATAGGCCAAAAGCTAAAAGCGCTTTTTATTTTTCACAGCCCCGCGTTTGTTTATAAAAAAGCAGCTTTGGACTTTTAGTGAAAAATAGAGTAACGAAAAATATAAAGAATTACCGGCAAAAGTTTTTTAAGTACGGCCCCCAGGCCACTTGCAGCTGCTTCAAGCTGCAGCGCGCGTTGGCCGGGCTTGTCGATGGCATGGCCCGAATGATGAGGCCGCTCCTTCCAAGCAGCTTCTTATTATAACGGCGGAAAGCGGCATAAGCCTTTCCACCGTTGCAGAGGATCTGGCAGATGCCCGGATAAGACCCAATCAGGGCCGCAATATCATTGGGTTCTTCCTCCCGGATGGCGGAATCAAGACTGCCTTCCCGCTCGCAGCGGCCAATGGTATCCCACAGGGCAACATGGTTCCGAAGGAGCATGGCGAGCCGCCCCTCATAGGTTACCGGCACCGATTCCTCAAAGATTGAAGCCATAAGAGGCCAGAAACGATTGCGCGGATGGGCGTAATATTGTTGTTCCTGCAGGGAACGCACACCCGGCATCGACCCCAGCACAAGGGTGCGGCAATCCGGATCGATGGAAGGTCCCAATCCGATACAAAGCATAGACAGTACTCCTTTCTTGTGCACGAGCAGCAAAAAAGCAGGTCTTTTTCAGCAGAGATATGAAAAAATCCCGCCGGCAAGCCGACGGGATCATCCTCATTATGTTCAAGCTTCTGCTTCAGCAGGGATAACGCTGATGGTACGGCGATCCTTACCCCATCTGTCAAAGGAAACCTTGCCGGCAACCTTAGCATAAATGGTGTAATCCTTGCCCATACCTACGTTCTTTCCCATATGGAAACGGGTACCACGTTGACGAACGATGATGGAACCAGCCGTTACGAACTGACCATCATGAGCTTTCGTGCCCATACGCTGAGCGTTGGAATCACGACCGTTGTGAGTGGAACCGGACCCTTTCTTATGAGCGTGTAATTGAAGAATTAAATCGAACACTTAACTCACCTCCTGTGTTCATGAATCCTCAGGTATTCCTCGGTATAAGTCTTCTGCAGATGACGCAGACCACAGACCATAGTCTTCAGCACTGCATCCGTCTTAGCGTCGGGCTCTCCTACCAAGGCTACCGACAAACTGCCGTCTTCCTCATTGATTGAATACTTTACCTGACGGTGAAGTACTTCGTTGAGACCATTTGCGGCAATTTGTGTATTCAGCGATACTGCATAGCAGACTTCGTCAAATCCCTCAGGATTGGCGTCTGCATGCCCGGAAACGGTGTACCGTCTGATTCTGCCATGTTTGTTGTAGTACAAATCTACCTGGATCATGGCTTAGGCTTCGATCTTCGTGATTTCAACCTGGGTAAAAGGCTGACGATGACCCTGGCGCTTGCGATAGTTGCTCTTTGCTCTGTATTTGAAAACAAAGATCTTATCAGCTTTGCCCTGCTTAGCAACCTTAGCGGTTACCTTTGCGCCTTCAACTTTAGGCGTGCCAACTTTAACGTCAGCATCATTAACTACGGTCAGAACGTCGTCAAAAACGACTTCTTCGCCTTCAGCAGCATTCAGTTTTTCAACGTTCAGGACATCACCTTCGCTGACGCGATACTGCTTGCCGCCGGTACGGATAATTGCGTACATTCTGTGCACCTCCCTCATCATAAGACTCGCCGAATACGGTACTCCTTCCGGAGTTTTCGGAACCTCTCCGGGCGGTAGTGCTAAAAACAAATTCAGCCTTTCAAATATACTATAAGTAACGGTAAAAGTCAAGAAAAATCATGCACTGTGCCGGCTTTTGGCCATCAGGCGTGCTCCGCTCCGTGCGTAGTCAGATACACTCCGACAAAGATAACGGCAGCACCGCATAACTGCATGAGCCCCATGGGATCATCAAAAATCAGCCAGCCGCAAAACATGCCGACTACCGGCGTCAAATTCAGGAAAACAGAGCTGACGCTGGGTCCGACTTCCTTGACACCGATATTCCAGAAAACGTTGGCCGCAATGCCGCCGAACAGCGTGATATACAAGTAAGAAAGGAAAGGAACGACAGGCAGTATCGTAATCGCCAGGGTACCCGACAAAAGACCGAAGATGAGCGTACCCAGGGCGCCGCAGAGACTGCACCAGCCGAGTGCGGTCAGCACATCGAGGTGTCCGGTCAGTTTTCTGGAAGCGAGGCTGTAAAATGCCCAGGCGAGCTGGGACAAAAGGCAGAACACATCGCCCTGATTAAAGTGCATCGTCAAAAGTACCTGAATGTCACCTTTGGTGATGATGCTCAAGACGCCGATAAAGGAAAGGAGAATACCCAGCCACTGTTTGCCGTTAAAATGTTCACGCAGGATCAGAAAGGCACAGACGGCTGTAATAGCAGGTGTCGTTGCCGTAATCAAAGTACTGTTTGTTACGGTCGTAAACTGCAGTCCATGGAACTGCAGCACACTATTCAGCATTTGTCCGTTGATGCCCATGAATACAATCCACGGCCAATCTCTTTTGGCCGGAAGGATTTGATGAATCTGCCAATGCGAGGCCATAAACTGGTACAGCAGAATCAGGAGGCCCACAACCAGAAAACGGAAGACCGTAATCGTGGCCGGACTCCAATAGGGCAGTAAAAATTTCAGGGTAATGGGCTGAAATCCCCAGAGGGCACCAATGAGTGCGAGCAAAATATATGTTTTGGAGCGGCTCATGTCATTCTCTCCTTTCCCGAATTTTCTCCTAATTATAGCATGGAAAAGAGCGTTTTTTATCGATATGGGGTATTTGTTTTATCGATAGAAGAAGGCTGACTGAGACCCTCTAAGAAGACTAAGCAAAGTAAAAGATAAAAAGCGCTTTTGGCCTATGGTATTTAGCCTCGTCTGCAATAAGAAATGGTCAGCAGTTGGTTTCTAGGGGTTCTTCCACGGGCGACCCGCGGCCAGCGACCTGCGACCTGCGTAAAATTAGGGGCTGTGAAAAATGCATACACATTTTTTCACAGCCCCTAATTTTAATAGAATTACTTACCCATGATGGTCTTCTTAATCATCTGGTTAACCATGCCCGGGTTTGCCTTACCGCGGGACTTCTTCATGACCTGGCCGACGAGGAAGCCAATGGCTTTATCCTTACCGCCCTTGATATCAGCCACAGACTGCGGGTTAGCAGCAATGACTTCATCTACCATAGCCTGAATAGCACCGGCATCGCTGACCTGTTCCAGACCCAGTTCCTTGACGAGCTGAGCAGGAGCTTTGTCATTCTTGAGCATTTCAGCAAAGACCTTCTTGGCCAGTTTGCTGGAGAGAACGCCCTTATCGATCAGGTTGACCATTTCAGCCAGATGTTCCGGAGAAATCGGGAAATGTTCAATCGTCGTGCTTTCGGAGTTCAGGTAAGCGGACACGTCACCGAGCATCCAGTTGGCAAGAGCCTTGGCATCTTTCGTAGCTTCGGCTGCCTTGTCAAAGTAAGAAGCAAACTTCTTATCGGCAACGATGAGTTCGGCGTTATATTCATCGAGGCCCTTTTCCTTCATCAGGCGGGCTTTCTTGGCATCCGGCAGTTCCGGAAGTTCGCTCTTTGCTTTTTCAATCCAGGCATCATCAATAATGATAGGTGCCAGGTCCGGTTCAGGGAAGTAACGATAGTCGTGTGCTTCTTCCTTGGAACGCATGGAGAACGTCATGCCCTGTGCATCGTCCCAGGTACGGGTTTCCTGGATGACATGACCGCCGTCTTCCAGGATTTCTTTCTGACGTTCCACTTCATATTCAATCGCACGTTCCAGTGCCTTGAAGGAGTTCAGGTTCTTGATTTCGGCACGGGTACCAAATTCCTTGGCGCCTTCCGGCATAATGGAAATATTGGCATCGCAGCGCATGGAGCCTTCTTCCATCTTGCCGTCGCAGACTTCCGTGTACTGCAGGTAGGAACGCAGCTTTTCCATATAAGCGCGGGCTTCGGCAGCACTTCTCATATCCGGTTCGGATACAATTTCAATCAGCGGTACACCGGCACGGTTGTAGTCAACGGCAGAAGAATCGGAAGTGCTGATGGTGGCACCGGAGTGCACCAGCTTGCCGGCATCTTCTTCCATGTGGATACGCGTAATGCCGATTCTCTTCGGCTTGCCGTCCACATTGATATCGACATGGCCGCCCAGGGCGATAGGCTGATAGAATTGGGAAATCTGGTAAGCCTTGGCCAGATCCGGATAATAGTAGTTCTTTCTGTCGAACTTGCTGTAATGCTGGATGTCGCAGTCAAGTGCCACGGCAAAACGCAGTGCAAATTCTACCATCTGCTTGTTCATGACAGGCAGTGCGCCCGGCATGCCCAGGCAGACCGGGCAGACATGCGTATTCGGTTCACTGCCAAACTCCGTGGAGCAGGAGCAGAAAGCCTTGGTTTTCGTTTTCAATTCGGCATGGACTTCCAAACCGATTACGGTAGTATATTCAGTCATTATTTCTTACCTCCCAGGGGAGCCACGGCCTTGTGGAAATCCGTAGCCTGTTCAAAGGTGTAAGCGGCACGCAGCAGGGTTTCTTCACCCAGGGGCTTGCCGATGAGCTGTGCCCCGACGGGCATGTTGTCGACAAAACCGCAGGGAATGGAAATGCCGGGCAGCCCTGCCATGTTGACAGGAATGGTCGTTACATCGAGCATATAAATCGTCAGCGGATCCATCTTGGCATCCAGCTGATAAGCTACGACAGGAGACGTCGGCGTAAGCAGGAGGTCGCAGGTCTTAAAGACTTCCTTATAATCGTTGCGGATCAGCGTACGGATCTGCATAGCCTTGTTGTAGTAAGCATCATAGTAACCGGAACTGAGTACATAAGTACCGAGCATGATACGGCGGCGAACTTCTTCGCCAAAGCCTTCCGTACGCGTAGCAGCCATCATTTCCGGAGCGGACTGAGCCTGCATGTTGCGGTAGCCATAACGGACACCGTCGAAACGGCCGAGGTTAGCGGAAGCTTCTGCCGGTGCAATGATGTAATACGTGATAACGGCATATTCCGTATGCGGCAGGGAAACTTCAATAACTTTGGCACCGAGTTCTTCGAACTTTTTAGCCGTCAGTTTAATCTGTTCAGCAACCTTGGGATCCGTGCCTTTGCCAAAGAATTCCTTCGGCAGGCCGATGGTCAGGTCTTTTACGTCTTGTTTCAGTGCCTTGGTGAAATCAGGAACCGGCACGTTGGCAGAAGTAGAGTCATGGGCGTCTACACCGCAGATGGTGTTCAGCACAATCGCTGCGTCCGTAACGTCTCTCGTAATCGGCCCAATCTGATCCAGGGAAGAAGCGAAAGCAATGCACCCATAACGGGAAACACGGCCGTAAGTCGGTTTGATACCTACACAGCCGTTAAAGGAAGCAGGCTGACGAATGGATCCGCCCGTATCACTGCCGAGGGACCAGATTGCTTCGCCGGCTGCAATAGCAGCAGCACTGCCGCCGGAAGAACCGCCGGGAACGCGGCTCAGATCCCAGGGATTAGCGGTAGATTTGAAATAGGATGTTTCCGTCGTGGAACCCATGGCAAATTCATCCATGTTCGTCTTGCCCAAAAATACAGTATTATCCTTGCGCAGGTTTTCGATGACATGAGCATCATAAACAGGCTGGAAGTTTTCCAAAATCTTGGAAGCGCAGGTAAGACGCATTCCCTTCAGGGAAATGTTATCTTTGATGGCCCCGGGAATACCGGTCAGCGGCTTCACGGCCTCGCCGGCAGCAATCTTGGCATCCACTTCCTGAGCTTTTTTCAAAGCTCCTTCTTTGTCCAGAGTAATATACGCTTTGACTTTATCTTCGACTTCATCAATCCGGTCATAGACCGCATTGGTCAATTCCACAGAACTGATTTCCTTTTTGGCCAGTTTCTCGTGGAGTTCATGAACAGTTTCATTGTATAACGCCACAGTTCTTCCTCCTCTTACTCAATAACGCGAGGCACCTTAAAGCCGCCGTTATGTTCTTCCGGTGCATTCTTCATAGCTTCCTCGTGGGTCACACCGGGTTTTGGCACGTCTTCACGAAAAACGTTGCTCGTAGGAAGTACATAAGGGGAAGGCTCGATACCGGTCGTATCGACCTTTTTCATAATCTCAGCATATTCCAGGATCTGGTTGAACTGTGCCTGAAACTTCTCAAGGTCTTCTGCCGGTACATTCAGCCGGGAAAGCGCTGCAATATGCTTTACATCTTTTGCTGTAATGCTCATGGTTTCACCGCCTGTCTAATTATTTCATAATGAGTTATTATATCATATCCGTCACATATAGTGAACACATGCGGGGAAAAAGACGCCGTTTGAAGTACGCTGCCGGCAGAAAACATCTGATACTATGCGTTTCCAGGACAAGGCCGCAGTACCTCCCCACCCAGCCGGGATGAAACGTGAACAAATTGAAAATTCTTGATTTTTTCTTAAATTTCTCTGTACTTAAAAGTTTTATCCTGTAAAATATAGGTAAAGAATTTACGTAAGAAAGGGGATGCCTTATGGACGAGAGCATCAGTATCCGCTTTGAAGATAACCAAAACCGTGCGGCCGCCTATGACGGAAACCAGGAAGTCGGCTGCTGCACCTATTCTGTTGACGGCGACGTATGGGTACTGGAGCATACTTTTGTCGACCCGGCATACGGCGGCCATGGACTGGCCCGCAAACTCGTAGACTGCGTGGTCCGGGCTGCCAGGGACTCAGACGTCAAGATTCTTCCGGTTTGTTCCTATGCAGCCAGTTTGTTTAAAAAGGACAAACAGTATGATGATGTAAAAGCTGATGTATAAAAAAGGGGCTGTGAAATAATGCATACGCGTTTCACAGCCTCTTTTTCACGCTTTCCGCAGCCCGCCGTCCGCATCCCGCCTGTGGAAGAAAAATTGATTAAACAATTTTTCTTTGAATTTATAAAAGCAAATTCTTGAAAATTCAAACCAAGTCTCATTATGCTGAAAGAACGCACGAAATGCAGCTGGCAAAGCCGCTTTTTCGTGCGTTCTTTTTGATTTCAAGGCCTGTTCAATTTCTGAGTTTCAGGACTCTCTCAGCCCCAAATTGCCTTCATGATATTCTTGTACTCATCTGTAAGCTGACGAATAATCAAGTCATACATAGAGTAAATCAAATCGCCGTCCACTTCTGTCTCGTCCTTAAAGAACAGGCAGACATCAAGTACCAGGTTGCCTTGCTGATCCAAGTAGAATTTGAGCGGCTTATACTTTCTGTTATATCCGTTGATAAGTTCTGCCAGAGCCGCCTTTTCCTTGTCCGTGCTGTCTGCCGTCTGAGCCTGCGGTGCCACAGCGACCCGAATCATGCAGTATGGGGTGTCGTCCAGAACAACAATGGTCGGCAGCTGGTTGCCGTGAATATCAATTTTGGAGCGAAATACAACTGAGTGAAATTGATTATCCTGAAGTTCTTCCGAAGTAAATGCATTAATCTTTTTTTCATCCAAAAATTTTTTAAAGCTCTCTGCTTTTGCGTTCATGCTTGTTCATCCTTTCTTTCCCCATTTTTTTGCAAAATCACAATGCACATCCGAAAGGGCTGCTGCAAAACACTGCAGCAGCCCCTCTTTTATTATTTCATGACGAGCTGGCTCATATCAGCCACGCTGTTTACAAGACGTTTCACTTCGCCGAGAAGTGCCAGACGATTATGCTTTATCGCTTCGTCCTTATCCATAACCATGACGTCATCAAAGAACTTATTGACCGGTGCCGCCAGCACATCATTCGTCTTCAGGACATCGGCAAAGCGGCGTTCCTTAAGGGCCGTTTCAGCTGCTTCTTTATTCTTTTCCACAGCTTCATAAAGGGCCTTTTCAGCTGCTTCCTTCAGCAGTTCCGGCTTCACAGCATCCGTCACGTTGTTCTTCTTCGTAATATTTTCTACGCGCGTAAAGGCCTGGATGCTGTCTGCGGCCTGGGCTTCGCCCAGATAAGCAGTCAGGGCATCGGCAGCGGTAAATACGTCAGCCAGGTCATCCCGATTGTCGGCACCAAGTGCAGCGTCCACAATATCATAGCGAACGCCCTTATCGAGGAGCATGTTCTTCGTACGCTGTGCAAAGAAGTCAACGACATCGTCAATCAGTTTGGCTTCATTATCAACCTTGATAGGCAGGTTTTTCAGTGTCTCAGCAATAGCAGCGCGCAGCGGGAAGTGCAGGCCGCCGTCCACAACAATATTGAGGATACCGAGAGCCTGACGGCGCAGTGCATACGGGTCCTGGGAACCGGTCGGGGCTTCGCCTCTGCTGAAAGTAGCCACGATGTTATCGAGCTTATCCGCTACGGCAAGAATGCGGCCTTCGTTGCTCTTTGGCAGTTCATCACCGGCAAATGCAGGCAGATACTGCTCGCCGATGGCCTGAGCCACCGTCTGTCCTTCGTTATCCAGGAGGGCATATTCACGGCCCATGATACCCTGTAGTTCCGTAAATTCCGTAACCATACCGGTCACAAGATCGGCCTTGGAGAGCATAGCGGCGCGGTCCAGTGCTTTGGCATCAGCCGCAATACCGGTCGCTTTCAGCAGGTCTGCCGTCAGCTTGCGAAGTCTTTCCGTCTTTTCATACATGTTGCCCAGGCCGCGCTGGAATGCAACATTGTGCAGGGCGTCGCGATGAGCTTCCAGGGACTTCTTGCGGTCTCCCTTGAAGAAGAATACGGCATCGTCCAGACGGGCACGCAGCACACGTTCGTTACCATGGGTCACAATGTCCAGATGCTCGCTGTTGCCGTTGCGGACCGTAATGAAACGAGGCAGCAGGTTGCCGTTGTCGTCCAGCACAGGGAAATAGCGCTGATGATCGCGCATCGGCGTAATGACAGCTTCCTTCGGGAGCTTCAGATAATCTTCGTCGATGTGACCACACAGGGCCGTCGGATATTCAACCAGATAGAGGACTTCTTCCAGAAGATCCGGGGAAATCGCGGTATGACCGCCTTCCTTTTCACCCAGTTCCGTAATCTGCTTACGGATCATTTCACGGCGTTTGTCCACGTCCACAATGATGAAGTTATCTTCCATCGTCTTGACATAGGCATCAGCCGTCGGAATGGTAATCAGATGATTGCTCAGGAAACGGTGTCCGCGGGTCTGGTTTCCGCTCTTGACGTCATTAGCTTCCACAGGGATGACTTTGTCATCAAGCAGGGCAACCATCCAGTGGAAAGGACGGACAAAACCGAATTCATAATCAGCCCAGCGCATCGTCTTCGGGAAGGACAGGGAATGCAGGATATCATCGAGGATTCCCGGCAGCAGGCTTTCCGTAGCCTTGCCTTCCGCGTGTTTGACGGCATACACATAGCCGTCACGGGAAATGAGGTCCTTGACGTCCACACCCTGGCCGCGGGCAAATCCCTGGGCGGCTTTGGTCGGAGCGCCGGAAGCGTCAAAGGCAATCTTGAGGGACGGTCCCTTGCTTTCCGTCGTTACATCTTCCTGGCGGTCGGCTACTTCGGAAGCAATGAAGGCCATGCGGCGGGGCGTGCCGTAAACTTTGACTTCCGCAAAAGGAATCCGGGCTTCCTTCAGTTTGGTTTCGGCCAGTTCCTTATAATTTGCTAAAATACCGGGCATATACTGGGCCGGCATCTCTTCCGTACCAATTTCATATAATAAAGTCGCCATTATTTCTTACCTCTCTTCAGCATAGGGAATCCCAGTTTTTCGCGTTGTTCCACGTAGGCAGCAGCGCAAAGTCTGGCCAGAGCGCGTACGCGGCCGATGTAGTTGGTCCGTTCATCCACGCTGATGGCGCCGCGCGCGTCAAGCAGGTTGAACGTGTGGGAACATTTCAGCACATAATCGTAGGCCGGACGGATATTCCCCGTCAGGAGCACACGCTTCGCTTCTTTTTCATATTTATCAAAGAGATCGAAGAGCAGATCGATATCTGCAATATCAAAGCTGTAGCGGGACTGTTCCACTTCGTTGGTGTGGAAAACGTCGCCATAGGAAACGTCGCCGACCCAGTTGATATCGTAAACGTTTTCTACGCCCTGGATATACATGGCAAGACGTTCCAGGCCGTACGTGATTTCCACGGCTACCGGCTTGATGTCCAGGCTGCCGACTTGCTGGAAGTACGTGAACTGCGTGACTTCCATGCCGTCGAGCCAGACTTCCCAGCCCATTCCCCAGGCACCGAGAGTCGGGGATTCCCAGTTATCTTCGACGAAACGAATATCGTGTTCTTCCGGATGGATGCCCAGTTCCCGCAGGCTTTCCAGGTAAAGTTCCTGAATATTGCTCGGGGACGGTTTCATAATGACCTGGAACTGATGGTGCTGAAACAGGCGGTTCGGGTTATCGCCGTAACGTCCGTCGGCCGGACGGCGGGACGGTTCTACATAGCAGACGTTCCAGGGTTCAGGTCCGAGTACTCTCAGGAATGTAGCCGGGTTCATCGTGCCGGCACCTTTTTCTACATCGTAAGGATGGAAATTGATGCACTGCTGACGACCCCAATACGCATTAAGCGTTGAAATAATGGTCTGGAAATTCATCATTTTTCGTTCTCCTCCTAAACAAAAACTCCCGTCTCTGTAATATAGACGAGAATCATCTACATTACAGGGACGGGAGTACACTTCCGCGGTTCCACCCTGTTTGCCGCTTGCGCGGCCACTCTTGTGGTGCTTACGTTCCGGGATGCCAACCCCTTCATCACGTATTTACGCCGCAACTATAGCAAATTAAGGCCGTTTTGTCAAGGCAGCAGCCGCTGCCGGCTGACGCATCATGCGGCATGTTCCCGTAAAATGCCCTTATTCGAGCCAGCTCTTTTCGGCAAGTTTCATATACTTCATGGCTGTATAGATACCATGCTGCAGCGTGGCCACAAACCCCATGCTGCCCTCGCTGATGCCGCCCTGGAGAATAAAGACCTTGAACATGCCGGCCAGTGCGTGGAGCGCCGCTTTGGCGGGCGTTGCCGTGCGGCCTTGTTCCCATGCCTCATCCGCCCAGATGGTTGTATAGTGGCCGGCTTTTTCCCACCACTGTGCATAGGAATCATAGGTATGATGTTCTATCGTTTCTGCAAGATCCGTACAGGGCAGCGCACATTCGGGCCGTTCGTGGACTTTGCCGACCCAGGTCACTGCTCCCTTTGGGAAAAGGCGAGTCACCCTGTCGGGGCCGAAAGCACCGCGATGATAGTGATGTCCGAAAGCAATATTTTCCCGTTTCAGCGAATATTGGTGATCTGCCGGGCCGATTTTCACGGCACGCACCTTAGCTGCTGCGGAAGGCGTAAGACGCTCGTCAGCATCAAGATAGAAAACCCATTCTCCTTTGGCACTGCCCAGGGCAAAATTCCGCTGTGCCGAAAAATCTCCATCCCAGGCGCGGAATACCACGTCCGCCCCGAGTTCTTTCGCCAGTTCGACCGTCTGATCCGTACTGCCGGAATCCACGACAAGGATCTGATCCGCCCACTTGGCCGCGTTTTCCACCGCACCCCGGATATGACGTTCTTCATTTTTCGTCAGGATAATAGCGGTGAGAGTCCCCATGTTCATGCCTCCTTTCCCAGCAGCTCCGGATGCCGGACAAGATAACCGGTCAAATCCATATATCCGTTACGCTCATTCTGGAAGGGAGGCTCCCCTTCTTTGAGAGCGTCCGGTCCGAAAGCAGGACCGAGCGGCTGATAGAAATCATTTTCATAAGTGCCGTAAGCATCCCTGGTCAGCCAGTGATACGGCGACACGACGTGGTCAATCGGCTCCAGTAAAGAGCCGTTGATTGCGTAATACCGGAATCCTTTCGGTGCAATCAATTCAAAGATGGTCGGTGCAATATTCATATGTCCGCCAATCGTGTTGCCTGCAAAAATAGACTGATCAATTTCAGGATGGTTCATAAAGAGTACCGGAGAATGACGTTCCCGTAAATTGCATTCCCGCTGCATCAGTGACGTATGGCTCAGTATCGCGCTCATATCGTAGGAATGGTCCCCCGTTATCACAAAGAGACTGTCCGGGAAGGCTTCCTTCATTGTCTTCAGGAACTTGCCGACGGCCTGATCGGAGAACCAGAACGTTCCCAGATTCTTTTGGATAGCCTTGTTCCGTTTGATATCTTCCGGTGCGTCCGGCATGACTTTTTCCGTGTCATATCCATAATGAGCCAGAGGAATCTTGAAAGGTCCGTGATAACTCGTCGTATAGAGGAAATGGAACTGATAAGGTCCACGCTCCTTATCCCCTTTGAGAATCATCTCGGCGGCTTTTTCAAGAAATACATTATCGTATACGCCTACCCACGTTTTGGGCGCGTCGGGGCCGCAGAAATCAGTAGCCGTTTCCACTTCATCAAAGCCGCAGGACGGAGCAAACTGGTTAAAGTTGCCGTACGTCACATTCCCGCCGTACCAGTAAGTGGAGTGGTACCCCATTTTGGCCAGCTGCCGCGGCAGTGCCGTCGGAAGCTTATTCTTCCAGAACGATTCCTTTTCGTTAAGTTCCAGACCGGCGTCAAAGATGCCACTCATGAGACTGACAATGGAAGGCCGGGAAATAATACCAGCGGACAATGCGCTTGTCACAGCTGCAGTGTGTGCGTCTTCCTTGAGCCAGCGCCCTCCCGATACCAGATTCAAAGAGGCGAATTCCGGGTCAAAGAACTGCTGCAGATAGGTTTCCCCGACAAAAAGAAAAATATGCTTTGGTTTGGTGATGCGGGGGCCGGAAGCGGTACGGAGAAAAGCGAAAGCCGGATTCGGCAGTTCTGTAAGCGGCGTCTTTACCGTAGTAAGCGGTGCAATAGCCTCCAGATCCTCTTCATCCGTGTGCTGATAAGCCTCATTCAAGTCATGTTTCATGACCTGTTCCAGCGCCACCAGATCGTCCACGGTTGCCTTGGCAAAAAAGATGTCCTTTTTTACGAGGCTCGGAATCGTATCCCACTCCGGTTTGTCATCATGCATAAAGGTTCCGCCGTACCGGAACCAGTAAAAGGCGGCAATGCAGCCAAGGAAAATCACCGTGTTAAAAGCATAGCGCAGCACAGTGGAGGAAATTTCCGGATAAGGCAGGCTCGGCAGGGACAGCAGCCCCCGGATGGCTGCCCAGCAGAAGATCTCATAGGGAATAATTCCCAAAAGGACCAGCGCGCCGTGGTTTTGATGGAAGAAAATATCGGCCAGATTATGCTTTTCCGCGTTGGCACCCAATTTTAAGATCTGGTTATAGATGTCATGAAAATGAAAGTAAAAAATCATCTTGCCGGCAAAGGCGAGATAAAGTACCAGTGCGTAAAGCATTCCGCCAATCAGCCGCAGCGTGTCGCCCATGGCCGCATATGCCGGAAAAAATGCACCGGGCAGCGATACCAGGACGAGAGGAATCAAAAAGACATAGGCATTAAAGTCCATGCCCCACCAGAAGCCATAGCGAAAACAGTGAAATACGACGGCTCCCTTCCCTTTGAGGGAAGGATACGGGCAGTACGTACGGATAAAAATAGCACGAAAAATCGCGCACAGAATTGGGAAAAATAAAAATAACTTTGCGTCCTGCTGAAGGGACGCGTAAAACACACTGAACAATGTCATTCTCCTTTCGAAAAGGCTCCTTCATTAGAAAGAGCCCCTTCGGAACAGCTCATAGTGACTCACTGACAATCAAAAGAAAATCAAGCAAGAAATAAATACCGTCACGTCCTTTCTCTTGCTTTTGCAGTCCTCTGCATTACAGATTCTATTATTGTATCATGTTCTTTTTTAAGCGTGGGTGAAAAATAAGAAAAAAGTATAAGAGACCCACTAATTACAAAAAATGGAGCTGTGAAGAATGATTTATTTCTTCACAACTCCATTTTCAATATCAAGCTCTAAAAACTTACTCTGCCTGAGCCAGTTTTGCACGTTCCCTGCGGGCAAGAACCGGGAAAACCAGGCCGATACCCAGCAGGATGACCGGCGTAATCACGTTCATGGTTACTTGGAACCACCAGGTGCTGCTGTAAGCTTCCACACCGTAAGGCACCATTCCCATGACGGAAGCGTAAGCTGTGATGGCAAAACACCAAAGACCGATGAAAGCGCCAAAAGCTTTGTTCTTTGTCAGATGATAAGCAGATTCAAAATGTTCCGGGCTGCGCTTCAGAGCGATGTAAGCGAAGAACACCCACAGATAAGCCATCGGCATGCAGATTGCGTTTAAGCGAAGCAGCCAGATGTACAGCGTCGTCATATCACCGATACCAAGGGCCGGTACGATAATCAGGATGCTGACCAGGGCACCGGTCAGTTTGTAGCCATTGACAGGCACACCCTTTTCATTGATTTTCGTGAAAGAACTCGGAACAAACTTCGGATCCACATCGCTGAGCAGGAATTTAATCGGTGCATCGATGGAAATAGCAAGCGTTGCAGCCTGTCCCAATCCGGCGCAGATTGCATACAGGATGACAAATGCCTTGCCGACGCCGTAGTAAGCACCCAGTTTAGCAAAGCAGTAGTAAGCGCCGTTCATCATCAGGTCCTTAGGAATGTTATTCGGATCAAACATCAGACCCATGGCAAAGGTACCGAGCACTGCCGTGATAGCTACCATGATGGTCATGAAGATCATTGCTTTCGGGAATTCCTTGTCCGGTTGTTTCAGGTTTGCTACATATGGAGCAATTCTTTCGCAGCCGCCGACGGCGAAGACCAGAATGCTCAAGGTCGTCATGTACTCGAAGTTGAAGTTCGGCATGAACGTTTCAAGATCAAAATTATAAGAGAAAGTCTGCGCTTCGGTAATGTACGGAGCGGCCAATACGAGCAGCACGTAAAGGATGGACATGACAAACATGAAGGATCCTGCGATGGAACCAATCCGTTTCAGGGCATTGACACCCTGAGCCGCATACCACATGAAGAAAAGGAAAATACCGAGACTGATGAGCTGCAGCGTCAGCGGCGAAATCATGCGCGTCAGCTGATCATTCTGGAACACAGCCCAACCCAGGGCAATCAGGATATTCTGAGGTTTTTGAGCAAGATAAGGAATATTGACCACCCAGAAAGTCCAACCGGCAAAGAAAGCCAGCTTGGAAGAACAGGTCCGTTTAATCCAGGAGCTGACACCGCCGGCACCGCTGCCGAAAGTAGCACCCATTTCGCCGACCATCAGGTTGTAAGGAATAAAATAGAAAAGGAAAAGAATCATCCAGGAAACAATAACTTTCAGTCCCTGGTTAGCAAAGCCATTGACCGTATTGCCAAAGCCCCAGACTACGGTATAAGCCATCAGACAAAGAGCCTGCCACGTCATAGCTTTGCTTTTATTGTTTTCGTTGCTGCTCATGAGATTAACCTCCTTGCTATAGTGCATATCACAAATTCGTTATATTTATTATAGCAAGGAATGTTCTCGTGTCAAAGACAAAAAATGAAGTCGAATAAATTTTGTCTATTGTACAGAGACAAATTAATACATTCTTGTTTCTTTCGTTTTCCGAACGTTCGAAATGAAAGAATGTGTGCTAATTTTTCGCAGAAAATCTGACTATTTTGTGTATTACAGACCATATAATCAGACAAGAAATTCTTTAAAATAAAGGATGAAAAACTTTAATAGCAGCGCAGGATCCAAGTATTTTTAGAGGTAAAACAGCATGTATTGTCTTTTATCTGTGGACGTTCGAGTCCTTTTACAGTGTACTTTTTAATCTGTTTATTCCCATGTCTTCTTACACATCCCTCTGTTTCCATTGTAAAGAGACACTTGTACAAATCTTGCGGATATGAGCAGAAACAGAGAAAACAAAAAAGGGCTGTGAAAGATGAATTTATTTCTTCACAGCCCTTTTGCAAATCAATATCAAGTTGTGACAGTCAATCCGGCATCAGAACGGCCCAAGTCTGACAGCCGTTGCGTAGAACAGTACCACGAAGGCAACGATCCACCAAATTCCCAGCATCGGGAAAGCGAGTTTCCACCATCTCTTCAGAGGAATGCCGGCAATACTCAGGATCGTCATCGTCGTACCGCTGGCAGGGGTAATGCTGTTGGTGAAGGCATCGCCCATCTGGAAGGCAAGAACGGCAGTCTGACGAGTAATACCGATAAGGTCAGCCAGCGGTGCCATGATTGGCATCGTGATGGCAGCCTGACCGGAACCGGAAGGTACAACGAGGTTGAAGATATCCTGTACGATGAACATGCCGATACCCAGGAGTGATATGCTCCCCTTAAGACGGAGAAAAAAATTATGTCAATGTTTTAAGGAGGCATGTCATGGTAAAGAGCAATAATAAATTCATCTCTCCTGAGATTAAACTTAACGCTGTCAAAGATATCCTTGAACACAGATCCAACACCTACCAAGTGGCTAAAAAGCTTGGTATCCGGCGGCAGAACGTTTCTGTTTGGGTAATGAATTACAAGAACGAGGGTGCAGAAGCCTTTTCCCCGAAAAAGGGAAAGAAAACCTATCCCCTTTCCCTTATGGAAAATGCCGTTAAGGATTATCTGAATGGTAAAGGCAGCTACATTCAAATCTGTAAGAAATACAAGATCCGTTCCCCCAGGGTTCTTGCAGACTGGGTTAAGCATTATAATATTCATGGAGAATTAGATTCTTACGCTTATCAAGAGAGATGTGATAAATCCATGAAAGGTAAGGCAAGTACCCTTGAAGAACGCTGCAAAATCGTCAAGGAATGTCTGGAATCCAACCGTGATTACCGTTCTGTAGCCGAAAAATACGGTTATTCCTATCGTCAGGTCTACAACTGGGTTAAACGCTACGAAAAGGACGGGAATTCAGGACTGGCCAACCATCAGGGTAGACCCAAGAAGAAGCCGATGGATCCTTCCCACAAGGAAACAAAAGATGAGGAACTGGTGCGCCTGAGACAAAAAGTCAAGGATCTCGAATTGGAGATTTTGCTTCTAAAAAAACTGGACGAGTTGACGAAAAGGAATCGCTTTCGTTGACTCGTAATCGTAAGCAGTATGAAGCGATTCAAGAGGTTTGCGAGGAAAATGGGGCTTCCGTGCAAAAGTGTTGTGCTATCCTGCACGTTTCCCCCTCTGCCTACTATAGCTGGCGCAAGACGCCCCTTAGCCTGAATGAGCTCATAAACAAGGGGATCTGCTGCCATATTCTCAGGCTTCATATTAAATATCCTGAAGCGGGATACCGCATGATGGCTGATAAATTAAGGGAAGAATGCAACATCGATATCTCTGATAAACGGTGTTACCGTCTTTTTCGTAAGCTGCATATTCATTCCCAGATTAAATGGAGACCAAAAGGCTGCACCCATAGCCGTGTAGGCAAGAACAGTCCACGCAAAGCAGAGAACGTACTGAACAGGAAATTCCATGCAGACATGCCTGACCAGAAGTGGGTGACAGATGTATCCGAATTCCGGCTTAACATTCCAGGCCCTGTCAGTGGAACTTATATTGTTAAACATCTCTATTTAAGCGCGATTTTAGATCTATATGACCATAGAATTGTATCCTATGCGATGAGTGACCGTAATGATACACCTCTTGTTATGGAGACTTTCAGGAAAGCCTTCAAACAGAATCCCAATGCACATCCATTGGTCCATACAGACCAGGGTTTTCAATATACAAGCAATGAATATCTGGAAATGGCAGAACAGTACAACTTAACAAGAAGTATGTCCAGAACCGGCAGATGCCTTGATAATGCCCCAATGGAAGGGTTCTGGGGAATGTTAAAGCGGGAAAGAATCTATATGCATACATACTACAGTATCGAAGAACTGGAGTGGGATATCCGGGATTACATTCTATATTACAATACAAAGAGAACTCAACGTAAACTGATGAGAATGTCCCCGATGGCGTTCCACAATTTCTATGCCAGTGCTGTTTAAGAATATGTAAGAAATGATACATTTTTAAGCAGGATTTTGAAATGTTTTAGTCTCCGCTTGACGGGGAGCACACCAGGAGAGAGGTAGGTACATTATTCAGTGCACCAGCCAGATAATAAATGATGGTATCCAGGATGTGGCCGTCGCCCAAAAGCACCGTCACGCCTTTGCACATGCCGACCATCATGCAGGGCAGTGCCATGTCCTTGACGCCTTCGATGAAGTTATCTGCTACATCGTTAGGGCTCATCTTAGCTACAATGCCGGTATAAGCCGTCATCATCAGGAACAGGGCAGCAATTTCATCCATGTAGAAACTAAACTTCAGGACGCCGACGAGAATACCGATAATAGTTACCACGAAACCGCCCAGAATCAGGCTGTGCGTCTTCGTCATTTCAGTGTTAATGCCTTCGGCTTCATCCAGATTGAGTTTTTCTTTGTAAATCTGATCGTAATCATACATAAAGCTCTTTTCCGGATGCTTCTTGACCATCTTGGCATACAGATACAGTGGAACCGTCGTTACCACAATAAGTGCAACAAGCATAACCATACGGATTTCCACGCCGGAGAAAAGCGGCAGTCCGGAAATACTCTGGGCAACACCGACCGTAAACGGGTTCGTTACGCCGGCGCCGTAGCCTGCACCAACGGCAAAAAGGAACAAGCCTACAGCCGTAATCGAATCAAATCCCAGGGCATAGCAGACAGAAATCATGAGCGGTACAAAGGCAATGTACTCTTCACTGCAGCCTGCAAACGCGCTGAGGCAGGTGAAAATCGGAAGCAGGACAGGAACAATCAGCGTTTCATGACCCTGCATCTTCTTTACCATATAGGCCATAAAGGCATTGATGGAACCCGTGGCAGCCATGACGTGCAGCGTGCCGCCGATGAGCATCAGGAAGCCAACGATGTCAGCTGCGCCCTCGATGCCTTTCGGAATCGCCATAAAGAATTTCAGGAACGTAGTCGGTTTCTGGGCAATGAAATGGAACGATGTCGGATCTACGACCATACGGCCGCTCGCCGCATCCTTAACCCGGTCAAATACCCCGGCCGGGCAAATATACGTGGCAATTGCGCTGACTACCAGGATAAGCGCAATAATCATCATAGGGCTCGGCACCCGAACCTTCTTGTTGACCGGCTTTGTCAATTCCGGTGTCTCTTGTGGCTTCTTTTCCTCAGTCATAATCTTCTTTCCCTTCTCCTTTAATTTTTCTGCTTAATCAAGCTGCATAATGGTGCTGACCAGAACAGCCGTCCGCGTGAATAACGTATCTACATAAGCAAATTCCTGAAGTGTATGTTCCTTTTCCCCTTCCGGCCCCAGCGAATCGAGAATCGGGATATTCGCTTTGGCAAGGAACGAAGCATCGGAGCATCCGCCCGGATGCAGCGGTTCATACGGAGCAATGCCGTACGTCCCGGCAGCCTCGTTATAGAGTGCCAGGAGTTTCATCGTGCCCTCACTCTTTTCAAAGACCGGCATGCTCGACGGGAACTCGACTTCTGCCGTTGTACCTGGGACATCAGTCTGCCGGCAGATAGCAGTGATTTGTTCCTTCAGAAGATCAAGATCGCTGTTCTTATCAACACGGCAGTCCACTTCGATGCGGCATTTATCCGGCACCACATTAGAAGCGGTCCCGCCTGCAATGACGTCGGTACTGACGGTGCGTCCCTCTTTCAAATCGGTCAAAGCCCGGAGCTTGGTGATGATGCCGGCCATCGCTTCCACCGCATTGGCACATTTTGTAAACTCATTGCCAACGTGGCCGGCTTTACCGTGAGTCGTAATCCAGACGTCCATGCATCCTTTGCGGGCAATGACAATCTGGTGAGTCGTCCGGCCTGTTTCCATGTTAAATGCGCAGAGGCATCCTTCCGCCTCTTCTGCCAGCATATCAGCTGCCCGGGAACCGACGTGCGTCGTTTCCTCATCGCCGACGAGGACTACTTTAAACGAATGACGGTCATACCCCAGCGCCTCCAAGGCTTTAATCGTATACAGCAGCGATACTACGCCGCCCTTCATATCGCAGGTACCGGGTCCGTAAACCTTGCCGTCTTTCTCATAAAAAGGATTCTCAGGATACGAACCATTTGGAAATACGGTATCAAGATGACCGCAGAACAGGATCGGTTTCCCGGAACGTTCTTTTCCTTTGTATGCGCGCAGCATGGGAATGGGACACCCCGTCGGCAGCAGCTCGCTTTCAAATCCCTCTTTCCGGAAGCGGTCGCTGACCTTCTGCATCAGTTCGGCAATTCTTTGGCCTTCTTTGCTGCCAGCCTGGAAGTTGACAAGATTCTTCCAGAACTCCATCATTTCTTCCTTATGTTCGTCCAGATATTGTTTTATTTTCTGTTGATTTTCGTTCATAAGCCCTCCCACCATTTGAATGCGATCAAGATAATAAATAAATATGCAATCATTTTACTCCAGAATGGATTCTGCCGCAACAAGAAATCTGAAAATTTGTCTCTCTCAGGCACAATATTTCTTCATTTTTGTGCTTTAATCTCGGATTTTCTCATTATTTTTTTCTTATTTTAAAAAGCCATCAAAAAAAGAGCAGCTTATTCGCTGCTCTTAGAATGATTAATTATACATTATGTAACAAATATGTCACTTTTAGTTCTTGTTATGCAAAAATCCGTCTTTATTTTTAATTTCCATTTAAAAAATGAATAGCAAAGTAGGCGTACACACCGGCCCCATAAGGCAGCACGTCTTCATCCGGCTCAAAATCCGGGTGATGGTGAGGGCTCGTAAGCCCCTTTGCCTCATTTCTGGACCCAAGGAACCCGAAGACGCCCGGTGTTTTTTCCATGTATACGGAAAAGTCCTCTGCGCCCATCTGTTTTGCCATCGGCACGAGCGCCTTGTCACCCAGCATAGCCCGATACCCTGCGCGGGCGATTTCATTGAGTTCATGATGGTCATTGATAAGCGGCGCCGGGCCAAAGAAATAAGTGCAGTCCGCCGTGCAGCCATAGGCCGCGCAAACCCCGTCTGCAACATTCTTGATCTGCTCCGGCAGCGTTTTCCGGAATTCCTTATTAAAGGTCCGTGTGGTACCCACAAGCTCCGTCTTATCCGCAATGACGTTGCTCGCCGTACCGCCGTTCATCATACCCACTGTCAGGACAAAGGTGTTCTTCGGGTCGTTCCGGCGGCTCACCAGTGTCTGAAGGGCCATGACGACCGCAGCCGCTGCCACAATGGAGTCCCGGCCTTCCTGAGGGGCACTGCCATGCGCTGCCTTGCCGTGAATCGTAATGGTGAAGCGGTCGCTGCAGGCCATACGTTCCCCATCTTCCAGGTTCGCCGTACCATGTTCCAGGAGGTTCCAGACATGCTGTCCGAAGATAGCATCCACATCATCCAGAGCACCTCTTTCTACATAATGGCGTGATTCGGTGCCGATTTCTTCACCCATCTGAAAGAGCAATTTGACCGTGCCGTGCAGCTCTTTACGATGTGCCGCCAGGATATGGGCAGCCCCGAGCAGCATTGCGGTGTGCGCGTCATGACCGCAGGCGTGCATGACACCTACCGTTGTGGAAGCGTAAGTCCTCCCATTCGGATGTTCCGTAATAGGAAGCGCGTCAATATCGGCACGGAGCATCACCGTCTTTCCCGGATATCCGCCTTTGATGATTCCTACGCAGCCCGTAATATCCTTAAATGTCTGCACCTCAATGCCGAGCTTTTTCAGTTCCTCCACGATGTGGGCCGTCGTATTGACTTCGCAGCGGCCCAGTTCAGGATGCGCATGCAGATAATGACGCTGAGTCAGGATATAGTCTTTGAGTGACAATGCTTCTGCTTTGATATCCAGCATCGCTCACGCCTCCTTTCCTGATACATCGAGGGCAAACTGGGCATAAAGTCCGGCCCCTTTATAAAGGATTCCGTCATCCATGGCAAAATGATCGGAATGGAGCGGCGCCGTATGATTGGCATCTCCCACGCCAAGGAATCCCAGAACACCGGGAACTTTCTCCATAAAGAAGGCAAAGTCTTCAGATCCCATCATGGAGGACATCGCATACAGCACATCATTTCCCCAGAGCTTCTGTGCAGCGCCGCGTGCCGCAGCAAGCAGTGCTTCATCGCTGTTGCAGCACATGGGTTCATCGGTCATGATATCCATATCAGCCGTACAGCCATAAACTTCTGCCGTTTGCTGGAACAATTTCAGCAGCTTCTGCGGCATCGTCTTATAAGTGTCATGATCATAGGTGCGGATTGTCCCGACAACCTTTACTTCATCGCAGATGATATTGAACTGATGTCCCGCAGTCACTTTGCCAAAGGTTACAACCAATGGATTCTGGGCATCATTGACGCGGCTTACCAGGGTCTGGGCATTCAGAATAGCCGCACTGGCAGCTACAATCGCATCGTGTCCCAGATGCGGCGTAGAACCATGGGCCGACGTACCTTTGACCGTGATGGTAAAGTCCGTGCAGGAGGTGGACCGATAGCCCGGATCCAGGGAGATCTTTCCTGCCGGTACAGCAGGCTGCACGTGAAGAGCGAAACAAGCATCCACGCCCTGAGTCAGGCCCTTATCCACATACCACTTGGCACCGTGCCCCGATTCCTCCCCGGACTGGAAAAGCAGAATAACCTTTCCTTTAAGCTCCGCTTCATGAGCTTTGAGCAGTTGAGCCGCCCCAAGGAGCATGGCCGTATGACCATCATGGCCGCAGGCGTGCATTCTTCCCGGTACGGATGAAGCAAAAGGAACACCGCTCTTTTCCACGATTGGAAGAGCATCAATGTCTGCCCGCAGCAGTACCGTTTTTCCAGGCTGTTTGCCTGCGATTTCCGCCGTCAGGCCGTAATGGTCGGGAAATGCAGACACGGGAATACCCATTTTTTCCAGTTCTTCTGCAATAAAAGCCGTCGTATCTTTCTCTTCAAAAGACAGTTCCGGATGGGCATGAAGATGCTGCCGAATCCGGCTGATGCGTTCTTTCAAGGCTAAGGCTTCGTCTTGGATCATAACCTCATTCCTTTCATTATTTCTGTACACACAACGGTACGGCAGTGCTTTCCTTCAGAAAACACTGCCGCCCGTAAACCACTATGAAGTTTGAATCATCAATGCGGGAGCATAATCGGACCACCAGGGCCGAGCGGAAGATCCAGGACAACCCAGATGGAAAGCAGGATGATCCACGCAATGGCGAAGGAGACGGAGTACGGAATCATGTTGGCAATAATCGTACCCATGCCGGCATCCTTCTCGTACTTTCTGACATAACCGAGAATCAGAGGGAAGTAGTAGAACAACGGGGACAGCGGGTTCGTAATGGAGTCGCCGATACGATATGCCGTCTGCGTCAGAGCCGGATCATATCCCAGGAGCATCATCATCGGGACCATAACCGGTGCAAGAATAGCCCACTTGGCAGAAGCGGAACCGATGAAGATATTGACGATGCAGGACACAAAAATCAGACCGATAATCAGAGGAATACCGGTAAAATGCCATGTCTTCAGTGCTTCGGCACCGTGAATGGCGAGAACTACGCCCAGATTCGACCAGGCAAAGAATTTCGTAAACTGTGCGCAGAAGAAGCAAAGCAGGATGTAAGAAGAAACATCCTTGAAGCCATTGGAAATATCGGCAAACATGTCTTTATCATTTTTATACTTACCGCTGGCAAACCCGAACACAGCGCCCGGGACGAACAGTACCAGCGTAACCATCAGGATGATGCCCGTCATGAACGGGGATTTCGGATTCAGCACGGAGTGGGTCTTCGGATCGCCCAGAATCGGGTCATCGCCCACGCAGAGCAGGCCGATGGCGATAATCGTAAGCACAGCGCCAATGCAGGCTTTTTTCACAGCGGAAACCTTTTCCGGAGTGATATTGGTGATTTCTTTATCCAGTTCGTACTTGCTGAGGTCCTGACCGGCAAAACGCGGCACCATGAATTTTTCCGTAACAAGCGTGCCGATAATGCTGAGGACGATACAGGAAGCCACCATGAAGTAATAGTTGATAGCCGGAGAAGCCTGGTAATTCGGGTCAATCAGACGGGCAGCCGCTTCCGTAAAGCCGTAGGCCAGGGAATCGGACATACCGAGCATCATGTTGGCGCAGAACCCGGCAGCGACGCTGGCAAAACCGCAGAACACGCCAAGGAGCGGATGACGGCCCAGACTCAGAAATACCACGCCGGCTACCGGCGGCAGCACAACGAAAGCAGAGTCACCGGCCACGTTGCCGTTGATACCGATGAAGATGATAGCAAAAGTAACGATGGCAGGCGCAGCCTTTCCCAGGATAACCTGCATAAAAGTGGCCAGGAAGCCGCTGCGTTCAGCAAGGCCGGCACCAATCACGCAGACCAGCACCATGCCAAGAGGAGCAAAACTGGAGAAGTTATTGACAGCCTGGCTCCAAATCCGGCGGAACCCATCTATTGTCAGCAAGTTAATGACTTTAATGGTCTTACCCGTGCCGGGGTGAACCGCGGAAGCGCCCATGCTCCCGAAAACGGCGGATAAAATAAGCGTAATAACAGCAAGAATAATAAACAGTGAAGCCGGGTCCGGCAATGCGTTGCCGACTCGTTCGACAAAGTTAAGAAACCGATCCATTGCGGTCTTTTTCTTCGGAACAGCCTCCATACACTTTCCACCCTTTCTTTACAAACAGTACATTTCCCCTTCCAAGTTCACTACTGCATCTTTCCGGATTCAAAAACGCACTGAAACCGGATTCTTCCTCCTTTCTTTTACCCGAAATCCGAAACATCGGCAAATGAGGGAAATGAATTCGAATAAAATCGAATATTATTTTTAATTCATTTGCTAAATGTTCCTACCTTACTGAATTACCTTATCATATTTTTCATAATTTGTGAATAGTAATATATTTTTAAGAAAATAGTTCTTTAAAATTGTACACATTGAAAAAATATTTTTGGATTATGCTGGATTTTATGTTATTGTTACTTATCACAAAGAAGTCGTCAAGCACTTTATAAAGGGTTTTTCAATGGACAGTTCGCGGTAAATAAAGCTTACTTGTATAGAAATATATTTTTAAGCCCGGGAGAATCTTCCCCATATTTCCCGAACATTTTTTAGGGCAGTACTTCAATAAAAGGCGAAACTGGCAAGTCATTTGGGCTAAAAAGCAGAACATGATCAATGGATTCCTTGCAGTCTTTGCCGGACAATACAAAAGGAGCTGTCACAATCATCACTGATGTGACAGCTCCTGAAATTTTCTATGGTGGGCCCACTAGGGTTCGAACCTAGGACCAACCGGTTATGAGCCGGTGGCTCTACCGCTGAGCTATAGGCCCGACTAGCAAATTATATAATAAATGTTCTTTCTGCGTCAACCATTCTCCGCTTCTGTTATTCAAGAAATTCCTTCAGCGGTTTGCTCCGTTTCGGGCTTCTCAGCTTGCGCAGTGCCTTGGCTTCGATCTGACGAATACGTTCACGCGTAACGCCAAAGTACTGCCCCACTTCTTCCAAGGTACGCGTACGGCCGTCAATCAGGCCAAAACGCAGTTCAAGCACACGTCTTTCACGCGGACTCAGATTATCCTGCAGTACCTTGCCAAGCTGTTCCTGCAGCAGCGTATAAGAAGCGGCGTCAGCCGGTGATGGTGCTTCCTGGTCTTCGATAAAGTCGCCCAAATGGGAATCTTCTTCTTCGCCGATTGGTGTTTCCAAAGAGACCGGTTCCTGGGCAATCTTCTGGATTTCACGAACCCGTTCGACAGGCACGTCCATTTCCTTGGCAATTTCATCCGGTGTCGGTTCCCGTCCCAATTCCTGAAGCAGCTGACGGGAAACGCGGACCAGCTTGTTGATGGTTTCTACCATATGAACCGGAATACGGATCGTACGGGCCTGGTCGGCAATGGCTCTCGTAATAGCCTGACGGATCCACCACGTTGCATACGTACTGAATTTGAAGCCTTTGTTATAGTCGAACTTTTCAACGGCCTTGATCAGGCCCAGGTTACCTTCCTGGATCAGATCCAGGAACAGCATGCCGCGTCCGACGTAACGCTTGGCAATGGAAACAACCAGTCTGAGGTTAGCTTCCGACAGGCACTTCTTGGCATTTTCACCAATGGAAGAAACACGGTTAAGAACAATCCTGAAACGCTTTTCATCCGCTTCAAGACGTTTTTTCAGTTCATCATTCTCAGATTCGGCCAGTTTGGCTTCGAGGACCTTATCAAGTTCCGCGAGTGTCACAAGGCCGGTTACGTTCTCCTCGGTCTCTTCGGTTTCAGGCTTCTCTTCGCTGCCCTTTGAAGGACGCAGGAGGGTATAGCCGTTTTCCAGCATCAGGCGCTGCAGCCGTTTCTTCTCATCCTGGGTAAAAGCACTGCAGTACTTGTCCAGCTGCGTAAGCTCAATGGATTTTTCCTTCGGGAAAATCGTCTGAACCAGGCGGTACACGACATTCACAGCGCGCTCATTGCACCAGGCCTCTTCCTGGGAGAGCAATGTTTCCATCTGATCCAGCAGCTTTTCCGGGGACAGCCGCTTGTTGACCGGCTCATGTTCTACTTCAGGCAGTTTTCCTTCCTTGATTGTCTTTGCCTGATTACCCTTATCGGTACGCTTGGCAAGCTTTACTTCATCATCGCCGGCCAGCAGGGGCACCCGCCCGATTTCCTTCAGGTACATGCGGACAGGATCGTCCACAATGACACCTTCCGGTACGGAAAGGTTATTCAGTTCGGATTCATCGATTTTCAGTTCTTCTTCATCAATTTGAGACGGCTCTTCGTCTTCAGAATCGTCATCGATGACTTCGATATTCTTTTCAGACAGTTTCGTATAAATTTCATCCATCTCATCTACAGAAATGGAATCTTGATTTTGTAAGCGGTCCTGGATTTCCTTATAGGTGAGAACGCCATTCTTTTTCTTGGCAAGTGCCTCTAACTCCGCCAGATATTCGGCAGCCGTTTTCGCTTTGCCTTTTTTTGCAGTTTTGCCCTTTCCTGCTGATTCCGCCTTTTTGGCTTTTGTTTTCTTTGCTGTACTCTTGGCAGCGGACGCCTTCTTAGCCGTTTCCTTAGAAGCTGCAGCTTTTTCCAACGTCTTCTTCTCTTTCTCCGTCATTGAGGCGTTCCCTCCTTTCTCATCGTGCAGACAGTTGCTTCTGCTATTTCTGCGTAAGAACCGTCAATTTCTCTATCTCCGATTTTATTCGCCGACATTGCTCCAATTCCTCTAAAAATTTTTCATTTCCATCCTTTTCATAGCTTTCAGCCTGCTTGCTGTGCTTCTCATATTCCTTTTCGAGAGCCGCAATCTGCAGGCGGTTGAGACAATCCCGAAGCACCTGCGGCAGCGTCTCTTCCGCCACCTGAAGAGTCATAATCCTGGTCAGCTCGGCCGCTGCATCTCCCTGAAGATCCTCAAAAAGATTCCGCGGATTCTGAAGCGTCCCTTCCTGTGACCGCTTTAAGAACGCCATGAAGATTTCCTGGCGTGCCGGAGAAGTAAAACTGTCCTTGTGGGCAATCCCCTCCTGGGAAGCGTCCGGCCGATACCCATTCAGAAAAGCAAGCAGCACGCAGCGCTCCGCCTGTTCAGTGGGATTGGTGATCTTCATCTTTCTCTGAGTGAGCCACTCCGGATTAAATGGCTTCTTGTTTCCGTTTCCGCGGTGGGTAAGTTTGCGGTATTCGCTCTGGATCTGTCCTTCATCAATATTCAGTGTGCGGGCTAATGCCCTGATCCTTTCCCCGACTTCCACATCACTTTGGCAGTCGAGGAAAAAAGGCAAGATTTCCGCTACGGCATTCACCTTGCCCGACAGGGTATCGATATCGTAGTGGGAAAGCGCCGTCTGCACTTCATAATCAATGCCGCCCAGCGCACTCTGCACGAGTGCTTCAAAAGCTTCCCTGCCCTCTTTACGGATGAATTCATCGGGATCCTTTCCATCGGTCACGTGCATGACCTTCACGGAAAGTCCCGCCTTGAGGCCTAACGGAATCGCCCTCATCGCGGCATTCCGCCCGGCCTGATCGCTGTCAAAACAGAAAATCACTTCCGGTGTCAGGCGTTTCAGGAGTCTTGCCTGATCGGTCGTAAAGGCAGTTCCCATTGACGCCACGGCCCACGGTATACCCGCTGCATGAAGGCTGATGGCATCCATATGACCTTCCACAATCAGTGCCTGCTGCCGTTTACGGATGAACGGTGCCGCCCGATCCAGTCCAAAAAGCAATTTTCCTTTATGGAACCAGGGTGTCTCCCCGGTATTCATGTATTTGGCAGGAGAGGCATCCTTATTCAAGATACGCCCCGTAAACCCGACAACGTGTCCGCGCGGATTCTTGATGGGAATCATGATGCGCTCCCTGAATTTATCATACACCCCACTGCCGTGCGTGCGCTGATTGACAAGCCCCGCCTGGAGCAGTACAGCCTCGGGAACGCCTCGCTTTTCAAGAGCTTTATGCATCGCCTCAAAATCAGGCGGCGCCATCCCCAGCGTAAAGGACTCAATGATATCGCTGCCGATGCCGCGCCCGGCGAGGTAAGCAATGCCCTGCTGCCCATAATGAGTCTTTGTCAGGCATGCGTGGAAAAAGCGCATGGCCAGTTCATTGGCATTCATAACCGCCTTGGTTTCCTTCTCCCGACGCATTTCCTCCGCTGTCTTGGCCGGAGCCGGAATAGGAATGCCATACTTATTGGCCAGGATTTTCAGGGCCTCCGGAAATTCAACGTGATCCCGTTTCATGACAAACGTAAATACGTCGCCGCCCGCTCCGCAGCCGAAGCAGTGGAAGAAGCCGCGTTCCGGATTGACTGTAAAAGAAGGCGTCTTTTCATTATGAAAAGGACAGCATCCCCAGAAACGAGTTCCCTTCTTTTTGAGATCCACCGTTTCCGAAACTACACTGACAATATCCGCCGCCTGGCGAACTTTCTCTTTGAAGTTTTCGTACTGTTCCTTCATATCTGTCATGACGCTTCACCTATATCGCCTAAAAAAGCCTCCGCTGCCGGGAGTCCCGCAGGACGGAGCCTTTTCAGTATCATATATCAACTCACTAGTGTATACTATTCTACACTTTTGTGCAGTTTCCTTCTTTAAAAAGGGAAAAAGTACCCGGCAGGGCATTCGTCTGAAATCGAATGATCCGTGTGCCCTTATTCCAAGGCAGCTTTTTGCACAAGGCAAAAATAATTTTGATTTTCTTTTTTCACATACTTTTTTCTGAAATTGCGGTATAATATCAAGGATTATTTTTATAGAAAGGAATTTACCGATGAAACATTTTCTCTTGATATTTATATCTGCACTGATGCTTTTTGCCGGCACCGCCTTTGCGGCAAAACCGGAAATCCGCTATGACCACCAGGAATTCAATCCGGATACCATGAGCTACGTCCTTACGGGAAATGTATCCGTAGCCGTCAATGATCGGACTATTACGGCAGATAAAGCCGTTGTATCGTTCCTTACCAATGATGTCCGTGCCTCCGGCCATATCAAACTGGTGCAGGAAGACATTACCTTTACGGGAAAAGAAGCCTATGTAAGCGGAGCCAGTCACTCGGCTGAAATCACAGGGCCGCTCCGTTTCACCCAGGGCGATACCGTCATTACAGCAAATCGGGGAACTTTCAACTGGGAAACGAAAGAAGCTAAATTTATCGGAGACGTTGTCTGCAAAAAGGATAAGGAAACCCTGAAACAGGATTCTCTGACCTATAACGTAAAAACCAGGCAAATTAAAAAGTAACGACGACATAATAGCCGTTACCTTCCGAAATGCCAAGCGAAACTATGAAAATAAAAAGGCGCTTTTAGCCTTTTGCTTATGGCATTTAGCATTGGATTGGTACTATCTTCCGCCACTTCGTGGCCTCCTCCTTCCGACTGCGTGGAAGGAGGTCCCAAAGGAATACCAAACCTGACGGCTTGGTTTAATGAAAGGCAATTTTTCTTCCATGAGCGACCCGCGGCCAGCGACCGGCGACCGGCGTAAAAAAGGGCTGTGAAATCATGCGTGTGCATGATTTCACAGCCCTTTTTTAACTTTTCACCGATAACATTCCGGTCTTCTCAGTCCCAGGAAGGGATATTTTTTCTTCCATTCGCCGGCTTCAGATAAATTGAGAGACACGGTAATCAGTTCTTCCTTGTCTCCTGCTTTATAGAGAACTTCACCGCTCGGATGGGTCACAAGGGATTCACCCGCAAAAACTACATTTCCCTCTTTGCCGACACGATTGCACATAGCTATAAACACCCTGTTCTGCATGGATAGTACCTGAATTTCGCTTTGAAACAAAGCCAGAGGTTCACTTTTTAAATTAGCCGTAGGAATAATAACCAGATCGGCGCCCAATGCTGCACAGGTGCGTACACTTTCAGGAAAATGCCGGTCAAAACAAATTACGATGCCAACCTTTCCAAAGGGAGTGGTAAATACCTTGAACCCATCCCGTGAAGGAGCATAGTAGTCGGTTTCATAAAACTCAGGCGCCCGAAAAATATGAACCATCGTGGCGATATCGACGAGCTGCCCGTCAGGATCAATCCACAAAGAGGAATCATACCGTTTTCCGTCATCCAGTTGAAGATAGAGATTGGGAGACAAGTAATAATGATACTGCTGAGCTTTTTTTCTGAGCCGCGCGACCTCCTCACCATCCGGTTTCATCAGATATTGCTCCGCATTGCGATGAGGATACTGAGGGAAAAACGGCGAGTATTGGATTTCAGGGAAAAAGAGTAAATCGGAATCCCCGGCTGCATCACAAAATTCCATTGTTTTCTTTTCGTTGGACTTAATATCATCTGTCATCTGAATCTGAGCCATACTTAATTTCATAGAAATCCCCTCTTTTTACCGGTAACCAATAGCCATAGCAACCATCAGGAAGATAATCGCCTGCACAAAGAAAATGAAAACTAAGGGTAAAATAAATTTTTCCCACTTGGAAAAAGGTACTCTCCCAAAGCCAAGAGCAAGCATCAGAACACCTAATAGGGGCGTACACAGATTGGTCAATGCATCGCCAAACTGATAGGCCAAAATAGCTACCTGGGATTCGATTCCAACAATTTGGGCAATTGGAAGTACAATCGGCATCACAATCAGAGCTTTTCCTGATCCGGAAGGAATAACGAGGTTAATCAACATGATTACAATCAGAATACCAATAACGGTAACTTGTTGTGGAAGACCGTTCAAGGGACTGGATAAATAGTATATGATGGTATCCATGATTTTCCCTTTTGTAAGAATCCAGGATACACTGTACGCTACACCCATGACCATGCAGGCACTTGTCATCCCCGATACGCCTTTAATAAATTCTTCCGTAATTCCATTGACGTCTAGTCCGCTGCATATACCCGCTATGATTCCTATCATAACGAAAATAGCGGCCAAGTTAACAAGGTTCCATTTCCAGTTCATGGAACCATACACATATACCACAATTCCGAGTACCAGTGACAGCAAAACAATGGCATGCTTTTTGCCAAAAGACTGCCCTTCAAATTCTGAAGCATCAAATGCAAGGCCTTCCTGATTAATAGAAGCCACCAGACTTTTAGCAGGATTTTTCTTTACACGTTTCGCATAAGCCAGCACGTAAATTAATCCGGTAATAGGAATGACCACAAACATAATCATTCTAAGCCCAATTCCTGAATAAATAGGGAGCCCGGCAATATTCTGGGCAATTGCGACAGTAAAGGGATTGGTTGGTCCTGCCGCAAACCCTGCAATTCCCCCAACGATAGCAATAGCAACCCCAACTATGGCATCATAGCCAAGTCCTATTGCAATAGAAATGGCCAGCGGCATGAAAGGAATGGCCCCTTCGATAAGACCGAGGAATCCGCCCATCAGCGTGAAAATAAGGTATAGGAAAATGAGAATCAAGTCACCGCGTTCTGACCCGAGGTAATCAATCAGCCGTGCAATCCCGATATTAAGGGCACCCGACTTCGTTATACATCCCATTCCCCCTCCGACGAGGGCCACAAAGAAGATAACTGTAGCGCCGCCGATCAGACCGCTTGGTACTGCAAGAAAGATATCATAGAAACTTACATGAGGAGCATCAATAAAGGAAAACGAATTAGGATTTACAATAGACCGGCCATTCTCAATTACCCGCTCGTATGCTCCCGGAGGGATAATATAAGTGAGGATAGCTGCGGCAATGATCATGAAAAACAAAAGAGCTACCGCATTCAAAGGCTTATGTTCTTTATTATTTTTTTGAGCTGCCATAATATTCCCCTCCTACTTCAAACGTCCATGATTCAGATCGTCAAGGAGGTGCAGTGCATTATTTACATGCATTCGTACACCACCGGATAAGACCTTTGGATCAAGGTGAAAATAAGGACTGTGAAGAGGAGGTTGGTTTTTCTCAGTACCAATGCCAAACCAGAAATAAACACCCGGGACATGTTCCAGGAAGCAGCCGCAGTCCTCACTCGTCATAGATGGAACATCCGTATAATCTACGTGTTCAGCACCCAGGAGATTGCGGCAATAGTCAGCAACTCGTGCCGAATAGTCAACGTTATTGAGGACTGCCGTATAGAATTTATGTCGTTCTACCTTGCCCTTGCAGCGTCCCGCCTGCGCTATATGACTTACTATTTCTTCCATGCGGGCAGCAATGTGCTCTCTGACCGTACTATTGAAGTTTCTATAGGTTCCCTCCAAATGCACCTGATTGCAGACAGCATTCCATACCGCGCTTGGAGTATTGCAGACACCAATCGTAAAAGCACTTGTTTCGTAAGCAGGAATCTCTCGTGCCGAAACCATATACAGTTCATTAATAATTTGAGCTGCCACAGGAAGTGGATCGACAGCTTTATGGGGCATAGCACCGTGCCCGCCTTTTCCATAAATATCAATCGTAAACCAATCACTGGACGAAGCTGCGTATTTTTTGGAAATCTGGACATTGCCGAATGGGATGGAGGGCTGCACGTGCATAACCAGACATGCATCCACACCATCCAGTACATGATCTTGAATCATCTGAAGGGCGCCGCCCTGGACGGAAGTGTCATAACCATTTTGTTTAAGGAGTTCCCACGCATCAGAAGGAGTCCCTTCCTCAGCCGGCTGAAAAACGAAGCGAATTTTGCCGGAAAAACTTTCTTTGTGTTTTGCAAGAATTTTAGCAGCTCCCAGCAGCATCGTTACATGAGAATCATGACCGCAGCCATGCATAAGTCCCGAATTTTTTGATTTCCAAGGGACGTCAGATTTTTCCTCAATTTCCAAGCAGTCCATGTCAGCACGGATCATTAAGGTCTTACCTTGTTTTCCTGAGTCAAGGTCACCTACTACACCAGTTAATCCAACACCAGTCTTAACATCCAATCCATACGACTTAAGCTCCTGCGCTATAAATGCAGCAGTGCGCACTTCATGAAATCCTTTTTCGGGGCATTCATGGAACATCTTATAATGCTGCTCCAATTCGCCTTGCATTTCGATGATTTCACTTTCAAACATGGATAAAACCCCTTTCTTGCCTCCTACGAGAGAAACCACATTGAATTGTGCGCGCACTTTACACAATATTGTGTTTTTTAATTCATATCCACATTGTCTGTATTAATTATCTCACCGGTGACTACATTTGTATAATACTTAAAATTGGCAAATCACCATAGATTAAATCTATTTTTTAGGTGATTTGCCAATTAAATTACACGTTTTAAATTTGCTTAATCCTTTTTACTCATATTTTTTTCTTTATACTCCTTGATGTATTTTTGTAAGGTCTCAAGATAAGCTTTTGCGTAGCGACTGGGAACTACATCCTTACGCATAATTGTTCCTATTCTCATGTAGTCATCAACGGCCAGAGGCTTTACCACCACATGTTCACCATTCAAATCCGCTCCGAGGACTCCTGAACTAATCGTGTAGCCATTAAGTCCTACTGCAAGATTAAATAATGATGCTCTATCATGGACGTGAATCTCTTTTTTATGTTTCATAGCAGGCAAAATCTCTTCCCATAGGTAAAATGCATCATGTTCGCCCTGGTCAAAAGTAAAGCACGGATAGGGTTCCAAATCTTTGAGCGTCAGCACTTTTTTATGAATAAGAGGATGTTTCTTACTGATGAATACGTGAGGTTTAGCAACAAATAATTCTGTGAATCTTAAATTATTTTGATTCAGAAGTTTTTCAATATATTTCTTGTTAGCGTCATTCATAAACAAAATGCCGACTTCACTGCGCAAAGTACTCACATCATGAATGACATCATATGTGCTTGTTTCCAGAATCGTAAAATCATATTCTTCCACATTATACTGACGAATCAAATCCACAAAAGCATTCACAGCAAAGGCATAATGCTGACATGATACTGAAAATTTTGGAGCCTGCATTTCCGTATGAAGATATTGTTCCTCAACCATACTGACCTGTTCGAGAATTTGACGGGCATAACGAAGGAAACGGGTTCCCTCAGGTGTAACAGAAATCCCGTGTTTATTTCTTGCAAATAGTATGATTCCCAGTTCATTCTCTAAAAGGTGGATTGCATGGGTCAAACTTGGCTGACTAATATATAATTTTTTGGCTGCCTCCGTAATGTTTCCAACCTCTGCAACCATTACAATATAGCGCAGCTGTTTCAGAGTCATCGCTTCTATCCCCCCTACATCTGGAATTCCAAAAAACAAAGGGTCATTGCATTTTAATTAAGATGCAACAACCCTTCTCAATACAAATGAGAATAATAGATTTTTTCAATTTCTACCGGAACGTCAATAATCGAAATTAAAGTTCTTCCGTAGATATTCCAAAATCAGGCTCGCCGTTTCCTCGATAGCTCGGTTCGTTACGTTGATGATTTTGCAGTGCAGACGCTGCATAACGGCCTGGGCATATTCAAGTTCCTCAGAAATCCGGTGGATATCCGCGTAATTAGCGCCGTCCGTCAGTCCCATTGCCTTAAGACGGGCCAGACGAATTTCGTTTAATTTATACGGATCGATAAGCAGTCCGATAATCCGGTTAGCCGGCACCTTGAACAATTCTTCTGGCGGCGGAATCTCCGGCACCAGAGGCACGTTGGCTACCTTCAGCTGCTTATTGGCCAGATACATGGAAAGCGGTGTCTTTGATGTACGGGAAACCCCGATGATGACGATATCCGCTTTGGTGAGTCCCCACGGGTTCTTGCCGTCATCATATTTGATAGCAAATTCAACGGCAGCCACGCGCTTAAAATACTCATGGTCCATGGCGTGGATCAATCCAGGCTGGTTTTTCGGCAATAGCCCCGACGTTTTTTCGATGGCTTTCAATACCGGCCCCAAAATGTCCACAGTTTCAACGCCTTTTTCCTCCGCTTCTTTAGCAATTGCTTCCCGAATATCCGGTGAAACAATCGTATAGCAGACGATTGCATTTTGTTCCTTAGCTTCCTGCATCAGTTTTTCGATTTGTTCGGTACTATTGACGTAAGGAATACGGATAATATCGAATTTTTCCTGCACAAACTGACTTGTCGTTGCCCGTACCACTGACTCAGACGTTTCGCCAATGGAATCAGAGATGGCATAAATAATAGGTGCTTTAGCTATGATAAACTCCTCCCTTCCCTTCAGCCAGCTCAGCCAGCAGACGAGTAATATTGGTTTTTGATACACGGCCAATCAATTTGAACTGACGCCGTGATCCTTCCACAGGCTGGACCACAGGAAGGCAGTCAATCTCTGCCTCTATCAGGCGCCGTGCTGCCGTTGCTGCCGGTTCATCCGGAGCGACAGTCACTATTTTACTGAGCGGGGTCATGACCATGGCAATCGGCAGTGCATGCAGGTCGGCTCCGGCGTTCAGTGCCGCTTTTAAAAGATCCTTACGGGAAATAACTCCTGTCAGGAGACGTTTCTCATCAAGTACAAAAATGGTGCCCACGTCTTCCAGGAACATCGTCACTACCGCGTCGTATGCACTCTTGTCAATCATCACCACAATTGGTACGGACTGAATATCTTTGACCGTGATAGAAGAAAGCTCTTCAACCAGAAGTCCCAGTGTATTCTTGCCCGTATAAAAATACCCTACGTGCGGACGGGCATCCAAAATACCGCTCATTGTCAGGATTGCCAGATCCGAACGCAGTGCAGCCCTTGTCAGCCCCAGTTCCCGAGCTATTTCCTGCCCTGTAACCGGACCATTGCGCCGCACGATTTCCGCAATCCTTTGCTGTCTTTCGCTCAAAGAAATGGGACTCACCACCTTTCTATCATTTGAAGCCTGTACACTGTCAGCGTAAACTGAAATTTCCATTCCGTCAAGCCTTTTCTTTCTTCTGCGGATTATTTGGCGACTTTTTGCAGATTGATATCCTCATTTCCCGGCCAAATTACAACGGTTATATACGGTCAAAAGACCTGCAGGAATCCTGCAGGTCTTTTGAATAAGGAGTGCACAGAAAGCACGGGGTCGCTTACTGCCCCGGTATCATGCCGCTTCACGAATCCGGAGCAGCAGCGAGCCAGTGATTTCTTTACCAAGCTAAGTCATCTTCGTGCATATTACGGCCACGTCCCGTCAGTTTATCGAGGATGATCCGCTGTTCAACCTGTGCCACCATCTTCTTGGTGAACTTCACAGCATCCGGGTTGACAGACATGCTGTCGATGCCGCACTGAACCAGGAATTCAGCAAATTCAGGATAAACGCTCGGTGCCTGACCGCAGAGAGATACGGTCTTGCCGTCTTTGTGGGCCACATCGATCAGATGACGAACGGCGCGCTTTACGGCCAGGTTTCTTTCATCAAACAGGTGGGAAATTACGTCGTTATCTCTGTCGCAGCCCAAAGTCAGCATGGTCAGGTCATTGGAACCGATGGAATAACCATCGACGAACTGGTTGAATTTATCGGCCAAAATGATGTTGGACGGAATTTCTGCCATCAGCCATACCTTGAAGTCAGGACCTCTGTGCAGTCCTTCTTCTTCCATGATATGAACAACCTTGGCGCATTCGTCTACCGTGCGGCAGAACGGAATCATGACGTTCAGGTTCTTCAGGCCAAATTCCTCACGAACCTTGCGGACAGCCTTTACTTCGAGGCGGAAAGCTTCGGTGTATTTCGGATCATAGTAACGGGAAGCGCCTCTCCAGCCAAGGAGTGCACTCGGTTCATGCGGTTCAAACTCTTCGCCGCCCTTAAGATCTCTGTATTCGCTGGACTTGAAGTCACTGAAACGAAGGGTAACAGGGCGCGGAGCCATAGCCTGGCAGACTTTGCGGAAACCGTCAGCCAGCTGGTCTACAACTCTTTCCGGATGACCGATCTTAATGAGATACAGAGGATGTTCATGGATGTAGGTCGTCCAGATGAATTCTTCACGCATCAGACCGATACCATCGCAAGGCAGCTTGCTGTATTTTTCTGCCAGGGAAGGATCGCCCAGGTTCATATAAATCTTGGTGCCTGTTACAGGGAAGGTTTCGGCAGCTACTACCGTGCCGGTCGGAGCCGTGGCAGCGGCAGCTTTCTTCACCTGCAGGTTGCCTGCAAAGACAACACCGTTCGAAGCATCAACCGTAATTTCTTCACCGGTCTTCAGTACTTCCGTAGCAGCCTGTCCGCGGGATTTCGTACCTACGATGCAGGGGATGCCCAGTTCACGGCTGACGATGGAAGCGTGGCAGGTCATACCGCCGCTGTCCGTGACAATGGCCTGAGCCTTCTTCATGGCCGGTACCCAGTCAGGAGCGGTCATTTCAGTAACAAGGATTTCGCCGTCCTTGAATTCTTCAATATCGGACGGATCCATAATTACGTGAGCCTTGCCATAGCCTTGGCCAGGGCTTGCCGGCAGACCTTTTACCAGGACTTTGGCTTCTTTCGCTGTCATCGGTTTTTCCTCCTCTGCTTTCTTTTCCTTATTACGGCGGGACCATACAGTTTCAGGACGAGCCTGGAGGATCCACAGCTTGTTGTTGCGTTCATCGACGGCCCATTCCATATCCATGTAGCAGCCATAATGTTTTTCAATCTTCTTGGCATATCCGGCGAGCTGCAGGATCTGTTCATTCGTCAGTTTCTGTTTGTTCCGTTCGCCTTCCGGTACGGCGACTTCTTCAGTTTCGCCGCCTTCCTTGCGAATCAGTTTCTTATCCTGTCCATTCACGGTAACGGAAAGGATCTTGTTGTCAGCTTTAGATACGACATAGCTGTCCGGGGTGACAATGCCGCCGACGACATATTCGCCGAGGCCGTAAGCCCCTTCAATCATAATATTCTTGTCATCGCCGTTAGCCACGTTGACCGTGAACATAACGCCGGCTACCTTGGAGAATACCATCATTTGAACGACGGCAGAAAGTGCCAGGGACAGATGATCATATCCTTGTTTTTCACGATAGTATACAGCGCGGTCAGTAAAGCAGGAAGCATAGCATTCCTTGACTTTGCGGATTACGTTTTCAGCGCCCTGGATGTTCAGGTAAGTATCCTGCTGACCGGCAAAAGAAGCATCCGGCAGGTCTTCTGCCGTTGCACTGGAGCGAACAGCCACGTACGGATTGGGCTGGTTCACTTTTTCGGAAAGTTCCTTATAAGCCTGGGCAATAGCATCCTGCAAATCCTGCGGCATTTCCTGTTCCATAATGGATTCACGGATTTGTTTGCAGACGCTGGAAAGCAGTTCGCTGTTTTCCACATCTGTCAGCTGGGCGAGCAGGCTGCGCAGTCTTTCTTTCAGACCGGTTTTTTCAATAAAGTAGCGATAAGCATGGGCCGTTGTGGCAAAGCCATACGGAACGGGGACATCCGTCTTGGAAGTCATTTCACCGAGGGAAGAGGATTTCCCGCCGACAATGTCCACGTCTTTTCTTTCGAGTTGATCGAACCAAAGTAAGTAAGCGGTAGATTTGTCCATGATAGCACTCCTTTATGACACGCTGATTTGTTCGTTTGTATCGAACTAGTGTATACTATAGCACCATTATTGTGCTTATTCAAGTAGGATTTAGATAATTTTACACATTTTTCAAGGTTGTCAACACGTAAAAGAGTTCACAAGGATGGGCGTATTACCGCATATTTTCCCTATAAAGCCAGATAGAATCACGTATTGTTCCGATTTTTTTAAAGAAAAATGTCTGCTAATTAGTATACACTATTTCGTTTTGATGAGCGGATAAGGATCAAGTCTCCGCTACAAAAAAAGCTGTGAAGAAACGACAAGCATTTCTTCACAGCTTCCCTTCACAAGAAAATAAATTATTTTATAAGTTTTTTCCCGTCAGAAAAGGCGTTCCCAACAACCTTTTCCGCTACCAGATACTTCTGGTTAACCGGATCAAAAATCAGCGGATGCAGTTTAGCCGGGTCAATCTTACCATCCGTCAGGACAAATTCCTCGGCGGCTACATTGACAATCTTGCCTACGAGACGGCAGGAAGCATCGTCATAGCTCAGTACTTCACATTCAAGAACCATCGGCAGTTCCTTGAACACAGGCGCATTGACGTGCGTGGATTTTTCTGCCGTAAAGCCGGATTTCTTCATCTTATCAGGCGTATTGTTGCCGCTGACGATACCGACATAGTCGCAGGATACAAGCGTATCCACCGTCCCCATAGCCACCGTGAAGGCCTTGGTTTTCTTCAAATTCTTGACCGTTTTATGCACCGGTGCCAGGCACAGGGAAATTTCATTATCGTTGCTGATGCCGCCCCAGGCTGCGTTCATAGCATCAGGAACACCATTTTCGTCATACGTACCTACAATAAAGACGGCCATCGGATAGCAGACCGTTTGAGCGCCAAAATCTTTTTTCATCAGAAAAGCCTCCTTACAGTAAATAGGTTCTTCCTACATTATATCAAAAGGGTCAATATAAAAAACACGCCGGCCGCTGGCCGCATGTCGCCGGTCGCCCCCATAAGAAGCCAAAATGCCGAAGTCACTTGGCAAAAATAAAAAAGAAAACGAGCAGCAGAAACCATCCACTGCCTGCACGATTGTACTAATCGCTAACCACCAGCCACTGGCCACTTTTCCACAATACCGCAGGCAAAGCTAAAAGGCCACATGCCAAACGTCAAAAGCGCATTTATTCAAGCAAATTCGTCTCTAATCCATCAATGCCTTCTCAATAAGAACAGGAAATACGGGGCGCCGAGAAGGGCCGTTACGATTCCGGTGCGCAGTTCTCCAAAAGGAAACAACACGCGGCCGGCAAAATCGCAGGCAACAAGTATGACTGCTCCCATAACGGCACTGGCCGGAAGCAGCATGCGATGGTCAGGACCTGTAAAACGCCGCGTCAAATGCGGCACAATGAGCCCGACGAAGCTGATATTACCGACAAGACACACGGCGAGGGCCGTCAAAAAGGAGACCAGAAGCAAAATCCGGCGCCGCCACACAAAGACGTCGAGCCCTGCCGCAAGCGCTTGTTCCTCCCCCAGGGAGAGCAAATTGAGGGGCCGGCCCAGCAGCATAAGGATCATCATAAAGATTGCCATAACCGGCAGGAGCGGAAGCTGCCGCCAGGAACTGCCGGACAACGTTCCCAGCGTCCAAAAGAAATACTGCTGCATAATCTGCGGAGGAGCAAAACTCAAAAGTCCCGACGTGAGGGCTCCGCAGAAAAGTCCGATGGCCACGCCGCCCAGTAAAAGAACGGTATCTCCCCCATGCGCTTCGCCCGAACGCCGTCCCAGCAAATTCACAGCAGCAATCGCTGCCAGCGCGCCAATAAAGGCCCCCAGGGGCAGCAGAAACGCATACTGCAGACAAAACCCGGAAAGAAGCGCAAGTACGGCACCCAGGCAGGCTCCGCCGGAAACGCCGAGAATACCGGGATCCGCCAGAGGATTTCCGAAAACGCCCTGCAGAACAGCGCCTGAAAGCGACAAGGCTGCGCCCGCCGCCGCTCCGAAAACAAACCGCGGCATCCGGATAAAATAAATAACAGCCTGTTCCTGTGCTGTAAGCGTACCGGTCACAAGATGAGACAAGGACACCGGAATAAGGCCGCAGCCAGCATCCAACAGCGCAAGTACGGCCAGGACAAGCAGTAAGGCCAAACAAAGCCGCAGCAGTTTCTTATCCAATGCATTCCCTCCTCATTTTGGGTATAAAAAAAGACGCTTTCTCAAGCGTCCAGATTCTATAAGTGAGCCCTTTGGTTTCACGAATTTTCGATGGTAGCGCCAACGAGAATCGAACTCGTGATTTCGCCTTGAGAGGGCGACGTCTTAGCCTCTTGACCATGGCGCCATATAAAAAAAATGGCTCCGGGACTAGGACTCGAACCCAGACTAGAAGATCCAGAATCTCCTGTGCTACCATTACACCATCCCGGAAGGTACTTTTTTATTATAGCAAATCATGAAAAATATGCAACCCTTTTTTGAGAAAAAATATAACTTTTTTAACTGTTTTGGGGATTTTTTATTTTTAGAAGGTATTCATTTGGAAAAATGCAGATAACCTGAGCATCAAAAAGAGGTTAGTCTGAAATGGAGAATTCGTTTTATTCATTGAATGCAAAGCTGCCAGGAAAATTTTGCTTCCGCAAGCGATCCGCGACACGCAATCTGCAGCTTTTGGCAAACCTTCTTCGTTAAAATGATAAGTTAAAACTTTCCTCCCCCACTTCGTGGTCCGTCCTCCTTCCGACGAACGAAAAAGAAGCTATCCTCCACCGCATTCGTCAGCGCTTCCTACCGTCAGTGCTGACTGCGGTTCTCCTTTCGAAGCCGCGTAGCGGCTTGAAAGGAGGTGGCAGAGGAATCGCAAACCTCCTTCGTCGGTTTGCCTATTAAAAGAAAAACCCCTCTGCTGTCCTGTACAGAGGGGTTTTTCCAAAAGGAAGTTGAAGGTGTTGCAATACTTTATTACAAAGGGGAGAAAGAAGTGCAGTCGGAAGTACCTTCCTCCTGCTGACTATACTATACAAACCATCTGTGGCAAATTAACGTTTAATTTTTGAAATCACTGTGAAATCAGCAGCGATGCAAAAATTAACGTTATATTTCTCAAAAGAAAAGTCCCCCGTCGGGGAAACGAGGGGCTTTTCCTGATAGGAAGTTCTTTCTATTGATGCAATAACGGGGAAGAGTAATAAGGAGGGGTATTCCCTACTACGCTTATAGCATAAGACATCATTATGGCAATTCGCGGTCCCTTTCATGAAGTATTTGTGAAGTGCAGGGTCTCTGCGTTCAATCAGTACTGCGCTTAAAACTCTGCAGCTTCGTGCTCGTCCTTCCGACTACGTGGAAGGAGGTGGCAGAGGAATGCCAAACCTGACGGTTTGGTTTATTTAATAGTGAAACACCTCCTGCCGGGGAAGCAGGAGGTGTTTCTGAAAGGAAGTTGTTTTATGATGATTTTGATGGGGAAGTTGTAGCAAGGAGGGGTAATCCTTACTACGCTTCATAGTATAGAGGTCCACTGTGACAATTTATCGTTATATTTATGAAATATTTGTGAATTTGACTATCCAATCAGCTATGTTTTCGTTCCAGAAACGGAAAAAACTCCCGCCGGGGAAGCGGGAGTTTTTTCTGAAAGGAAGTTGTTTCGTCAAAGATGATTTGATGGGGAAAGATGTAATAAGGAGGGGTATTCCCTACTACGCTTCTAAGTATATCGGGCAGATTTGACAAAACAAGGTCCCATTTATGAACTGTTTGTGAATTCGACTGTCCAGTCAATTTGTGTCTTTTTACGCGTCCATTCCAAAATATGTCAATACATCCACTACAAAGCTCTGCGCCCTTTCCGGCGTAAATCGGACAAGCTTGCTCATAAGCACAATGCCTTTCAACTGGTTCCGCAGCAGGTCAGAAAAAGCCGATTTATCCAAGGCCAGCTCATCCCCGCTCTGCCTGCCGTCATAACAGCTTAACGCTGCCAGCAGTTTCAGTGTATTGCCTTCTTTTTCGGCAAGGAAGAAAAGAAACGGACAGTCCGTCAGGCTTTTCACAAAACGAACAGCACCGGCTTCTCGCCAGATATCAGCACGACAGCCCGGTGCAAAGGAGATACTGAGCCTGCCGCAGAATTTCTCGGCAAATTCAGGATGTTCCCCAATGAACCGGAGGATTTGCAGATAGGGTTCTGCGCCTTCGGGAGCTTCGTATACACTTTTAGGAATTTGCCACTTCAAGGCAGTATTCTTTTCCAGATAAGATTGAATCTCTGTACTATTCATGTATTTTTAACGCCTCTTGATCATGATGGTCCACTGCCCGAACAGTTTTACTCTCTGCCAGGCTCCCGGCCAGTCGGCTTCCAGCTTTGTTTTCAGTTTCTTTGTATTCATATCCACAAGAACCACGGCCTGGGGTACGTTCTGCACTTTACTGTAAGTAGTCCAGGGCATGATATTCTTTGCGGACCAGCTGTAGTCCTTAGGTGCGAATTCTTCTGCCTGATCGTCTGGAACGAGCATCGTCAAGGTGCGGCCTGTATAGAACCAGGTGGAAGTCGGATAGCCGCCGCCCCGCACATAAATCGGAACGTCCTGCGGAACCATGGCGTTGATATACATGGCGGCCCACTTACCGGTTACTCCACTCATCAGCGGCACCGCAAGCATCTTCGTAATACAGAAGAAAAACACGTACGTGAGCATCAGTGTCATCACAACAATTTCTTTGGCATTCCTGCCGCGATAGCGATTCAGCGCCATGACTGCATAGCAGGCTGCAAAAATCATGACCAGATAGAAAATATCCCGAGGATGCTGCAAAAGTTTCGGAGCAATAGTCGGAAGCTTGTAAGATACGACAGAAAGCGCCACGTAGAAGAGGAAGTTGCCCAGGAGCAGCCATTTCAGTGTCAGTTTCTCATTTACTTCCACGAGATAAGAGGCCGTCAGAATCGACAGCGGCATCAGAATCGGATACGTATAGGTAATGTACTTTGTAGCCATGCATTGGAAGAAAATAAAGATAACGGCTACCCACAGCATAAGGTAACCCTCCCGCACGCCGGGACGAACCAGGTGCTTTTCTTTCCATAAATAATGTTTCAGCATACCCGGCACAAGACCAATCCAGGCAAAAGCATTGAGGATATTAACGGCCGTATAGTACCAGATAACATTGTCACGGGGATGTTCGGAAACAGTAGCCCTGAGGAAATTCTGGGTTCCGATGAATCCGGAAAGAAAGTCCGGATGCTTGATGGCCATTGCCACATACCAGGGTGCAGCAACCAGGAGGAACAAGGCAATCCCGCTTCCCAGCTTTGCTTCCTTAAGAGACGCAAAATCCCGGCGCCAGATGAGGAACAGCAAAAAGATCAGTCCCGGAAGCAAAAAGCCGATGGGGCCTTTGGTCAAGGTTGCCAGAGCCGCGCAGACGTACATTCCGTAATAATATTTTTTCTGCGGCGTACTATACCCCAGATAGTAAAAAAGAAGGGCCCCGTTTAAAAACAGGAACAGCATACCATCGGTCAGGACAGATTTAGAAATCGTAAAGAACTGCAAAGTGGCAAGCAGAAGCAGGCCGCTGTAAAAGCCGATTTTTTCCGAATATAATTTTTTACCGCCCCACACTACAAGTCCCAAGCCCATAAGTCCGAATAAGGAGGGGAAAAAGCGGGCTCCGAATTCATTAAAGCCGAAGATTTTAAATCCCAGCGCAATCATCCAATACGCAAAAACGGGTTTGTCAAACCAATATTTTCCATAAATCTGGGGAGATAACCAATCCCCGCTCATGACCATTTCCTTGGCCGTAAGAGCATAGTTGCCTTCCACGCTGTCCGTCAGAGGCAGCAGCCCGTTCAGGTAGTAGAGCAGCAGCACGGCGAGAATCCAGAACATAACCCAATATCGTCTTTTCATTATTTTCCTCCTGCATTTTTCAAACATCGTACAGATACAGCCTATTGTAACATTTTCCCGCCGAAAAAAACAATTCTTCACAGTTACCAAGGCAAACGACAGGCACCAAACAGCAGATGCTAAACCTGCGCAGAAAGGTAAAAAAGTAGTAGCTAATTCAGTCATTCGTGCAGTCGGCAGCGTTTCTCAAAAAAAAGCACCCGACCGAAGCCGGATGCCAATTTTTATAAAAATCACGTTATTTGCCCATCATAGAACCAAAAAGAACGGAACCCAGAATCAATACGATTCCGCCGCCGAGACGGGAAGACAACTGGGAATAAGCAATAAGCCCCATACGATGAGAAGCGCCCAATACGGCAAGATCACCGGATCCGCCTCGGTTAGCCATGCAGAGACCGGCCGTAATAGCGGAATCAATAGGATAAAACCCAACCCACTGTCCTACGATAGCAGAACCAAGAATAGCTCCCAGGACGATGAGGAAAGAAATGACGACGTTGCTGGGTGTAATAGCCGCTATTAATTGATTGAGGTCTGTATCAGCCCCGACGCCCACCATGATAGTGAGGACAAGGCAGGAACTCATGAAAGACTGCAGCCGTTTAGCAGCCGCTTTGACTTCCTGAGGAACCCAGCCGAGCATAGCAAGTACCGTGACGACAGCAATCATCCAGGCAAAAGGATGAATCTGCACGCCAAAGACGGTCGGAAGGAGAGCCTTACCGAGAAGTGTCCCGGCCGCATAAAGGCTGACGCCCATAAAGAAAGCCCCGCCGATTTCTTTAATGGAAGGAATGGTGTCATTCTTTTCGGCTTCGATATCAACGCCTTTACGAATCAGTGTCGAACCATCACCGGTCCAGGTCGGATGTTTGTGGCCGATCTGATCCAGTACGGCTGCTGACAGAATAGCAAAGATATTGGCAATAGTGAGAACTGTAATGGCAAAGGCATAGTAGTCGGACGCCTTGTTCCCCGTGACACTTTCATAAATCTGGGACAAAGGCACCGCGCCGGCCCCGTTGCCGCCGCCCATGATAGGCAGAACATAGTTGAGGACAATCATAGAAGGGGAAATTCCGAAAAGAAGACCCCCCAAAATACCCAGTGCAGCAGCACCGATGAGCCCTCCGAAGATGGCTGGCAGATAGCCCGCAAAGGATTTAATCAGGAGTTTCTTTTCAAGACCCAGAATGGAACCGCAGATCAGGAAGACAATAAAGAAGCTTAGGAAATCGGATTTGTCCATCAGATTGGTCACGGTCTGAGCATACTTTTCCGGAATCATGTGATTGGTAAATAAATAGGCTGATGCCAGGAAAGACAGGACAAGCCCGCCACCTATGTAGGAATTCCAGAAAGGAATCCGTTCCCCGATTTCATTAAAAACAATGCCCATGGCAAGTGTCAAGGCAAAACCGCCGGCAAGATCCGTCGACAGTGAGCCCGTCCACATACCTGCAAAGACAATGATGATAAACGCCAGGCAGAGCGGCCATGGCAGCCCAAAGGGACGGAAGGATTTGACTTTCTCATTAGACATAAACTCTCATTCTCCTTTACATTTCATGAGTTTACATATTTTGTATATATTTTACCTTAAATTAAAACTATTTAAGGAATTGTTATTATCTTAAACACATTGTTGTAGAATGTCAAGTATCTTACAATTCTGAATCAACCTTATGATTTACCATTCTGTTTAGTATGCTCTTTCTGTACAGAAAAATTACCGCATTTTTTGAACAACAAAAAGCACGTCCTGCGATAATTTCGCAGGACGTGCTTTTAACTTAAGGAAAATTTTCCCTATTTCATGCGTTTCAGCGTTTCCAATAAAAGCTTCCAGGTTCTTTGGACAGAAGCAATTGACATTTTTTCCTTCGGCGTATGGACACCGGTCAGCGTCGGCCCCAGGGATACGCAGTCAAGGCCAGGCAGTTTATGGGCAAGCAGCCCGCACTCTACACCGGCATGAATCGCTTCAACGACCGGACCTTTTCCGTACTGTTCACGATATACCTCAACAAGGAGGTCACGCAGCGGAGATTTCGGTTCGTAGGTCCACCCGGGGTAGTCTCCGGACCGTTCCATAGTGCCACCCAGAGCCGTAACTAAAGTTTCTACCCGGTCAACGAGCATCTCCTTTTGGGAGTCGACGCTGCTGCGAACCAGGAGACCTCCTGTCATTTCGTCCTTTTCCAGCTTGAGAATACCGAAGTTAAGGGAAGTCTGAACCAGGCCGGGCATTTCGGCGCTCATAACCTGAACGCCCTGAGGCACACAAGTAAGAAAAGCCCGGATATGATTCGTTGTCTTTTCATCCATAGGAAGTTCCTCAAAAGAAGCCGGTTCCAGCGTTACCTCCACTTGGGGATCGGTAACGCGGCATTCCTCCTTAAGGAGTTTCTCAAAGGATTGGACCCACGCTGTGGCTGCTTCAGCGTCCTTTACGACAATACCGGCAGAAGCATTCGGCGTAATGGCGTTGTCCTTGGAACCACCGGCGAGCGTCACGAGACGGTAATCTGTTACTCTGCGAAGTCCCGTCAGTATACGGCCGAGGAGAAGATGGGCATTATTGCGTCCTTTGTTGATTTCTGAACCGGAATGGCCTCCCGTAAGCCCCTTGACGTCAAGGAGCAGCGGTGTTCCTTCGTAAGCCTCACGCGACACGGGGAAATGACACAGAAGATCGACCCCGCCGGCGCAGCTGACCGTAAAGATGCCTTCGTCTTCGGAGTCAAGGTTGATCATCCGGCGGCCCTTGAGAGGAGAAACATCGAGTGCTGCTGCCCCGACCATGCCAATTTCCTCATCGATGGTATAGACAATCTCAAGGGGCGGATGAGGAATCTCGTCATCATCGAGAAGAGCGAGTCCCATAGCAACGGCAATGCCATCGTCCCCGCCGAGCGTCGTACCTTTGGCGTAAATCGTGTCGCCGTCGCGAACGAGGTCAAGGCCTTCCCGTTCCATATCCTTGGTGCAGGATGGCACCTTGTCGCAGACCATATCCATATGACCCTGCAGGATAACCGGTGCAGCCTGTTCATAACCGGTTGAAGCCTTCTTAAAGATGATAATATTGCCAGTCTTATCCTGGATAACGCGAAGGTTTCGTTTTTCAGCAAAGGCTGCGAGCCAGTCACTGATGGCTCTCGTGTGGCGGGAGCCGCGGGGAATAGCAGAAATTTCTTCAAAAAAATGAAAGACACGCTGCGGTTCAATTTGACTAAGTACGGCCATGATTTATTCTTTCCTCCAGGTAATGAATTCCTGCCGGGCAAGCATCTGCATAAAAACAATCAGTCGCTCATAAAGAGGATGAGCCTTTTCACCGAAGTGATTTTCAATCACATCGGCCAGTTCTCCCACCGTCTTCTTCCCATCCATATTGAGCCAGAGCACGCTGCCAAATGCGTCAAGGTCAACATGGCTGACTCGGGGGCGGTCGAAGAGATTCTGGGCCACTCTGTCAAAGAAGCCGCGGTGCTCGATATGAATCGTAACAAATCCCTCTTCATCCTGGCTCCACCGAAAACGGCTGGTCCGGCAAGGGATCCGGTCCAGATAATTTTCCTTGTTTTCTTTCATCATACTCTCCCAACAGACAGGTGCCAGGCCACAGAGTCCTGCAGCCTGGCACTGATCTAGATTTTTATCAGGAACGAGCCTTTCTGCCTTTCTGGCAGAATACATAAATCGTTGCTACAAGAACAGCGAAGAACACAATACCACCGACATTACCCAGGTTGACAGACTTGGAAATATCGAGGTTAAGGTTCATGACAGCGAAGACTGCCAGGAGAATCCCGACGAGACCTTCACCGGCGATGAGCCCGGAGCTGTAAAGTACACCGGACTGCACGCAGTCGTTCTTTTCCGTATCATCCTTGAACTTGCGGGATTCCACGTAGCGGCGTAAGAGTCCTCCGACCATAATCGGAGCGGACAGATGAATCGGAAGGTAAATACCGATGGCAACGGCCAGAACCGGAATGCCCAGAATCCACATGGCAATGGAAAGGAACACGCCGATGAGAACGAGGTTCCAAGGCAGATTGCCCATCATAACGCCTTCCACGACCATCTTCATAAGCATGGCCTGCGGTGCCGGAAGTTCAGCAGAGCCGTAGCCCCAAGCCGAATTGAGCAGATACATGATGCTGCCGATAGCAATAGCGGAGCAAACAACACCGATCATTTCGCCGATCTGCTGTTTCTTCGGAGTAGCCCCGACGAGGAAGCCCGTCTTGAGGTCCTGAGAAATATCACCGGCAATAGCGGCAACGACGCAGATAATACCGCCGATGGAAATAGCCGTTACCATACCTGCAGCTCCGTCACTGCCTGTATTCTTGAGCAGCAGCGTGGAAACAAGGAGCGTAGCAATGGCCATGCCGGAAACAGGGTTGTTGGAAGAACCGATGAGTCCGACCATACGGGAAGAAACAGTTGCAAAGAAGAAACCGAAAATAGCTACGAGCAGAGCGCCAAACGCATTGAGCGGAATCGTAGGAATAGCCCACAGCGCTACAATAATGATAAGGATTCCGGCCAGCAGAGTCTTCATGGAGAGATCCTGCTCCGTGCGCAGGGTCGATTCACCGTTTTGGCCAAAATCGCCCAGGGCATCATGGAAGGTCCGGATGATGAGCGGCAGGGATTCCAACAAGCCAATGAGTCCGCCTGTCAGAACGGCACCGGCGCCGATATAACGGATGTACGTTCCCCACAGGGAGAAGGATCCTCCCTTGGCAAGGAGTTCAGCGACAGTCACCTTAGCAGGGAAAAGCACGGCACCGCTGCCAAATACGGCAATCATCGGCATGATGACAAACCAGGCCAGAACGCCGCCGGCAAACATATAAGAAGAAACCTTGAATCCACAGATATAACCGACACCGGCAAGGGCTGGCAGAACATCGAGACCAAATCCGGCTCCCTTGTACCCTGGAATTTCCGTATGAACTTCACTGGGGAACAGCTTCAGTCCATCAGCGATGAATTTGTAGACGGCTGCAATGCCAAGTCCGGCAAACACGGTAGATGCCTTGGCACCGCCTTCTTCACCGGCAATAAGAACTTCTGCGCAAGCCTGCCCTTCCGGATAGGCGAGAACGCCGTGTTCCTTTACGATAAGGGCGCGGCGCAGGGGTACCATGAACAGGATACCCAGGAGACCGCCAAACAAGGCAATCAGCCCGATTTCCAACATGGAAGGTTCTGCTACGACGCCTTCCTGGGCCCACATAAACAGAGCCGGCAGGGTGAAGATAGCACCGGCTGCCACCGATTCACCGGCAGAACCGATTGTCTGCACCATGTTGTTTTCCAGAATGGAATCCCGTTTCAGAATAAAACGAATGATACCCATACTGAGTACGGCGGCAGGGATGGATGCTGAAATTGTCATGCCGACACGCAGTCCCAGGTAAGCATTGGCAGCACCGAATACGATGGCCAGGATGGCCCCTAACACGACAGAAACCGTGGTCATTTCCGGAGCCACGCGGTCAGCCGGGATGTAGGGATGGAATGATTGATCTTCCATAAGTGACACCTCTCTTTTTGAATTCATGATGGAAATAAAGATACGACAACTGCTATAAAAAACGTGGAAAAGAGCCTGGCAGATTTACTCCATTCCAGGCTCAAAGCCGCGTGAGATTTCGTCTCCTGTAAACATGTGTGTCTTTTCCGCAAACAACTCCTCTCACACTGTACCCTCATTATACGTTTTTGTAAATTTTAGGTCAATAAATTTTCACAGTTTCCTTAAATTATAGAAAAATGGCATTTAATTATTGCTCAAGAATTCCCTATTCATCTTGCTTTGATACATTTGTTAAAAAAGGCATAAAAAAAAAGCCCTTGAGAACAAGGGCAAATGAGGGGTAAATTTAACTTACAGCGTAAGTATAGCACGATTGTATACAATGTGCAAGTGAATTTTCAGTTTTTTCTCAGATTTCATATTATTTGATACATTTCTATAAAAAGTTAATAAAACGTTTCGGACGGCTCGAAACGTTTTATTATTGATATTCTGATTTATTCACTTATAATCATCCAATCCTCCAGATGACTGCAGGGCATTTTCTATTTCTGCGATGTTCTCCCCGAAACGACATATCCGGACGGAACAGCCGTCAGCCACTGCCGCTCTTTTTCACCTTCCCGGAATAGATGGCTGTCAAACCACATACTGAAAAAACGCTCTGCCGAAGCAATATTATAGCCGTCCTGACAATGGTCGCTGGTATCATACGGATCGGCTAAGATGAGAACATCGTTAGCTGATAACGTGTCCCCCATCGTATCAAATCCGATAATGACACGCCAGTGGCCGTCCCAGTCAATATTCTCGATCATAGTAGGAATACCGGCCTGCAGATTATCCAGGACAAACTTTTTGAAAGCACTGTAATCTTTTGGTGAACCATCCGAGAGAGCGCTGCGGACTTTCCAGCCTTGCTTTTCGAAATACCGTACCATACCGCGGGTATTCGTCCCGACATCAGCCATGCCGGCGGGGTGCGTATCCATGATCTTGGCAATAGTCATTTCCGAGTCCGGTGATTTTCCGAGAAAATGCGTCATCACCGTATAAGCAGCCGCCGGTCCGCAGGTATACTCCGTTTCCTGCTGATGGGTCTTATAGTGTGAAATCACCGTCAGTGATCCCTGGGATTTCAGATTATAGACATCCACAGCCTTGAAATAGGGAGAATCTTTGATATCTGCCGCATGATTGACAGAAGCGGCTCCGCCGCCCGCTTTTTTGAGCAGTGCCTCGATTTCTTCCGGCGTTTTTCCCGAAACCGATTGGCTGGCTGCCCCTGCGCAGCCGCTTACTCCACAGGTCAGCGTCAAAGCCGTTATTCCAACAACAAACCAGCGGCATAAATTTAATTTCATAGTACACCTCCTTTGATAGCATAAAGTATACAATAAAAGTAGAGAATAAAACAACAAAAGGCGCTTTTGGCTTTTGGCATATGGCATTTAGCCTCGTCTGCAGCAGTGTGTTAAAGCTTTTGATTCAAATAAAATAATAAAAACCTGAAATTTAGCAGATAACCCAAATTTTAGGTTTTATTTTAATAAGTTCGTAGAAAAATGCCCTGGCAATTTTTCTTCCACGGGCGACCCGCGGCCAGCGACCAGCGACCAGCGTAAAAAGGGCTGTGAAATAATGCACACGCATTGTTTCACAGCCCCTTGTTACATTACTTTACTGTGCTTTTAACGGCGTCAGCCATTTTCTTTACATATTCTTTGACGGGTTCAACGGCGTTGCGGCCTTCCTTAGCGATAATCTTTACGATAGCGCTGCCGACGATGGCGCCGTCACTGAGAGCCGCCATTTCAGCAGCCTGCTGCGGCTCGGCAATACCAAAGCCGACGGCTATAGGACGATCTGTCACTTCGCGGATCTTTTCCACGATTTCTCCGAGGTTCGTCGTGATCTTTTCACGCACACCGGTGACACCCATGGAGGATACCAGGTAAATATAGCCCTGCGCCTCTTTGGCAATCATCTGTACCCGGTCGTGAGACGTCGGAGCAATCAGGGAAATCAGTTCGATACCGTACTTGGCTGCATCTTCTTTAAGAGTGTCTTTTTCTTCAAAAGGCATGTCCGGAACAATGACACCATCAATCATGGTCTCCTTGCAGTTCTTAAAGAATTTATCCCGGCCATAGGTAAAAATCGGGTTGACATACGTCAGGAATACCAGCGGCACCTGAGTATGGGCACGGACTTTTTTCAGCATCTCAAACAGTTTATCAATCTTGAATCCGGCTTTCAGGGCACGATTGTCCGCTTCCTGGATGACCGGGCCTTCTGCCACCGGATCGGAAAAAGGAATACCCAGTTCAATGATGCCCGCTCCGGCTTCTTCCATCGCGTAAATCAGTTTTTCAGTCGTTTCAAGATCCGGATCCCCGGCGGTTACGAAAGGAATGAAGACTTTTTTATTTTTCTTGAAAGTATCGGTAATTCTAGTCATGCAGATCGACCCCCTTGTATCTGGCAATAGCCGCTACATCCTTATCACCGCGGCCGGACAAGTTCACTACAATAATTTTATCTTTGGGCAGTGTCGGTGCCAGTTTCATGGCATAGGCCACAGCATGAGCACTTTCTACAGCCGGAATGATGCCTTCGGTACGGGACAGGTATTCAAAAGCCTGAACGGATTCATCATCGGTAATCGGTACGTACTGGGCGCGTCCCGTATCATACAGATAAGCGTGTTCCGGTCCGATTCCCGGGTAGTCAAGGCCGGCGGAAATGGAATATACCGGAGCAATCTGGCCGTCATTATCCTGCAGGAAATAAGATTCCATACCATGGAAGATACCCGGTTTGCCGCAGGCAATGGTAGCTGCCGTTTCTGCCGTGTCGATGCCGCGGCCGGCTGCTTCCACGCCGATCAGCTGTACGTTCTTGTCAGGGATGAAATCATAGAAGATACCCATGGCGTTGCTGCCGCCGCCCACACAGGCCATAACAATGTCCGGCAGACGTCCTTCCTTTTCCATCATCTGCTGTCTGACTTCTTCACCAATGACTTTCTGGAAGTCACGCACCATCATCGGATAAGGATGCGGCCCCATGACGGAACCGATGCAGTAAGCCGTATCTTCACAGCGGCGGCTCCATTCGCGCAGTGCCTCATTGACCGCGTCTTTGAGGCTCATGGTACCGGTCTCAACCGGCACAACATCCGCACCGAGGAGCTTCATGCGGAATACGTTCAGGGCCTGACGTTCTGTATCCATCTTCCCCATATATACAACGCATTCCATTCCCAGGAGGGCAGCGACCGTTGCTGTAGCCACACCGTGCTGGCCGGCGCCGGTTTCAGCGATGATGCGCTTCTTGCCCATTTTCTTGGCAAGGAGGCATTGTCCCAGTGCATTGTTAATCTTGTGGGCACCCGTGTGGTTGAGGTCTTCCCGCTTCAGATAAATCTTGGCTCCGCCCAGATCCTTGGTCATTCTCTCTGCATAGTAGAGCAGGCTCGGACGGTTTGCATAATCATGATACAGAGTCTGAAGTTCCTTCAGAAATTCCGGATCCTTTTTATAATGTTCGTATGCTTCCGAGAGTTCCAGAACTGCATTCATCAAGGTTTCGGGAACATATTGTCCGCCATGCTTACCATATCTTCCGTTACTCATTTTGTTCATCCTTTCTTCTGACTGCTTCTATAAAAGCTTTGATTTTCACTTCATCTTTGAAGCCATTCGTTTCCACGGCACTGCTCACATCCACTCCATAGGGATGGGTCCTTGCCATAATGGCTCCCACATTCTGTGCATTCAGGCCGCCCGCCATGAAATATGGCTTCGGGATTTCAGCCTGCCGCAGCAGCGTATCATCAAAGGTCTTTCCGGCACCGCCGTAACCCGCAGTGAAGGCATCCAGAAGGAAACCATCACACGGATAGGCCGCAAGGCCTTCCAGGCTCTTTTTATCTCGTACCCGGATTGCTTTCCATATCGGGGCTTCTGTTCTCTCCTTCAGCCATCGCACGGCCTCCGGAGTTTCATCCCCATGCAGCTGGATGACATCGATGATACCCGAGTCTACGTAGGTAAGAATCTCAGCGGAATCCGCATTGACGAACACACCCACGGTCTTAATGGAGGCATCCAGCTCTTTCCTGATAGCGGCCGCCTGCGCTTTTTCCAGGTATCGTCTGCTTTTGGGATAGAAGATAAAACCCGCAAAATCAGGATGATACCGGTTGAGGATGTCTGCATCCTCCCTGCGCCGCAGCCCGCAGATCTTGATTTTGGTCATCCGGCATCCCTCCCCAGAAGTTCTTTCATTTTGTCCGGGATAGAAGCGCTCCGCATGAGGAGTTCTCCTATGAGGACGCCGTTCACGCCGCCCTTTTCCAGTTCGGCAATCTGACTGCGGCCCTTGATGCCGCTTTCCGCTACAAAAGCAATATCAGAAGGCACCAGCGGGCGAAGCCGCATGCTGTTATGAATATCCACGGTGAAGTCTTTCAGGTTCCGGTTGTTGACACCCAGGACTTTAGCTCCTGCCCTGAGGCACCGCTCCACTTCATCGCCGTCATGAGCTTCCATAAGAGCATCCATTCCCAGGCTTTCAGCGATTTCACGGTATTCCACGAGCTGACTGTCCGAAAGAAGTGCCGCAATGAGAAGGACTGCATCGGCGCCGAGAAGCTTTGCCTGGTAGATCATGTACTCATCTACCGTGAAATCCTTGCGCAAGAGGGGCAAATCGACGCATTTGCGGATTTTTGCCAGATAAGCATCGTCACCTAGGAACTTCGTCGGTTCGGTCAGTACAGAAATTGCGGAAGCTCCGGATTTTTCATAAGCCTCGGCAATTTCCGTATAAGGAAAGTCAGGAGCAATGAGTCCCTTGGAAGGCGAAGCCTTCTTGACCTCCGCTATGATATGCAGTCCCGGTGCCAGCAAGGCTTTCCGGAAACATCCGGCCCGCAGCCGGGGAAGTGCTTCTGCCTCGCGCCGAATCGCGTCAAGACTGACTGTTTTCTTGTTTTTTTCCACCCGCTCCCGGGCTGCTTCTGCCAGGACATCCAGAATCATGCTGCCTGCCATCCTTTCCTTACTCGTTGCTTACTTTGATCACTTGTTCCAGTTTTGCGGCTGCCTTTCCGCTGTCAATGATTTGCTCGGCCAGCTTGATGCCGTTTGCAATGGTATCTGCTTTCTGGGCGACAAACAGGGCAGCACCGGCGTTCAGCAGTACGGCGTTCCGTTTCGTTCCTTTCAGCTTACCGCTTAAGATATCGCGGGTAATCTGGGCATTGACTTCCGGCGTTCCGCCGACCAGTTCTTCTTTGGCTCCCGGCTTCATACCGAAGTCTTCCGGACGGATCACGGAAGTGCGGTAATACCCATCGCGGATTTCACAGATAGCCGTCGGGCCATTCGGAGAAATTTCATCGAGCTTTTCACGGCCGTAAGCGACAATACCGCGTTTCACACCCAGGCTCGTCATAACCTTGGCCAGCGGTTCCACCAGATATTCATCATATACGCCCAGGAGGAACATTTCCGGCTTTGCCGGGTTGGTCAGAGGCCCCAGGATATTAAATACCGTGCGGAATCCCAGTTCCTTACGAATCGGGCCGACGTATTTCATAGCCGCGTGATATTTCTGTGCAAAAAGGAAGCAGAAATTTGTTTCCTTGAGCATCTTCAAAGCCATCGCCGGATCCTGCTGAATGTTGACACCGAGCGCTTCCAGGCAGTCAGCCGTGCCGCACAGAGAAGAAGCAGCACGATTGCCGTGCTTGGCAACTTTGACACCGCCGGCTGCCATGACCATGGCCGACGTCGTGGAAATGTTGAAGGAATGAGCTCCGTCACCGCCGGTACCGACGATTTCCATGACTTCCATACCGGGATGGGGAACCGGTGTAGCTAAGGAACGCATGGCCTCGGCGCACCCTGAAATTTCAGCAATCGTTTCTGCTTTTGTGCTCTTCGTAGAAAGAGCGGCCAGAAAAGCGGCATTCTGGGTCGGCGTGGTTTTGCCGCCCATAATTTCCAGCATGACGTCATGAGCTTCCTGATAGGTTAAATCCCCTTTGCTTACGAGTTTGATAATGGCTTCTTTAATCATAATGTTTCTCTCCTTATTTCTTCAGATTTATAAAGTTGCGGATGATTGTCATTCCGTCCGGCGTCATAATAGATTCCGGATGGAACTGCAGTCCGTAAATATCATAGTCACGATGCTTCAGCCCCATGATCTCGCCTTTTTCCGTTTCAGCGGTAATCTCAAGTTCGTCCGGCAAGCCTTTTTTGTCTACAATCAGGGAATGGTATCTGGCTCCCTCAATCACGGGTCCCAGCGATTTAAAAATGGGAACGCTGGTATCAATATGGATTTTATCTTTCTTGCCATGAACAATCTGTGGTGCAAGAATGACTTTTCCGCCAAAGACTTCGCCGATGGCCTGATGGCCTAAGCACACGCCCAGGATGGGGACTTCCCCTTTCATTTCCCTGAGAACCTCTTCGCAGATCCCGGCATCACTCGGTTTGCCCGGTCCCGGTGAAAGGATAATGGCATCAGGATGCATCTTCCGGATATCGTCCACCGTGACGGCGTCGTTGCGAACCACTTTCACGTCCGGGTTGAGCGTTCCTACATATTGGTAAAGGTTGTATGTAAAACTGTCATAGTTATCAATAATCAGGATCATCATTCTGCCTCCGTCGTCGCAATCAGCGCGTCTTTAACTGCGCCGGATTTATTAATGGTTTCCTGGAACTCGTTATCAATCACAGAGTCCGCTACGATTCCGCCGCCGGATTGGAAATATACCGTGCCGCCGCGCTTTACAGCCGTCCGGATGGTAATGCAGATATCCATGTTGCCGGCAAAGTCAAGGTATCCGACGCCTCCTCCGTAAGGTCCGCGCCGCTGTGGTTCGAGCTGGTCAAGAATCTCACAGGCCCGGATCTTTGGAGCTCCGGACAAGGTACCTGCCGGAAGCGCAGCACACAGCGTATCAATGGCATCCAGCCCTTCTCTCAAGGTTCCCGTGACGCGGCTCGTCAAATGCATGACATGGGAAAAACGTTTGATCATGTGCAGGTCGTGAACCTTGACCGTTCCGAACTCACTGACCTTCCCGACATCATTGCGGGCCAGGTCAACCAGCATGTTGTGCTCTGCCAGTTCCTTCGGATCGTTTTTGAGGTCTTCCTCAAGAGCCTTGTCCTCTTCTTCCGTGCGGCCGCGCCGTCTGGTTCCGGCAATCGGCATCGACGTAATGGTACGTCCCTGCAGTTTAATCAGAGTTTCCGGAGAAGAACCGGCAATTTCGGTCGTCTCATCCTTGAGCAGCATCATGTACTGGGAAGGATTCGTCGTCCGGAGGACACGGTACAGATTGAAGAGGTCCTGATCGTAAGAAGCCGAAAAACATTGGGAATACACAGCCTGGAAAATATCTCCCTGACGGATGTATTCCTTGATGCGCTTCACGTTGGCATCGTAGAGGCTGCGCGGCTGGTTGCTTACGATTTTTCCCAGCTTGGCCGGTTTAAAGACCGGCAGGACAACCGGCTGTCTTACGATAGTTTCCATCTCATCAAGTGCCTTCAGCGCTTTCGGATAATCCTGTTCAAGATTTTCCGTACGGACATTGGCGATGAGGAACAGCTTCTGCTTAAATTGGTCAAAGGCAATCACTTTATCAAAAAGCATCAGCTCAAAATCAGGAAATTCGGTAGCTTTGCGGGGGTCGAAGCGGAGGCTCGGCTCGCAGTACTGAATGAAATCGTAGGAAAAATATCCGACGAACCCGCCCGTAAACGGCGGCAGTCCCGGCACTTCCGGAATCTTGTACATTTTAAGCATTTCCCGGATGACTTCGAGGGGTTCCTTATCGGTGGTCACCTTTTTGCCGTCCCGTGTTACCTCTACCTTGAAATCCTTAGCCGTTACCCTGGCAATCGGATCATAACCAATAAATGAATAGCGGCCCCGGGAATCGACGCCTTCCAGACTTTCGAGCAGGAAGTAGCGGTCACTGCGGTTTCTCACGAGACTGATCAGCCCTATCGGAGTCACGGTGTCTGCCATGATTTCCCGCACGACCGGGACAGCGCCATATCCTTCCGCCAGTTTCTTTGCTTCTTCCAGACTTGTTTGTATCACCATGTGTTCCTCCTTTTTTATGAGTTGACATCTGTGATACGCATCCGGATATATAAAAAACGCCTGTCCTTATACAAGGACAGGCGTCATAACCTGCGGTACCACCTTGTTACAGGGAATAAACCCTGCGCTCAGCAGAATGCCAACACATTCCTCATCCTTAACGCGGTTGTACGTTGCGCAATACTCTCCGAAGATTTCCACGCACCCTCAGTGGTCCATTTGCCAGACTGCCGCTATCCGGATTCCATCACCCCGGACTCTCTGTCAGTACATCTTCTGACGTTATCTCCACATCACAGGTTTCATAAGGTTTTATTAAATTATGGTGTTATCATAGCGCCGATTACAATTTTTGTCAACACATCTCTAAGAAAAATTTTTTCTGTATGCTTTTTTTAAGCATGTATCCGCAAGAGAGTGTTTCGTTTATTACAAGTTGAGCATAAAAGCAGCCAGCTGCTTCAATCCGCCGCTCACGGAAGTTAAGTCCAATTCCTCCTGCAGTGTGTGGACACCTTTCTCGCGGGCTACACCAAAAGCCATGGCCGGAATCTTACGGCTCAAAGCAATATTGGCATCCGTGCTGCTGCCCTCAAATCTCGTCATTTTACGGTTCCGGGCGCGGATAGCCGTAATCCGGTCATAGATTTCATGCTGCATCGGACCTTCCCCACAAGGTCTGTCCCCGATGAGTTTCGTTTCGATTGTCACCTTATCGCTGCGGTACTTATCCAGAATCGCATGGAAGGCAGCATCCAGTTTCAGCAGTTCCTGGTAAGAAACGGACCGCATGTCCACCGTGAATTCGACATCCGCGGCAATGGCATTGACCGTGCGTCCGCCCTGGATCGTACCGATATTGTATGTTGTTTTCGGCGTCTTCGGAACCTGAATCGCATAAAAATCTTCAATAATAGCAGAAGTCCGCTCAATAGCGTTCGTATTTCCGAAATTGGCGAAGCTGTGGCCGCCTTTTGTGACCACATGAACTGCGTAGCGATGAGAACCGACAGCTTCATTGACGAAACGGTCACAGTCGCCGTCCACGGCGATAAAATAACTGAGACAATCCTGCCAGGTATCCGTCAGGTACCGGCTGCCCTTCAGATTGCCAAGCCCTTCTTCCCCGACGTTAAAGGCGAATACCGCCGGAATCTCCTGCTTCATCTTGAGAAACATTTCAATGAGGAAAAGCAGAGCAGCTACATTGGAGCTGTTATCCCCGATAGAAGGAGCCCTCATCGTTGTACCGTCAATTTCAGGAACAATCTTGTCTACACCGGCAAAGACCGTATCCATATGGGCCGTATAAAGGGGAAATTTCCCCTCAGCAGGAAGGTTATGAGGGTACACAACGTTCCCTGCTTCATCGATATATGCCTCTTTGGCACCTAATTTATGGAGTTCATCCAGAATATAATGAGCCTTATTGGCTTCCTCCCCTGTAGGAGACACAATGGAAGCTACATCGTAAAGTCTCTGGACGTAGGAAGGCATATTCGCGTCAATATACTGGTCTACCATTTTCTGCATGACTTCATTCATGGAAAAATACCCCTTTCAAAAAGATAAATAAAATCAAGAAAATTATATCATGAAGAGGTATGAGACGTAAAAGAGGAAAAGGAGAATAGTGTTTAGTGCCAAGTGGTTAGTACAATATTGCGAGCAGCCACTTGTGCAGATTCTTGAGGAAGTCAGGAGAAGTTAGTTAGATTCAAAAGACTAGTTCTATTAGTTAAAAGCAAAATTTACGAGTCAATTTTGCCTCCACGAGTGAGTCTGCGGGCTGGCAGGCGGTCTTGCAAACCGCTCGTCGGTTTGCTTCTTCCAGTCCGGCCAGCGACATGCGAGCTGCGGGCGGCGAATTTTTTTCAAAACCTATTGCATTCTTTTTTTCTGTATGCTATACTTTGCTCAGTTAGTAAAGACTAACTTAAAAATATGTGTTGTTCAAAAGGCCTCTCCTTCTATCACGTGTCAAAGTTAGTCTATACTAATACCAATTATTTCCCAGGAGGTACGTAACTTTATGAGAATTCCCCTTGAAAGTGAACTAATCAGGCAGTGTGCCCCTACACTTGCCGGATTAAAGCCTGCCAGTCTGTTCCGCTTTGTATTCCCTTCGCTGGCGGATTCATCCCGGCTCGTCGCTTCACTTTCCCTTATTCTTGCACCCAAGAATATCGGCATTGAACTGCTTCAGTTTGATGTAGTAAGACGCAGCGGACTTCTCTTTGTTTACCGGCCTGATGACCTCAAACGCATCGTCAGCCAGGATTCACATCGGGATTTTTTCAAACGCCAGGGTTATTCCCGTCTGTGCTGGCAGGACATCCTTGCGGAAATTTCGCTGAGAATGACTCACAGGGCTTCCTTCCCCCACGAAATCGGAATTCTGCTGGGATATCCTCTCGATGATGTAGAGGCCTATATGGCTGCTCCCAGGAAAAAAGGCCTCTGCTCGGGCTGCTGGAAAGCTTACAGCCAGCCTGCCCGGGCTCGGCTCTTTTTTGAGAAATGCCGGAAATGTACCCTCATTTATTGCCGCTGCTACGCAAGCGGCATCCCTCTCAGCCGATTGGCCGTGGCATAAATGGCAACGTACTGTTTCCGAAGCATAAATTCACCTTGAAAGGACGATTTACCATGAGTAAAAGTGCAGTTGTATATTGGAGCGGTACCGGCAACACGGAAGCGATGGCCAAAGCTGTCGCAGAAGGCCTCAAGAGCAAAGGTTCTGATGTCAAGTTATTGACTGCCGGTGATTTTGCTGCAGAAAATCCTGCAGACTATGATGGAATTGCTTTCGGCTGCCCCGCAATGGGTTCAGAAGTCCTGGAAGAAACCGAATTCCAGCCTATGTGGGATGGCGTAAAAGACAATCTGAAAGGAAAAAAGATTGTGCTCTTCGGTTCCTATGGCTGGGGCAGCGGTGAATGGATGGAAAACTGGAAAGCTGATGCAGAAGCCGCCGGTGCCATTCTCGCAGCCGATACCTTGATCATCAACGGTACACCCGATGATGACGGTCTTGCTAAGTGTGAAGCATTGGGAGAAGCTCTGGGCAGTGCAGAATAAATGGAGCAGCCAGGTTTTGTACAAAAAGTCGTTCCCCTTACGAAACCTGTTCATTGAATCCGCACAAGCGTGAACTTTTTTCAATGTATCTATAATTTGATTTCCTTTTTGCAGCATTGCTTCGTAGGAAAAAGCATGGAATGTTCCTCTCTTCATTCCATGCTTTTTTCCATATCTAATCCAGTTTCTGCTTGGCCAACCTTTTACATTTATTTTACACCTGGCCAAAATTTACCCGTTGATTTCCCCATGGTTGTGAATTATCATGAAAAGAGAAATTACGTTTGACGAAATGAGTCAACTGTGGCCTGAATATTTCAGAAAGAAGGGATTCCAATGAAAATTTTTATGGATACGGCCAATGTAGAAGAAATTCGTGAATTCGCCGATCAGGGCATTGTCTACGGGGTAACGACCAACCCTACGCTGATTGCCCGCTCCGGCCGGACGCAGGCAGAAGTTATTCCCGAAATTTGCAAATTGATTCCCGGTCCCGTCAGTGCAGAAGTTATCAGTACGGACTGTGCCGGCATGGTCAAAGAAGCCAAGAAACTGGCTAAGATTGCCGATAACGTCGTCGTAAAAATCCCCTGCATCACCGAAGGCCTGAAAGCCGTCAAGATTCTTAAAGAAAAAGGCATCCATACCAACGTCACGCTGGTCTTCAGTCTGGGACAGGCTCTCCTTGCCGCCCGCGCCGGCGCTACCTACGTAAGTCCTTTCATCGGCCGTCTGGACGATATCGGAGAAGACGGTGTCAAACTGGTAAGCGACATGGTGAAGGTATTCCGTCTCTACAACCTGCCCACCCAGATTATCGCAGCCAGCATCCGCAGCGTCGATCACGTCAATAAAGTCATGCTGACCGGTGCCGATATTGCCACCATCCCGACAAAAGTACTGCGGGAACTGATCCATCATGACCTGACGGACAAAGGCCTTGCCAAATTCCTGGAAGACTATAAAAACAGCTTGAAAAAGTAAAAATAACAAAAAGGGGGCTGTGAAATCTGCACCTGCATGATTTCACAGCCCCCTTTTACGCTGGTCGCAGGTCGCTGGCCGCGTGTCGCTCAGGAACCAAAATTGCCAAGGCAATTTTGTTCTGAACTTATAGAAGCAGACTTTTACATTTAAGCCGAACGCTAAATGCGCTTTTAATACTATAGCGGCTATCTATAGCTGTCTACCTCTTATTTCGACATATCCTGGAAAGTCTTTTCATCGAAGGTTCCCATGATGCGGTCAACGACAATGGCGTTTGTCATAGCTCCGGAAACGTTCAGCATCGTGCGTCCCATATCAATGATGGGGTCAATGGCGAGAACAGGCGAAATAGAGGAGAAATAAGCCCCGAGCCCGGTTCCGCTCAGGGAGACGGAAGCGGCCATGGTCGCTGTACCGGGAACACCGGCAATGCCGATAGATCCGAGGGCAATAACAACGATGCTCATGATGAAGAGAGTGAGATCAAAAGGTACACCGGAAACATTGGCAATATAGACTACGACGAAGCCCGGAAAAACGCCTGCACACCCCTGCATACCGGCTGTTGCACCAAAGCTGGCCACGGTATTGGCCGTCGTTGTGCTGACGCCGAGACGTTTGGTCAAGGTTTCTACCGTAAGGGGCAGTACACCCATCGAGGAACGGGAAGTAAAGGCGAGAACCAGAGGACTCTTTGCTTTACGGAAGTACGTTACGGGATTAACTCCAAAGCTTACGAGAAGGACGGACTCCAGAACGAACATGATAGCCAGACCGACGTAAAGGAGAACAATGAAAAGACCCATATCCATGATGGCCTTAAGACCGCGCGTGGCAAGCGTATTGGCCAGGAGGGCTACAACTCCGTAAGGCATCAGACCGATGATAAAGTCGCAGGCCCAACCCATGAGAATGTGAAGCTCATCAAATAGCTTCGTGAACGTTTCCATGGAATTGGTTCCCGTCTTTTTGATAAGCTGGGCAATACCGCCGATAACGACGCCAAAGATGACGACGGCAATGACGTTCGTATCCGCCATTGCTTTCACAGGGTTCATGGGGATGAGCGCCCGAAACGTGTCAACGACTGGTTTCACTTCCCGCATCTTGCTCGTTCCTTCGGCAAGAGCCGAACCACCGGCCCCCAGGCCAAAGAAGTAGCCGAGGGAAAGCCCGACAATGGCTGCGAGGGACACCATGCCGAGGTTGGTCGCCAGCATCGCGCCGACGAGTTTCTTCAAATTAGTTCCCTCATTCATATGTAGGATGACGTGGATGATAGAAATGAGCACGAGGGGCACAACGAGCATACGAATCAGGTCAATGAACCCACCGCCTACGAGAGAATACCATTTCGTGGCTTCCTTGATGTAGACGACTTTTGTGGGAGCGTCGGGAAAGCCGGCTATGATTTGAATCAGGACGCCAAGAAAGGCGCCGGAGATGGTACCGATTGTGACCAGCTTACCAAAGCTGATCCCTTTTTGATCCAGATGATGGATACCCCACAAAATAAGAAGAAAAATAACAAGAAGCACAACGGTTGTGGGGTGACTGATCATGAGAAATTCCTTGAAAAATTTGAATTCCATGTCATCCTTCCTTTCTATTTTAAAGTATATTAAAATGCTATGAATTAAATTAATGATGATATCAGTATAAACGAACTGCGGGCCGAGCCAACGGCCCGCAGTTCTTATCAGTTACTTTATTTCTTTCCCGTACTCATTGATATATTCCAGGAACCAGGCGACACCGAGAGGCAGCGCTTTTTCTTCAATATCAAAGTAAGGGCTGTGCTGCGGATAACATTTGCGCCCGTCCGTAAAACCACCACCCAGGCAGAGCATGGCTTTCGGAGCCAGATATTTGGCAAAGTCTTCGCCGCCCATACGGGGTTCTTGCGTTATTACATGGTCCCTGCCAAAGATTTTTTCTGCTGCTTTAAGGCCCGTAGCAGTTACAGCTTCATCGTTGACCATCACCGGCGTACCGAAGTGATAATCCACCTTGATTTCGGTTCTCGTTGCTGCCGCAATACCTGCAGCAACGCGCTCCAGCTGCTCCGGGAAGGCATCACGCACTTCCGGGGTAAAGGTCCGGGTTGTCCCCATAAGATGAGCCGTATCGGGAATGACGTTGCTCGTCGTCCCGCTCTGGAAGGCGGTCACACCAATCACAGCCGCATCCAGCGGCTTGATTTCCCGGCTGACAAGAGTCTGTACCGTATTGTAAAACGCCACACCGGCAGCAATCGGGTCAATCGCTTTTTCAGGATGGGCCCCGTGTCCGCCCTGCCCTTTGATATACACATCAAAGGTATCGGATGCTGCCATAATGGGGCCGGGCTGGAGATTAGCGACTCCGTACGGCAATTCTCCCTGGATATGGAGTGCAATGATCCGGGTACACTCTTTTACAAGGGGATCATCCTTCATATGCAGAGCACCGCTGTCCGCGATATATTCTTCGGCAGGCTGAAAAATAAGGCGTACCGTTACGGGCAGTTCGTCTTTGTGGGCAGCCAGGATTTTAGCTGTCCCCAATAACATTGCAATGTGCGTATCATGGCCGCAGGCATGCATCGTTCCGGGATTCTGTGATTTGTAAGGCGGATTGCTCTCTTCTGTAATCGGCAGGGCATCAATGTCGGCACGGATACCGAGGATGATATCGGAAGATTTTGCGCCTTTCAGCGTAGCAATCACGCCGGTTTTGGTAGATTTCTGATTGGGAATTCCCAGCTCATCAAGATACGCTTGAATTTTTTTCTGTGTTTCTGTTTCATGCCATGACTGTTCCGGATGGGAATGGAAATATTCGCGCAGCCGCGTCAGCTCGTTACTGATTGCCTGTGCTTCTTTTAAACTATCCAGCATTAGAAAAACCTCCTGAAAAAAGCCGCGCGTCGCAGGTCGCTGGCCGTGTGCCGCTTTCGAAAACAAAATTGCGATAGCAATTTTGCTTTAAATTAATAAAAATATTATCCGAAATTATATATGCCAAATGCTGCTAAAAGCGCATATATCTTTTTGTTATCAGCTAAGAGGCTGTGAAAAAATGCTTATTTTTCCACAGCCCCTTACTTCTTATTTAATTTTTCTTTGCATTCGGGTCGTTATTCGGATCATACCAGAGGCCCGTGTTGTTCTTCTTCATGTATTCGGCAAATTCCTTGGAATGGTAGGCGTCAGCAATATCTTTGACCCACTGAGCATCCTTATTTTTGTCAGCTACGACCAGCTGCAGCAGCAGGTGCGGCAGGATGGTTTCCTTGAGGAGCGCCGTTGACGGATCAATCTTCGCATTATAGACAATCGAGCCCGTAATGACAATATAATCAAAGTCTGTCCGTACGGAAGGAATATTCAGGGATTTCATTTCCGTAAATTTCAAATGATGCGGATTCTCTACGATGTCCTGCTGGGTAACCGTTGCCAAATCCTTTTTAGGATCCAGTTTGATCCAGCCAGCCTTTTGCAGGATTGCATAAGCTCTTGCCGTATTGGCGGCATCATTCGGTACGGCAATGGAGTCACCGTCAGCCAGCTGATCCATCTGCGTCTTTCTGCCGGCATAGAGACCAGCCGGAACCGTCGGAATCGGGGTAATGGCTGCCAGATGACCGCCCTGCTTCTTATTGAAGTTATTCATATAAGCCGTATGCTGTTCGACGTTGAAGTCTACTTCGCCTTCGTTCAGCACGATATCAGCCTGCAGCAGGTCGGACATATCTCTGCCCGTAATCTTATAGCCTTTCTTTTCCAGAATCGGCTTTATACCTTTTTCAAAAAGGTCACTGTACGGGCCCTGGGACTTACTGAACGTCAGCTCTTTCTTTGCACCGGCGCTCTTGGAATCACTGCCGCAGCCAGCCGTAAAGGCCGCGACCATCATTCCTGCCAAAACTACGGCTGCTAATTTCTTAACCTTATTCAAATTCATCATCATCGAACCTCCTTAATGGTTTCTTGTCTTAAAAGCTAAATGGTTACCAATGGTTTGGATAATCTGCACAAAAATAATCAAAATGACGACCGTGAAGAGCATGAGCGGCGTATTCATCCGTTCGTACCCGTAAGTCAGGGCCAGGTCGCCGACGCCGCCGGCACCGATGGCACCGGCCATAGCCGTTGCCCCAATCAGGCCTATCGTTCCTGTCGTAATGGAGAGAATCAAAGAGCCTTTCGCTTCGGGCAGAAGAAAGTACCAGATAATTTCAAAATAGGACGCGCCCATAGCCTGTGCGGCTTCGATGATTCCCTTGTTGACATCCAAAATGGAATTTTCGAACAGGCGCGTCAGATAAGGGGCAATGAAAATCACCAACGGCACCAATGCCGCCGTGGTTCCGATACGCGTTCCCACGATCATCTTGGTGAGGGGCATGATAAAGACCATGAGAATGATGAACGGAACCGAACGAACTGTATTAATGACGGCGTTCAGGATACCGTAGATGTACTTATTCGGAAGAATACTGTCCCGGTTAGTCAAAACCAGAGTAAACGCCATGATGAGCGCTAAAATCGTACCTAGTACCAGGGACACGAACACCATGTAGAGCGTTTGTTCTGCCGCCAGGATAAGCTGCGAGGTAGGAACTCCTAAATCCGGCATCACAGCGTCACCTCCTTCCATTTCACTGTGCGCTGCGTCAGATAAGCGGAAGTTTTATCGGCAGCACCATTTTCGTCAATAATCTGGATAATGTAGATACCCAGAGCCGTCTGCTGCAATTCGCTGACGTTGGCAAAGACAATATGTGTCTCTATGCCTAATTCCGCGTTCATATGGTAGAAAATATCTTCGGCCGCTTCATCGCCGAGGAGGCGGACCTTAAAGAGCTTGTAAGGCCTTTTTTCTTCTTTGATATGGCTTTGAATGGCCTCAGGTACCGTATCGGGGATGACCGTATGAACAAACCGCTTTGTAATTTCCTGCTGGGGATCACTGAAGACATCCAGCACGGAACCGCTTTCTACAATCCTTCCCAATTCCATGACAGCGACGCGGTTACAGATTTTTTGAATGACGTCAATCTCGTGTGTAACGATTAAAATTGTGATATTAAGTTTCTGATTAATTCGCTTCAGGAGCTGCAGAATCTGTTCCGTCGTGTCCGGGTCGAGAGCGCTTGTAGCTTCATCACAGAGCAGGATGGACGGATTCGTCGTAAGAGCTCTGGCAATGCCGACACGTTGTTTTTGTCCGCCCGAAAGCTGATCCGGATAAGAATCTTTCTTATCTTCCAGATTGACAAATTTCAGAAGCGTCGTCACGATCTGGTCAATGGCAGCCTGTTCAATATGGCTGAGCCGAAGCGGAAGGGCAATATTTTCATAGACCGTCTTGGATTCCAGCAGGTTAAACTGCTGGAAAACCATGCCGATATTCTTTCTTACCTTTCTGAGTTCTTTGTAAGGCAAGGAGCTCACATTCTGACCATGAACAAATACGCTTCCCGAAGTCGGCACTTCAAGGGAATTAACCATTCGCAGCAGTGTCGACTTACCGGCACCGCTGAACCCGATAACACCGAAAATATCACCCTTCTCAATAGAGAGGTTTACATCTTTCAGGGCTTCTACAGTCTGCCCGCCCAAAGAGAAGGTCTTATTCACATCTTTAAACTCAATAAAAGACATCGTAATTCCTCCTCTGCATACATTTAATCAACAACACCTTTCTGTTCCCCCTTATCACTATGAACCAAAAGGATTAAAAAAAGAGCCATCGTCCCTATGCAGAGACGACGGCTCGTGGTTCCACTCTGTTTTACCAGCATCCTAAGGCTGGCCTCTTTGCTCTTTTAACGGAAGCAGTCCCGTGACAGCCTATTTTTGTTTCGGCTGCCCCGCTCGCGGAGGCATTCGCTGCTTTTCCCTTCCGATCCGGCTCTCAGCTTTTGCCGGAATCTCTGGCGGCGTTCCAAACAGGTACTTGTTCCGTTCATCGCGTTTTTCAATATGGGTAAATCATACTAAAATAGTATGTATTTGTCAATCCTATTTAAAAAAATTTCTTTTTTTGATGAGAATAAGCGAATTTTATTTCAAATGTTACATAATATCCTATTGCTATGGTGGGATTTCATTGACATCCCGCAAGAATTCGCTTTTACCTCATCAAAAAAGCCATCGCCTCCTAATACAGAGACGATGGCTCGTGGTTCCACCCTGTTTTACCAGCATCCTAAGGCTGGCCTTTTTGCTCTCATAACGGAAGCAGTCCCGTGACAGCCTACTCTTTTTCGGCTGTCCCGCTCGCGGAGGCATTCGCTGCTTTTCCCTTCCGATCCGGCTCTCAGCTTTTGCCGGAATCTCTGGCGGCGTTCCAAACAGGTACTTGTTCCGCTCATTGCGTTTTTCAATATGGGTTTATTCTATGCAAAGCAAACGGATTTGTCAAACATTCAGCAATCTTTTTTAGTGATTCGCACAAATATCATCTGAATTGTAATATATTTGACATACTCCCACGACTAAAGTCATGGGAGTATGGGATAATAACGAATCTTATTTTATCTGCATCATTCCATCAGGAAAAGAGATAATGAAAAATCTTCAGAAACACATATAAGATTCCGCTGGCGATCAAGGGACCGACGGCAATACCCTTGAGCACTACCACACCGATGACCGTCCCAATCATTACGGAAGCCACAAGCTGAGGATCTTTTGTCAGAATATCAAGGCCCCACCGTCCCAGTAAGGCCACGATGATGCCGGAAACCAGGGAAGCGATACCCACGGGGCTTTTGAAAATATGGATAAAGTCCTGAATTCCGATTTTACCGAGGGCAATAGGCGACAGCATCCCCGCAGTCAGGATAACAATCCCCCAGTTCATGCCATGCCCTCCGACATAGGCCAGATGCTCTTCCGATAAAATCAATTTCAGCACGACCAGGATTGCGGAGGAGTATGTTACCGTCATATTATGCCCGAAATAGCCAATAAGGCCTAATCCAATCAGGATAAGGTACCCCTGCATGAAATCATCTCCATTTATCTGTTGAAAATGTTACTTACTTATTGTAACGGAAATAAGACTGCTTGGCAAACATCCGGAGCAGACACGCACCTTCCGGATAAAAAAGTGGTTCTTCACGGAAATTTGTTGACTAAAAGACATTTGACTATTGAAAAAGGACATTAACTCCTCCAAAATATAATCGTCGAAACCATACCTTGGGAGGAGAAAATGTCCTTTACTAATTACACTATTCAAAATAATGCAGAATGTCAAGATGTCTTTTACAATGTCTTCATGCCGGAAGACCCTTTTGATGACAGCCAGGAGATTGTTATTTGCAGTGAAAAGAAATATACCGACTTCCGTTGTCCTAAATGTGGTCAGAAAATGTATTCTTACGAGCCATTTTCCACCTACTTGAAAAGCTTTCCTGCGTATCCTGAGCATACCAGGATGATCCGCTTTGAAGGGCATCGTTTCCGTTGCTCCTGCTGCCATGCAACGATCACTGAGCCTATTCCTTTTAAATATCCCGGGACTCGCATTACCATGAGGGCTTCCCTTTGGATTGAGACGCTGCTTCGTAATGGAATCCCTGCCAATGCAATTGCTAAGATGTCAGGAATTCACTGGAGCACGATTCGCTATGTCCACAAACAGCTCATGGACGAATCTCTCGATAAATATGAAATGGAATTGGAGCTGACCTCTTACAAGCCCCGTTTCCTGGCCATCGATGAGTTTGCTATCCATAAGGGACACACTTATGCCACTTGCGTCATGGATTTAGCGACAGGTTATATTCTCTGGGTTGGCAGAGGTCGGGCGATAGCTGACTTCGAGCATTTCTTCAAGGAATATGATCAGACAAAGCTGACAGAGGTCAAGGCAGTCGCCATGGATATGAACGCTTCCTACAACAAGCTGGTACAAGAACATCTGCCGCAAGCTAAGGTCGTGTATGATCGTTACCACATGCAGGCTCAATTCGGGAAGGAAGTATTAGGTGTAGTAAGACTTGATGAGGCCAGAATGCATAGGGATAACGCCAACGACATGCAAGAAGCATTAAAAGACGCAAGTGCTGAAGACAAGCCGGCTTTGAAAGAGCGGATATCCGAGGAAAAGAAGAACTACCGCACATTGAAGAAAGTCCGCTGGCCGTTACTCACCAATGAAGATAGGCTGAATCCTAAGAGCAAAGAAGCGTTGCAGGCCATCTTTGCAGAGCACGAGGATCTGGCAATATGTTATTCCATGAAGGAAGAGATGGTAGCCCTCTATGAATTAAGGGACTATGACAAGGCTCTTGCAGGATGGAAGCGCTGGTTTAAAGCTGCACTAGGCAGCGGGATTCCGGCCCTGGTTAGGTTTGCTAAGATTAAGCTGCCAAGGATAGACGGTCTGGTGAACCATGCCCTGTACCCGATAAACACAGGGAAGCTTGAGGGTTTCAACAACAAGATTAAAGTGGCCAAAAGAAGAGCTTACGGATACAGAGATGATGAGTACTTTTTCACGTTAATTCGCTACCTCTCAATTCCGACCGTAAGAGGTATACTCCCGAAAAAAACGTGAAGAACCAAAAAAGTAAAAACCTTTAGCCGCTTAGCCATTCCTCATATAATCCAAAAAAACTCCCCACGCAATGCGTGAGGAGTTTTGAAAAGTTGAAATTATTTCAGTTCAACCTTAGCGCCGGCAGCTTCCAGCTTTTCCTTCATAGCTTCAGCATCAGCCTTAGCTACGTTTTCCTTAATGGTGTTAGGAGCAGCATCAACAGCAGCCTTAGCTTCCTTCAGGCCCAGACCAGTCAGTTCACGAACAACCTTGATAACCTGAATCTTGCTAGCGCCAACGTCAGTCAGAACAACGTTGAATTCGGTCTTTTCAGCAGCAGCAGCACCGCCGGCAGCAGGAGCAGCAGCAACAGCAACAGGAGCAGCAGCGCTAACACCGAACTTATCTTCCATAGCCTTTACCAGGTCAGCCAGTTCCAGGACAGTCATGTTTTCAATGGCTTCCATAATTTCTTCTTTAGTCATTTTAAATACCTCCGAAAATTTTTCCAGTTAATTTTTTAATTAAATAAACGATGGGTCAAGCAACCCGTTGATAACTCAAGCGATTAAGCGGATTCTTTTTCCTTCTTCTCGCGAATTGCATCCACGACAGTAACCAGGCTGCGCAGCGTACCATGCAGTACATTGACGAGTCCGGAAATCGGGGCCTGCATGCTGCCAACCAGTTTGGCCAGCAGTTCTTCCTTGGACGGCAGTTCTGCCAAAGCATTGATTTCGTCAACACTGATTGCCTTGCCATTCAGGAGACCGCCCTTAATTTCAAGAGCCTTATGATCCTTACCGAAGTTATGAGAAATCTTGGCAGGAGCGACAGGATCGTCAGTGGAGCAAGCCAGAGCGGTATTCTGTTCAAGAATGCCATCCAGGCCTTCAATACCAGCTTCCTTAGCAGCAATGCGGATGAAGGTGTTCTTGGCAACCATGTACTTCACACCGGCTTCGCGCATTTGCTTTCTCAGCTCAGTATCTTCAGCTACGGTCAGGCCGCAGTAGTTTACCAGGACGACGCCCTGGGAACTAGTCAGCAGCTCTTTCAGTTCAGCGACTTTTGCAGCCTTTTCAGGTCTGATATCATGCATCAATATACACCTCCTTGCTTCAAGATATTAATCAATGAAAAGACCTCTCGGCAGGCCGCCGGAGGTCGTATTTATAAAACACTCCGACCTGGGCAGGCGTTCATTCACGTTAGGCTTTCGCACCCGCTGTCTGCGGTCCGATGGTCATTTTCAATTTGATTACTTGTTGCTGTCAGCTTTCAGTACATCGATAGGTACGCCAGGGCCCATGGTGGTGGACAGGGTAACACTCTTAATGTACTGGCCTTTTGCGCCGGAGGGCTTTACTTTGATCAGGGTAGTGATCAGGGCAAGATAGTTGTCCAGCAGCTTTTCAGCGTCAAAAGAGGCTTTACCGATAGCGGTTTGTACGTTACCGGCCTTGTCGGTACGATATTCAATCTTACCGGCTTTGCTTTCGCCTACGGCACGTTTTACATCCATGGTTACGGTACCAACCTTCGGGTTAGGCATCAAACCTTTAGGACCAAGCAAACGGCCCAGACGGCCAACAACACTCATCATGTCAGGGGTAGCAATGCAGACGTCAAAGTCGAACCAACCGCCTTTGATCTTTTCTGCCATATCTTCGGCACCAACGAAATCAGCGCCGGCTTCCTGAGCTTCCTGAGCCTTAGCGCCTCTGGCGAATACCAGGACGGTCTTGGACTTACCAGTGCCATGAGGAAGAACCAGAGCACCGCGGACCTGTTGGTCAGCGTACTTAGGATCTACACCCAGACGAACAGAGCATTCAACAGTGCTGTCGAATTTGGTGCAGGAAGTCTTCTTGACCAGTTCAACAGCTTCTTTCGGGGAATATGCCTTGCCGGCTTCAATCAGCTTTGCGGCATCGGTATATTTCTTACCAGCTTTTCTCATTTGAAATCCTCCTAGTGGTACTAACGGCGTAAGCCTCCCACGTCAAACTTAGTCTACTACGTCAATGCCCATGCTGCGGGCAGTGCCTTCGATCATGCGCATAGCTGCTTCAACAGAGCCAGCGTTCAGATCCTTCATCTTGGTTTCAGCGATTTCCTTGACTTTGTCGCGTTTAACCGTAGCAACCTTGTTCTTGTTCGGTTCACCGGATGCTTTGTCGATACCGGCTGCCTTCTTCAGCAGAACAGCTGCAGGCGGAGTCTTCGTGATGAAAGTAAAGGAACGGTCTTCGAATACAGTAATTTCTACAGGGATAATCAGGCCTGCCTGTTTTTCAGTGCGGGCGTTGAAGTCCTTAACGAAGGCCATGATGTTGATACCAGCCTGACCTAATGCCGGGCCTACAGGAGGTGCCGGAGTAGCCTTACCAGCAGGAACCTGCAGTTTTACCATCTTAATAACTTTCTTTGGCATATCAATTACACCTCCTTACTTACTCTATAGCTTCCACTTGGGTAAAATTCACTTCAATCGGAGTCACGCGGCCGAACATTTCAATCATAACCTTGATCTTCTGTTGGTCGTTGTTGATCTCCGCTACCGTACCTACCATATCATTAAAGCCGGGGGCCTTAATGCGGACGGTATCATTCAAATCAACAGGGCACTCCATATGTACCAACGGTGCTGCTTCTTCCTGTTCAGGTGCTGCACCTTCTTCTTTGGGCTGCATCTTGAGGATACGCGCAACTTCATCGTCAGACAGCGGAATCGGTTTAATACTGTTGCTGCCAGTATTGCCGATACCACCTACGAATCCGGTAACGCCCGGGGTATTGCGCACAGCATACCAGGTACGTTCATCCACGATCATATCAATCAGTACATAGCCCGGGAAAATCTTACGGGGCACGACCTTTTGCTGATCATCCTTTGCGCTCACTTCGTCCTGCATAGGAACAAGAACCTGGAAAATCTTATCTTCAAACCCTAAGGAATGAATCTTATTTTCGAGGTTCTTCTTGACTTTGTTTTCATACCCGGAATAGGTATGAATTACATACCAATGTCTTTGACCTTCTTCCATGCTCACTGCACTCCCATTACCAGACGGAACAGTACGGAGAAGATAGCATCAATGGCCCAGATCAAAAGGGCAGAAGTCAGGGAAGCCACAATGACGGTAGCAGTATAGCCTAAAAGCTCGCGCCGATTGGGCCACGTCACCTTTTTCATTTCATTTTTAACATCCCGCAGGAAGCCCGACACTCCGCCGGAGCTCTTCACATCGGGAGTCATCTGAGTTGATGCCATAGTCCCTCCACCTTACTTCGTTTCCTTATGCAACGTGTGCTTTTTGCAGAACTTGCAGTACTTTTTGATTTCAATACGATCAGAATCGTTTTTCTTATTTTTGGTCGTCTGGTAGTTACGCTGCTTGCATACGGTGCAGGCCAGGGTAATGCCAACACGATTGTTATTTGCTGCCATTTCTTTACACCTCACTTACTTCCAAGAATCCCTAAAGTCGCCTATATAGACTACCACACAAGGGATAAGATGTCAACAAAAAAATGAGGACCGACCATTTTCGTGTCGGTCCCACATTTTAACCGCTTAGCAGCGGAGTTTCTTATTCGTCGATTTCGGTAACAACACCGGCACCAACGGTATGGCCGCCTTCGCGGATAGCGAAACGCAGACCTTTTTCAATAGCAATCGGGGTGATCAGTTCTACGCTCATCAGAATGTTATCGCCAGGCATTACCATTTCGGTTCCTTCCGGCAGGTGAGCTACACCCGTTACGTCCGTCGTTCTGAAATAGAACTGGGGACGATAGCCGTTGAAGAACGGAGTATGACGGCCGCCTTCTTCTTTCGTCAGTACGTAAACCTGACCCTTGAATTTCGTATGAGGATGAATGCTGCCCGGTTTGCTCAGAACCTGACCACGTTCAACTTCGTTTCTTTCAATACCACGCAGCAGGCAGCCGATGTTGTCGCCGGCTTCTGCTACATCCAGGGTCTTGCGGAACATTTCCAGACCGGTTGCTACGGACTGTCTCTTTTCAGTCGTCAGACCTACGATTTCGACAGGGTCACCAATCTTGATGGAACCACGTTCAACACGGCCCGTTGCTACGGTACCACGACCGGTAATCGTGAATACGTCTTCGACAGGCATCAGGAACGGTTTCGTCAGATCGTGCTGCGGAGTCGGAATGTACTTGTCGACTTCTTCCATCAGCTTCAGGATGTTCTTCTTTTGTTCTTCGTCGCCTTCCAGAGCCTTCAGTGCGGAACCTACAACGATAGGAACTTCATCGCCGGGGTAATCGTACTGGGTCAGCAGGTCACGAACTTCCATTTCAACCAGTTCGATCAGTTCAGGATCGTCGACTTGGTCGGACTTGTTCAGGAATACTACGATTGCAGGTACGCCAACCTGACGGGCCAGCAGGATGTGTTCACGGGTCTGAGGCATAGGACCATCAGCAGCGGAAACAACCAGGATGGCACCATCCATCTGAGCAGCGCCGGTGATCATGTTCTTAACATAGTCGGCGTGGCCCGGGCAGTCTACGTGAGCGTAGTGTCTGTTCGGAGTTTCATATTCAACGTGGGCGGTGTTAATGGTGATACCACGTTCTCTTTCTTCCGGAGCCTTATCAATATCAGCATAAGCTTCGAAAGTAGCTTTGCAGCCCGGAGTCTCGGACAGTACCTTGGTGATAGCTGCCGTCAGGGTCGTCTTGCCATGGTCAACGTGACCGATGGTACCAATGTTAACATGGGGTTTCGTTCTTTCAAATTTCTCTTTAGCCATTAGATTACCTCCCAACGTTTTCTTGTGTTAATGACTGGATTTTAAAAGAGCCCCGAAAGACGGGGCTGGACTTATGAGATGGTGGCGGCACACGGATTTGAACCGCGGACAGGCCGGGTATGAACCGACTGCTCTAGCCAACTGAGCTATGCCGCCATGGATGGAGCTGATGACCAGAATCGGACTGGTGACCTTATCCTTACCAAGGATACGCTCTACCAACTGAGCTACATCAGCATGTGGTTGCGGGGGCTGGACTTGAACCAACGACCTTCGGGTTATGAGCCCGACGAGCTACCAACTGCTCCACCCCGCGATTATGGTGGAGGGAGAAGGATTCGAACCTTCGAAGCCAGAGGCGGCAGATTTACAGTCTGCTCCCTTTAACCACTCGGGAATCCCTCCACGTTTGTGTGTCACTAAAATCTGGAGCTGGCAAAAGGAATTGAACCCTCAACCTACTGATTACAAGTCAGTTGCTCTACCATTTGAGCTATGCCAGCCTCTGAATTCGTAACATAGAGAATTATACAAAATGTTACAATATATGTCAAGCGAATTTTTGCCGCTTTTTTACAATGTCCTCAGGAAGCATCACAGATAGAAATACCACAGAGAGAACGCAGCCAGGATCAGCCGGTAAATAGCAAAGGAAGTCAAAGTAGATTTATTAAGGAAGCCGATGAACCAGAGTACGGATACATAAGCAACGGCAAAAGCAACCACAAATCCGACGGCCAGTACCGTCAAATCGCCCATGGAAAGAAAAGCAATATTCTTCAGCAGTTCATACAGACAAGCTGCAACCATGATGGGCAGTGCCATAATGAAGGTGAAATCGGCACCGGCCTTGCGGTTGACACCGACCATGAGGGCTCCGCTGATCGTCGAGCCGCTTCTGCTGAACCCCGGCCAGAGCGACAAGAATTGATAAAAACCAATGTACAGGGCCTGACGCAGGCTGATGTGATCCACGTCCTGTACCAGTTCTTCCTCATGTCCTTTGATTTTATGTTCTGCCGCCATCATCAAAACCGCACCGAGGATCAGACCGATAGCTACCGTAAACGGAGAAAACAGGTACTTTTTAATGAAAGAATGTACCAGCAGCGCAAAAAGCATGGTAGGGACACAGCCGGCTGCCACATGGATTCCGCTCAAACCCTTCTTGGGATTCCAGCCGTCACGCGTAAGGAAGCGGGCAAAACGGTTCCGATAGATCACCAGCACAGACAAAATGGCGCCCAACTGAATTACAATATCAAAGATTTGGGCAAGATTTCCGCTGAATCCAATCATGTGCCCTACAATAATCATATGGCCGGTAGACGATACCGGCAAAAATTCCGTCAGCCCCTCGACAATGCCGAGAATGACAGCATTGATAATTTCACTCATACCTGTTTTAACTTCCTTTCCTATTTATCCTGCTAAATAAAGCTGAAGTGACTGCAAATACGAAGAAAGCATATACACTTTTTTTGAATAGCCTGCTTATTATACTCTATTTATTTTCTGAAAGGAAGATGGCTTAAGCCTATAATCGAGGATATTCCGGAAGTTTCATAGAAAATTTACGGGCTCTTTGAAAAAATGTTAAAGAATGTTTAGAATAAGCCAAGGCGCTTCGCACAAAAGAAAGCTATGGCCGCCTTCGGCGGCAAAGCGACCTGCGACCAGCAAAAAAAAAGACCGTGAACCAATGATTGCTCATTGTTTCATGGTCTTTTTTAACACCTTAATCTCCGAAGCAGATGCCCAGTTCACGGCCGCACTTGATGAGATCGGAATCAGGAGGTACCTGATGCGGATGATCAGCGACCTTCGCAATCGGCACGCGCACAATCTCGTTGGCATGGAGCGATACCATTACATTGTATTCGCCGTCCATGCACGCTTCCGCGGCCTCCACACCGTAACGCGTAGAAAGGATACGATCATAAGCGGTCGGTGAGCCGCCGCGCTGCAGGTAACCCAGAATGGTGGCACGGGATTCAATGCCTGTCAGCTTCTCGATCTGATCAGCCAGCTTATTGCCGACACCGCCCAGGCGGATCTGTTCAAAACTCTCTTTTACAATGCGGGCTACAGTAATATCCCCGCCTACCGGCTTTGCACCTTCGGCTACAGTGATAATACTGAATTTCTTACCCTGTTTCTGCCGTTCTTTGATTTTCTTGACAACAGAATCAATCTTATAAGGAATCTCAGGAATCAGGATAACATCAGCGCCGCCTGCCAGTCCGGAATGAAGTGCAATCCATCCGGCATAACGGCCCATGACTTCCAGTACCATGACGCGGTGATGGGATTCGGCCGTAGTATGCAGCCGGTCCAGTGCGTCTGTTGCGGTTGCTACCGCCGTGTCAAAACCGAATGTCCGTTCCGTGCAGGGCAGGTCATTATCGATTGTCTTCGGTACACCGACTACATTAACCCCGCAGAAGCGATGCAGGTCATAGCCAATCTTCAGACTGCCGTCGCCGCCGATAATGATCAGGCATTCCACATGATGATCTTTTAAATTTTTGACGACAACATCCCGCATATCCTTGTAAATGATGTTACCGTCCTTGTCTTCACCGCTGGCGTAGCGGAAAGGATTATCACGGTTGGTCGTACCAAGTACCGTCCCGCCGCGAGGCAGGATGCCCGACACATCGCTCATGGAGAGCAGCTTCATGTCGTTTTGGATCAAACCATGAAATCCATTGGAAATGCCGTAAATCTGATATCCATTATGAATAGCCGTTTTCACTACTGCCCGAATTACCGCATTAAGCCCCGGGCAATCACCACCCCCAGTAAGTACGGCCAGCGTTCCTTTAATTCCTTCCATTGTTGTCACCTACTCATTCAGTCAATATTCCAAATCGTATAATCTGCTGCAGACAGGCGGATAGATTCGGTTCCGTCAAATTTGTCATAGCAAAGCAGACCATCTTTCACATAACCAGGCCATGCGAGGACGATAGTAAAGGCCTTACCCAGTTCGTCAAATACACTCTTTGAGTCGATGTTGAACACAGGAATAAAGAAAGTCTGTACACGGTCAAGCATAATCACAGGGCCACGGTGCGTAGCGAGTTCCGCGCGGAACGTTTCCGGAGCTTTTGCTTTTCTTTCGCTCGGCAGCAGCTTCAGGAATTCTTCCGTGATCAAAAGACGGGAATCCACATAATCCCAATTTTTCATCTCTGCGGCTTCGCGCAGGATTTTGCTCTTGCCGCTGCCCGGTTTACCGGTTACGACTAATACTTTAATATCTTTCTTTTGGACTTCTTCGACTTGTTTCAGAAATTCATCAATCTGACTCATGGCTATCGCCCTCCTTATATTTAGTTCGCCCACCTTAACCTCAGGTTATATGCTAATTATCCTATTCGTCAAAAGCCGTTTCTTCCCTCTAAAACTTTTTATTAATTCGGTTCCGGCTTTTTCCTTCGGGAATATTGTATCATATCAAACAATAATTTTGGGGAATCTTTCTTCTGAAATCAATCAATTGCAGATCATACAGTTTTTGCACTCTATTTTTCTTTTTGAAATTGTTCCTTGGCGGCCATAATAAGCAGGCCTTTATTGAGCGTAGCCAGATCCAGGTCATGGTTACGCAGGGCAAGGTACTTTTCCAGCTTCCGCTTTACCCTCTGAAGCGCATTATCGATGGACTTGGTACTGCGTCCCATTTCCGCGGCAATTTCTTGATAGGACTTGCTCTCGAGATAACAGCACAACACTTTCCATTCCAACGCGCTCAGCATGGAAAGTACATTTTTTTCAATATCGGCAAATTCTTCCTGATCCACGACCAGATGCTCCGGGTCGATGCTGCGTGACCCGCCCAGCATGTCCATCAAGGTACGTTCCTTGCCGTCATCATAGACCGGTTTATCCAGCGACACATATGAATTGAGCGGTTTATGCTTCTGCCGGTTAGCACCCTTGATGGCAGAAATAATCTGCCGGTTGACACACAGTTCGGCAAAGACCTTAAAAGAAGCCTGATGGTCCGTTTTGAAATCACGAATGGCCTTAAAGAGACCAATCATTCCTTCCTGGACGATATCTTCCCGTTCTGCTCCAATAAGAAAATACCGGCTGGCTTTGATCTTAACAAATTCCTTATACTTTTCGAGCAGGAAATCCTGGGCTTTGGCATCATGGTCGCTGCGGATGCGGGCAATCAATTCTTCATCGGTCATCTGCCCGTAATGAATGGGTTCCTCGTTTGACATAGATTCACCTCTCGTCAGATAAGAAAATTACTGCTTTCGTTCAGCAAGCAGCCTCTGCCGGACAATATCATACATCAGGATGGCACCGGCCACCGAAGCATTCAGAGAAGATACCTGGCCCAGCATGGGGATACGTACAATAAAATCACACTGTTCCTTTACAAGGCGTCCCAGACCATTTCCTTCAGCTCCTACAACCAGCACCATCGGTCCCGTAAGGTCTGCGTCAAAGTACAGGTCCTTACCGTCCATATCAGCTCCGACAATCCAGAAACCCGCTTTTTTCAGTTTCTTCATCGTCTGAACCATATTGCCGATAGGAATAATGGGAATATATTCCACGGCGCCTGCCGATACCCGGGCAACGACCGCGTTGAGAGGACAGCTGCGCCGCTGCGGGAGCAGGACACCATCAAAACCTGCCGAATTGGCCGTCCGGATAAGAGCCCCCACATTCTGCGGATCCTGCAATTCATCAAGAAGCAAGAAAAGCGGCGTCTTACCGGAAGCCTGCACTCTGCCAAGCACCGTATCAAGATCGGCAAGCGGTACGGGAGTCCCCTGCGCGGCCACCCCTTGATGACGCAGCCCGCCGGCAAGGCGGTCCATTTTTTCCTTCGGCACCAGTTCCACCGGAATGTGCGCTTTTTCTGCAAGTGTTTGGATATCAGCCAGGCTGCCTCCGTGGCTTGTCGTCTGGATGTAAATTTTTTGCAGACCTCTGCCGGCCCTCAAGGCTTCCCGTACGGCATTGCGGCCGACAATGATATCACTGTTATTCATCCTTCGTTTTTTCTCCTTTGGCAGGGAGGCGGAATTTTTTCTCTGCCTCCTGGGGCCTGCCTGATGCAGAGCCCTGCTGTTAATTCCTAAAGCTACAAATGGAGCTGAAATCATTTTACGGTTTCAGCTCCATTGCTATGCAATTATCAACTAACGATTACTTTCCGGAAACTTTTTCAGCAAATTCGTAGCCGAATTTCTCGGCAGCCTTGATATCCTCAGGCAGCGGACGCCACTTGCAGTTGAAACCCGGCAGCAGCTGCATACCGCTGGCAGTGATGGCAGCTTCCAGTTCCTTCTGTGCACCGCCGGCCCAGCCGAAGCATCCGAAAGCAGCTGCTTTCTTGTCGGTCAGCTTCATGCCTTTGAGATACATCATGAAGGCGCCCATCGTCGGCATCATTACACTGTTCTGCGTAGGGGAACCGACGAGAATCGCTTTTGCCGTCAGAACGTCGCTCATAATCATAGCTTTCCGTTCACTGGTGTAGCGATACAGCTTAGCACGCATGCCCTGAGCCTGGATACCATCCATAATGGCATTAGCCATAGCAGCCGTGCCGCCCCACATCGTATCATAAACAATGATGATGCGGTCGATGGTCTTGCCCGTGCCCCAGTCCTCATAGCACTTCAGGATATCTTCAATATGGGATCTCCAGATGCTGCCGTGGCAGGAGCAGATCATACGAAGCTTGAGGCCGCGTACCGTCTTTACGGCACCCGGTACCAATTTGCGGAAAGGCATCAGGATATTAGCAAAATACCGTTGTGCTTCATAGAGCATATTGGTAACTTCGGTCTCATCATCAAAGCGCTTGGAGCAGCAGTAATGCTGACCGAAAGCATCACTGGAGAACAGAATTTCTTCTTCCGGGCAGTACGTAACCATGGAATCAGGCCAGTGCAGCATCGGAATAGGAACAAAGGTCAGGCTGCGCTTACCGAGGCTGATTGTATCGCCTTTTTTAACAATCTGAGTTTTGAAGATATCGCCATAATGCTCTTTCAGTTCATTGGCGCCCTGCGGCGTAATGAGCATTGTCGCATTCGGGCAGGCCTTGGCCAGGAGAGGCAGGCTGCCGGAATGGTCCGGTTCCACGTGGTTAACGACAATATAATCTACCTTAGCCGGGTCAACAACTTCACTGATATTGTACAGTTGTCTCTCTGCAAAAGGAGCTTTGACACCGTCAATCAGGCAGACCTTTTCATCCATAATAAGATAAGAATTATAAGTTACACCGCGGGGAGTGGAAAAGCCGTGAAAGTCAGCACAAGTCCAATCCCGAATCCCCACTTCATAAATATCTTTACTAATTTCCTGTGGTTTCATAAGTGCAGTCTCCTTTCTCACACTACTGCTACAATTATACTATTTTCTCAAAGTAAACACAATTATAATGATTGTAAACGCCGGTCGCATGTCGCAGGTCGCGCTTTATGAAGCAAATCGGCAAGCGATTTGCAGTGAATTAAAAACCAACCTCCGCCTGCTACCTGTCTCAAGGTTCAATGTCTGCAAGACACCGACCGTACACGATACATTGCAGGCAGTACAAAATCGCCGTCCGCAGTCCGCCCATGAAGGCAGTTTTTCAAATTTAGTTCAAATGCAATTTTATGTTTTATTCTGGTCATAAGCCTGCATTTTTTGTCTAAGGCGACCCAGATGCCATGTGCAAAAGGCCAAATGCGCATTTATACTTCCACCGTCGACAGCTGCCTGCCATCTGCTGTCTGCCATCTGCCAAAAGCGGCTGTGAAAAATGAACCCATTTTTCACAGCCGCTTTTTTACTCTTCCTTTTTCGTACGGAGATAATCAAAATAAATTTTGGTTTCCGAAACAACAACACCGGACAAAGCCAGGAGTGCAATCAAGTTAGGAATTGCCATAAGACCATTTACGATATCGGCCAAAATCCAGATAGCCTCCAGCTTCAGGAAAGCACCCATACCAACCAGAATGATGAATCCAATGCGGTACGGGAAGATAGCCTTTGTGCCGAGCAGGAACTGAATGCAGCGTTCGCCGTAATAGTTCCATCCCAGAATGGTCGTAAAGGCGAAAAGCACCAGACCAACCATCAGGAGGTAACCTCCCATTTGAGGATAAGCCTGCAGGAAGGCTGCGTTCGTCAAAGCCGCGCCGTTCAGATCACTCGTCCACAGTCCGCTGATGGTCACAACCAGACCCGTCATGGTGCAGATGATAATCGTATCAATGAAAGTACCCGTCATAGAAATAAGGCCCTGTTCTGCAGGGAACTTTGCTTTGGAAGCAGCGGCTACAATCGGAGCAGACCCTAAACCGGATTCGTTGGAGAATACGCCGCGGGCAACACCATTACGCATGGCGTACATTACAGTTGCGCCAAGGAAACCGCCGCGGGCCGCCGTCGTCGTAAAAGCATCATGGAAAATTTCAGCTACGGCACCAGGTACCTTATCGGCAAATATAATCAGGATACCAGCCGTAGACAGCAGGTAAATCACAGCCATGGCCGGCACAATACGGGAAGCAGCTTCAGAAATACTCCTCAGGCCGCCCAGCGTAACAGCAGCTACGGCAATGGTCAGTACAACAGCCGTACCCGTAACAGGGATACCGGCGTTCAGCTTCGTAATATCCACGATGGAGTTGACTTGAGCAAAAGTACCGATACCAAAGTAAGCTACAAGCACACCGAAGAATGCAAAAATACAAGCCAGTGGTTTATACTTTTCGCCCATGCCGAGCGTAATGTAGTACATCGGGCCGCCGGCAATATTGCCTTTGTCGTCAACGGTGCGGAATTTACGGGCCAGCAGGCCTTCGGAATATTTCGTAGCCATTCCGAAGAAAGCGGCTATCCACATCCAGAAGATAGCGCCCGGGCCGCCCGCTTTAACAGCCGTTGCGACACCGACGATATTACCGGTACCAACGGTTGCGGCAAGTGCCGTGCAGAGTGCCTTAAACGCGTTGATATCCCCTGCTTCCCCGTTTTCTGCCGTAAAAATAAGTTTCAGTGCTTTCGGCAGACGGCTGATCTGCAGGAAATGAACACGGCAGGACAGGAAAATACCGGTACCGACGAGCAGCACCAACAGTGGAGGTCCCCATACGAAACTATCAATGCTGTTCAACAATTCAATGCTCATAATGCAAAATTCCCCCTCTTCATCATCATTTACAACTTTCTGCTAAGTTTCTAACCTATATCACTAAGCACCGCTTCACCAGTCTGTTTGTTCAAAGTGAGGGCGCGTTGATGGAAGGAAGTCAGCGTACTGCGGTGACCCACGCTGACAAGGGTCGTCTTTGTAAGCCGCTCTGCCAGCAGCTTATACATAGCTGCCTCAGTATCTTCATCGAGGGCTGACGTAGATTCATCCATGAAGAGCCACGCCGGCTCATAAATCAGGGCACGGACGAAAGCCAGGCGCTGCTGTTCACCCACAGAGAAAACATGGGACCAGTCAGCTTCCTGATCCAGGCGGTCAGCCAGATACCCAATCCGGCAGTCCGTCATCAGTGCCTTCAATTCTTCATCAGTACGGTGACGCGTTCCCGGATAAAGGACCGCATCACGAAGTTTGCCCAGCGGCAGGTAAGGCCGCTGCGGGATGAACATCACATGCTCAAAATCGGGCATTGTCACTTTCCCGCGGGCAAAGGGCCAAATCCCGGCGAGCGCACGAAGCAGGGTACTCTTACCGCTGCCGCTGCTGCCGCGGATCAACACATTTTCACCTGGCTCAAAAGTCAGGGAAAGCGGTTTCAGGATAGCCTGTCCATTGGGAAGGTCAACCTCCAGATTTTCGATTTCAATCTCCGGCTGATTCACAAACCGGCGTTCCACATGTTCCTGGTTGCCAGCTTCCCGTACAGCCTGCATATGGGCGCCAAAACTGGTAAGACGATCAACCACAGCCTGCCATTCGGCAAGGGAAGCATATACATCCACAAAATAGGAAAGGGACTCCTGGACGCGGCCGAAGGCTGTCGCCACCTGCATCAATCCGCCCAGGGTCAGCTCTTTTTTCAGATAGCGCGGAATGGCCACCACAAACGGGAAGATAATAGCAATCTGGGAATACCCGGAATTCAGCCAGACGAGCTGTTTCTGCTTCTGGACAATTTTCCAGAAATTATCAAGAAGCCTCTTGAAACGTTCGCCAAATACTTTACGTTCATGAGATTCGCCGTGATAAAACGCAACGCTTTCGGCGTTTTCACGCATACGCATCATGCTGAAACGAAAATCAGCTTCATACCGCTGCTGCACAAAATTGAGCCCGACAAGACGATGCCCCACCTTATGCGTCAGATACGTACCAATCACGGCATAACCCACAGCTACCCAGACCATGTAGCCATTGATGGTCCACGTACGGCCCATGAACTGAAAAGATAACGGACCGGACAGCTGCCACAAAATAGCCACAAAGGAAAGCAATGTGCAGAGTGCCTTGATAATGCCAATGAAAAAGCTCAAGGTACGTGTCACGAAAAGACTGACGTCTTCACTGATACGCTGGTCCGGGTTATCCATGTCTTTCCCGAACATCTCCAGACGGTAGTATGTCTTGCTCTGCAGCCATTCATCCATGTAGCGATTGGTGAGCCAGCGGCGCCAGTTCAAAATCAGCGTCTGCTGCAGATAGTAAGCATACACGGCCAGAACAATATACGTAAAAGCCAGTTTGGTAAAACGCCAGAGCTGGGAGAAAATTTCTTCAGTCTGATAATTTTGCAGTGCCGTATAGAATGCATTGTTCCACTCGTTGAGCAAAACCAGCATATACACGACACCGAGATTGAGAACAAGAATAGCAGCCAGCAAGAGAAAAGCTTTCTTCTTTTCCTCACTTTTCCAGTAGCTGCGGGTCAGGTGCCACACCTGACGAAGCAATTCAATGGTAAGATTTGTTTTTTTCAATTGTTCTTCTCCTTACAAAACATTGAATGAGGCTATTATAATCCGTTATATTATAAAAAGCAAAGGTTTTATGAAAATTTTATAAAACATTGTATCATTTAAAATTTTCTTTCCCTTCATTATGCATAGTATGTTTCATTTAAAAGACACATTATAATTTGTCAATCTGCACAGTCCAAAAACGAACGTTTTGCTCAATGAAAAGCTATCCTTCACCACTATCGTCAGCACTTCCTTACGTCAGTGCTGACTGCGGTTCTCCTCTCCTTCCGACTGCGTGGAAGGAGGTTATAGAGGAATCCCAAACCTACTAAGAAACTTTCCTCCACCGCAGAGCGGTCCGCCCTCCTTCCGACTGCGTGGAAGGAGGTGGCATAGGAATTCCAAACCTGACGGTTTGGCTTAATTAACAAAACACCCCTGAAGCCCATCGGGACTCCAGGGGTGTTTTTCGTGAGTCAGTACGCATACGTACTAACCCTATTTTACTTTTCCTCGGATTCGTTTGAAGTTTCATCTTCTTCATCTTCCGTAGATCCCAGAGGAATTTCCGGATGGAAGACTCTTTCAATCGTCAGGAACAGAACCGGTACGAGGAAGATAGACAGCAGGGTGGAGCTCATCATACCGCCGATGATAGCAGTACCGATGGAAGTACGGGACCCTGCGCCTGCGCCGGATGCCCAAGCCAGAGGTACAGCACCGATAACCGTTGAGAAAGCGGTCATCAGAATAGGTCTCAGACGGACCTTAACCGTATCAACCAGAGCCGGCAGGACGGCACGGCCATTATCAACTCTCATCTTTGCGTATTCGACAATCAAAATGGAGTTCTTAGCCGACAGACCAATCAGCACAATCATACCGATCTGCATGTAAATATCAGCGTTAAGGCCTCTCAGATACTGGAACCCTACGCAGCCCATGACGGCCGTAGGTACACCGAAGATAATGCCCAGCGGCAGCGTCCAGGATTCGTACAGAGCAGACAAGCACAAATATACGAAGATCAGGGAAGCACCGAAAATCATGTAGGAAGAAGAACCTGCGTTCTTTTCATCACGGCTCTGGTCAACCCATTCGTAGGTATAACCACTTGGGAGGTTTTCATTCAGCACGCTTTCGATGGCCTCGATAGCCTGGCCGGTAGAATACCCGGTAGCAGGAGCACCTGCAATCTTAGCACCACGGGCGTTGTTGAAACGCGTGATAACAGGAGGAGCCTGAATTTCTTTAGCCGTAACTACAGCCGAAATAGGAATCAGGTCTCCGGAGTTGTTCTTTACGAAGATATTGGAAAGTTCCTTCGTATCGGCACGGAACTTCGGATCTGCCTGCATAACAACTTTCCAAGTTCTGCCCAGGAGGTTGAAGTCGTTGATTTCACTGCCGCCGAGGTTTGCCTGAAGGGCCGTTGTTACGTTAGAAACAGGGATATCCAGGCTTTCGGTTTTTTCACGATCCAGTTCGAATTCGATGGAGGGCGTGCTGTTTGAGAACGTCGTGTAAGCCATGGACACTTCCGGACGCTGATTAATAAGACCCAGCAGTTTTTGAACGTCCTGGTTCATCGTATCGGTATCTTTACCAACCGTATCCATGATGTAAAGGCTCAGGGAACCGGTACTGGACATACCGGGAAGGACAGCGACGTTGAAAGCACGAACCGTTGCTTCAGGAGTTTCGGCACCCATAGCGGCTACCTTATTGATAATGTCCTGTACGCTCTGACCAGTTTGAGCTTCACGTTCGTCGATATCATTCAGTTTAACAGGAACCAAAACGCCATCCGGCTGACGCGTACTGGACAGGACATCGATACCAATAACTTCCATGACGTACCTGACACCGGGGATCTTCTTGACTTCCGTAGCAAACTTACCGGAAAAAGCTGATGTACGGTTCATAGAAGACGCAGCCGGCATCGAAGCGGAAACCAGCATAAAGGACTGGTCTTCATCCGGTACGTAACCGCTAGGAATCAGCTTAAAGAAGACGCCAATCATAACGAAGACAAGACCTACACCACAGAGGCCGAGTTTGTAATGATTGAGCAGCTTCTTACAAAGATTCACATAATGCTTAGTCGCCCATTCGAGCCATCTGTTGAAGACATCGAATACCTTGGTCAGGATTTTACCGGTCTTCACTTCCGTCTTCGGTTTGATGACGATGGAGCTGACGGCCGGTGACAGGGACATAGCGACGACTGCCGACAGGGACAATGCCACCACAATGGTGAGAGCGAACTGCTTGTACAATACGCCCGTAGCACCGCTCATGAAAGATACCGGCAGGAAAACGGCGAGCAGTACGAATGCCGTAGCGACAATAGCGCCCGATACGGAACGCATAGCCGCGAACGTAGCTTCCTTGGCGCTCATGCCCATTTCGTCAACGTTATATTCGACAGCTTCAACGACAACGATAGCATCATCGACGACGATACCGATAGCCAGCACCAGAGCGAACAATGTCAATGTATTGATGGTGAAATCAAAGATATAGAAAGAAGTAAAGGTACCGAGCAGGGAAACCGGAATAGCCAGAACCGGAATCAAGGTAGCTCGCCAGCTCTGCAGGAAGAGCCAGGTAATAAGCACTACGAGAATCAGCGTTTCAATGAACGTGACACCTACTTCTTTTAAGGATTCACGCACGTAGTCCGTGTTATCCTGTACGATAATCAACTGTAAATCAGGCGGGAAGTTCTTTTCTGCTTCCGACAGTACCTTTCTGATAGCAGCTACAGATTCCAGGGAGTTTGCATCGGACTGCAGCGTGATGGCGTACTGCATAGCCGGCACACCATCCAGACGACCAACTACGAAGTCACTTCTCTTACCATACTCAACGCGGGCGATATCACGCAGGTGGAGCAGCTGCCCATTCGAGTTCTTAAGAACGATATTCCCGAACTCCGATTCCGTTTTCAAACGGCCCTGCAGACGAGCGGAGTACTGGTACTCCTGATCATTCACTGTCGGCCGTCCGCCAATCTGACCTACAGGCGCCTGAATGTTCTGGTTCTTGACAGCCGTGGAAACATCAGCTGCCGTAATGCCATTGAGGGCCATCTTCATCGGATCCAGCCAGATACGCAGGGACAATTCAGGGCCATATTCGTTGACTTCGGAAACGCCCTTTACACGTTTCAGGGCATCGACGAACTGCGTAGCACCATAGTTTTTCATGAACAGTTCATCGTAAGTGCCGTTCGGTGAAATCAGGGAGAAGTACATAATGGTTTCATCGGCGCGTTTCATCGTCGTAACACCATACTCCGTAACTTCACTCGGCAGGGAAGCGTTTGCCTGAGACACACGGTTCTGTACCTTGACCATGTCCATATCGGCATCGGATTCCAGGTTGAATTTAATATCCAGACTATAGTTACCGGCGTTATCACTGGTCGAACGCATATCGATCATGTCATCAACGCCGTTGACCTGTTCTTCAATAGCCTGAGCTACCGTTTGTTCGATAACTTCCGCGTTAGCACCGACGTAGTTCGTTGTTACGGAAACACGCGGATAAGAAATCTGCGGATACTGGGCTACAGGAAGGCTCATTGCGGAAATACCACCGACGAGCGCAAGAATAATGGAAATAACGCAAGCGAATACGGGGTGGTCAATAAAGAATTTTGCCACTTGTCAGACCCCCTCTCACTTTGCAGAAGTTGAATCGGTGGAAGTGGAAGAGGATTCAGTCGTATCCAGATCATCTTCAGTGATCATCGTCGGATCAACTTTACTGTCTTTGTTCAGCTTCTGAACACCTTCAACAACAACAGTTTCCGAACCATCAAGTCCGCTCTTCACAAGCCACAGACGTCCGATACGGGCACCAAGCTGAACTTCCTTCAAGGAAACCGTATTATCAGAATTGATTACATACACATAATGCTTGTAAAGCAAATCCGTTACAGCACGCTGCGGAACAAGAACCGCGTTAGGCACCGTGGAGCCCACCAGAGAAACATTGGCAAACATGCCAGGCAGGAGCAGGTTATTCGGGTTTTCAAAAACGGCCTTTAAGGTCAGTGTACCGGTCGTGTCGCTGACACTGCGGTCAACCTGATCCACATAGCCTCTGTACGGATACTCGGAGCCATCTGCCAGGGTAAGGGTAATATCACGAAGCTGAGTACCGTTATCCGTATTGCCCTTCAGCATATCAAGGTAATCACTTTCAGAAACGGAGAAACGGACACGCATCGGGTTGCTGTTGGACAGCGTCGTCAGAACGGTAGAATTAGCCGTTACAAATTCACCTGCTGCCAGCGTATTGGTATCAATCTTGCCGGCAAAAGGAGCTATGATGCGCGTATCGCTGACATTGACCTGGGAAGAAGTTACGAGAGCCTGGTAAGCATCCACGCTTGCCTGAGCCTGTGCCAATGCCGTGTTATACTGATCCGCGGTCTGTTTGGAAACAGCACCTTGTTCATACAAAGTCTGATAACGAGCCGCATCGCGCTGCGCATTTGCGAGAGTTGCCTGTGCATTAGCCAAGTTTGCCTGTGCATTCAGGACGTCGGCCTGATAGGTACGCGGATCGATTTCGTACAGCAGCTGACCAGCTTCTACATAGTCACCGCCGTTTACATACTTTCCGACAATTGTTCCGGTTACCTTGGATTTAATGGATACTTCATCCTTTGCTTCTACGAAACCGGTGTACTCATACGTAATCGGTGTATCTCTCTTGATGGCCTGCATTGCCTTTACCTTAACGGCGCCGGATGTGGTCGCAGTTTTCTTACTGCAGCCAGCAGCCCCCAGCACGAGCAGCAATGCCATGCCAACTGCCATCGCTTTCTTTTTTCCTATCATTTGACTAATTCCTCCTACACACCTACCCTCACAGGGGCAAAAAAATTCTACTTAAAGAAACACCCAATATTATAGCGTAACCCCGAACGGGTATCAAACGCCAAAATCACTGATTATCCTTCATATTTCTCTGTTTTTCTCTATTTTCATCTTTTTTTCATCGTTTGACTGGCTAGTCAAAAATTCTTCATTCAGCTTATTCTTTAACAGGAACGGCAGTACATCTTCTTCCGGCAGGTCAAGCTCCCTGTGGTTTCCGTAAAGAATAGCAAATACGGCATTATCGTAGTAATACCCATTCAGATCCTTTTCCGTAACAGTGATATTCTTTTCTTCCGCCTTTTTGGTCACTAGTTTCCAAAACTTGCCATACGGACGTACGAGATCTTTCAAAGGCACTTCTTCGCCCGTTTTGAGGTTGAAATTGAAGCTCTTGATCACAGGCTCACTGATTTCATGATCGGAATAGAGTCCCATCACAAGCAGACTGACGTAATTCCTGCCTGCATACTTCACATCGTAGGATAAATGCAGGCGGCTGCCGAACGTAGCCGCTTTCTGGCGGTCGCGGTAAAACATTTCAATCTGATGATTCAATTTCCAGGCCAGCTTGGGGTCAATTTTTTGAAAATGCGGATATTCCAGCGTCCCTGCCGGCGTCTCTACTTCCTGGGGAATGATTTCGTAGCCGCTCTTACCCTGCACGCTCTGCCCGGCATTATACTTGGGCTTAGCATAAAGATTAGCCTGGAAGTTCACATCATCGGGCACCCACGTCCCGGCACGATATTCCCAACGGGTACGGACATACCCAAGAGGGCTGGCATTGATGACACCGGCAATCTTCTGTACCGTTATGACCGCGTCGACCCCATCGCCATTCGTATCAGCAGTCATCAGCTGACTGATTCCCTGTACGTAAGGTCTCTGTCCGGAAAGGCGAACCGTGCCGTCTTTATTGAAGACGTTCAGCGTTTCATACATATCTTTATCCTTGGAAAGATCAAGGATGACCTCCTGCTGAATGCTCGGGAAATTCAGCCGTGCACGGAATCCGTCCAGGTAGACGCCATTCATTTGGATACCCCGGTTATCGGTGGACGTAAAGATTTCCTCCGGTTTGCTGCCCGTGAAATCGAGGATCCGGTAATCCACCATTCCGCCGCTGCCGCCCGTAGGAGCTGCAATCACCACATTCATGGCACCGCTGCCCGTCACGTCGGCAAGTGTTACATAAGCATCGTATCCGCCCAGATTCTTCGGACGAATATAATATTTGACAGGAGCGTTCTCGGAATCCTTTACAATCACGTACATATCGCCCATGAAGCTTGATTTGTCAACAACGGGGCTTCCCATCAGGTCAACAATCTCGGCTTCTCCGTCTCCGTCCACATCGCCGATGGCTTCACTCACAAGCTGGCCATGCTGCAGCGTGAAATCGACTTCACGTGTCTGCGGCTTGAAAGAAGGCTTTTGCGGCACATTGCCAATAGGAATTTCATTATCCTTCTTATCTTCCGCAGCAGCCGCTTTCTCTTTTTCCCTGGACTCATGTTCTTTGCGGCTTTCCGCACGGCTCCAGCCTTCCGTCTTCTCAATAGTTCCGGAAGCTGCAGCCGGCTGGGTATCACCCTCTGCCGTAATCTCGGCAGCTTCTCCCCGATGAAAGGGAAATCCCATAAGCCCTGCCAGCACCAGGGCGATTCCAAATTTTTTATGCAATCTATTCAATGTAAGGAACCTCCTGTATGTTATTTTCTAATTAAGTGTCTAGTTATTATACAATAGAAATGAGAAATTTGGGTAGAATTTGAATAAAAAACAAGAACTATAGAATATAATGCGTGTGCCTTCTTTCACATTCCCTTGTTCCGCCGTCTGCTTTCTGCTCTGCGCAGCCCGGACAGCAGCCGGCAGCATCTGAAGAAAACTACAGACAGAGCCTCTCTTCTTTACTAATTATCTGAAAACGCATATACTTGTGGAGATAAAGTAAAATTGACCTGAAAAAAGGAGTGTTTGCAACAGATGACTGAGTATAATCCGATTACCCCTGATTTTCTTCAGAAGTTATTTGATATTGCCGGACGCCGCGTGGTTGTAGGCGAATCCATCAACCCTGACTACACACATGACACCATGCCGATTTATGGCATCGGCATGCCGGAAGCTACCATTGATGTCAATTCAACGGAAGAAATTGCCGCCATCATGAAGCTCTGCAACGAGCATCATGTCCCGGTTACGGTCCGCGGTTCCGGAACGGGGCTTGCCGGCGGCTGCACTCCGGTTCAGGGCGGTGTCGTGCTCTGCACGGTTCGCATGAACAAAATCCTCGGCTACGATGAAAAAAATATGAACGTCCGCGTCCAGCCCGGCGTGCTCCTTGATGATTTGGCTAGAGACGCCGCTGCCCACGGATTTTTCTATCCGCCCGATCCCGGCGAGAAATATGCCACCCTCGGCGGCAACGTGTCGACTAATGCGGGCGGGATGCGCGCTGTAAAATACGGGACAACACGTGATTATGTACTGGCTATGACGGTAGTACTTCCGACAGGCGAGATTGTCCGGCTCGGAGCTCCCGTCAGCAAAACTTCTTCCGGATACAGTCTGCTCCATCTGATGATCGGTTCCGAAGGCACGCTGGGCATTATCACGGAACTCACGCTGAAACTGATTACGCCGCCCAAGTGTCACTGTTCCCTCATCGTGCCGTTCCGTACGCTGTCAGAGGCCATTCAGACCGTGCCGCCGCTAAAACGTTCAGGCCTTGATCCACAGGCTATCGAATTCTTCGAAAAGGAAATGCTCGATACAACGGAAGCCTACATCGGCACAAGCGTCTTCCCCAAGCAAGTGGAAGGAGAAACGGTAGGAGCTTACCTGCTCGTTACGCTGGATGCTTCCACCAATGACCTCCTTGATCAGGCTGTAGAAGATGCTTCTGAATTGTTCCTCGGTGCCAATGCCATGGATGTGCTCGTGGCCGACGTTCCCATGTATCTGGATAAGACCTGGGCAGCCCGTTCCGCCTTCCTGGAAGGACTGGAAAACCAATACAACCTGATTGATGAGTGCGATGTTGTCGTCCCGGTTTCCCATATTCCTGATTTCATCCTGCACATTCACGAAATTCGTGACAATTATCCATTCGATGTCCGCATGTTTGGTCACGCCGGTGATGGAAACATCCACGTGTACGCCTGCGCCAACGGCGAGCAGAAGGATATAATGCCTTTTAAAGAAGCCACGGCACGCTTTATGGATGACCTGTATGCCAAGGCGCTGGAGCTGGATGGGCAGATTTCCGGTGAACACGGCATCGGCTTCGGTAAAGCGCCTTATCTGCAAAAGGCATTGGAACCGGCCCAGATCCGGATTATGCAGGGCATCAAAGAAGTCTTTGACCCTAATCTGATACTGAATCCGAATAAGATCTGCTTCTAAACAGTAACCGGAAAATATCATAATAATATACAAGGGGCTGTGAAATATGCGAATGCATTGTTTCACAGCCCCTTTTTCACGCTTTTCTCTGTCCGCAGCCCGCATTCCGCCTGTGGAAGCAAACTGTTTCTCAGTTTGCAAAGATTAAAAACTGACTTCTATCTGTAGTCTTACTCAAGAATCCGCCAAGTCAACCATTCACACGATTGTACTAACCATCTTACCCACTGACCACTTCTATAGTGCCTCAGGTTATTTCTTATAAATGGCTTCTGCCTGCTCTGCCATGCGCTCGCCATACGTTCTGAAGAGATCGGCAAAATCTTCCATCTTAGGGCTCATGCCGACAGGTCCCAAGTGAATAACAGGCTTGCCCTTGGCAGATCCCCCGGAATAGACCATCATGCCAAAGACCATTGCGTGCGTCAGAAGCGTTTGGATAACCAGATCAGCCCCGCCGTGGATGTACTGCGCAGTGGCAAAAGCACCACCTAATTTCCCGGCAAGATTGAGTCCGTGACCCTCCTTTTGGAGCCACGATGTCATATCCCCCGTCAGCGATGCCATATAGGTAGGCGCTCCGAAAATAACGACATCCGCTGCTTTGACAGTCTCCACATCTACGTCAGGAATTTTAAAAGTGCTTACTTTAATGTGCCCGCTCTTCTCCAATCCTTCCGCGATGTAGGAAGCGGCTTTTGCCGTGTTTCCGGTCTTGGAATCAAAAATAATTACTGCATGAATCATTTCCGTCATCCTTTCTTCACTTGACTATAAAGTATTCATTGCGTTCACCCTGCATCTCATGGGTCAGTTTCCCGCGCACGGTCAAATAATCAAGATGGGCCTTAGCTTCCCCTGTCGCAAAATATTTCTGCGTCAGCGGAAATTCTTTCCAGTTCCGCGCCCTGATGTTCCACTGCATGAGCCCCGCAATCTCATAAGGCGTAAGCCCCGGATGCGCTTCTACGATATTCATTACACCTTCAAGACGCTTCCGGTGGTGTTCCTTTAAGAAATCTACCCGATCACGCAGCGTGCCGAGCGGCACCCTGTGCCCCGGAAAAAGCCTTTCTGCCGGCAAATTACGGATTTTATCAAGGCTGACCAGGTAATCGCCCAAAGAATCTTTGACGCCGAGCCAGTCACAAATATTCGGTGTAATGCGAAACAGTACATGATCTCCCGTAAAGAGCCAGCGCTTTTTCCCTTCGCAAAGGCACATATGACCCGGTGTGTGGCCGGGCGTAAAAAGACATTGCAGCGCCATTCCGCCGTAATGCAGTACTTCCCCATCAGTTACAAAAGTGTAGTCGTCAAATGGTTCCGGTCCCCGCGTCTGTGCAGGATTTTTCCCCCACAGAGCCAGGACTTCCTCCTCAGAAAAGCCATTAAAAATACATCTATGGTAACGTTTTTTCCAAAGTTCATCATCCCGGATAGCGGAAAGTCGTCTGCCGTCAATCTCACTGATATAAATCCGGCATCCCGGCCTGTGCAGGAACGTCGACAGGCCCGAATGGTCGTGATGGACGTGGGTCAGGAAAATATCCGTGTGACTGAGATCCACGTGCAGCTCCGAAAGCTGCTGCAGCATCGCTTCCCGGCATGTCGGTTCGTTAAAACCGGTATCAATGAGCAGGTTGCGTTCCCCAACAAACAAATAGCTATTTAAGTTTTTCAGCGGATTTCCCACCAAAGGAATATCCAGCCGCCATAGATTTTCGGCCAGGCGTTCAGACACGTTGTTCACTCCCTGCGATGATTATTTCTATCTTTATTCTAACATAATTAAAATGAAAAGACGCTTCTAGCATTTAACATTCAGCTTTTGGCTGCCTTCGGTAAAGTGAAGAAGTGGCTGGCATCTGATAGTTTGTCCGCAAATGTGAACAGATTGTCAGGACAAAACCCGAAGCAGACAGCCGATAGCAGTTTGCAGATAGCAGCCGATAGCAAAAGAAGAGGTCGTGAAAAATGAAACCATTTTTCACAGCCCCTTCAACTAAACTCACTTATCCGGCATCACAGCCTTTTACTCACTTTTTTGCTTCATACTCACTGCGCCGGAATTATACCATTTGTTGACACAGACAGAGCAGGAAATATCACCGATGACGTTAAGAGCGGTACGGCCCATATCAAAGATACGGTCGGCGCCGAAAATGATGCCGATGTAAATCGGATCGATACCTACAGCTTCCAAAACCATAGCCAGCATAATCGTACCGGCGCCAGATGTCCCGGCCGTACCAATAGAGGCCAGGGTTGCCGTAAGCACAACCGTTACAAGCTGCGTACCCGTCAGATGCATTCCCATGCAGCGAGCCAGGAAGACGGTTGCTACGCACTGATAAATAGCGGTACCATCCATGTTAACCGTTGCACCAAGCGGCAGCACGAAGGAGCTGACTTCCCGCTTGACTCCCATCTTGTCGGCGCATTCCATGGAAATCGGAAGCGTGGCAAGAGAGGAAGTAGAGGTAAAAGCGAACAGGAACGCAGGCATGATTCCTCTGAAGAAATCAATCGGATGCATCCCGGCAATAAATTTAGCAGACAGGGAATATACCACGAAAGCGTGGATAATGTAGCCGATGTAAGCGACCCCGATAACGAGAGCCAGGCTCGTTACAATGCTCGGCCCCTGGCTGGCGACCACCCATGCCATCAGGCAGAAAACACCAACGGGAGATACGCTGATAATCATCATCATGACCTTCATCATGACTTCTTCCATGGAACGCACAAGCGTAGCCGTCGGTTTGCCCTTTTCACCGGCCAGCAGAATCCCGCCGCCAAAGATGATAGCGATAAAAATGACCTGAAGCATAGAAGCCGAGGAAAAAGCCTTCCACATATTGCTCGGGAAAATATTGACAATCGTCTGCATGACAGTTGGTGCTGCCTTTGCCTTAAATGCCTGATTCTGAGCCATGGAAAGAACCGGGAACTGACTTTCAAAAGCAGTCCCCAGAGCCAGCCCGATGACACAGGCGATAGCCGTCGTAATAAGGAAATAAATCAGTGTGCGGACGCCGATGGTCCCGACCTTGCGGACGTCACCGAGCTGTACCACACCATCAATGATGGAAAGAAGCACCATAGGAACGACTACAAACTTCAGCAAATTGATAAAGATATCGCCAAACGGTTTGAGCCAGGCCGTAGTAAAAGCTGCAGCTGCCTTGGCCCCCATGGATCCCCACATAGCGATACCGGCAACAATACCGGCAACCATAGCCAGGGCAATCCATAGACTGAGTGACATTGTCTTTTTCCTTGATTCATCCATAATATCTCTCCTCTTTCTGCATCTTAACTTGACCGATATGCCCACACCCGATAAAAATTTTGCATATTGTATCCAATGCAACTTCATTGTAGCATTACATTTCTTTATTTTCAAATTATTCAGTATATACAAATTATTTATTACTATATTATTAAAGAAGAAACAATTTGCCCTCTGTTTGTGTAAATAGAGCGAAAACAACACGTATACAAAGAATGATTTGAGGGAAAATGCAGAAAAAAGAGGGTCAAAAATTCCGATATCATGTACAACAAAACCAGATAGTACTGCGAAAAATAACGGGCAGCAATTGAAAAGACGCGTGTCTCGGACCGCCGGCCACCCGTGGTAATAAAAAACAGGAACTGTGAAGAAAATTCGCAGCAGAATTTCTCCACAATTCCTGTTTATCGTATTTTATCAGCCAGGGCAGCTCCACCCCGGCCATTTTACTGGTGCCGATTCAATAACGTATGATGATCCGTAAAATAACGGGGTGAATCTCCCCATTCATCCCAGCCGACACGTTCCCCGATGGAATGAATTCTCGACTCAAGGCAATTCTTGCACATATCCGGCGTATCGCTCACACACGGTTTATTATCGTACAAAAGATACTGTGCTCGATACTTCGGCACCGTCACAATCGGCATCAGGATATTGGCTCCTGCCTTAAGGCCCATTTCGCGGCCAATCGGATTCAGTGCCTGAAGCGCCGTTGTAGCGGCAATATTGACGTTTTTAAGGCAAAGCCGCGTCGCCGCAATCATATTGAGTCCCAGGATAAAGCGGCGTTTGCGTGCCTCAAAGGAGTCACCGCCGTTTCGCAGGACTTCCTGCCCCAGCGGCGTCTGGTGATGGACTACGTACGGTCCCATACCGATCATATCAATTTTCAGCTTTTTGTAGAAAAGAATATCATCGGCCAAATCTTCCAAAGTCTGACCGGGCAGCCCAATCATATCTCCCGTTCCGACCTGATATCCGATTTTTTTGAGCGTCAGGATACAGTCCCTGCGCACCGTCCATTCATGATGGCCATCCCGGGGATGCAGTTTGGCATAAAATGCAGGATTGCTGGTTTCAATACGAAGCAGATAGCGGTGTGCCCCGGCTTTGAACCAGCGGCGATAGGTTTCTTCCGTCTGCTCTCCGACACATAGCGTAATCCCCAGCGCTCCGTGACCGATTTTCTTGATTTCCCGCAGGATTTCTTCTACAAATTCAATAAATTCCGGATCCTGCCGTTCCCCGGACTGAAGTGTCAGCGATCCGTAATGACGTTCGTACGCCCACCGGGCCATGGCAAGAATATCTTCCCGACTCGTATCGAAGCGCTTTACTTCCTGATTATCGCGGCGGATTCCGCAGTACTTGCAATTTTTAATGCAGCGATTGGAAAATTCCAAAAGACCGCGATAATAGTCCACATTGCCAATATATTTCAGCTTCAGGGCATAAGCCGCATCATAGAGTTTCTGACGATCTTCCTCTTCCGTCAGTCCCAGCATTGTGACGAGATCATCCCGGGTCAGTTCTTCCTTATGTAAAAGAGCGTCAAGCTCCATGCCTTCCTCCTTCAATGCAAAAAAGCAATCTGCAAACAGTATCGACATTGTATAGGGAATAAGTGTGTATTGTCAAGGAGAGGAAAAACAGTGATTAGTGGACAAGTGGTTAGTACACCCGTCGGGCATCTCCCTTGGCGGATTCTTGAGCAAGATTGCCATACAAAGCCAAGGCAGATAGCTGATAGCAGCCGTCGGTGAAGCCTTTGATTGTAAAGCTATGTCGCTGCGCTTTCATAAAGAAGCTAAACACATAGCTACAAAAAATCGGACCCCGCAAGGGATCCGATTTCTTATTTAACCTCCGCAAAGCGCATTACGGTTTGCATCTACGGGTGACCAGCACCCCGCATTCTTTTACTCGTCCTTACTTTCCTTGATGAGTCCTTTCTTTTTCTTATTGGCGTACACAAGGTAGTACGGAGCAATAATGATGCAGCCGCCGAGGCCCCAGATGAGCTGCGTGGTCTTGGCATTGGAGAGCATCCAGAGACTCGTCAGGATAGCAATGACCGGAATAATGATCCCTCCGGGAATCTTGTAGGTCCGTTCGCGGTCTTTCCATTTCTTCCGGAATACGATGACAGCAAGACAAGTCGGCAGATACTGCGTAAAACGAGATACAGCACTGATCGCAGCAAGCGTCGTAAAGCTGCCGCTCCAGGCAAGGAGAATGCTCAGCACTGCAATGACCACAGAGGCCACCCACGGCGTTCCCCAGGGCGTTCTCTTATTCAGGACTTCCGGCAGCATACCGTCTTCAGCAAGAGACGTGCAGCCGCGCGGTGCGTAAAAGGACTCGGCCATATTGATGCCGCCCATGGAGCACAAAGTGCCGGCCAGGATAAAATACATTCCGACAGGCCCGAGAATACGTCCGAAAGCGGACTGAATCGGTGCTTTGTCCGTAGCCAGATCCGGTCCCAGGATGCCGATGGAAATGCCGACGACAAGCATGTACAGGATCGTTACAATAACCATCGTCAGAATAATGCCCCGAGGCAGATTTTTCTTCGGATCTTTATAGTCTTCAGCGCCGATGGCAATGGCTTCAAAACCGGTATAGGCAAAGAACATGGTGATAGCCGCATTGGCCACGGCACCGTCAGCCATGTGCTCAGGTACAAAGGGAGTGAAATTGTCGCCGTTGATAAAGAAGATACCGATAGCAATAAAAACAAAAAGCGGCACCAATTTCGACACGGTCATGACATTGTTAAGAATCTTGGAAACCTTGACGCCTGCGATATTGAGGATGGTCAAACCGCCAATCATGACAGTCGCAATGATATTCTTCATTGTATCCCCCTGGAAGAACGGGATAGCTGCGCCGAGTGCTGTAGCAAATCCGACGGCCATGGCCGCCCAGGCGATGACGGAGACGAACATCTTTAAAACGCCGACTTCATAGCCCCAGAAATCCCCGAAGGCCGCCTTGGCGTAAAGGTACGGCCCGCCGTTGCGGCTGAAGAATCCGGCCGTCTCGGCAAAGCACAAGGCCAGACATCCCGCCAGGAAAGCATCAAAGAGCAGCACCACCAGGCTGGAAGGCCCCATTAAGGCATAAGCACGGTTTGGAAGCAGGAAAATCCCCGTACCAACAATAGAGTTAATACCTAACAAAACAATACTGACCAAACCAAATTTATCTTTTTTATCTCCCGCCATGGATAACCGCCTCCGCTGCCTGTACAAAATCTTTGAAGAGGCGTTTTGCCAGTTCATTATTAATAGACATCATCTCAGGGTGGAACTGATATCCCATCAAATAATTCTCGCCGGTTCCCTGGATGGATTCAACGGTTCCATCCTTTGCGCGCGCCGTAACAACAAGGCCCTTGCCGACCTCGTGCACGGTCTGATGATGGTGCGTATTCGTTACCCATTCCGTACGGCCCAGGATTTTCGCCAGCCGGCTGTCCGGCTCAATTTCGATTGTATGGGTCGGCGTAGCAGGATCCTGATTCTGGGAATGCTTGACAAAAGACCGGGCATCCTTGGACAAATCCTGATACAGCGTACCGCCATGCGCAATATTGATAATCTGCATACCGCGGCAGATACCAATAACCGGGATACCTCTTTTTTCTGCTTCCTGCAGAAGCAGCATATCGAAATGATCCCGTGCCGGCCATACAGGTCCAATCTGGCGGCAGGGCTCTTCCCCATAAAGAAGCGGATAAATATCATGCCCGCCGCTTAAAACGAGTCCGTCAACACGGCTCATCACTTCTTTTACTGCCTCTTCGTCCTCATTAAAAGGGACAATAACGGGAACCCCGCCCGCTTCTGTAACCGAGCGGATATAATCGTGGTTTACATAAGATCTGTGATATCCCGGAAATGTTCCTCCCCCATCTACCATATGACTTCCAGATACACCGATAAACGGTCTTGTCATATGTGTTCACACTCCTTTCCTACTATAAACATAACAAATTCAAAATATAATACGGGGAAGAATTGATTCACCCTGCGAATCAATTTTCCCCGATTTTCTATTATAATATGTTATGTTATATCAGAAAAGAGTTTTTATGAGCACTCATATGCAGACAGGTACCCATGCCCGGCTGCCAAGCCCACCATTTCGTAGTTTCATAAAAAATCGGACCCCTAAAGGATCCGATTCTTTTATTTATTATTTTATGGCAAATCGCCCTGCGGCTACTTACTTTTTCCCGACAGTCCCTTCCGGACCGATACTGTCATAGCCGCCCAAGGCAAAACGAAGCAGTTGTAACTGCAGCTCATACCAGTGCTGATTCTTGCACCAGCCAATGCGTTTATTAACGGCCATGGATCCATTGACAACGTACCAAAAAATATTTTCGGCAATGAATTCCGAGACGCCCTGTCGTTTCATCAAAAATGGAACAAGGAATTTCCGTTCTTTGTCAAAGATTCTTTGGACAAGCAGAGATGCAAGATCGTCATCCTGCATGAGAGGACGATACTTCGGAATGTCAATCAGACGGTAACAAGGCGGAAGGCGATCATTATAGGCTTTGAAGGCGGCAAGATTATTTTGTCTTGCTACCTCCCACAAGTCATCAAAAGATTCACAGCAGTTACGGTCTGTAATCGAATCCAGGAAGATCATAGCGTCCTGCATCACATCCTCGAGGAGGGCATAGATATCGACGTAATGAGCATAAAAAGTCCCCCGTGTCACATGGGCTCTGCGGCAAAGCTCCGTCACACGGATTCTGGAAAAAGGAATCTTTTTTAGCATTTCCAGGAAAGTATCCTTGAGCAATGTTTTTGTCCCACTTGAACGCATAGTGGGTCGATCGGATTTCATAGGTGACACCTCCTTTTTTATTGTACCATCCTTTAGAGTTCTCATCCAAAAAACCATACATTTTTGGAATTCTGTTCATTGATTAAAAATATTTTGTCTTGATATAATTTAAAAAGAGATTCTTATTGTAAAGGAGAGATACCTATGGAAGAATTATTCAAAAACTTCAACGGAAAAGCCCCGAAGATTGATCCGTCTGATGCCGTCCTTCTGCTCATCGACCATCAGAGCGGTCTGTTCCAGTGCATCCGTGACATGGACTTCAAACGGGTACGTGACCATGCTATCGCCCTCGCAGAAGCAGCTACGCTCGCAGGCATTCCTGTCATCACGACTGCTTCCGTTCCTCAAGGTCCTAACGGTCCTCTGATTCCGGAAATCCATAAAGCAGCTCCTCATGCAGTATACGTTGCCCGCCGCGGCGAAATCAACTCCTGGGATTGCCCGGCTTTTGTAGAAGCTGTCAAGAAAACGGGCCGCAAGACCCTGATCATTGCCGGCACCGTAACGAGCGTATGCCTGGCTTTCCCGGCTATCAGCGCTGTTCAGGACGGCTACAAGGTCTTTGCCCTGCCGGATGCTTCCGGTACCTATTCCAAGATGGCCGAAGAAGTTTCCCTCGCCCGCATGGTACAAGCTGGTGTCGTTCCTATGGATACGGCTTCTGCTATTGCCGAACTCCAGAAGACCTGGCATCGTGACGACTGGGAAAAATGGGCACTCGTCTGGGCTCGTATCTTCACGAACTATGGCCTGCTGCTTGAAAGCTATGCCAAGGCCGTGGAAGTTACGAAGACCGGTGAACCGATGGATAGTCTCCGCGAAGACTGAGCGTGTCGTAGTAAATAGCTGATTAGAAGTAAAAACGGGGCTGTGAAATCATGCACGTGCATGATTTCACAGCCCCGTTTTCATGCTTTCCGCAGTCGGCCCGTGGTTATTACAACCGTGCGAGTACCTGTTTTAGCGGATTTTTGATACAAGTTACGACTTACCGTTACTTGCGGCTTTTGGGAATTCTCCTTCCAGTCTTGCTTCCAATACTTTCCGCAGTTTCACTTTTACCGTATACAAATGATTTCTGATTTCCAATTCTGAAAATCTGATAACTTCATAACCCCTGCTCTTGAGAAATGCGTTCTCCCGAAGATCATATGCCATCACTGCTTTCTCAAAGTGCTCAGTGCCATCGACTTTGACAACTAATTTAGCCTTTGCACAATAAAAATCAGCAATAAAGTGATACAAAACTTTTTTCCGTGTAAAGTGCACAGGAAGTTTCCTAAGAACCTGATACCATAAAGTCTTCTCCTCCACGCTCATGTTTTTGCGCATTATTCTGGCTTGATACCGAAGCTGATCATATTCAATGTACGAAACTTCATCTCTTGCTCTCATCATGAGTACCTCCAATAATATAGAAAATAAATTTTAGTGATACTGCTACTATACACGAAGGCAGCATAAAAATGTGAATCGTGGATGTGAATGGACCAAAAATGGAAGTAAGGGGGGGGAAATAGGCATCACTGCCCGCAAGATAAACAGTTTTTTCCTACAGGCAACAAAAACAGGAGCTGTGAAAATCCATAATAGGATTCACAACTCCTGTTTTTAACATATTCAATTAAAGCACACTATTCCGCGGTTCCTTACTTCTTATCAGCAAATACTTGTCTGACAAAGTGAATAGCTTCCACGGCATTGGGTGCCCAGCAGTCCGCTCCAATATCCTTTACATCCTTCTCGGTGAGCATTGGCCCGCCCGCGATGATCTTGCAGTCCGGCACCTTCCGGTGCACCTCTTCCACGCATTTTTTCATTTCAGGAATTGCAAAAGGAAGAAGCGCACTGAGTGCAACTACCCTGGCATGATGTTCCAGTGCATTTTGCACAACCGTTTCCGCAGACACATTACTGCCAAGATCAGTCACGGTATATCCACAATGGCGCAGAAGTAAATGTAAAATATGCTTTCCCACATTCTGGAAATTACCCTGAATGGTGGCAAGGAGGACCTCCTGATTGCCTTCTTCCTGCGAACCGGCAAATCCTAGCTTATCATGAAGTACATTGAAGGCTGCATTGACCGCTTCCGAACTCATCAATAACTGGGGAAGATAAATCTTCTTTTCCTTAAACTTAGCACTGATACTATCCAAAGTTTCAGCAATCTCATGATTGATGATATCCACCGGTTTTTCATGCGTCTCCAGCAATTTCTGGACAGCACTGACGGCCGCTTTAGGATACCCCTTTTCTATGGCTTCCCCCAAAGACAGCTTTTCCAAATCGAGCATCGATGATTTAGGCATTGGCCGTGAAACCATTGCGTCCCCCGGCACGGATTCATAATAGGCAATATACTTCCGGCAGCCTTTGTCAAATCCTCTGATAGCTCCATGCGCCACATATGTCCCCATCATCGTCCCCTGATTCGGATTAATAATAACGGCGCTCACTCCTGCCTGCATAGCTTCTGCAAAGAAAGCACAGTTAGCAGCCTCACGATAGGGCAGCCCATAGGAAATATTAGAAATACCCAGGATGGTCTTGATTCCATTCCGTGTCAGCTCGCTGACCATCTTCAAAACAGTCTGGCTATTTTGAGGACTTGTACCAATGGGAACGGTAATCGGATCAATCAGTAAATCCTGCTCCGGAATGCCTTCTTGTTTTGCTGCGTCAATAATTCTCAAGGCAATGGCCATCCGTTCCTCATAGGTGTGCGGAATGTCATTTTCATCCATGCAAACTCCGACTACAAGGGCACCGTACTTTTTGGCAAGGGGTAAAACTTTCTGCTAAGAATCTTTACTGCCATCCACACTATTCAGGATAGGTCGTCCGTTATAGATGCGCAGCGCCTGATCCATGGCTTGTGGATTTGCTGTATCAATCATCAGCGGAATAGGCGTAATCGACTGCAGTCTCTTAATGACTTCTGTAAGCAGCGCTGCTTCATCCGTCCCGGGAATATACACATTCACATCAAGGATCTGGGCACCCCGTTCGATTTGTTCCAGGGCGAGCTGGCAGACATATTCCAAATCCCCCGATACTAAGGCCTTCTGCAGGTCCGGCTTTCCTTTCGGATTGATCCGTTCCCCGATAATGACCGGCATGCCTCCGAATTTTACCAGCGTCCCGCAGCCCGTCGCTTCAGCCACTTCCACCTTCCGGATTTCCGGCAAAGGGATACGCTTGACCCTGTTCACGACTTTTTCGATATGCATCGGCGTGGTTCCACAGCATCCGCCCATGATGGAGACATCGTTCACCATACCAAGCATAGCTTCCGCATAGTCATCCGGTTCAATCTCACCGACGCGCTCGTGCGGACTATAGGCAGCAAATCCGCAGTTCGGATTCACTACAAGCGGCAGATTGACCGCTGCCCTTGCACGTTTGACAAGCGGCTGCATTTGGGCAGGTCCCATTCCACAGTTAAAGCCGCAGGCGGTAGCACCGAAAGCTTCCGCGAGTACCATAGCCGTTTCCACATCTGCTCCATTAAGCAGTTTACCGTTCACATCAAAGGTATATGTCACAATCGTCGGAAGCGAAGAATGTTCCCGTGCCGCCAGCATTGCTGCTTTGGCCTCATAGGTATCGCGCATCGTCTGAATCAGGATGAGGTCGACGCCTGCTTTCTTTCCGGCTTCCACAATTTCCGCAAAATAATCCACTGCATCCGCAAAGGGTAGGTCGCCGTACGGTTCAAGAATACGTCCCAATGGTCCTATATTTAAGGCCACATAGCCGTCTTTCCATGCCATCTGAAGTGCTCTTCTGGCATTATAGACAGCCGCTTCCACAATTTCCGATACACTCGGAGTATTTTTTCCCGGAGAAAACCTGAGGGAATTCGCCTCAAACGTATTTGTCTTTAAAATATCCGCACCCCGGCGAACATATTCTTCGTGAAGGGCCTGTATAACCTCAGGATGGGATAAATTCCATAGCTCTGGACGTTCTCCCAAAGGCAGCCCTGAAGTTTGCAGCATCGTCATCATCGAACCGTCGAAAAAGAGTCGTTTTGAGTGTAGCGCGTCCAGAAATTTCATGTGATTCCCTCCATTCATTACGGGCAATTTAACAGGAGACCAGAAAGTTGTACCCTTTTTTCCTGCCCTTTTTATTTTGCATCAATATATACCAATTACGCCAACCACGGATTTTGCAGGAAAAACTCCCTTCTCCGCACAGGCTGTCAAATCGGTTACTTCCGTACCTTCCAGCAAAGCAAAAATTTTCTTCTGCTCATTGAAAGGCCAATCCTCCGTCCCGGGAGAGATGCACGGCAAAAATCCCCGGGAACCGGGTAATTTACTTTTCCAAATAGCTTCCTGCTTGTGCAGGTACGCATCCAAAAGCGCCTTGCCCACGGCTTCCGCCGCAGCACCCTCTGCGGAGTTTTGGGCCGTAATACGGCTGATGGCCGCATCCATTCGGTAGCCCAGTGTAACTGCAAAAACAAGAAGAGAGGTACACCCCTTTAACCGATGAGCTAAAAAAGAACTGCATAAAGTAACGCCACCGGAAAGAAGCACCCCTGTTTCTCGTCCGAATTTCCCTGTAACTACGGCATAGGAAAATCTTTTGGCGGCCGCACGAGGCTGCATTTCGTTACGCAGCATCAGGAAAGCACAATCGACCAGGACAGCTGCTTCTTTATCTTCCGGATCCGCTCCCAAATAGAGAAGCGCCTCCCTTTCATGAAATGGAACAGCTACCGGCTCCACTATATGTTCCCCCGCTTTCAGCCGCAGTATAATGGTTAACAAATAAATTGTACTATTAGATTATGTTATGTATTTGCTTTGGGTACATTGTATAATAAGATTCACTATAAAACAATAAAAAATAATTAAATTCTGAAAAATTATCCTTTAAGACGACATATTTATGTACTAATATGTTACAAAATATAGAAAATAGCCTGAAGACCCACCCGAAGCAGCGCAAAACAGCAGGCAATGCTTTGCAGAATTGTGCCGAGAGCAGTCGGCCAAAAGGCAGACGGCCGGCAGGAGGTATACCTGCGGCTCTGAACACTTCAGCACCGGAAAGACGGCTTCAACGCAGGCCGGTCCCCGGTGCTGAAATTATGACCGGTGCATCCTGCAGTTATTCTTTACGCAGCTTATTTGCCGCTGCCGCAGAGACCGCAGACAAGCTTTTCCAGGACATCCACCATAGTCCCCAGGGATGCTTCTGGAATGAATTCATAGCGGCTATGGAAGAGATAACCTCCCGTTGAAAGGTTCGGGCAAGGCAGTCCCATCCTGCTGAGACGGGCACCGTCCGTACCCCCGCGGATTGGTTGGATTTTTACCGTAACGCCGCAGGCTTCGAAAGCTTTCTTGGCTTCCTCCACAAGTTCCATATGCTGCTCAATGACAGGTCTCATATTAAGGTACTGGTCTTTAATTGCAACGGAGACCACACCTTCGCCCCACTTTTTATTGAGTGCGGCTGCAATGGCATTGACTTTATCCTTTTGTGCCTGGAATTTTGCACTGTCATGCTCACGGAGCAAATATTTCAGTTCACAGTGTTCCACGCTGCCCTTAAAGGATGATAAATGGTAGAACCCTTCATAGCCTTCCGTATAGACCGGCTGTTCTTTTTCCGGCAGCATGTTCTGGAACTCACAGCCCACAGCTGCTGCGTTGATCATCTGTCCCTTGGCGTCGCCCGTATGAACACTGACGCCATTAATGGTAACGACGGCCAGTGCAGCATTGAAATTTTCATATTCCAGTTCGCCCAGAGCTCCGCCGTCCACCGTGTAGGCTACGTCCGCACCGAATTTCTTGAGGTCGAAATATTCCGTACCATTGCCCACTTCCTCATCCGGGGTAAAAGCAATGCGAATCTTACCATGCTTCGGAGCCGCCGGATTCATCATGCGCTCGGCAAGCGTCACAATTTCAGCAACCCCCGCCTTGTCATCAGCGCCGAGAAGGGTCGTACCGTCTGTCATGATGAGGCGCTTGCCAACCATCGCTTTTAAATCCGGGAAAACATCCGGTGTCATCACAATCTGCTTATCGGCATTCAGGACGACATCTCCGCCCTTATAATCCACGAATTGCGGATGAATGGGGCCGCCGGCTACAGCGTTACTCGTATCAAAGTGGCTGATCAGCCCAATGACAGGTGCCCCTTCCGCCGTGGCCGGAACCGTGCCCGTCACGTAACCATACTGGTCCTGTTCGACATCCTGAAGTCCAAGTTCCCTCAGTTCTTCGGCAATCGCCTTGCCCAGCACCAATTGGTTCGGACTGGAAGGGTACGTCTTGGCATCATCGATTGAGGTCGTGTCCGTTTGAATGTAATTGAGGAAACGTTCTACAGCTGTTTTCATTATAAATTTCTCCTTCTCTTATTCATATTGATCCCCAAAAGCATTTTCAAGCCTTCACTCCGGCTTAAAAAGCGGGAGATTAGCCAATACAGTAATATCCTTGCGGCCGATGGAATCCCCTTCGGCTAAAATGGCCTCACGGCCCATAATGTGAGCTCCGGCCTTATTCATCAGTTCCTCCAGTGCTTTCATGGAACCACCCGTGCTGATGACATCATCTACGAGAAGCACATTCTTTCCCCTGATCAATTCAATATCTGCATCCTGGAGCACCAGCATTTGTTTTCCTTTTGTCGTAATGGACTCATCTTCCACAACAAGCGGATGTTCCATATAAGCCTTAATAGATTTGCGGGCCACTACATACCGCTTCATACCCATGAGGCGGGCCATTTCGTGAACGAGAGGAATCCCCTTCGTTTCAGCGGCCACAAGATAATCCGTACCTTCAGGAACATACTTCACCAGTTCCTTTGCCGCATTGCTGACAAGCTCTACATCTCCCAAAATCACAAATCCTGCGATGGCAAGCGTCGGTGAAATCGGAAGAATCGGCAGCTTGCGCGTACATCCGGCCACTTTCAGCTCATAAAAACGATCAGCCATTCTATTGCCTCCCTTGGACAAAATCAATTTATCCACTGCAGCAGTCCCCATATCATCAGTCTGCAGAGGACTTATCCACAGTTTTTTATCCACAAGGCTTTTGAAAACCTGTGGATAACTTTTAATTTTTTACTGTTCCTAAAGCATCGAAAAGCAAAAAAGTCAAGTTATTTTTTTGACTAAGCAGTCATCTACTCCCGCATAAATTCAGCATTTCCGGCTCTTTTGTTCGATTTTTTCACTGTCCGGTTCCGGCCGTAAAAATTATCCACAAGCGCTTTGTAGTCCCCATCGGACTTGTGGACAACTTAATTTTACTTATCCACAGTTATCCACATTATCCACAGTCGTTGTGGATAAGTCAGTGCATAACCCGGCGGGTGCAGAAGAATTCAAGCCTGCCGCAGGCTGATTCCGGGCAGCATCATATTTCACAATAACTGCTTTTTTCTTTGCTGAAGTCCCTGCAATACAGCCCTGAAATTCGGAATTTATACAAAGACAAACAAAAGGGGAAAACTTTGCCCGTATAATCGGGAACAACAGTTTTCCTCCATTCGTTTTTTAAAGATTTTCTGCCATCTTAGGAGGCATGCTCCACTCGACAAGCACTTCCGTGTTTTCCCACAGACGGCCCAGTACAAGCTTGGCATCTTCCCAGCTGTCGGCAGCATTCACCGTTTTCTTTTCAAAATGATAGGTACACTCATCCCTGGGAACACTTAAAGTCAAAGGCTTTGCCAAAAAGTCCAGCACTGCTTTTTCAGCTTCTGCCTGCCCTTCCAGGTGTGCGGAAAACTTTTTAGCCTCCTCATCGTATTCCAAATAGCCATACTGGCCCTTATAGTTAAGTGTTACCATTTTCGTTGCCATAAAGACACTCCAATCCTCTATTTATCATAAATTATACAGCAATCTATAATGTAAACATTATATCACAACGCTATAGGAAAGTGGTGAAAATCGGTACTGCTTTTGACAGGTGGCAAAGGCTGACTTTACCGGTCGATTGTAAAGCCTAAAGGTTAAAAGAAGCTATCCTCCACCGCACTCATCAGCACTTCCTGCCGTCAGTGCTGACTGCGGTTCTCCTTGTATCATATGAATAAGGACTTTACCTCCTTTTGGGGATAAAGTGCTACACTGTAAAAGATGCTGTGGATTGGTTAATGTCCTCCTACCGATAAACGGTTTTATGGAGATTCCGACCACAGCTCTTTGCAGCGATGTTAATAAGTTAGATACCGCCAGACGGTTTATATAGAACAAGGATACATGGCAAAGAGTTTGTGGACTCAGCATCATATCTTTATCTTTGAGGAGGTCTTTTTATGATCTACGTTGGAATTGATGTATCTAAGAGCAAACACGACTGCTGCATCCTTGATTCTGAGCATAAGGACGACTACGAGGAATTCACGATCCCCAATACCCGGAATGGTTATGACCACCTGCTAAAGCGAATTTTTTCCTACAATCAATCGGTAAAAAATATAAAAGCAGGGCTGGAGGCCACCGGAGAGTATAGTGTGAACATCACCAGATTCCTGTTGAACAATGGCCTAGCAACCTGCGTTCTCAATCCTCTGCTGACGGATCAATACAGAAAGAGTCATAGCCTTCGCAAAACTAAAACCGATCGCATTGACGCACACTTCATTGCTTGCATACTTATGTCCGATTTAGACCTCAAGCCCTACGTACCCCAAGAATACCACAATAAAGTCTTGAAGTCACTAACCAGGACTCGCTTTGGATGGGTTCATGAACGGTCTCTAAAAAAGCAAACCCTTACCCGTATAATTGATACTAGCTTTTCTGAACTTCCACAGTACATAAACCTGGATTCTGCTACCGCTCACGCTCTCCTTAAGGAGTATCCCACTCCCGAGAAAATGGCGAACGCAAATTTGAAACACATGAAAGAAATTATCTACAAAACATCCAAAGGCAGGTTAAGTATGGATCTGGCTGAGCAGATTCGTAACGCTGCAAGGCATTCCGTAGGTCTGGGCAAAAGCGATATATCTACTGAAATTAATGTAGTGGAAACAATACACGATATTGAGGTAAAAAACGAACAAATTCAAAAAGTTGAGTCCAGAATTAAAAAACTGTTAGAGGAACGTAAAGAACCGTTACTTACAATCCCTGGGATTAGTATTGCTACAGGGTCCGCAATTTTAGGAGAAATTGGGGATTTCTCCAGATTTTCCTCCCCCGACAAGATACTGGCCTATGCCGGATTTGCGCCCTCTAAGAACCAGTCAGGCCGGCGGAGTGGAATAGGACCGAGTGCCCATATGGAGAAAAGAGGATCACGATATCTACGTCATGCTCTCTTCAATGCGGCAAGATTCGTCTGCCAAAATGAACCAGCTTACAAAGAATATTTGGCAAAGAAATTAAGCGAAGGAAAACATTTCTATATAGCAATCTCTCACGTAGTTAAAAAGTTAGTACGTCTAATCTATGCACTTCAAACGAGAGGAATCCCATACAAAACACCTGCTCAATTAATGCTTCAAAGGCAGATAAATACTGGCTCCGATTCACAGGATTTTGCACTTGACATATGATAGTTAGTCTCCTTTCGAAGCCGCAACGCGGCTTGAAAGGAGGTCCCACCTAATTGGAAGTTTAGTTTAAATTTTACAGGCGCTTTATCGGGCCAATTCCTGTTATCCGACTAAACACCCACCGCAAGCGGCCGCCCTCTTATTTCCCAAAATCAGGGAACCAAGAGGGCGAAAGTACTGCTGAAATTTCGGTTGCAAATTTTTTCAAAAGCAATGATTTAAGATAAAAATAAGGCGTACGCCCCATCAAGAAACGTGTGCCCCGATATCACGCATGCTTTTTTATTTTGTTTCTGATGGACTCTGCTGCAAGACAGGCGCAGGGACGCGAAGGACCGGGCTGAGGCCACGAAGTCGTACAAAAGACGTACGTCGAGTGGTCGCAGCCCGGTCCGACAAAGTCCATGCGTCTGGATTCTGCAAATCGCTCTGTGAAATTCCTTAAAAAAAGCTCTCAGATAAGATGCGTGCGAGGCCAGCCGAGCACCAGATTATCTGAGGTGCCTTTTTCTCACTCTTCTGCTTTATGATACACAGGCTTCAACCTCTGCTCCATCGGCATCTCCTTCTTAGGCGCATGCTCAATCGCCCATTTCATCATACTCTCCTGGGCGCTGACAGGTTCGCGGCCATGGGAAGTAACGCGGCGATAAGTACCATTTGTCAGCATGACGTGCGCACCGAGGTTATCCCGCAGGCAGAAATTCAGGAATTCCTTGATGCGGGCAATGTGTTCCGGCCGTTCAATCGGGAACATCAGTTCCACACGTTCACTCAAGTTACGATGCATCATATCGGCACTGGATAAATAGAGTTCCTCGTGTCCGCCGTTGGCGAAATAATACACGCGGTGATGCTCAAGAAAGCGCCCGATAATGGAACGGACGGTAATGTTATCGCTGATGCCCTTGAGGCCCGGAATCAGGCCGCAGATACCGCGGACAATCAGCTCAATCTTCACGCCGGCCCGGGAAGCCTCATAGAACTTTTCAATCATGGGCTGATCCATGAAGGAGTTCATCTTGGCAATAATGTGACCTCCCTTGCCTTCTTTCACGTGCTGGATTTCCCGGTCCACCAGGTCATACATTTTCTGGCGCAGCCCCAACGGTGCCATGATGAGTTTATGGAATGCGGGCGGTTCGGAATAACCACTCAGTACGTTGAAGAAGGCAGAAGCATCTTCACCGTAAAGGTCGTTGGCCGTCAGGAGACCAAAGTCCGTATAGATTTTAGCGGTTTTATCATTATAGTTGCCGGTGCCCAGATGGACGTACCGTTTGATGCCTTCCGGTTCTTTGCGTACTACCAGCGTAATTTTGGAGTGCGTCTTAAGTCCGACAAGACCATAAATGACGTGGCAGCCGGCACGTTCCAGGCGGCGTGCCCAGACAATGTTGTTTTCTTCATCAAAACGAGCCTTTAATTCCACCAGTGCCGTGACCTGCTTGCCGTTTTCGGCAGCGCGGGCAAGTGCCGCAACAATGGGAGAATTGCCGCTGACGCGGTACAGGGTCTGCTTGATGGCAAGGACATTCGGATCTTCCGCAGCGTCCGCCACAAGTTTGACGACGGGATCAAAGCTTTCATACGGATGGTGCAGCAGGATATCATGTTCGCGGATCTGGTCAAAAAGATGATCATACGTCGGCAGTTCTGCAGGCTGCTGCGGCGAAAATGGCGGGAAACACCAGCGTTCCATGCCGGGCAGGCCAATGAAACGGAAGAGGAACGTCAAATCCAGCGGTCCTCTGATTTCATAGACGTCCTGTTCTTCCAATTCAAGGTTCTTCACCAGAAAATCTTTCAGGAAATTACCGCTCTGAGGATTGATTTCAAGCCGGACAGCACTGCCCCGTTTCCGCTTTTTCAAGGACAGTTCGATTTCTTTCATCAGGTCGTGCGTTTCATCTTCATCGACTTCGAGGTCGGAGTCACGGGTGATGCGGAAAGTAACCATATCCACAATCTTAAGGCCCTTGAACAGGTCCTTGCAGTGTTCCATGATAATGTCTTCCAGAAAGACAAAGAGCCTTTCTCCCTTTTGCCCTTTGACTTCCAGAAAACGCGGCAGGACGGAAGGCACCTGGATGAAGGCAATCTTCTGTTCATTCTTTTCGTCGCGCAGTTCCACGGCGATATTCAGGGATTTATTGGCAAGGAACGGGAAAGGACGGGCCGCATCGATGGCCATCGGTGTGAGCACCGGGAAGACATCTTCACGGTAATACCGTTCCAGTTCCTGGTGCTGTTCCTGAGTCAGTTCAAAAACTCTCTTGAAACAAATACCATATTGTTCCAATTCCTTGAGCAGGGCGAATAAATAATGATATTTCAGCTTCATTTCGCTGTGCGCTTCCACAGCGATGCGCTTCAATTGTTCCGTCGGAGTCAGTCCGGCCATATCCGGACGCTCAATGCCGCTCGCCTGGCGATTGATCAGACCGGCGACACGAACCATGAAGAATTCATCCAGATTGGACGCGGAAATCGCAACAAAGCGCAGGCGCTCGCAAAGGGGAATTCTTCTCACACCGGCTTCCTTCAGCACGCGAAGGTTGAATTTCAGCCAGCTCAGTTCCCTGTTGATGTAGTATTCAGGTTTCGTCAGATCCACAACAGACATGGATTAAACCTCCTCTTGCTTTAGTACAGGCTTCAGGCCGTAAACTTCTTCGAAAACCGTTCCCCGTTTTTCAAAGGTCCAGCGTTCCAGGGAAAAGTCTTCCCTGCTCCTGACCTTCACGACAAAATTATTATCCTTGATGGATGCCTTGCATTTCGCCACTTTGTTCTTCCGGCTGACATCCAGACAATCTGCCATACGCAGGATAGCCGCCAATTTTGCCACCCGCGGCGTAATGCTGATATGCCGTTCATACAATTCCACGGCCTGAGAATCCAGGGAATCCACGGAATAAAGAAAAGCAATCTCCGCAATCATCTGCCGTTCTTCCCGGCTGAAACCAATGAGGTCCGCGTCACGGATGATTTCATAGTTATACAAATTATGAGAGCGCAGGGACAGGTACTTGCCTACTCCGTGGAGAGCAGCAGCCGCGCGCAGATAAAGCAAATCCGCCTTATCCAGCCCCTGGGAAGATGCCAGGGCGGCAAAAAGTGAGCAGCAGAAACCTTCCACCAGGTCTGCGTGTTTTTTATTATAGAAAAGACGATGACCGATGCCGCGGATCTGACTGAGCTGCAGTTCCTGCATGAGGCGGATGAACTCTTTATCGGTCTGTCCTGCAATATAGAGCGTTTTCATGCCGTCGATAAAGCGGCTTGTGGGAATGGTAATCCGGCTCGTCTTTGCCAGGGCAGCCAGCTGATAATACAGTGCCGCAGCCGGCAGGGCCAGTTCCGTTTCTCCATCCGTCAGATGATAAAGTTTAATCATCTGGTCCTTCGTCAGGGTGTGAACGCGCTTATAAAGCGTTTCGAGTTCGTCCAGCGTAATATGGATAAAACCCTGCGTGTCAGGACGCTTGCGCAGCATCTTGTTGATGAACATACCTTCGGCACCGCTCAAAATCAGGGAATCCATCTTTTTGCCCGCCAGTTCTTCTGCTACCGGAATAATGTGCGCTGCGATATACTCTTTCAGGGCATCCTCAAAATGGATGCTCGCCTGTTCATTGCGCGTGAAATATTCCTTCAGGCGAATCAGCCCGACATGCAGGTTTTGCTGATACTGGATTTCACCACTATCCATATAGGTAAAGCCCATGCCCCCGGAAGAAATATCGACCATCAGCCAGCTGGCCGCGGGCAGTTCCTCTGTAGTACGGATGCCCATAGCATTCATAAAGGAAGCCAGTTTCGTGAAGATTTCTCTTGGCATATTGACGACGTCAATCTTGAACCCGGTCTTCACAAAAATCTGATCGAGGAAGTACTCCTTGTTCTCCGCTTCCCGGACAGCTGTCGTCGCCTGCAGGATATAGGAACGGATTCCATAATCCTTCATGAGCAGCCGGAAGCCCTTCAGGATCGTCACGATTTTCTGGATTGTATCCAGGGAAATGCGTCCTGTCTGGAACGTCTCTTCACCCAGTCTGACAGCATGGGTGGCTGAATCAAGAATTTTGATATCATTCAGCCCGGAGTATTGAATCAGCTGCATCGTCACTTTTTCGGAGCCTAAGTGGATGACTGCCGCCGAGTAGTTTTTTTTCTTCGCCATAGAATCCTCCATCCTCCAATACCGGTGATTTCGCTTTCGCGCATAAAAAAACCGCCGATTCAATATGAATGACTATATTTAAAATCAGGCGTCTTGTCTATGAAAAAAAATCATAATCCGTGTTATACTTAATACAAAATAATCGGATTCGAATTTATTCTATCACTCTTGGCACATAAATGCTCCCATTTTACACAAACTTTACAACCATATGCCATGATATAGGAAGATAGTTCCCAAACAAAGGGGTACGGATATGAAAAGAATCGGAATCATTGACGTCGGGTCAAACTCAGCCCGCCTCGTCATCATGGAAATTGATGAGTCCAAAGGTTCACGTCTGGCCTATAACCAGAAAGACCCGCTGCGGCTGGCACTCAAGACTGACAAAAATGGATATTTGACGGAAGAGGCCTTCTCTGCTACTGTCACCTGTCTGAGAGGTTTCGCCTCCATGTGCCACTTCTTCCACACGGACGAAATCATCGCCGTCGCTACAGCCGCTATCAGAAACGCAAAAAACGGTGCCAAGCTTGTTAAATCTGTAAGAGAAAAAACCGGAATCGATCTGGAAATCATCTCCGGCAAAACCGAAGCTTACTTGAGTTATCTCGGCGTCATCAATACCATCAACGTAAAAGATGCCGTCATCTTCGACCTGGGCGGCGGTTCTACCGAAGTCATCCTGGTCCGCGACAGAAAGCTTGTCGATTCCATCAGTCTGCCCATCGGCTGTGTCAACTTAACAAAAGCCAGCCGTCAAAACGGCTCAAATAGTACCGAAGACATGAAAATCATGAACAAGCTGATTACAGATCAGCTGTCCAAGACACCCTGGCTCGACAACTGCGGTCTGCCTCTTGTCGGCGTCGGCGGTACAGCTCGTTCCATCGGCAAAGTCGAAGAAAAGCGGCAGAAATATTTCACGGCCAAACTGCATAATTTCCAGTTTGACCTGAATGATTTCAAAGACTGGTACAAAAGTATGGCTTCTACGGCTCCGCCTCTGCGCCGCCGCATTCCCGGCCTGTCTTCGGATCGTGCCGACGTCATTCTGGCAGGTTCTTCCATTATCAAGGGCATTGCCGATAAAGCCAAATCGAAAAGATTTATCATCTCGGGCTGCGGTCTGCGTGAAGGACTGTTCTGCCAGTATCTGCACCAGCACACGTCCCGCCCGCTCATCATTCCGGATATCCTGAAGGAAAGCCAGAATGATATGATTCATATGTACTGCCCGGATGAGCAGCACGGCCGCCTTGTGGCAAAATTTGCCATGGAACTTTTCCGCGGCTGGCAGAGACTGCATCAACTGGATCCGAAACGCTGGGGGCCGCTGCTGGAAACCGCTGCCCTGCTCCATGATTCGGGCATTACCATTAACTTCTACAACCACACCCGCCACAGCGGCTACATCATTGAAAACAGCCGTCTTTTCGGGCTGAGCCATATGGACGTGGTCTTTGCCTCCATCATCGCGGCCTGGCATCACGGTATCAACCGCACCTATCTGCGCAATAAACCATACCGCAAGCTCCTTACGGAAAATGACATCCAGGAACTGAGCAAAGCCGCACTGCTCCTGGCCATGGCCGAATGCCTGGATTATACACAGAGCGGTGTCGTTGAAAACATCGAGGCTCGTGTGAACAGCGGCATGGCTACGCTGACCCTCATCGCCCGGGTAGATCCGGCCATGGAGCTGAGTCGCCTGAACGCCATGATGAAATGGATCCGCAAGACCCTGGGCTGTCCGCTGACCCTGCTCGTCAAAGCCGGCGTGCCCAAAGCCGCTCCGGTTTCGCCGGTGAGGAATCATGTGAAAGTAGAAGAAGTTGTAAATCAGCAGCGTCAATAAAAAAGCACTTCTGATTTGCAGTTGTGCGTGGGGGGTAAGGCTACCATCCACCGCAAGCGGTCCTCCTTCCTCCGACTTCACTTCGTGAAGTGGAAGAAGGTCCTCTTTGTATTGCCCAAATGAAAAACCATCTGCAGAAAATTTTTCCTGCAGCTGATTTTTATATTTTAGTGAAAAAAGCGCATTTGGCATATAGCATTAGGCCGGTCTGCGGCATAAAGTGGTTGGTGGTTAGTGAACAGGGGTTAGTACACCCGTGCAGACAGCCACTTTCGCGGATTCTTGATATAGATTGCATCTGGCAGTTAGCTAGCCTTCGGCAGAGTGGTGTTTGGCTCTGCGGCCAGGTAGAAAAAATAAACTGAAAGAAGATATTTTGAGGTTTAATCTGGATATTAGTCTTAATCCTTATAAGTTCAAAAAAATACTCTGCAAGTTTTCTTCCATGGTCGGACTACGGAAGGCTACTCGCAGGCGACGTTATGAAAACAAAAGAGGCTGTGAAATGATGATTTTTCATGATTTCACAGCCTCTTTGTTTATGACTGCCTAATTACAAAATCCCTAAGGACGGTGCAATCGAGACGATGATGACACCGACAATGAGCATAGCAATATCAGCTTTCAGAATAAATCCGAGATAGTGATTGTAAGGCACTTTGTAGAGTTCCAAGGTACCCATGTTGGTTGCGCTCGGATAAATTGCGGAAGTGAAGTTCAGGCCGATGGTGAATGCGGAGATCAACATAATCTGCCCGCCGATGGAACCAATCGGTGCAGACTGGAACAGAGCATAAGCCACTGCGCCCAGAATCGGCATGGTGATACCGGCTACACCGCTCGTCGACTGCATAAAGAACCCGATACCAAGGTAAGAAGCAGCGGCGGCAATGGCAAAGGCCCAGGACGGCACACCGGACAGGGCATTCTGAATCCAGTACACAAACGTTACGGACATGCCCGCAGTCTTGCTGCCCATGATGACTGAAATCGCGTTGGCAATCGTCAGCACCAGGATGACGCCAAGCATTTCACGAGCCCCTTCTACAAATTCGTGAACAAACTCTTCCTCAGGCATCTTGTTGATCACGCCAAGCAGCAGAGCGCCCGTAAAGAAGACAAACGCATATTCATCAAAATACCAATCACCGAAGTGCGTATAATGACCGGCACCGAAGAAATTCCCCAGGAACGGCACTTGCGCAAGTGTAGTGAACGGAAGGTTGATAATGTCCTTCATAGTAGACCCATCCGCGAATTTAATAGAATCCCAAGGAATATAACCGCATACAAGGGCCAGGACCATCAAAACGAGAAGTCCGATGGACATCGCCTGCTGACGCGTAATTTCTTCATGTTTTTCTGCTTTTTCTTCATCCACAAACGTATTGACATCCAGACCGTACACAACGGAACGGGAAGGATCATCTTTAACCATAGCCGCATAACGCAGTACGTAGATGATGGCCACCACCGTCAAAGCGACAAACACTACCATACGCAGCATAATGCCGCTGCCCATCGAAAGCCCTTCCGTACCGATGGCACCGACGGCAGCACCGACAGAGAACGGGTTCACAACACTGGCCATATTCCCTGCCGTGGCACCGACTGTCAGGACGCCGATACCGGTGATCACATCATATCCGGCCCGTATAAACAGGGGCACAACCATCATGGAGAAAGCCGGAATTTCTTCCCACAAGCCATACACAGAGCCAAAGACGGAAGACACAAAGACAAGCACCATAAGGAGCGTCTTACCGGTGAAGTGTCTCAGCAGCCAGCCGATACCGGCGCTCATAGCTCCCGTTGAATTCATGATGTGCAGGAACGAACCTGCCATCAGGATGGCGAAGCCGACAGGAGCGGCCTTTACAAAACCCTTAGCCGGGGCAGCGAGGATATCCCACAGACCCATCGGCTGCAGGCCCTGTCCGGCCACCACTTTACCCTTTACCATAATGGCATTGTAGATAATTTCTTTTGTACCGTTCTTCGTAACGACGACGGACTGCGGTACAAACCATGTGAGTATAGCCACAAGAATCAGGACCAGAAAAACAATGGAATACGAACTGAGCATCTTGGATTTTTTCTTCTTTTGTTCAGGCATCATAGAACCTTCTTTCCGAAACTGGAGTACCTTCAAGCGTTGAAATTATAGAATGTATGAATATAAATTTTTATAGCTGTCTTAAATTCGTCCACAACCATGTGTTCATTCGGCATATGTTCGCTCTTTTCGACGCCGGGGAGAATGCAGCCGAAAGCTACGCAGTTATCCATAGCCCGTGCGTACGTCGCACCGCCGCTGCTGATTGGCTGATTCTGCGTATCGCCGGTGGCTTCCCGGTAGGAAGCCACAAGTTTAGTAATAATAGGAGAATCAAGCGGCATATAAACAGGTTTCAGCCAGTCAAACTCTTCATAGATGAAACCGTATTCGGCAGCTTTTTTCTTCAAGGCTTCCACCGCTTTTTCCTTCGGGTAGGTAACCGGAATACGCATATCGATATAAAGCGTTTCCTCTTCCGGCGTCAGTTCGATCTTTCCAATGTTGAATTTCAGTTCACCGGAAGCTTCATCCTTGACTTCTCCAAAAATCGGTTCCGCAAATTTATGTCCTTCCAGACAATCTTTTACGAAAGCGCCTGCCTTGGTCGGATGTCCCATCGCATCAAGAGCCAGCAGATAATGGTGAATCGCGTTGACACCCAGTTCCGCGTCTTTGGCATGGATGCTCTTGCCTAAAATACCGATGCTGCCATCTGCCTCTATGCGGTATTCATAATGAAGATGCTCTAAGGCCGTCTTCAAGGCTTCCGAATACGGAGCCTTCACATAGGACGGTACCACGTTGTAGGCATCGCCGCCTTTAAAGACAAGGCCGCTTTCATTTTTGGCATGGAGGATAAGATCCAGCACCCCTTTTTCTGCATAAATAAGAGGAAAAACTGAATCAGGCGTAAATCCAAAATTCGGCTTTTCCTCTTTTTCCATATACTTTTTGATTCCGCGCCACAGATTCTCTTCATCCGTACCGAAGATGAAGCGCAGCCGGTAATTCGGTTTGAACCCAGCATCCAGCAGGGCTTTCATGGCATAGACAGCAGACAGCGTCGGGCCCTTGTCGTCCTGCACGCCGCGTCCGTAAGCTTTGCCATCTCTATAGTCTACCTTAAAAGGATCAGAATGCCAGTCAGACGACAGTCCCGGCGGCACTACGTCTAAATGACCCAATACGCCGATTAAAGTGTCCCCTTCCCCGATTTCAGCATAGCCATAATACCCTTCGGGATCAGCATATGTACGGTATCCCATGTCCTTCATCATGGCAAGCGTCGCCTTCAGGACCTCCTGCAAAGCGGGCACATCAGGATAAGTGTCCTCTTCCAAATAGCTCGGAATGGAAACCAGCTTCTCCATCGCTTTTAAAAACTCCGGGAAATTCTGTTCCATTTGGGCGTAATACTGCTTCTCTTGCTCTGGTGTCATTGTCGTTCCTCCTTTTAAAAATATTAATAATTTTGCATAATTATCAGATAATTTCTTTTTCGCCCTTTCCTGCATTTTCTATTTTAAAAATAAAGCGTCCATAATACGACAAAAATACAATGAATCGTAACAAAAGAAACGCTATCCGAACATTATTTCAAGAATAGTTCTTCATTTTCTTTGTACTCTAAATACTATGTCCGCAAGTGCTTTTTAATGTTTCCATCAGTCTGGTGTCTGAAATCCGAAACCCCATGACGGGCTGAAGCCCGAGGCAAGTGCAGAAGTGGTTGGTGGTTAGCGGATGGTGGTTAGTACATTCGTGCGAGCAGTTACTTTGGCGGATTCTTGATATAGATTGCATCTGGCAGTTCATTGGCCTTCGGCAGAATGGGAAGCTCACGCAGTTCCTCCTCGTCGCTGCATTAAGAAAAGTATGCCCAATGTCACGCATGCTTTTTATTTTGTTTCTGATGGACTCTGCTGCAAAACAGCCGTAGATGCAAAAGAAAGCGAAGACGCTTTTGTTTTACAAGTTGTCCAAAACACCAAATTTACTTATTCAGCAAAATGCTTCTCTCAAGCACCGCTATTATTTCCATTTTCACAGAAGATTTGCTGCAAGACAGCCGCAGGGACGCGAAGGACCGGGCTGAGGCCACGACGTCGTACAAAAGACGTACGTCGAGTGGTCGCAGCCCGGTCCGACAAAGTCCATGCGGTTGGATTCTGCAAATCGCTCTGTGAAATTCCTTAGAAAAAGCTCTCAGATAAGATGCGTGCGAGGCCAGCCGAGCACCAGATTATCTGAGGTGCCTTTACCTTTAATGTTCCAGTAGTACCCACACATCCGGCGTCTCAAACCCAAACCTCCAGGCGGCAGTACCGGCCAAACTATACCGGCTCACGAGACGGGTCTTATAGTAAAGGCTCAGCGCATCTTCCTGCCAGAAGACATATTTCGACCCATCTTCTTCGTAAGAGCAGCGGAACATCTTTTCTTCGGGCAGCCATTCACGCCGCCAGCTCAGCAGCTTGCCTTTTTCCTGATTCAGGAGATCGGCATGCAGCATGTCGAGCGTACTTGCCCGATACTTATCGCTCCCCGCTTCAGCCTTCCACAGACGCATATAGAGAGGAATCCCAAGCACTACCTTTTCCGGTGGGATACCTTTAGCAAGGGTCGCCTTCAGCCGGTCCTCGTCCCAGTTAAAGGAAGCTGTCGGGCCTGGTACAGTACTGAGGCGCGAATACTGGTCATACGTCATGAGGACGAGATAATCGAGTTCCTTCGTCAGTGCCTTACGGTCGTAGCAGCGCGACCAGTTCGGATTATCGCTCGGTACGGTCACATCCATAGAAAGCACAAGTCCCTTGTCCTTTGTCCGGCGGCGCAGATACTGCACAAAAGAGGTCAGTGCATCGCGGTCATTTTCATAGATGTTTTCAAAATCCACATTGATCCCGTCAAAACCATGCTTTTCCGCCTGAGCGACAAGCTGCTCAATCACATAGCCCTGAGAATGAGGATCCTGCAGGACTTTATGCGTCAAGTCCGGATCGAAGCTGTTCGTAATAAGCGGCCACACCTGGTACCCCTTCTGGTGAGCCCGCTCCACATAGCCTTCTACAGAATTATCCTGTACGAGGCCGTACTCGCCGATCACCTTGTACCAGACCGGAGATACCACATTGACTCCGGGTACCTTATCCAGCGTTGACAGGTCCACGTTGGGATCATTCTTATGCTGCCAGACGAGACTGATTTTCTGAGGATTTTCCGGTACCTTTTTCTCCGGCACTTCCTTCTTGCCGGCACAACTGGCGCTGCAGGCTATCATAAAAGTAAGAAGCAGTACCCCTGCAAAAGAAAATCGTTTCATTGCTCCTCCCTCTTTTTTACATGAATATAAGCGCCAGTGCCGTCGTGATGATGCCGCAGACACATAAAGAAATCGAACTCATGGCCCCTTGAATCTCACCGATTTCCAGCGCCTTGGTCGTACCCACGGCATGACTGCACGCCCCGATAGCAGCGCCCTCCGCCACAGGATCCGTCACATGAAAGAACCGGGCAAAAAATGGAGCCAGCACAGCGCCTTCGATACCCGTCATTACTACGGACGCTGCCGTAATGCCCGGAATACCTCCGCCGCTTTCCGAAATACCCATGGCAATAGCAGCCGTCACACTTTTCGGCAGCATGGAAGCGGAAAAAACAGCATTCGTCTGAAAGAAATGGCATAAAAACCACGCTGCGGCTATACTAACGAGGCTCCCCATACCACAGCCGATGAGGATGGGCAGGAAATTTTCCCGCAGCACTTCCTTTTGCTGATAAATATTAAGAGCCAGCACGGCCGTCACCGGGCCAAGAAGCAAAGAAATAAGACGGCCGCCCGCCTGGAAATGGCGCAGCGGAATCCCTGTCACGGCCAGGATAATCACAATCATGATGGAGGAAGTGAACACGGGATTGGCAATGAGCCATCCGGTCTTTTTCTGCAGTTTCACAGCAAGAACCCAGCAAGCAAAAATCAGCGTCAATCCGAAAAAAGGAGATTGGGTTAATCCGTCAAGCATGGGTGCCACCTCTGCGCTTCTGCAGGCGCATACACACCTGTACGGTCCACGCCGTCACTGCGTACACGAGCGGCGTCGTCACAAGTGTGATGACAAGAAACGGGACGAGATAGTTTCTGAGCGTTTCCACATACTCCATCGCACCCACTACGGCGGGCACGAAGAAGATTCCCATGTTGCGGATGAAGAATCCGCCCACATTCGAAATTTGCGCGGGCCGGATAATTTTTCGATATAGCAGTGCCGTCAAAATCAACAGACTAATGACACTATACGGCACTTTGACATCCTCCCACGAATAAATTCGTGGGATTCCTGAGTGACTAACGCCCTCTGCTACCTTGCGATAGTCTTACGAGGACTCCTGCAGCTGGACGATGCCCCGCCCAGTATTGTTTACTTCAGGCCGATTCAAGTATTCGCAGGCCTTCCTGATGGATATTACGGGCAGCATTCCTGTCCCTGTCATGATGCGAACCACAGGCAGGGCAAACCCATTCGCGAATACGGAGATCTTTCATCTCAGGATTCTTATAGCTGCATTCCGAGCAGAGTTGGCTAGACGGGAAGTATGGATCTACTTTAACGATTCTTGTACCAACCTGCCTGCCTACATAAGCGAGGATATTCTCGAACTCAGAAAGCCCGTAGTCCATAACCTTTTTCCCGTGGCCTTTCTGCATGAACTTCATATTCAAGTCCTCAAGACAGATGACTGCGTAGCGGGAGCATAATTCTCTTGCCAACTGCCAGTGAAAAGCATTACGCTGATTCGCAATCCTACGATGCAGACGAGCCAATTCCTGGCGAGCCCTGCACCGATTGTTTGACTGCATACGTTTCCTCGACAGCTTGCGATTGGCACGGGCAATTTCGTTCCTGGCTTTGCGGAAAAATCCTGGTTCCCGGATATCTTCCTCCGGATTTTCAGCTATGAGCATTTTGCCATTGAAACCGAAATCGAAGCCGACGCTTTTACCTGTTCGTGCTCCTACTTCGATATCCGGCAATTCGCAGGTGAAATAGAGATAGATATCACCAAGACTGTCTCGTTTGACAGTCAAAGTCTTAATTTTGCCTTCGATGTTGCGGCTTTTCGCATAGCGGTATTTCTGTTTTGCGATATAGACAATACCATGCTCCTGATCCAGTTTCCAGCCAGCCTGTTTGAGCGTATAGGATTTATACTTTCGTACCTTGCGGAATCCTGGTGGTGCCGTCTTCCGCTCCCGCTTCAGGTTTTCCCAGAAAAGCTTATAGCCCCTGTCAATGCGTTGAGTAACATCTTGCAAGGCTTGCGAGCCAATCTCTTTCAGATAAGCAAAACGCGGTATTTTCTTAAGCTTCGTGAGATGCTTCTGGAGCGCATAGAGGTTCAATGACTTATGGTACAGTTTCCAATATCTCTTATGCAGGGCAATGCAATGATTATAGGCCATTCCGGCAGCATTAATCTGTCGATGCAGCTTTTTGTTCCGCTTAGCACGGAACAGCTTGAACCCGAATGTCCTGACCATTGCTTTTCACCCCCTGGTTTTTTGAGTATCCACATAGCGTTTAATCGTTTCGCTGCTAACATTGCCGGCCGTCGAAACAAAATAGCTCCTGGTCCATAATGACGACATACCACTCAGTTGAGGAAATTCATTTCGAAGTCGATGGGAGGAAGCTCCTTTCACCTTCCTCATAATTTCGGCAGGGGATTGCTTCGGCCAGCACCTTAAAAACAAATACACATGGTCGATATGGCATTCCATGGCAAGGATTTCAATTTTAAGTTCCTCGCATATCTGCCGTGTCAGCTCCTTGAATCTCTCCTCGACATGAGGAATCAAGAATATCTTGCGGCGGTATTTGGGACAGAATACAAAATGATAGTTGATGAAAGATACTGTTGTTTTTGTCCTGAAATATTTATTTTCCATGATGTTAGCATAACATATTGATAGATAATTATCAATTAACCATCTACGAGCATGCAAAATATCATTTTGTTTTTAGTGGACGAGTTTCATCCCATGGTTAAAACCAAGGGCTTTCACTCGCTGGGGATTTGTAAACCTGTAAAAGGCAGCATCTCCGCAATGGCTACGCCGGCCAGACAGACGCCGCTGATCAGTGCCAGTTCCGTCACAATATTCATATGTTCCCCCTCATCAAATAGTATTAGACAATTATGAGTATAACGTATATGGCTGTAGAAAAAAGTAGCGAGACGTAAAGTTATAAGTTATGAGTTATGAGCTGTGAGTATCGTAGTGCAGGCAGGTTGGCAGGTACGGTGCAAGGCAGATTGCAGACAGCAGCAGATAGTGGGAATCTATGCGAAGTGGTTAGTGGGCAGTGGTTAGTACGCTAATGCAGAATTTTTCCTTAGCGGAGAGCGGCCCTTTGGGCATCTAGCTTCACCTTCAGCAAAGCGATACAGCCTGATAAGCAGAATCAAAAAATAGCCGCAGCCACATTAGCGTTGTGGTTACGGCTGTTTTATTCACTCAAGGCAAAATTGCTGTGGCAATTTTGTTTCCTTAGGCGGAATGCGGACAGCGGTCAGCGGGCGGCGGCTTCATTAAGCCACTGCGACCACGGTGTTGCGTAATTGTCTTTATAGTTTTCCTGGACGTACTTGTAAAAGAGGGCCATCATGCGCTTCTTTTCCTTAAAGAGCGGTACTTTCCACCCTTTTACACCGGTGCCGCCAAACGCCGCATACACGCCGCCGAGGCGATACTGCCTGACGAGGATATCCTTGTAGGGGACATCGGGATTTTTCATCATATCGTAGAAGACCATAAAGGTCGTTGTGCGTCCCTGACCGGCCGCGCAGTGAAAATGCAGCCAGGCATCCTGCGGCAATGAGCGATAGAACCGGATAAACCGGTCAATTTCACTGGCCTGCGGCCACATGTGATCCGTGCAGGTAAGCCGTACATAATGCATGCCGGCGCGGGTAACAAGCTCCTCTTCATCCAGCACCTCTTTAGCCTCTATCCTGGCCAGGTTCATGGGTTTTTTCCCGGCGCCCAGGCGGTACAGTTTCACGTGTTTTCCCTCCATATTGCCAAGACGCTTCTTTTCCTTCAGGAGAGCCTGCAAGTGGGAATCCCTGCGACTTGCCCAATTATTTTTACCGTAAAAGCTGACCGGTTTGCCGTTCACAAAACCGTGAGATTCCTGCCTCAGGTCCACGTCATAGATCGGTCCGCTCGTATGTTTCTGCAGCTCCTTTACAAGTGCCGGAAGCTGGGTTTCCGAAAACTGTGCCGATCCCGAAATAGGAAGCGTATCGAGACCCTTCCGAGATGGGATAAAATTGGGGTCCACTTCGGTGCTGTAGCGCTTTTCGGCCGGCTTAAAGGAATCAGCCGCCGTGCGGAAATTGCGCGGCAGCACGCCGTCACCCGGCATATCAAAGCGCCAGAACGCCCTGCTCCGCTTCAAGTGCCTTGCGCTTCGCGGCGGTGCAGTCTGTTCTTCTGCCGCCGCGGCAGGCTGGCACGCACCCAGCCACCCCACAAATAAAGCCGCAGCCGCCAGGGTACTTACGATTTTAAGATGGTGCTTGAACATGATGATGTTCTCCTTTCCCTCTTTAACGCCAGCCTTACTCAATGAGCTGCTGCAATTTATCCACGTAGAGTTTCCGTACTGCTTCAAGCAGCAAGCGCCAATATTTCAGACCGATATCCGGATGTGTCTTACGATATTCTTTTACATTGCTTGCTTTTTTCAGTGCATCTTGGTTGACTTGTTTATCCTGCGGATCTTTGCTCACATCATACGTCTCAATGAAGAAAGCCAACGTATCCGGATCTACACACCATTCTTTTGCAAATGCATCGACTATGCCTTTTACTTTTGCCTGTACCCTGTCATTCATGATATCGGCAAAGTTTTTGTTCACGAATAGAGCCGGATTATCCTGGTATTCTTTCCAGATTTCCTCCAAGATTTCTGCACGAGCCGGATTGGTCTTACGGAACCGGGCAATTTCTTCATTGATTTCTTCAATGATTTTTTGAGTTCGTGCATTTTCTTCAATGACGATAGCAGACTCATCTGCACGTGTTGCTTCCATGAGTTTCAAGATATATGCTTCATCAATCTGATCTTTATGGTAGCAGAGAAGTTCGTAATTGATGGCAGTGTTGATATCAGGATCATCAGGGTCTTCATCATCACCCTTTAATTCTTCCTTTACGTTGACAAATTTCCCACCATAAGCCTCAATCAAATCTTCATTCACATGATAATCACTGACCAAGTCTTTACTTCCAAACTCCGAATAAACCTGCAAATCCGAATAGGCATTATCGAATTCCCTATATACCTTCAGGAACTTAATCTTTTGTTTCTTTGTCAGAGAGTCGATTACATCCGGCGTTGGTGCGACTTTCCGCAGTGCCTGAATTGCCTCACGGAACTTTCTTTCCGCTTCTTCCCAAGAAGGAGCCTGGACAAAGCTGCCGCCTCCGGCAGAATAAAGAGTCATTGCGTGATCCACGGCTCGTTTAAAGTGCGCAGGCACTTGGAAAATAACGATTTGTCCAAATCTTTTCTGATTATCATACAAACGGTTCGTACGAGAGAACGCCTGAAGGATACTGTAAGAACGCATCGGCTTGCGGTCAATAAAGAGCGTTGATAAACAAGGTGCATCAAATCCGGTGAGTAGTCGATCTACCACAATGACGATATCCAGTTGATTTTCCCGCACTTGATATTTTTCCTTTTTTCGAGCCAAGCGGTCATTGACATTGGCGTTGTAGGCATCAAGCTGTTCCATCGTATATTGGGTACCGAACATCTCATTGTAGTCCTGCATTGACGCTTTCATCTGGTCCTGATTAAAAGAACTGTCGTCATTATTTTCGCTGACAGAGTATGTAATGGCGACCTTCGGAAAATCGGATAACTTTCTTTTAATCTCATCACGAATGGTCACAGAAGATTCTTTTCCCTCTTTGACCCGCTTAAACAGCTGATAATAGCGTTGTGCCTGTTTAATGGAACTCGTAGTAAGAATAGCCGTAAAAGTATTCCCTTTTCCCCGATCTAAGCCCAGTTTCCCACTGGACTTATTGATGATAAAATCAACCACTTGCAGCATGTGATTTTCATCTTCATAGGCAGCATCGATGATCTTATCCTTCATCAGCTCTGATTCCAAATCATACCCATCTTCGTCCTGTTCCCATGAAGTTATATTATTCTTTTCTGCCAGTTCTTCCCTATCAAAGGTATTGCGGTATTCCACCTGAAAACCAAGGACTGAACCATCGTGCAGGGCTTCTTTGATGGTATACCGATTCAGACAATCACCATACTGTTCTTCCGTAGTTTTGGGGAGATCCCCAGGACTATCTTTTGCATCTTCACTGAAAATCGGCGTTCCCGTGAATCCAAACCACAATGGGTTCGCAAAATATTTATTAAGCAAATCCTGAGCAACCGGCGACACAGCACGATGACATTCATCTACGATAAACACCAACCGGAGATTATGGAGTTTTCCGTATTTCTTTGAACCTTCCGGATGCCGCTTCATGACAATCTGTAACTTTTGGATGGTCGTGACAATCACATCCCCATCCTTTGACTGCAGCTTTTTTACCAGGTCACTGGTATTATCCGTTTCATTCACATCGATTGTGTCGTACTGTGCATATGCCTGAAATGCCCCTGTTGTTTGGTTGTCCAGATCCCGGCGGTCAACCACAAAGATTACTTTGTCAACACTAGGAATTTGGGTGAGATAATGAGCCGCTTTATAAGCTGTGAGTGTCTTTCCTGATCCGGTTGTATGCCATATGTAGCCGGAATGTCTTCCGCCATCGGAATATGGATTGACTGCATCCTTTATGGCTTCAATGGCATGAATCTGATAGGGGCGAAGCATGATAATCGCTTTGCGTTCACTATCAAGTACTGTATATTGAGAAACCATCTTGTGGGCAGCCGGAATCGAAAGTACTTCTTTCGCAAATGACAAATAATCATTAATCGGCTGATTGTTATCATCCAGCCAGACAGAAAGGAATTTTTCGTTAAGCCCTCTTTCAGGCGCGGCTGCAATGTACCGTGTATCCGCCCCATTAGAAACCACAAACATCTGAAGTGTGGAAAAGATATCAGTGAAAACACCTTCCTTCAGATATTTTTTGATTTGATTAAAAGCTTCCTTGTAGGGGTGACTGCGGTTTTTGAGTTCCATATGGATCATGGGAAGGCCGTTGATGAGCAGCGTCACATCGCCGCGGCGATTGCGGTTCATCTTATCTTTTCGTTCAAATTCAATCTGATGTACCACTTCATATACCGAAGATCCGCCGGCAATATCAACTCTTTTGAAAACCACAGGGTGTATGGTTCCCAAACTAGCATCTTCTCGCTGTATATCTACTCGTGCAATACCATTTTCTCCCAACAGCCATTTTGCTGCATCATAAAACGTGGTAAATCGCAGTTGGTTCTGTATCTGGAGAAATTCATTATCCGTCAAGGGGTGCTCATCAAACAATTCTTTGTTATTGCGGATAAGAATATGGCGGAAATTATCCCAAAGATCCTGAACGGTATGGATATCCTCTCTAAATGTCCATTGGGACTCTTTTTCTGTGAGTTGCTCAATCAGATGATTTTCAATACTTAGCTCAGATTCATATGTTGCCATTCAGAGTGCGCCTCCCGCTTAACAAAACATATTCTGGAGCATGAATTTTTTTATAGATTGTAGTTGTTCAATCTTACGCTGATGAATAGTGATGAGCCTGTCAATTTTTAAAAGAAATGTAGAAATTTTAGCATTTTCTTCCCTACTTGTTGGCATTATTAACTCGATATTTCGAATGTCCTCGACAGTAATATTAGCATGTGATGATGCTTTTATTAACGACTTAAAATAATACTGTCCATATTCTGATTCCAATTCTTGAAGAATGAATTCACCATCATTTTCATTTTTTAATTTACATATCCCTACAGCTCCTCCTATAAAGGACTTTTCTTTAAGTTTATAGAATCCTACATTTCCTATCCGTCCAGAAATAGATATAAGAATACTTGGTTTGTCCAATGTAATTTTAGGAAATTTTTCTGCTATTTTGATAGGAATATAAAAATCAGTATTAAGATTAATCTTATTTCCCGTAAAATCTTTATTTTGAATAAAAGGATACGTATCTGTTTCTTTTTTTCTAACCAACATAGGTTTTATCGTTTTAGAATAGTCAAACCCCGTTTGTTTTGTAATAAGTTCACATAGGTTATCTAACTTACAGTGTTTCCATGCGTCAGTAAATCCTTTAAATCGAAGTTTGGGAACATTCTCTCCTTTTGCCGGAAACATATTTTGAAGGAAGTATTCTTTAATCCTTTTTTGTAATTCCAACTTACGCTGATGAAGAATGATAATGTGATTAAGTAAGCCAAAAAAATGTACAATTCTCTTTTGTTCATCAATAGAAGTCATAGGAAACACCAACTTTTGTACCACTGATGAACTTAACCCGTTCATTATGCTTCCAACAGATAATCTATTGATTTGATTCTTAATCAGCTCTGAATCCTGCAGTAAAAGTTTGATAAATTCAGGAATAATTCCATCTTTAAACTGTAGCCTTAATAAATGTGAATTCATAATACCTTTTTCAGCATTAGAAGGAAAAATCGCACAAGCTCCAATTGTGCCCATCATGCTTATTACAAGGTCTCCTGGTCTCAATTCACAACTTTTTAACTCTTCATATTTTGCCGGTGTAATATAGTAATCTCCAATTGTAAAATCTTCTTCAAATATATTTTCCTGAGCATAAACCTTTACACCTGTATTTACGTAATATTCCTTTTTTAGAGCACTACCAAAGGGACCTATTTTCATAGATCCTTTTGTTGTTTTTAATAAATCGGTTACCTTACGCCGTTCCCAATCATCAGTGAATCCCTTAAAACGAATTGCTGGAATCGCTTTCAACTTATTCATTACGAACACCTCATTCCATCAATTTAAGGAATTTCTGAAGAGCCTTGGCCTTTTTTTCATCTTTAGTGGTCAAATTCTGCATCATTTCGAAAAGCGATTTTTCATTTTCTGCAAGTTCAGCGTCTGTCTTTTTTAGTCCTGCATTAACTTCATTCAAATCAATTTCCGGTTCCGGCTCAAAGGTATCTACATAACGGGGAATGTTAAGATTAAATTCATTCTTTTGAATTTCTTCATACGTAGCCACATGGCAGAACCTATCTACGTCTTTCCGTTCCTGATAAGCCATAAAAATCCGTTCAATATTGGCATCAGTCATGATATTCTGCGGTTTGCCCTTTTCAAATTCTTTGCTGCCGTCAATAAAGAGAACATCACGGCCTGGGCGGTCTTTTTTGAGGATCATGATAATCGTAGGAATCCCCGTTGAATAGAAGATACCCGCAGGAAGCCCGATAACGGCATAAATAGCGCCCTTTTCCAAAAGTTTTTCGCGAATCTTACCTTCTGCAGCCCCACGGAACAGCACGCCATGGGGCAGTACAATGCCCATTGTACCCGTGGCTTTTAAATGGTAAAAACCGTGCAGCAGAAAGGCATAATCCGCCTTAGATTTAGGAGCCAGTACGCCATAATCCGAAAAACGTGGATCCTGCAAAAAGCCTTTATCGGCACTCCATTTTTGAGAGTAAGGAGGATTCATCATTACGGCATCAAAGTCCGTAATTTCATCAACAGGCCAATCCTTATCCAAAGTATCACCATTCCGCAGGTGCTGATTGGTAGCCGGAATGTTATGGATAATCATGTTCATGCGAGCCAGGTTGTACGTAGAAGTCTTGATTTCCTGCCCATAGTAGTCGATGGAGTCTTTATCTTCGATATAATTTTTTACGTTCAGCAGCAGAGAACCGGATCCCATTGCCGGATCATAAGCCGTAAATCCTTTTTTATCTATGTAGTTCTGGGTCGTGATGCGCGTCAATAGTTTAGATACTGACTGCGGCGTATAGAATTCTCCTGCCTTCTGACCCATATCAGAAGCAAAATTACCAATCAAATATTCGTAGGCATCACCAAGTGTATCCGTGTTGTGGCTGTCCAGATTGAGAGGTGCCAGTGCCAGCATCACGTCAGATATCATTTCATTGCGCTTTTGCGGAGTAGATCCAAGTTTAGTAGAGTACAAATCTACATCATCGAAAAGATGTCCCAAAAGCTCCGGATTGGATTGTTCTGCATCCCGAAATGCCTGGTTCAGGCGTTCGAGCTGAAATTTCTTCTGCTGAATTTCATTGACCAGAGCGGTAAAGGTAAATTCCGGCTTGATTTCATAATCCATATTCATGGAAAACAGCAAATCGTCATGGTAATCGCTGTCTGCATAATATTTTTTATAGGCAGCTTGCCGCTGGGCTTCCGATGCGACATCACTTTTTTCAAGTTCTCCTGCATCCACGAGTGCACTTGCAGCGTTCTCCAACACTTTATCAGACAAATGTTTATAGAAAATCAGGCCAAGGGCATAATTCATATAATCGGCAGCACCCATCGTCTGACGCATAACATTAGCAGAATCCAGCAATACTTGTTTCAATCCTTTTTCTTCATTACTCATTATCCAGTTCCTCCTCTATTTATTGTTCCTGCATATTTCTTAAAATGGCCATGATTCCTTTTAATTTGGAATCAGCGTGCAAAACTTCCAAATAGTGTTGATACAGAGCTGTAGCATACAGGGTTCCTATTTTTTCCTGCTTATCCCTATATGGCAGCTCTATTTCTACCTGCTTTAATTGCTGAGCAGAAAGCCGGGCAATTACAGATCCCTGCAGCAAGATACTGTACTGCCTTTTTAGCTGTCTCGACTGGTTAAGGAGATAACATAAGTACCAAGGATTTACTTTGGTTGTATCTACCTTAATAATAGAAAAGACCTGACTGATGAACTTGTTTTTATTTTCATCAGACAATATGGTCGCTACCATATGTGGTGCAGTTGATGACTGCTGATATATGATACTGCTTGTCGGACTCGCTAGCTTCATTCGGTAGAAATCTGATTCAAAATCAGCATTTGTGTATTTCTTGCTTTTTTCACTTTCAGGTAATCGCGCCACATTACGTCCGGACACAATGTCTGCGATGCTTCCAAGCTTTATCATGCTGCGTCTCCTTTCTTGTACATTTTCCAATGTACTTTATTTATGCTTTAATCATAGTATCCTTTGTGTACTCTGTCAAGTGTAAATTATAAAATGTACATTTTTAATTTTGGTGCAGGCCTAAGCTCTTATCAAAAAACAGGGTTCAGAACCATAATTTTGTGGTTTCTGAACCCTGTTTTTTAAAATTAGATTGACTTTTAGATTGACTTTTTCATTCCGTCATAAAATGAAAAACACCCATGCAGATAAAGACCCGCATGGATGCTGACTTTTTTACTGGTGGAGCATAGGGGGATCGAACCCCTGACCTCAAGATTGCGAACCTTGCGCTCTCCCAGCTGAGCTAATGCCCCAATAGTTAGTATTATAGCCCATCCTGAAAAGTGACGCAAGAGAAAACAAGGTGAAGGAAGCCCATTTTGAAGCCCATTTGGAAGACCATTTAAAAAAATCGCTTTTAGTATCTGGCATTTATATGCAGCTCGAATGCAATAAACTCCTTTGTATATTAGGTGCAAAATTGGCGCAGCAATTTTGCTTCCACGGGCGGGCGGCGGACAGCAGGCTATGGGCGGCGATAATTAGAATATCAAAAAACGACTGCCACTGCGCAAGTTTACGCGGCGAGCAGTCGTTTTTGTATGCTGTTACACTGAATTATTCCTTGCTGCTGATAAACTTATAAACCAAGGCGCTCAAGGCTCCGCCGACGAGCGGGGCGGCAATGAATACCCAGACTTCTGCCATAGCTTTGCCGCCGACGATGAGAGCCGGTCCGAAGCTGCGGGCCGGATTGACAGACGTACCCGTGTAGGCAATGCCGAGAATATGAACCAGCGTCAGGGAAAGCCCGATGACAAGCCCTGCCACACTGCTGTTTTCCACTTTATCCGTGGCACCGAGCACGGCCATGGTGAAGATAAAGGTCAGTATGACTTCAATCAGGAAGGACAGGCCGACGTCTCCGTGATACAGTGCATTCGTTCCGAGACCGCCGGCAGGAGAAACAAATAAGGACAAGACACCGGCACCCACAATGGCACCCAGGAACTGGGCAACGACATACCCAATGAAATCTTTAGCGGTCATGCGCCCGGAAAGCAGACAGGAAAGAGATACGGCCGGATTCACGTGGCAGCCGGAGACATTCCCGATGGAATAGGCCATCGCGACAATGACCAGGCCAAAAGCGAGTGCCGTCAGGATGTAGCCGGATCCCGCCTTGGGATCACACCCCACTGTGGCCGCTGTGCCGCAGCCCATAAAGACCAACACAAAAGTACCGATGAATTCTGCAATATACTTCTTCATATACATTACCTCCCTTACTCCGGCCTGATGAAAAGCTCCCAAGTCGTATATAATTATTCTACTTTATTTTACTTCAATTTACCTATATTTTTTCTTATTATTGGTAACGATTTTGTGAAATCCATGTTTAGAAGAAAAAGTGGCTAGTGAGTGGTGGTTAGTACAATTGTGCGGGCAGTTACTTTGGCGGATTCTTGAGAAAAAATGCGACAGGTAATTAGATTCGTCTTAGGCAGAGTGGCCCATCACCCAGCGCTTTCCGGAAGTCCCCTCTTCAAGGCCGCGCAACGTCGTCAAAGAGGGTCGCGATGGGGCTAATGCCCCAATTAGAGATTCGATTTAGATTTTACAGGCGCTTTATCGGACCAATTCCTGTTCTCTGGCTGAATACCCACCGCAAGCGGTCCCTCCCTCTTATTTTCCGAAGGAAAACAAGAGGGCTGGTGCAATAATTTTTGCTTCCACAAGCGTACTGCGACCAGTGGTTTTTCACAAAAAGAGGAGTGAAGCGACTCGTCATCGCTTCACTCCTCTTTTTTCTTTTAACCCGTTTTTACACCCTGCAGCGCGGCCAGCGACAAGCGACCCGCGGCCAGCGCTATTTTTAATTTGCCTTTCTTTCGGCGTCATGGAGCTTCTGTTTATCTACCAGATCCTGCAGTGTCGTATGGTCAACGATGTGATCAACGGCATCCTGGATTTCTTTGTAGAGGTCCAGAGTGATGCAGTCCCGTGCCCGCGCACAAACGGCGTGTCCCGGTTCCAGGCAGGCAACCGGTGCCAGTGAACCTTCTACGGCACGAAGGATTTCCCCGGCCGTATATTCCTTCGGCGCTTTCACGAGCTGATAACCACCCTGAGCGCCGCGGGCACTCTTTACCAGTTTGGCCCGGGACAGCTGGGTAATAATCTGTTCCAAATATTTCTCAGAGATCTCCTGGCGCTCTGAAATACTGCGGATTGGTACGAATGTATCCTGCCCATTAAGAGCAAGGTCAAGCATCAGGCGCAGAGCGTACCGGCCCTTGGTAGAAATCTTCATCTCATTCTTCCTCCAACACAACAAGAAATAAGTAGAAATACATTTCCCTAATACATTCGTATTTTACTATATATTTACTAAAAAATCCATAGTAGAGTGCAGGGATTTGTGGGCATAGGGGTTAGTGATTAGTGGGAAGTGGCTAGTACAATCGTGCGAGCAGTATGTTGAGTACACTTAAAGCAGATGGCAGGCAGCAGTTAGCAGTTAGCAGTTGGCAGCAGATAGCGGAAAGGATATAAAAAGCGCTTTTAGCATATAGCATATGGTTTTGGCCCCGCCTGCATTCAAGATGCTTTTTTCTAAGTTAAAAGCGACCAGCTTCATTTTCCTAAATACTGGTCTATGACCTGATATTTTTCAAGAATCATGTCCCTGGCCTGCTCCATGAAAGCGGTCAGATAGAGCGGTACGTAAAGGCCTTTGAGGCAGTAGAGGTCGGTCCGGACACATTCCCCTACTTCCCTTGTGCGGAGCGGAATCAGAAGATCCCGCTCCGGGTGGAGCCGGTTATAGGCGAGCAGTGTCTCAATCATCATTTTGGCACAGAATGTCACTCCCAGTCCGCGGCTGCACAGACCGAACTGGGTCTCGTAATCGCTGATGGAGAAAATCTGATGACAATCAATCCCTTCCCTTTTCAGGCTCCGGTCCACAAGCCGCGACACCGTACTGACGCTCTCATTTCCGATGAGTGAAAGCTGACAAAAATCCTGCAAAGAAACCTTATCTCCGGGTACATAAGGGTGCCAGGAGGATTTTCCCTGCCAGTTTTCCTGTAAGTAACGATTGGACGCTACGAGATAAATTTCTTCACGCCCGACAGGAAGCCGCGTAAAGAGGGCATCATTCTCACCATCGATGCCCAGAAACACATCAAGTTCCCGATTGCGCATCATCCGGGCAAGATTCATCATATCGCCCAGCTTGACGTTCACCGTCACGTTCGGAAACTTCTGATGATAGGACGCAAACAAATCCGGCAGTAAAATCCGGCTGCGGGCGGCATTCGTACCAAACTGCAAATGCCCTTCCCGCCCTCCGGCTATTTCCCGCAGATGCGCCCTGCAGCCTGTCTCGAGTTGTTCCATTTCCCGCAGCGTGCGGTAAAAAGCCTCCCCTGCTTCCGTAAGGGAAAGGTGCGGACGGCGCACAAAAAGCGGCACGCCCAGTTTTTTTTCGAGATTCCGGATATGCTCACTGAGACTTTGCTGCGTCACATGCGCCCTTTTGGCAGCTTTCGTAAAATTCATTTCTTCCACGGCAAGCAGAAACATCTGATAGGAAGTTTGCATAAAAATCAGCTCCCTGAACAAAATCATTAGTTTTCCCCATTATATCACAAGCTACAGCCTGTGGCTTTCTTGATAAATAACTGTTTTACGTTGTGATATATTCCTGTTAGACTAGACTTAAGAGAAAAAGCAAAACTGCGTTAAGGAGGAACATGATGAAACATATCGATCAGAACGCGGAAGCCTATTATGTGGGGCTGATGAATTCCGTCGGCTACCGCAGTAAGGATTTGAAGAAGCCCATTATCGGCATCGTAAATTCCTGGAATGATGTCAATCCGGGACACAAACCACTGCGCGAGCTCGCCCAATACGTCAAGGAAGGCGTCTGGGCTGCAGGCGGTGCGCCTGCCGAATTTACCGTGCCCGCTCCCTGCGACGGCATGGCTCAGCTGCGCGGCATGCAGTATGTGCTGCCTTCCCGCGACCTTATTGCCGGATCTATTGAAACCATGGTCCGCGCCCACAACTTCGACGGGCTTGTCTTCCTCTGCGCCTGTGATAAAATCGTCCCGGCCATGCTGATGGCAGCCGGTTCCCTTGATCTTCCCAGCATCTTCCTGACCCCGGGCTCGATGCTGCCCTACGAAGAAAATGGAGTCACTTACGTCACGCCGGACCTCAAGGAATCTATCGGAAAATGGAAAGCCGGTAAAATCAGTGACGAGACATTCGATCGTTATCGCCGCAATATGTGCGCATCCTGCGGCACCTGCTCCATGTACGGCACGGCTAACACTATGGCCGTATTTGCGGAAGCCGTTGGTCTTGCTCCGTTCGGTTCCGCGACGATGCCTTTCTGCATCTCCGCTAAAGTCAAGCAGGCCCGCGACGTCGGTGAACGCATTGTAGAGCTCACCAAGGAAGGCGTCACTGCCCGGCGCTTCCTGACGAAGGAATCGCTGGAAAATGGCATTATGCACGTATCTGCTACGGGCGGTTCCAGCAACTTTGCCATGCATATCCAGGCCATTGCCAGAACGGCCGGCATCCCGATGGATCTGAAGACTTTTGACGAAATTCAGGAAAGAGTACCCCTTATTGCCAAGTTCAAACCGGCTTCCAAGTACAATATCATTGACTATGGAAAGGCCGGCGGAGCACTGGCAAGCCTCAAGACGATTGAAAAGTTCCTGCACCGCGATGTACCTGTCGTCATGGGCGGCACGCTGGGTGAAGCGCTTGACCGCTTCCAGGAACCCATCGACCGGGAAATCATCCACGCTCTGGACCATCCAATCGCTGAGGGCGGCTGCTTCAGTGTCCTTTACGGCAATCTGGCCCCTAACGGTGCCGTCGTGAAAAAGAGCGGTGTCGACCCGGAAATGTTCGTGCACCGTGGTCCGGCCGTCGTTTTCAATTCGGAAGAAGAAGTCATGGACTGCCTGATGCACTCGGATATCAAGCCAGGTTCCGTCCTTATTATCCGCTACGAAGGGCCAAAAGGCGGCCCCGGCATGCGTGAAATGTCCATTCCTGCCGCTATGCTGGTCGGCATGGGACTCCAGAAGTCCGTTGCCATGGTCACAGACGGACGTTTCTCCGGTGCTTCCCGCGGGCCCTGCGTCGGTCACGTTGCGCCGGAAGCCTGGGACAACGGTCCTATTGCCTGCATCAAAAACGGGGACATGATTCATATCGACCTCAACAAACATCTCCTCGAAGTCGAAATCTCGGATGAAGAAATGGCAAAACGCATGAAAGATATCGTAAAGCCTGACCATCCGGCTTACGGCGTAATGCGTCAATACCGCAAAGTCGTGGAAGGTTCCGATAAGGGAGCCGTCTGGCTGTATCCGGAGGAGTAAGCACCAGACGCTTGCCGCTGGCCGCCGGCCGCTCTGTAGGAAGGTGCTATGAAAAGATAAAAAGCGCTTTTGGCATATAGCCAGTAAAGTGGATAGTGACTAGTGGAGACAGTGGTTAGCGCTGTAGTGCTGGCAGCTGCTTTGGCGGATTCTTGAAATAGAATGCAGGGGCAGCTGGTAAAAAATAAAGGCGCTTTTGGCTTTTGGTATTTAGCCTCGCCTGCAGCAGTGTGTTGAAGGTTTTGATTCAAATCAATATGATGTAAAACCTGAAATTTAGCAGATAACCTAAATTTCAGGTTTTATTTTTTATAAGTTCAAAGAAAAATACCTTGGTCATTTTTCTTCCATGGGCGGACAACGGACTGGGCTGCGGAAAGCGTGAAACAGGAGCTAATACGACTGTACTGACTTCAGCTCTTGATCAGTACCTTTCCCTGTTTTCCTTCTTCCCTTTTATAGTATAATGAAAATATATGTGATTTTTTGTCGAGTAATCAGAATTATATTTGTTTTGCGATTTGTAACGTAAGAACGAAGAGAGGTGCGTTTATGACTCGACTGCTCATAGAAAATACAACGGGCATACAGTCCGTACTCCAGGAGCTGTACCGCAACATGGAACGCCGCATCAGTGCCAGTTCCCCGGGACTGTGTCCTATTGATATGTCCCTCAACTTTTTACGGCTGTGCCATGCCCAGACATGCGGCAAATGCGTACCCTGCCGAATTGGTCTGGGACAGCTCGCTGTCTTGATTGAACGTGTACTGGACCGGAGAGCCACGCTGGAAACAATTGACGAAATCGAACGGACGGCGCGCGTCATTGCCGATTCGGCTGACTGCGCCATCGGCTACGAAGCTGCCAACATGGTGCTGAACAGCGTCCGCGGTTTTCGTGATGATTATGAATCCCATATTTTGAACGGCCGCTGCATTACCGGACTTACCCATCCGGTTCCCTGCGTGACAGTGTGCCCTGCCCACGTCGATATCCCGGGCTACATTGCGCTCATCCGCGAAAAACGGTACGACGATGCCGTCCGCCTGATCCGCAAAGACAATCCGTTTCCTTCCGTCTGCGGCTACGTCTGCGAGCATCCCTGCGAAAAACACTGCCGCCGGAGGATGGTTGATGATGCCATCAATATCTGCGGCTTGAAACGCTTTGCCGTTGACCATGCCAAAATGATGGCCGCTCCGCCCAATGCGCTGCCAACGGGGAAAAAAGTAGCCGTCATCGGCGGCGGGCCCGGCGGTCTCACAGCAGCTTTCTACCTGACCCAGATGGGACATGATGTGACGGTCTACGAGCAGCGTCCTCAGCTTGGCGGAATGCTGCGCTACGGCATCCCGAACTACCGGCTGCCGGAAGAAGTGCTGGACCGCGATCTGGCCTATGTCCTTTCGGCCGGCATCCACTATAAGACCGGTATTTCTGTCGGCAGGGATGTCAATATCAAGGATATTCAGAAACAATATGACGCGGTTTACATCGCTATCGGTGCCCACGAAGATAAAAAGCTGCATCTTCCGGGTGAAGATGCCCAAAATGTTGTCAGTGCCGTCGCATTGCTGCGCGGCATCGGAGAAAACCAGATTCCGGACTTCAGCGGTAAGGACATATGTGTAATCGGAGGCGGCAACGTGTCCATGGATGCCGCCCGCACAGCACTGCGCCTGGGTGCCAAATCCGTCACGGTTGTCTACCGCCGCCGTATCGAAGATATGACTGCCCTGGAAGAAGAAATTATGGCCGCTGTGGCGGAAGGCTGCGAAGTACTGCCGCTGCAGGCACCTGACCATATAGAAAAGGATGAAAACGGCTGCGTATCCGCTTTGTGGACGCGCCCTCAAATCATTGGCAATTACAGCCACGACGGCCGCCCGAAGCCCAAAGACGCGGATTTGCCGCCGAAACGGATTCCCTGCGACTACGTCATTGTCGCCATCGGGCAAGCCATCGTCACCCAGCCCTTCAAAGCTATCGGTGTGGAAACAACCCCGCGAGGTGCCATTCAGGCTGATACGACAAGCAGCGTCCCCGGCCTTTACAATATTTTTGCCGGCGGTGATGCTGTTTCCGGTCCTGCTACGGTCATTCGTGCCGTTGCGGCCGGTAAAGTGGCAGCCGCCAACATCGATGCTTTTCTCGGATTCGACCATAAGATTTCAACGCCGGTTCAGGTTCCGCCAGCCCACTTTACCCATACACCGCCCTGCGGCAGAGTCAATTTGAACCATCACACCCCGCAAAACTGTGTCGGCGATTTCACGCTGGCCATTGACGGGATGACGCCGGAAGAAGCGCATCAGGAAGCCAGCCGCTGCCTCAGATGTGATCATTTCGGCTTTGGCAGTTTCAAGGGAGGGAGGCAGACAGAATGGTAACTTTGACCATCAATCACAAAAAAGTAACCGTTCCGGAAGGAACGACCATTCTCCAGGCAGCCGCGTCTGCCCATATCCATATCCCCCACCTCTGTTATTTAAAGGGAATCAACGAAATCGCCGCCTGCCGCGTATGCTGCGTCGAAGTCGAAGGCGTTCACGCCATGGTTACTTCCTGCAACAGCCCGGTCAGCGAAGGCATGGTCGTCTATACCAATTCCCCGCGGGCGCGGGAGACGCGCCGGGTCAACGTGGAGCTGATTCTTTCGCAGCATGACTGCCACTGTGCGGACTGCGTACGCAGCGGTAACTGCCAGCTGCAGCGTATTGCCAACAACCTGGGCATCATCAAGTCCCCTTACGAAGTGCAGCTGCCCCAGGGCCTGCGCGGTGCTTTTTCAACGACGTTCCCGCTTTTCCGGGATTATCAGAAGTGCATTAAATGTATGCGCTGTATCCAGGTCTGTGACAAGATTCAGTCTATGCATGTCTGGGACCTGGCCGGAACCGGCAGCCGGACGACTGTGGATGTTTCAGGCAACCGGGTCATCAAGGACTCAGACTGCACCCTCTGCGGACAGTGCGTGACGCATTGCCCGACAGCGGGACTGCGTGAACGGGATGATACGCAAAGGGTCTATAAGGCCCTGGCCGACCCGGATAAAATTACCCTGGTCCAGGTCGCTCCGGCTGTACGGGCTGCCTGGGGCGAAGCCTTTGGTCTGAAGCGGGAAGATGCCACCATGGGACGCGTATCCGCAGCACTGCACCAGATGGGATTTGACCACGTATACGACACGGGCTTCGGTGCCGATCTTACCATCATGGAAGAAGCGAATGAATTCATCAAGCGTTTCACTTCCGGTGAACTCAAGAATCATCCTATGTTTACCAGCTGCTGCCCCGGCTGGATTCGCTTCATCAAAGGACAATTTCCGGAGCTGACAGGCTGGCTTTCGACGTCCAAGTCACCGCAGCAGATGTTCGGCGCCATTGCAAAAACCTGGCTTGCCGAAAAGTTAGGTGTCGACCCGAAGAAACTGTTCCTTGTTTCCATCATGCCCTGCCTTGCGAAAAAGGCGGAATGCAATCTTCCGACGATGAAAACAGAAAACGGGCCGGACGTAGACTGCGTCCTGACAACCCGTGAATTTATCCGCATGATGCGCGCCGATGAAATTGAGCCGGAATTTTTGGAAGACATGCCCCTTGATAGTCCGATGGGCGCCCATACCGGCGCGGCCACAATTTTTGGCACCACGGGCGGCGTCATGGAAGCAGCCCTCCGTACGGCTTATTACGAAATGACGGGTACGAATCCCGATCCCGATTTCTTTTCCGCCATCCGTACCGGCGGATACGGCCTGCGCGACGCCGAATACACAATCGGCGGAACAAAGATCCGCTGTGCCGTTGTCAGCGGACTGGCCAATACGCGTCAGCTGATGACAGATCTCAAGGCCGGCAGGGCCCATTATGATTTCGTAGAAGTCATGGCCTGCCCCGGCGGCTGCTCCGGCGGCGGGGGACAGCCGATTTCTATCGATGACGAGGAACTGTTCGGTATCCGCGGTGCCCGTCTGCGTGCGCTCGACAAGGGAGCCAAGCTGCGTTTTTCCCACGAGAATCCGGAAATACAGCGGCTGTACCGGGAATACCTGGGCAAACCACTCAGCGAAAAAGCAGAAAAATTACTGCACACGGATCACTTTGCTTGGAACCTCACTGATTGTTATTGAAAAACGCGAGGCGCAGGCCGCTGGCCGCCGGTCGCTCTATAGGACGCAAACCGCCGAGCGGTTTGCCATAAAAAACCATCTGTTACCTGAGACCAGCCTTAAGGGCTGTGAAAAAATAAAAAGGCGCCTTTGGGCTTTTGGCTTTTAGCCTCGTCTGCAACAGTATGGTAAGGCTTTTGATTCAAATAAAATAATAAAAACCTGAAATTTAGCAGATAACCTAAATTTCAGGTTTTATTTTAAAAAGGCGCTTTTAGCTTTTGGCATCCGGCATATAGCCATGGATGGGTACTATCTTCCGCCACTTCGTGGCCTCCTCCTTCCGACTGCGTGGAAGGAGGTCCCAAAGGAATACCCAACCTGACGGTCTGGTTTAATGAAAGGCAATTTTTCTTCCACGGGCGGCACGCGGCCAGCGACTGGCGACCTGCGTAAAAGGGACTGCGAAATAATATGTATGCATTATTTCACAGTCCCTTGTCTATTTCTGTCACAAAAGGATCATTTTCGCCAAGTTTTATCACAATTGTTCGGCAAATACCGAGTCTTTACAGTTTTTTTATATATTATTTTTATAGCAATGTACCGTGATAAATCAATAATACGAATCTTTATAAATAGTTTACAGTCGATTTTTGCTAGCTTTTTGTTAATATATATACGTAATTCTGTACTGTATACAGTATTCTGTGAACTATTTGTGAACTGGTTTATATTCGAACTATTTTTGATATATTATTATCATCGTTCAGATGATGAACGCAAAGGAGGGGTAAATATGACTACATCGAAGACTACAGAAAAAAAGACGATGTGGCAAAGAATTAAGAACATGGGACCAGGTGCTATCGTAACAGCAGCCGTTGTCGGCCCCGGCACGGTAACGACGTGCGGATTATCCGGCTATGGTTTTGGCTACGGCCTGGCATGGGCACTGATTTTCAGTGTAATCGCCATGTTCATCATGCAGCTGATGACTTCCAAAATCGGTATCATCGGAGAAATGGGACTGGCAGACTCCATTCGCAAAGTCTTTGCAAAGAGTCCTTTCCGCATTCCCCTGTTCATTCTCCTGATTGCCGCTATTTTCTGCGGCAACTGTGCTTACCAGGCAGGTAACGTGGTCGGTGCTTCCGTAGGACTCAGCATTCTGTTTGGGCCGTACCGCACGCTCTTCTGCATCGTGATTTCCGGCGCTGCCCTGGCCATCGTGCTCAGCGGCAATATTAAATACATATCTAACGCCTTAACAGCACTTGTCTTCGTTATGGCTATGGTATTTTTGCTGACTGCTTTCATCGTAGGCGCCGATTTTACTTCCCTGCTCCACGGCATGTTCGTTCCGAGCATTCCTAACGGAGCTATGCTGAACGCTATCGGCCTCATCGGTACGACGCTCGTTCCTTACTGCCTGTATCTGCACGCATCCACAACGGCCAGCGAAAAGATTGTTGACAAGGAAGATGCCTTGATTGATGCCAAGTATGATTCTGTGACCAATGCGATTCTTACGGCAATCATTTCTATCAGCATCATGATTGTTGGTCACAGCCTGGCAGTGCGCGGTGAAACCGTAAAGGGCGTAGCTGACCTGGCTATGGGCCTGGAACCTCTTGCCGGTGCTGGCGCTAAAGCCATTTTCTCCATCGGGATTTTCGCAGCAGGCATCAGCTCCGCAACGACGGCTCCGCTCGCTGCAACCTATGTCATCACGGGTATTTTAGGCTGGTCTACGGATCTGAAAGATAAGAAATTCCGTATGATTACGACGGTTGTGTTTATTTTGGGCTGCATCGTTGCCATCATGGGCGGCACCCCGACGAACATCATCACCATCGCTCAGGCCGTCAACGGTGTGGCACTGCCTTTGAGCGTCTGCCTCGTTGTATATGTAGCTAACGATATGAACCTGCTCGGCAGCTACAAGAATACCGGTATCCTGAACGGCGCCGGTGCTGCGGTATTCGTCATCACGCTCTTCATGGCTTACCGTACATTTATTGTATACGCACCGAAACTTGCCCACATGGCTGCGTAAAAACAGTACAAACAGAAAAACTCTATCGTCTGTCCCACAGCGGACAGCCTAGAGTTTTTCTTTGTTCAACTTATGTTTTCAGGGAGGTAGTAACAATGGAAAACAAATATGCACACTCTACTCCGAAAGAAGTTCGCGAACTAATCCGCAAGGGAACTATCACTTCAAGTACATCAGGAATGGCAGCCGGCTACGTTCAGGCCAACCTGATCTGTCTTCCCGGAGATTATGCGGAAGAATTTTATGAGTTTGCAAAGCTGAATCCGCAGCCTTGTCCGGTGCTGGAAGTTTTTAAGAAAAAACCGGTTTCCACGTTCCTGGCACCCGGCGAAAACGTGCTCAGCAGTATTCCCTGGTACAACATATACCGAAACGGGAAACTGGAAAAAACGGTTCCCGACGCCAATTCATACTGGACAGATGACATGGTCGGATTTTTAATCGGCTGCAGCTATTCCTTCGAAGAAGCGCTGCTGAAAAACGGGATTGAAATCCGGCACATGACTCTTGGCACACCGGTTCCCATGTTCCGTACGACCATAGCCTGCAAACCTTACGGCCGTTTCCACGGCAATTATGTCGTCAGCATGAGACCAATGACGCCGGAGAACGCCCAAAAAGCTAAAGTCATTACGGAACAGTTCCCCCGCGTCCATGGCGGTCCTGTTGAAATAGGCAATCCTGCCGCCATCGGAATCAAAGACGTAATGAAGCCTGATTACGGGGAACCCGTTCCTTTCAACGACGGGGAAATCCCGGTATTCTGGGCCTGCGGGGTAACGCCGCAGTTTGTTGTGGAAAACGTAAAACCGCCGCTTGCTATTTCGCATAAACCAGGATTCATGTTTGTCAGTGATATCCTGAATACAGAGATTGAAGCAAAGCTGGCAGAAAGAGAATAAAGCAAATGAGGGGATAGAAAGGGGCTGTGAAACGATGACTCATCGTTTCACAGCCCCTTTTCGCTGGTCGCCGGTCGCTGACCGCGGGTCGCCCGTGGAAACAAAATGAACAAGGCATTTTGCTTTGAACTTATAAAAATAAAACCTGAAATTTAGATTAACTGCTAAATTTCAGGTTTTATATTATTTTTTATTTAAATCAAAACCTTCAATACACTGCTGCAGGCGAGGCTAAATGCCATAGGCCAAAAGCGCTTTTTTGACGTTCTTCCGCTATCAGCAGCTAACTGCAAACTGCCATCTGCTATCTGCCTCATGTTGAGCCCAACAAGCTGACCGCACCAGCGTGCTAACCACTGGACACTATTCTCTAGCCACTCCGCCTGACCTTTTCCATTCTTCCACTGCAGTTTCAATAACAATCCGCAGCGCTTTAACAATCGTATCCACGGACATGCTTGCTTCGGGTACGGTCATCTTTGCAGTCTGCTCCGGCAGGTACGGCACGTGGATAAAGCCGCCGATTCTTTTTACCGGCTCATGGGCAAGCGTGTCCATCAGCGTATAGAACACATGATTGCAGACGAAGGTACCTGCCGAATTTGAAATAACGGCAGGAATGCCCTCGGCAAGAAGAGCCGTCTTCATCGCTCTGATAGGCAGCGTTGAAAAATACGCGGCCGGCCCGTCTTTTACGATTGTTTCGTCAACCGGCTGGTTACCCCCGTTATCGGGAATGCGGAAATCATCGCAGTTAATAGCTACGCGCTCCAGGGAAATCCCTGTGCTGCCGCCGGCCTGCCCTACGCAGATAACGATTTCCGGATGAAACCTGCCCATATACTCCCGCACTTTGGCAATGCATTGATAACGAATAGTCGGGATTTCGCCTGTATGGACTTCCGCTCCGGCCAGCGTCACTCCATCCAATTTTTTAGCAGCTTCGAAGGCCGGATTGACGGCTTCTCCCCCGAAAGGATCAAACCCTGTCACGAGTACCGTTAAGTTCTTTTCTCCCATGGTCAGACCCGCCCTTTCGCCGGCGCCAGTGGATCCGGTCCGAAACGATTCGCCCCTTCCGTCCCCTTAGAAAGCCAAAGTTTAAAGATAGCGTACAAATTCACGATAGGAATAAAGAGCAGCAGCAGGAACCAGCCGGATTTGTTAAGGTCGTGACTGCGGCGAATTGTCAGGGAAATACCGGACAGGGAAAGCGCCACATCAAGCGCGATAAAAATCAAGTTCCCGCTGCCGGCTGTCAGTCCCCCTGATTCAACAGCCGCACGCAGTGCCGCGTCAGGTCCGAAGGCCTCGGGAAAGAGCAGCATTTCAAGAAGACCCAGTACCGAGCTGACGGCACTCAGTAAAATGCCCCGTAAAAAATACGGTTTCCGGTTCAGACGACCGCGGTAGGAGAAAAATTTATCTTTGAGCGTTTCCTCGTGCCCCGCCTCATACGTCGGATATGTTTCCCAGCTTTCGGCAGAAGTCTCATCCACCGGAAGACCACAGTTCGGACAGAACTTACTTCCCGGACGCAATTCATGTCCGCAGTTTTTACAAAATAAACTCATAATAACTCCTTTATGACAGATGTCTTTCGACTTAACTTTTATAGATTGTCCTTTATTATACCGCATTCTGTGAAAAAGGGGAAAAAAGTTGATAAGAGGCAGTGGGTAGTGGATAGTGTCAAGTGGTTAGCACACCCGTGCAGATAGCTGCCTTTGGCTGATTCTTAAGGCAGATAGCCGATAGCTGCCCATCAGCGGAAGGGATATAAATAGCGCTTAGGACTTTTTCATTGACAGATGGCGCCAGAAGCAGGGTAATGAGGCATGGTTGACAAAAAATGGCAAACCTGTTATATTACATCTAAAATATATCTAATTAGATATATTTTAGGAGGTGTATGAAGCTAAAAATAACGTATTTAAATAATGACTAGTCTGTAGATAGAGAGTGCCTGTCAGGATACTTAAAATCTGTATGCTTAGATTAAAGGAGGTTCTACCATTATGGAACGCAAAATTACGCATCGTGTAAAAGGTTATGCAACTGTGGATGGTGCCGGCGTGCATCTGATCCGCGTCTTAGGAAATGAAACGGTAAAAGATTTTGATCCTTTCCTCATGCTGGATTCTTTTGATTCCAGTAATCCTGATGATTACACTGCCGGATTCCCTATGCATCCGCACAGAGGCATCGAGACGATTACCTTTCTGGCCCATGGCAGCATAAGCCATCGTGATACCATGGGATTTGAAGATACGATTACTGACGGAGAAGTACAGTATATGAATGCCGGGTCCGGTGTGCTCCACGAAGAACAAATTCCTGCCGTTCCGAGAGAATACGGTCTGCAGTTATGGCTCAACCTTCCGGCAAAGGAAAAGATGTCATCTCCTCTCTACCACGCAATCAAGAAAAACGAGATTCAGGAGATTCCCTTTGACGGAGGAACGCTTCGGCTGCTTATGGGGTCCTTCAAGACATGGAAAGGCTATGAAAGCCGTCACCTGCCCCTCGATTACTACCACATCAAAATCGAAGCAGGTAAATCCCTTACCATCCAAACTGAAAGAGACCGTTCCTGCATGGCTTTCACCCTCCAGGGCAGTGCCGTCATTGGCGGAGAAGAAGTCGGAGAAAAAACAGCCGTTAAGTTTTCAGAAGGAGATACAGTGACTATCCAGGGCGGAAAAGAAGGAGCCGAAGTGATGTTTATGAGTTCCAAGGCTCTTGGTGAACCAGTATACTGGGGCGGTCCGGTTGTCATGGACAGCAAGGCAGGTTTGTACGAAGCCTTTTCCGAATTAAGGAGAGGAACATTTTTGAAGGAAAAAATGGCAAAAGAGTGAAGAACTGTTGGCTACCATTCACCGCAAGCGGTTCCCCTTCCTCCGACTTCACTGCGTGAAGTGGAAGAAGGTCTTAGCGGAGTGCCAAATCTGACGAAAGCGAAAAAGAACCGGTGAAAAAATAAAAAGCGCTTTTGGCTTTTTGGCCTATGGCATATAGCCCAGTAAAGTGGATAGTGGCTAGTGGAGAGTGGTTAGCACTGTAGTGCTGGCAGCTACTTTGGCGGATTCTTGAGATAGAATGCAGCGAGCAGCTAGTAGAAAATAAAGGCGCTTTTGGCTTATGGTATTTAGCCTCGCTGCAGCAGTGTAGTGAAGGTTTTGATTCAAATAAATATTATGTAAAACCTGAAATTTAGCAAATAACCTAAATTTCAGGTTTTATTTTTTATAAGTTCAAAGAAAAATGCCTTGTCATTTTTCGTCCACAGGCGGAATGCGGGCTGCGGGCGGCGGAAAGCGTGAAAAAGGACTGTGAAATAATGTGCACGCATTATTTCACAGCCCCTTATCACATCGGTTATTTACTTGCCGCCTTTACCAGGCCTTTAATGATGTTAAGGCAGGTATCAACGTCACACAGCGCTTCGTCAGGCTTTCCTTCGGCAATGGCCAGGGAGCAGTCATTTTCGGGATGGAACTGAACCCCAACGATAAAATCCTTGGAAGGATTTTCAACGCCTTCCACGATGCTCACGCCGTTGTCAACGGTTTTAGCCGTTTGGATCAGGCCGCTGCCGATCAGGCTGTCAATGGCCTGATGGTGCCAGGAAGAAACGTTAGCCAACTTGGTATCGCCCACCAGTTCATACAAGTGAGACTTCTTATTGGTGATGACTATATCATGACGGGCGTACGTTCTGTTCGGTGCCCCCACGGGCATTCTGTGCAGGTCATGATAAGCAGCGCCCTTTTCGGCATAATAGGTCGGGATATCCTGGATGAAAGTCACCCCGGAAACGATACCCAGCATCTGTTCGCCGCGGCAAACACCGAGTGCCGGAATATTCTTATCGATGCAGTATGCCCACAGCGTATAATCGGAAATATCACGGGTTGCATTGATTTCTTCTCCCTTGTTAGCTTCCTTCTGCGGGACTTTAAAAAGGGAAGGACTGATATCTTCGCCGCCGGTAAAGAACACACCATCAATGCCCTTCATGACCTCTGCCACATTGGTCTTATCGTAAGTGCGGGCCTTGATTTTATCGGCGTAACTTTGTTTCAGCATGCCGGAGGGTTCCAGGCAGCTTTCATCGACTGTACCGTCTGCTTTGTACTTGACATCCTTGCTGGTTACCTGTTTGAGTTCCACCGGAATTCCGCCGGCTGCCTCAATGACTTTTTTCAGGTTATCATAGCCATCCCTGCTGCTCTCCCAGGAAATACCGATTACTGGCTTTTTGGCCTCGGCAGCCATTGCGAGCGCCGGCAAAAGAGCACAGAATGCCATGGCAATCATCAGGAAGAATGCGGTGAATTTTCGTTTGAAGCCGATTTTCATAACAATCCCTCCAATTCATATAAGTCTGCCGCCAGAATAGACAGCAGACCTTTTATATGAATAATTTTATCAGGATTATAAATATTTATAAGAAAATTTTCAGTATATGCGTTCAATACCCGTACTTAAATCTATTTTGTGTAAAATTTTATACATAAAATTTTCTTATACTGAGATTTATTCCGAACGAAATAATTTTATAACTTTCACTCGCTGTATTTGTAAAGGTCTGATGCCTGCAGACTGTAAAAAAGAGCCATGAGGCAATGATTGCACATTGCTTCATGGCTCCATTTCTTACAAATTCAACTTGTCAATGTACAAGAGACCCAATGACCCAGGCCGCAGCCAGACCAGACAGGGACATGACGACGTTCTGGCAGAAGCACAGCGTTTTCATAGTCGTCTTGATGTCATAACCCATGAATTCGCTGAATACCCAGGTAAAGCTGTTGTTGACGTGAGATCCGAGAGATGCACCGGCACTGATAGAAAGGAAAGCCTGAAGCGGAGTCAGGAGCCCACTCTCACACAGCGGCACGGCAAGGCCTGCAGCCATGATTTCTGCTACAGAACCGGATCCTTGGGCAAACTTGGAAAAACCGGTAATCAGGAACGGAATCAAAAAGACCGGAATGGGAGATGCAGCAAGCGCATTTGCAATCTGAGTACCTACGCCCGTGACGCTGACGATGTTGGCCAATGCGCCGCCGGCAGCCGTGATAAAGACAATCGGGCCGGCCGTTGTCAATGCGTCCGTCATAGGAGCAAATTTTTTATCTTTTTCCAGGTAATCTCCGAGAAGAAGGACTGCTGCCAGGATACCGATGCACAAGGCAATGTTCTTATCGCCAAGGAAATTAATGACCATAAGCGCCGGAGATCCTTTGGCCAGGATAAATTTGCCAATGGATTTCATTAAAATCAGGACAATAGGGAGAAGAATAGGTGCCATGGAAGCCACGAAGGAAGGCATCCTGGAAGGATCATTTTCTTCTGCTTCGTCATTTGTATGTTCATTTTCAAGGGGTACAAACCAGTTTTCCGGTTTCCGTGCAAGATAAAATTCACCAAAAGCCCAGGAAGCAATGGTGACTACGAGCGCTGCCGGAAGGCCCCACATAATGGAAGTCCCGACATCAAGACCCAGTACAGCGACGACGGCGAGCGGCGCCGGTGTCGGTGCAACGAATGCGTTAGTGGCAAGGAGCGAGCAGGCAGTAACAACACCCAGCGAGCAGGCAGTTTTACCACTCTTGCGGGCCACAGATTTCACGAGCGGAGAAAGTAAGACCAGAGCCACATCGCTGAAAACAGGAATAGCGACGACGTAGCCCGTAGCAGCCAGGGCTCCGCTGGCATTTTTGGTGCCCGTAAAACGCAGCAGCGTTTCAGCAATCTGCTGACATGCCTTGGATTTTTCGAGATAAATCCCGAGGATCGTACCGAAAATGACCATCAGACCAATACTGCGGCAAGTCTTTGCAAAACCATCTACGACTGCTTTAATGGTCGCATCCGTCCCCAAACCACAGAACAGACCGATGCCAAGACTGGCAATCAGCATGCAGATAAAGGGACCCAGCTTCGTTTTCATCATCATCATGAGCATAATAATGAGGCCGATTAAAAAGATCCAGATTTGAAACATTCGATTCCACCCTTTCCGCAAATGTTTTCCGAAAATTCTTTACAATTTCTTTATATCATAGGGATACCCCAAAGTAAATCAGATAATTACCGCTCATATTTAAAGTAAAAACTTGTAATGCGGTAACAAATTTAATATAATTGAGAAAAACATGGCGACAAGGAAGGGAGTTATCGTGAAAACTGCTTTTGAAATGTTTCTTCTCGCCGCGGAAGAATTAAATTTTTCCCGCGCTGCAGAACGAGCCTACGTTACTCCGCAGTGCCTGAGTGATCATATCAAGCGTCTGGAAGCGCACTATCACGTCAAACTGTTCGAACGCCGCCCCCACCTTCGTTTGACAGCCGAGGGGGCAGCCATGCTGCGCTTTCTTTCGAGAACGCAGGCCCTGGAACTCAGTCTGATTAACGAACTGGCCGATATCAGCCATGGCATCCGCGGTGTACTCAGGCTGGGAATTCCGCTTACGCGCGGAGAACTCCTCGTCCCCACCCTGGTGCCGGAATTTCAAAAAAAGTATCCCAACGTAGATGTCAGGATACGGCTTAACGATACCCAGAAACTCGAAGAAATGCTGCTCAGCGGGGAAATCGATCTCTTTCTTGGCGTAGATGCAAGAGAACACCCTCTCTTTGACAAAGAAGTCATTGCCAATGAACCTCTTTATCTTGTCATTCCGGAGAAACTGCTGAAAAAGTATTTCGGGTCCCGTACCGAAGATAAAATTCGTGAATGTTACACAAGCCGCATTGATTTAAAAGGGCTTTCCGACATTCCGCTGATTATGGGATATAAAAATTCCACTTCAACGATTGCAGTGGAAAATTTCCTGATGAAAGACCATATTTCCGCATCCATGCCCATTCAGGTCAGCAATTTCAGTATTACACTCGATCTCTGCCGCAGCGGCAACTACTCCACCTTTTGCTCCCTGGCCATACTTCGTCAGCTGCAAAGAGATGAAGAAAAGGGGCACAAATTCGGCGACAGACTGCACATTTTCCGGGTAAATGATTTGGATAAGGAAATGGAAATCAGCATTGTTACCCATCGTGACAGTCAGTCACTTCGCTATATGACAGATTTTAAAGAACTCTTAAAAAAGTATGCATGCCGGGAAATGCAAAATGCAAAGCTTCTGGTGGAAAAAGAACAAGAAAATTATTTGAAGGAAAATTCTTAAGTTACTATCACGTCCCTCCGTGGTAGTATGTGACCTCAGATACGTAATTAGAATCAAGAAGAGCTGTGAAGGAGCAACCGTCCTTCACAGCTCTTTTATACGTAAATCTTACCAGTATTCTTTTTTCCAATTACGTAAAAGAATATTGCAGGGGATCATCACTTGTTTTGCTCACTCTACAATCGTAACTTTCGTCCCTACTTTCACGACTTTCTTCAGTTTCCGCAGATTTTCGTTTTTCAGACGGATACAGCCTTCCGAAGCATTGGTCTCGATGGAAGCCGGATCATGGGTGCCATGAATACCGATTCCATCCCATTTTCCCTTGCTGACAGAAGTCGTATCAAGACTCAGGAACCATGGCCCGTAAGCGTGCTCAATGACGCCCTTCCCATCATGAAAATCATGGGACCAGGACGACGCATCATCAATTTCATCAATGTAAAAATTTCCCGTCGGAGTCATGTTATCGCCGGGTTTCGTTTTCTGCCCGGCACCACCTTTGCCGATGGCACAGCCCCAGGCAGCGACTTTTTCTCCATGGTCCAGTAAGTACAGGGTATGTTCTCCCTTGACAATCAGGATTGAATAATCATGATCTCCCGCTGTCTCAGGAATCGTTTCCGGCAGTTTCTGCACGTCCTGCTTTGCGTTTTCAGGAGCAAGCTCGGTTTGAGCGGCTTGTGGGGAAGATTCTTCTTTGTGCAATAAGTTCCCGACTGTATCGGCAAGATAAAATGCTCCAAAAGCCGCCGCAGCCACCACAAGGAGAAGAAAAATCAATTTACCGTAGGCCGGTCTGCGCTTCCGCGGCCTTCTTCCATATTCCTGGTTCATCATCATTCTGCCCTGCAGTATTGCCGATAAACCCAGCCGACCTGTCCGCTGCTGCGTCTGACTTCATACCAGTCCCCGGCAATTTTAAGGATCTGCACAGTCTCCCCTTTATCAAAATAATCCAGGGATTCGTAGTTCGTACCCGGCCCTTCCCGGACGTAGACTTCGGTACCGGTAATGACGCCGCGGGTCTTAGGCTTGGGTGCAGGCGCTGCCTGCTCATCGCTGCCGGACTGCTTGGCCGTTTCCTGCTTAGCCAGTTCGGCTTTAGCCTCATTTTTGGCCTGCACTTTGATAGCCTCAGCTTCTGCCTGCCGTTTCGGAATCACGACGGACTGATAATAATAGTATCCGCCGAATCCGGCACATAATCCGATAATCACGGCAATCAAAATCAGCATCATAGGATTCTTATTTTTCTTAGGCGCAGCCGGAGCCGGGACAGGCGGTACCTGCGAACCCGTCTGACGTGCGCGGCGGGAAGTCGAACCGGCAGCATTTTGTGTCAGCGGTGTTCCGCACGCCACACAAAACTGCGACTCTGCCTTATTCACCTTTCCGCACTTCGGGCAGCGCTGGATCCGTGTGCCGCAGTGAGTACAAAAAGAAGCACCCTCATTAATTTTATTACCACAAACTGGACAAATCTCTTCCACCATTCACATTCCTTTCTTTTTGGACTTCAGTACTGTTTATACAAATCAGGCCGTTGGAGCGGATCCGGGCCGAAGCGGTTCGGACCCACCGTGCCTTTGGCAAAAAGCAAATAAAGATAGTACAAATTTCCGAAAATCGGTACAAAAAGAAGTGCCGCAAACCATCCGCTTTTGTTGAGGTCATGGACTCTCCGGATATCTAACGGCAGCGTGAGAAGGTTCACCAGTGCATCAAAGGCCACATTCGTATCCGAGAAGATATCGTCGTCTCCAAAAATAAGGGCCATCACCATGAACGCAATCGTAAATACAATGCTGCGCATCAGATAGCGTTTGCGGTTCAGCCTGCCCCGCGTACGCAGGAACACATCCTGCAAAGAGTCTTCCGGTGTGCCCTCGTACGTCGGCGGCACTGCCGGCCCGCCTGCATTACCGTAACCATAATTCTGATAACCGTTTCCTTGGTAATAGGATTCGCCCGGACCTGCCTGCGTACCGCTCCAGGCAGCTCCCTGTGCGCCGTTTCCCGGTCCGCCGCAGCCATTACCGTCAGGCTGTCCTGCTCCGCCGTAACCGGCCTTCTGCTGCGGTCCCGATGCTGTGTTTTTCCGGCCCTGCCAGGCTTCCCCTGCCGCACCTGCGGATGACTGCGCCTGCGCATCCGCTACCGGAGCCCCACAGTTTGGGCAAAAGCGGGCACCGTCCGGAATTTCACGGCCGCACTGAGTGCAAAATCCTGCCATTTCCTGTCATCACCTTTCTTCAGCCGGGGTTTCCACTTTCCACGTAGGCCCGGTAAACCTGACGGGAGATATCGGCCATGCGGCTGTACGCACAATAGTTCCCGGAAAAAATTACCAGCACATACGCGCCTTTCGGAGAGTAAACGATACCCCCGTCATGACGTACATCGTTGACTTCGCCCGTTTTATGGGCAATTTCAATACCCGCAGGAACTCCTGCTGGAAGAATTTCCCGGTCCTTCTGCTTTTTATAAATAGCGAGCATTTCCTGATCCAGCTCCGGACTGACGCATTTTCCCTGATGCAGTCTGGTAAAAAGGAGGCCTATATCCTGCACATCAGTCAGATTGTCCCGTCCTGCCCGGATAGCTTCATAATCCATCATTTTGCGCCGCAGTTTACTATGAGTATAGCCATGAGTTTCCATGTAGCGGTTGATGGAATCCATACCCAGCCGGTCAATCATGATATTGGTAGCCGTATTGTCGCTGTCGACAATCATCGTTTCAAGAACCCTGGCAAGGGACACCCGCGTGCCGTAATCCAGGCCCTGCAGTACGCCGGAACCGCCGACGACATTGTCACGGCTCAGCACAAAAGACTCATCCCGCTTCAGCTCTCCGTCAGCCATGGCCTCATAGGCTCTGGCGAGGATAAACACTTTAATCATACTGGCAGAAGACATGGTCTGAGGCTTGCGCGTGTAAACCTTGCCCGTCTCCATATCGGCAAAGTAAAGGGAACAGGGGCTCCCCTGCTGTACGGCTTTTTCCACGGCCGACAGGTCACGCACAGGTTTTTGTGGTTCCTGCGGCGTTTTGGCAGTTTTTTCTACAGTCTTACCCGGTTCTTTTTCAGGAAAGACGTCCGCCTTCAAAAAGCCGCATCCACTAACCGTCACTGCACAAAGAACGGCTGCTATGGCTTGTTTTATGTTCACGCTGCAGTCTCCTTACTTTTTCGGCAGACTTCTTAAATCATTCTCAAAGCGCCCATTCAGTTCATGGTAAGCGTCATAAGCGTCGCCGCCATCCTTATAACCGGCCCTATCTCCCTGAATTCCGCGCAGCATCCCGTCAGAACGCTGCCGTTCATATTGGAAAAGCTGACGCAGTTCATCGATGACCTTCTGCGTCTCTTGATTTCCCTTGAGCTTATTTAGATCGGCCAGTGCGGCATCAATGTCCTTATTCAGATCCTTCAGCGGCTGCTCTGCCCCGCCGGGATCCCCTCCGTTGATGGTATTGGCTGCATTGGTCAGGCGGCTGTCGAACTCATTTTTTCGCGAAGACAGTTCGTAAATCCTGGAAACAACCTCTTCCTGCTTTGCAGTCTGTTCCTGCGCTGTCTTTTTCTTTGTCTCATTCGCCAGAATTTCCTGCTCAATCTTTTTCTGAGGTTCGAGTATAGTCTTGTAATAGACGGCTCCGCCCCCTATGCCCACAATAAGAACCGCAGCAAGAAGGATGGCCGTCAGGCTGTGCTTTTTTGCCGGCTGTACATTTGGGGGCGGCACAGGCGGAACCGGGACCTGATTTGCCTGGTACCGGGGATTACGCTTATGCTGCCCGGATACCGCTGCCCCTCCCGGAGAAACATTCGTCTGCCGGACTTTCCCCATCCCCGGAGTGTCCTCAGCCTGTAAAGGAGCCCCGCAGGCAGTGCAGAATTTGCGCCCCGGAAGGTAAGGGGTACCGCACTTTGGGCAGCGGACAATCGGGGTTCCGCAGGAAGTACAGAATTTTTCATTAGCTTTGATTTCTTTACCGCATTTCGGACAAGTATTCATCAGGGAAGCTCCTCTCTTCACTGCATGATGTCAAAAGTAATTCTTATTACGACTTTAATAATAGTATACTGTGGGCTTCCTGTAAACCTGCAAGTTCGGCGAATATGGGTAAATTTTTTACCTGTTTTTGCTGTATTTTGGCTTATGACGCACAAAACCGGATTTGATTTCAAAATTTGGTGTACAATAGAAGAAAAGCACACATAAGAGGAGGAAGTTTGATGAGTGAAACCATGAAGAAATGGGTGCTGGGAGCCGTGGCAATTGTACTGGCCGTGATTGCTGTGGTATTGGGGTACATCAAAATTTACAAACCGCGGACACCTGAGTATTCCCTCGAGAAACTGCAGCTTGCCTGTCAGGCACAGGATGCTGCAGGAATGCAGCGCTACCTCGACTGGGAAAGCATCGTCAGCAATGGGACGGACGAAATTACCCAGGCCGTCCAGGATACTTATATTGCCGCCGAATGTTCCAAATTCTATATTCCAAGCCAACGGGCAGACGACATAAGGGAACATCCGGAAAATGAAGCAGGGCGCATCGAAAAGCGCATCGCTGCCCTGGCGGAAGAAAGAAGTTCTGAAGGCAAGCCGAGCTTTTTCAATATGAAGTTTGCTTTTGTCAAATCATCCGGCGGCAAGGGCAGTGCCGTCATTATTCTGCGCCCGTCGGAAACACTTTCCGCTTCGGATGATTTTGCCCGCAATTTCCATGTCGCCCTCACGCAGCAGTCTGATGGTCACTGGAAAGTCACCGCCATCAAAAACGCCGGGGAATTTTACCATTACATCGCCGAAACCGACCGCTACCGGACGAAAATGGCAATCCGGGATGTCAATAAAATCTACAAAGAGCGCTTTGCCAGACTTGAAAAACGTTACCCTGAGTTTCCGGCTTCAGCATCAGGCAGACGTGAATACCGCACGCTTCTGAAGCAGATGAAAGTGAAAGATCCACCTTATTATGCCAGATACTACGTATTCACCGTAAACGCAGTACTGGATGACATGGATCATATCACGGAAATTACCCTGACCCCTGGCATTGACAGATACGTGGGCGTTATGCTCTCCTGCTTGAGGGAGATGAAATGGGCCAAAGAAAAAATAGAGCATGACGAAGCCGTCGTAAATCGTCTCCTTTCCTCGCTGAACGATATCGAGCTGGCAGGTACTGAAGAAGGCAGCAGCGACGATTCGAATTTCAGTGCCAATGATTTAAGCCGGTATGGGCATACTATCTGATAAGTCAATAAAGCCCGGCACTTATTTTGCCCACTGAACACCTGTAAGCCGGTACCCGGCATAACGGGCTCCGATATCCTCACTGCTTCCGTTAAGAGCCAGATAAAGCAGATAATTTTCATAATCTATGACAACGGGATCAGCTCCCTGCTGCAGCATCTTTTCTCCATTTTGAACAAGCTGCGACAAAGCTGCGTAGTTTTCCTGCGTCATCAGGCAGTGTCCTTCAGGCACTGCCTGTTCTTTTTCACCAGTCACTGCTGAATCCAAAGCCTTTTTTGCTTCCGACAGGGCTTTCTTTAAGATAATGGGCGCACTCTTTCCCGAAGTAAAGCCGGCCGGTGCGCCCTGCTCCCCGGAACGCGTCGGCACAAACCACAGCGTCACAGGAACTTGTTCCTTCCCTCCGACAAAGCCAAAATACTTCAGAGCGTTGATAAATTCCCCGCAGCGATTGGAAATCGGCAGATTGTCCCGGGAAAAACGCATCGCGTCATGATACTTGATTCCATCGATCTGGTAATACTCATGGTCGGAAGCCGCCTCAAGAATACCCGTAACGGCTCTCGCCCGGTTCACATGCCAGCCTTTTGCGGTCTTTGAAAAAAGAGCCATATCTCCTGCTTTCAGTTTCTTGTCCAGCAAAAAATCCGGCACAGTAACAGGATTTTCCGCCGTAAAAAGAGTCCCGTCATAGCGCCGCCCTTCTCCCGGCACAGGCTGAGGGAAATCGCTGTCAGCAAGACGCCGTACCTCATACGCCTTGCCTTTGCGTACAATGGAAGAAGGAATGAATGCTTCGACTACATCGGCCATGACTTCATCTGCGGCGCCGTTGCCGTCATGGTCGTAGAGGCTGATTTCGATTCCCGCCGGAATCCGTGCTGCAAGCGCCGGGAGCGCCTCTTCATAACGAGGATAGACCTTTTTATCTACGAGGAAGCCTTTCTCCTGTTTTTGCAGCCAAACGCTGCCATTAACTGTGTAGATTCCTTTTAATTGATCATCTAACTCCTGCTCTGATGCTGGAACTGCATTGCCATTAATATAGAACTTCCCGCGCTGCATCAGTTCGGGAATCGCCTGCGAAGCTGTTTCCCTGTCAAAATAGCGATTATATTTTGCATCCGTTAAAGGAACCACACGCATGCCCTCGCTTTGGAGCACAATCCTTGCCAAAGGTTTTTCCTGGCGGCCGAAAGCATCTGCCTGACCTGTCACTCCCATGCCTATCACAACTGCCGCAAGAGCAGCGGCGACTCTTATTCCCTTCATTTCAGCGCCTCCAATTCATACTGGATCAGTATTATTGTTTAAAGTTATTGCTTTATTGTACGCCAAAAAAGAAAAATTTTCCTATAGAAAAAGTTGATGAGGAGGAGTTGAAAGTCTTGAGGCTTGAGTTTTAAGTTTTGAGTACTGTAGTGCAGGAAGATTGTTGGGCAGAATCTAAGGCAGATAGCCGGCAGCAGTTAGCAGATAGCTGCAGCCAGCGAAAAATAAAAATGCGCATTTAGCCTCACCCCTGTGGCGGGACAGTGGTTAGTGAGTAGTGTTTAGGTTAGCACACTAGTACATGTAGCTGCTTTGTACAAATTCTTGAAGAAGATTCCGGATAATCGTTAGTTTTCTTCCTTTGCAAATTAAGGATCTATTTGCTTCCACGAGCAAACTGCGAACAAGGGCTTTTTTTGCATCCGATGTAAATTTCAGAAGCTAGTTTTGTAGTCTTAAAGCAAAAATCGAGGACTGCCATTATAACAGTCCTCGATTTTTTAATTCAGCCTTACTCTACATAAGCATCATAGATTTTCTTTGACAGCGCTGCCATATCCTCATAAGGATAATAGTTTGATGTGAAGATGACGAGTACGTAATTTCCTTTCGGGGTATAGACGATACCGCCGTCATGCCGCACGTCGTTCACTTCCCCGGTCTTGTGGGCGACGACAGTCCCTGCCGGCAGCCCGGCCGGAATTTTGTCATTGTCGGTCTGACGTTTGTAGATGGACAGCATCTCATCATCCAGCGCTTTATTTACACACTTTCCTTTATAGAGACGCTTGAACAGAAGTCCGACGTCCCGAACACTCGTCAGATTGTCCCTTCCCGCCGCAATGGCATCATAATCCATCATTTTACGTTTCAAAACGCTGTGCTGATAACCGTGTGCCTGCATGTAAGCATTGATATTGTTCATGCCCAGCCGTTCAATCATGATATTAGTCGCCGTATTATCACTGTCGATAATCATCGTTTCCAGGACTTTTTTCAGCGATACCCTGGTGCCATACGGCAAACTCTGCAGCGTTCCCGAGCCGCCTACTACGTTTTCATCGGAGAGTGTAAAAGTTTCGTCCCGGCTGAGGGTACCATCCGCAATATCCTGATACGCTTTGGCAAGAATAAATACTTTAATCATACTGGCCGAAGACATGGCCTCATTGCCGCGGTGAAAGCTATACTTTGACGAAAGATCCGAAAAATAAACGCGGCACGGAGCTGCCGCAGCGATGATGCTCGCTACTCTTTTAAGCCGCGGACTTAACTGCACCGCAGCCGCCGTATTTTGTGCCGCCGCTGCCACAGGCGGAAACACAGCCTGCGGGAGCAGAAGCAGCCCTGCTGCCAGGAGGCCGGATAAAACTTTTTTCAGTTTCAAAAGAACTTCACTCCTTCCTTGCTGAGACCCTTTTTAAGGCCTTTCATAAAAATGGGGCCCGGATCGATTTTACCATGATAATAACCCTTGATATTTTCTTTCCAGAGTTCTGTATGCATGGCCTTGTCCTGCTGGTAATGCCCCAGGACCCAGGTAATCGTGGGATACTTTTTGTGAAGATAGGAAATCAGTTTGATATTGGCTTCGAGCTGAGCTTCCGTCAAATCTTCCCGGCCGTCCACTCCGCCGACATTTTCTATACCGATGGCACACCAGTTAAGGCCGATAGCGTGGCGGTTCAGCGCTGTCTCCGGCGTCAGCTGCCAAATTGTCCCGTCCTTGCCGACAAGATAGTGAGAAGCGACGTTCAGGGTACCATTCTTCAGGCTCTTTTTCTCCTCATCATAGAAGAAACGGTACACCCCTTCCATGGAATTTGAAGCTGTCCAGTGCACGACAACAGCCTTCGGCTCGATTGTCTCCATTTCCTGCCCGTAATGGATGCGGGAATATTCTCTCATCAGTTGTCGCCGTTTATCGGTAAAGGCAATCGGCTTTTCTACAATAGCCGGTTTTTCGATAGCTTTTTCCTGTACGACCGGCGCCGCGCTCTGCGGTGTTTCTTTGGGTACTGCCTTCTGGGAAGAAGCACAGGCGCTCACACCCAGTGCAAAAATAAGTACCATCAACGCAATTTTTTTCAAGATTATTCTCCTTTTTTATCCTTTGCAAAAGCGATTTCCGTTTCTTTGAGTGACTGCCGCAGCACAGGAATAGAAGCACAGGCTCCGGCAAACCAGGCAATCTGATCCGCCCATGTAACGGCGTCATATCCGAGTGCACCGACAAAGCCGATACAAACGACGATGCGGCCTGCCATGCTGATAAGCCCCGTATCCATCGCCCGGCCGGCATACCCCATGCCCTGCAGTCCGCCGCGGCATACGTTCGTAATGCCCAAAAGCCAGAGACAGTACCCCAGTCTGCGTAAATACAACGATGCAAAGTACAGCTCACCCACATGGGACTCATCCAGGAAAAGCCGGTTCAGCGGTTCATCAAATAAAACCATCATAATCCCCGCGCAAAGACCGTATCCCACAGCAGCTGCCAGTCCCTTGCGAAGTCCCTGACGGATTCGCTGCATTTGCCGGGCGCCATAATTCTGCGCCACAAAAGTAGAAACAGAAGTCGCAATGGCGTCAAAAGGACACAGGGCAAACTGTTTGATTTTGGAAGCAGCCGTAAAGGCCGCTACATAAAGCGTTCCCAGACTGTTATTAGCGCTCTGCATCACCATGGCACCGATGGCAATCACAGACCATTGCATGCCCATAGGAACGCCCATCGTTAAGAGCTCACGGCCATGGGAGAACGAAAGTCTTCGTTCCTCGGAAGCGATATGCAGCACCGGAAACTTACGCATAACAGCGCGCAGGCACAAAAAGGCCGATACAGCCTGAGAAATCGAAGTTGCCAGTGCCGCCCCGAAGACACCCAGATGAAATACAATGATGAAAAGACAATCGAGCACAATATTGAGCAGCGAGGCCGCGGATAAATACAGAAAAGGCGTCCTTGAGTCCCCGACCGCACGCATGATGCCGGCCAGCCAATTATACATAATGGTAAAAGGGATGGTGAGAAAGATGACGAAAAGGTACTGCCAGGAAGCTTCAAAAATTTCCTGCGGCACCTGAAGCATATGCAGGATATTGCGGCAAAAAAAGGCGGTTCCTGCTGTCAAAAGCAAAGCAATGAGTACAGCAAGCAGGGAGCCTGCGGCCTCGTACCGATGCATTTCCGGCAAATCTTTTGCCCCGAAGCGCTGTCCCACCGGAATGGCAAACCCCAGGCAGAGGCCCTGACAAAATCCGGTCACAAGAAACTGTACACTTGATGTGGAGCCGACGGCGGCAAGGGCCATGGATCCCAGTGTCTGACCTACAATGGCGGCATCCGCCAGATGATAAGCCTGCTGAAATAAATTTCCCAGCAAAAGAGGCAGACTGAACGTCAGGATGAGTTTCAGCGGACTGCCGGTAGTCATATCCTGCATCATTCTGCCTCCTTTTCGAAAAAATAGATGTCACGTATAGTATAAAGCATTCGGAAGATTTTTGAAAACGATCAGTCCGTTCATGACTGCTGATACTGTCTGTATCTCGGCATTCCCTGCTGTTTACTGTATGGCAAAAATAAGTATAATGGAAGAAAGACCGCGTGTCGCGGGTTGCATTAATTAAACCAAACCGCCAGGTTTGGCATTCCTCTGTCACCTCCTTCCACGCAGTCAGAAGGAGGAGGCCACGAAGCGGCGAAAGATAGCAAAAAAAAACGCTTTCCGCCGTCCGCAGCCCGTATTCCGCCGGTGGAAGGAAAATTACCACGGCAATTTTCCTTTGAATTTATAAAAACAGCGTCTTGAGTGCAGGCGGGGCTAAATGCCATAGGCCAAACGCTATATGCGCATTTTTATTTTTCGCTATCAGCTAACTGCTATCGGCTATCTGCCCTTGGCATTTTACCTGATAATCTGCCCGCACAAGTGTATTAATCACCAACGACCAACCACTTCCCCGCCATATCCTTTAAGAAAGGACTGAACGTAAGTTGACCTCTTTTTCTAAAAAAATCTGCATTCCTGTACTGCTTGCAATCATTACCTTACTCGAACTGCCATCGGCGAACACTGCTACAACAGCCGAAAAAACACTCTCCTACCCCAGCGTTCAGCAAGTGGAACTGACATCTGCCCCTGTACAGCCGCAGCCGGCTAACATAGACTCGCAGCTTTCTGCCAAACCGATGGAAGCTGTCCGGGACCCTCTGACAAGAATCACGACGCTTACCATTACGGCCGCCGGTGACTGCACACTTGGCACGGATGAACACTTCGGTTATGAAGGTACTTTCCCCGCTGCCTACGATGAAGCAGGCGACGCCTCCGTTTTTCTGCAGGGTGTCAAAGATGTTTTCCAAAATGATGACCTGACCATCGTCAATATGGAAGGTCCTTTGACGAACCGAACTACCCGGGCTGAAAAGACATTTGCTTTTAAAGGCAGTCCCGATTATGTCAACGTTCTTAAGGAAGGCAGCGTAGAAGCTGCCTCGCTGGCTAACAACCACAGTTTTGATTACGGAAATGATGCCTTCTGGGATACCTTTCTGACGCTGGGAAATGCCGGCATCATGCTTTTTGGATATGAAGAGAGCCCGGTCATGACAGTCAAGGATATTCCTGTAGGGCTTGTCGGTATCAACGTACTCGAAGGCAGTGCGGAAAGTGTGCTCCTTCCGCAGCTGCAGAAAGTCAAGGATCAGGGAGCACAGCTTATCATCGTTTATTTTCACTGGGGCTCGGAACTTGATACTTATCCGGACGAAGACCAGCGTTATCTTGCCCATACCGCCATTGATAACGGTGCCCATCTTGTGCTGGGTTCCCATCCGCACGTCATTCAGGGCACTGAAACATATAACGGACGCACCATTTGCTACAGCCTGGGTAATTTCTGTTTTGGCGGAAACAGCAATCCCAGCGACAAAGATACCATGATTTTCCGTCAGACCTTTACCTTCAAAAACGGCCAGCTTGACAGCATCGAAACGGGAGAAACAATTCCGGCCCGCATCTCCTCCACGCCCTGGTACAATGACTATCGGCCTGTCATACTTACCGGGGATGAAGCCGCAAGGGTAAAAGCAAAAATTAAAGAAAGATCGATATAATGAAAACGGGGCTGTGAAATAGTGCATACGCATTATTTCACAGCCCCGTTTTCACGCTTTCCTCACTCCGCCGTCCGCAGCCCGCCCATGGAAGAAAAATGGCCAAGTCATTTTTCTTCGAACTTATAAAAATAAAATCTAAAATTTGGGTTATCTGCTAAATTTCAGCTTTTACATCATATTTTATTTAATCAAAAGCTTTAATACACTGCTGCAACCGAGGATAAACGCCAAAGGCCAGAAGCGCTTTTTATTTTTCTCAGTCCATGTCTTAAATGTTCGTATTTTCTTTAAGAATACGAAAAATTTATTGTTTAAAGGTATATTGCTAAGTCCGCTTTATATCAGCTTTTCCGTATAATTCAGTCCAAAAAAGAGGATAATGCAAAAACTTTTATATAAAATTTGATACAGATTTTGCATAAATTTATGAATATTAATTTCATTTTTACGTTTTTTATTCACTTTTTAAGAAAATACATTATAATAAAGTCAACATGAATTTGGGAGGCAGCGCCATGAAAATTGATTTGAATTCAGATTTAGGTGAAAGTTTCGGTAACTATAAAATCGGCATGGATGACCAAATCATTCCGCTCATTATCTCGGCAAATATTGCTTGTGGTTTTCATGCCGGTGATCCTGCCGTTATGCAAAAGACGGTTGCACTGGCTGTAAAAAACGGTACAGCCATCGGTGCCCACCCTGGTTATCCGGATCTGGTCGGCTTCGGACGCCGCAAGCTGGCTGCTTCGCCTGCCGATGTGTATGCCATGATTATCTATCAGGTCGGGGCTCTCGCTGCTTTCGCTGAAGCCGCTGGTTCAAAGCTCCAGCACGTCAAGCCCCATGGGGCACTCTACAATACAGCAGCCAAGGACGCAGCCCTGACGGAAGCCATTGCCCAGGCTGTTTACGATGTCGATAAAGACCTGATTCTCTACGCGCAGCCAGGTACGGAAAGTATCAAGGCAGCCCGGAAGATTGGCCTCAAAACAGCCTGCGAAGTCTTCGCTGACCGCAGTTACCAGGACGACGGCAGCCTGACCCCGCGTTCACAGCCCGGCGCCATGATTACGGACGAAGCAAAATCCATCGCCCAGGTTCTTTCCATGGTGATCGATCACAAAGTGACAACGCTTTCCGGCAAGGTCATTCCGATTGAGGCCGATTCTATCTGTGTGCATGGAGACGGGCCCAAGGCGCTGGCCTTTGTAACCAAGATCCGTGAAACGTTACAGGCCAAAGGTGTAGAAATTGCTGCTTCCGGCAGTTTCATTAAATAGAAAATAACAGACGCTGTGTTTCTGTGATGAAAGAAGCATGCGTCAGAAAAGTAGGTGCAGAGGGGGTATTAGTTATGGTAAAGAAAGTCGCATATTCTGAGGCGGTATGTTTGTATGTCATTACCGGATTTATGGTTTCCACCGCAGCCTTATTTGCCTATATCGGACATACTAATATTCTCTTATCATTCTGATTGCAAAAAATGGAAACAGCGGGCTTTTCCTATGGAAATTGCTCGCTGTTCTTCGTTTCATTCAATTTCTAAAAATGTACCGGCTGCTCCGGTACTTTCCCGGAGGAGGAAACAACTATGGAAACTGCAGAAGACTATCTGAAGCAGGCATCTTTTCACCCCGTAGGCGAAACGGCACTCATGGTTTCATTTGGTAATGTCATTTCTCCCGAAATCCTGCGCTGCACCTCAGCTCTGATGAAAGAGCTCAAGGCGCAGCCTTTTCCCGGTATAATCGAGTGCACAGCTTCTTATACAGGTTATACAGGCGTTACCATTTTCTACAATCCGGCTGCAGCTGTCAGGGAATCCACCAGCACGGACCTTGCAGAAAGCAAAGGTTATTCCGCAGTAATGGACCATGTGAAGACCTTGCTCAAAAACATCGTACTCACGGACAACGCCGACTCCCCTGTCGTCAAGATCCCGGTCTGCTTCGGAGGGGAATACGGACCTGATCTGGATGACCTGGCGGCCCAGCATCACCTGACACCGGAAGAAGTCATCCGCATCTATACAGAAGCAGATTATCTCGTCTATATGATTGGTTTCGCCCCCGGCTATCCCTACATGGGAGGACTGCCGGAAACATTGGCCACGCCGCGCCGCAAGACGCCGCGCCTCGTCATCCCGAAGGGCAGTGTAGCCATCGGCGGAGCCCAGGCCGGCATCTATCCCATGGAATCGCCTGGCGGATTCAATCTGATAGGCCGCACGCCGCTGGAACTGTTCCGTCCTGAAAACAAAGAAGATCCGACCGTGCTCCATTCAGGTGACCACGTAAAATTTTATGCAGTCAGCAGCGAGGAATACCAGGAAATTTCACAGAAAGAAGGGGCACAGCCATGCAAATAGAATTCATCAAGGGCGGTTCTCTGACAACAATCCAGGATCTGGGGCGGCATGGATATCAGCAGTACGGCGTCATTGTGAGCGGCGCCATGGATCCGGTTTCCCTCAAAATCGGAAATATGCTCGTTCAAAACTCTGTCAATGAAGGGTGCCTTGAAATGACGCTCAGCGGTGCTTTGTTAAAAGTGCCGGCAGGACTCGTTTTTGCGCTGACAGGTGCCGATATGGGCGCACGGCTGAACGGGATTCCCGTTCCTCGTTATAAACCGGTTTGTGCCACGCGGGATGCCCAATTGAGTTTTGGGTTTGCCAAAAAAGGAGCCCGTGCCTATATGGCTGTGGCCGGCGGTTTTGATGTTCCCATTGTCATGAACAGTAAAAGCACCTATCTCCGCGCCAAACTGGGCGGCTATCAAGGCCGCGCCTTAAAGGACGGCGACAAGCTCAGTCTCGGGGCACTCTCTCCCGCCCAGAAAGCACTGGGAGACCGTCTCTCCAGAAGGGCTAAACAGGGAGCTCCTTTCGGTGCAGCACCCTGGTCCATCGACTGCGATTATATCTTTGAAGATGCACCGATACACGTCACCGAGGGACTCCAGTATGACTGGTTCACGGAAAAGGGAATCTCTACCTTCTTCTCTTCCGACTACACCATTACTGCCAATGCAGACCGCATGGGCTACCGCATGGAAGGCCCACAGCTGGAATTCAAGGAAAAGAAGGATCTGATTTCCGAACCCATTAATCTGGGAGCCATCCAGGTTCCGCCGGATGGCAAACCCATCATACTCATGGCAGACAGACGACAGGAGGCTACCCCAAAATCGGGCAAGTCATGATGTCTGATATCCCGCATCTGGCACAGCTGCTGCCCGGCAAAACCATACGCTTTAAGAAAGTGACAATGGAAGAAGCTGAGACGTCCTTTATCCACGAGGAAGAGTATCTTAAGATGCTGGCAGACCATATCCCTCAAATGGAGCGGTTGTTATAGTGTACGTCAGACGAATACAACCATGAATCAAAATAGGACTGCGAAAATATAATCGCAGCCCTATTTTTTATTCCTTTTTCTGCTGAAAAAGGCAAAAATTTTGCAGGATTTTAGAGTTATCTTTATTTCACGTAATTTAAGAATTTTTAGGCAATTTCCGGAAGCGGCTTAAATTCTACTTCTGCATTACTTTTATAATTTTTCCCTTATGTGATTATTCTCAACTTCTTATTTGAGGCACGTTTCAAACTGTGTTACGATTTTTTTAGAAAACATTAGAGGCGTGTAATAACAAGGAGGCAGCACGATGAAAAATGCAGTCGGCCGTGACATTCCAGATGGACTTCTCGCTCAAACGGGAAAAGATATTTTCCGGGGCAGTTTCCATAAGGACGGAATCCTTTATCAAAAGGCTGTCCACAAGGCACGGGCCCAGGTAAGTCCCCGGCGCAGTAAAGTGAAAGCCTCCCTGCGTGAAGCGCTTCTATCCTGTAATCTCCACGATGGCATGACCTTCGGGTTTCACCATCATTTCCGGGAAGGCGACTATGTCGTTTCCCTTGTCATGGATGCCGTTCACGAACTTGGTCTTAAAGATATCACCATATGTGCCAGCTCCCTTGGCAAGGCCCAGGAATCCATCGTTCCCTACATCGAGGACGGAACCATTACGGGCATCGAATCATCCGGTGTCCGCGGTAAAATTGGTGAAGCCATCTCCACGGGCAAGCTGAAGAATCTTGCCATTATGCGGAGCCATGGCGGCCGCGTACGTGCCATCGAATCGGGAGAGACCCACATTGATATTGCCTTCATCGGAGCTCCCACCTGCGACCCGATGGGAAATTGCCGGGCTGTGGGAGGAAAGAGCGACTGCGGTGTACTGAGCTATTCTATGGTGGACGCGCAATACGCTGATTACGTCATAGCGATTACAGATACACTAGTACCCTTTCCCAATATCCCCGCTTCCATTTCCATGGTCGACGTCGATGCTGTCGTTGTAGTTGATGCCATCGGGGATCCCCAAAAGATTGCCACGGGGCCTGCCAAACCGACGACAGACATGCGCAAGCTCCTTATGGCTCGCTATACTACAGAGTTTTTGGTCCACACCCCCTTTTATAAAGATGGATTTACCTACCAGACAGGTGCCGGCGGGGCCTCTCTCGCCTCTACGGGATACCTCGCCGAGCACATGCGTAGGGACGGAATCCATATGGGCCTTGCCCTGGGAGGCATCACGAAGACCATGTGCGACATGATGGACGAGGGACTCATCGACCGCATCGTCGATGCCCAGGTCTTTGACACAGGTGCCATCGAGAGCATCAAGGCCCATCCCGACCGTCACATTGAGATTTCCACCAGCGAATATGCTGACCCCTTCAACAAGGGATCTTATGTCAATAACCTGGACTTTGTCATCCTGGCTTCTCTCGAAGTAGATACCCACTTCAACTGCAATGTGGTCGTCGATTCAAGCGGCATGATTACAGGCGCCCAGGGCGGTCATCCGGATACGGCCGCCGGAGCCCGCTGTACGATCGTCGTTGTCCCCCTCCTGCAAAGCCGCATCCCAGCGGTACGGACAGAATGCACGACCATCACGACCCCGGGAGAAACGGTGGATGTTGTCGTCACGGATTACGGCATCGCCATCAATCCCAGGCGGCAGGACCTGATGGAAGCCATGAAAGACGTTGACCTTCCCTTCTGTACTATCGAGGAGCTGCGCGACCGAGCCTACGCCATCGCGGGCACACCCGATCCCGTCCGCTTCAAGGACCACATTGTTGGGATTATTGAAGCTCGTGACGGCAGTATCATCGATATCGTTCGGCAGATTGATCCTGTCGTTCAGATATAACCATTTTTACGTGGGTGATGGACACCCCACGCAGGATTTATTCATGGAGTTACACTACCACAGACCGCCATCTTTATCCTATTCCATGAACTCTTTCCTGCCGGCATAAGATTTACCTTATGGGTTTTCACACTCACACCTAGCATCAAAGTTATGAAAGGAGTTTAATTATGAGCGACGAAAAAAAGAAAAGTTTTACCCCCTTTGGCTTGAAATGGCAATTGTGCCTCGGGTTCATTGTCATCATCCTGGCAGGGGCATGGACCGGTTCGCTGAGCACGGACCTGGCCGGCGGATTTGCCTTCATGTTGGCTCTTGGTATTATCTTTAATGAAATCGGTGAACGAATTCCGTTCTGGAACTCCTACATCGGCGGCGGTCTGGTACTTACCTTTATTGCATCGGCTTATTTATTTACCAACAAGTTGATTCCGGCCAAGTACGCAAAAACTGTTAGCCTGGTCATGGATGATGCCGACTTCCTGAGCTTCTTCATCGTCTTCCTGATTTGCGGTTCTATCCTGGGTCTGGAAAAGAAGCTCCTTCTGAGATCCTTTGCCGGATACCTGCCGGCTATCTTCGGCGGCCTCATTGGTGCTGCTATTCTCGGTATTGCAGGCGGCTTCATTTTTGGGATTGATCCTCAAAACATCCTCCTGAACTACGTACTTCCTATCATGGGCGGCGGCAACGGCGCCGGTGCAGTTCCTCTGTCTCAGATTTATGAAACCATTACAGGCGATAAGGCGGCAAACTACTACACCTTCGCTATTACCATTCTGACCATTGCAAATATCTTCGCCATCCTGACGGCAGCCCTTCTGGATCAGCTTGGTCATAAACATCCTGAACTCACCGGTGACGGCAACACGCTGATGCGCACCTCCGGTAAAGAAGTTGAAGCTGAAAAGACCGATGCTATTCCGACCATCAAGGATATTGGCGGTGCCTTCTTCATGGGCGTTGGCTTCTATGCAGCAGGCCGTCTGATGGGCAAAGCTATTCTGCCGACGGTCTTCGGTGTTGCTATTCACCCGTTCGCCTGGATGATCATCCTTGTCACCATCGCTGCTATGCTGGGTATTGTTCCTGAAAAGACCAAGGCCGCTGCTAAGCGCCTGCAGTCCTTCATGAGCTCCTGCCTGGTACTCGTCATCATGGTCGGCGTCGGTGCCGACACGAACCTGAACCAGCTGATTGCTGCTATCAACCCGAGCAACGTTGTTATTGCGTTCCTCATCGTTGTAGGTGCCATCATCGGTTCCGCTATCGTTGGTAACCTCGTTGGTTTTTATCCGATCGACTCTGCTATTACGGCCGGCCTCTGCATGGCTAACCGTGGTGGTTCCGGTGACCTCGCCGTTCTGGGTGCTTCTCACCGTATGGGCCTGATTGCTTATGCACAGCTCTCCAGCCGTCTTGGCGGTGGTATCGTACTGATTATCGGTTCCGTACTGTTCGGTGCTTTCCTGAAATAAGTAAAAAACTTGTGTAGACAAAAAAATAGGGGCTGTGAAATAATGTGTGTGCATTATTTCACAGCCCCTTTTACGCTGGTCGCCGGTCGCTGGCCGCGGGTCGCTCGTGGAAGAAAAATTGCCAGGGCATTTTTCTACGAACTTATAAAAATAAAACCTAAAAATTAGGTTAAGTGCTAAATTTCAGGTTTTATATCATATCTTATTTGAATCAAAAGCTTTAACACTCTGCTGCGGGCTAGGCTAAATGCCATATGCTAAAAGCCAAAAGCGCTTTTTATTTTTTCACAGCTCCTATTTTTTATCTGTGATAAAAGGCACCTGCCTCTCCCTGGTGCTTGGTAGGACCTCGCACGCTAGGTAGATTTCTTATGTCGAGTCAGTGTATTTTAAAGGCACCTCAGATAATCTGGTGCTCGGCTGGCCTCGCACGCATCTTATCTGAGAGCTTTTTAAAGGAATCTTTTTATGTCTGGCGCAGAAATATGGACGCATCTATTGTGTCAGACGGACTTAGGAACCACTCGATATACTATTTTTGTATTATCTCGGGTTCCTAAGTCCGCCTTCCTCGTAACTGCGCCTATCTTCAGTGCCAGCCATAAAAAGAAAATGAAAAATTGGAGTGAAATGGAGTAAGGCGTAATGGAGGTTACTTATCTGTGGCTGTCTTGCATCAGAGTCCATCAGAAACAAATTAAAAACATAATGATATTTAGTTGCACTTTTCTAAGTTGAACATGTGCCTTATTTTTTATTTTATTAAAGAATCGACTTCATCCGGACGAGCTGCTATTTTGTGTTCCTTCTTTCGTACCGCCACTTGTTATCGTACTGATTTTCCACCGCAAGCGTTCCCCTTCTTCTTCGCGGCGCTCAAAGAAGGCCAAATGCAGCTGCTATGGAAAAATCATCTACTGCAAACAAAACGACCCCCGCACGTAATCAATTGTCGATTGCGTGCGGGGTTCGTTTTGTTTCATTTAGTTAAGTTAGCGGACATCCAAAGTCAGCACTCAGAACCCAAGGTTTTCGTTCACCAGAATCACCTTAATGCGTCCCTTCTCACGGGAATAGCGCGTGATGAGAAGGTTGCAGCAGAGCGTATCAGGGGATTTACAGTCAGCGCAGGCACCATTTACTTTACACGGGGTCTTGATATGAGGAAAATGCTGTGCATTAATAGGTGCGGCCACGTTCCGCGTCCTGAGGACGGCGTGTTCCAGGTTCTTCGTAACTTTGTTCATACCCACAATCATGAGAACCGTCTTGGGACCGTAGGCAATGCAGGACACACGGTTGGAATTGCCGTCCATATTCACCAGGATGCCATCTTCCGTAATGGCATTGGTACTCGACAGGAATGTATCGCAGCTATGGGCTTTCAGCATCATTTCCCGTTTTTCTTCCGGAGTTTTCTTCGTAAACGGATTAAAGACCGTATAGTGGCCGTGGACAAGAACGTCTTTCAAACCGATTTCCTCAACAGAATGAGTTCCGCCCCAGCTGACACTCGACCCCTGCGGAATGAGATCCAGCGCAAGGCCCAGTGCCTCTTCCTTTGTCTCGACAAAATAGCCTTCCATATTGCGGCTTCTGAGGCCCGCAATGACTTTTTGAGCAACCTTCCGGTTGCGTTCTTTTTCTTCCGGCAGCATGTGCTTCCCTCCTGTCAGACTTCTAATAATGCCCTATTATTATACCATGATAGGAATAGAAAAATGCGCCGCTACTTCACGATGCTGGGAAGCCAGGTTGCCAGTTCCGGGAAGAAGCAAATCACAAGGATTCCCAGAGCCATGACGCAGATATACGGGATAACCCCGCGGATGATATCTTCCATCCGGCTGTCAGGGCTTACGCCTTTGAGGACAAAGAGGTTCATGCCGACAGGAGGCGTGATAAGAGCCATTTCCATGTTAATCTGCATCACAACGTTGAACCAGATGGGATCAAACCCCAGCTGTTTGATGACCGGGTACAGAATAGGAACGGTAATAAAGATAATGGAAACCGTTTCGAGGATGCACCCCAAAAAGAGAAGCAGGATATTGATCAGGAGGAAGAATACCCAGCGGCTTACATCCACTTCTGTCACCATCGTCGTGAGGGCCTGCGGAACCTGAAGGATGGTAAGGACGAAGCCGAACAGAGAGGCTCCGACCATAATGGCAAAGATCATGGCCGAAGTTCCGACGGTATCCATGAGGATTCCCGGAAGGTCGCGGAAGCTCAGGGTCCGGTAAATTACAAAAGTAATGAAAAGGGAATAAACCGTCCCTACAGCAGCCGCTTCAGTCGGCGTAAAGGCGCCTGTATAAATACCGCCCACAACAAGAATCGGAAGGAAAAGGCCCCAAATGGATGACCTGAGGGCCTTCATGCGTTCCTTGAAAGGTGCCTTGGGCTGAAGAGCCAGATGTTTCGATTGGTGCACCACAATGATAATGAAGAAAAGAGTCATCAAAACGCCGGGGATGACGCCGCTCATGAACAACTGCCCAATGGATTCTCCCGTAATGGAGCCGTAGAGAATCATCGGAATCGAAGGCGGAATAAGGATGCCCAGCGTCCCGCCGCCGGCGACTGCACCAAGAACGACAGAGCGGTCATAGCCGCGCTTCAGCATTTCCGGAATTGCCATGGCCCCAATCGTGACCGCACAGGCCACACTGGATCCTGTAATAGCAGCAAAGATGCCGCAGGCAACAATCGTTGCAATACCGAGACCGCCGGGAAGGTGACCGAGCCACTTATTGCCGAGTTCAAAGAGGTCGGAGCCTACATGTCCCTTGAGCAGAATGGCACTCATGAGGATGTAGAGCGGCACGGCACACAGCACGAAATCATCCAGTGCCTTATAAGCAAGGATTGGAATCTGTTCCAGGACGCCGTCGCCGGGCATAAAGAGCAGCATGCCCAGAAGGCCTGATGCTCCGAGGGAAAAGGCCACAGGAACACCGATGGCAAGAAGGATCAGCAAGGCAAGTGTAAAAAGAATAATCATGCGGCCGCTCCTCCTTTCTTTTCACCATGGGATGCAAGAGCCTGCACATTTTCTATCAGCATCCGGACAAACTGCAGGAGCAGGACAATCGTCCCGACCGGCAGGGATAACTGCGGAATCCACAGCGGCATGCGCAGGGTACTGGCAGCGAGCATATCCAGGTCGTAAGACATGTACGCCATTTCAGCCGACTTCCAGCAAAAAATGACAGTAAATATAATGCAAATGATGCAGGATACAATGCGCAGAATGATGTTCGTGCGCTCTGACAAATGGGAAATGACCATATCGACATGGATGTGGCGGCCCTTGGCAAGGGCCGTCCCCATCCCCAGAAATCCTGCCATGAGAACACAATAGGTCGAAATTTCCGTCGCCCACTCTGTGGGTTGATTAAAGACCCCACGAGAAATGACTTCATAGAAAATCGCAAACACGGGAATAAAGAGAAGGATACCCGCCATAATGCCCGTGATGCGCGTTATGACGTCAAGGAAACGATTAAATGCTTTCATGAACCTCGCCTTCCCTCATGCATTAGCAGCCATATCCAGAACCTTCTTACCGATTTCGCCGGTATGTTTCAGGAACGTATCCCATACGGATTTCGTCGCGTCACGCCAAGCCTGAAGCTCAGCTTCCGGGACCACATAGACTTCCATGCCCTTTGCCTTCAGATCATTGAGGCCCTTTTCATCCATGGCCTTTGCATTTTTACGGATTTCGTCCCGGACTTCATTGGCTGCTTCCATGAAGGCCTTCTGCTGGTTGGCGTTCATCTTTTTGAAAGAACGGTCATTCATAGCCAGGATAAATTCAGGCGATGCATGATTCGTAATGGTCAGGTACTTGGCAACCTCATAGATTTTGCGGTCACGCATAGCGCTGGTACCGGAACTTTGTCCGTCAATCGTACCGCGCTGCAGAGCCATATAGACTTCACCGGAGCCCATCGTTACCGGGGAAGCGCCCAGTGCCTTGATGGTTTCCGAGGAAAGTTCGCTATAACCGCGCATCTTCAGGCCTTCAAAATCTTTCGGGGTCTTGATGGGTTTCTTATTGTTGGCAAACTGTACAAAACCGTAGTCTGCCCAATAAACAACCTTCACGTGCTTCTTTGCCAGTTCATCGGCCAGAATCTTGCCCATACCGCCGTCGATGGCACGGTCAATCTTCGCATAGTCCGGGAAAACAAAAGGCACATCAAAAACTTCCATGGCCGGAACAACCGTGGCCCAACGTCCTACCGTGTTGAGACCCATATCGACGCCGCCCGTCATGATGGCATCGTTCATACTCTTATCGTTATAAAGCTGGCCTGCCGGATACGCCGTGATAGACACTTCACCGTTGGTCTTATCCTTTACTTTCTGGATAAAAGAATCCACACTCTTGGCAAGGGGATGATCGGCCGGTAAATGGTAGGCGAGCTTGTACTCAATTTTTCCGCCCTTTCCCGCGGATCCCGTATCCTTCGCTTCCTTCTTACCGCAGCCGGCAGATACCACCATAATGGAGGCCATGCAGGCAGTGAGCACCATCTTCATGAATTTCCCTTTTTTCATTTTTACTTCCTCCTCATTGCAAACTTGAATGACAGGGACCGCTGTATACTGTATCCAAAAATATTCAGGTATTAAAAACGCCCCTGCTGGATTTCTTCCAGCAGGGGCGACGGTTCGCGGTACCACCCTACCATTGTACTCTTGGCCTTGTAACGCATCCACAGCGCCTTGCCCTAGGGACTCATGTCTTTCAGGTAAGGGGTTCGCAGGCGAGAAGCACGAATTATTGGTCGCACCGTCTCACACCCACCGACGGCTCTCTGAGTTCCCTCTTTCGCGCTATTCCTGGTCATTACCTTTAAATTTTGAAATTTGATATTGGGACAATTATAACATGCTTTTCTTCATTGTCAACATTTTATTTGATATATATTCTTGTTTCAGTAAAACATGTAAAGTAAGTGACAACATTTTTGTAATTTGTGCGTTTTGAGAAAACATGAGAGAGTGGTTAGTTTGTAGCGGTTAGTACAATCGTCTGAGCAAGCTGTGGCGCTTCGCGCAAAAAAATGCTGTGACGCTGTGGCCGCCCAGGGCGGCGAAAGAAAAAAGCTATCCTCCCCCACTTCGTGGTTCTTCCTCCTTTCGAAGCCGCGAAGCGGCTTGAAAGGAGGTCCTAGAGGAATTCCAAACCTTACGGTTTGGCTTAATTAAGGCGGCTTGAAAGGAGGTCGCGATAGGGGCTGGTACCCTAATTGGAGATTTGACTTGGCTTGAGTGGACGTCTGCTAACCTGCGGATATGCTATAATAAGCAGGACAATCATACCGGGAGGTTCCTACGTTGAACTTATTCTTACTGATTCTTCAATTTGGTCTGGACTATATTCTTCTGTCCATATATGTTTTCTTTTTCTACAGCCTGGCTGCCATGATTTTGCCGCCTTCCTCCATGGCCGAGCTCAATGCTTCACCCATGCTGCAGTCATCGGGGCTCTGTATGTGCCTCATCATACCGGCTATCCTGAGTCGCTTCCCCTTCTTCCAGCGCTTTCTCATCTACCTCATGGGCGTCAGGAAGGCAAAGGGAACGGAACGGGATATTCTGGAAGCCGCCGCGGCGCCAATTTTCCAGCGTGCACATGCGGAAAGAGAAGATTATCATCTCTTCGTAGATAATAAAAAACAGCTCAATGCTTACGCCATCGGGGATAACAATATCGTCGTCACAAGGCCGGTTCTCTCGGCTCTTCCCATCCCCGAAATCAGCGGCATTCTGGCCCATGAAATGGGACACCTTCAGCACCGCCACACGCGCTGGCTCCTCATAAGCTATGGCATGAGCATGCCCCTCGCCGTTTCAAATTTTCTCTACCGCATCATCGTCATGGTGCTTAGTCTCTTCCTTGCTATCCCCATTTTGGGTTTTCTTATTGCCCTTTTTGTTTTCGTTTTCAATGTCTTGATCCGCATTACAAGCGCCTGCATGGGACTTCCAATTCATTTGCTGGAACTTTACAACTCAAGACAGAATGAATACGAAGCCGACCGCTATGCCTGCAGCATCGGTCTTGGCGCCGAACTTTACGCTGCCCTGTCAGCTATCACACAGAACGGAGCCTATGAACAGACCGGATTTCTTGCCACCCTTTTCTCGGACCATCCTTTGACAAGGGATCGGCTGGAGCGGTTAGCTGAGATGGTGCAAAACGGCGTTGGAGAGTAAAAGGCACCTGCCTCAGTGAGCGGAGGCGCTTCGTCGTGTTGAAAAAATCCTCGTACCCAGGCAATGATTGCCCAGGTGCGAGGACTATTTTTATGCAATTACCAATATATCACTGGCTGACGGTTTATCGACACATGGTTAAGAATGATTGCGCCCATGCATTGTCACTTCGCTGCACTCATTCTCCCATCCTTCTTCATTTTCCAGAACAAGGCCCCGATAAGTACATCGGCTGCGATCCAGCTAATCGGGTAGCAGTACATAATATTCCGAAATGTCGGGTTCGCTGCATAGGCCGTGTAAAGCCACAGAAGGCGGCTCCCGACGATGCTCACCAGCATAGCAACAGCCGGCGGCAGGGAATTGCCAAAGCCCCGCATGGAAGCGGCCATGCTTTCGTAAATCGTGCAAAGGAAATAGAATCCTATAATCAGATGGATTCTCATCATACCGAGTTCTACGCCTTCCTCACTAAGCCCAAAGAATCCCAGGAAAGGACGCGCCAGGAGGAATACAATACCTGTGAGGATGCAAGTGAAAATGAAGTTCAGCTTCATGCCCCTCCGCACGATCTCATCGCACCGTTTCAGGTTCCCGGCCCCATAATTCTGGCTTGTAAAAGTCGTAATTGCCTGGCCAAAAGCAATGATAAACGGATAGGTATTGATTTCCATCACAAAGGCAGCTGCCGATGCCGCCATGGCAAGAGCCCCTTCACTATTGATGGCTGACTGGATGACCAGATTGGAAAGATTAAAGACCATGCCCTGAATGCCGGCTGGCACCCCGATGCGAAGAATCTCCCTGATATCATTCATGCGAACCCGGATAGCACCCGGATAAAAATGCAGGACACCGTGGCCATGCCGCAGCATCCGAACCAGGAGTCCGGAACTGACATAATTGGCAATGGCCGTCATAGCCACCACGCCGGTAAGACCAAGACCGCAGGCAACGGCCGCCAGATTTCCCACGATGTTGACAATACTTGCCGTCAAAAGAGCCAGCAGGGGCGTCCGTACGTTCCCATGACTGCGGTAAATAGCCGAGAAGAAATCATAGAGTGTCATCCCCGGCATGCCAAGCAAATAAATGCGTAGATAATGTTCCGAGGCATCACGCACTTCCATTGGCACGTCCATCCAGACCATAAGCGGATCCGCAAAAATTTCTCCGACAAGAAGAATAAAAAGACCTGTCAGAACAGCCATAAGTACCGTCGTATGAATGGCCTCGGAGGCTTCCTTAAGACGGTTTCCGCCCAAAAAGCGGGCAATGAGAACATTGGCCCCCAGGGAAATTCCCAGAAACAGATTGACCAGAATGCCAATAATGGGGGCATTGTTGCCCACAGCTGCCAGTGCCTCCGTCCCGACAAAACGGCCAAGCACAAGAATATCTGCCGTATTGAACATCTGCTGCAGAATTCCTATGAGAGCCACCGGAACGGCAAACCTGAATAAAGGTCTCGTCAAAGACCCATGAAGCATATCAATTTCGGAACGACTCATAATACCCACTCACCCTTTGCATATCCCTTTTCCCTGGTTTCATTATACGCTATACGTCCAGAGGGAGAAAGTACCGGTAGAACAGAAGTAAGTGGGGAGTACAATCGTGCGGGCAAATTGTCGGCTGAAGCAGGAGGCTGTCAGCAGCTAGCTTGCAGATAGCAATTGGCTGCAGCCAACGGAAGGCAATGAAAGGCGCTTTTGGCCTATGGCATTTAGCCTTGGCGATAGCAGTGTGTTAAAGCTTTTAATTCAAGTAAAATATGATATAAAACCTGAAATTTAGCACTTCTCCTGAATTTCAGGTTTTATTTTTATAAGTTCTTAGAAAAATGCCCTGGCAATTTTTCTTCCACGGGCGGGAAGCGGACGGCGGGCTGCGGAAAGCATGAAGGCCAACGAGAACAGGACGTTCCCGTTGGCCTTCTTGATTCGTTTTTAGGGGGATAGATCGAATCTGTCATCAAAATTACAGGTATTCTCGATTCAGCAACAAACTGTTTTTACTCAATTCTCTCTGAAGGTTCCTTCACTCTTGGAAACCATAACCGCTGTAGCAGCATCACCCATAATGTTAGGAACAACACGGCCCATATTCAGGATACGGTCGATGCCTGCCAAAAGGCCGATAGCTTCCATAGGAAGATTGACCGATGAAAGAACGATAGTCAGCATCACGAGACCGGAGCCAGGAATACCGGCAGTCCCGATAGATGCCAGGGTTCCCGACAGCATAATCATGATCTGCTGCGTAAAAGTAAGATCCACTCCGAAAATCTGTGCCGTAAATACAACGGCTACGGCTTCATAGATAGCGGTCCCGTTCATATTCATGACGGCCCCGAAAGGAATGACGAAGTTAGCAGTTTCTTCATCAACACCCAGTCTCTTGACACCTTCCAGGTTCAGCGGAATTGTCGCTACACTGGAGCACGTCGCGAAAACAAAGGTCATAGCCTCTTTCATGGTCTTTAAGAACTTCACCGGGGACACATGCGACATAACGCCTACCATCAGCCCGGCCTGTACAACAATCAGGTAGAACAAGGAGCAGATATAGAGTGCCGCAATCGTCTTAAGATACGGAATCAAGATTGCCGTTCCGTTCTTCCCTACGACCGTCGCCATAAGGCCAAGGACACCATAGGGCGTGAATTCGAGCACGATGTTAGTAATTTCCTTCATCGCTTCCTGACCGCTGCGGCAGAACTCAAGAACAGCCTTTCCTTTATCGCCTATCTTGAGAAGTGCAAATCCCAGGAAGAGGGAGAAGAAAATGATCTGCAGCAAGTTCATCTTTGCCAGCGATTCAAAGACGTTCTTCGGAATAATATTGAGCAGCGTATTAATGAACGATACATTCTCCACGGTCTTAGGTTTGGCTGCGGTAGAAATATCGACAAGAGAAACGCCGGACCCGATATTCATGACGTTCGAAACAACAAGACCCAGCACGATAGCAACGGCGGTACTTACCAGAAAGATAATGACTGTCTTGACGCCGATTCGTCCCAATCTCTTTCCGTCACCTACATCGGCCGCTGCACAGACGAGCAGCGTAAAGACGAGGGGTGCCACAACCATCGTAAGAAGTTTCGTCAAGATAGTTCCAAGAGGTGCAAGCACTGCTGCTTCAGGGCCCATGACCAGCCCCAGCAAAATACCCACAACAAAGCCTATCATAATGCGGGTAAACAGGCTCAGGCGATTCCAAGGTTTAAAGAAGAATCCCATGATTTTCGCTTCCTTTCCTCACACAAAACGGCAGATATGATCTACTGCAATGTCAGAGAATCCATAAATCTCCGCTTTTGTCATTTTCCCATTGCAGACATCTTTCATTTCTTCAAGCAGCTCTTTCCCACATTCCTTAAAGGTTTTCGTACCTTTGATAATGGGGCTCAAGTCAAAGTCCATATTGTCTTCCATCCGGCGATACGTATTTTCATTGGCAGTCACCTTATAGACAGGAGCAATGGCGTTGCCTGTCGGGGTTCCCCGCCCCGTCGTAAAGATAACAGCGCTGCATCCGGCAGCCACCATGGAAGTGACGGAAGAAATATCATACCCTGCCGTATCCATGACGATAGCCCCCGTCTTGGACGGTTTTACGGCCTGGTCCAGTACCTCCACAATAGGACGTGTTCCGCCCTTCCGGATACAGCCGAGACTTTTCTCATCGATTGTAGAAAGGCCGCCGGCCTTATTGCCGGGTGTCGGCTGGCCTGCGCGGCAGTCCTGTCCGGCCAGTTTCAGATGCTCTTCGTACCGTTCGCAAATGCGGATGATGGCGTTGTGAAGAGCCGGGGAAGCGGCGCGCTTGGCGAGTACGTGTTCGCCCCCGATCCATTCAATGGATTCACTCATAATCGTGGAAGCACCTAAATCGACGAGCAGGTCACTCAGTTCACCTACGGCCGGGTTACTGGCAATGCCGGACGTCGCATCCGATCCGCCGCACTCGATGCCAAGGAGAAGATTGGAGATATCCACCAGTTCACGCTGCTGCAGCGAAGCGTCCATTACCATTTTCCGAGCGGCACGGATGGCTTTTTCAGCAGTTTTAACGGTTCCGCCTTCTTCCTGAATTCCATAGGAAACTACCGGTTTACTGGTCATCTTCTTGATTTTGTCCCGCAGCGCGGCATGACCTACGGTCTCACAGCCCAGCCCGATGATGACCACGCCATAGACATTCGGATTCGTCGCAAATCCCGTCAGGATTCTCTGCGACATCTCCGTATTGGCAGCCACATCAGAGCAGCCCGTATTGAATATGATATTTTTGGTTCCCTTTACCTGGCTCGAAACCACCCGGCACGTCTCACTGGCACAGGCACAAGTCGGCAGAATCAGAACATGATTTCTGATTCCCGCTCTTCCTTCCGGTCTCTTATAGCCCCAAATCTGCATGATTCCTTCCTCCTTATTCCTTGACCAGTTCACTTTCGTAATCACGGGGCACGCTGTAAATATTTTTATCGGAAACCCAGTGCCCCGCCTCAATCGGACATGTCGTCCTTCCAATCATTTCGCCGTACTTCAGGACAACATCGCCTTTTTCCAAATTGCAAAGTGCAATCTTATGGCAAAAAGGAATAGCCTCCTCCGCTGTTATGGATTTCAAGGTATCCCCATCCATATAGCTGACAAGTTCGCCCGCAGCAACAGCAGCTACGCAGGTAACGACGTTATCTTTGGCATCCATCAGCAATGCGTTGATCATTTTGTATCGCGCTCCTATTTGAATTTTCTGTATGTTCATCATATAATAGGGCTACAGTAAAAACAATTTATGTTTATTAAAAGCTTATTAAATATTTTTTAATTAGGAAGGAACAGTTATGCAGGCAGATGACAAATATATCCTTGAAATTTATCGAAAGGGAACATTGTCGGCAGCAGCGGATGCGCTCTACATGACCTCTCCTGCCCTTTGCATTTCTCTTCATAAAATAGAAAAAAGACTGGGCGTTCCCCTGTTCACCCGGACGCCCCATAAAATGATTCCTACAGAAGCCGGCAAAGAATATATCGGCATGTTAGAGGACATTGAGATGAGGGAACGCAATTTTACCCGTTATCTGGAGGACGTCAAACACCTGGAAACAGGAGAACTGATCATTGGCGGGACCCATTATATCAATGCCTATATTCTTCCTGATGTCCTTACCCGGTACAGTCAGCAGTATCCTCACATCCGTATTACCATCTATGAGAAAAGTGCCAAGCATCTGGAAGAAGATCTTTTAAAGCAAAAGATTGACGTGACACTGAGCTGTGATGAAAAAATCGTCCATACTATCAAAAGTTCTCCTGCTTTTACTGACCATATCCTGATAGGAGTCCCGCAGGAACATCCCATCAACAATGAGCTGCATCCGTTTGCCCTGTCCGCCGGTGATATCGCTGCTGGACGCCATATGGAAGACGACTGCCCCAGCCTTCCGATTTCCCGATTTAAGGATCTTGAATTTATCATGCTTTCCGAAGGGAATAACCTCCATGACCGTGCCTACGAATTGTTTCATCAGGCCGAACTGAATCCGAAAGTAAAACTTGAGATTTCCCAGATGATTACAGCTTTACATTTGGCAGAGCATGGATTTGCTGCCACCTTCATCAGCGACCGAAGCATCTCTCCCCATTGTCCCCTCCGCTTTTATAAAATCGACTCTGACATCGCAGTTCGTCAATTTTACCTGATTACAGGAACCAAACCGTATCTTCCCTTTGCTCTGCGGCGCTTTATGGACTTTTTCCCGCTCTCATCGAAAATGAGCTGATACTTGCTAAAAGATAAATAAGGAAATCAAGACGAACTTATCTTGCTGAGTCTCAAGCCACAATTTTCCTTTTCGCTGTTCGGTCGCTGGCCGCGAGCCGCCCGTGGAAGAAAAATTGTCAGGGCATTTTTCTACGAACTTATAAAAATAAAACCTAAGATTTAGGTTAAGTGCTAAATCTTAGGTTTTTATTATTTTATTTGAATCAAAAGTCTTACCACACTGCTGCAAACGAGGCTAAATGCTATAAGCCAAAGGCGCTTTTTTATTTTTTCGCAGTCCCTTTCGCTGTCCGTTGAAGCAGATATCCTTGTGCGCACTTTATTTTGCATACAGCCCGTCCCAAACGATACGGCGGTAATTTTCTCTATCCGTATCCCCTTCCGTATTAAAGAAGAGAATCTTGGAATTCTCGTCGAGCTCCAGTGCTTCCTTAAATTCCTTGAGTTCGGGATTCCTCAAAATTTCGCTCACGGCGCCAAAGGCAGCCGCACCGCTTTCACCGGAAATAATTTTCTGATCGTGTCCCATAGGATTACCCAAAATTCTCATTCCCTGGGCCGCCGCATAGTCCGGACAGGAGATGAAGAAATCTGCATAATCCGAAAGCACCTGCCACCCGATACTGCACGGCTCACCGCAGGCAAGACCAGCCATGATGGTGCGCATATGCCCCTTTACCGAATGGAGCTTTCCATCATTTGCCTTTGCGGTACGATAGAGGCAGTCGGCCTGATCAGGCTCCACAATGCCGATGATCGGTTTTTCGTCACCATAAATGGAGGAAAACAGCCCCGTAATGGCACCTGCCAAAGATCCAACACCAGCCTGGATGAAGATATGGGTCGGTTTTTCAGGCAGCTGCTCATACGCTTCAATTCCCATCGTTCCGTATCCCTGCATAATCCAGCGGGGAATTTCTTCATATCCTTCCCAAGCTGTATCCTGAACCATGACCCAGCCATTTTCTTTCGCCTTGCGGTTTGCCAGACGAACGGCATCGTCGTAATTCATGTCTGTAATCGTGGCATCTGCCCCTTCCGCACGAATATTCATGAGGCGTTCCTGTTTAGATCCTTCCGGCATATAGACTACAGCATGCTGATGCAGCTGCCGGGCCGTCCATGCCACGCCTCGTCCGTGATTGCCGTCTGTTGCGGTCACAAAGGTGATATCACCCAGCAGTTTGCGGGTTTCATCGCTCGTCAGTCTGGCATAAGTCGCGTCCTTTATATCGATGCCGAGCCGGTCGGCCAGGTAATGCCCCATTGCATAGCTGCCGCCCAGAACTTTAAAAGCGTTGAGGCCAAAGCGATAGGACTCATCCTTCACATACATGGACGAAATACCCAGTGCACGGGCCGTATCTTTTAAAGAAACAAGCGGCGTTTCCTTGTAAACGGGGAAGGTTCGATGGTATCTGAGGACCTTCTCTTCCACATCTTTGCTGAGAAAATCCAAACTGCATTTTTGGCCTTCATGATTCCTGTGAACCATGTGGAAATCTCTTTTCATAAGTTCATCTCCTCCCATATTTTTCGATACGTCTGGCATACAAAAGCCATGCCAATTTTTATAAATCCATTATTTTTTATCCGACTTCGGATTCTGGAACTTGCTTAAGACAATAAATCTTCCGAATGCTCCCACGTACTTTGTTATATGCTATTTCATTTTTACAAAAATTGCAAAGAGGGAAAACAGCGCCTGCAAACGCCTCATTTTTCTACTTCATTACAAATCTTTTCCTATTTTCCAAATACTCTTTCCGTTGTCAGCAAATAAGAAGCCCTTGCAAAATCCTAGTTAATTCATATGTTATCTGGATAATTAGCAAAATTTATCTTATTTTTACAATTTTCCTCCATTTTTCTCAAATTTACATACTTTTTCTCTTATGCGTGATATAATTTAATCATCATACTAGGGGAGATGGTTAATGATGTCAATAGCCGCAGCTGATTTCCAAAACTATATACAGATCTTAGAAGAAGAACTGATACCTGCTATGGGATGCACTGAACCAATCGCAATCGCCTACGCTGCCGCAAAAGCAAAATCCTACTTGCCAGAAGACGTACAATCTTATGTAGTACGATGTTCAGGCAACATCATCAAGAATGTGAAGGGGGTCACTGTCCCGAATTCCGGTGGGCAAAAAGGGATTCCCGCTGCCGCTGCACTAGGGATTGTCGGCGGTAATCCGGACAGCGTTCTTGAAGTCATTGCCAGGGTAACTGACGCTGACAAAGAAGCGTGTAAAGAGTTAGTTGCAAAAAATGTCTGTGATGTCGAACTTGTGGAAGGGGTCCCCGGGCTTTACATCGACGTGATGCTTAAAGGAAAGGCCCATTCTTCGGAGGTCATTTTATCCGGAACCCATACGAATATTGCCCTGATCAAACAAGATGGGAAAACTCTCTTTGATCAGAAAAACGACGTGTCTGAATCCGGTCAAAAAGGAGACCGTACCAAGATGTCGCTGCACGGCCTCCTGGAGTTTGCCAATACAGTGCCTATCGAAAAAGTCAAAGCCATTCTCGACAAACAGATTGAAATGAATACCGCTATTTCCAACGAAGGTCTGACCCACCCCTGGGGTGCTGAGGTCGGCCGGACAATCAAAGAAATCTATGGAGATACTGTGGAGGCGAGGGCCGTTGCTGCGGCCGCCGCCGGGTCTGACGCGCGCATGAGCGGATGCCCGAAACCGGTTGTCATCAATTCCGGTTCAGGCAACCAGGGCATTACCGTTTCGATGCCGGTTGTAGTGTATGCGAAAGAATGGAAGGCCAGCGCCGAAAAGAGATACCGTGCGCTTCTTGTCAGCAACCTGGTTTCCATCTATATCAAGCATTACATCGGTCCGCTGTCCGCTTTCTGCGGTGCTGTAAGTGCCTCCTGCGGATCCGGGGCCGCCATTACATACCTGGCTGACGGTGATGAAGCAGCTATCGGCAGGACGATTACCAATATGCTGGCTAACGTCAGCGGCATTGTCTGCGATGGTGCAAAACCGAGCTGTGCCGCAAAGATTGCTTCCAGTCTCCAGGCCGCTATCCTCGCCCATAAAATGGCGATGAAAGGCAATGCTTTTAAGGGCGGCGAAGGCCTCGTGGAAGAAAATGTGGAAGATACAATCAAGAACATCGGTTATCTGGGGAAAATCGGCATGAAGGAAACGGATATTGCCGTACTTAACACGATGATCCACAAGATCGACGTTTCTAAAGCTTTGTAAAAATGGGGAGAGAATTGAATATGGAAAAGAAGAAAAAGACGGGTTCAATCAATGCGTTTGTCATTGTTGCAGGCGTCATTTTTGCCTGCTGGGTACTGTCCTTCTTCATTGCACCGGGCGCCTTTGAAAGACAGGTCATGAACGGACGTACTGTAGTCATTGCAAATTCATTCCATCCGGTACCTAAGGTTTATCTCGGGCCGCAGGCGCTGTTCCAGGCGATTCCTAACGGCCTGGTGTCCAGTGCCAGCATGATGTTTCTCGTCATGCTGGTGGCAGGCTGCATCGAAGTCTATAAAAGAACCGGTACCCTGGATAAGGCCATGGCCGGTGTCCTTGCAAAGTCTGACACGCTGGGCTCCGAAAAGATTCTTGTTGCCATTATGATCATTTTCGGATGCCTTGGTGGTTTTCTGGGATGGAACGAACAGATTGTGCCGTTTATCCCGATTGTCATTTCCCTCTGTATTGCCCTGGGATATGATTTGATGACAGGTCTAGCCTGCTCTGCCATGATCGACATGATCAGCTTCTCCTTCTCACCTACGAGCGTGTATACGGTCGGCATCTCGGACGAAATCGCAGAACTGCCGATGTTCTCCGGATTCCTGTTCCGCTTTATCCTGCTGGTCATTGCAAACATCATTATGTACATCTATGTACTGAGATACGCGAGATCCGTAAAAAACGGGAAGCGCGAATCACTCACGGCTGACCTTGATGACAGCAAATTCCATGTGGACTACAGTGAAGCCCTGAGCAATCCGATGAATGGCCGCCAGAAGCTGTCCCTCATCGTTTTCCTGGTTACGTTCGTCGCTTCCATCGCGGGTGTATCCAGTTTCGGCTGGTCCATGAATGACCTGTCCGCCTGCTTTCTCTTCACTGCAGTTGCAGCCGGCGTCATCAATCGTGTCAAGGCCAATGATCTTGTAAACATCATCATTGCCGGTGCCAAAGATGGTCTCACTCCGGCCCTTGTTATCGGCCTGGCCAGAGGTATCCAGTGGATTCTGACTGCATCTGCCATCATCGACCCGATCATCAACGCCATTTCCAAACCGCTGATGGCGATGCCGAAATACGCTACGCCGATTGCCGTCATGGTTGTCATTGCCCTCTTTAACGGACTTATTACGTCCGGTTCCGCAAAAGCAATGGCCCTGATGCCGATTCTGATTCCGCTCGCCGACCTCGTCGGCATGACGCGTCAGACTATGATTCTGGCCTTCCAGTTTGGTGATGGCTTAACAAACTCCGCCTGGTTTACAAGCGGTACCCTGCTGATTTTCCTGACCATCGCCGGCATTCCGCTGAAGAAATGGTGGAAATTCGTCACGCCGCTGCTTCTGATATTAACGGTCGTCTGCGTCATCGCACTGATCGTGGCTACTAAAATTAATTACGGTCCATTCTGATCGTAAGAGGAGGTAATTCCATTGGATGTGAAACAAGAAATTGAAAGTATACAAGATGAACTGGTGGGAATGCGCCGCTATCTGCATGAGCATCCGGAGCAATCGTGGCACGAATATGAAACCCAGGCATACATTATCAAATACCTGGAAAAATTAGGCATTCCCTATGTGAAATCCACGAAATCCGGTGTCATTGCGACCATCAAGGGGCCGCACTCCTCCGATAAAATTCTCGGTATCCGGGCCGATATCGATGCGCTGCCGATCACAGAGCTCGGTTCCTGCGAATACAAATCCCAAAATGAAGGCACCATGCATGCCTGCGGACACGATACTCACATCACGATTTTGCTCGGTACGGCAAAGATGCTGGCAAAGATGAAAGATGAACTCACCATCACGGTGAGACTTATTTTCCAGCCTGCCGAAGAAAAAATCGACGACAGCGGTGCCTACTACATGAAAAACGATCCTCTGGTCAATGAATGTTCCCGCCTGATTGCGCTTCATATCTGGAGCGAGATTCCCATTGGCTGTGCTTCCCTTCGCTACGGGCCGGTCATGAGTGCCGCTGATACCTTTGATGTCTACATTGAAGGCAAGGGCGGCCACGGCGCGCTGCCGCACCAGACCATTGACCCCATCGTGGCGGGTGCTCAGTTCGTCAACGAAGTGCAGACGGTAGTAAGCCGCGAAGTCAGTCCCCTGGAACCGGCCGTAATCAGCGTAACCGCCTTCAATTCCGGCACGACTTCCAACGTCATTCCGGGAACCGCTCACCTTCAGGGCACGACCAGAACCTTCAACGATGACCTGCGGAACGCCTATCCCGGGATTCTCGAAAGAATCGCAAAAGGCGTCGCCGAAACGTCCAGAACGAACATCAAAGTAGATTACCACTTTGGCCCGCCTCCCATGATCAACGATGATGACTGCGTCAAGACCGGACGCGTCGCCTGCGCCAAAGTCTTTGACAAGGACAAAATCATCGATTGGGAACTACAGATGGGCGGCGAAGACTTCGCAAAGTATAAAGTGCCGAAATGCCTGCTGCTCTTAGGCGGCGGCTTCGAGGACAAAAACAGAAGATATCCGCAGCATAGTCCTTACTTCGACATCGATGAAAGAGCCTTGGGATTAGGTGTGAATTACTTTGTTGAGTATGTGCGTGCCTATGAGGATGAACTTAAATAAATAACTAAAACAGGGCTGTGAAGCAATGATTTCGCATTGTTTCACAGCCCTGCGTTTGTAATAGCAAATAATTTAAGCTTGCCTAAACCTATCCCTCTAATTCTCGGAATATTTACGTGTATGTTCCAATAGTAACTGCAAATGTTTTTTCATAGCTTCTGCAGCTTTATCAGCATCTCGTTCTTTGAGTGCGTCGGTTATGGCTACATGATTAGATAATTTTTCCAGATGCATAACATTTGTAATTTTAGTGAATGTCTGATATACGCTGTTTTCCGTAAGAATCAACTTTAAAATTTTATATATCGTACTATTGTGGGAAAGTTCAGCAAGTTTCAAATGATACTGCAGGTCAGCCTCGCTCCCGGTTCCGCCATTACGGACCTTGTATTGCTGTTCAAATGTTAAATATTCTAATTCTTTGAGATCTTCATCAGTAAGATTTTTACAAGCCTCACGAACGGTATAAGTTTCAAGAAGGATACGTACTACCAGAATTTCTTCCAAGGATTTTTTCTGTGTACTGTTTGTAGCACGAATAATTTCATAAGCAATTTTCTTTTTTTCGTTTTTTAGCTCTTCCTGATGCAAGTAATCCTTGCCTGCTTCGGTCAGACATCTTCCCTTATTACTAACACTTGCAATGAGACCCTCATTTTCAGCTTCCTTCATCATCCTTCCAACCGTAGCAGAAGGTACGTTTAAAATATGACTTAAATAAATTGCCCCAACGGGAGAATTCTCCTTACTCATTGTTTCGAGCAATTGACGAATACTTAATTTTTCTTTTTTTCTCAACGAAGCCATTCTCCTCTCACATATACAAAATAATGCATATTTATTATGATGAGACACAACTCATTTTATATAATTTTAACCAAAATCTCAAGAATAGAAAAAGGACTGTGAAGCAATGAAAATCATTTTTCACAGTCCCAACCTTTTGCTTTTTTCAGTAAAGTTCAAGCAAATCAGGGCAAATAAGCATACTTGCCCGCCTTAATAAAATTCTCTTTTTATTGTGTTATTTAATATTACCCGCATTTTCGTATTTCATAATCAGATTACCAAGAAAAAGTGCAGTTATGCCAGCCCCCAGTTTAGACAAAATAACGGGGATAACTACGTCGGGATGAGTTTGTACCACAAATCCCAAATGATCTCCCAGCATTCATGCCCCTGATACAGCAAAGGCCGTATTCAAAACCACATCACGTTTCGGCATACTTCTCATCTGGGTAAAAGTTGCCATACTATTTACAAGGGTCATCATGATGCCGCTTGTTCCTTCTTCAGAAAGGTGGAAAATAGATAAACAAGCTTTTATGCAAGGCCGAAAAAGCTTATAAAGGATGCAGACAAAAGGATAAGCTCCTCCAAGCAGTAAAGCAATACCTCCGATAATGACGGCCGCCTCATCAAATGGGAGCAATCCTGGAAGAATCGACCAGGAAAAGAGTTTTTGTGCAAGGGCGCACACGAGCCCTCCGTAAGTAATCATAAGACTTAACCGCGCTACATATACAAGGCAGGAAGCCATAATATGCGGAAATTTTACCAGGGCGGCGGCGAGAAGTAATACGCAGGCAATCAAGGGTATCATCTGCCGTGTAAGAACCGGTATGGAAAGTCCCATCAGGATTCCCCCGGCAAAAATGCCCACCGGCGAAGCAATGATGCCAGCCAGAAGCCCCTGAATCAAAGGGAAAGATTCCTCTCGATTTTTCCCCATGAGGGCAACAGGGACTGTAAAAGTTAAGGTAGGTCCTAAAACACTCCCTACAATGTAGCCGCTGAAGATACCTAACTGCTGATCATTGGCAATTTGAGCGGCAAGAGGAGCTCCGCCAGAATCAACGGCCAAAAACAGACCCACAATGAAAGAAGGATCTACACCCAGGATATTGGACAAGGGAAGTAAGTGCGGTTTTAAGAAATCGGCAAGTACGGGAGCCAAACAGATATACCCGCCAGCAAGAAGCAGCAGAGGTCCTGCCATATCAAAACCTTTGCGCAGTTCCTCTCCTATACCCCAAGGACTCCCTCGAAAAAGGTCAACAATAGCAAGCATGAATGATATAAGGATACATCCCATCAGACAATGATAGAAAATCATTTCTTCACCTCTTATCCCCTTCAAATACAATAAAGACCTTAGAATCTGCTCTTAAATCACCGTACGAGGTTATATGCTTTTCATAAATTCTTTTAACAGGTGCATCCAGAAAAACACAAAACAACGCATTGAATACAGGCGACACGAATGTTTCTGTTGTTTTCCCCCTTTGGACAAACCTGTCTTTCTAAACTCATCTAAACATAAAAAAAGAGCCGTGAAGAAATGAATCATCATTGCTTCACGGCTCCCTTTTATCATGATATGGCTGACTAATTAGCGATAGCTTTCTTTTAAGATATCAACAATGTCTTCTTTTGTGATTGTGTAATGCTCCCAATCAATTTTAGTGCTGTCAACCGTGATATCAGCAATCTTTTGGAAATCATCTGGAGTAATACCATATTCGGACATTGCCAGACGGCGTACCCCCGTTTCATCCATAAGACGAGTCAATGCCGTAACAAAACCATTCCCAGGGCAGGTAGGATCTTTTTTAACGCCCATCATTTCACCTAATTCATCAAGCAGCTCTGGTCTCAATTTTTTAACTTTATTGTAATAAGCTTCCGCGATAAAAATCAGAGACAAACCATGAGCAACTTTCGGGAAAAGTCCGCCAATTGTCTGCGCAATAATGTGATGAGATGTCGTATTGATAATAGACTGAGTGTAACCGCCTAAAATATCTGCCGCATAGGCCATCCAAGAACGAGCTTCCAAGTTGTTTCCGTCTTTTGCCACTTCAGGGAGCCACTTGTTGATTGTTTTAACAGCTTCCGTAGAGTAAACATCAAGAAGACGATTGCTATGTTCATTAGAAATATAGCATTCCGAAACGTGGAACAAGGCATCAAATCCCTGATAGAGCGTCAGTTTATGAGGAAGCGTCAGCATAAGTTCAGGATCGATGAAGGAAATGGTCGGGAAAATAGCATCCATAGCGAAATCCAATTTTTCTCCCGTATTCTCGTTAGTAATGACAGCGTACGGATCAGTTTCCGTCCCGGTCCCACAGGTCGTGGAGACTGTAACAATAGGTGCTGCACCTTTAACTTCTTTTCTCCCGCCTGAGCCAGTGTTTGCATAGTCCCAAATATCACCGTCATTCTTCAACATGATGGCAGCTGCCTTTGCAGTATCCACACTGCTTCCTCCGCCCAGGCCCAGCGTAAAGTCGCAATTTTCCTTTTTGGCAAGGGTCGTTGCTTCCATAACACCTTTTCTGGTCGGATTCGGCGTAATCTTGTCATAGACCACGTAATCAACATGATTTTCCTTTAGGTACTCCTCAACTTTATCCTGGATACCCAGTTTTTTCATCAAGCCATCTTCCGTCACACAGATCAGAGCTTTTTTACCAGGAAGTTTTGCGGTTGCTAACTCTTTGAGCCGACCTGCGCCAAATACGATTCGTGTCGGAATATAAGTATCTACTTTTACCATTCTAGTCATCCTTTCAAACTGAACAATTACTCTTCGGGAAGAAAATGTCTTTCCGTCTTTTTAAGAATCTCACGGGCCGTCTTCGTTTTGCCAAGACCGCCGAAAGTGCAGCGTAATTCCAAGGGAAGCGAGAGACCGATTTCCAGGATAGCTTTAATGGTCTCATCCAGAGGAATTACCTTGTCATATCCTGCAAGAATCATATTTGCACTTGCAATGGCATTAGTGCCGGCCATGATATTCTTTCCAAGGCAGGGAACTTCTACACGGTTGCCCACAGGATCGCAGGCAAGACCGGTAATATTCTGCAGCGCTACAGAAGCAGCGTCGAGGCATTCCTGAATACTGCCTCCCATGATAGCTGCGATTGCATCAGCAGTCATTCCCGAAGCGGCTCCACATTCCACCTGACAACCCGCAACTTCTGCTGAGAACGTTGCCTGTTCAGCGAAGAATACCCCAACGAGCCCTGCCACAAAGAGTCCTTCAATCAATTGCTGACGAGACCATCCCAGCATCTTAGCCATGCCAAGAAGTGTGCCGGGAAGGCAGCCGCAGGAACCACAAGTAGGCGCAGCCACGATAACTCCCATGGAGCTCTTGCACTCCATTACAGCTGTAATCTGCGCAATAACTGCATTCACAAGAGGATCGGGAACCAATCTCTTTTTCTCTTCTTCAATCTTGGAACATTGAACCCCTAGGATACGGTCACGATACTGAGTTCCCCTAAGCCCTGTATCGACTGCTTTTTCCATGATGGAAAGAATTTCATCCATCTGCTTGATTACTTCATTCTCGGACTTACCACCGCGACGCATCTCGTACAGAGTAGCATATTTCCAGGCATCCATGGGTTCATGTCGTTTGGAATAATTAATCAACTGTTCCGCACTCGAAAAAGGTACATTGCTCTCTTTACTCGAAAGTGTCGGCAGCACAGGATCCAGAGTAAAACAATCCGTAACACCCGTCATCCCAGAAATTTTCTTTACAAGTTCAGGGGAAAGAGGATGTGCAAACTTCCAATTAACGATGGCTTTCTTCCCATTTTCATCAGGTAAACGAAATTCATAGGGAGGAAGGATACGGTCTGCAGCGCTCTGGAAAGCAGAAAGTGCCTTCTGAGAAAGGTCAAAATAGACAAGGAGTTCATAGAAATCGCCCTGAATTTGAACCTTAAAGCCATCCAGCTTTTGCATCTCTACCATTCCACCGCCAATGGAAATAGCTTCCCAATTGCGTTTCTTACCGTTTTTTCCTTCAGCAGAAACCCTGTAGTTACCAGGATGAACAGCACCATAATCGAGGATACGATATTCTACATCGATATTCTTTTCCTTTAGCAGTTCTTCATAGCGGTCTACTTCAGGGCTTGCCAGTGGAATATCAAGCAAGCCACATGCAAAACCCATATCGCTGCCATGACCGGTGTGAGATGCTGCAAGAGATCCGTTGACATCAAAATCACATACAACTTTTTTAACATCATTTCCCAAAGATTGCCGAATAAGAGCTGCAATTCTCGCAGCTCCGGCAACATGAGAACTGGAAGGGCCGCGCATAACAGGACCAAGTACGTCATTAAAGATGCTGCAAGGCAATTTTTCCATTTTAATCTAACTCCTCTCAGCGGAACTCAATAGAAGAAGCCAGTTTTTCGACATAAGCAATTTCATTATTCGTAAGTTCGAGACGATGTCTTCTCACATATCCTGATTCCAGACCGCAGTAGTGTTTTACGATATATTTATTAACCTGTACGGGTTTTGGGAATGTTTCCAGAAGTTCAAGGAGCGGCAAGATTCTCCGATAGATATCCCTGGCTTTGGCGTAATCTTTTTCCTTACATACAGCATCGAAAATAGCTACGCAGTCTTGCGGTGCAAAGTTGGCTCCCATGCTAATCCATCCGCAGGCGCCGGAAGCAAAGCTTTCAAAAGCAAGAGTATCACATCCGCAGAACACACTTGTCGTCTCCGGAGCTTCGTTGACGACTTCCGTGAGCCTTTGAATTTCACCGGTAGATTCCTTAACAATGGCAGCTCTGGGGATAGATAGGAGTTTTCTATACGTTGCAGGTTCGATGTTAACCCCCGCTGATCCAGGATTGTTATAAACCACAAACGGAATATTCGTGTGATCACTCAGATACTGGTAGAAGGCAACAATTTCATCTTGTGCAGGATGACAATAAAACGGGGACAATGCCATACACGCATCAGCACCATACTTGGCGTCATGATTCATTAGATCTACAACATCGTCCGGACGTTCACGTGAAACACCCACAATCACCGGGACCCGATGATTGACATAAGGAACAATGGTTTCAACATATTCCTTGTGTTCTTCGTCAGTAATGCTCTGATATTCTCCCGTTGCACCTAAAATACAAAGTCCATGCACACCCTTTTCAATCAGCCAATCAATATGTTTTTTTGCCGAATCAAAATCGAATCGTCCATCTTTAAAAAACGGAGTCACAACAACCGCATATACGCCAACAAATTTTGAATTCATCTACAAGCCTCCATTCACTAATCTATTTTGATTCGTGTTTAATCTATTTGTAATTTACCATTTCATTAATGTTTTGTCAAATAAATATTTCGTCATGATTTCGAGGCAGCTTACTTTTCTATTTAAAGATTGATTTGTCACGATAATTGCTAATATTTAAAAGTTACTTGACTTTTGAAAATTTTCGTAATACTATTTTATTAGATAATCATTAATGATTTGTGTTTAATCATTTTTGTTGTTTAATCTCTTCGTTCTAAAAAAGGAAGGTGTCAAATGAGCACTCAGGAGAAGACTCAATCAAGGAATCTTATTGTCCCGGCCATAGACCGCGGTACGTTCGTTTGTTTAGCTGTATTAGTTATATTTTTTGCTATCCTTGGGTCAATCATGGGGATCAGCAATATGTTTTCCACCATGTTCAACACTGCATGGGATTTGATGATTAATACAATTTGGTATCTGACAGGTATTCTGGTTCTTACGGGAGGATTAGTCAGTCTGATGTCGGAATTCGGTGTTATTGCTTTATTGAACCGAATTCTTTCTCCTCTTATGAAACCCTTGTACAATCTCCCTGGCGCAGTTGCTTTGGGAATTGTCACTTGTTACATGGGAGACAGCCCTGCTATCGTTTCTCTTGGCCGTGATAAAGGTTTCATAAAATATTTCACATATGCACAAAGAGCATTGCTTTCCAATTTAGGTGCTACATTTGCAATGGGCTTGACTGTAACGACATTCATGCTCGGGCTTTCTGCTGACATTCACTTCGGCGTGGCCGTACTGATAGGCAATATTGCTGCAATTTGTGCCTCAATCATCAGCGTTCGCTTGATGGCAATATACTCATACAAATACTATGGGGACAAAGCAAATGAAATGGTGGATGAAGGCGAAGAACAGCAAGAGTCCTACGATATTATGACTGAACGAAAAATTCGTGAAGGAGGAATTTTCAGTCGAGTCATGGGTTCTCTGCTGGATGGCGGTAAATCTGGCGTAGATATCGGTCTGTCCATCATTCCTGGCAACGTTATCATTTGCACGCTGGTTATGATGCTCACGAGAGGTCCATCCGCTTCAGGAGCCTACACCGGAAAAGCAATGCAGGGAATTGCACTTCTTCCTGCAATTGCCGAAAAGCTTAGTTTTATTCTTGATCCGCTTTTTGGTTTCTCTTCACCTGAAGCAATTGCATTCCCTTGCACTGCAGTAGGATCCGTTGGAGCATCGTTGGGTCTGGTAACAGACTTTTTGGCGGCCAATCTGATTGGCCCGAATGACATTGCCGTGTTTACCGCTATGGGCATGACCTTTAGTGGATACTTATCTGTTCATGTTGCAATGATGGATTCTCTTGGATGCCGTGACCTTGCTGGCAAAGCAGTTTTAACGCATACAGTCGCCGGCCTTTGTGCTGGAATTATTGCGCACTGGTTGTATATCTTTGCTTCGACTATGTTATAATTACAACCCCCTTCTTGTGTTTAACCCATACATTTAGAATTAAATAACGACAAAAAAGACTCGAGGTGATTTCAATCACTTCGAGTCTTTTTTGCGACAGAGTACTTATTGTCTTGCAACAGAGTACTTATTGTCTAATTCTACGCATGGATTGGGTACACAAAATAGATGTAAATCATAGAGATGATCATGGTAATGATACAAATAGGAATACCTGGCTTCAGAAAATCAATGAACCGATAACCGCCAGGTTCTACGGCCATCGTGGTCGGTGTCATGGAAATCGGCGTAGCCACGGCGATGGTTGCAGCCATACGCAGCGTCATCAGCACTGCTTTGGGGTTCATATTCATCGAAGCAGCAACGGCCAGTGCCACCGGCGTAAACATGATTACGGTCGCAGAGTTAGACATGACGTTCGTCAGCGGTACGATAACTGCATAGATAAGAAGAATGACGATGAGGGAGCTGTCGGTTCCACCCAGCAGAGACTGCATGAAAGCTACGATATACTTAGATGCTCCTGAAGTCACCATGGCCTTGGATACAGGAACCATGCAGGCATACATCAATACGGCTGTCATCGGGATGGCGCGGAAGGCTTCCTTATCCGTCAAAAGTCCGGTAGCAACAATCACGAAAGTCGCAATCAAAGCTGTCATACCTACAGAAATACCGATTTGTTTTTCAAAGCACATGCCTAAAATGGTAGCTATAAAGATGACGAAAGAAAGCTTGCGTTTCCAGGCGGGAATCTTTGAATAATCCGGCGTTTCGGCATAAGAAGGATCCAGCTTATTAAAGGATTCTTCCGGCATCAAGTTAAAACCTACCGTGGCAAGGAAAATAGCTGACACAAATGTCAAGATCAGGCACAAAGGCGCCAGTTCAAAAAAGTCCATCGTATATTGAGGGCCCAGACCTTCCAGAATACCTTTCAGATACAAAGTGGAGTTAGAGCCTACCGTAGTCATACCGCCGCCATAGCAAATCCCGACGGCAATCGGGTACATCAGTTTGCATCTGCGGAATCCCGTGGTAAGACAAATGCCGAGGGTCAGTGCCATGATTAAAGCGGCACAGCCATTGTTGGACAGGAATCCGGAAAGGATACCGGAACCCATAACCAGCCAGAATACGAGGATACGCTCAGATTTGGCTACTTTCTTCAAAAAGATACCGACCTGAGCAGCAGCGCCGGTACGGAACATGGCTTCCCCCACAATGGCCAACCCTGCAATGATCATGACGTTCTGGCTGGAGAAATCTTTCAGCGCCGTTTTCGCATCAATGATTCCGCCCAGATATAAGGCCAGATCTACGAACAAAGCCGTAGCGCCCAAAGGAATACATCCTGAAATAAAGCAAAAGAGAGCAGCACAAAGAACCAATGCCACAAATAAAGCAGGATCCATAATGCTCGCTATTAACATAATATAACCTCCCTCATCTTCTAAATTCGTTTTATGCTATACTTAAAAAAACACGTAAGGTGGTGATATTTTATGGATGAATTTGACTTAAGAATGCTTCATTACCTGAAAGCAACAAAAAATATTACCAAAACAGCCCAGATCATGTACCTGACACAGTCCGCCCTGTCCAGACGTATTGCTTCCCTGGAAAAAGAATTAGATATCCAATTATTGATTCGGACGAAACAAGGCGTACGTTTTACCCCGGAAGGTGAAATCATCTATCAATACAGTAAAAATGCTGAATCCGTGCTGCAATCCATGCGGGATAAAATTATTGCATACAGAGGCAGTGTATCCGGTACGCTTCAGCTGGGTGTCACATCAAACTTCGCCGTTTTTCAGCTCACGCGATTGTTCGTCCCCTTTTCCAAAAAGTATCCGTATATCACTACGAACATCATCACCGACCGGAGCGCCAACATTGTGAGGCGCCTCAGCGACGGGGAACTGGACGTAGGTATCGTCCGGGGAGAACACGACTGGTCCGGCCAGTCCCTTCAATTACAGACAGAAAACGTTTTTCTCATTCAGCCGCCCGGTACCGAACATGAAGAACTCGCAAAGATGCCTTACATCGGCAGACTGACGACGCAGCTCTCCAATCAGAAAATCTCCAGATGGCTCCATGCGCATCACATAGAAGTCCATGAACCGCATATAAACGTAGAAAACATCATGACTTCCGTTTCCATGGTCGAGGCCGGTTTAGGCTGGACGATTGTACCCGAAATCGCTTTAAGTCAGTTCAAAGGAATAAAAAGAGTCTTAACCGATCAGGACAACAAGCCTCTGCTGCATGTTACCAGCCTGATTTATCAGGAAAGAACAGTGAGAGATCTTCCCCAGGCAGAAGCCTTTGTGAATTCTGTGATGGATTATTACCATCTGCCAAAAGAGGCAATTTCCAGATAAGCTCAGTTTCGGAATTCCGGAATAATGCTGACAGCCCTTGGAAGGACGATGACCTGCTCAGGCTGCGACCTTTCAAGGACTTGATTGACAGCATCCTGCAGACTGCCTGCCCAGTCCAATTTAATGCTCCGCACTTCGTCCTTCTTTAACTTATCGGAGACGATGATTACCCTGCCTTTTTTCAGCGCTCTGGCGTACTCGAAAGCCTTTTGGGTTCCCGCACTGAATCCCTCTCTCTTGAAACGTTCAATGACTTCATCGGGAGTGCGGGCTGTTCTGAGCCACTCCTGGAAATTATCGGGGCCGATGCCATCTTCTGCCTGAGCGACTAAGATGAAAGTCACGTCTTTATCTTTATCAGCGAACATTTCCGCCGTCGCCAGGGCCTTCTGGCTCTGGTATAGGTTACAGTCCCGCGGGCTCCCGCCTGGAGAGGTAATGATACAGTCCGCTCTTTTATCGCAAAGCACCGTATTGTGTTCCCGGCAGATTTTGACACCCGCCTGATGGGCAAGATCCATATCACCCGCGACAACTGCTACAATTTGCTTATGAGGATCCTGCACCGCATTGACGATGAAGGCGACATGCGCAAACCGGGCGGCGTGGAGTGCCGCGAGGTGGAAAGGATTCGTTTCGTACCACCCCATGGCAGGTTCAAAAGGACGGATAGGCAGCGAATGGTGGATTTTTAATGTTTCCATTCCTGCGATGCCCGGTACGATACTCTTTCTGCCCCCGGAAAAACCAGCGGCTTTATGAGGAGCAATGAGGCCGGTAGTGATAACGCAGTCCGACTCTACAGCACGCTTATCGATATAAACCGGCATGTTGTCCGAGGAAACGCCGACTTTCACATTGTCCTTATAGCAGTCATGTATATAAACAGGCAGCGTCTCCGCTAGTTCCTTGCCAAGTATCGTTTCCAATTCTTCGTGAGTAGGCGCACGGTGGCTGCCTGTGGCAATGAGGATAGATACCTGCTCATTACTGACACCGGCCTTGTGAAGCCGTTTTAATATACCTTCCAAAATCTGGCGGTTAGGCCCTGGTCTCGTTTGGTCGTTAACGATAATCAGGACTTTTTTTCTGCCCTGCGCAATTTCTTCCAGCTTCCTGCTTCCCACAGGATGTTCCAAAGCTTCTTCAATTATGCTTTCAACTTTCACGTCGACGGTCTTGCAAGGAGGATCGACAACTTCTACTTTTACCGCATCCGGCAAATCAGCTTCCTGGTATGTTTTTCCGTAAGGCACTTTGATTTTAGTCACAATGTTCACCTTCTTATAACGGGGGCAGATGCTTCATCTGGTCAATATGCTGAAGAACTTCAATAAGTTCTTCACTCTTTTCATACCCTGCATTTCTTAATGCACCTTTTGCTTTATCTTTCATCTGTGCAGACGACATCGGATTAGCTACGCTCCCGGAAGCATCCTTCACGACATGCTCCAGCGTTTTGCCCGTTTTTAATGTAATTTTGACCCGGCAGCCCCAGTGGTTCGGATATTCCTGCGTAAACTCATCGGCAGGGTGGACTTTTATTTTCTGAACCAGATTCCTGATTTCAGGATCACGCAGCGCAGAAGGCGTCAGCTCTTCCAGCGTCATCCTGCCGCGCAAAATAGCGCAGGCCACGGTATAGGGAATGGAAAATTTTGCATTCACAGGCGTCTTTGGATTCAAACTCCCTTCTGCACATCCACATTGCTTGTAGCCCACCAGGTAGGTGCCTACATCAACGTGCTCAATTTCATCCGAATTGACCTTGTTGTGCTGACAAATGTAGCTGGCCGCATCTATGGAACCATGCGTACTCCGGCAGGAAGGATAGGGTTTCGTATCCACTTCGGTGATTTCCCAATGATTTCCCAGTCCGGCAGTCACTTTGTCCGGCTCCGGAGAAGAAGTCATGCAGTGGAACAAACCGCCATCCTCTGCGGTCAGTATGTGTTCAGGTCCGCTCATCCCCGCTTTGGCAAGGAAAGCGGCTTCCATACCGGACTGGGCGGCGCGGGCAGGATTCAGTACCTTGCTGCTCGCCCCGTCACCCAGAAAAGCCCACGTACCAAATGACTGACTCCCAGCAAGTCCAAGCGCTGATATCAATTGTTCTCTATTTAACTTCAGAAGCTTTCCGGCAACCGCAGCCGCACCAAAAGTCCCAGCCGTCGCTGTCACGTGCCACCCCAGGTTACGGTGCGAGGAAACACCGAATCCCATACCGATCCGGCTCATCGTCTCGTAACCACTAAGTACCGCTTCCAGAAATTCCCTCCCTGAAGCTCCCACATATTCAGCGACACCCCAGGCCGCCGGTATCACAACGGTACCAATATGTGTTTTGCTTTTCGTATGAACATCATCCATTTCAAGCGTGTGGGCTTTCATGGCATTTAAAAATACAGCCGTGCTCAAATCGCTTTTATAGTCCCTGCCCCAGACAGATACATTGTTTTTAGTTGTCTTCTGCAGATACATATCAGTGACCTGAACGATCTGCTTTTCGCGGGACGCTCCGATGGCAACGCTCAGCGTATCCAAAATACGTGCGATAGCCGCTCGTTTGACCGCTTCCGGCACGTCGTTAAAATTAACAGAGCTGATGAAGTCTGTTAATTCTGATATCTCGCTCACGATGTAACTCCTTTCTCCTCTCTCATTAGAATCCCCGACATATCCGCGCTTTAATTTGCAAATTTAAGCATCTTTATTGTAGCTTGAGATTATTTATGAGTAAAATTCATATAAATCATTATTTTTCATGAGTTTTTATCATGATAATATTTATGTTACTTAAAAATTTGATATATAAATATATGAAAAGCAGATTGTATCAGTAAATGACACGCTAAAAAATAAACATGGCCTTTCTCTCAAAAGTTAGGAAGGCCATGCTTATTTCTAGAATAGCATTATTTTATAATCTTCTCTTCGTGCACAAATTTCCAAAGCCAATGCATTTTACTTTTTAACAAATTTTATTAGTCTAATAATTTTACCTGGAAAAAATAGAAAATATGATACAATAATAGAAAATTATTGTTATTTTTATTAAGTGGATGGAAGGATTCAAATGCAGCTTACTCATGTGTGTGAATGGAATCAGCAATTAAAAAAGTGGCAAAGAATTTCAATTGAAGATGCTGCTTCAAAATATCCTTACGGGGTCTCTGCTAAGAATCATTTGTTTATTTGTGAACTATGTCACCAGAGCGTCACGCTAACCAAAGGTAGTGAATATCGTATTCCATATTTCAGGCACACTCGAAACAAAGATGATCAATCATGTCCAGAAAAGTCCTTTAACAACCAATCAGCGAGTAATGAGCTCTTAAATCCTCCCTCATTGCTCCTTCCTTTAAAAATAAAATTTGAAGGAAGGAAATTTTCTCATTTTGAAATAGGAATTCCCGCCCATTTAACAGATTTTGTTGAAACATCGTTGACTATTAAGTCCGATTCTGATTCATACGTATATAAAAAAGAACGTCTTTTTGAAGAAGGAATCACATACCTGGATGTTGGTCATTTCATTTCAGATAAATATTTGATTGGCATTCCCAAAGAAAATATGGAAGCCAAAAGTAAATTTGATGTAGTGATTACTGGAATCGATGGCAAAGGTACCCTGTTCTCAAAGAAAGATGGAAAAAAAATTCCAGTCGATGGAAATGTATTAATCAATCAGACTTATTACCTATTAGTGCAGGATAAAGGAATCCATAGTAGTTGTGATATCAAGTGGAGTCAAATAGAATCTATCACCCAAGAGCATCATATTTGGAACATCTACACTGTTGAAGCTACTTATTATTCTGAAAAAGCTGCCCGATTTTTTTCAAATTATGGGTTTCAACTTTCTGATTCACTGTCAGAAATGATTCCTTTGTGGCCCTGCGTACCGCTATTTCCATACGGATTTTACTATACACATCCATATCAATACTTTTATTTGTCTGGCGATTATCTATCTTTTTCAGCATATCCGAATGGTAATTCTACTTCCATCGAATCCATGACAATTTCAAAAAGTGAGAGCCTGGTCAAATTGAACAAGCTTACATTATCACAAATTGTAGTGACTGGAAGATATCGAGTCCTTAGGTACCTATATCCGCAATATTTGTACTCACAAAAAACTTTAAAAGATACTATAGCAGAAGAAGAAATAGCTTTCATTGTCAAAGACGAAGCCGGCAAAGAAATCAAGGAAGGTATTTACCAGTCAGTTCCAAGCCATCTAAAATTAAAATTTACATGTCGAGTCGATGGCTTTATGGAAGTATTAGACTTTCACGGCAACATTCTCTTCAAGATGTCACTCAAATCTTCAGATAGTGATGTTTTCATCGATGTAGGAAAGTACCTCCAATTTAATCGGGAAATACAAATTTTTGAAGGACTTGACTGCGTATGGAAAATTAAATTTGCAAGAACTAATGAAAATCATCAAGAGATAGATGATTGGTTGTATGATAAATTGAGGGCAACCAGCAGCTCTTACATAGACGTAAACTACATCGTAATGCGACTTTTACACAAATATAGGAACATGCCAAAGACACATAAGTGGATTTTGAAGCAGATCAGGACAGGTAAGATATCAAAGAAAGCCTTCGATATATTAAAAGTCCAAAAATACTCAGGTTAGGAGTGTCATGATGTCTGATACTGATTTTAAAAGTAATGAAACGATTGTTTCCATAGGGACCACAGGAGAATTTTTGAGAGATGATACCACAAATAAATGCCATTTTTACCGTCTTGCCGATATTGAAAACAATACAATCAAATTACCTCCCGATGACTTGTCTTTAAATGAGATTCAAGAATGGAAATTCAGAAAGAGGATCTTTACAGATCCAAACGATAAACATTCCAATCCCGATGGACATTTGGGAGTATGGAAATGGAGCGTAGATGAGTATGGACGAGTTAGGTCATACTACGATGAAGGAATTCACCTCAATGAAATCATTATTTTAAAAAATGTCAATTCTATTCAGGAACTTACGAAGCAGTTATGTAATGGTATTTCTTATTCGAAATACAACGATATAACAAAAATTGTTTGCTTTAATTCATACGATGGTAAGTATGAGGGTGTCGTTTGTACATCTAATGATTATTCCATTAAAACAGGAAAGTTAATACTGAATGACGATATTTATACACTGCCCTATTATTCCTTTTTATCAGATGCCATCATCCAGGTTGGATCAGAAAAATTCAACAATGATTATTTATTCTACAGATATATAGAAGATATTGTTTCAAGACAGTATATTCCTACAAGAGAATTGCAGGAATTCATCAAGATGCAGCTAATTGAGATGTGTTCCAACAAACGCATTATTGCAGGGGAGCTAACAAGAAAAGAAGGGCAAAAGCTAAGAGAGTACATTAAACGAATTCCTAAAGCAAGCTTATATGAAAAAATTAAATCAATATATCGAATCGAAGAAGATAAAGCTATAGACGCTGTTGATGAAATTCTAGCATCATTAAATTCACAACTAATAATTCCAACTCCGGATACTGAGTTGGTAGACGAAATTATTGAAACCCATGACGTACTGAGAAATAGCATTGAAAAAAGAATCAAAGAAAAATATCAAGCAAAATTCACACAAGAGGAACAAAATCTAAACGAACTCTCAGAAAAGGCTAATGCGATATCATCTCAAATCAAAGATCTTGAAAAAAGGAAACAAGATTTGGAAGCCTCTATTTCTGAGGATGAGAAGAAGCAATCAGAACAAGAAAACAAAATGTCCCAAGATAGTGCAACAAAGTTCTTACCTGCTGAAAGTGCATACCTTTCAACCTTTGAATCTAAATCTAAATTGGCGGGAGAAAATAAAACGTGGGATGATGAAGTCCTTCAATTTGCTTCCATGCTTGAAAAAATAGGATTTTGTGATGCCTATTCAGAACCCTTTGCAGCGCTCATTTACAATGCTGTTTTTAATGTGCAGAAACCGATACTTTTGATAGGTCCTAGAGCTGAGTGTATTGCGGAAGCTTTTTCAAATATTGTCTTTACAAAGCCATCCTATTATTTTCCTATACGGCAAGATTTTTTGAACAAGATGAATTCCATTGTATCTTCCTATGAAGGTGTATTTAATATCAGTGGTCTTTTTGAATCTAACATTGCAGCACATATTGATCAGTTACAATGTGACTTGAAACATGTAATCTTTTTAACTCACCCATTTATTGAAGACCTGACCTTACTTCCAAAAAGCATTAATAATTACGTAATCACCTTATATACAGAACCTTTTATCAAATCATGGGAAACTGACATTACTTATGAACGTTTTACAAGAAATAAAAATTTCGAGCCTTTCGAATTTGAGTCCTCTGAGCAATTCTCAGCAAAGGAATATATTCTTCAAAATAATTCAGGCGTGAATTACTTATTCACTGACGCTTTAAGCAAACTCGTAAAGGGAATCTGTAAAATGCGCTACGATTCTAATTTATTATCGATGCTTATGCTAGGGTTATATCTTCCATACTTTTACATGATTGGAAAATCTCAAGACTTGATTGAAATTATAAATCAGTCAGGAAAAGTATCTAGGGAAACAAAAGAATATATTCAAGGTTTTATAGGTTGACATAATGAATGAACATAATTTAATTTACCCCTTGCTCGAAGATATCGCCCAATTTATGGGCATAAAAAAGGATTCCGAAGAAACGAAAGAAATTTTTATATTTCGCATTCTTTATAGTTATGCAGGATTTTTAATGCTGCAATCGGTTGCAGACATAAGTGAAGATAGCAATAAAACATCAATTGAGCATATAAAAAGTAGAACTTTCAAAAGTGTGAAAGCCCTGTGCTCTATGCTTAATCCAATTTCATCAGACTATAATAGTCCATTTTATGTACTACAACTTATTGATGATTTATACGATACTTACATTAGGAGTGGCTTCATCTACCATTCATCCCGCCATGTAGAATTTGCTAAATCAAAGACTATTTCAGCCTACAATCTTATATTCTATCGTGGACAATCCGTAACCACGTCAGCTAATCAATGGATTGCTTCGGGCAGTGGCTATGTCGGATATAACGAAGCTCCACCCCATAACCTGGAAGATTTAAAATCTGCTTTTTGCCTTCCGAAAGTAACAATAATTGAAAAATGGCAAACCACCCAGTTGAATGCAAAATGGAGACTTGCCGATTTTCACTCTCGAGTCTCATTTCTTAAAACCCAATATCCTTATTACGGAGGATATTGGGTTAAACGGGCGGATAAGACCGGTACTATTTCTCTTATGAAGACGGAGTCTAATCCATCAGATTACTTTCTCTATCGGTATAAAAAAGGTACTTTGGAAGTTTCTGACCTCCCGGAATGGGAAAAGGCTGATTTTGGAATTAGGAATCTCATGGTAGCCTGCCTCGCTTCTTCTAAAACCTTGCCCAGTATAGAATTTCAAGATTTAGCAACATTGGCTGCAATTAAGCTTGGCTATGTGTTGCCCCCTAGAGAAATGACCTTTTATAAGCTTTATAGTTGGCCTCTTCTTTTTAACAATACAAATTCCATTTTTAGGCCACGATTTATGCAAAAAGATGTTTTTACAGTTTTTCAAAGCTTAATGAAAGGTATTGGATATCAATTTAAAGAAGGAGTTCTTTTATGAGTTATAGTGCCAGTTATGTTCAAGAACGATTAAAAAACGAACTAATAAATTACATTAAATCACAATATTTTGGCAAGAATCCTCTTTTGATGCAAGCAATTAAAGATAAGTTGGGAGCCGAAGGTCTCCTTTTCCAGAAGCCTTATATTGAGTCATCACCGGCCTATAAAATTGATAAAAACGGTTTTGAAAAATCAGGACTGGATCCGTGGCTAAAGGATTTTTTTCTAAGACTCTCCAAGGCAAACCTTGGTATTTACCCTTCTCCTTACACCCACCAGATTAAAGCTCTGGAAGAATTCATAAATGGAAAGGATATCTTTGTAGCTACAGGTACCGGGTCTGGTAAAACAGAATGTTTTATGTGGCCGATGCTCGCCAAAATGGCTAACGAAGCCAAGAATCATGCTGATTCCTGGGAAAAAAGAGGCATTCGTACTATTATTCTTTATCCTATGAATGCATTGGTATCAGATCAAGTCAGCCGATTGAGAAAATTATTGGGGGATCATGACGAGAAGTTTGCTGCAATATTCCGTAATGTTTGTGGTGCTCAGAGTCGCCGTCCTCAATTTGGAATGTATACAGGGCGTACTCCCTACCCGGGAGAGAATAATACAAATGAAAATAAAGCCTTAGCAAAAACTTTATCCCATTTCCTCGCAGATTCCGATGATGCTTCTAATCAGTATTTAGAATGGCTGCAAAAAGAAGGAAAAATGCCATCCAAGCATAATTTAACTGATTTTATTGATAAACTTAAGCAGAATCAACACTATACGAATCCAGAAGACGCAGAACTGATTACACGTTTTGAGATGCAGTCATTATCTCCCGATATTTTAATCACAAACTACTCTATGTTGGAATACATGCTGATCCGCCCTATTGAAGGCAAAATCTGGAAAGACACAAAATCTTGGCTCAATTTCTCTCCATCAAATAGGCTCTTGTTCATCATCGATGAGGCACATATGTACCGAGGCTCTGCCGGTGGAGAAGTTGCACTACTGCTCCGGCGCCTTTTCCATAAGCTTGGCATAGGACGCAATCGTGTTCAATTTATTCTCACTACAGCAAGTATGCCTCAAAAAAACAAGGAAGATATAACAAGCATAAAAACGTTTTTTAATAATCTTACTGCATCGGAATCATCAGAATTTGTCTATATAACAGGGGATCGGAAAGATTCCAGCAAATTTGCATCTCAAGAAATACCGAAGGAAAAATTTCTCGCCTTTGATTTAGAAGACTTTGATAGCTCTGAAAAAAATAAGTTCAATGCATTAAAAACATTTTGGGACGGTATCAGCGGAAACCACCAATCTTTCACAACACTTCAGGACATAAGTTCCTGGATGTATGATAATTTAACTACGTTTAAACCTTTTAATAAATTACTGACCTTATGCCGTGGATCAGCAGTTTCCTTGAATGAATTAGCACAAAATATTTTTCCTGATTATAGTCATGAAGAACAATTAAAGGCTGTGAACACCTTGCTGACAATCGCGCCGCTAGCCAAGAATGAGAAAGGATTAATCCTATTTCCTGCAAGGATGCACATGCTTTTCCGTGGATTAAAGGGTGTCTATGCTTGTGTCAATGAAAATTGTCCTCACCATGTATCTAAAGATAGGTTCACTCTAGGAGAAGTTCTACTATCCGATGATAAACTAATTTGTCCTACTTGCCACAGTCCAGTGTATGAACTCTACAACGATAGACGATGTGGTGCCTTATTTTATAAGGGGTATATCTTAGAAAATGACCTAGACAAGAAACGAGCTTATTTATGGCATTATCCAGGACAACTTATCGACCAAAGAATGAAAGCAATATATCTTTTTATTCCTCCGGAAGGATATAACCGGCGAGCAAAAAAGAATCAAGCATATCAGATTAAACCTTGCTATATGGATTGTAAAAGTGGATATCTTTACTTCGATGATTCCAAAGCGGGATGTGAAGGGTATAGAAAATTATATTATTCTGAGTATGTAGAAAATGGAAAACCTAAGGAATTCGTCTTTAAGACGTGCCCTCATTGTGAACACGCACTTATGCATACACAGTTCACCTCATTTCAGACAAAGGGCAATCAAGCATTTAACAACTTAATCGAAACACAGTTTGATTTAGAATCGCCGGTACCTGGAAAATCTCAAGACAGATATCCTAATGAGGGACGTAAAGTATTGCTTTTCTCAGACAGCCGACAGCGTGCTGCAAAATTAGCACGAGACATGTCTGAAACATCTGAAGCTGAAGTCATTCGTCAACTATTTATACTGGCAATTAAAATGATGCAGACGAATAAAGATTTATCCTTGGATGATTTATATGGATTTTTCTGTCTCGTATGTAATTCCAAACACCTTAATTTATTTTCAGGTAAAGAAAATAGCGATTTTAAAAGGCATGTTGAATATGAGCAAATAAATAAAGAACGGTGTAAAAAAAGGAACAAGGATTACGTTCCCAAAAAGAAATCAAATAATGCTATTTTCACATTCCAATGCTATTTATTGCGGCTTTTTAGTGGTGGATATAATACCTTTTATGACACGGCCATGGCCTGGCTGATGCCTCAAGAGTCTATCTGTGATGATACTGTGTTTGATATACATGAAGTTATCCCAGGCATAACAGAAAGTGATTTCATTGAGTTATTTAATGCCTGGCTCCTAAAAATTTTTGATTCATCCACTGCTTTAGGGCATACCATCAGTAACGAATGCCGTTTGGAAATCCGTCCCAGTTATGGAAAAGAATACGGACTTAAGGAAGACTGGGAGTTCAGTAATGTCATTAAGTCCCTTATGGGTTGGAAAAAGAATTCTGAAGAGCAAAAGAAAATCAGGGATATTTTTACTCGTAATTTCTTAGAAGAAGGCCCTGGTGGGAAATTATTTGTCAAGCTTGATGCCGTGACCCCTTATTTTGACCCGAATCATATTTGGTACCGATGCAAACAGTGCGCTGAAATAACCCCATACCGGCTAAAGGGTTGTTGCCCATTTTGTGGTTCTGACCAAATCCATGAACTGGATGCTACTGATAAGGAAGCGCTTAAGTTTTGGAATAAACCAATCGAAAGGGCCCTCAATGGCGAAAAAATTCAACTAATCAATACAGAAGAACATACAGCCCAGCTTTCCCATAAAGATCAACGTGACCGGCTGTGGTCAAAAACTGAAGAATACGAGCTGAGGTTTCAAGATCTAATAAAAGAGGATGAAAAACCCGTAGACATCTTAAGCAGCACAACCACCATGGAAGTAGGAATTGATATTGGTTCACTGGTTGCTGTAGGTCTTCGCAATATTCCGCCCATGAGAGAAAATTATCAACAAAGAGCCGGACGCGCTGGACGAAGAGGGGCAAGCTTGTCTACAATTGTAACTTATTGTGAAGACGGGCCTCATGATACAATGTATTTTGAAAACCCAGAGCCCATGTTTAGAGGCGATCCCAGACGGCCCTGGATTGATATTATGAGTGAAAAATTGATTTATCGTCATTTAAATTTAATTGCGTTAGAAGATTTTTGCTTTACTAAAGGTCAAAGTTTGGATAAGCTCCCTACCTCTGAGTTTATAAACTCTTATCTTGAAGAATTTTTCTCCTTCTTAAATATTTTTTCACTCCCCAAAAATTCCATATTACTTCCAAGAGGGTTCAATTTTAATATCACTAAATTTAGGAATGAGCTAAAAGAAGAAGTGACCGAACTTGAAACTCACCTAAAGAAACACCCTGAACTATACGATCAGAACATTGGACAAAATAGGTCTTCAAAAAAATCATTACTTGACGCACTGTATGAAATGGGTACCATTCCCACCTACATGTTCCCCAAGAATGTAGTTAGTACATATATAAGCGATGCAAACGGTAAAGTTAATTACGAAGTCAGCAGAGGATTAGATGTTGCTATTAATGAATATGCACCAGGCCGCTCCGTTGTAGTTGATAAACAAACCTATCAAATTGGAGGTCTCTACTATCCAGGCAGTGAATACAGACCTAAATCCTATACCAGTCCGGCTAAAGCTTTTCTAGAGGACAACAATTATGTAAAAGGCATCAAAAGATGTCCAGATTGTGGATGGTTTGGATTAGCAAGTGACGATTATAAAAAGTGTCCATTTTGCGGGAATCCTAACTTGGTTGATGATTTACCGATGGTTAGACCTTGGGGATTTGCACCGAAAAATGGTGAACCTATCCATGTTGCCCAATTGGAAGAAGAATATTCCGCTGTAGGACAGCCCATTTATTCGACTGTACCCGATGAAAATGATGTAAAAAAAGTTCCCGGAATAAAATGGATGAACTCTGCTGTTCGTCAGAATCAAAGAATCATTATGATTAATAAAGGAGTAGACAATCAAAGTGGTTTCATGATTTGTGAAGACTGCGGAGCTATTATGCCTGGAAATGACGAAAAAGCCTTAAAAAATGTAAATAGGCCTTACCATATCAATAAAAATCGTCCCTGCCACCATATGTCAACAAAGAACATTGATCTCGGATTTGATTTTATTACGGATATGTTGGTATTAGAAATTCCATTAAATCCATCCCTTATTAATGTTGATAGAAAACGGAACCTGTGGTTAAATCGGGCGGCCCAATCACTTTCTGAAGCAATCAGATTAGTTGCCTGCCAGGAACTAGATGTTGAATTTACAGAATTAGTCACCGGATATAGAGTACGAAATACAAATAATTCAACTTCTATTGATCTCTATTTATATGATGCCCTTTCAAGTGGAGCAGGTTATGCAATTGAGGTAGGAGCTAATATTGCTCATTTAATTGACCTGGTAGAAAAAAAGCTTGAATCCTGCACCTGCGAATCTGCCTGCTCAAAGTGTCTAAAGCATTATAGAAATCAGCAGATACATGGCCTTTTGGATCGTTTTGCTGCTTTGGATTTACTGCGGTGGGCAAAATATGGGAAATTACCAGATGCAATCCCTATTAAAAGGCAGCTAGAATTATTAGACCCCGTTAAAAATATCTTGGAGGATGCTAAGATAACGCTGGAAATTAAAGGCAATAAATTATATCGTGTGGACCATGATACAAAGAAAGAGCTTATTGTATATCCTGCAATGTGGAAAAAGCCAAAAAATCCAGAAATTGTATATGTAAGTGATATTTATTTGAAATACGCAAAGCCGTATGCAGTAGATATGATTTCCAATCAGTGATTTTCATTGGAGACTGTTAGTATACTATTACCTGCACCATCCACATAAAGCGCAATATTCGTAATACCTGTCTGCCGTCAATTTAAACTAATAACAGTGTTATCACCCGACCATCAAATGATAATTTAGTTGATTTCTAACATAAGACAAAGAGCTATGAAGAAATAGACAATCTCCTCTTCATAGCTCTTTCTATATTTTACTTGCCATCATTGCAAGTCTAATAAATCAGGAAGAATTTTATAATATTCACACTTCTGCTTCAGTATCTCCAGCATGTACCAATCATATCAAAAATCTTTGTCACTTATACAACTGTTCCATTGAAAATCTATGAACTCTCAAATAGAATTTTAAGACATCTTCCAATGCATAAATTGGAACTGGTCCAACTAAATCGCAGTCAACAACTCCAACTCCATACTGCGAAGCTTCGCTCTTAATCGTCTCAAAGACTCTATGTATTGGAGTTTTTTCATAATTCGTCAGATTCATTGATACTTGAACTATGCCCCCTCGATCTTCCAAAGCGAGTGCAATTGCCCGTACATTCTGATATCCACCAGTAGCGGCACGCACGGCCTTAACAATTTTCTTACCAATCTCAATATCCTTTGTTTGCAAATTTACATTAAATGCTACTAACGGGAACCGGACCCCCGTAACCGTGGCTCCACTTTTTGCATTGAACACATTGGGCCCTTCATCAGGATACCATTGTGGATCCTTCATTTTTTCTTCAAGGCCTTCATATTGACCCTTTCTGATTTTGGGTAAGCTTTTTCTCTCTTCCCTAGTAGCAGCGTCTTCATAATAATAAACAGGAACACCCAAATTACCCATAAACTTTCCATATTCCCTGCAAATTTTTAATGCTTCTTCGGTTTCAACGTTCCTCACGGGAATAAAGGGAACTACATCTACAGCGCCAATTCGGGGATGAGCCCCACTGTGATGACGCATATCAATAAGTTCTATTGCCTTGGCTGACAAACGTTTGGTAGCTTCCAAAACATCAGTTGGATTGCCCTTGAAAGTAAATACTGTCCGATTATGATTGGGGTCAGACGAAATTTCCATTACATCAATTGGATTACCATCAAGCATAGCATCTTTTATTTTATTAATAACGGCTTCATTGCGCCCCTCACTAAAATTAACTTCCGCCATTAACGTTTTTTCCATTTTACGACCTCCCTATCAACTCTTAGTAACACTAGCCAGCAGTTTTAACATATCTTCTTTAAATTTGGTTCTTCACGGAAATTTGTGGACTAGAAGACATTTGACTATTGAAAAAGGACATTAACTCCTCCAAAATATAAGCGACGAAACCATACCTTGGGAGGAGAAAATGTCCTTTACTAATTACACTATTCAAAATAATGCAGAATGTCAAGATGTCTTTTACAATGTCTTCATGCCGGAAGACCCTTTTGATGACAGCCAGGAGATTGTTATTTGCAGTGAAAAGAAATATACCGACTTCCGTTGTCCTAAATGTGGTCAGAAAATGTATTCTTACGAGCCATTTTCTACCTACTTGAAAAGTTTTCCTGCGTATCCTGAGCATACCAGGATGATCCGCTTTGAAGGGCATCGCTTCCGTTGCTCCTGCTGCCATGCAACCATCACTGAGCCTATTCCCTTTAAATATCCCGGGACTCGCATTACCATGAGGGCTTCCCTTTGGATTGAGACGCTGCTTCGTAATGGAATCCCTGCCAATGCAATTGCCAAGATGTCAGGAATTCACTGGAGCACGATTCGCTATGTCCACAAACAGCTCATGGATGAATCTCTCGATAAATATGAAATGGAATTGGAGCTGACCTCTTACAAGCCCCGTTTTCTGGCCATCGATGAGTTTGCTATCCATAAGGGACACACTTATGCCACTTGCGTCATGGATTTAGCGACAGGTTATATTCTCTGGGTCGGCAGAGGTCGGGCGATAGCTGACTTCGAGCATTTCTTCAAGGAATATGATCAGACAAAGCTGACAGAGGTCAAGGCAGTCGCCATGGATATGAACGCTTCCTACAACAAGCTGGTACAAGAACATCTGCCGCAAGCTAAGGTCGTGTATGATCGTTACCACATGCAGGCTCAATTCGGGAAGGAAGTATTAGGTGTAGTAAGACTTGATGAGGCCAGAATGCATAGGGATAAAGCCAGAAACATGCAAGAAGCATTAAAAGACGCAAGCAATGAAGACAAGCCGGCTTTGAAAGAGCAGATATTCAATGAAAAGAAGAGCTACCACAAATTGAAGAAAGTCCGCTGGCCGTTACTCACCAATGAAGATAGGCTGAATCCTAAGAACAAAGAAGCGTTGCAGGCCATCTTTGCAGAGCACGAGGATCTGGCAATATGTTATTCCATGAAGGAAGAGATGGTAGCCCTCTATGAATTAAGGGACTATGACAAGGCTCTTGCAGGATGGAAGCGCTGGTTTAAAGCTGCACTAGGCAGCGGGATTCCGGCCCTGGTTAGGTTTGCTAAGATTAAGCTGCCAAGGATAGACGGTCTGGTGAACCATGCCCTGTACCCGATAAACACAGGGAAGCTTGAGGGTTTCAACAACAAGATTAAAGTGGCCAAAAGAAGAGCGTACGGATACAGAGATGATGAGTACTTTTTCACGTTAATTCGCTACCTCTCAATTCCGACCGTAAGAGGTATACTCCCGAAAAAAACGTGAAGAACCTTAAATTTAAGAACTATGGTCTCGTCTTTAATCAATGACAAATTTGCTTCGATATTTAAGGCACAATCTTTTATCGCACTTTCAGCCATATAAATAGCAAATAACAAATCAGAAAGACATGCCGGATTTGAATTGCCTAAGAGCATTTTTCCTAATTTCCAAACCCTAACTGACAAATTTCCATTATCTCTCGGCACTTCAGCGGCACCTACTGCAGCAAGCTGTATTGCATTTTTTCTTTGAGTTATTTCCACATCATTGCTTTTAGGAAGCTTAAATGCCTCAACAATTTGGCAATAAGCCTCCCGATCTTTTATACAACCGTTTTGTAGTTCAATGGATAATTTATCTGCATCTTCAGATATAGCTTTATATTTATTTTCGTCAAAATTAACTGGTTTCTTCATTGAAAGTTTAGCCACCATGGAAATCGTACTTGCCGCGATTGCAGATGCTAAAGCAGACCCGGCACCACCTCCAACCGTAGCATCATTCGAGTCAAGTAACTTTTTCAGAATCTCGAGAACATCTTTTTTCATTTTTTCTCCTTTTTGGGTACCCTTATTAAACTTTCAATACCATTTTCAAAATATTAAAGTCACTATTACAAATACTGCTATTGGATATGCCCATCTCTAACAATAATTTCGCCGTTTTTAATAACCAATTCGATCAATTGTTCGCCATATTGGTATATTAGATTTTCGAAATTAGGTGTATTCAACAAAATCAAATCTGCAACCTTACCCTTTGCCAGTACGCCTCTATCTTCTAAGGTAAGAGCTTTAGCTCCGCCATAAGTAGCTGCCCTAAAAGCCTCTGCAGGAGTAAATCCGTGACGCCGGCATGCCAATGTCAACACAAAAGGCATAGATACACACCAATTACCAGGACAACAGTTAGTTGCCAGCGCTAAAGTCATCCCACAATCAAGCATTGGTCTGGGATTAAAAGGTTTTGGATGGTTTACAGCAAAATCAATTGCAGGCAAAACAATCCCTACAACATTTGCTTCCTTTAGCTTCGGAAAAACGCTTTGTGGAGTATAGTTGAGGTGTACAGCAGATGCCATTTTCATTTCGGCAGCAAGGTCGGATCCGCCAATATACGAGTAAGCATCTGTATGTATGGTTGGAATGAGCCCATATTCTAATCCAGTGGATAATATTTTTCGACTATCTTCAGCCGTAAAATGCCCTTCATCACACCAGACATCATTGAATGTCGCCATTTTAAATTTCGCAACCTGAGGAATCATAGTATTGCATAGAAAATCAATGTATTCCTCTTTTTTCATATTTTCATCCCAGCCATGACCACCCAAGAATGTCGACACAATATCGATAGGCAAGACGGTTCCTAATAATTTATTTACCTCTAGCATTTTCATTTCTGATGACAATGTTAAACCATAACCACTTTTACTCTCTAATGTAGTCGTACCATTAATCATCATACGACGCATCCTGCCCTCTGACTGTTCTGCAAGTTTTTCCAAGGGAAGGTCACGTGTCATATGAACGGATGCATATATGCCAGTTTCAATTCCTAATTTTTTTAATGTTTCAGGATTAGAATCCGTTAATTTAACAGTGTATTCTGCAACACGTGAACCCCCAAATACTACATGAGTATGAGCATCTACAAAACCTGGAATTAGTGTTTTTCCTGAAGCATCAATTATTTTAACATCGGGTTCTGATTCCAAATTTGGATTCATATCTTTCTGGTAACCAACATTTTCTATTATTCCGTTACGGACAAATAAATAGCCGTTCTCAATCATTCCAACATTATGATTACTTTCACCCTGCATCGTTAAAATTTGACTAGCATTCTTAATAAGAACACAATTTGTAAACCTCATAGAAATCACCCTTACTTACAACAAAAGGATGGGGAAGGAAACCTGTTACCTCCTCCCCCATCTATGAGAAACTGTAGTTATTATGAACCTGTTTACTTTAATCCACCAAAGTTGAGATTAAAATAACCTCTTAACGCTTTGCTTTATATAACACATTGCGTGTTATTAGCGGACGTATTCACCTTCTGGGCCAAACGTAACTTTATCTGCGGGTTCCCACCACAGAGGAACTTTAATGCTTTCACCGCCAGCAATCTTTCCTTTTCCGTTGCAAACATCTTTCGCGGTTTGGAAGCCTGCCTGAGCATGACGTACAACACCAATTCCAGAGTCAGTAGTCATGCACGCAGCCAAACGGAAGTCTGCTTCATCGGTTCCGTCTGCGATCATTGTTACGCCAGTATGGACAGCTTCGCCCATGGAGTAGTTAGCTTGAATTGCGATAAGGTCACACATAGCGGCACAGTCAAGCAAACCATTCAGCATTGGCCAGTCGGAAATGTAGTCGCCGCCGTCAGGCATGTTTTCGGATTCAAATGTCGGATTGACGATAGAACCGGAATCAAGGTTGTCTCTAGAGAAAGCAACAGGACCCTTAACCTCGCCTTTTTTAATTAATTCATTAACAGCAAGAGCGAATCTCTTTCTTTCACCAAATCCCATGTAGCAGATTCGAGCAGGAAGTGCTTCAATAGGAAGATGCTTTCTAGCCAAGTTAATCCAGCGTTCCACAAGCTTATCGCCCTTACAAATTTCAAGGGCCAAATCATCAAGCCGTGCAAGATCTTGCGGATCCCCAGAAATACAAGTCCACCGGAACGGCCCACGTCCTTCACAGAACAAAGGTCTGATGTAAGCAGCTACAAAGCCTTCGATCTGTTTGGCCTCTTTTTCTGGCATACCAGCATCCATACATTCTTTTCTGATACTTGTCCCGTATTCAAATACCTCGACGCCACGCTTTTTGAAAGCAATCATAGCTCTCAACTGGCGTTTCATCGTCTCTCTTGCATCCTTCAGATATTTATCGCGATGTTCTCCACGATATTTATCGGCTTCCTCACCGGTATACCCTGAAGGGATGTAAGAAATTGGGTCATGGCACGGACACATTTCAGTAACAACATCAGGAATATAGTTCTTTCTGAGAGCTTCTTCATAAATATCAGCAGCATTTCCGATAACTGCAATTGAAATCGGGTCATCAGCAGCGACGTGCTCTTTCGCAATCTTCCAAGCTTCATCAAGGGTTTTGACCTTAATATCCATATAATTCTTAGAAATGCGTCGGTCGATTACTCTCTCATCTGCGTCAGCAAGAATAACGACTGCACCATGCATCTTACCTGCCCATGTCTGGTTTCCGCCCATTCCGCCAGCACCAGCAGTCATAAAGATCTTTCCGTGCATATCATTTTCCCAACCTTTTTTCAAAACGATAGCAGACAATGTCTCAAAAGTACCTTCAATTACGCCCTGAGTTCCAATATATTCCCAAGGAGCCGCCGTATATTGTGCGAAAATCGTAAGATTCTTATCCTGCAAATCATAGAAGCGTTCCCAGGTCGCCTTCATAATGTTGGTAGTAGCCATTACAACTCTAGGAGCTAATGTATGCGTCTTAAATACTGCAACGGGCATACCCGACTGAACAACAAGCGTTTCATCGTTTTCCAGGGTTTTCAACGATTCAATAATTGCATAGTACGATTCCCAGTTTCTGGCGCATTTTCCGTTACCGCCATAGATGATAAGAAGTTCAGGAGATTCCGCATTTTCCATATTATTTTCGAGCATACGCAGAATCGTTTCTTGCTTCCATCCTTTGCAGCGTAAGCTTTCAGGCTTATCAAAACCGCCTCTTTGTGCCTTTACCGAAAACAGAACTTCGGGTTTGCCAGCCTTCGGTGCAAACATGTTGCCACCATTTTGAGTCATTTTCTTTTCCTCCATTTCGTAAATTAAATTTGGTTTGAAAAAATCTTTCTAACCACGAGTACACTTGCATTATATTTTTATCAAGTCGAGGGTTCGTCGAAGAAACTTTTGTTATTTTTCGGATTCTATCGTCGATATGTTTTCAATGAGTTGGTACTCTGTTTCCATTGGAATAGAGCGTCTCCGTTCTTACTGCATGAAAAATTATACCCTCTACACTTTTTATTTAAGTTCTATGACTTTTTCTAAGATAGCGCATGCCTGCTACGGTTCATAGGCCAATAAGTCATTATGACTGCCCCATTCAGGAACTTAATTTGAGTCCCGACCAGTCATTTCAATCGAAGATTAGGTGCTTTATACTGTTTCAGCTGGGCTCTAACAATACTTAGCTTTAACTTCTATGTACACCCAGTATCCATTTAAATGCAAACAAAAGCAGCTGTGAATTAGTTGAGCTCCGATATGGCATCGGTACTCAATTACTTCACAACTGCTTTTGTTCCGATATTATACTATCAGCTATTGCACAGTTGATTTGCACAGTACAGAAACTTTCGTAATATGTGACAATAAAGTTATTGTCCTACACACTAATTTTTGTTCTTCTAAAATATTATTTATAGTACTACACATACATGTCGAGTTTCACTTATAAACATTTAAAACAATTAATTATTCTTTATACTATGTATTATTATTTACTTTTTATACTTTTAAAATAATCTTTTTCATCTTACCTTTTAAATAAATCACAGATTATGATATCATGGTACTATATTTCAAAAACATTTTAAATTTATATCACATTATGTTTATTTTTTCTCCATATTAGATCATTAAAATATCAGATAGTGATAATCTCCAACTAAATAATTTGGGTCTATCTGGCAATTCAGAAGCAGTTAAATTTCGCTATAATGATTAGAATATTCAGTATATTATGTTTTTTGTAAAAACATAATATACCAAATTATCGCAACAATCACGTTCTACGCATTAAAAGTATATATAACATGAGTTTTATTTCCTTTAGTTTTATAAGAAGGAGGTACGAGTATGTCTATTAGTGTTGAAATGTTAGGAAAAGCACAAGTCAAAAAAAATAATCAACTTGTATCTTTTCCATATCGCAGAGCAGAAGGTCTTTTTTACTATTTAGTAGCCAAAGAAACAATAAGTAGAGATGAGGCAATTGGAATATTTTGGACTGATTGTTCTGAAGATATTGGAAGAAAAAATCTTAGAGATGCCCTGTATCACATAAAAAAGCTATTGGGAAAAAATATTATCCTCATTGGCGGTAAAAATACAATAAGCATTAACTCTTCAACTATATCCTACGTCGATTATAAGAATCTTTTCAGTGAAAATATTTTAAAGTGTTCCTATGGTATATTCTTAAATTTTTTCGGTTCTTCACGGAAATTTGTGGACTAAAAGACATTTGACTATTGAAAAAGGACATTAACTCCTCCAAAATATAATCGTCGAAACCATACCTTGGGAGGAGAAAATGTCCTTTACTAATTACACTATTCAAAATAATGCAGAATGTCAAGATGTCTTTTACAATGTCTTCATGCCGGAAGACCCTTTTGATGACAGCCAGGAGATTGTTATTTGCAGTGAAAAGAAATATACCGACTTCCGTTGTCCTAAATGTGGTCAGAAAATGTATTCTTACGAGCCATTTTCCACCTACTTGAAAAGTTTTCCTGCGTATCCTGAGCATACCAGGATGATCCGCTTTGAAGGGCATCGCTTCCGTTGCTCCTGCTGCCATGCAACCATCACTGAGCCTATTCCCTTTAAATATCCAGGAACTCGCATTACCATGAGAGCTTCTCTCTGGATTGAGACGCTGCTTCGTAATGGAATCCCTGCCAATGCAATTGCCAAGATGTCAGGAATTCACTGGAGCACGGTTCGCTATGTCCACAAACAGCTCATGGACGAATCTCTCGATAAATATGAAATGGAATTGGAGCTGACCTCTTACAAGCCCCGTTTCCTGGCCATCGATGAGTTTGCTATCCATAAGGGACACACCTATGCCACTTGCGTCATGGATTTAGCGACAGGTTATATTCTCTGGGTTGGCAGAGGTCGGGCGATAGCTGACTTCGAGCATTTCTTCAAGGAATATGATCAGACAAAGCTGACAGAGGTCAAGGCAGTCGCCATGGATATGAACGCTTCCTACAACAAGCTGGTACAAGAACATCTGCCGCAAGCTAAGGTCGTGTATGATCGTTACCACATGCAGGCTCAATTCGGGAAGGAAGTATTAGGTGTAGTAAGACTTGATGAGGCCAGAATGCATAGGGATAAAGCCAACGACATGCAAGAAGCATTAAAAGACGCAAGTGCTGAAGACAAGCCGGCTTTGAAAGAGCGGATATCCGAGGAAAAGAAGAACTACCGCACATTGAAGAAAGTCCGCTGGCCGTTACTCACCAATGAAGATAGGCTGAATCCTAAGAGCAAAGAAGCGTTGCAGGCCATCTTTGCAGAGCACGAGGATCTGGCAATATGTTATTCCATGAAGGAAGAGATGGTAGCCCTCTATGAATTAAGGGACTATGACAAGGCTCTTGCAGGATGGAAGCGCTGGTTTAAAGCTGCACTAGGCAGCGGGATTCCGGCCCTGGTTAGGTTTGCTAAGATTAAGCTGCCAAGGATAGACGGTCTGGTGAACCATGCCCTGTACCCGATAAACACAGGGAAGCTTGAAGGCTTCAACAACAAGATTAAAGTGGCCAAAAGAAGAGCGTACGGATACAGAGATGATGAGTACTTTTTCACGTTAATTCGCTACCTCTCAATTCCGACCGTAAGGGGTATACTCCCGAAAAAACCGTGAAGAACCATTTTTTCTATATAAAAGATTGCCCTTTATTCGATGAATGGGTAGATCAAGTAAGATTGGACATCCAGAACTATTTCATAGATTGCGTTCACGAAAAATTAAAATCGATAAATACTAAAGATAATGCAGAAGATTTCAATAGAATTGGAAATTTACTAATTGATTACAAGATTTTCGATGATGAAGTAATGAAACAACTCCTAGAGCACATTATGAACGCAGGATACCCTGCCACAGCTAAAAAACTCCTTAATAATTACAAAAAAATGATAGAAGAGGAATACGAAGATGAGCCCGATGGTCGACTATCAGCTATAGTTAATGAAAAAAGCCTATTAAGAATAAACCGAAGAGAACAAAATAGTAAATTTCACCTCCCTGTATCCTTTTTTTGCAGAGATAATGAGATTTCTTTGATTACGGATGACTTTCGCAATTTTATGGATGGAAATAACTATTCATCATTATTAATCACCGGAGAAGCGGGGGTCGGAAAATCAGCACTTCTCTACCAAGTCAGCAGCGCCATTAATCCAAAATCAGCTGTCGTCCTCAGATATCAATGTGTCCAATCTGAAGTTGATTTATATTTACGTCCTTGGAGTGATTTATTAGCTCAAATAGAATTATTTATTCTCAATAAAACAACAGAAATCACGCATAAGTCAACAGATATTAATATTCCATCCTCGCTTTTTGCCACTCAGTTTGAGCAAAATATTAAGATTGCATTTGACAGGCTTCGTGAATTCATAGGAGACAGCAAAAAAATCATTCTGGTTATTGATGATATTCAATGGATGGATTACGCTAGTATACGCTTATTGGCGAATATCATAACATGGGGAAAGAATAATTGCCTTTTGGCAATTTTAGCAGCCCGAAATGAGTTATCCAGTGAAAGTAATAAAATAATAAATTCATTATATAAACGAGATCTTTTAACGGAGATACCTTTGAGTCGATTTACATATGAAGAGAGCAAAAAAATCATCGCTACCTATCATCCAGCTCTCGCCAAAGAGAAAAAAAACGTGGATTCTATTTATGACAATACTGCTGGCAATGCCCTTTTTCTCCTAGAATTCTTAAAAGACTACAATCCAGATAACCCTAATCCAGGTCTTACACGTAAGACCGTAATTATGATACAAAATCGTCTTTTAGAATTGACTACTGAAGAGCAAAATATTCTGAATATTATTTCTTTATTTCCCCGTTTTGCTACGTTGAGAGATCTACAGATTTTTGATCATAGGTCCTTGAATTTAATTTTAATGGATATAGAGCATTTATTGTATTGTCAATTAATTTGTTTCAATAATACTTATTTCAATAACGGCTACGCATTCTCTCACCAACTTATCAGGAACTATATTTATAATCAATTACTTCCAGACAAAAAAATTATAATGCATTCAATTATAGCTGAAGAATATGAAAAAGATTATAGTACAAACCATGCGAGTCGCCTGCTGCCTAGTTTAATACATCACTTTACTGGCGCAAACAACCTCTATAAAGCATATAATTACCAGCTCGAATACTTCTACAACATATTTACAATTCAGAATGAAATATATCCTTCAACGCTAAATACAGAGAGTTGTGCTTCTATTCGTCTACAGCCTCTCTCATCCTCTGATGCTCTTATTTCTTTAGCAAAAAAAATTCGGGCTCTGGATGCGTCAGTACCAGATGCTGATTTGTTAAAAATGAAAGTCGAATTTTTAATAGGTCGCTACGATTTATATTCCGGATCTTTTGACCACGGTCTAAAAAATATTAGTAACAGTATTTCTATAGCGCTTCAGCGAAAAGATAGCGAGTACCTACTTAAGAATTATTTACAAATGATTTTTCACGCTATTCAGGTCAATAATCTAAAAATGTTTAATGATTATCTCACTTTATGCGAAGAACTTATACAAACCAATACATATGATAAAGCTATTATCTTTACAATCAAGAGATTAAGGGGTTTATTTTTGATGAAAAATTATAGGTATAAAGAGGCAGAAGAAATTTTCGTTCAAATAACAACCTCCCTCTCCGAGGAAGATATTGATGAAGATAATACTAATATTGCTCTTGCTGCATGTTCAAATTACATAGGGGAATGCAAGCAGATGACCGATCAACCAAAGGCTGCCCTTTCATATTTTTTTAAAGCTATAGAATATACAAAAAATGAGCCTTCCTTTAGTGGCGTTGCCATATTTTTATTGAACGTCGGCCAACTTTATTACAGAGAAAATGACTTTCCGAGAGCTGAAAAATATATTGACAAGGCTTTGGAATATACTGATAAGACAGATGCTCTTTGGGGTAAAGCAAAAGCAAATGCCTATAAAGCTCTCCTGGAAATTCAGCAAGAACACTGGGATAGTGCAAGGAAATTTTATGATAGGGCTTCTAGTTTTGCCAACATAGGAAAAAATCCTCTAACACTTACATTGCTTGAGGAAGTGAATAAAAAACTACAAACACATCAAGCAAGCTAGATTGGCATTATTCGATATTTTCTCGACGCAACATCGCCGATAGTTTCATATACTCATTGTAAGAGACTCCTAATGTAGGAATTAATTAAGCTTGAAGGTCAGATTAAACACTTGCCACGAGTACAGAGGTAAACCAAAATACGACCTGTTAAACTTTTTTGATTCTAAGTCGAGTGAACAATACGGTTGGAATGAAATGGAGGCGATATTTTATGCTGTCGATTATCACCAATCCAATAACAATATCTGTTATTGTTATGTGTGCCTTATGTTTATTAAAACTTAATGTTATACTCTCCCTTTTGGTCGCTGCAATAGTCGGAGGACTAACTGCTGGACAAGGGATAGACACAATTATGAAAACCTTGCTTGCAGGATTCAATAGTAATGCAGAGAATTCCCTCGCATATTTACTTTTAGGAACTTTTGCAGCAGCGCTTGAATTTACTGGCCTAGCAGCACTATTGGCGAAGAAAGTTACTGTTGCAGTTAAGGGAAGCCGTGCAGCCCTCTTAGCGACACTTTGCATATGCGCATGCATTTCTGGAACGTTAATTACAGTTCATATTGCGTTCATTCCGATTTTGGTGCCGCCACTTTTGCACCTTATGAACGAATTACGAATTGATAGACGAGCTGCTGCCACAGCGTTAGGCTTCGGTTTAAAAGCGATGTATATCACAATACCAATTGGCTACGGCATCATTTTCCACAGCATTATTGCCAGCAATATGACGGAAAATGGTTGGCCAATTGCTATGAGCGATGTTTGGAAACACAATTGGATTCTTGGAATCGGAATGTTAGCAGGACTTTTCATTTCTCAATATGTGTATAGAAAACCTCGTGACTATAAAGATATTGATATTGAACTCGATCACACATATGATAACTTGAAAATGGGCCATGCTCAGTGGGTGTCGTTGGTAGCAGTTGTTGTTACGGTCGTCGCCCAATTATGGACCGGTATGATGCCTTACGGCGCATTAGCAGGCATTTTCGTACTTATCGTCGGAGGAGCAATCAAACTGGATAAGACTGACTTTATAACTTCCGAGGGTATAAAATTGATGGGTATGATTGCCTTTATTATGTTGATTGCCGGCGGATATGCAGGAGTTATTAAATCAACTGGAGCTGTAAAGACTCTGATTGAAGACACCTTGGCCATATTAGGTACAAATAAGGCCGTAATTGCAATTGTGCTCATTCTCATTGGCCTGGTTATTACCATGGGTATTGGCACATCCTTTGGTACAGTTCCGGTAATTGCTCTACTTTATGTGCCGCTGATGCAGAAAACCGGCTTCAGTTTAGGAGCTTGCTGCTGCCTGATTGCGTGTGCAGCCGCATTGGGAGATGCGGGATCCCCTGCATCAGACACAACTTTAGGTCCAACAGCAGGACTTAACGCAGATGGTCAGCATGACCATATTAGAGATACCTGCATTCCGCAATTTCTTTGCTATAACATTCCGCTGGCAATTGCAGGATTTATCGGTGCTTTGGTCCTATAGATTTCCGCTGTAGATATGAGCTATCGCATTAAGTTATCTCACTGCTCTGTTTTACTAACCTCACTTTGTTATAAGCAAGAAAGGAGAGTCACTTCCCTATGGATAAAATTATACGTGTCGACGGAGAACACCTCACAATAGAGGATGTAGTTGATGTTGCAAGAAACTATGCACATGTAGAATTAACACCGGCAGCAAAAGAAAAAATTACTTCTTCCCGCCTAACCGTAGAAAAAGCAATGGCTAAAAATGAACCTATCTACGGACTTAATACGGGTTTTGGCAAGTTTGAAAACGTCGCAATTGATGATTCTCAATTGAATGAATTACAGCTACGCCTTATTCTTGCAGATTGTGTTGGTGTCGGAGATCCATTTCCAACCGAAGTTGTCCGCGCTATCATGCTGTTAAGGGTGAATGCGCTGGCAAAAGGATATTCTGGCATTAGATTATCGACTGTAGAAACACTTGTCAGCATGATAAACAAGAGAGTTCATCCTGTAATCCCGGAAAAGGGTTCTGTAGGATCTAGCGGGGACCTGTGTCCTCTTGCCCATATGGTAATGCCACTTATCGGTGAAGGCGAGGCTGAATTCAAAGGTGAAATCGTTTCGGGTTTAGATGCCATGAATAAGGCAGGTATAACTCCCGTCAAATTAACAGCTAAAGAAGGTCTAGCCTTAATTAACGGAACTTGTGCAATGATGGGCGTAGCAGCTATCGCAGTATATGATGCTTACAATGTCGTAAAAACCGCCGATATCATATCAGCACTTACTTGTGAAGCTCTTACCGGCATATCAGATCCCTACGATGAACGAATCCATAAGGCTAGACCCCACAGCGGACAGATTGACGTTGCATACAATCTTAGAAAGCTATTACATGGTAGCAAATTAACCACTCGGCAAGGAGAAAAAAGAGTACAGGACGCTTATACCTTACGATGCATTCCTCAAATCCATGGAGCAAGTCGTCTAGCTTTAGACTACGTACGAAGCGTAATTACTACCGAAATTAATTCTGCTACTGATAATCCTCTTATTTTTACCGATAATGGTGATATCATCTCTGGCGGAAATTTCCACGGTCAACCAGTAGCAATTGCGATGGATACTTTGGGAATTGCTATGGCTGAGATAGCCGATGTGTCAGAAAGAAGAATCGAGCGCCTGGTTAATCCAGCTTTAAGTAACGGATTACCAGCCTTCTTGGTTGCAAACGGTGGCCTAAATTGTGGATTTATGGTTCCGCAGTACTGTGCTGCAGCTTTGGTCTCAGAAAATAAAATATTGGCGCATCCTGCTAGCGTAGATTCCATTCCAACATCTGCAAACCAAGAAGATCACGTAAGTTTCGGAACAATAGCTGCAAGAAAGGCCCGCCAGATAATAGAGCACGCATTCCATGTACTTTCTATTGAGTTTATCTGCGCTGCACAAGGAATCGATTTACGTGAAAATGGAGTTTCATTATTAAGTGACCCTGGTAAATTTAGCTACAATTACTTAAGAAAAGATGTTTCCTACATGAAAGATGATAGAGCAATCTATCCAGATATGGAAAAATCCTATAAACTCATTTACCACGGAGATTTGGTGAAATTAATAGAAAATTCCATTGGGAAATTACATTAATCCAAACTGTGGGGAAAATATGGGGAAGTAAAAACAATCTCGTATTTTCTTCTTGCAGTATTATAAATTTCCCTCAGACTTTTCGCGATTTTGCAAAAGGGGCTGTCGCAAGTGACCGATTTTTAATCCCTGAAATAACTTGCTAAAGGCCCCAATTTGCCTTACTTTTTAGTTGGATATGTTTTGAGATGAAAAAAGGGCGCACGAAATTAAGCAACCCTAAGTTGCTTTTTTTCGAGCGCTCTTTTTGTATCTTTTAGGCCTCTTTTTTCAGCGGATATAAGTGCAAATCCTCTTTGCCGTCTTGAACTTTGTGATGGACCTTCAGGACATTCCGTGCCATGGCACATATTCCCACTGTTACCAGGGCATTTCCTTTGCCTCGGGTTTCTAATCTTCTGACGTTTAATGAATCCTTGAGATCCGCAAAGGCTCCTTCTGCCTGTATACTGCGGTTCATCCTCAGTTCCTTACCATATTCGGAAGTAATGTTCTTCAGGGATTCTGCCCTCAATGCAGCAAAATTCTTCGAGACCACTAATTTCTTGTTTCTTTTCTCCATAGGTGTCCTGCAATTGTTCCCATGGATGCACTGTTCCTTGTAGGGACAACCGCTGCAGTCCTTACATTCGTAATATGTTTTCTCTGACACATATCCCGACCGGTTCTTTACCTGGGTTACTTTGCTGACTTTCAGCAGTCTCCTACCTTTACAGATATACATGTCTTGATCAGGCAAATATGTCATGTTTTCTGCTTTGCCGATGTCGTTCTTATACTTTTTCCTCTTGCTTCTTTCATAATTGTTAGGCTTGATATATGAAGTATACTGATTCTTCTTCAGCCAGACCAAGTTCTCTTCGCTTTCATAGCCTGCATCGGCTACAATGTTTGCAAATTTCTGACCGAAGTGGGCTTCAAATCCTTCAAGAAAAGGAATGAGTGTCCGCATATCTGTGGGATGTGCACTCACATCTGCAAACAAGGTAAAACCGGAATTGTTTGCATATTGGACATTGTATCCCGGCTTTAAGGCGCCATTAAGCATGGCATCTTCTTTCATCCTCATAAAGGTAGCATCCGGGTCTGTTTTGGCAAAGCTGTTCCGTTCCCCACAGATGTGAAGCTGCTTCGTATACACCTTAAGCCGTTTGAGATAGTTAGCTAAAATCTCATAGTACTTCTGTAGAATGGTCTTTCTTTTCCCACATCCGTGAACAAACTCGATTCCCTCAGCCCGCTTTATGACAAGCAGTTTTTTTAGGAGCTTCTTTAAATGACGGATGTGGAAAGTGTTTCCGTAACAGACCTTGATTCCGAAACGTTCCTCGATTTCGGGAACCAGTTGCTCCAGTTTCTCTATGAGTTTGTTCTGGCTGCCTAAGACTCTGTTTTTCCAAACAAATTTGTACTTGTTTGCCACAGATTCAATTTTTGTCCCATCGATGAACAGGCTATCCAGAGTGATGAAACCGCGAGCCAGCAGCCATTTATCCATCTGAATCATGAGTTTCTTGATACATGGTTTTAGATGGAGGGAACAAAATCTTGCAATGGTTGCATTATCCGGAGCTTTTTTCCCATCTAAGAGAAACATGAAATGAGTGTCTCTTTTACAGGATTGCTCTATCTTACGCGAACCACGAATTCCTTCCATACATGCATAAATGACGATTTCCAGCAGCTGAATTGGTGACGTTAATTTATTCTCGACATGAGAATACGTGTCATACAATGCCTTTACATCCATCCCTTCTACCATGGCACGCACCAAGCGAACAGGATCGTCATTAGGGATTTGTACTTCAAAATTTAGAGGAAGAAAAAGTTGATAAGAACTACCAATTTTTGTATAATCCTTTTGTGTAGGTTTGTTTTTTTGCATATTTAAATTCTACACCAAGGCGCGGTCTCATTCAATGAGGCCGCGCCTTGCTTTTGATACAAAAGAGGCCGTCGCAAAATGCGACAGCCCCTTTTCAACTTTCACAAGTTATACCTGAAAATCAAGAATTTAATTATTTTTTATCTGATTCTGCGACTCTTACATTTATTATTAATTTTATAATGTAACAGCCATTTTAGTTAAGCCAAAGGCAGAGCTATGCTATCTACCATCAGTCATAAGGGCTGTGAAACAATGAATAATCATTGCTTCACAGCCCTTATGACTTTTTCAAAACACCCCCACCGTATCTTTCATCAGGTCTTCCAAAAGCGCATCGATGAGCGGGTTTGTACGGTGCGTCATATAGGTCAGATAGATATCCCGCATGGCCAGCTCGCTGTCTATCTGGTAAAAGCAGACCGAACTTGTCGGGGACACAGACTCCGGAATAGCGGACCGCAGGAAGGCAATGCCTCTGCCTTCGCAGACCAGGTAATATGCAGTCATCATCTGTGTCACATACATTTCGACCTGCGGTTCAAAGCCTGCTTCCCGACACATGGCCTGGCTCCGGTCGTGACTGTCGTTGCCTTCTTTCAGAAATAAAAAAGAAGCCTTGGCAAATTTTTTCAGCGGCACGCGCGGTTTGGCGCAGCCCGGCTGCCGACGTTTCAGGAATGAAGCAAAGTCGTAGCAGTACGGACGCAGTTTTTTATTGATGGGATCAGTCGCCGGCACCGCCATGACGAGTTCCTCGCTTCTCCATGGCTGAGACTCCAGATCGGGCGAATCAGTTTTTTCTGCTTCCAGGATCAAATCGATTTCTCCTGTCATCAATTTATGAGTCAGTCCTTCCGGTTCACCTTCCGTAAAGGTAAAAGTCACGTCCGGATGCTGCCCCTGAAAGTCTTCCATCAGTCTCGGCAGCACATAGGTGCAAAAAAACATGGAACTCCCTATATGGATTTCCTTGTGGCCATGTTGCCTCAGCTCCTTAAAATGGTTTTCCAAATCTTTCTCGAGCTGCATAATTTGTTCAATTTTTTCAATATAGTATTTTCCTTCCGGCGTCAGTGACACCGGTTTGCTGCTCCGGTCAAAAATCGGGACCCCGATACGTTCTTCTTCTTTCTTCACGACGGCACTGAGCCAGGGCTGGGAAATGAATAACTTTTGTGCCGCTTTGGAAAAGCCTTTTTCCTTATATACCGCGTACACATATTCTTTATAATCTGCCATCACGGCCTCCTATAGGTAAAACCATATAATGATTTCATATTTTACGTCTTTTACTTTTTGCCGGTTTCTATTTAAAATTATATCATAAAGGAAAAGGGGACAATCGTTTTAAGGACTGTCCAACTTCGTATGAATCTTCCAATTTATGGAATTGTCAGAAAGGAGATCATATCAATGCAAGTTGCAGAGAGAATGAATCAACTGGTTCCTTCCGGTATCCGGAAAGTCAACGAAAAAGCGCTCGCCATGGAGCGCGCCGGTGAAAAGGTCATCCATTTTGAAATCGGGCGCCCCGATTTTGATACGCCGGCCTATATTAAAGAGTCCGCCATCCAGGCCATCCGTGACGGCAAAGTCCACTACACTTCGAACTATGGTCTGATGGAACTGCGCCAGGCCATTGCCGACAAGCTGAAAAAACAAAACAACATTCCTTATAAAGCAGAAGAAATCCTGGTTACGGCCGGTCTTTCCGAAGGCGTTATGGCTGTATTGGAAGCCGTGCTTAATCCGGGCGACGAAATTCTCGTTCCGAATCCGGTCTGGCTGAACTACATCAACGTACCGAAACTGCTCGGTGCCGTTCCTGTACTGTACGACCTGACCGAAGAGACGGGATTCCAGATTGACCTTGACACGCTGGAAAGCAAGATTACGCCCAAGACAAAGGCTGTCGTTATCGTCACTCCGACGAACCCGACGGGCGGCGTATTGAGCAAAGATACCCTGCAAAAACTGGCTGACATCTGCATCAAGCATGACCTCATGGTCATTTCCGATGAAGTCTATGAACGCATTGTTTACGACGGAGTAAAAGCTGTCAGCATTGCTTCCCTGCCGGGCATGAAGGAACGCACCTTCACAATGAACGGTTTCTCCAAGGCCTACGCTATGGACGGCTGGCGTCTCGGCTACGTAGCGGCACCGGAAGAATGGATCAAGGTGCTGAATAAATTCCATCAGCACTGCGCTACCTGCGCCAACCACATGACCCAGATTGCCGGTATCACGGCTCTCCGCGACGAAAAAGACGAAGTCGAGGAAATGGTCGCTGAATATAAGCGCCGCCGCGACTACGCCGTCAAGGCCATCAACGCTATCCCCGGCCTTTCCTGCACGCTGCCGAAAGGTGCTTTCTATATCTTCATCAACTGCAAGAAGATTCCGATGGACTGCGAAAAACTGGCAGCCTGGCTGCTGGAAAATGCCAAGATTGCCCTGGTTCCGGGCAACGTCTTCGGTCCTGGCGGAGAAGGCTACATCCGTATGTCCTTTGCCACCAACTATGATGATGTCGTAGAAGGCTGCCGCCGTCTGGCTGCCGGAATTGCCAAACTGCAGGCAAAATAACAATCGATAAAGCAACTTTTTGAGGAGGTTTGCATCATGCGTCTTGTTACCCTGAAAATTTTTGGTCTGGAAGTCGCAGGCACCAAAGCCAAAAATGGTGTTGTTACCATCAGCACCTTGAACGAAGCCCTGAACACCAAGTATCCGCTGGATATGATGGCACTGATTCAGGCCCAGGCCATTCCTGAAATCACGAAGTGGTATAACGCAGGCGGCAAAGAAAAACTCGATACCCTGGATGCCGTCCCGTATGAAAAATGCGTCTATGGTCCGCTCTACCGCAATCCGAAACGGATTTTTGGTATCGGCCTGAACTATTCCGATCACGCCGGTGATATCGGCACGCCGCCTCCTGTCGGCTTCCCCGGCAGCTTCTTCAAGATGGCGGATACGCTGATCGGCCCGGGCGACACCATTTATCTGCCCAAGCTGAAAGAAGCCCAGAAGACGACAGCAGAAGCAGAACTCGGCATCATCCTTGGCAAAGACTGCCGCGATGTATCTGAAGAAAATTGGCAGGACGCCATTGTCGGCTACACCACGATTCTTGATATGACGGAAGAATCCATCCTGAAAGGGAATGATTACCTGAAAGGAAATCCCCGTTACCTCACCATCGTGAAAAACTTCCCGACTTTCTTCTCCTTCGGCCCGGAACTGGTAACGCCGGACGAAGTGCCGGATGTACTGAAACTGGAAATTCAAAGTGTCCATAACGGTGAGGTTCATGCCAAAAATACCGTTGATCATATGACCCACAAACCGGCTCGTCTGATTTCGCTGCACAGCAGCATCCAGGGCTGGTATGCCGGGGATGTGCTCTCTACCGGTACACCGCGTGCCTTCCATATCCAGGAAGGCGACATTGCCGAATGCCGCATCTACGGCCCGAACGGCTTTGCCATGGAACCGCTGAAAAACCCCGTTATCGATTTGAAAAAGCATTGATTCAGTAAGGAGGAATTGATCATGGATTTAGGATTAAAAGGTAAAGTTGCTCTCGTTCTTTCTTCTGCTTCCGGTATCGGTAAAGGTATTGCCACTGAATTTGCCCGTGAAGGCGCTACCGTAGCTATTGCCACGGCTCCGGCTTTCATGAAGGATCTGGAACAGGCTCAGGCTGATATTGAGAAAGAAACAGGCAATCGTCCTTATATTTTCACTTATGACGTCAAAGACCCCGAAAGCATCACAAAGATGGTAAACGAAGTCGGTACCAAGTTGGGCGGTATCTACGCACTCGTAAACCACTGCCCGGGTCCGAAAGCCGGTCATTTTGAAGATCTGACCGAAGCAGACTGGGCTGATGGCTACGAAAAGTGCCTGCACAGCTACACCTTCTCCATCCGTGCTGCACTGCCGTTCATGAAGAAGGCCGGCGAAGGCAGAATCCTCAACAGCACTTCTTCCTCCATCAAACAAGCCCTGGATAACTTGATTCTGTCCAACACTTTCCGTATGGGTGTGGTCGGCATGAGCAAGACCCTCGCCCGCGAACTGGGGCAGTATGGTATTCTGGTCAACGTCATGGGGCCGGGCCGCATCTATACGGCACGCATTAAGTACCTGAACGGAATCCGCGGTTCCAAGCTCGGAATTTCCGAAGAAGAATACACCAAACGCGACAGCGCCAGCTTCCCGCAAAAGCGCTATCAGCAAGTTGACGAATATGGCCGCATGGCAGTATTCCTCTGCTCTGCCGCCAATACGGCTGTCACCGGACAGCATCTCCTCTGCGACGGTGCTATGACCCAGGCTTACTAAGCTTTCCATCTTCCCAGCTTAAAAGAATGCCGGACTCCCTCAAGCATCTTAAGCGGTATTCTTTTAAGTTAAATTAAAAAAGGCTGTGAAACAATGACTGCACGTTGTTTCACAGCCCTTTTTGCTCGCCGGTCGCTGGCCGCGGGTCGCCCGTGGAAAAAAAATGACCTTTCATTAAACCAAACCGTCAGATTGGGTATTCCTTTGGGACCTCCTTCCACGCAGTCGGAAGGAGGATGCCACGAAGTGGCGGAAGATAGTACCGATTCAATGCTAAATGCCATAAACAAAAGGCTAAAAGCGCCTTTTTAAAATAAAACCTGAAATTTAGGTTAACTGCTAAATTTCAGGTTTTATATCATATTTCACTTGAATCAAAAGTTTAACACACTGCTGCAGACGAGGCTATATGCCAGAGGCCAAAAGCTAAAAGCGCTTTTTTTACAGCCTTTTTTTCGAAGGTTCATGGTCGTCGAAAGATGATAAATTCTAAAGTTGGATTTACCTTCTTACTATACTTACTTTATATTTCACTCAGACATGTTTCCACAGTGGTCTATCACTGACGATACTTAAGCAGCGGCGCAACGCGTTTGCGCAGTAGAACCCAGCCAACAGCAAAAGCACCAACCGCGTAAATTGCACCCAGGCCAGCCGCTGTCCAGATATTGGCAATAGCCATCATAGGGACAACTGCGGGGAAGTACGTGGAAGTCAGAAGTGCCGTAGTCCCATTATGCACGCCATGGGCCTCCATAGCAACACTCTGGGCATCCGGGTCCATAGCACGAACGAGGGCAAGCCCGGTAGCACTTGTTCCCGTTCCCATCCCATAGGCACACATTGCCTTTTCGTACCAGTCTTGTTCACTCGTATGTTTGGCATAAAAAATGCAGTACCAGGCCGTAAATAGAATCATGATGATACTGTAAATGGCAATCGGCATTGCATGGGTAGCTACGAAAGTCAAGTTCATCGTTGCCACAGCAGCCATGACGACAATATCAAGGGACATACCGGATATCGCTGAAATGGTCTTTCTATCAACTAAATCACCCAGCCCGAGTTTGCGCATAACCGGCCACATAATAATTGCGCCAACCACTCCATTAATAATACGTGGAAATGTCTTAAAGAAAGGATTTACATAAGCTCCCAAAAATTTAAATACACCGCTGCCGAGCAACATAGCAGTCATCAGGAAAGCAAATTGCAGGAGCAGGTTATTCATGGAGTCATTCATAACACGAGCCATACCAATAGGAAACCGTTTTTCCGGCGGCAGAATCGCCTTCCCCACGCCGATTCTCGCTCCATCATTAGCCTTGATATGGGCGGTCCAGCCGCGCCTTGCGCCGTAGTTAATAAGGATGATACCGCCGATGATAGCTGCTAAAAGTCCAATAGTCGATAATACGATACCCATATCCATCATGCCCGGGACACCGAGACGATCATAAATCTTACCAACGGCTGTCGCATTCCCATGCCCACCAAGGAAAGCGAAAACACCCATGGTTCCCCATTCCTTAGGCAAGTCGGTCCAAAAAATGTTCAACACGGCACCTACGGCAACGCCAAGTGCCAGTTGAGCCCCTTTCAAGCTTGTAGCCAGGCAGCAATAATCAAGATAGTTGGCGATCTTGTCCTTGTTGATAGTGACACCAAAAACCAAGCAGGTCAGAATCAAGTTAATCAGATTTCCTGACAAGGAAGAATAGCTTTTGGGGATAGGGACCAAATTCAGTACCTGAGGTCCCATAATCAGAGCCAGGATACCGCCAATCATAGAAGCTGGAATAAAAAACTTCTGAAAAGGTTTAAAAATTTCACGCAGGGCAAGTCCGACTAAAAGAAAAACACTCATGACACCCATATCCGTAAATAACGATGCGATTGACATACAGGCACCTCCTATTCATCCATAGAAGCACTTTTCAATGCGAGCAGTTCCGATTTCAAGCTATTGATAGGTACTGTACATTCCGGTGCCAAGAGAAATGGCCGCTGACGGTTGCCGTCGACAGACTTTCTGGCCATATCACCAATTTTTTCTGCGGCATTTGTACCAAATAGATTCTCATTAACACCGCCCATAGCCGCGATTTTACCCAGCCAGGATTCACTGCCTATAATGGGCGGATTACCAGGAGCGGTTTCAGCCCAATGCAGGGCATTGATGGGATAATCAACAAACCGTTTCGGATTCCCGTAAATCCCGCAGGTGTGTAGGATGCAGGGCCTGCCATTCAGTGCTTCTAGCACGATTTTGTCATAGGGTACGACAAATTCCTTCCATTCTTCATACGTAAGGTATCCCTCGCGGGCCAGCCCCATCTCTGCGAAAAAGATACCATCGGCACCGGCTTCCAAGCATTTAGTAACATAGTCAGCCAGGGTTACGGCAATATTTTTCAGGGCATGGTGAACTACATCCGGGTGCTCTCTGAAATAAGGGAGCAAGACGCATTTTTCCCGCGGTGCTTCCCGATAACGACCCGGGCTCTTATCCCCACACAGGTTCAACAATACGGCTATAGGGGCAAATACAGACTGGAAGACTGGCAAATCTGCCGGAATCTGTTTCCTGATTAACCGGATAGCCTTCACATGATCTCCGAACCGGCTGTAATCACCAGGATATTCCACCACTTTTTCAAAATCAGAAAGATTATGAATGGCATAATCTAATTTTTCCGGCACATTTCCAAGATAATGTTCATAATTGTATTTGTTGCCCCAAACTTCATAGTAATAAACAGCACCGGGATTGACTTTCATCCAGTCCCAATCATATTCATTCTGAAACTCGACCATACATTTAGCTATATCTTCCGCTTTCACTTCCATCCCCGGAAAATGGCGGTATGCCGTGACAGGAGGGCGATCTGGGACTTCACCTTTCATCACACTCATCATTCTCTCCATCTTGTTCCACACAATAACATGCACCTCCATAGTTTTAAAGATTTCTGTGAAGACCGGCAAAATAAATAAAAGCTTACTTAAAAGAAGTATTTTAATTAATAAAACAGATTATTCTGTATTTTTGTGTTATTCCATATCATAATTTTTGGTTCTTCACGGAAATTTGTGGACTAAAAGACATTTGACTATTGAAAAAGGACATTAACTCCTCCAAAATATAATCGTCGAAACCATACCTTGGGAGGAGAAAATGTCCTTTACTAATTACACTATTCAAAATAATGCAGAATGTCAAGATGTCTTTTACAATGTCTTCATGCCGGAAGACCCTTTTGATGACAGCCAGGAGATTGTTATTTGCAGTGAAAAGAAATATACCGACTTCCGTTGTCCTAAATGTGGTCAGAAAATGTATTCTTACGAGCCATTTTCCACCTACTTGAAAAGTTTTCCTGCGTATCCTGAGCATACCAGGATGATCCGCTTTGAAGGGCATCGCTTCCGTTGCTCCTGCTGCCATGCAACCATCACTGAGCCTATTCCCTTTAAATATCCAGGAACTCGCATTACCATGAGAGCTTCTCTCTGGATTGAGACGCTGCTTCGTAATGGAATCCCTGCCAATGCAATTGCCAAGATGTCAGGAATTCACTGGAGCACGGTTCGCTATGTCCACAAACAGCTCATGGACGAATCTCTCGATAAATATGAAATGGAATTGGAGCTGACCTCTTACAAGCCCCGTTTCCTGGCCATCGATGAGTTTGCTATCCATAAGGGACACACCTATGCCACTTGCGTCATGGATTTAGCGACAGGTTATATTCTCTGGGTTGGCAGAGGTCGGGCGATAGCTGACTTCGAGCATTTCTTCAAGGAATATGATCAGACAAAGCTGACAGAGGTCAAGGCAGTCGCCATGGATATGAACGCTTCCTACAACAAGCTGGTACAAGAACATCTGCCGCAAGCTAAGGTCGTGTATGATCGTTACCACATGCAGGCTCAATTCGGGAAGGAAGTATTAGGTGTAGTAAGACTTGATGAGGCCAGAATGCATAGGGATAAAGCCAACGACATGCAAGAAGCATTAAAAGACGCAAGTGCTGAAGACAAGCCGGCTTTGAAAGAGCGGATATCCGAGGAAAAGAAGAACTACCGCACATTGAAGAAAGTCCGCTGGCCGTTACTCACCAATGAAGATAGGCTGAATCCTAAGAGCAAAGAAGCGTTGCAGGCCATCTTTGCAGAGCACGAGGATCTGGCAATATGTTATTCCATGAAGGAAGAGATGGTAGCCCTCTATGAATTAAGGGACTATGACAAGGCTCTTGCAGGATGGAAGCGCTGGTTTAAAGCTGCACTAGGCAGCGGGATTCCGGCCCTGGTTAGGTTTGCTAAGATTAAGCTGCCAAGGATAGACGGTCTGGTGAACCATGCCCTGTACCCGATAAACACAGGGAAGCTTGAAGGCTTCAACAACAAGATTAAAGTGGCCAAAAGAAGAGCGTACGGATACAGAGATGATGAGTACTTTTTCACGTTAATTCGCTACCTCTCAATTCCGACCGTAAGGGGTATACTCCCGAAAAAACCGTGAAGAACCTAATTTTTGTATCCCAATTCATGATATCGGCTTTCTTTTTTCCCGTCCAATACTAGGTTTAAATCAGATTGATAGATATCTTCTATACCCTTTCATTAAAATAGGGACCCAATTGCCGTGCTGTTATAACTTTTCAATCTATTGCAGAAACGTTTCCCCGTCAGCCTCAATTACAAATAGTGCATGAAGCGACGGTTTTCAAACCACAACGCACTCAGATTAAGGATTCAACAAACTCATCATCCTCATTTACTAAAATTTTGCTGCTCCCACCCTGTATTTTCTGGCGGTAATAACGTGCAGTCATAGCAGAAATCATTTAACTACGTATTATAAGCGAAAAAGGCTGCTGCACCCGGTAATAAAAACTACCGTATGCAGCAGCCTTTTTCACTTAGGATTGAGAAAGTTAGGGGTGAAACAATCTTTATTCTTCATCCATGCCAGGCTTGAAGAAATCGCCAAACAGTTCTTCATTGCTGGGCAGATCTTTCGGAATTGGACGAGCTACCCATGTTGTGTTCATATAATGCTTCAGGGTAATATTTTCAGATACGATATTGCCGCCCCAGGTACCGCAGCCCATGGAGGAGGTAGGAGGCATACCATTTGTCGGCGAACCTGCGTTACCCTTGTTATTAGGTTGACGAACCATAATCCGGGATACAGGAGCAGCCAGCCCCAGACGATTGATATGATCGTCGCTGAAGGAATAGATACCGCAGGAGTGGCCTTTACCACCAACATCAAAGATCTTTCTCATCATATCCAGAGCATTTTCAAATTCGCCTTCGTATTTGAAGAGGGCCAGCAGTGTGGTCAGTTTTTCACTGGAGAAGAAGTGATCTTTACCGATGTCGTTGATACCGCCGCCTGTTACTGCAATGAACTTACGATCTTCCGGAATTTCAAACCCAGCAGTCAATGCCAGCTTTTGCGGACTGATTGCAACGGTATTCGGAAGACGATGACCATTTTCGTCCCACATTACTCTCTTCAGCTTTTCCGCTTCTTCTTCATTTGCAAGATAAGCACCTTCTGCTACCAATGCCTTAACAAAATCATCATAAATAGATTCATGAATGACCAGGTTACCATCGCAGGAGCAGCCGGATCCAAAGTCGGAAGTCTTAGAAATTCGAGTGTTCTCCGCAGCTTCCTTCAGACGTTCCGGAGTATTGCACGTATCATCAATAATAACCGTTGCATTGCCTGCGCCGGAGCCATATGCAGGAGTACCGGAAGAATATGCCGACTTAACCATTGGACGACCGCCGGTAGCAATAACCAGATCGCATCTTTCCATCAGCGCTTTAGACAAGTTAATGGAAGGATCTTTAATGCCTTGAATAATATCGGCGGGAGCACCTTCTCTAACCAGCGTTTGACGAATAATATCAATGCACTTGTTGGTTACGTTCTTTGCACGAGGATGCGGAGAGCAAATCATAACGTCTCTTGCCTTGATTGCATATACAATCTGACCAGCAGGTGTCAGGCAAGGGTTCGTCGTCGGTACCAGAGAAGCAATGACGCCGGCCGGTTTTGCATATTTTACAATGCCCTTTTCCGGAATTTCTTCAATAATGCCCACGCTGGGCTGACGCAGACAATCTCTCAGAATTAATTTGATTTTGTTTCTCTTATTTCTCTTAGAAATTCTATCACCCAAGTTCGTTTCTGCAACAGCTTCGTCGCAAATCGGGCCCCATACTTTCATGTCGCAGACAGCTGCCGCTACTGCCTGGCAAAGTCTGTCAACACGAGCCTGATCATAGGTAGCGATGACGTCAAGTGCTTTATGAGCACGTGCTACCATCTCATCAATCATTGCAATCTGTTCAGGGGTTACTTCCTTAGCCATGATATCAATCTCCTTTTTTAAACATTTAAATAAAATTGTCTAAACATTCTTAACTTTCAATAATAACTCTATACCTTTAGTTTTTCATTGTCTAATACCAGAATTCTTGAAAATCGATAGAACTTATCTATTATTTTTTAGCTAATGTCTGATTTTTGATCTGTCTTGTAGGAATCTCACGAATCAGATCCTTCGACTTACCAGCTCGGAGGATATAACTATCCGTACTGTGACCAATAATGCGAACAACTTCCCTGCTTATTTGGATTGCCTTGTCCAGGTCTACCCCTGTGTCAATTCCAGACTCATCACACATATGCAGTACATCTTCCGTTGCGACATTGCCAGCTGCACCAGGCACAAACGGGCACCCGCCAACACCGGCAAAACTTGTATCGAAGTTAGTGAACCCGCATTCCAGACCAGCCATGATATTGGCAATCCCCAATCCTCTGGTATTATGGAAATGCAGCCACCATTTCACCTCCGGATAAGATTTGCGCATTTCCTTACAGATTCTTTTAACTTGAACCGGATATGCCATACCCGAAGCATCAGACAAAGAGATTTCTGATACTCCAACGGCCAGATATGCCTCAACAATTCTTTTTACATCCGAAAGAGGGATTTCTTTATCCCAGGGAGAACCAAATACCATCGAAATAGATCCGGACACGTCCAGCCCTGCTTCTTTTGCTTTTTGAACACATTCACCAAAACGACCAACACTTTCTTCCGGCGTGCAATTCAGGTTTGCAAGATTATGTGCAGTGCTTGCCGATACATTCAATTTAACTTTGTGGCACCCGCAGTCTATAGCTCTGGTCACACCTCTTAAGTTGGCAATCAAAGCACGATACTCCACGCCTTTAACCTTTTTTATTTTTTTAAAGACTTCATCTGTGTTTGCCATTTGAGGGACAGCTTTTGGACTTACAAAAGATCCGACCTCGATTACCTTAAAACCAGCTGCGGCCATATCATCTATTAATTTTACCTTATCCTCGACAGAGACCATCGTTTTTTCATTCTGAAGTCCATCCCTGGTACCTACTTCACAGATAGTAATGGATTTTGGAAGTTCTTCATTCACCATAATCCCTCCTCTCGTTCAAGTGATGTTATTTCTTATTAGCAAACATAACCCATCCGATGATAAGCGGAATGAAGAAGCTAGCGGCACCAATTCCAATGCACGCCATTAAATTACCGCTGAAATAAAGAGCGGGCAAAATAGCCGGCATAGAGCCGTAAACCGGAGCCCATGCGGAGGAAGCAACGCCCTGGGCATCCGGAGCTGAAGACTTCCCATCAGGGTCAACTGCACGAACAAGCGCCAATCCGGTAGGAACTGCACCGGATGCCATACCAAACAGGCAGCAGGCCTTTTCAAACCATTCCAGTTTGCAGTATTTTCTGCAGAAATACAGCGATACCAAGATAGTAAGTACGAGCAAAACAGCAGAGTAGATGATAATAGGAACGATAAACGTGCTGACAAGACTAAGTTTCATCGTAGAAACAGCGCCAAGGATCAAAACATCCAGGGCACATCCTGAAACCTGGCTGATTGTCGGTTTATCCAGATATCCATTCCAGTGCATCTTCGACATAATAATACGAATAATAGCTGCTCCCAGCATACCGTTAACCAGAGATCCCAGTTTCTTGACCCACGGGAAAATCGTATTTCCCAGAGTTCCCAGGATCAGCTGACCTAACCACATACTAAAAAGGATCAAACAAATTTGCAATACCAAGGCGTTAATGCCGTTGGAAGAAACTTTTACGTGACCTATAGGCTTTTGTAAATTTTCAGGAAGAACACCACTCAACGTTGGATCGTATCCACTTTCAGGGATTTTAGTGTATCGAGCATAGCCCTTACGAATCCCCCAGTTTACAATAACCATACCGATAGTAACTGCGGACATAAGTCCTATCGTGGAAAGAATCATACCCATGCTCAGGGCACCTTCTGCGCCAAGTTTATCAAGCTGAGTCCCGGCAGCGCCTGCAGTACCATGGCCGCCCCAGAAGGAAAATACACCAAGGAGCCCCCAACCTTTAGGAAGCGACGGCCAAGCTTGAGAGAGTGCTTCACCCAGTGGAGCCCCAACCATCAGCTGCATTCCCCAAACAGCTATGCAGACACATGCATAATCAACGTAGTTACGAAAACGACTTTTATCAAAAGTGATTCCCAAAACAATACAAGTAAGAACAAGCCCAATCAGAGCACCTGCATAGGAACTGAATGATTTAGGAATAGTAATTACACCCAAAACCTGAGGTCCTAGAATCAATCCTAAAAAACCTGCCAGCATAGACGTTGGAATATATAATTTTTGGATTGGTTTGCAAATTTCTCTAACCACAAAGCCCAGCAGCATTAAAGCAGCTAATACTTGCCAGTCTTTTAATAAGGATGCGAATGTCATTATATGGCCCTCCTCCCTAACTATTTATTTAAGTTCAAATAAATCTGTTTAATTTCGTCGGCCGTTAAAACAACTGGGTTTCCCTTCATTGCAGGATCATTTTGAGCATTCTTAACAATAGTCTCCAAAGAAGCATTGAATTTATCCTGACTGATTCCCAACTCGCTAATGGTCTTTGGAGTTTTGGTAACTTCCATCAGTTTGTTCCATTCTTTGATCAGCCCTTCAACAGCTTCTTCATCGGTTGCTGCTTCCACGCCTAAATATCTGGCAACCTCTGCATACTCCTTAAGACATTTCCTGGAGTTCAGGCGAATCACTTGTTCCATCGGAGGTGCTACAGATGTGCCGTGAGGCATATGAACCAATGTTGCAAGTTGTTTACCAGATCCATGGGAAGCGCCTGAACCTCTTCCGGCCAAGGCGATACCACCCATCGTTGCGGCAATCTGCATCTGAGCTCTGGCCTTAAGATTACCAGGTTCTTTTAAAACGATCGGCAAATTAGCAACTATCCTTTTCATACCTTCCAATGCAAATAAATCTGTGAAGGAGTTTTTAGGATTCTTATTAACGTAAGCTTCTATACAATGTGCAAAAGCGTCCAGTCCGGTTGCTCCGGTAATCTTAAATGGCACGGTTACCGTAAACCGAGGATCCAGCACCACGTAATGAGGAATCAATTGATAATCTGCAATTCCTTTCTTTACTTGCGGAACCTGAGGATTTCCCGTAGGTACATAAATTACAGCAATTGGAGAAACCTCGGATCCTGTCCCGCTCGTCGTCGGAATATAGAGCAGTCTGGCTTTACGCTGTACGGGAGGAAGATTAAACCGATTCATTAAAGCCTCATCCGTAATGTCAGGATGCTCATAGTACACTTCCATGACTTTGACCGAATCCATTACTGCCCCACCGCCAATGGCAATAATTAAATCCGGTTGAGTCTCAATCAGCTTTTTAGAATTTTCCTTAACGAATCCTAGAGTAGGTTCCTTTCCTTCGTCGTAGAAGAGCCAATGTTTGACGTTTCTTTTTTCAAATATAGAGTTCATCAGCTCCAAAACGTCCTTGTTATATTCGCAAAAAACCCGATCCGCAAATACAACCACCCGACTCATTTCAACCTTCTCCAAAAACTCCAAGGAGTTCTCTCCATACACAATCTTGTTCGCAAAGTTGGCCTGCAGCATCTCACTCACCCCTTCCAACAATTTACCGCAGCGCTTTAAATACAGAAAGTTCATTAAGTTCTAACTATTTAATGATTTCTGTCTTTCTTTGTCTTTATTTTATCTTTCACGTTATAGACCGTCTAATACTTGATTCAGATTGTATTGATAGAAGAATTCTATAATCCCTATTTTTTGGTAATCGTATGCTATAATAAACTGGAGTGAGAGGGGATTCAGAAAGCAGGTGATATTATGAAATTACTACAGCTTCAATACTTTCAGACGCTTGCAAAAATGCTTCATTATACCAAAGCAGCTGAAGCACTGCATATTTCTCAGCCTAGCCTGAGTTATGCGATTGCAGAACTTGAAAAAGAGTTAAAAGTTCCTCTTTTTATAAGAGCAAAGAAGAAAATTAGCCTCAGTCCATATGGTGAATGCTTTCTGGAATACGTAAACCAAGCACTGGATATGTTGGATAAGGGCGTGGATTATATTCACTCCATGAAAAATGCCAATGCCGGAACTGTCACAATAGGATACATCTATAGTCTGAGTACAACTCTTATTCCAGAAGTTATTGATGCCTTTAAAAGGGAACAAAGCAATACAGACATAAAATTTAAATATGTCCAAGATTTGCAGACTGGATTGGTGGATGCCTTAAAAGATGAAAAAGTCGATTTAATCATCTCTGCTGACACTGATCCGGATTTAATTTCAGTACCATTATTTACCCAAGAACTGTATCTCATGGTTCATAAAAGTCATCCGTTGGCAAAAAGAGACAGTGTTTCGTTTTCCGAAATTGCTCATGAACCATTCATTATGCTCGACTCAAGCAGTGCGCTCAGGAAATTGCTCGACAAACGTTTCCAAAGAATCCGTGTTAAACCCAATATTGTGGCAGAAGCAAATGAATGTGCAGCTGCCCTGCAATATGTAGCACAAAATGATGGAGTTACCATTGTCCCCGACATCCATTTAACATCCCTGATGCCTGTCAAAAGGATTAAAATTGCTTCATCTGGTTTTGTACGTACAATTTACATATCCTGGAAAAGTGAGATTACCTTAATCCCTCCCGTTCACAGAGTAAGAGATTACATTATATCCTATCTACACGGAACGAATTCTTTTTAATCATATGTTTACCTAATGACAACGAATAAAATCCCAGAAATCAAAAATGATTTCTGGGATTTTATTCGTTACATTATCGAGCCTAAAATTCACAACAATCGAATCATTGCCTTCTCGAGTCCTTCCGCATCATACCCAAAGGCATGGTAGAGATTTTCCGCCGAAGCCAGAGAAGGAAAAGTATCAGGAATCCCCAAATTGATAAAACTGGGGGACATTTTTGATTCAGCTAATATTTCGGCCACATAATAGCCTAATCCTCCAACCACATTGTGATCATGAGCCACAACAATACGCCCTGTTTTTGCTGCCTCTATCACTGCATTTTTATCAATGGGTTTCAACGTATGCATATCTACAACACGAATTTTCTTCCCCAATTTTCGTTCTATTTGCAAAGCCGCCTTTACAGCAAATTGAGTAGTAACTCCCGAACAAATAAACGCACCGTCCTGTCCTTCATGAGCAATAGATGCTCTTCCTATATTAAAAGAATAGATGCTTTCGTCATAGATATGTGCAACTGGGTAAACAGTATTTCTCATATACACAGGGCCATTGTAATTTAACAAAGCATCTAACATTTTTCTTGCTTGCACGGGATCACTAGGCTCCACGACAGTCATATTGGCCATGCTGCCCATGATTGCACAATCTTCCATCCCCCAGTGAGTAGCGCCTGACATTCCGCTCGACAGCCCCGAGTAAATAGCGATAAGGCGTACTTTTAAATTTCCATAAGCTACATCTGTCCTGCACTGTTCGCAAGCCCTCATGGAAATGAAATTAGCCATTGAAAAGACAAAAGGCAGCAAGCCTTCGTGAGCTAGTCCTGCTGCAAAACCTATCAAATCCTGCTCAGCAATGCCCACGTTAAAGGTCCTGTTGGGAAACTTTTCCCTAAATTTGTTTGTGCGGCACGTTTTCCCGAGATCAGCATTGATCACAACCATTTTGTCATTTTTTGTTCCTAAGTAGGGCAGGTATTCCCCTATTTCATCCCGCAGGACCCTTTTATCATCAAAATCATAGGCAAACATGATTTCATCTCCCCTCATTGTTATAATATTCTTTTAACTCCTCCATTGCCTCTGAATATTGTTCAGGAGAAAGTTTTCCTTTGTGCCAAGCTGGGCTGTTTTCCATAAAAGAAACTCCCTTTCCTTTGGTCGTATGACAGATGATAACAGTTGGAATCCTGGAAGAAGGCAGAGGCAGCTGTTCAAATTCCTGCAAGATAGAAGGGATATCATTGCCATCAATTTCTTTCACTTTCCATCCAAATGCCCTGTACTTTTCAGCGATATTCCCCAACGAGGTAATTTCATCTACGAAACCAATCTGACTCCAATCCATTTTGATCAATTATAGCGACTAAATTACCCAGGTTATAGTGGACAGAATTCATGGCAGCTTCCCAAACTGAACCTTCGGATTGTTCACCATCTCCCATGATCACATAAACTCGATTTTTCCAATTATGTTTTAAGCGCAGTGCCATTGCAATTCCGCTAGCAATTGACAGGCCATGTCCTAATGATCCTGTGGATACTTCTATGTAGGGATTTTCAAAACTACATGGATGCATAGAGAATCTTCCTCCGCTGGAATCGTATTCTTTCATTACGTCATCAACGCCGTAACATCCTATGGCTGCCTGACAAAAATTCAAAGCAGCTGATGCATGGCCCTTTGATAGCACAAACCGATCCCTGTTTTCATCATGCGGATCGGCTGGATTATAATGCATCTGATACTGCCATAATACAGTCATTACATCAGTAATCGACAAATCTCCTCCGATGTGAATTGACTTTTTAGAGGCGAGTGTTAATAGATTTTTTCTGACTTCATAGGCAGCTTTCTCAAGTTTCAGAATTTGCTCTTTTTTCATCACTACATCCTCCTATCATAACTTTCTATAAATTTTATTCAAAAATAATCTGAAAATTTCTACTTTTTCTACCGATTATCTCCTTACAGTTTTAGTTTATACTTCAGAAAAAATAAGCGTCTAATACTAGTTTTTAATCAAGTTAATAAAAGTTTTCTATTATTTTTCAAAAATAAAAAAGATGACTGTGGAGAAAAACAACTTTTCTTCACAGCCATCTTTTTTATTCGATAGTTGCCTTTTTATAGCTTTTTAACAGTACTTGAAACCAACACACACTTCTTCCGACCAAAATTCACAAATATTAAATATACTTCTTTCAATCAACGAGCACATGGTGCCTTACTCTTAGAACTAAGTATATCCGAAAATTTACGATTTTTGTGCCAGAACGAACGTCTTGCAACAATGTAAAATGCGAGCCAGATAGCAAAGCTAAATAACCAAAGAATCCAAGCTGGAATTTTTGTGGAAAGAAGCGGCATTAATACCACATAAGGAATGGCCAGCGGATATAGTAACGAAACCGCTGATGCAACAGAATCTTGTCCCGTTGTTTCAAAGTTAGGGTCTACAACACGTAAAAGCATCAGGCCTGTAGCCAAAACACCACTTTCAAGTCCATAGCTGGCCACAGCACGTTCAAACCAATCTACATCAAATATTTTCCAAGAGAAATAGAAATTGGCAATAAGGTTTACTACAATCATGACGACAATAGTCAGGACAAGAGGTACCAGATAAAGAGAAAATACTTTAAGAGAAAGCGTAGCAATTGCTGCACAAACAAGGTAATCAAGGGCGACGCCGGAAATACGAGTGATTGTTGCTCTGTCTATATACGATTCCAGGTGAAGTTTTCTCATAACGTAGTTAAAGGTGGCACCAAAAACCATGGCGCAGGCAAAATGCGGTATTTCCTTAAGCAGCGGATGAATCATGACTAATCCCTTAGATAATAAGGTTGCCCCGCCAAAAACAAAACCCGTAATGGCAAGCTGGAGAGCAAGAGGATCCAAAGCATCAGCGTATGAAACGCCAACGCCAATAGGTTTACGTTCAGAAACAGGAACTATTCCTTCTTGGATACTTTTAGGGATAGATTGAGGCTCCAAAACTTTTTGTGCATAGCCTCTGCGCACCCCTATGTTAATGACAATCATTCCTAAAATGATACCCGACATCAATCCGGCTGTTGCCATCGTGTTTGCTACTGAAATACCTTCCGGCCAACCATATTGGGCAAGAGCCACACCAACGGCATTGGCAGTACCATGCCCGCCATGAAAACCAAAAACGGGGGTAAAGCCGAAGCTCACAGGTAATTCAGGGAAAAAGGGGATAAGAAGCATGGTTAGTCCCAACCCGACCAATACTTGTGTTTGATGCATCAGACCAGAAACAGTAACCCCTTCTGAGGCAATGCGGCCAAAATTGTTGGATGGTTTTGCACCGACGAAAGCCAGTCCAAGGACAATAGAAGTAAGTTGTCCCGGCCACTGAGCAATACTCTTTCCAATGGGGAGAGAAAATCCAGTAAAGTGTCCTAAGATTTGCGGCCCGAGAAATAGCCCTACGAACCCTGCAATTAATGATGCAGGCAAGTACAAATTTTGGAGAAACTTACTATGTTTCCGAAGAATTATACCTATAAGGAGCAGAAGACTTAATATCGCGCCATCCAAAATAACAGTCTTAAGAGGATTCATAATTCGACTTCCTTTCTTCCAGAGACCTACACCCTAAACCAACTCTCATAATTCCTTTGCCAGCCTTGGCAAATCTTCCTCCGTTAGAACTTTACCCTTCTGTGCATCAATTTCCCGGCAAATGAGGTTATACAGTTCTTTCATATCGTCTTTTTTTAGAGACAGCCCTTGTCGTTGCACCAATACCCACAGCGCTTCCTCAGTGATATTTTTCGAAAGAAATGCAAGTCGTTTGCTTCCAAATTCTTCCGGTAAAATACCTTGTACCGCCAATGGATCTTTAACAGACATGAGGATATGAGCTGCCAAGCTATCGGAGAAAGCATACTTTCCAACAAAGGGCATGTTTGTGGGAATAGGAATTCCAGATATCTGGGACACATACTGAGCTATTTTTAACAGCAATGTACAATCAATTCCGGTTTTAATCCCATACATACCTTCCAACGCCATAATTATTTCCACCAAAGATGCATTTCCGCATCGCTCACCCAGGCCGTTAACCGAGCCATCCACAAGTGAAGCACCTGCCCGTATAGCAGCTAATGCGTCTGCCAAGCCCAAGCCAAAATCGTTGTGAGTGTGAATTCCAAGAATCGTTGAAGTCCCTTCGAGTGCAGACAATGCAGTGCGGCACATATTCTCAATTCCGCTCGGATCTGCCACCCCTACGGTGTCAGCCAGTCTGACCCTGGATGCACCGGATTTAGCAGCAGCCTTGACCATACGAGCAAGAATACGAGCATCGGAACGTGTTGCATTAATCAAACTAATATTGCACTCGAGACCTTTAGAAGCAATATATTCTGCAGTTTCCTGAATACGATGTTCTTCATCCACCAGCGCCTCTTCAGTTGCAGCATTCAATGAAAAAGAAGCATGAATAATATCCGGCTTCGTTTCAGCCTGCAAGTCAATCATCTGCTTTAATTGTTTCATATCAGATGTATTGAAGTTAAGTACTTCAGTTTTTAAATACTTACGAGGAACCGCACAAAGATCAGCATTAATTTGCATGGCCCGCTCATCAACTTGTTCTCCATGCCAAGTATTGTATAATTGAACTTGAGGCAGGTGTGCAGCCTCCAATAGCTCTATAAAGTGTTCCCTCTCTGCTTGCGAAAAACTGACGCCGGCAGTTTGTTCACCTTCACGCAAAGTCACGTCACAAATAATCGGCGGATGCGCAATTTGTGGAACTACATTATAGGGGCTAACTCTCCGTTTCATGTTATCTACCTACCTTTCCTTCTTTTATTGAGGTGCATAATTCATGTTATTCAACACAGAATATTTTCGAGTCCTTTGTCAATCTGAAAGCATTTCCTCAGCGGCGAAAAAGCTTCACGTCTCCCATCAGAATTTAAGCAAATATATTAAAAATTTAGAAAAAGAATATCATACGACACTCTTTACCAGGTCTCCTAAACTTACGTTAACTGAATCTGGAAAAGCTATGCTAAGTTCCATGGAAGACATAACTGTCATAGAGGAAAATTTAAAAACGCGTATCGAAGAAATACACAAATCTAATGTTGGGATTCTCCGGATTGGTACACCGGAAGGTCGCTTTCGAATTGTCTTTCCTCCGATTTCAGCTAAAATGCAGCAAGAGTACCCTCAAGTACGTATGGTTCCGACCGCGGCTCCATCTTTTCGTCTAAAAGAGTTACTCCTGCGCAATGAATTAGATATCGCCCTAATTGATCGAGATTTCATAGATCCGATTCATTTTCGTCAACATTCTGTACTAGAAGAAACGTTATACCTTGTAGTATCGAGCAAGTTAATACAAGATTTCGGCCACATGGAGATGTGGAAACAATTTTCCAATGATGGGGCCGATCTCATCCAATTAAGAAATATGCCATTTATTTTAAATCACGAGAACTCAATTTCCAGACGCTGCATCGATGAGTGGTGTGTAGCCCATGGCATTAAAATCTATCCAGTAATGGAATTATCTCAAATGGACCTTCACATCCTTTTAAGCGCTCAAAATTATGCTGCTTCTTTTTGCTGGTCTATGTACCTACCTTTAATCACGGAACAAAATCAACTGCATAAAGATAACCTGTTAAGAGTTTTTCCCATAAAAAATTTTCCAGCACACAACCACATCGTTATTGCCTCTCTTAAAGATAAAGTCATCCCTGCCTTTGGAAAGACCTTCTGCAAGCTTATGAGGGAGCTCTTTTTTGATATCAAGCCCCCAGTATCTGTTTAGAAAATATCATATTTTTCTGCAATTAGAAAGAATATAAAAATTGAATATATGCAACTTTATAATTGCATATATACATTAATTCTCTAGCCACGCTTTTAAACATTTCATTTGATTTAAAACTGGCTATTTAGATTGAATCCTGAATGATGATTTCACCTTATTTCCATCAGCGTTGGAGCAGTGAAAAATATACCGCAGTCGGCTCTCACCGTGGTTCCCTCTTTTCTCGCTGCGCCCAAACAAGACCAAACACCGCCGCCAAAGCTGCGCCCTGGCAAATAAAATGCAAACGAAACTATCGCCAGCTTTTAGCTGCTGCTCATGTTAATACCTTCATAAACGAATGACGCGTCAGAGAAATAATCTTCTCTGACGCGTCATTCGTTAAGAGGGTGAGGTATGGATTTGTATTCGAGCAAAAACGGAAATGCAATAGTTATGATGGAGCAGCGTGTGAACATAACGTACTCCGAAAGGTGAAAACTACATATTTTCAGTCATATCTAAGTACTAGAGGGCAGCTAAAAATTGAACAATGAATACCAATGTGGTTAATGCTATTGGATAGGTCGTAGCATAGGCCGACGCGACATCGTCCGTCCCTGCCGTCTGGATCAAAACGGCAAGAGAGGGAGTACACGTCATGCTGGCGGCAATAGAACCCAGTCCATTGAGTAATGGCAGCTTTAAAATCTTTCTAAAAACCAAGAATCCGACGAGCAGCGGGAGCGCTACCATGGCAAAGCCGTAGACCCATAACATGAAACCGTGCGCTACCAATATTTTCATCAGGCCTTTACCGCCTTCGACGCCGGCGCCTGAAAAGAAAAACATCAGGCCGATTTCCTTTGCCGGGCCATAAATTCGCGGATCGGGTCTCAGGTCAAATTTGCCGATATGGCCAATATGTCCGATGAGCAGTCCCACGATGAGTGAGCCGCCCGTCGCACCCAGAGCGAATTTTCCTCCGCCAGGAAGCGAAATAGAAAAAGCTCCCAGAAGAATTCCTAAAACAACTGCAATTGAAAAGGAAAGAAAGCCCCATGTATCCAGTTTTTCATATACTTTTCCTTTTTTGGCGTCCGGGTTTTCCGGCAGGGCAATGAGGCTTCGTTCCTTTTCCATATCTGCATGAACAAGCTTCGGAACCAGCTGAATGAACAAGACTTTACAGACGACGCCTACGGGGTAAGTCACGCCATATCCGGCAGCCACATTTTGGATTGCCTCAGCACTGGCGGATACCGCTTCTTTAGCGGCGGCAAATCCCGGAGACGTCGTAAATGCTCCGGTCATGATCCCGATAGCCAAAGAGGCGCTCAGACCGCTGCCTTTGATGACCAGTGCGCAGACGGCAGCCCCGGTCAGGACGATGGTCAGACAAAGCACGACATATGCTTTGCCGTTCATCTTCAGGCGCTGTACAAACGTAGGTCCCGCGCTAAGGCCGATAGACGTAATAAATAAGGTCAGGCCCGCCATCTGCAGGACGGCCGGCGTATGGGCACCGAAGTGCCCGAACAATAAACCGGATAGGAAAATCGCAGCGGTGCCCAGCCCGATTCCTTTTATGCGGATCCTGCCGATGAAGTATCCAACTACAATAATGGAAAATACGACGAAAAGATCCACTGCTGTACTTTTTAGCGCAAAACTCATCATAATTTCATCGTGCCCGTATCCAGGAAACGCTGATGCCAGGATAATGCCTGTGTCAAATCATGAGGTGTATGCTGTCCTTTGGACACCTTTTTCGCGTGTTCAAAATACGCTCTCAGCATCGGCTTATAGTCAGGATGAGCACAATTTTCAATAATCAATTCAGCCCGTTCCTGCGGTGTTTTCCATCTCAGATCGGCGATGCCCTGTTCGGTGACAATCACCTGAACATCATGCTCGGTATGATCCACGTGAGAAACCATGGGCACGATACAGGAAATCAGGCCGCCCTTCGCGATGGATTCGGTAGCAAAGATACTCACGCGGGCATTTCTGGTGAAATCTCCACTGCCGCCTATCCCGTTCATAATCTGTGAGCCCATGATGTGAGTCGAATTGACGTTGCCGTAGATATCCACTTCAATGGGCGTATTGATGGCAATCACGCCAAGGCGGCGGATGACTTCGGGAGAATTGGAGATTTCCTGAGGACGCAGGATAATCTTGTCCTTAAAATCATCGATATGGCGGTAAAAATGTTCCCGGGTTTCTGCCTTGAGGGAAACAGCACTGGCAGACACGCAGTCGAAAACGCCCTGTTCGATAAGCGGCAGCGCCGCATCCTGCATCACTTCCGTATACATGGTAAGGCCGCGGAAACCGCTGGTCGTCAGGCAGCTCAGGATGGCATTTCCCACCGACCCGACACCGGACTGGATGGGGCCTAAGTTCTCCGGCAGGCGGCCGGCCTCAATTTCATGTTTCAGGAAACTTACTACATTTTCCCCGATTCGCCTGGAAACAGGTGTCACTGCCTTGAACTTTGCCGGCTGGTCCTGTACGTCCGTTAATACGATGGCTTTTATTTTTTCAGACGGGCAGGCAATGTACGGGACACCGACACGGCTGTCTGTTTTAACAATGGGGATAGGCTTTGCATGAGGCGGAACCCCCACCTCAAAAATATCATGCATGCCGATAAATCCTTCCGGCAGCGTTTGGTTCACTTCCACAATGACTTTATCGGCTGCGCGTACCAGCGCATCCATGGAACCTACGGAGGCCGTAGGAATCAGGCCGTCTTTCGTAATCGCGGTACATTCGACGACGGCGACATCGATTTTGGGTCCGACTCCCTGGTTCACCAGGAGAGGGAAGTGGGATATATGCATATCACTATACCCCACGGTTCCCTGATTGATTGCACTCCTCATATCCTTGTTGGACTGGTAGGAATAACGTCTCCTGACTAAACCTGCCCTTACCAGGACGCCGTCCAGATCATCGCCGACCGATGCGCCGATACAAATGGTCAAATCTTTTGCATGTCCACTTTTGGCTAATGCCTGGGGAATCGCCTTGGGATATCCGACAAGGGTGAATCCGCTCATACCCACTGTCATTCCGGACTGTATGATTTTCGCAGCCTCGTCGGCTGTCATAATTTTATTTTGCAGTACAGATACAACGCGTTCCATAAAGGTTCACCCCTTCTACAGCAAAGCTTTTGCAGCAGCAACCCCCGCTTCAAAGGCCTTAATATTGATTGGGTGTACTTTTTTCGGGAAACGATTCAGGACGGCTGCTTCCACAGAGTCCGGACCGGCAATCTCGGAAAGGACACTGATTGCGCCAAGTGCCACGACGTTCGCCGTAATCACCCTGCCGGTCTCATCCTTGGCAATCCTGGTCAGAGGAATTCTATATACGTGCTTTATGGATTCAGGCACCCGCTCAACAAGTCCGGAATCTACCAAAAGGATTCCATTTTCAGCATCCATATCGTCGGTATATTTGTCGCAAGCCTGCTGGGACATGGCAAGCACAAAATCCGGTCTGACGATAGCAGGATAGTTAATGGGCTTCGGGTCGGAAATCAATTCGCTCCGGCAGGCGCCGCCGCGAGCTTCGGGGCCGTATGATTTCAAAAGGATAATCTCTTTTCCTTCTTTAATGCCTGCAGCCTGCGCCAGTACATCGCCCATCAGCATCATGCCCTGTCCGCCGCTGCCGCCAAAACGCATTTCATAATGTCTGTCGGCCATAATTACACCCCCTGAGCTTTCCTGATGACTTCGTCATAAATCTGGGTATATTCTCTTCTGTTGTCATTATTGACGAACTCACCATAGATAACCTTATTTTTTAATTCTTCTTCCGACATATTCTTTGCTTTTGCCAAAGGAACGGCAATTTCGGGCCAGCGTTTCATCATAGCCACTGCATCCCCCAGTTTATTCAGTCTGCCGTAAAGGCTGGGGCAGTCGCTGATGGCATCAATCACAGAAAAGCCCTTGTGCTGGATACCCTTCAAAATCACATTCTTCAGCTGAACAGGCTGGTAGGTCATGCCGCGCGCCACATAAGTAGCACCGGCCCCGGCTGCCAGGTGACATACATCAAACGGCGGTTCGACACTGCCGTAAACAGAAGTCTTGGTCATAGACTGCAAAGGCGTCGTCGGAGAGTACTGCCCGCCCGTCATGCCATAGTTCAGGTTATTGACGACAACGACCGTCAGATCGATGTTCCGGCGGCAGCCCTGAATAAGGTGATTGCCCCCGATGGACGTGCAGTCTCCGTCACCGGAAATCACGACCACTGTCAATTCGGGATTGGCCATCTTGACGCCTGTTGCAAAAGGAATAGCCCGTCCATGAGTCGTATGCAGCCCGCAGGTGTTCAGGTAGTTAACGGCACGGCTGGAGCAGCCGATACCGGACACAATAACCACTTTATTTTGATCGATACCCGATTCATCAAGTGCACGGATAATCCCCTGCACGACAATACCGTTGCCACAGCCGGGACACCACATCGTGCGCAGCTTATCTGCCCTCAGATATTTGTCAAACACATGCTCCGTCATATCAGCCAACCTCCTTGATTGCCTCAAAAATTTTTTCAGCCCGGATAATCGTGCCGTCATTCTGAGTAATCGGAATGATTCTTTGATCCAGGTTTACATACTGCGCAGCAACTTCCGCCAATTGCCCTTCGTTCATCTCGCAGGTCATGACAGCTTTGGCATGAGCGCACACTTCTTCAAATCTCTTTCCGGGGAACGGCCACAGCGTGATAGGACGGAACAGTCCTGCTTTAATGCCCATGCTGCGTGCCTTGTCAATGGCACTCTTTACAGAGCGGGACACGAGGCCGACGGACAAGATAACGATATCAGCATCTTCCATACGATATTCTTCGTAAGCTTCAATATCAGCAACATGGTCATTGATCTTTCCCACCAGGTGTTTAATCGCTGCATTAATCGCTTTGTGATCACTGGTGATAGGAAAACCGGTATCATCGTGCACAAGGCCGCTGGCAAACCAACGGTATCCGTCACCAAAGCTGGCCATGGGATGAACCTCATTGGTACTGTTATCAAAAGGCTGATATTCCTCAGGCGGGCAGGTAGGTTTCGTGCGATTGATAACCGTCAGCTCGCTCGGATCCGGAATGCGAACTTTTTCACTCATATGCGCCAGTGTTGCGTCTGACAGCATAATGACGGGAGTACGGTACTTTTCTGCCAGATTAAAGGCCCGGACCGTTTGATAGTAAGTTTCAGCTACGGAACAGGGGGCCAGGGTAATAATCGGATGGTCACCATGGGTTCCCCAGCGCGCTTCCATGAAATCGCCCTGCGCCGGGACGGTAGCAACGCCCTGGCAAGGTCCCTGCCGCATCACATCAACGACAACACAAGGAACCTCTGCCATCATGCCGTAGGACAAATTTTCCTGCATCAAGGTGAAACCCGGGCCGCTCGTTGCCGTCATTGCTTTGGCACCGGCCGTCGAAGCACCGATGACGACAGCAATGGAACCAAGTTCATCCTCCATCTGCATAAACTTGCCGCCATGCTGAGGGAGCAGCTCGGAAGATAATTCAGCGATTTCTGTGGCAGGCGTAATCGGGTAGCCGGCAAAAAAACTCATTCCCGCAGCTAAAGCCCCTCTGACGCAAGCTTCGTTACCAGTCATAATTTTGTACTGTTCGCTCATTTTAGATCCCCTCCACTCTGATGGCGAAATCCGGACAACGTAATTCGCATAGTCTGCATAAAATGCAGGCATCCGGGTTAACGACTTTCGGTCTGCCGTACTCGTCTGCTTTCAGCACCTCTCTGGGACATGTTCCGTAGCAAAGGCCACAGGATTTGCAGTAATTTGGATTCAATTCAAAGTGAAGTCTCTTCTTAACCGCCATTTCGATCTCCCCTTTACTGAATGACTGTCTGTAGTATGAAAATAGGTTTCATGTCTGTAGCCTACCACTACACAGGCAATAACAATAGCATCGAAATGCGAACTGTTTTATCATGTAAAGTGATAAATGTGTAAAATATTCTGTCAATTTATTTACGGTTTATCTGATTACTTTACTTTTCCCCTCTTTTTTATTTCTGAATACTGTATACTTTCTTTTTTTGCGATACAACCAATCGGGAAGTTCTATAAACGGCAGCGGCGGTAAAAGCTGTGGCGCTTCGCGCGAAAAGAAAGCTGTGACGCTGTGGCCGCCAAAGGCGGCAAGAAAGAGGATAGGCGCTGTGAAAAAATAAAAAGCGCTTTTAGCTTTTTGGCATATGGCATATAGCCCAGTAAAGTGGATAGTGGCTAGTGGAGAGTGGTTAGCACTGTAGTGCTGACAGCTACTTTGGCGGATTCTTGAGATAGAATGCAGCGAGCAGCTAGTAGAAAATAAAGGCGCTTTTGGATTATGGTATTTAGCCTCGCTGCAGCAGTGTGGTGAAGGTTTTGATTCAAATAAATATGATGTAAAACCTGAAATTTAGCAGATAACCTAAATTTCAGGTTTTATTTTTTATAAGTTCAAAGAAAAATGCCTTGTCATTTTTCGTCCACAGGCGGAATGCGGGCTGCGGGCGGCGGAAAGCGTGAAAAAGGGCTGTGAAGAATGGGTTTTCATTCTCCACAGTCCCCTTTTTACCGATTGGAACCAGTATCTTTTGCCTCTTCATTAAGATGGCATTTGCTGAAACAGATAAATTTTCTGGCTGCAGCCGATAATGTCCGGTCTTTCATAATCACAAACGAACGGGTCGTATTGAGTTTATTTGCCACGGTCGGATCATCAGAGACCAGAGGACGACAGAAAGATTCTGCATCGTCCAGCGTTTCCTTCTCGCCCGCACAAATAATGGCAACGGCTTCCTTTTCCCTGCCCCACATCATTGCATTGCTGCGTGACGTTGAAATGCTCATGATGGTGGGATGGATATCGGCTCGTTCAAAGATAAACTGCAGCGTTCCCGAAAATCCGCGGGATATAGCAATAGGCACCTGCTCCAGCAGAGAAAGAGGCACTTCCTTTTCATAAGGCGAAATCCACGGGTTGTTGTACCCGCAGTAAGCACTCAGCCTTTCCCTGGCAGTGATGGCTTCTTCCAGGTCAACCGGCAGCAGATTCGCCGTGCGTATGACTCCTATTTCGATGACACCGGACCGCAGCAGTCCTACAATCTCATTGGAATTCATTTCATAAATTGCGAATCGGATGCGGGGGTGTTCCCTACGAAACTGCAAAAAAATCCGGGTCATAATCGTATCGGGGTACGCCTGCGTCATGCCCACGCGAACGGTACCCTGGATTCCTTCCTCGTACGCTTGGATCTCTTTGTGAGCCGCGTCCTCCAGAAGAATCATATGCTTTGCTTTTTCATATAGAATCTTCCCGGCTTCCGTTGGCTCCATATGTCTGGCGTTACGGATAAAAAGTTGGGAATGATATTCTTCTTCAAACTGTTTGACCTGACTGCTTAATGCAGACTGGGCTACATGAAGATAACGAGCCGTAGCAGACAAGGTACCACATTCGACGATTTTTACGAAGTTTCGATAAAAATCCAGATTCATCATGATCCCTCCTTTACTTATCCAAGTTTTCGTTTTTGTGAAGGAAGATGGCAGAAGAAGGGGATGTGAAAAACGTTTATTTTTTCACATTCCCTTCTCTGCAAACCGTCACCTTTTCCTGCTATAACGGTTTTACATCAATCCCTTGATTTTTGCAGGCAGAGCTGCTTATTGGTATCTATCCCGACATAGAAGCAAGTGACCTGCTGCACAAGAGGTATGAACAGCTCCGGGCGGATTCGCTTAATTCCAAGCTTTCGCAGTTTATATCCCGCCCTTTGCTGCCTCAGGAATTAAATACTTTTTCATCCAGCATATTCATAGATTTTGCAACGATAATCGTCCCGGCAAGGTCACCGCTGACGTTTGCCGTAGTATGCGGAATATCAATGATCGGCCAGATAGCAGCGAGAATAGGCACGAGTGTCAGCGGGAAGCCCAGCGTCTGAAGCAATACGGAGGACATCACAATACCGGCTCCTTTGACACCGGCAGCACCGATAGAAAGCACCAGGCCCAGGAACACAAACTGAACGCAGGAACCGAGCGTCACCGGCACATTAAACAGATTGGAAGCAAAAATGGAGATACAGCCGATACCCACTGCCATGCCGTTCATATTGCAGGTGTTGCCGAGCGGAAGGCAGAAGCCGTAGATTTTTTCCGGAACGCCAAGTTTATCATTGGCAATCTTAAGTTCCAGCGGAAGCGTAGCCGCAGAAGACGTGGTACTGGCTGCCACGACCATACAAGGCATGATGTTCTTCAGATATTTCATCATGCTCTGTTTTGCCAGGAAACGAACCATCAAAGGCTGCACAATGAAGATAATGACGAGGCAGGCAGCCCAGTCCGTGGCAATGAAGTTCAGGACCTGCGTCATCATTTCACCGCTGAGGCTCTTTACCATATCCGCAACCAGTGCCATGATGCCGATAGGAGAATACTTCATGACGTAGTCCGTCATCTTCAGCATGACACCGGCGGCCTTATCGATCATTTCGACTAAACCTTTGTACGGGTCCCCCAGGGCGAGCAGTACGATACCGGTGAAAATAGCGAAAATAATGATCTGCAGCGTATTGCCCTTTGCCAGAGATTCAAAGATATTCGTAGGAATCCATTGAATGGCATTGTCGACAAAGCTGTAAGAAACAGCCTTGGCCGCTTTACCGCTCGTCAGCAAATCAGTGACGCCCTGACCCGGCTGAGTAATCATGGCAAAGCCCATACCCAGCGCTGCGGCAAAAGCAGACGTCACAATATAAAAAGCTACAATCCGCACACCCACACGGCGGAGCTGTTTAATATCTCCCATTTTGCACACGCCGCTTATCAGCGTAAAGAGAACCAGCGGTGCAATCAGCATCTTTAAGAGCCGAAGGAAAATATCCCCGAAGGGTTTGATATAAGGTACGGCTGCCGGCAGGAATTTTCCGATCAGGCCGCCTACAATAATTGCAATGACAATTTGTTTCCAAAGGGCCATCTTAAAGAATTTACCCATCAAAATCACTCTCCTCAAATATGGTTTGCCGTTAATTTATTTTGCTCAGCCGCGATGCTGCGGCGATTTTCAGGAACCGGTCAATATCTGCAAAACGATGACAATACAGCGGCAAGTTCCGTTACTAACGCGTCCTTTTGCATCAAAAAAATAAGCTGCTCACTTTCATGAAGACTTTTTACTCAGCAGCCTTAAAGCACGTAAATTCTACAGAATTTTCAAAAAATAACTATCATTTTTTCTGAAGGCCTTTATCTGCTTCGCGAATTCAACTTTCTTCGAATACGCTGTCCCATGAGATCCAATATGGCATTTTTATACAATAAACAATAAAATTCTGCCTGAACTTTTAGTAACAGAAAAAATGAACTTTGATTATGATTGCAGGGCCCATCAAGCTATAATCACATTTTTCTGATTTTTATTCGTCTTTTCCTTTACATCATAAATAATATCATTTCAAGAATGGCCGTTCTAATACCATTTCCAGTAACTTAATATACGGAATCACCTATAGTTACCCATCATTTTTCGCGATAGATGCTTTCGCATTCATGATTTCAGAAATACGGTTAAAATAAGTCAGTTTGCTGCCTTTATAATTTTTATCGGTTTCAATTCGAATACTTTTATAGTTCTACTTCCGAGAAAAAAAGAGCTGCCGCACACTAATGCAGCAGCTCTTCGAACCGATTTGCAGTATAGACAATTCTCGTACCACGATGACTCCCCGGAACCGAATTATGGTTCTAAGGGAAATAAATTTTGTATGATTTTTTACCCAGATAAGATAAGACCCGTATGTTCCTTTACATTTTTCCTTCGCAGATTCGATCAATCAGGGAAAAATCAACGTTGCCTCCGGAGAGGAAGAAGACGACTTTGTCCTCTTTCTTGAAACGAAGTTTCCCCTGTAGCACAGCTCCCAGCGTCATGCAGGAGCTCGGTTCGGCTACAATCTTTCCCTTGAGTACCAATGTTTTTACAGCTTCGGCGATATATTTTTCCTCTACCGGAATCACCTGGTCCACTTTTTCCTGAACAATAGGGAATGTCTTATCTCCCGGTTTAGCACTTGTGGTTCCGTCAGCAATCGTATTTCCTGATTTAATTTCCGTAGGTTTCCCGGCAGCAAGACTGACCGTGTACCGGCTGCACTGCGCCGGCTCGCATCCATAAACCTTGATTTCCGGTTTTACGCTCTTCACAGCAAAAGCGACGCCGCTGATCAGCCCGCCTCCGCCAATCGGAACGACGACAGCATCGGCTTCCGGCAGCTGCTTCATGATTTCCAGTCCGGCCGTACCCTGCCCGGCCATGACATCATAATCATCAAAAGGATGGATGAAGCAGGCTTTCTTTTCCTCCGCAATTTGTCTGGCGATGATAAAGCGCTGCGATTTTTCGCACAGCACCATCTTGGCGCCCAATGCTTGTACTGCTTCCTTCTTCACGTCCGGAGCCCCTTCCGGCATGACAACCGTTACGGGAACGCCGAGTAATTTCCCGGCGAAAGCAACGCCGCGGCCATGATTTCCGCTGGAAGCCGTGACAATCCCATTTTTCAGCGTTCCCGGAGACAACTGCAGTGCCTTATTGAGAGCGCCGCGAATTTTAAACGCGTTGATTCGCTGCATATTTTCTGCTTTCACATATACCTGGCACCCAGCTATCTCATCGAGATTCTGCAGTCTGATGAGCGGGGTTTCGTACACATACGGACGAATCCTTTCCTGTGCTTCCTTGATTGCTTCCAGTGACAGCATACAAACACACCTCCATTTTTCAGGAACCTGAATATACAAGAGAGGGAAAGAGCCTTTTGGTACTCTTTCCCTTCCCCATTCAAAGCCAAATCTCCATTTTTCTCAGTATGATATTTTCCCTATTATTTTTTGATTTTTACAATCAGTTCCACTTCGCAGGGAGCATCGTTGGGCAGATTGGCGCAGCCTACAGCGCTCCTTGCATGAGCACCTTTTTCCCCAAACACTTTATAAAGCAGTTCGGAGGCCCCATCAATGACTTTGGACTGCTGATTGAACTCCGGTGCGGAATTTACGAAGCCCGTCATTTTAACGATTTGTTCTACGTTATCCAGGCTGCCCGCATACTTTTTAATCAGAGCGAGACAGCTCAGACAGCACCGTTCGGCACATGCCTTACCTTGTTCAAGAGTAATTTCCTTACCAAGTTTACCCCGCATGATCAGTTTGCCGTCTTTTTTCGGCGTTTGACCTGCCGTAAAAAGCAGGTCACCTGCTACCACACAAGGAGTATAAATAGCTCCGGGCGGATTAGGCGGGGGCAGTTCGATTCCAAGTTCATGCAGTTTATCTTCTATCATTTCTTCTCCTTAAGAATTAAACAGTTCTTCATCCAGCATATCCATAGATTTTGCAACTACAATCGTTCCGGCCAAGTCGCCGCTGACGTTTGCCGTGGTATGAGGAATATCAATAATCGGCCAGATAGCAGCGAGAATAGGCACGAGTGTCAGAGGGTACCCCAGAGTCTGAAGCAGTACGGAAGACATCACGATACCGGCACCTTTCACACCGGCAGCACCGATGGAAAGCACCAGACCCAGGAACACGAACTGGACACAGGAGCCGAGCGTAATCGGCACATTAAACAGGTTGGAAGCAAAAATTGAAATGCAGCCGATAGCTACAGCCATGCCGTTCATATTGCAGGTATTGCCAAGCGGAAGGCAGAAACCATAAATCTTTTCAGGTACACCCAGCTTGTCATGAGCAATTTTGAGTTCCAGCGGAAGCGTAGCCGCGGAAGAGGTCGTGCTGGCTGCCACGACCATACAGGGCATGATGTTCTTCAGATATTTCATCATGCTCTGTTTTGCCAGGAGACGAACCAGCAGAGGCTGCACGATAAAGATAATGACGAGGCAGGCAGCCCAGTCGGTAGCAATAAAGTTCAGCACTTGTGCCATCATCTTGCCGCTGAGGCTGTTCACCATATCTGCAACCAGTGCCAGAATACCGATGGGAGAATACTTCATGACGTAATCCGTCATCTTCAGCATGACGCCTGCTGCCTTATCGATGAGTTCCACAAAGCCCTTGTATGGTTCTCCCAAAGCCAGCAGCACTACGCCGCTGAAAATTGCGAAGACGATGATCTGGAGCGTATTGCCTTTAGCCAGAGATTCAAAGATGTTCGTAGGAATCCATTGAATGGCATTATCAATGAAACTGTAAGAAACAGCTTTAGCTGCTTTGCCGGTCGTCAGCAGATCCGTAACACCCTGACCGGGCTGGGTAATCATAGCAAAGCCCATACCCAGCGCCGCAGCAAAAGTAGAGGTCAGCACATAGAAGGCTACAATCCGCACACCCACACGGCGAAGCTGATGAATATCGCCCATTTTGCAGACGCCGCTCGTCAACGTGAAGAGAACCAGCGGGGCAATCAGCATCTTTAACAGCCGGAGGAAAATGTCCCCAAAAGGTTTGAGGACAGGAACAGCCGCCGGGAAGAATTTCCCGATGAGTCCACCCAGGATAATGGCAATAACAATTTGTTTCCATAGGGCCATCTTAAAAAATTTTCCCATTCAAACCACACTCCTTTACCTTACTGTGCCCTGACGTTAATTTATTTTTTCTCCGCCGCAATATCTGCGGTAATTTTCAGGAACTGATCAATATCCGCAAAACTGTGGCAATGCAGCGGTGATACACGAATGCAGCCCGTGAGGCCCAGGGACTCCACAATCCGTTTGGAGTACAGACTGGTATTGATTCTTTCAAAAACGGTCACACCGCGGCGATAATATTCTTCCCGCAGAGCGGTATAGTCCCACTCTTTGATGCCGATAGCGGCAATCAAATCGCGGTCTACCGTATCCGGTGTATCGGTGTAGACTTCAACGCCCGGAATATGTCTGAGACCCTTGACGCTTTCGCTTCCTTCCAGCATATGGTGCAGCAGCGACAGTTCCTGTTTATGGATAGCCGATATACCTGCATCATACTGAGTCTTTCTGTCTTTGGAATCCGTGTATTGAGTACCAATCCACGCCACATAATCAACGACAGCACTCATAGCAGCATAATTAGGATGCGGGAACGTCCCCAGTTCCCATTCTTTTTCCGGTTTGGCAATCAGCTTATCGTGCGGCATCCTGGCAACCCGGTCAGATACGTAGCCGTACCCGCAGCCGCGAATACCGAATGCTTTGTAAGGAGCAAAATTCATACCGTCAAGCCCATACTCAGACACGTGAAGAACGGCATGCGGCATGTGCTGCACCGCGTCAGAGATAATGTAGACATCCGGGTTGATAGTACGGGCACGCCTTACGATTTCCTTAATATCAATAATGCTGCCGGTGATATTGGAAGCGCTCATAACGCTGATCAGTGCCGTATCTTTATCTACATGGCGGATGACCTCATCCACATCAACATTACCCGTCTTGGGATTGGCTTTCGCTACTCGTACTTCACGCCCGGTGCGTCCGGCATAAACGGCAACAGCGTCGTAAGCAGAAGGGTGTTCAATGGAAGAAACAACGACGTTGCTGCCCTTCGCATTTTCCAAAATGACCCGCACAATACGGAACATGACCTGCGAAGCAGTAAGTTCCGTCACGAGGGCACCCTGTCCTTCCTTCGCGCCAAAGATAATCTGCATAATATCATGAATACCTTTTTCCTTGACAGCCCTTAAATGCATAGAGATATCATGATATCTTTCCGGGCAGTCCGGAATCATTTCGTATTTTGCCTTGGCTTCCACGGCTGCCTTTAAGCGCAGCGACCCTCCAGAATTTTCAAAAAACAGTCTCTTTCTTCCTTTTGGATCTTCATCCACATAGTAGAACTTACTTTTGATTTCCTTAATGAAATCATCGCTGAAATAACTTTGCTCCATGTACCGCACCTCCTGTGATTTGACCTGCCATTGGAATATGATAAGCAATAACTTTCTGCCAATACGTCCGTGGCAGAAAAAAATTAAACTTAATAATTGTTATAATAGTTTACAATTCTATAATTTCTCGCTTTATAATTTTTCGTTCGGTTTTATCCTTTATATAATAAATGATATCATTTAACAATCTCTTCTTCTAATACCTTTTTCAGTATCTTAGTATATAAAATTTCCTATAGTTATTTTTCATTTATTCGGCATAGGTACTTTGATTTTTCAATTTTATAAATTCAGGTAAAAATAACTTAATATATTATTCCAGTAGATTTATTTCGAACATTATTTAATATTTTATTTTTATAATTCGATGTTTTATGTTTTAATTTTATGACCTGTCTCCATTTTCAGTACTATTTTTCAAGGAACAAAAAAGGAGCTGCCGCATGAAAATGCAGCAGCTCTTTAAAACAATGTTTTTACTTTCTATACCGTTCCATGACCTGCAGCACGCGGTCAATGGCATTGATGGCTTTATCATGATCCTGTGAGAAATTCACGCGGAAATTCCGTGTAAATTGAGGTCCGAATTCGGTACCCGGTGTAATGGCCACACCAGTCAGTTTCCGTACGATTTTCGCGAAATCGCTGATGCTGACATCCAGTTCCGGCAGCTGCGGGAAGATGTAGCTGCCGCCTTCGGTCGTTCTGACGCGGCACCCTTCATGGGAGCGGACGAGCGCCACCAAGTCGTCGCGGATGCGCTGATGTTCGGCCACGCGCTTTGCCATAAAGCCTTCCGGTTCATTGAACCAGCATTTCAGCACGTACTGGGAATAGCCCGGAGCCCGCAGCGTAACGATAGCCTGCAGTTTTTCCATACGGTCGATGATCCATTTCGTCCCGAAGGCCGTGCCCAGACGGAAGCCGCTGAGAGATTCGGTCTTGGATGGTCCCATGATGGTCAGCATATTTTCCGGACGGTTCTTCAGGGCACGCAGGTGCGTATACGGATGATTATCGAAAATCTGACGGGAATAAAGCTGATCCACGAGAAGCGTGACATTGTACTTCTTGGCCAGTGCCGCAATGCCTTCAATTTCTTCTGCCGAATAAATAACGCCCGTCGGGTTATTCGGATTGGAAAAGAGGAACAGCTTGACGCCATTCTTAAAGGATTCTTCCAGGGCATCCAGGTTCACACCGGCACAAGTATTCTGGCTCAGATAATCCAGCTTGACCGGGACGAGTTCACCTTCAAAGAATTCCACCAGTTTGCGGTTATCAAAATAGTCCGGTTCGACAATGGCGACTTTATCCCCGCGGCCTACAAGGCAGCCCAGTGCCAGGAACAATGCGCCCTGCGTACCCGGTGTAATAATGATTTCGCGGTCCGGGTCAATGGGTGCGCCCGTAAAAGCAGCGAGCTTGGCAGCCACGTCATCGCGTTCTCCCTTACCGCCGCGATATTCCGTGTAGGCAACGCAGCCGCCCTTTTTAAACCCTTCTATGAAAAGGTCCAGAGATCCCGGCGTAGGGATATGGGCATCCACGTCACCGTGAGAGAAGTTCACAGCCGGCCCCGGCAGCGGATCCCCGCGAAGATCCAGAGGAACTTCTTTCTGCAGGACTTCCTGTCCCGGTGCGTTGTCAATGCCCAGACGTTTGAATTTTTCTGTTAAGATGTCCATATGAATGCCTCCTGAAATTCTGGTATTAAGATATTCTGACTTTTCTGATTTAAGCGTATCATATTTCGGCTTGTTTTCCCAATTTATTTAACTGACTCTTAGCATACGAAAAAACTTATAATTATATTTCTTGTGAATCCGCATAAATACAGTATAATTAAAATATAACAAGCGACATTTTTACATAAGTTCAGAATGGAGAATGACAATGCAGAGAGCCATGGAGTATATTCTTAAAATATATCAGAAGAAAAGCTTTTCAAAGGCAGCAGCGGAACTCTTTATCACTCAGCCCGCCCTGAGTGCTATTGTAAAAAAAGAGGAGCAGGCCTACGGCGTTACTTTCTTTAACCGGAGCGTCAAACCGATTGTGCCGACAGAAGCCGGTATGAAATATATCGAAGCGGCGCTGAAAATCGAAAAGATTGAACGCGCCCTGCGTCACAGTCTGCGGGACTTCAGCAATACACTGACCATCGGCAGTTCTGCTTTCTTTTGTTCCAACGTGCTGCCAGCCCTGGTTCAGCAGTTTCAAAAAGAAGCTCTTAATCAATGCAAAATCCAGGTGCTCGAGGGCAGTGCGGTCGAACTGGTAACACTGCTCCATGAAGGAAACGCGGATTTTCTGCTCAGTGTTGACCACGGCTACGGAAAAGAATTCAAGCACGAATTTATGAAAAAGGAGAATATCGTACTGGCTGTCCCCAAATCAATGGCAGCAGATGACGCAATTGCGGAGAAAGCCTTACCCGTAACCGCGGACGGTGACGACTACGCCAACGCTCAGAGCATCAGCCTTGCCGCCTTCAACCATGAGCCTTTCATCCTGCTTTCCAAGGGCAATGATCTCTACTCCCGGGCTCACAAGATGCTCCGCAAAGCGGGAGCACATCCATCCCGGATTATCTACATGGATCAGATGCAGTCTGCTTTTCTGGCTGCCAATACAGGGACAGGCATTGCCTTTATCCGTCAGGATATGATGCAGATTTTTGAACAGTCTCCTCACCTGCTCTTTTTTAAAATCGATGATGCGCTGGCCCAGCGTGACGTCAATCTCTTTTACCGCCGCACCAAGACGCTGAGCCCGGCGGCACAGGAGTTTTTGGAGTTTTGTAAGAATTACTTTTAAAAGAGCTTTTGGCATATGGCATTTGGCTTTTGGCCGTGTTTTCGAAGGAGTGGTTAGTGGCTAGTGGAAAGTGGATAGTACACCCGTGCGGGCATCTGCCTTGTAAAATGTACCCCGAAGTGTGGACAGGGCAAAACTAGAAAACCCCGGATTTTAGACAACTGTTTTACTGGAAACCCTCCTTTTTGGACAGTTCAATAACTTTTTATGGAATTTTCATTGACTAATTTGATAGTATTGTCATGAAAGGAGACCTGTCCAATGAAACGTAAGTACTTCACCGAAGAGGAAATCGAACTGCTAAGGAAAAATCCTTATACTTTCCAAGTTAACAGCAGACAAATCTTCTTCACTGCTGCATTCAAGAAGGCTTTCATGCAGCTGTACAATTCCGGGAGATCCGCTGTCGAGGCCGTCCGCGAGCTCGGATATGATCCTGCCATCCTTGGGAATGGCCGCATTAACAGCATTAGGAAAAATACAATCTCTCAGCTGACAACTACCGGAAATCTTCATGAAGGGCCTCATAATCTCAATAAAGAGACATCCTCTTTGAAATTGCCCGCTGGATCTTCCTCAGACGAAATTGCTCGTCTGAAACAGGAAGTTGCTTTTCTTCGAGCAGAGATTGAGTTCATAAAAAAAAGTCTGTCACTTGCCAGAAAAAGAAAGTGAGAGCTTTTCTTATGGGATTTCCTTTATTCCAATATGAACTCATTGAAGCTACTCTACAGCAGCATAAGATAGATATGTCTGTCTCAGAATTATGCAGAGTAGCCGGTGTTTCCCGTTCAGGATACTATGCGTGGCTCAAAGCCGCTCCTGTGAGGGCTGAACGGGAAACACGTGATAAAGCCGATTTTGCACAGATTGTTAAAGCTTATTTCCAGGGCGCTCATGAGACCCGAAGAAAAGGTGTGGGCGCCAAGGAAATTCACATGGTGATGATTCACTGGGATCCTCCATTGATTATGAACCTCAAAAAGATTCACAGGCTGATGAACAAGTTCGGTCTTAGATGTTCCATCCGCAAAGCCAATCCTCACCGCAGAGCGATGAAAGCACTCAAAACAGGCAATTACGCGGACAATGAATTGGAACGACGATTCAAGGAATTCGGCCCTCGAATGGTTCTTTTAACCGATATTACTTACCTTTTCTATGGAAGATATGAACAGAACAAGGCCTATCTTTCCACAGTGAAAGATGCTTACACAAATGAAATTCTGGCCCACAGCGTCGGCAGAGGGATGGAAGTAGATACGGTTCTGGAGATGATTGATTACCTGATCCGGGATTATGGAGGTACTCTCCACAAGGAAACCATTCTTCACAGCGACCAGGGATCTCAGTACATTGCCATTAAATACATTGATTTATTGGAAGACATAGGGCTGCGCAGGTCGATGTCCAGAAGAGCTAACTGCTGGGACAATGCACCGCAGGAGAGTTTTTTCGGGCATATGAAAGATGAAGTAGATCTCACTGTCTGCCACACTTTTGAGGAACTCAAAGCTGCCATAGACGATTACATGGATTATTACAACAACAGGAGATACCAATGGAATTTAGCAAAATTAGCTCCATCTGAATACTACCAGTTCGTCACGACCGGTAAATATCCGCTCGCGATTCCAAATCCACCGGCTGTGCCAAAGATACTTAGATCACCAGAAGAATTGGTAGCCACCAAAAAGGAGAAACAAAAAACAGCCACCTTTTAAAAAAGCATGTTTGTGTACAATCTAGTGGAATTAGTACTGCGCTGTCCTTGACACGGGGGACAATTCATTGGCTGATTCTCATGGAGCAAGCTGTGGCGCTTCGCGCAAAAAGAAAGCTGTGACGCTGTGGCCGCCCGAAGGCGGCGAAAGAAAAAGCTATCCCTCCACTGCAAGTAGTTTCCCTCAACTTACTTTCCTCCCCCGCAAAGCGGGCCCCCTCCTTCCGAACGGACGGAGGTTGTAGAGGAATTCCAAGCCTGACGTTTTGGCTTAATTAAGGCGGCGTGAAAGAAGATTTCGCGTAGCCAAACCTCCTGACGTCGGTTTGCCAAAGCAAATAATAAAAACAGCTGCGGTATTTTTTAGGGACCTTCTTCGACGTCGCTGTGCGACATTGAAGAAGGGGGCCCGCTTGCGGGGGATGATGACCATCTTATTATTTTTTCAGTATATTTTTAGTTTTTCTCTGGATGTAAAAGTACTAATGGATATTCCAGCAGCTACATTGCCCTCTTGGTCGCGTGCTTTTCGCGACTAAGAGGGAGGGACCACAGGGGGCTGTCGCATTTTGCGACGGCCCCTTTTGTATCAAAAACAAGGTAAAAGCAAGGCGCGGCCTCATTGAATGAGACCGCGCCTTGGTGTAGAATTTAAATATGCCAAAAAACAAACCTACACAAAAGGATTATACAAAAATTGGCAGTTCTTATCAACTTTTTCTTCCTCTAAATTTTGAAGTACAAATCCCTAATGACGATCCTGTTCGCTTGGTGCGTGCCATGGTAGAAGGGATGGATGTAAAGGCATTGTATGACACGTATTCTCATGTCGAGAATAAATTAACGTCACCAATTCAGCTGCTGGAGATCGTCATTTATGCATGTATGGAAGGAATTCGTGGTTCGCGTAAGATAGAGCAATCCTGTAAAAGAGACACTCATTTCATGTTCCTCTTAGATGGGAAAAAAGCTCCGGATAATGCAACCATTGCAAGATTTTGTTCCCTCCATCTAAAACCATGTATCAAGGAGCTCATGATTCAGATGGATAAATGGCTGCTGGCTCGCGGTTTCATCACGCTGGATAGCCTGTTCATCGATGGGACAAAAATTGAATCTGTGGCAAACAAATACAAATTTGTTTGGAAAAACAGAGTCTTAGGCAGCCAGAACAAACTCATAGAGAAACTGGAGCAACTGGTTCCCGAAATCGAGGAACGTTTCGGAATCAAGGTCTGTTACGGAAACACTTTCCACATCCGTCATTTAAAGAAGCTCCTAAAAAAACTGCTTGTCATAAAGCGGGCTGAAGGGATCGAGTTTGTTCACGGATGTGGGAAAAGAAAGACCATTCTACAGAAGTACTATGAGATTTTAGCTAACTATCTCAAACGGCTTAAGGTGTATACGAAGCAGCTTCACATCTGTGGGGAACGGAACAGCTTTGCCAAAACAGACCCGGATGCTACCTTTATGAGGATGAAAGAAGACGCCATGCTTAATGGCGCCTTAAAGCCGGGATACAATGTCCAATATGCCAACAATTCCGGTTTTACCTTGTTTGCAGATGTGAGTGCACATCCAACAGATATGCGGACACTCATTCCTTTTCTTGAAGGATTTGAAGCCCACTTCGGTCAGAAATTTGCAAACATTGTAGCCGATGCAGGCTATGAAAGCGAAGAGAACTTGGTCTGGCTGAAGAAGAATCAGTATACTTCATATATCAAGCCTAACAATTATGAAAGAAGCAAGAGGAAAAAGTATAAGAACGACATCGGCAAAGCAGAAAACATGACATATTTGCCTGATCAAGACATGTATATCTGTAAAGGTAGGAGACTGCTGAAAGTCAGTAAAGTAACCCAGGTAAAGAACCGGTCAGGATATGTGTCAGAGAAAACATATTACGAATGTAAGGACTGCAGCGGTTGTCCCTACAAGGAACAGTGCATCCATGGGAACAATTGCAGGACACCCATGGAGAAAAGAAACAAGAAATTAGTGGTCTCGAAGAATTTTGCTGCATTGAGGGCAGAATCCCTGAAGAACATTACTTCCGAATATGGTAAGGAACTGAGGATGAACCGCAGTATACAGGCAGAAGGAGCCTTTGCGGATCTCAAGGATTCATTAAACGTCAGAAGACTAGAAACCCGAGGCAAAGGAAATGCCCTGGTAACAGTGGGAATATGTGCCATGGCACGGAATGTCCTGAAGGTCCATCACAAAGTTCAAGACGGCAAAGAGGATTTGCACTTATATCCGCTGAAAAAAGAGGCCTAAAAGATACAAAAAGAGCGCACGAAAAAAAGCAACTTAGAGTTGCTTAATTTCGTGCGCCCTTTTTTCATCTCAAAACATATTCAACTAAAAAGTAAGGCAATTTGGGGTCTTTAGCAAGTTATTTCAGGGATTAAAAATCGGTCACTTGCGACAGCCCCGTCCGTGGTGGGTATTCAGTCGGAACGCAGGAATTGGTAAGATCTCGGATCGTCCTCATTCAATTGAGTCAAATCTTTGATTTGACCACCTTCAGGAGTGCTGCTGTTTTAAGCCTTTTTAATTCACCCTTACCTGTTATCTAACTGAATATCCACCGCGGTCGTGTGCGCGATTACGGAGCAATCGACGCCCGATAATATATAAAACCGCGGCCTTCGGCCGAATAGGAAGCTCACGCAGCTCCTTCTCGTCGCTGCTTCTGAGAAACTTCGCGGCGTGGGGAGCCGCTCGCTCAATGAAATATCTCCAGATTCACGCAGATATGTCCGTTCTCTCTAGGAGACAAGGCGCCGGTTTACCGGGCGTAAGCCCAGTCCTTGTCGACAACGAGAGAACGGCATAGATGAGTGAAGATGGGATGTTGAATGAGTCAGTGGCTCCCCTCACTCCCACTTCGCTACGCTTGTGGATCGTTGGCGCTCAGTTCCGTTCCCCCTTTCTTCCTCGCTGCGCTCGAAGAAGGCACGGATATAGTCGCCAATGCTCCGCATTGCCTGAATGAAATAAAAAAGGCTGTCGCAAAAAAGCGGCAGTCTTTTTTCATGCTTTAAAAGCATAATTGCTGATTGAAAACAAGTATTTGCGGGAATGCCCGGACAATTTTATGATGATTACAAAGAAAAGATTTACAGAAATAATTTTACGAAAACACTCATAATTCGTGCAAAAGGAGGAATTATTATGTCCGTTGGTTTTACTGAAATGATGCTCATTGTGCTGTTTGTGACGATTGTCTTCGGTGCAAAACGGATTCCCGAACTGGCACGCTCCCTGGGACGTGCCCAATATGAATTCAACAAGGCAAAGGCGGAAGCGTCTGAAACCAAGCAGGAAATCATGGACGCTGTGACGGATACAACGCAGGAAACGGCAAAAAAATGAACGGGTCTGAAGGATCATTCCTTGATCATCTGGAAGCCCTCCGCCGCACGCTCTTATCCTGCTTTGCGGCGCTTCTGGTGCTTTATCCTGCCGCCTACTTGCTGACGCCGCATCTCATATCGGCCCTGATTCACCATGCCTTCGGTTCCGGTACGCAGATGCTGCACTATTTCGGTCCCATGGATATGTTCCGGATCAAGCTGGAAACAGCGCTGATTCTTGATCTGATGCTGAGTTTTCCCTGGATGCTGTGGCAGGGCTGGAAATTTCTGATGCCTGCACTGTATGCCAATGAGCGCCGCATCCTGGCAGGAGGAGTACTCACTTCCTCACTGCTCTTTGCCGGTGGTGCTGCTTTCAGCGCTATCTGCATCCTGCCGCTCGTCATGCAGTTTTCCTTTACCTTTGCTTCCGCCCAAGTTCAGCCCATGCTGGGGATTACCAATTTTCTGACCCTCGCGGGCTGGCTGATGCTGGCTTTCGGTGTCATGTTCCAGACGCCGCTGTGCGTACTGTTTGCAGTGTCTATTGGTTTTATCACTACGGAGCAGCTGCGTCATCTGAGACCATATGTCATGACGGTCATTCTGATTCTCGCCGCCATCCTGACACCGCCCGATGTCTTCAGCCAGCTCATGCTTGCCATTCCGACCTGGCTGCTCTATGAAGGCGCCCTCTGCGTAGCGGAACGCATTGAACGTGCGCAGGCAGTTCCTGCAGCCCTAAAGAAATCATGAGGAGGTTTATCATGGATCGCCGTGAATTTATCAAGCTTGCCGGCACCGGTATGATGGCGCTTTTCTTCAGCGGCTGTCATCCTTTCTCTGCCGCAGGCAGTCAGACTTCATCCAAACCGGGTACGCCCGCTTCGTCTTCAGGAGGTAAGAAAATGAAAATCGTCGTCATTACGAGCAGTCCTCACCCAAAAAATGAATCGACTTCGTGCTATCTGGCCGACCGCTTCACGGCCGGCGCCCAAAAGGCTGGTCATGAGGTCTTTACCTTCGATGCAGCCAATTCCGAGACCCACCCCTGCCGCGGCTGTGACCGCTGCGGAATGGATGGTCCCTGCATTTTTAACGATGATATCGAAAAAACACTGATGCCCAAAATGCTGGAAGCGGATATGCTGGTGCTCGTGACACCGCTCTATTACTACACCGTGTCCGCTCAGCTCAAGACCATCATCGACCGCTTCTATTCCCGCACAGAAAGACTGCATCATAAAAAGTCCATGCTGATTGCTACGGCCTATAACAGCGCCGATTGGACCTTCAACGCCCTTTCCACCTACTATGATACGCTGGTCGGCTATATGGAATGGCAGGATATGGGAACGGTACTGGGCTACGGCTGCGGTTCACGTTCCCTCGTAGAAAAATCGAAATTCGGGGATGAAGCCTACAAGATTGGTGCTTCGCTGTAAAAGGCTGCTGCCGTTACATTATCTGCCTTTTCCCATTCATTATCATTTCATTTAATTTTGTTAAGGTAACCATGATAAAATAGTATTGTGTAGGAAACAAAACCATACAAGGGAGGGACCGGCTATGATTAAACGACGGATTGCTCAGGTTGTTTCTACAATTTTATATAATGCGGGGCTCATCAGTGATCTGCCGCGGCGCTACATGCCGAGCCGTTTCTGCGTGCCCGGGCTCAACTGCCAGTTCTGCCCGGCTTCCGTAGCCGGCTGCCCGCTGAACTATCTTCAGGGCATATTCGCCGGACGCTGGCGCAGGCTGCCCATCAGCTCGATTGCCTGGTTCCTGCTCTTTACGATTGCGCTGGGACGCGTCATCTGCGGCTGGCTCTGCCCGTTTGGCCTGTTCCAGGACCTGCTCGACAAAGTACCTCTGCCCAAAATTCACAAAAACAAGGTCACAAGAGGTCTCAGTTATGTGAAGTATTTCTTCCTTTTTGGCGTCGTCTGTGCCATTCCGGCTTATATGGCCATTGCCGAAAACCGGACAGTGCTGGCCTTCTGCCGCTACGTCTGCCCGAACCTTTATTTCGATCAGACCCTTTATGCGCTGATCAAAGGGCAGGAACCCGGAATGAACCTCTTTGCGGAACCAGCTTTTCTCTTCTTAATTGCTATTATCATCGCTTCCCTCTTTATCTTCCGCCCCTTCTGCCGCTTTATCTGTCCGCTCGGTGCGTTTTATGGATTCTTTAACAAGACGTCTCTCTTTTCCATCAAAGTAGACAAGACGAAGTGCATCAACTGCCACGCTTGCGAAAAAGTCTGCCCTATGGATATCAAAAAAGTCGGCGACCGTGAGTGCATCAGCTGCGGCAAGTGCAAGAGCATATGCCACTTCGGAGCGATTCATTACGGAAGAAAATAAAAAATGGGATGTGAAACAATGATTCTACATTGTTCCGCATCCCATTTTTCGCGGGTCGCAGGTCGCTGGCCGCAGGTCGCCCGTGGAAACAAAATTGCCATTCATTAAACCAAACCGTCAGGTTTGGTATTCCTTTGGGACCTCCTTCCACGCAGTCGGAAGGAGGAGGCCACGAAGTGGCGGAAGATAGTACCAATCCATGGCTAAATGCTATATGCCAAATGCGCCTTTTTATTTTTTCGCTATCGGCAATCTACTAACGGCTATCTGCCTACAAGGCTTTATGAGGAAATGCTGATATATCCAGATCAGCTATGTCGACGACCTTGAAACCGTGCGAAATCAGCAGCTCCGCCGTCACGCCTGACTTTGGCACTTTGGTCCGCGTGAACGTGCCATCATAACGCATCCCGACGCCGCAGCTCGGACTGCGGGACTGCAGGATAATCAGGTCAGGCTGCTCCTTCTGAGCAAGTGCCAGTGCGATTGCTGCTCCTTTTTCGTATTCCTGCGTCACGTCCTTTCCCGCCTTTGTCCGTACCTTGCCGTCCGAACCGACTTCCGCCGGCGGACGGGGCGTGGCAAGACCACCCATCACTTCCGGACAGATGGGAATAATCTCGTTTTCCATTGTGTCAGACAGAGCTCTTACTTTTGCGTTCCGATTATTGCCGCCGTCATATTTGCAGTTCTCCCCCAAGAGGCACGCAATGATCATAAATTTCATGGCATTTTCCTCCAAAATGTGTGACAATCATGTGTATTAAAATTTTACCACGAAACAAGCCCTTCCGGTTCAAAAGAATCGGAAGGGCTTAATCACAGTCTTCTGTCGCTTTCCGCCGTCCGCAGCCCGCACTCCGCCTGTGTAAGAAAAATCGCCAAGGCATTTTTCTTTGAAATTATAAAAATAAAACCTAAAATCCGGACTAGATGCTGAATTTTAGGTTTTATTTTTTATTTAGTTCGAATACCTTATCATGCCGTCGCATAGGAAACTAAAGGCTACCATCCACCGCAAGCGGTCCCCCTTCCTCCGACTTCACAAAGTGAAGTGGAAGAAGGTCTCTGCAAAATCTCAAAAGTACTTATACTCTGGGTCGAGCAGCTGGAGCAGTTTGGCGTCATGGTCCTTGACGAGGCGAATCTTATTGTCAAAGATCATCGTAGCCCCACCGTCTTTTCCGTACGATGTCCATTTCGGAGCACCTTGTACTGCCGGCACACCGGTTCTGGCAAAGCTGATCCAGGCGTCACTCATACGGTCAGACAGGGTCTCTGCTTCCTTGCTGCCGCCGATACGGCTTTCCATCTTGTCAATATTATGGAAAACAAAAGGAATTTCCGCCGTATGGTAGGACTTATAGACGCCATTCATGACCGGTGAAGCCCATGAAAAGAGATAGGCATACACCGGAGCTCCGCCCTGTGCTGCTTTGTGGCGCATAATTTTGAGAATCGGCTGGCGAATCATGGTATCGATGTACAAGGCATCTTTCTTTTGCTTATCAGGGTATGCCTTGAGGAATTCACTGACAACAGCGTCCGCTTTGTCCCCATATTTTTCCTTCAGTTTGGCGTCAATTTCGGCATCAGTCCAGGTATTTTCATTATCATACTGAGCCTTTTCCAAATTAACGATATCCTGGAAGCCCGTCCATTCCGTGAGGTTGGTTCCGATAAGAAGCGGCACATCGCGTCCCGCTGCAGCAAAGGAATCTTCCGTCACAGGATGCGTCGGCAGGAAGGAACCATCGACCACCGGTTCCCAACTCATGCCGTAGCCGGTACCCAGTGCCTGCGGCACCTTGAATTCGGCACCGGCCTGTTTCAGCGCTTTATTGCCTGCTGCCATCAGGGTTTCATAAGGCAGTGTCTGGAGTTTATCGAGGTTGGACTTCGTAATGCCAAGGTTCTGCAACATCAGTTCCGTGACGCGCTCGCTCTGCGCCTTCGTCATCACATACGGACCCATCGTCTCCACGGCACCACTTTCCACGATACCGCGGTTAAAGAGTCCCTTTGCTTCCGGTGCGGACATGAGCGTCAGCACTTTGGCACCGCCGCCGGACTCCCCAAAAATCGTCACGTTATCGGGATCGCCGCCAAAAGAAGCGATATTGTCTTTGACCCATTTGAGCGCATCCACAAGGTCCGTAATGCCCACGTTAGCAGAATCCTTGTATTCGTCTCCATAGGCTTCCAGATTGAGGTGTCCCAGGAGGTTCAGCCGGTGATTGACAGAAACTACGACCACATCACCGCGGCGACTCAGGTTCTCTCCGTCATAGGCCGGAGATTCCAGGGAGGAGCCGGCTTCAAACCCGCCGCCGTGCAGCCAGACCATAACGGGGCGTTTTGCCCCGCTTCCAAGACCCGGTGTCCAGATGTTGAGGTTCTGGCAATTATTGTCCATTGTAAAAGAACGGCCCGGTTCACCCCAGTCTCCGTTCGGGAAATTACCCGATGCCTGCGGTGAAATGGTGCCATACTTGACGGCCATCCGGATGCCCTGCCATGATTTTACCGGTTTGGCACGCTGGAACCGTTTATCAGCTTCGGCGTACGGAATTCCGTAGTAATGGTAAATCCCGTCACGGATAAATCCCTGAACCTGACCGGACTGGGTCTTTGCGACCGCGATGCCGGGGCCTGCCAGGAACCGCTGCCCCTGCTGGAGCATCTGCTTCTGGGCCGCGGCGGCTTTCTGCATATCGGCACCGCTTTGCTTCGGTGCGGCAAGCGCAAAGGAAGGAACGGCAAGCAGGGCGGCCAGCACCCATGCGGCCAGTTTTTTCTGTTTCATATCGCCGTCATCCTTTCACAATTAGTAAGCTTCCTCAAAAATCTGCAGCATTTCTTCCTTGCTGAGCTTTCTGTAGCTGCCGGGAGAAGCTACACAGCTTTCCGCAATCGGCTTCAGGAGAGCCTTATCCGTACCCAGCTCACGCAGGCTCGTCGGCATACCGATTTCCTTGATGAAAGCAGCCAGCGCTTCCACGCCTTCTTTGGCCAGGGTTTCTGTATCCTTGCCTTCTGCAGGAATATCAAATACCTTGACAGCGAAGCGAGCGAACTTTTCAGCGCCGTCCTTGTAGATGTAACGGTAATATACAGGATGCAGCACCGCAAGTCCGGCGCCATGGTTGCAGCTCGTATAAGCGCCCAGGGCATGTTCAAAAATGTGGCACTGGAAGTCCGTATCCTTACCGAGCTTCAGGATGCGGTTTTCAGCCATCGTGGACAGCCATACCAGATTGCTGCGGGTGTTGTAGTCCTTCGGATCGGCAATAATCTTGCGGATGTTGGCCACGACACTCTTCATCAGGGCTTCGTTCATGACGTCGGAGACGTTGTCATCATCGGGTTTGCTGAAATAGATTTCCATCATATGGGACAGGGAATCAAAAGCGCCGGAAATTTCCTGCTTCATCGGCACGGATTCGGTATAACGCGGATTCAAAATGGCGAAACGTGCGTTAAGCTGCGGATAATCACGGCCGGTCTTGATTTTCAGGGCTTCGTTCGTAATAACGCTGCCGCCGTTCGTTTCGCTGCCCGTACCGGATACGGTTTGAATGATACCGAGCGGGAGGGTTGGAAAATCAATCTTGCCGGCCTTTGCCCAGAAATCAGCCCATACGTCCCCATCATACACAGCAGCCAAGGAGATTGCTTTGCAGCAGTCCATAACGCTGCCGCCGCCCACGGCAAGGATCAAGTCTACCTTTTCTTCGCGGGCAAGCTTAGCGCCTTCCAGCACCTTGGCATAGGTCGGGTTGGACATAATACCGGAAAATTCGACAACGTCCTTGCCGGCGGCTTTCAAATAGCCCATCAGTTCGTCATAGACACCATTGCGTTTTACACTGCCGCCGCCATAGGCCAGCATAACTTTTTTACCATACTGCTGCAGCAGACCGGGCAGATAATTCTTTACACTGTTTTCACCAAAGTATACTTTCGTTGCATTTTCAAATACAAAATCTCTCATGATTGTTATCCTCCTTTAACTTTTCAAGGCATAAAAATCCCGGACTCTCACGGGCTCGCGAAAGTCCGGGGAGAATCGACTACAGCCGGTTTTCTCTGCCGACAATCTATCCCTTACATTTGTATATTTCCGGCCGATTATAATAATCAGCTTTCAAGCCTTATTTCACGTTCTTTACCCAGTTCAGGACTTCCTGTTCCAGGACGCCGCTTTCAAAGCGGGCACCTTCCAGCCAGTTGCCGGTCTTGGCAGCTTTGGCCAGGTTCTTGCCGCTGTCACCCAGCGGAGTCTGCAGGGAAGTGCAGAACGGAATCACTTTCTTGCCGCTGAAGTCGTGGTTTTCTACAAAGGTATAGACGACATGCGGTGCCTGGCGCCACCAGTGCGGGAAACCAACATAAACGGTATCGTACTTAGCCCAGTCTTTGACGTCGCCCTTAATCGCAGGACGCAGTTTCGGATTGGCGTGCTCTTTGACAACCCGGCTTTCCTTGTTGTTATAGTTCAGATCTTCCTTGGTATACGGCTGCTGCGGTTCAATCTTGAACACATCGGCATTCGTCGCCTTGGCGATAATATTCGCAACTCGTTCAGTGTTCCCGGTAGCAGAGAAGTAAACTACCAGTGTCTTGCCGCCTTTGCTGTCACTATTCTGAGTACTCTGGGCAGCAGGCTGTGCTTTTGGTGCTTCCTTCTGGGCACTGGAATTGCCGCAGCCCACCACGGTCAGGATCAGCGTGACCATCATGACGGCACTCAGCATCTTCTTTATCACTTGTTTCATCATAGGCCTCCTTTGCAGTCACCTGTTATCTGTCCAGGTGCTTTTCCTGCATCCATTTTTCAATCATATCGGCAATCTGTTCATTATTGGCGTCACTCATCAGGAAATGCGTGTTGCCATAGACGCCCGCTTCCGGGAGATGGAGCAGTGTCGCGTCCCCGCCGTGGCGATTGACAGCCTCTACCCATAACTTTGCCATGGCAAGGCGCACGCGCCAGTTATCGAGATTCCATTCCGCCGTCTTTTCCGTCGGGATATTGTCTCCATAAACCACAAGAATCGGCATCTTGGTCAGTTTTTCAAAATCTGAAAGCTTGACTGCTGTACCCTTGAGGGCTCCGAAGGGACTCGTCGTATCCATCGGTGCCGGCACTTCCCCTTCCGGGAAAATGAACCCGCTGCCCGGTTCAAGAGCAATTACACCCTTGACATGAGGACTCTTGATGGCCGTCCACCAACCCGGGCCGCCGCCCTGGGAATGGGTCATGAGCACGACGTCACCGCTCTTTTCAAATACAGCTGCCATGGCATCACTGATGACGCCTTCATCAAACGCGCCCGTATTCGGGGTCATGGAATGGAAGAATTCATCTCTCGCCTTTTCATCCCATTTGACCTGCACACCGGGGTAGTAGTCCGGATACAGACCAATGCGGAAGTTGTCGTACCAGAGCTGTTCCATCGGTTTGTTCGAAATGGTTCCGCCCGTCGTGGACTGACCGGCACGGCCTCTCCGCGGCTGATCAACTACGTAGGTCGCATACCCTTTTTCGAGGAAAATGTTTTGGAAACCATCCCGGCCGTCCGGCGTCGTTTCCCATGTCTTGCCGGACTGACCGGCACCATGCAGAAAAACAATGCCCAGCTTTTTAGCTTTTGCCGGTTTTTGGTAGAACACGTAAGCGTGATCGCCGTGAAGTGTCTGCCCGGCCGAATCAAGGGGCTTGGAATTATCCAGCTTACCCGGGGCTGTGACCACCGTGCCGCCGGCTGTGAAGCTCCCCTGGTCAGCCAGCGTTACCGGTTTGTGAAAAGCCTCCGCTGAAGCCGTCAGCATGGATAAGCAGAGCGCCGCCAAAATCATTTTCTTCATAGGTCAATCCTCCATTTCTCATCTTTCATACACCAAAGAACACCCTAACTCTCATTTCTTACTTGCATCTTAATATCCGGTAGTAACTACCTGTCAAGGATTTTTTTAGAAAAAAATCCCGCTGGTCGCTGGTCGCGTGTCGCCCCCGGGAGAAAAATTGAAGCACCAGCCCTCAGCCCTCTTATTCGCGTGGTTTTCGCGAATAGGAGGGAAGGCCCACAGGAATGATTGATGCAATCATTCCGTCCGTGGTGGGTATTCAGTCGTAACGCAGGAATTGATAAGATCACGTGTCGTCCTCATTGAATTGAGTCAAATCTTTGATTTGACCACCTTCAGGAGTGCTGCTGTTTTAAATCTTTTTAATTAACCCTTACTTGTTATCTAACTGAATATCCCCCGCGGTCGTGTGCGCGATTGCAAGGCAATCGACGCCCACTGCGGTCCCTCCTTCTTCCTCGCTGCGCTCGAAGAAGGCACGGATATAGTCGCCAAGGCTCCGCCTTGGCAAATAAATAAAAAAGCTACGCAACATTCTTACAGGGACCCTCTTCGACGTCGCTCCGCGACATTGAAGAGGGAGGACCGCAGGAAGGGCCGATGTCATCGGGCCTTCCGGAAAGCGGTGGGTGATGACCCTCTCTGCCGAAGGCTCCGCTATCTGCAAACTGCTATCGGCTATCTGCCTGGAGCTTTGCCAATAATCTGCCCGCACGAGTGTACTAACCACCACGCACTAGCCACTCCAGCTAAATGCTATATGCCAAAAGCTAAATGCGCTTTTTGTCTTTTCACTGCCTTATCCTTTACCCCAGTCCAGTTACCAGTGCTACAACCGGCATCGTCACCACCGCCGCCCCCGTCGTCACGGCTACGCCCTGTACCGAAACAGGATACCCTTCTTTGTTATAGAGCGCTGCCAGAAGCGGAATGACGTTGCCGGACGGCGTTGCAAGAGCTGCCATGCAGACTGCCAGGAGATAGGTATTGTCAACGAACTGTTTTAAGAGCAGTGTCACGGCAATCGGCAGGATCAGCATTTTAATAATCGTAAAAACCACAATCCGCCGGTTAATGATTTGCTTCCAGTCCGAATCCAGCAGGAAGGAACCAAGCAGCATCATGGCAAGCGGTCCTGTCATGCTGCCGATCATACGGACAGCTGCCGCGATGATATAAGGTACTTTCAGATTGGACAGATACAGAATGATGGCCAGAAAGCACGAAATCATGCCAGGATTCACAAGACTTTTCCACTGAAACGGCGTGCGTTCCCCGCCGCCCTTAATCGTCTGAATCACATAAGAGAAAAAGAGCAGATTAAACGGGATCAGCAGCACCGTCATATAAATCAGTGCATCCTTGCCGTAGATGCCGTCAATCATAGGTACACCCATGAATCCTACGTTGGTAAAGACAAACATTACATTGACAATCCCCTGTTCTGCCTTCTTGAATCCCATGACTTTCGGCAGGATGCGTGCACAGATAAGCAAAATAGCCAGCATGGCTACAATGACACCAAAGGCACGGGCCAGTTCCATACCCTCCATATGAGGCCCATCCCCGGTCACGCCGGAAAGGATGATGGCAGGGTAGGCAATATTAAGTACCAGCTTTGTAATCTGCGGCTGGTTCTCAGGCGTCAGGATCTGATGCTTTCTCGCCACGGCCCCGACGACCATGATAATGACAAAAATGATCATTTGTTGAAGTACAAGCATATTTCCTCCAAAGCGATTATGCGAGGCCCTGCTTCTTCAGCCATTCCTGGGCAATGTCTGCGATCTGAACATTGTTCTTGTCTCCCATAATGAAATGGGTATTGCCGTAAATTCCGATATCAGGCAAATGCACAATTTCTGCTTTGCCGCCATGCCAATTGACGCACGCCACAAACGCCTTTGCCATAGCAAATTCACTGCGCCACTTGTCCGGCCCGATTTCTTTAGAAGGGCCTTCGGCAATATTGTCACCGTAATACAGAATCATAGGAATCCGGGTCAATTTCAGGAATTCTTTCATCGGTACGGCTTGTGCCTGCGCCTTCACAGGAGCATAGGTCGTCGGCACCGGTTCCGGCACTTCTCCTTCCGGAAAAACGAAGGGAGACCCACCCGGTTCATAAGCAATGATAGCCTTGATGTTATCGGTGCGGAAAGGTGTTCTCCAGCCTACGCTGCCGCCCATCGAATGGGTCACGAGGATGGAAGGACCGATTTTTTCCGCAAGCGCTGCCAGCGCATTAGCACTCACTTCATCATTCAGTTCTCCTTCATAAGGTGTCCAGGAACGCTGGAACTGATTGTACGTTTCTGCGTCGCCGGCCATGGCCGAATTAGGAAAAGGCACGGGCTTGTCCCCATCAAAAGTACCGCAGCGGCACAGCATATACATAGTCTTATCGGCATAAAGCGGATTTTTAGCATAAGGATTAGACGGGCCTGCCGCTTCGAGAGAAAGACCAGCTTCCCCGATGCGGGGCTGATCCACCAGATATACACTGAAACCGCGGCGCAGGAAAAGATTCTGGAAACCTTCCCGGCCGTCCGGCGTCGTTTCCCATGTCCGCTTGCACTGTGCACCGCCGTGCTGGAATATGACAGGATATTTCCGGGCATCTACCGGTTTTTGGTAAAACACATAGGCATGATCCCCATAGGCAATTTGCCCTTCCGGATCCAGAAAATGCGTATCGGAAAAAGTACCGGGGTGTTTCAGTGTGGCACCGCCTACTGCAAAACTGCCCTGTTCTTCTATCAGCAACGGTTTCTTTTTTGAAGTCATCATGATTACTCCTTTCTCCATAACTAAAAACCATAAAATTAATTTGTATCTCCTTTTGGAAGTATCGTATTATCCGGTAGTAACTACCTGTCAAGGAATTTTTGAGAAAAATTCCGCAGGTCGCTGAACGCGTGTCGCCGGTCGCTCTGTAGGAAGCCAAGATGCCGAAGGCACTTGGCGAAAATAAAAAACGCCGACCGCATTCCGTTGCCCGCCGTCGGCCTTCTGAAGCAAAATTACAATAGCGATTTTGCTCTGAATATGCAAAACCGATTTTCTGAATTCGAGTAAAACTGCCTTACCAAGTGGCCGCCAAAGGCGGTCTTATTTGTTTCTGATGGACTCTGATGCAAGACAGCCGCAGGGACGCGAAGAACCGGGCTGAGGCCAGGAAGTCGTACAAAAAACGTACGTCAAGTGGTCGCAGACCGGTTCGACAAAGTCCATGCGGTTGGATTCTTCAGAGGACAACAGAAACGTCCTTATAAAAAGCTCTGGCCAAATAGACGTCCGAGACAAGTCGAAGACTCTATTTGGCCAGGTGCCTTTAAACATAACCGATTCTTGATTCCGTGACGTAAAACTAAAGTTTCACTTCTTCCAGCCACTCCGTCGACACGCCCGGCTTATTTTCCATTACAGCCACATGCTGGAACGTGTGTCCCTGGGCCGCTCCATGCCAGTGCTTGACCCCTTCGGGAATCGTTACATGCTCGCCGGGGCGCAGTTTATGAGCCGGCTGTCCCCAGATCTGGTACCAGCCTTCACCGGCCGTGGCAAGAAGAATCTGGCAGCTGCCATGATGTTTGTGCCAGTACGTATGGGCCCCATCATAAAAAGTTACGGCCGCCGTTCTCGGGCCTTCACTCGTAAGATTGGCCACGTAGCTGTCACCGGTAAAGTGATTTACATTCTTTGCATTATACGTACCGACATCAAAAGCGGCGCCGGGTTCTTTGGCAATTGCGGCGGCCACTGTTTCCGGAGCCGGCGGCGTCTTGGCAAAAGCCAGGCCGCTCTGCAAAAGAGCGAGGCCAAGCATAAACGGAACTGCTTTTTTAAATATCTGCATCATATGCTTATCTCCTTACTTCCCATTGAAAATTTCGTTGACCATGCGCAGGCAGTTCAGCGTACGCGGGAAACCCATATAGGGATTCATGACAGTAATCGTACCGATGACTTCTTCCCGGGACGCGCCGGCGGCCATATAGCCGCGTACATGGGACTTAAACTGCGGTTCCGCCGTGCCAAGTGCCCCCAGGGCTGCTACAGTAATCATTTCGCGGGTCTTCATATCAAGGGTGCCGCGAGTATAAATATCCCCGAAGCAGAACGCAGACAAATCATCCTGCAGGTGTTTTTGCTCACTCGGGGTTGCTGCCCGCATCTTGTTGATACGGTCGCCATAGGCATTCACCTGAAAGGCAAGTCCCTTAGCAAAGCGGTCGCTGTCAGTCGTTGTGCCCTGTTTTTGCAGCGGAAGAGAAATACCTTCATCTTCAAACACGTCATTTGCTTTATCAATAGCCTCCAGCACACGGGCAAAACCCACGTAAGGAGCTACATGATAAATAGTTTCCCGGATTTCAAGCGGCGTTACATGATCCTGGAGTGCCCCTTTCACGTTCTTTTCCAGAAGATCCTCGTTTTGGAACGTCGTCAGCACAGCAATCGTGGCGAGGTGCTGATTCTTGCGGGACAGCACAGACTGATGGGCAATATCTCCGTAAATATATTTTTTCATCATATCCGCCAATTCCGGATCCGTCTTTTCGATACCGAGGGATTGATTGCCCATCATTTCCCGGTAAGTCGTTTCAGCCCTTTCAGCCCGGCCAGTGCCGTCCATACTGGGAGCCGCCGCAAAACCGGTACCCATTACAGCAAGACTCATCACAATCACTCCCGTCACAAGTTTCTTAGAAATTCTCATCATTCCGCCTCCTCAACACATGACTTAAGTGCCTTTGACTTTATCTCGATAAAGTCACTCTAACATCCGGTAGCGACTACCTGTCAAGGAAAATTTTCGCTGGTCGCCGTTCGCGGGTCGCAGGTTGCTCTGTAGGAGGCCAAGATGCCGCAAGCACTTGGCGGAAATAAAAAAACGCCAACCGCATTCCGACCGCCGTCCGCCATGGGTGATGACCCATTCTGCCGAAGGTCCCAAAATTGCCATAGAAATTAAAATAAAACAGGAGCTTTGAAGAACTATTATCTTCTTCAAAGCTCCTGTTTTTTATTATTTTATTCCATGCTGCCGCAGACCAGGCTATCTGCTATCGGCTAGCTGCCAGCTGCCTCAAGTTTCTGCCAAATGAACTGCCCGCACAGCAGTACTAACCACTACATCACTAAACACTAGCCACTTGACCCTTTAGGGTAACAAATTACTTACGTATTCCACCTTCCCCTCTTCCACGTCCCGATAAAACTGCTGTTTCCAGTCGATATAATCGATGGCGCCCTGGACATCAGCCAGCTTCTTGACGAGAAGTTCCCGCTTTTTATCCAGCATGACTCTGCGCTGAGGAATGCTGGAAGGGCCCTGCAGACAAAGATCGAGGTATTCCTTCATCTCGGTCAGCGTCATATCACAGTTCTTGAGGCAGACCAGGCTCTTGATCCAGCCGATATCTTTATCGTCAAAAACACGGCGGTTAATGGCGTCCCGTTTCACATTGGGAACAAGGCCCTTATTGCAGTAAAACTTCAGTGTCTCGTAAGGCAGGCCCGTCTCCTCACAGGCTTCTTTCATCGTATGAAGCTTGCCATGTATCTGTTCCTTTTCCGTCATTGTTCTCACTCCCCTCATAACGGATTCTTAAATTACGGCCATTATAACAAAAAAATTTTAAATCGCAAATTTCCCATAGCATTAAAAAAGGGGCAACTAATTGAGAGAAATCGATAAGTGAAATCCTTGAAAAATTCTTTTCAAAGCAAGTCAGCATGCGGAATTTCAGACTTTCAAAAATTTTTTCAAAAAAATTTTAAAAAAGCTATTGACAGGGAGCTGCTACCGGAAAGTAAAGTAAAGTCATCCGAAGGGGGTTCGGAAGATAAAGCGCGCAGCTTCCCTCCCTTCCCTAAAGACAAACGCAGCGAATCAAAATCATAAAGTTCTGTGAATAATGATGAGGAGGTTATTCAAATGAAAATGAGCAAAAAAGTAATGGCAGCTCTTCTGGCTGGTTCCCTGATGACGTTTGGTGCCGGTGCCGTTGGTACCGCTTTTGCAGCAGAAGGCCCCGCAGATGCTGCTTCCGGAATCGCCTTTTACGGAGCTAAGGATCTGAGAGAAGTCGCCCCTGGCAAGAGCCCGAATGCCAATCCTTTCGGTCTGGTTTACCGCGGTGCTATCACCAAGAACGAACCAGGCAAAGTCAACATTCATCCGGTTCGCTATAATCTGAATGGCAACACGATTGCCGCTAACGTCTATACCCCTGCTGGTTACGATAAGAACGGCACGAAGAAATATCCTGCTATTATTGTGGCCCATCCGAACGGCGGCATTAAGGAACAGGTAGCCGGTCTCTATGCCCAGCGTCTTGCCGAAGCAGGCTACATCACCCTGGCAGCTGACGCTTCCTTCCAGGGTGCCAGCGGCGGTCTGCCGAGACATTTGGATAATCCCGCCTTCCGTGTCGAAGATGTTCATGGTATGGCCGATATCATTACTTCCGTCCCCGGTGTAGACCCTGATCGTATCGGTGCCCTCGGTATCTGCGGCGGCGGTGGCTATACCCTCAAGGCTTCCCAGACCGATAAGAGAATCAAGGCCGTGGCTACCCTGTCCATGTTTAACTCTGGTATCGTTCGCCGCGACGGTTTCCTGAGCAGTGCAAAAGATACGACTATCCAGCGTCTGCAGGAATCCTCTGCCCAGAGAGCAGCCGAAGTCAAAGGAGCCCCGATCAAACTGAGCCCCGCAACGGAAAAAGCTCACCTGACCGATGAGCAGCTGAAGAAGATGACTTCTCTGTACAGCGAAGGGTATATCTACTATGGCAAGACCCATGCTCATCCGAATTCCACGTTCCAATACACGGTTCGCAGCAACCTCGATCTCTTTACCTTCGATGCTGCTAACAATATGCAGCTCATCAACCAGCCGCTTCTGATGATGGCCGGCGAAAAGGCTGATACCCTGTATATGACGCAGGATGCCTTCAATAAGGCAACGGGCACGCAGAATAAGGAATTGTTCCTGATTCCTGGTGCTACCCATATCCAGACCTATTATGTGCCTGAATATGTCAACAAGGCCGTGGATAAACTGACGAGCTTCTACGGTGCAAATCTGTAATTTAGCGTATACATTATTACATTTCCCTTTCTATACACCAAGCCAAAAGGACTGCCGCATTGTGCGGCAGTCCTTTTGGTGTTTAAGGGAGAAAGTTGTGAGTTTTGAGTACGGTAGTGCGGGCAGAAAGTTAGTAGGTAAAATATAAAGCCTTGGCGCTTCGCGCGAAAAAAGCTGTAGCCGCCTCGGCGGCAGGCCTGCGGCAGCGTAGACCCGGCCTCATAGCGGCCGGGAATTAAATAATTTGCCAAAGCGAAGCTTTGGCGACTACATCCGGCCTTCTTCGAGCGCAGCGAGGAAGAAGCTATCTGGTAATAAGTCAAGTACCTAAAGTGGGTAGTTTTCTTATTCTTTTTCTAAAAAAGGGTATACTTAATAAGACTTTCCTTAATCGTTGAAAAAAAATAAGGAAAATCTGGATAATATTACTTCTTATCTATTTTTTTGTACTACTCCTCTTTGCGGGGAGTAGAGCTGATCATTTGCCAGTAATCTATAGATCAGCCTGGTCAATTTACGACCGGTCAAAGCGAGTGCACGTTTATGCTGATGTGTCTTCACTTCAGCTAATTTTTTGTGGAAGTATTCGGAATAAACTTCATCCTTGTCCTTCACATGGCTGGCGCCTTCGAGTATGTAATATCTCAAGAATGGATTCCCTGCCTTGCTTAATGGAGTTTCTTCCGATTTAAAAGAACCTGACTGGTTCTCGCGCCAAACAAGCCCTGCTTGTTTGGCCAGCGCTTCTTCCGAGTAAAATGCAGTAATGTCCCCAATTTCTGCAATGAGTCCACCGGCGGTGACTGGCCCAATCCCTGGGATTGACATCAAAGCCTCAAAGGCATTGGGATTCAGCCCCCGGATAGTCTTCTTGATAGCATTTTCTATGACCCTGATCTGCTGCTGATAGGTATTGACCAATACGTATGAGGAAGCAATTGCTAACGTAATTGGTTCATCAAACTGCCTGTCCAGGTGATAGGAATTCTCGGCAGCTTTCTTCAAAAGTTCAGCTGCAGCCTTGGGGTCCGGACAAGTATGCTTACTTTCTTTGCAGATGAAATGAATGAGCTCTTCCGTGGGAGTCTCAATAATTTCCTGCGTACTTAGAAAATTAGTGAGTACGGCCGAACTCGTCACTCCGTACATATCGGAGAAGGGACGTTCTCCCTTGGCGAGTAAAGGCAGCTCACTGAATTTGAGAAAAATATTGCTGAGCATATAGTTTTTCTCACGTGCCAGCTCTCTGGTGAAATGGAGACGCTGCCGGGTCAATCTTTGTAAAGCAAGGTATTGACTTCCCCTCCAGGGAGAGGTCGTGATCCGGTTGGCCCTGGCAAAGTCGGCAATGACGAAAGCGTCAATTTTGTCGTTTTTACCCAGGTCGATGAAAGATTTCTTGTAGTTACGGATTGTTTTGGGATTGAGACAAAATACAAGCGTTCCAAAAGGAAGCAACTCCTTACACGTAGAGAGATAGTTGGCAAGATGAATGCCGTACAAGGCTGTGGATTCGAAAGCAATTCGAATCCTGGTAAGATTTCTATGTCCTTTCATGAAGATTAACAACTTCTGGACTAATTCCTTAGTACCGGGTGTGTTGTTTGCTACTGTGAATTTTTCAAGCGGCTTATTGGACTCAAAGTCTAAAAGGGCAACGACGTTATTTCGAGAACCAACGTCGATGCCGACAAAGAGAGTAGTGAGAAAGTCTTTAGTCTTCACTTGAATCACCACCTTTCCGGCTAAGGATGAGAGAAGATAGTCAGGGGTATCCTGATCTCGGCTGCTGACCGCACCCTCGCTAACGAGCGTACACCTGTGAGAATAAAAACGGTACTGGCACCACTCTCGCCCAAGGACGCAATATCTGTGTTCGCGGAATATGGCAACCGAGGCAGGCGTCAAGCTTCTTGAGCGATCACCGATAGAATCGGGTCGCAGGGGGGACCAAAGACGTTGCCTGGCCATAATCTCCATACAGAGATTGTAGCATCAGGATAGTTGACTATGAAGGGAAATGTTTATTTTATGCAAATAAAAAATTCCCCCTCATACGCTATTGTACGAGGAGGGACCGGAACTGAGCGCCAACGATCCGCAAGCGCAGCGCCGCGGGAGTGAGGGGAGCCACTGACTCATTCAACATCCCATCTTCGCACATCTATGCCGTTCTCTCGTTGTCGACAAGGACTGGGCTTACGCCCGGTAAACCGGCGCCTTGTCTCCTAGAGAGAACGGACATATCTGCGTGAATCTGGAGATATTCCATTGAGCCAGCGGCTCCCCACGCCGCGAAGTTTCTCAGAAGCAGCGACGAGAAGGAGCTGCGTGAGCTTCCTATTCGGCCGAAGGCCGCGTTTTTTTATTATTGGTGTCGATTGCCTTGGCAATCGCGCACACGACCGCGGGGGATATTCAGTTAGATAACAAGGAAGGGTTAATTAAAAAGATTTAAACAGCAGCACTCCTTAATGAGGCCAAATCAGAGATTTGGCTCAATGAAATTAGGACGTTGCTTCATCTTTCCCATTCCTGCGCTCAAACTGAATACCCGCCGCAGGAATGTCTATTAGTACTTTTATAACCAGAGAAAGACTAAAAATTTAGTAAAAAATAATAAGATGGTCATCATCCCCCGCAAGCGGGCCCCCTTCCTCAATGTCGCGCAGCGACGTCGAGGAAGGTCCCTAAAGAATATACTGCAGCGATCTTTTTATATTTTTAAGGCAAACCGACGCAGGAGGTTTGCTTCTTTGTGACCTTCTTTCAAGCCGCTCCGCGGCTTCGAAAGAAGGAAGGACCGCAGTCAGCGCTGACGAGAGGAAGCGGTGACGGGTGCGGGGGAAGATAGCTTCTTTTTCTTAACCCAATATCGCTTCCCTTTTCGCAAAGTGCCTTCAATTCTTGCTTTTTCGCTTCTCTGTAGATTAGAATAAAGGCAAGATTTAACCTGCGAAAAGAAGGGATTAACGATGAAAAAGATGGATCCCCACGTCTATCTGTTTAGTCTGGGTCACTTTGCAACAGACTGGGCACAAGGCGGCATCCCGGCGCTGCTGCCTTATTTCATTGCAGCCTGCCATCTATCATATCAGGAAGCGGCCGGCATCATTTTTGCCAACATCCTGCTGGCTTCCGTCACGCAGCCCATCACGGGCTACTACTCCGACCGGATGTCTTTTCCCTGGATTGCACCGTTTGGCGTACTGCTCAGCGGGCTCTGCATTTCTGCCATGGCCTTTACGGATTCCTACTGGGTAATTTTCATTCTTTCCATGCTGTGCGGCCTGGGCAGCAGCTTGTACCACCCGGAAGCAGCCCGCATGATCAATGGCATTGCCGGAGATTTCAAGGGCAAGGCCATGGGAGCGTTTTCCGTCGGCGGCAATGCCGGTTTTGCACTTGGCCCGATTGTCTGCGGACTCAGTGCTTATACCTACGGCATCAAAGGTCTGCTGGTTTTTGGTGTTGTAAACGTACTGACCGCCATCTTCTTACATAAACAAATGCCGGCAATCCAGGCGCTCATTGTGAGTGCCAAAAAGGAAGAAGCTGCCAAGCACACGCAGGCACCGGCCGAAAACGACTGGAAAGCTTTCGGAAAACTGACTTTCGTCATTTTTGCCCGTTCCATCGGTTTTACGCTGTGCAACACCTTCATCCCGCTCTATTGGATCAATGTGCTGCACCAGACGGCAGCTTCCGGAAGCATGGCCTTATCTGTCCTTTTCTCGATGGGTGTCGTAATTACTTTCATAGGAGGAATCCTGGCTGACCGGTTCGGGTTCATCCGCATCCTGCGTGTTTCCTTCTTCGTGATGGTACCTGCCACGTTCTTTCTCGTAAACAGCGCCAACGTCTGGCTTTCTTACGCCCTCCTTGTCCCGACAGCGCTGTCTTTATTTGCGCCGTACAGTGCTATCGTCATCCTGGGGCAGACCTACCTCGGTAAAAATATCGGCTTTGCCTCCGGCGTCACTCTGGGACTCAGCGGTACGGTGGGCGGTCTGGTTTCTCCTCTCGTCGGCTGGGGTGCTGATAAATGGGGCATCCAGCCGGCACTGCAGGTTCTTTGGGTTGTCGCCTTGATTGGCTGCATTTTTGCATTCTTTGTGCCTGCTCCTAAAGCTTGGAAGGAGTAATTAAAAGCACCTCAGACAATCTGGTACTCGGCTGGCCTCGCACGCATCTTGTCTGAGAGCTTTTTCTAAGGAAACTTTTTCTGTCCAGCGCAGAAATATGGACGCATCTACTGTGTCAGGCGGACTTAGGAACCACTCGATATACTATTTTTGTATTATCTCGGGTTCCTAAGCCCGCCTTCCTTGTATCTGCGCCCATCTTCTGTGCCGTCCATAAAAAGAAAAGGAAATATTTAGTGTGAAATGGAGTAAGGTGTGACGAAAGCTGCTTATTACGCATCTGCGACTGTCTTGCAGCAGAGTCCATCAGAAACAAATAAGGCCGCCTTTGGCGGCCAGCAGAAAAGTAGTTTTGGTCTGAATTTAAAAGACTGCTTTTATATTTTCAGAGCAAAATTGCCGCAGCAATTTTGCTTCCGCGGGCGGAATACGGACGGCGGATTGCGGGCGGCGAAAAAAAGGACTGCGAAACAATGGGTAACCAGTGTTTCACAGTCCCTTTTTATTTTTAAATTACCACAAGCCTTCCCTCAGCAGCGGATCCGGCCCATACTGATTCGGTCCCCGCTCTCCTTCAAAGAAGAGAATCTTGATACCCACATAAATGTTGTAAAAAGGCACAAACAGGAACAGGATGTAAGTGCCTGGTTTACCGAGGTCATGGCAGCGGCGGATGTCTATCATCACACCATAAACGCCGGCCGCAACGGTAACAATCAGACCAATCAATATCAAAAGCGTACTATCGGATGCACAGAGAGTCGAAAATACAGAAGAAACGAATCCGGCAATCAGACTTCTCACCCAGAAGCGTTTTCTGTTCAGCCGGCCCACGGTCGTAAAATCGGCCTTGACTTTATCGATAAAGGATCCTTCCACCGGTTGGTAAGGAGGTACTCCAAACCCGCCGTTCTGTCCCTGCTGATACGGCGGAACCTGTCCGGGCCCCGCCTGTCCGTAAGGCGGAGGCGTTTGCTGATATCCGGCTTGCTGATACGGAGGCTGCTGCGGATTCGGAGCCTGCTGACGCGGTGCCGTTTGTCCCGCTGCGCCGGCTTGATGCAGTGCTTCAGGCCGATATAAAGGTACCTGCTTTTGCGGTGTCACTTTCGCCTGCTGCGGCTGCGGATTGTCTGTCTTCTGTGCTGCAGCGGGTGACGCCTTCTGTTCTGCAGTAGATGCCGGCTGCGGATTGTCCGCTTCCTGCCCTGCAGCTGGTGCCGGCTGTGGTTTTGCCGTTTGCTGCTCGGCGGCTGGTGCCGGCTGCGGATTTACTGCAGGCGCCGGCTGTGGGTTCACCGGCTGCGAATTTGCGATGGGCGCACCACAGAAACCACAAAATTTATCGGTCGGTTTGACGGGATGTCCGCAATGGGAACAAAAATTGGCCATGAATGCAACTTCCTCTCTGCTGTTATCAATTCAGAATACGTAAACTACGGCACTATCATTATACTCGTTTTCTGCTCTTACTTCATCATGGTCTTACAGAACTTGTCATCAGAACAACCACGGCAGTCCCCAGCCAGGCCGGCTGTACGGCGTACTGACGAAAAGACTTTTCAATCTTGGCAGCAAATGTCTCATCCGGGGTTCTTTCGTAACCGGCAAAGCTCCCCTGCTGCTTTCCCGTGACAATGCCGTCAAGAGGCATCGCCGACACCGGCTGCAAAGTCCCAAAAAACACCATCATAGCAGCGGCAAGTACAATACCGCAGCGCTTCACTTTGTTTGTTCTCATACTGCTCTCCTCCACTCCTACAAACAAGCAACCTACTTTTCTGCAATAATGATGAACCGTGTTTTACAATATATTAAATTTTTATTGATTATTTGTAGCTTTATGTTAGCAAATTATAGGAATGGAGTCAAGAAAAATCAGGTACATGTCTTTGACTTCAGCATATGTACCCGACAAAAGATTTCTTTAATGACTCCGAGGAAATAACGCGCAGCACCCCGCCGCAGCCTTTATTTACTTACCTTGGATTTTCCTTATCACATCCACAAGCTCTGTCACATTGCGGATAGCAAAATCAGCCCCGACTTCCGCATAAACTTCCAACGCGCGCTGGCGGTATTTGCTGAGTTCACTCTTCGACAGGGCGTTATAGTGCGCCTCATCCAGCCCCATGACGGCGCTGCCGTCGAGTATGCCGACGGTCCAGGCTCCGGCAGCCTGTCCTTCCTTGATGTCCTCCACCGTGTCGCCCACTTTAATAATCTGGTGCACATTCATGAGTCCCAGTTTTATCATATTCAGGAAAATCATATACGGATACGGACGCCCCTTCCCCATGGCCGCATCCGATGTAAGTGAGCAGTCCGCTGTAAATCCCTGCTGCTCGGCAATCGGCAAAAGGATATGCAGCATTTGATTATTGTATTCCGTCGTTGTTCCGACTTTAATACCGGCTTCCCGCAATTGTCTGGTGATATACAGGATGCCAGGTTTAATCTGGGCCGTTTCCTTCAGGCTCGCTTCAAAATTTTTATCGAGAGACATATAAATCTTTTCGACATCGTCCTGATTCCAGGCTTTTCCCCAGGTACGTTCCCATTCCCGGCTGATCCGCCTCGTTCCCAGCATATTACGGATATGGTCATATCGGGTAAGTTCCAGCGAATTACGGGCTTCATCTTCCGTAACGGGAACGCCGCACTCTTCAAAACTTTTCATATAGGCACGAATCGGTGCCATCGCTCCAAAGTCCAGAATCGTCCCCGACCAGTCAAAAATAACGCCTGTAATCTTTGTGGTTTCATCCCAATTGTGCATACCCGGATCCTCCTTAACTTGGCTTTAAGCATACCGCCTCTCTGTAAGAAGGAGATATATGGAATGTAATGTTTTGGTAAAAGGAAGGGAGGAAGAAAAAAGCTGTGGCGCTTCGCGCGGAAAGAAAGCTGAGGAGCTGTGGCTGCCGAAGGCAGCGGGCCTGCGGCAGCGTGGAATAAAATAATTTGAGCGCAGCGAGGAAAAAGGACGAAAGAACAGCGGGCATTCCCCGAAGCAATTCATATATTGGGACAAAACGAGGAAAATAGTTTAAAGAATTTTAAGGGCCATCACCCACCGCTTTCCGGAAGGCCCGATGGCATCGGTCCTTCCTGCGGTCCTCCCTCTTCAATGCCGCGCAGCGGCGTCGAAGAGGGTCCCTAAAGAATTTACAGTGAATGATAGCTTCTTTTATCCCCTTCGCCTCATCTGGATAAAATAAAACCACCTACAGTCAATCTACCATAGGTGGTTTTATTTTTTATTTGGCAAACTGCCTCGCAGTTTGCTTCCTACACAGCGACACGCGACCGGCGACCAGCGACCCGCATTTTTTTAGAATCCCAAATCCTCATTCACCAGAATAATCTTCATTCTTCCCGGATGATTGGAAAAACGGGTAATCAGGAAGTTGCAGCAGAGGCTTTCCGGTGATTTGCAGTTGGCGCAGGATCCGTTCATATTGCAGGGCGTCTTTGCCGTCGTGAAGCGCTGGGCGTTAATCGGTGCCGCCACATTGCGCACGCGGTAGAGCGCATGATCCACGTCTTTGGTGACCTTATTCATCCCCACAATCATAATGACATGTTCCGGTCCATAAGCCAGGCTGGATACCCGGTTGGAATTCCGGTCCACATTGACCAGTACGCCGTCTTCGGTAATGGCATTCGTACTCGCCAGATAGTACTGGCACGTGTACGACTTCAGCATGACGGCACGCTTTGCCTCCGGCGTCTTTTCCACGTCACGGTTATAGACCGTATAATTGCCGTCGATTACAGCCTGTTTCAATCCGATTTCCGAAATGGACATCGAACCGCCCCAGGTGACACTGGATCCTTCCGGAATCAATTCCAGCGCCTTTTTCAGTGCTTCTGCTTTCGTCTCGACAAAATAGCCTTCCATCTGACGGGAAGCAAGGCCGGCAATGACCTTTTTGGCAAGCTTGCGGTTTCTCTCACGTTCGAACTCGACCATAATGCTCTCTCCTTTCAAGGCAGAAAACAGTTCCCTCTTATCATTTTCTATTATATCAACTCGGACAGATTCCCGATAGCCAGAAAAATAGAGAAAATAGTCTACAGTGCCCGCCAATTTTTCTCTTCATTCTCTGTCTGGCAGGATTTTCTTTGTATGCCTTTAAAGCATAATTCTATATAAAAGGTAAGTATTAGACATCATTCCTGCTTCCTACTATACTCAAAGCAGTGAGAATTATAGAGGAGGATTTGCAATAATGAACAGACCCCATATCATTTGCCATATGATGATGTCGCTCGATGGCCGCATCGACTGCGGCATGACCGTAAAGATTCCCGGCAACAAAGAATATTATAAAACGCTGAGTGCCCTTAATGCGCCTTCGCTCCTGAATGGCCGCGTTACGGCTGAAATGGAGATTTCCGAAAAGGGTCATTTCACGCCGAGTCACCCGGAAGCAAAAGCACAGCCCGGCTTTTCCAAAAAGCGTGACGCTGAGGGCTATCAAATTATTTTGGACAGCAAAGGCACACTTTTGTGGAAAGACAACACTGCTTCCGAATCGCCGCTTATCGTCGTTGTCACTGAACGGGCCTCTCAGGAATACCTGACATATCTGGACGGCCGCCACATCTCCTGGATTGTCAGCGGTAAAAATCACGTCGACCTGAAGAACACCGTTGAAATTCTCTACAAAGAATTTGGCGTCAAGCGCCTCATGATTGGAGGCGGCGGTACTATTAACGGAGCCTTCCTGGATGCCGGCCTTCTTGATGAAATCAGCATCCTGCTGAGTCCGGCCATCGACGGCCGCAAAGGCATGGTTTCCGTCTTTGACGGCATCGCCATGGACCGCGAACCTGTGACTTTAAAATTAAAAGATGTCACCCGTTACCAAAATGGTGCTCTGTGGCTGCGGTACGATGTGGAGTAAACACGCTGGCCGCGGGTCGCTTGTCACCGGTCGCTCTGTAGGAAGCCAAGATGCCGGAGGCACTTGGCGGAAGTAAATCCCACCTTCTGCCGCCTGCAGTTCTGTTGACAGCAAACTGCCGAAGGCAAAAAAAGACTGGCTGCAGGATTCCTATGAGGCTGCTTAACTTTGGTTATCCGGGCAGCGCCAGAGTAACTTTTACGATGGCAGTACTGCCCTGGTAATAAAATCATCTTTTTTCCCTAAAAAGAGGCTGTGAAATAATGCACACCATTATTTCACAGCCTCTTTTACGCAGGTCGCCGGTCGCTAGCCGCGGGTCGCTCTGTAGGAAGCAAAACAACAAGTGGTTTGCAGATAACAAAAATGAAAAAAGGGCGCTTTTGGCTTTCAGCTCATGGCATTTAGCCTCGTCTGCAGCAGTGTGGTAAGGCTTTTGATTCAAAGAAAAATAAAACCTAAAATTTAGGTTTTCTGCTAAATTTTAGGTTCTTATTTTTATAAGTTTGTAGAAAAATGCCTTGGCAATTTTTCTTCCACGGGCGACCCGCGACCAGCGGCCAGCGACCAGCGTGTCTTTATTTTCCAAACACGTCGTCGCCGCTCTTAAATTCGAGTCCGGGATGAAAATCAAAGCGAACGGCACCCACAGCAACGCCGGGGCCTACGGCTTTCTTGATTCTTGCCAGACCTTCGACGCCAAAGCCCGCGCACAGTTCAATAGCCGTGCAGCCTTTGGCTACGAGGTCTTTGGCTGCCTTTTCAGCCGCGGCATAATTAGGTACGCCGACAACGTTCATATTCATATTTGTCGAAGGGATTTCGGCATGCTGCCGCATGGGATCAAGTCCAGGAAATAGATAAATAAAACCTGCTTCAAACATAGGTCATTCCTCCCTTACCTATAACAATCTTTCCGTCTCTATTATAACGCAAATTGTCCATTTCTACCGACCGATTCTTGCTCCGACGATAGCCGCCAGCGCCATGGGAACAATAATGCGGACCGGAAAGCACAGCAGCAGGACAGCCACCACGAGAACCGGCTTTTTAAAGATAGTCCCGCACGTGGCGGCACTCACAGTGGTAATCGCAAAAAGCGGTATCACTCCGGTAAGCGCGGTAAGTCCATACCCCAGGGAAATGGCACTGTACACGATGGGAAAAATGCTGCCGCCCTTCCAGCCAAAAGCAAGACAAAGCGTCGTGCCCAGTATTTTGGTAACAGCCGTCGCAAAAAGCAGCGTCACCGGCAGCGCCGTCCACATATGAGAAAGCGGCAGAAGCTGAGGGCCGCCGCTGAAAAGATTATGCGGATTCATAAGCCCCAGCGCAGCCATGATAGCTCCGGCAATCAGGCAGGAAAGAATCCGGCGGTCTTTCACAGGTGCCGCAATTCGCTCGGCAGCCCGTCCGAAAAACTGAAACAGATGACCCAAGCAAATTCCGCCCACTACAAAGAGCGGAAAATACTTCCATTCGTTAAGCCCGTTCCAGCGTTCCCAGCGGAGCTGCGGCAGTCCCGCCCCGCCGCCGGTCAGCCGCGTCAGCAGAACGGCCGCGATGACGCCCGCTAAAATACCGAACCCATAGAGAAACCTTTTGATGAGTTTTCGTTCCTTCACGGAAAAAAGATACGGTTCTTCCATGAGGGCTGCCGTTTCTTCTGTAACATGCCGGTAAGGCAGAGAAGCCAGTACGCCAAAAGTCGGCATGCGGCCTATGAGTACGCTGTGACGCAGTGCTGACACTGTATACCGCAGTCTGTCCCCAATGCGGCAGCAGGCCGTCGTGATAATGCCCGTGAGACCCGCTTCGGGTCCAAGGGAACCGCCGCTGTAGAGCGGCAGCAGGACGGCCGTAATAAGAAGAGGCACTCCATGTGATTCGTAGATACCCTCTTTTTTAAGATGCGCCATGACCTCTTTCATAGTATCGGGCAGGATGCCAAAGTGACGCTGAAAAATTCCGATAAGCAGCCCGCCTCCGAGACAAACCGTAACAAGATGGAGTGCGCGGTGGTCGAAAAAAGTGGGAAGTACTTTCCAGAAAAAGAGCATGCCAATGTGCAGCAGTTTCAAAAAGGCCCAGACAATCGCCCCGGCCGCACTGCCTAAGAGAAAAATATAAACGGCCAGGATCGCAGTCAGCCGAATTTTTTCTTTAGTCGATAAAGTAGGTGCAGACATGGTAGCGTCTCCTTTGGTGGATATTGAATGATACTATATATTATATAGGAGAAGCATAGAATTAGACAATGTGTCGCGGCTGAAACGCTGAAAAAAGCGGGAGTAAAAGAAGCTATCCCTCCATCGAAACCAAACCTCCTGCGTCGGTTTGCCCAAAAGAAAAATAAAAGAAAAATAGAGGGTCATCACCCACCGCTAATCGGAAGGTCCGATACCATCGGGCCTTCCTGCGGTTCCCCCTCTTCAATGTCGCGGAGCGACGTCGAAGAGGGTCTCTGCGGAAAATTTTTGGTAGCTCTTTTAAATTAATTTGGCAACGCGAAGCATTGCACCCACAAGCGACACGCGACCAGCGACCGGCGTAAAAGGGGCTGTGAAAAAATGCGTATGCATATTTCACAGCCCCTTTTTATCATTTATCCACTATTTCCGCGCTGCCGCGCACGCGCGTTTCCGTGATTTTTCCGTTCTCTACAAGAATATCCGACCCGATATGACTGGGGCGGCCCATGGCAAATCCCTGATAGATTTCGAAGGTATGCCAGCCATCTGCCGGATTCTTCTGATTGAGCACCAGATAGGCACCCAGGGCGGAAGCCGCCACGCCCGTTGCCGGATCTTCATCGTAGCCGGCATGCTTCGGGAACTGCCGGTCATAATAAACATTTTCTCCTTCTTCCGGTGCCGGTGCAAAAGGACAAAAGCCCGTAGTTTCGTACTTCTCGCAGAGCTCCCTGAGATAAGGGAAGTCCGGCTGCAGTGCATTCAGGATTTCCTTGCTGCGCAGCGGCACCATCAGTTTGAAGCGCGAGGTAGAAACTGACTCAACAGGCCCTTCGCCCAGGTCACTTTCCTTGATGCCAAGAGCGCGGCAGAGTTCTTCCTTCGTAGGAGCGAGTTTTTTGACTTCCGGCAGAAACTGTTTCACAGCGACAGCAATGTCATCGCCGTTTTTCGTCCAGTCGATGCGAATCGGCCCCAGCATGGTTTCCGCATAAAAGGGCGACCGTTTCACCCGGCCTTCTTGAATCAGCACCGTCGAGGTTCCAATTGTATCGTGCAGGCACATCTCCGTTTCCTGAAGCGGCATGAAGTACCGATACCGTACATCACAATCCGGCCGTGTCGGTTTCAATACGAAGGAAGATTCATAGCCAAACTTTTTGGCCATAGCAAGCATTTCTTCCGTTGTCAGTTCATCCGCATCGAGCGTCACGGGATCCGGGTTGCCGCCGCCCTCTGCGGCCTTAAATACCACCGTATAAATCGTCTTCATAGGCCCACTCCTCTCATCACATCTTAGTGAATCTTCCCCTATTATACCGCGCCGCCGTGAAGAACTGTCAATGACAATATCTGCCGCTTAACAGTGTGCATGCCGCGCATTTCCCTGCTATAATCTAGCTAAAGAAATACCGCGCCGGGCCTCAGTGCTGCGCGCGGTTCCATCCTGTTTTGCCAATAAGTACAAGTCAGAAATGAGGCAAGCCTATGAAAATCACCATACTCAACGGTTCCCCGCGCAAAGGAAAAAGTATCACAAGAATGCTGTCCGGCCTTTTACTAGACGGCCTGCAGGAATCATCTGCCAAAGAGGCAGAGATTCAGGAGATTGCCCTCTATGAGAAAAATGTCGAACCCTGCAAGGCAGACTTTTCCTGCTGGTTCCGCAAACCAGGCGTCTGTATCATCAAAGACGACGCCAAAGAAATTTATGAAACGATGCAGCAGTCCGACCTCTGTATCTGGTCTTTTCCGCTCTACTGTTTCGGAATCCCGGCAAAGGTCGTGACCCTCTTCGAGCGCATCCTGCCCTGGATCAGCCCCGAAATCACGAGAGATGCTGACGGCCGGATTTCCCATCCCGGTCTGGGCGGCGGCTGCCGCCACATTCTCGTCATGAGCGGTGCCCTCCCCAATGTGGATGACAATTTCACGGCAGCCGTATTGCGTTTTCGCCGGATGTTCGGAAACAGCGTACCCTGCATCTGCTGCGGCGAATCTTCCCTGTTCCTCTATCACAAATCAGAAGCCATCACAAAGCTCACCGATGACTACCGCCAGCTGATGCAAAAGGCAGGACACCTATTAGGAGAGACAGGACAGATTCCCGAAGAAATACAAAAAGAACTTAATAAGCCCATCATGCCGGTCGAAGAGTATATTAAATTTACGAATGACCGGTGCCGGCCGTTTGTGGAAAGAAGAAAAAAGCGCGAGTAAAGTAAAAAAGCGCATTTGGCATTTTGCCGCGTTCGCGGCAAGAAGTGGTTAGTGGCTAGTGTCTAGTGGCTAGTACAATCGTGCGGGCATCTTCCTTGGCGGATTCTTGAGATAAAATGCAATCGACAGCTAGTTAGAGACAGGCAGCAATTTAGATATATGTCTGTTTTATAAAAATAGGACTGTAAAGGAATAATTACCATTTCTTCACAGTCCTAGTCCTATTTTTGATTGATACGTAAAGAGTCTTGCGACACTATCACGCTTATTAAATAATCGTAATTCAGGATTTTCAGTTAACAAATAAACAATCTCCCCTTAGAATCATTGGGTACCCCAAATATTCCAAGAGGAGAAAAGGCAAACAAAATAGACACAACAGTTTCAAAAGATTACCGAGTCTCTCTATACAATCTTGCGAACGATAACGGGCTGCGCATTGACTACTTCGTAATCTTTGACCAGGTGATAAAACGTACCTTTTTTCAATTTCGTTTTCTTCATAAATTCCACAGCCGAAATTTTCTTATCTTTCCACTGCCAGTACAATTCATCCCAGCCTTCCGGATAAGGAATCTTTTTACGCCCGCGGCCCGGTACTTTCAGCCGGATATCACTAAGGTTTGAAGCTCGTTCCTTGGCATAGCACTCAAGCAACACCCGAACCACAGCATGATTCACTTCAGTGAAAGAAAATACGAAAGTAGATGGGTAGTCAAGTACGCCCACCATGATGCCTCTTTCCAGAAAGCCATTGATTTCCTTCGTGACCGTACGACAATCGTCGCTGATATCCGTCAGCGAGAGGAAAACCAAGATTCCCTTATTGGCTTCTGTATCTTTTTTTAGTTTCTGATAGTTGATTAAATCGCGCTCCGAATCCATATAGATATAGCATTTTCCTTCTTTTTCATGCGGCAGCAAAGAAATTGCCTGCGTTACGAGGTCATCGGACTCTGCTATTTTCTTGTAAATCCAAATTTTATTCATTCGTAATAGCCTTTCTTATACGAGAAAGCAATCCAGGTCGTTCAAACCGGATTTCCGTATAAAGTTCTGTTTTCTCCAAATTCAAGCGAATCTTGTTACCGATAACCGCGCGTTCCATTCCAGCGGGCAATTCACGAAACCGTTTAATCAATTTCTCTCTGTCTTGGGGCGTAGTTAAATCAATAATCAATTCATTTTTATTTTCATTGACAGTAAAGATTTCAGGCGAAATATAATAAAGGTCTTTTAATAACTTAATGGCTTGTTCTGAAACAATACTATCTCCCATATAGTCATTCCAGGTAAAAATACGGAATTCTTCGGGTATTTCGATACCACATTCTGTCATTAAATCGCTAATGATCGTAGATGAAATCTTGTAGATATCCGGCTTAAACACTTCATCAGGATCCGGGTTCTTAAATTTGCGGATGATTTCCTGCACGGCTGGAAGCATTTTGGCCCAATATGCTCGGCAAAAAGCATTGGTCATCTTTTTACGGAGGGCAACGATTTCTCCCTCCAGCGCCGAAGCCATAGTCTTGGACAGTTGGTTATTGACGTGAATGACGATAAGCCGTTTGGAAACCTCCGGCCTGATACTTTCAATATTGTTGGCACTAAATAGGAAAGTAGGATGATTCAAATATCCCTGGGTAATCAGCCATCTGTCACCTTTCGTAATATCAGAAGCGTACCGCCAGCGGGAATTATTGATATCATCAATAAGAATCGGGCAGCCTTTCACCTGAGTGCACAGCGCAGGCATGGCCGTATCTTTAGTCGAGAAGAATTTAGCATCCAGCGCTGTCGGAAGGATACCGAGAACCAGTTTCTGAACCGTCTTTAACAGCTGCGTCTTTCCGTTGTCACTGGGGCCGTATAGCAACAGATAAATAGGGAAGAACCGCGTAGAAACTTCAGCCAGGCTGCCATAGTACCGGAGTGCGGCAAAAAACGGAGAGACAAAAGCATGCACAAGGATGCGCCAGGCTTTTTCTTTTACGCTTTTGGGATCCCCCGTGAACTTGTCAAATCCATCAATGTACTGCAGCCAGCAATGAATATCCGACCTCACTTCATCAAGTGAAGGTGCCAAATCCTGTACGGTATCATTGATAATGATTTTATCATGTTCATAATCGATTTCAAGTTGCGGACAGGTTCTTTGCTTCGCTTTTCTTTCGATACATTGCTTTCGAGAAAACTGAATCATATTCGTTACCTTTTCAAGAGTAAATAAAGTACCATCCGCTTTTATTGAAGGCCGTAGGCTGGCTGCTTTTAAAAGCTCACTCATTGTCTTACTTATTGTACCCACCGTAAAAGCATATTTTGTTTCTTCTGTCGGTACGTCGTGAATGACAATCGCTTCTTTGACTTGCTGCAACTTTTTAATCATGGGAATATCTTCTATATTGGAGCCATCTTCTTTGATTTTTTTCGCTTTATAGGAAATTTCGTCAGTAGAAAGATCCTTCACACTTTCAAAAGCATCACACTGCAGCCTGTAGTATTCCGGATCATCACAGACGCTGTAATTTTCAATCTGTGAACCGTCCCAGGCTCGCGTGGAAGCATTGGCCGAAGCAAAAATGACCCGGGTTTTGCCGTCATTTGCTTTAAGAAGATAGAGCTTCGCATGGGCAATGATGTCTCTGGCTACATACATATGAAACGTATGTTCCGCCATTCGCGCCTGTAGATAAGATTCCTGGCATACGAAATTGGTCACAACCGTCTGCGTTGCCAATAATTCAGCAGAATCGGCACGAATAGATACTGGATTTACGATGACTTCCCCTGTATCAAAAAGCCGCATTAACTGTGAAATATAAGGCAAGCCAAACGAATAGGTAATGATCTTGATATCATTAAATCCACTGAAGGCCTCCTGCCAGGTCATCTTTTCAGAACTCAGAAAGTGCATAAACTCAAATCCGAGCAGGCCATTTGCCCGTGGATTGTCGTCATCCTTTTCCCAATTCTTCACGTCATTAGTAAACAAGCTCAATTCCGGATTTTTCTTTTCTTCCATCATAAACACCTCCATGTATGTCCAAAAAATATGATTTATAAATGGATACTTTTAGTATAATAAGTGTTTAAAAATTAATCAATAAAAATGGACACATAGAGCAAAAAAAATCTAGAATCATGTTTGGAAACTGAAACTACTTTAAACAGCAGCTTTGACCTATATAACCCCATTGTCTCCTTCACCACCGCAAAAGGTCCATTCACCACAGGGACCCCTTACGTTTTGTCTCGTTTCTGGTAAGATAACCCTATATGTAATAGCAATCTTATACAGAAACGAGGTTTTTCAATGAAACTAATCAAACCTTTTGACGAACTCACAATCCAGGATAATTTCATGTTCAAACGTGTCATGCAGAACAAAGAGCTCTGCAAAACCTTGATTGAGAAGCTCCTGCATATCAAGGTGAAGGACATCACCTACCCCACAGAGAATAAAGCAATCAATATGCTCCTGCCATCAAGAGGTGTCCGGGTGAAAGTCCACGTGGGAGATGATACCGACAAAATCTATGATGTTGAAATGCAGTGTACTTACGACAGCACAAATCTTCTGGTAAAATATATGCGCCACGAGGAAGACCTCATGACCGACGAGCAAATCAGAAATGGCACGCCCTGCGAAGAGCTGAACGACACTTATATTATTTTTATCTGTACCTATGATCCTTTCAGCAACGGGCTGGCAAAATACGAATTTGGTTTCCGTTGCAAAGAAAATCCCAAATTAGATTTAGATGATGGGCAAACAGAAATCTTCCTGAATGCAAAGGGTGCCGATGCAGCCCAGGACCCGTTTCTTGCTGCCTTTCTCAGGTACGTAGACGGAAAAGATATGGCCATCACAGATCCTTTCATCGAAAAACTTGATGAAGAGGTTGCCTTTGTTAAAAAGCTTGGCCAGGTGAGAAGAGAGTATAGGCTCCTTGCTGATGAATTCGACCGATGGGCATTAGAATGGCAGGAGCGTGAAAGACTGAGAATCACTAAAAATATGTTCAAAGCTGGGTTCTCGGACGAACAAGTCATGCAGGCGACATTCGATAAGATTGACCTCGATGCCAAGCATCCCGAAGACTAAATAAAAAACGGAGTATACGCTTCCACTACGAAACGTATACTCCGTTTTATTTTTTTAGTCCCTATCAGCCCAAAATTCTCCCTGCCATTTCTTTCGCTCTTTCTTCAATCCCTTCGCACTGCAGGATGCTGCCGGGGTCGTTGGCAGTTTCCATGAGGGCAAAGTGAGGCGGCAGGATGAAGTGTTTGTTGCAGTTCATGGCGTCGATGACTTGCTCTGCCACGATGTCGCCGCCGCTGTAGCCGGAGACGACGAGGGCAAAGACGCGCTTTTTAGCGAATTCCTTGAAGTCCGACCGGAAGAGCGCGGTCATGCGGTTAAAGAAAGCCATGATGTTGGCGCTGACGGAATCGTTATAGTTAGGGCAGCAGAAGATCAGGGTGTCGCTTTCGCGGATAGCGGGATAGCCTTCTTCCACCATGACGCCGCCGTAAAAGCAGTCACCTTTTTCACCGAAGTGGAGGCAGGCTTCATAGCTGCAGCCCCGGCAGTCCACGACGGAACCGTTGCGCAGGCTGACTTCCCGGATGTCGGCCCTACCTTCCATATGCTTGCGAATCATGCTCCAGAGGAGCAGCGTATTGGACGTCTTGCGGCTGCTGGCATGGAAGAAAGCAAGCTTGTGCTTTCCGCCTTCCGGCGCCGGCGCGCCTTCAAAGCTGAGGAGCTGCTCCACCAGTTTCTTTACGGCGTTTTCGTAGGCGCGCAGGTTGACGATGCCCTGCAGCTTGGCCCGGATATTGAAGTTATACAGGGACCCGGTCGCTTCCACAAGCGGTGACCCGGGGAACCCGCAGCCCGACCGGTTGGCGATGAAGATCATCTCCCGGCCGGCTTTTTTGGTAAAGAGTTCTTCCGCGCCGTCGACAACGACACTGCCGATGCAGTTTTCCAGGCAGTGATGGTGCTGGGAAATATACGCGATGATACGGGCGAAATCGACGCTGATGCCGCCGCGTGCCAGATTCACAACAAAAAGTACGCGGCGCGGCTCACCCGCCTTCCTTTCCTCCTCATCCGGAAAGTGAAGTTCAAAATCTGCAAGGCTGGACACGGTGGCACAGTCAATACCAGCGAGTGCCTTGGCAAGGACGCCGTCGACGCGCCGGGTATCCCTGCCCTCTTCCCAGCCCATTTTAACGACATAAAGCATGGTAAAGCCTTCTTTCACGCGTTGCACAAGTTCAGATAGGCGTTCTTAATCCGCGCGTAGAGTTCAGGACACAAGTCGGCGTCTTCATATTCAAAGCCTTCTTCGGTCAGGCGGTTCTTGACGCCCAGGAAAGCACCGCGCTTCCCGTCGCCCAGATAGAGGGAGCCGTAGTGCCATTCGCCCCGCAGGGTCAGAAGAATGGAAATGGCTGCACTCGAAAGGGCCGGTGCAATGTAGGGTTTATATCCAAGGTCACGCACGGCAAGGTTGCAGGTTACGACTTTTTGGGTCAGTTCCCGCGACAGTTCATCGTTGTAATGGGTCAGGCTGTCGGCGATGACAAGGTCCTGGCCATGCGGTCCGAAAGCCCGTCCTTCTGTCAGGTAGTGCGTCATGCGCGGATCTTTTTCGGCATAGTAGCACGCCCGGGCATTCATGACGCCGAGGCCGAAGCCCGATACCTGATAGGGTTTAAGACCGGAGCTTTCCAGAAAGGCACGGCACAGGTTGTCCACGGGGTCGGAAACAATGCAGGCAAGGCCTTTGAAGTCCGCTGCTTTGGCAAGGGCTCCGAAGTGCCGCACGAGCTCACTGTTGGCCGCCAGCTGGGCCATCCGCACGTCTCCTTTGACGCCGATGGGAGGGATGCCTTTCGACGCGCAGAAGATAAAGACGTCGCAGTCAAAAAGGTTTTTCTCCTCCACAATATCGACTTTCGGCAGTACCCGCTCGCCCGTAGCAAAAGGATAACGAATCTGGTTCATTTCGATTTCAAGACGCTGCAGGTTCTTCGTATTGAGGTCGCAGATGCCGATAGAAGCAATCTTGTCAGACCCCAAGAGGCGCAGCCCGATGAGCATCGTCCTGCCCACGTCCCCCAGGGCCAGGATATGGACGCGGTTCTTCTCCTTGAGCGCCGGCCGTCCCGTAAGCGGCAGGGTTTCCTTTACGCCTGCTTCCGCCGGCAGGTCACTGATATGATAAAGTCTCTTTTCCATGAGTCTATGCTCCTTTCAGCAGGTTATTCGCCGCCCCGGTTCCGCTCGCTTTCGCTTTGCAGATTGAGGCCAAGTTCTCCCCAGCGCAGGCGCACCAGCCGTTCGATATCATTTTCGATAAAGCGCGTGGGATCCATGTTGGTATCAAATTTTACCCCGATGTCGATATCGGGAATGCGCGGTACGGTAATCACTTCGCCCAACCGTTTCAGCGTCAGACGTTTTTCATAAAGCGCCTGGTATTCGGCCTGGAGCGTTTCCATGATGAGTTTCGCGTTCTGCAGGCAGGTCAGGGAATAGATAAAGGCCGCGTCCTCGTCGCCGTGCCGGATAAATTCCGGTTTTACGTAGGGCAGGATCAGGTTGACGGACGGGTTCCGGTCGTAGCCGCTGTAGTTATTGGCATTGTCGATACTGTCGCCGCCGATGAACGGGTAGCAGTCTCTTTCATTCAGCCACATTTCGAGCGATGGCAGGAAATACGCGCATTCGCAGTGATATCCCTGCTGCGCCATGAGGTCCATGGCAAAACCGCTCATGACGCCGGCCAGTACCGCCTTGACCTCGACGTCGTTCTTTTTGAGGTACGGCGTCAGCATGCGCATGCGGTGTCCTTTTTCCAAAAGGTCGTCAATAAGGATGACGGGCCGATGGAAGGATTTGATGGTCTTTACCTGGTTATCTACCTTGGCATAGTGGTGAGCTTCCGCCAAGATAAATCCTTTCACGGCGCGGTTGAAGTACTTCTCGATATGAAGGGCTTTCGTCACCGTGTTCGGTACCAGGACGTCGCTCAGGGCCTTGCCGAACGGCACGGACATATACGGTCCCCGCCGCTTCTGCGGGTCTTCCGCCGTGGATACGCCGTTCAGGCGCGCCACCTTCTGGATGATCCGATAGTGCATGGCACTGGTATTAAAGGACAGGATCAGCTTGCCCGGATAGATTCGGCGCATGACGCCAAGCAGATTGTTGTGAGCTTTATCGAGGGCCCGCAGCACCCGTGGATTTTTGTTAAAAGGATTTTTGATGGTTGTTTCCACATCCCGGAAAAGTACGACCGGTGACTTGATGTGCACCGCGTAGAGAGGATGAGGCGAGCCTTCCGGAGCAATATCCACAAAGCCCTGACGCGTCAGCGCTTCCACCGTCCGTTCATTGTAGCCGGACGGATCAATCGGGTGATACACGACGTACGTAAAGTCGCGGTTAATCAGCTCGGTCATCATCTCCGCGAGAAGAATCTGTCCCGGATAGGAAATGCTGCTGTCGTCGCTGACGTAAAAATAACCGATGGCGGCAATGCGTCCGGAAGCTTCTTCCCTCACGTGTTCCGCCACCCGGGCGTCGCGGAATTCCACAAGAAGATTCTGCATAGGCACCTGGTGCACCGCGCCGAAAGCAATCACATGCTCGCCGCGGCCGCCCGTATTCACATACTGTGTGTAAACCCGCCGCGCGCCGTGACCGTCCCATTCCAGATAACGCTGGAGAAGCAAAGGATTCGCGCCGACACTGCTTATCATGGACTGCAAATGTGGCAGTTCTTCCCACGTGCGGGGTCGGAATTCTCCGATACCGATTTCCTGCGCTTCCAGCACATGCTTATAGGCCGGTTCACGCAGATACAGGTTATTGGCATAGATAAAGTTCTGGGCCACCGTGTCGATCAGGGCGGAAATGTCCCGGTTCTGGTCGATATTTTCACGGATACGTGTCGAACTGATATCTTCGTAGAATTTATCCAGTTTCAGATGAATGACGTCGCCCTTGATCAGTTTTTCCGTTGCTTTTTCCCTTGCCTTGGCCGGCGTAGTATCAGAATACCAGTTGGCCTGCTCACGGGTTTCCCGTTCAAAGATGATGTGATTGACGGAATGAATCGTATGGGGGCCGGGATCCTGACGGTAGGCGGAAGCATTTTCCACAACGTCGGACCCGACGGCAATATAGAGGTCCTTATCCGCAAAAATCTCTTTCAGCTTTTTGATATCGTCCGGGTTCGCAATGTTCACCGACAGGTTTTCGGAAAACGGGTAAATATTTTCCGTATCTGCCACGGACATATTCATGATTTTCCGCCGCATCAGGCGGGGCTGTGTATGCTTGGACCAGGAAAATTCATCAAGTGCCAGGTAAACGACAAAGCCCATATCCCTGATTCGCTTGGCCACGGCCTTGTGACCGCTGCTGAACGGGTCGAAGGTGCCGGGATAGAAGCAGACTTTCTGCTCCGGCGGGAAAACAAAATGACCATGGGCAAATTCAGACCAGCTGATAAAGCGGTAAATATGGTTCAGCACGGCCGCGTTGCTGTAAAAGTCCAGCATGTTTTCCGTATTTTCGTTGAGCAGTACCCAGATTTTCTTATAACTGTGCAGGAAGAAGAAATCCTTCCGGATTTCCGGCATCACAGGACTATGGAAAATATACGTACCGATATCGCGGAACGCGTCGCGGCTCAGCTCCTTGTCATAGTGGGCATAGGCCCGCAGCATGGCGTAAAGGAGCCGCAGCTGCCGCTTTTCGTTCTGTCCGTCGTCCTGGGGCATCTGTGCGGAAAAATCCTGGAAGTTTTCCAGCATCACGCCCATTGTGTTGACGGCTGACGTGGCGAGCTGGAAGTTTGTGGATTCGATTTCGTCCTGAAGGGTACTGATAAATTCATCAAGTTCTCCCGGACGCAGCTTCAGCGCCATCTTGCCGAGGTATTCCGGAACGTATTTGGCAATTTGCAGGTCCCCGATTTCGAGACCGTTAAAAAGTTCGACTGCCATTTCGTTGCGCTGGGAATAGGTCATGGAGTCGGCAATCGCCAGCAGCGCCTCACCCGCGGCCTGGCGCACGGCAAGATGTTCACTGACTTTCACGAGGTTGCAGAGGTGCATTCCGAGATGCATCCCGCTCTGCTGCTCTTTCTGCTGCAGCAGGGCATGGCACATGAGGTGGATATTGGCAATCTTGACCAGCCAGTGGGTACCGGTTTTGAGGTCTTCGAGAAAGAGGCTGCTTTCCCTTCCCTGGAACTGCTCCAGACCTTCCGGAAGGTTCATCGTCCTGAGCAGCTGCCGGATAAATTCCGTTTCGTCCAGCTCTTTTTTGAAGAGATGATGCATGCCGTAAAGGGCCGCAAGGCGCACAATCGTATTCTCCTCCTGTTGTGCTGCCTTGGCAAGGTATGCGCGCACGACCTGACAGAAACCCTCTGTCAGATCTTCCGGCCGCAGGGCAAGCAGTGCCTGCAGCAGCGTCATGCGTTCTTCCGGATCCGGCGACACAGCTTCATAGTACTTTTGCAGCACCTCAAGATAAGGCGCCGTCGGATTTTTGTCCTCGGCAATATTCGCGGCTGCTGTACCAATCCGTTCGTAACGCGTTGCCAGGACGGACCGGACAAAAGGCCCCAGGCAGGAACCGATCCAGTTCTTATGCTGCTGCGTATAGCGCCGGCCCGGGTTGATGATCTGCGCGACGAACTGGCTGAAGAGCGTCTGATTCGTCACTTTTTTGCGCGGCAGATTGACGCCTTTCGGCAGTTCCTTGGTGTAACGCTCGTTGAACCTCGCCACAATGCGTCCCATCAGCTCGGCTGCCTGCACCCGGATGTCTTCTTCGCGATGGCTCAAAAGTTCAAAGAGGAACTGCAGCGTCATCAGTTTCTGCTGTTCCGTCATGTACGTGGAATATTCCTCAAAGATGGTGATATACGTACGCAGGTTTTTCCAGTTCTGTTCACTGCGGGCCGCTTCGATGAGGTTGCCGAAGTCGCTCTCACTGCGGAAGATAGCCATGAGCTCGATGTTGTGGGCAATGGCGGTAAATTTCAGCTGCCGCACGACTTCTTCGCCTTCCATGAGGACTTTTTCCTTCCGCTTCACGATGCGTTCTCTCGCGGGAGCCTGGGCAAAATTATCGGGAAGCTCAGTCGTGACACCGAGTTCCAGCATGTAGTCCTCAAAGTCCGCGAGTTTGGCATAAACCCTCTGGTAACGCTGCCGTTTGGCATCGTCCACATTGTCGAGTTTGCTCAGGATGACATCAAAAGCTTCCTTCAGTGTGTAAAAATGGATGACTTCCTGATGCTTTTCATTGCGGGAACTCTTCACGCGGAAATCTGCATAAATGAGCAGCAGGGATTCTACGGACAGGTTCTCAAGCTCCAGATCCCACACGGAGTGGTTGGCGGCAATATGGCCCATCTGGGGCAGTCCCTCGCGTTCACAAAAGATATCCGTATAGTAATAGTGAAGGTAAGGAACGCGCCGTTCCTCCCCTTTTTTAACGCCATATTTACCCATGTCATGGACAGCCGCCGCACCGGCAATGAGTGCCACATCGACAGGAACACCCCGTTTGTGCAGCTGGCGCGCCATAAATGTCGCTACGTAGGTCACGCCGCCGATATGCCCCAGGGCGTTAAAGGGCGTCACCTCTGCAGCAAGGCGCATGTATTCGTAGATATAGTCATCCCGGACAAGCGTCCGTAAACGCAGATATTCCCGGGTGAAATGCTCTTTTTTGATTTCCTTGGCAGGGAGCATCTCAAAGTTGTACCGCGGATCGAAGGGAAGGTGCATCTTTTCGTAATGGTACAGCCCCCGCAGGATCTGCAGAAAAACGCGGCGTCCCGCTTCGTACCGGACAGCCGTATCCGCATTCTCCGGTTCCGTCGTTTCCGGGAAAATCTTCCGGAGTACATAGTTATAGCAGTCGACGAGCCACCCTTCCCGTGGCTCATCCGCGAGCACCGGCAGGTAATCCTGCAGAATCGGCAGCACGGCGCCCGCGGCAAACCGTCCGTTTGCGTCCGCAGCGGCTTTAAGACGGCGGCAAGCCGCCTTCAGGTGGTATTCCTGAAACTGTTCCTTTACCCCTTCCGGCGTCAGATTCATGGCTTTGCAAAACGCGGGAGCACTCAATGCGCCCAGCAGTGTCTCCCATAATGTACTTCTTTTTTTCGTATCTCTCATAAAAATTCTCCTCAAAACATTGAGAAAGGATTGATTTCATGGCTTTATTATAGCACCCGGAAGGAAGGCAGTGGATGGGAAATCGTGAGCAGATGGCAGTGGAAAGTGGATAGTGTGCAGGGGTTAGCGCACACGTGCGGGCAGCTGCCTTGGGGGATTCTTGAGAAAGATTACTGCGACAGTGAGTACAGCCTTCGGCAGAAAGGGACATCATCCGCCACAGAGACCTTCTTTCAAGCCGCTTGACGCGGCTTCGAAAGAAGGAGGGACCGCAGTCAGCGCTGACAATAGGAAGCGCTGACGAGTGCGGGGGATGATAGCTTTTTTTCTCACCTTAAAGATTCTATCCTCCATCGCAAGCGATTCTCCTCCTTTCGACGCCGCATTGCGGCGTGAAAGGTACTGCCGAAGCCAAACCTCCTGACGTCGGTTTGCCAAAAGAAAAAAGAAAAATAGAGGGTCATCAACCACCGCTGTTTCGGAAGGCCTGATGCCATCAGGCCTTCCTGCGGTCCTCCCCTCTTCAATGTCGCGGAGCGACGTCGAAGAGGGTCTCCATGAAGGTGCTTCTTTGGGACCTCCTTCCATGTAGTCGGAAGGAGGGGCCGCGAAGCGGCGGAAGATAGCATTTTTCCCCCACCTTGCGTATTTTACACACACAAAAGAGGCTGAGCCAGAATGCTCACGCATTCTTTCTCAGCCTCTTTCGCACCGCATCTGCGGCATTGGCACAGAAAAGTCATTGGAAGACTATAAAAAGGGAGTATGTAAATGATAGGTGAATTAGCAGTGTTAGCGGTTCACGCACATATGGTGGAAACGCTTGAATCCGAAGTAACCCATGATGAGGCTGCTGATGATAAGACCGGCGATGCTGCAGACAATCGGCATGCTGTCGATCTGCGGAGTCAAGGCGTACCGCAGTGCTTCGTTTGCATAAACGAGCGGGTTAATCAGAATAATCTTTTGGAAGATAGGAACGGCACCCAGGCTGTTCCAGGTGAAGAAGATGGCTCCGGAGAATACCATAGGCATCAGGAAGCCAGGGAACATAGCGGCAATCTGCATCGGTTTTACGATTGTACCTACGAGGAGGCCCATCGTAGCAGAAGCGATAGCGATCAAAATCAAGACCGGAACAAGCCACTCGATGCGGCCGCTTTGGATGACCAGGTTGACCTTATCGCCCATGAAGAAAGCAGAAAATGGCAGTACCAGGAGGCCGCCGATGAAGGCTTCAATGATGCCGACCAGCATCTTGGCATAAGCGACCAGGTTGGACGGAACAGGTGCCTGCAGACGATCCTCAATTTCATGCATATTGTTGAAATCCATCGTGAACGGAATAGCCGTACCGTGGATACCCGTAATCAGGATACTCATGCCGATCATACCGGCAAACATGTGCGTCGGGAAGGTCTCAGGAACCAGACCAATTTCAGGAAGTACATAACCATACGTAATAATCAGGATCAGCGGCAGCATAACCACGCGGAAAATGAATTCGCCTTTGTCGCGCCACTGTGCAAGCAAATCTCTATGAACCATGGCCCAGAAGGCACCGGAATAATGATTGTTCATAATAGTTTATCCTCTCTTTCCTTATTTCTCAGGGGCGTTCATTGCACTGCCCGTCAGGTATAAGAATACGTCATCGAGCGTACTGGTACTCAGGCTGATGTTCTGCAGCACCTTGTTACGGCCTTCCGTCCAGCGGATAATAGCATCGAAATCAGGCTGCTTGGTATCCATATAGAGCTGCAGCGTTCCGTTCTGGATTTTGGCCTGCTGTACGCCGTGAAGCGCGGCAGCAGCTTTGGCGTCATCGTCCGTAATCGAATCCAGTTTCAACGTGATGATGTTCTTGGAAGGAATCAGTGCCTTGAGCTGCTCGGAAGTGCCCAATGCTTTGAGTTCGCCGTGGTTCACAATGGCGATGTTCTCACAGAAACGTTCCGGTTCTTCCATGTAGTGGGTCGTCAGGAAAATCGTCGTACCTTGCTTATTGAGTTCCAGCATCTGTTCCCACAGGATTTCACGGTAGTTAGGATCAAGGCCGGTCGTCGGTTCATCCAGGAACAGAATGGAAGGCGTGTGCATCATAGCGCGGGCGATTTTGAGGCGCTGCGCCATACCGCCGGAGAATGAGGAAACGTAATCGTTCTGCCATTCGGCCAGTCCGAATTTTTCGAGGTATTCATCGGCCTTCTTTTCTGCCACCTTGTCATCCATGCCAAAGTATTTAGCATGGAACAACAGGTTTTCACGAGCCGTCAGGCTGCGGTCCATATTGTTGTGCTGAGCAACAACACCGATCTTGGCGCGGGCTGCGACTGGATTGCGGCGGGCATCGATCCCGTCGATCATGATTTCGCCGCCGTTAGCAGCAAGCTGCGTCGTCAGCATGGAAATCGTCGTGCTCTTGCCGGCACCGTTAGGTCCGAGGAAGCCGAAGATTTCGCCTCTTCTTACATTGAAGGAAATCCCTTTGACGGCTTCTACCGTATGGCCGCTCTTCATTTTGAACGTCTTTTTTAAATTCCTGACTTCCAGGATGTTATCGCTTTGCGCTGTCATTTTTTACTCCGCCTTTCTTATACATATCATAGGTATTTAAGTCTTGTTTTGTGTGTCTTTGCTTTACGGTCATTATAATATACCCTGTATAGGTATATGTCAAGAGATTTTTGAAAAATTTTCCTAGAATTTTTATAGGGATTTAAAATGGTGATATTTCCTTGCCATTGGCTTTCTTTATATCGCATATTTTCCGACCTTTATGAGAATTCGTAATGTACCCCTATAAGGTACGGGGTATGAAAATTTGATTAGAGGTTAGCGGCGAGTGGTTAGTACAATCGTGCGGGCAGATTGTTGGGAAAAACTTGAGGCAGCCAGCAGATAGCAGATGCAGGCAGCTGCAGTTAGCCGAAAAGCGCTTTTGGCAATAGATTGGTACTATCTTCCGTGGGCGACCCACGCAGCGAAAAAAGAGGCTGTTAAGAAATGCGTCCGCATTCTTAACAGCCTCTTTTAATTTTTTAATTGGTGGAGACAAGGAGGATCGAACTCCTGACCTCTTGCATGCCATGCATAGAGCGTATTATACGGCTTGTCCATCTACAACAAATAGTCTAATTTACCGTCTCAAACCACAAAATATTGAAGCAAGTAAGTCAAACAGGGTAATCAGGACAAGTAAAATATTTTGATAAGCTATCTAATTAGCTATCTGCCTATCAAAAAAATCGTCATTTATTACTATACTTTTAAATGTATATTTACTATTTCATGCTTTTAACACTCATCTAGCTTCTTTCTATGGTTTTCACTTTTAATACTTTTACTTTGTCATTATTTTATTAATCTTCTCTTTTTCTCTCCAATGCCCTATACGGAACAACCTATATTAGAAAAAAGCCTCTCAGATCGCATTCTAGAAAGCGTTCTAAGAGGCTTTTTTCAGCCGTTTAGGATTTAGGATTTCTCAAAGGAAGCAGATTCTCCTTTTCAGTGCCATCTCTGTGCATTAGAAGATATGTTTCCACTATCCAATCAACTGTTGTAATTTCTCCGTATAGAGTTTTCGTACTGCTTCAAGCAACAAGCGCCAATATTTCAAACCTATATCCGGATGTGTCTTACGATATTCTTTTACATTGCTTGCTTTTTTCAGTGCATCTTGGTTGACCTGTTTATCTTGCGGATCTTTGTTTACATCATACGTCCCAATAAAGAAAGCTAACGTATCCGGATCTACACACCATTCTTTTGCGAATGCATCAACTATGCCTTTTACTTTTGCCTGTACCCTGTCATTCATGATATCGGCAAAGTTTTGGTTCACGAATAGAGCTGGGTTATCTTGGTATTCTTTCCAAATTTCTTCCAAGATTTCTGCTCGAGCTGGATTGGTCTTGCGGAACCGTGCAATTTCTTCGTTAATCTCCTTAATAATCTTTTGAATTCTCGCACTTTGTCCAACGACAAGGGCAGACGCGTCCGCACGTGCAGCTTCCATGAGCTTTAAAATATAGTCTTCATCGATCTGATCTTTGTGATAGCAAAGAAGGTCGTAGTTAATTGCGGTATTAATGTCGGGATCATTAGAATCATTACCTTTAAATTTTTCTTTTATGTTAACGAATTTCCCGCCATAAGCCTCAATCAGATCATTATTGATATGATAATCCCTGACTAAATTCTTACTTTCAAATTCCGAGTAAACCTGCAAATCCGAATAGGCATTATCGAAATCTCTATATACCTTCAAAAATTCAATCTGTTGTTTCTTTGTCAGCGAATCGACTGCATCCGGTGTCGGTGCAACTTTCCGTAGTGCCTGAATTGCCTCACGAAACTTCTTTTCTGCTTCCCCCCAAGAAGGAGCCTGAACAAAGTTACCGCCTCCGGCAGAATAAAGAGTCATTGCGTGATCCACGGCTCGTTTGAAGTGTGCCGGTACTTGGAAAATAACAATCTGCCCAAATCTTTTCTGATTATCATACAGACGGTTTGTACGAGAGAACGCCTGAAGGATACTGTAAGAACGCATCGGCTTGCGGTCAACAAATAGCGTTGACAAAGACGGTGCATCAAATCCGGTTAGTAGTCGATCTACAACAATGACAATATCAAGCTGATTTTCCCGCACTTGATAATCGTCTTGCTTTCGAGCCAAACGGTCATTAACATTTACATTATAGGTATCAAGCTGTTCCATCGTATATGGTTTGCCAAACATCTCACTGTAATCCTGCAGTGCCTCTTTCATCTGATCCTGATTAAAAGAGCTATCATCATTATTTTCACTGACGGAGTACGTGATGGCAACCTTTGGAAAGTCGGATAACTTTCTTTTAATCTCATCACGAATGGTTACAGAGGGCTCTTTTCCCGCCTTTACCCGCTTAAACAGCTGATAATAGCGTTGTGCCTGTTTAATGGAACTCGTAGTAAGAATAGCCGTAAAAGTGTTCCCTTTGCCCCGATCCAAGCCCAGTTTCCCACTGGACTTATTGATGATAAAATCAACCACTTTCAGCATATGGTTTTCATCTTCATAGGCAGCATCGATGATTTTATTCTTCATCAGCACCGATTCCAAATCATACCCGTCTTCATCCTGCTCCCACGAAGTAATACCATTCTTTTTTGCCAGTTCTTCCATATCAAAGGTATTACGATATTCCACCTGAAAACCAAGAACGGAGCCATCGTGCAGGGCTTCTTTGATGGTATACCGATTCAGGCATTTACCATACTGTTCTTCCGTAGTTTTGGGGAGATCCCCGGGACTATCTTTTGCATCTTCACTGAAAATCGGTGTTCCCGTGAATCCAAACCACAAAGGGTTTGCAAAATATTTATTAAGCAAATCCTGAGCAACCGGCGACACAGCACGATGGCATTCATCTACGATAAACACCAGACGAAGATTATGGAGCTTCTCATATTTCTTTGAACCCTCCGGATACCGTTTCATGACAATCTGTAACTTTTGGATGGTTGTGACAATCACATCCCCATTCTTTGACTGCAGCTTTTTCACTAGATCACTGGTATTATCCGTTTTATTCACAGCGATTCTATCGCACTCGGCATATGCCTTAAATGCACCCGTTGTCTGGTTATCCAGATCCCTGCGGTCAACCACAAAGATCACTTTGTCAACACTGGGAATTTGAGTCAGGTAATGAGCAGCTTTATAAGCTGTGAGTGTCTTTCCTGATCCGGTTGTATGCCATATGTAGCCGGAATGTCTACCACCATCGGAATACGGATTGACTGCATCCTTTATGGCTTCAATGGCATGAATCTGATAGGGGCGAAGCATGATAAGCGCTTTACGCTCGTCATCTAGCACCGTATATTGAGAAACCATCTTGTGGGCAGCAGGAATCGAAAGTACCTCTTTTGCAAATGACAAATAATCATTAATCGGCTGATTGTTATCATCCAGCCAGACAGAAAGGAATTTTTCGTTAAGCCTTTTTTCAGAAGCGGCTGCAATGTACCGTGTATCTGCCCCATTGGAAACCACGAACATCTGAAGTGTGGAAAAGATATCAGTGAAAACCCCTTCCTTCAGATATTTTTTAATTTGATTGAAAGCTTCCTTATAGGGGTGACTGCGGTTTTTAAGTTCCACATGAATCATGGGAAGACCGTTGATAAACAGTGTCACATCGCCGCGGCGATTACAGCTCATCTTATCTTTTCGTTCAAATTCGATTTGATGCACCACTTCATATACCGAAGATCCGCCGGCAATATCAACTCTTTTGAAAACAATGGGACGTATGGTTCCCAAGCTTGCATCTTCCCGCTGTATACGTACTCGTGCAATACCATTTTCTCCCATCAGCCATTTCGCTGCATCATAAAACGTAGTAAATCGCAGTTGGTTCTGTACCTGGAGAAATTCTTTATCCGTCAAGGGGTGCTCATCAAACTTTTCTTTGTTATTGCGGACAAGAATATGACGGAAATTATCCCAAAGATCTTGAACGGTATGGATATCATCCCTAAATGTCCATTGGGACTCTTTTTCTGTGAGTTGCTCAATCAGATGTTTTCCAATACTTAGCTCAGATTCATATGTTGCCATTCAGAGTGCGCCTCCCACTTAACAAAACATGTTCTGGAGCAAGAATTTTTTCAGAGATTGCAGTTGTTCAATTTTTTGTTGCTGAAGGGTAATGATATTATCAAGTCTAATAAAAAACATCCCAATTTTGCTTTGTTCTTGTTCAGTTTGTGGAAATTTTACTAGCGTATCTCGTAAAGCACTTTTGGAAATTGAGGTAACTTTGATTCCCTGCATCAATGGTCTCAACTGATTATGATATTTTTCTGAATTAAGGTAAAATCCAAAATATCCTTGTGCAAAACGCTGCTTAGGTCTTAACGGAATTGTATGTAAGCCTGCAACTAACTTATTATCTACTGCTCCTACAATTTCAGTACATTTTCCTACAGTTTCGTCTTCGGCAGTATCAGCCATCACAATATCTCCGTTCCGCAAGATAGCATCTGATGGAACAGTTAGCGCTTTGTTAATATATGGAATTTTTTCTTTGGAAACATCAATAGTCTCTCCATATTTTATTAAAACATCACCATAGTGAATATTTTTATAAAGGCCACTTTCATAATTTAAATCAGCCCTAGAAAAGGTGTTGTTTTTTAAGAAACTAAACACCGCATCCAGCTTACGCTGATCCCAATCGTCAGTAAATCCCTTAAAACGAATTTTGGGGACACTTTCTCCCTCGTCAGGAAACATATTTTGGAGGAAATATGCTTTGACCTTTTTCTGTAGATCTAACCTACGCTGATGGAGGGAAACGACCTCATCAAGTTTTCGTAAGTATTTAGAAATTTCTTTTTGTTCGTTAATAGAAGGCAAACTTAATTTTATTCCCATAAATTCATCATAGCTAATATTTAACAGTCCGTCCATTCTTGCTCCCGATGAAATCAGCTTAGCCAATTCTCTATCAAGATTACCTGTTGCAAAATAGTATTCTATAAAATCAGCATCCCCATTTGTTATTTTAAAGCTATGATAAACTCTTGGTACTAGTGCTTCTTCATATGACTGTAATGAAAATACAGCTCCATATTTTTTAATCTTTGAGTTTCCATGATTATAAGATAATTCACCTTTATGCAGTAACGTATAATTTTTTTGTTCTTTTCCTGCGATATTTCCAGAAAATCTGTCCTCTTGATCCATCCAACCATTTGCTGCTGAAATTGTAAGTGTTGGCAAATCCATTCGTCCATCATTTCCATGAACTCTGATCGAAACGTCTCCCAATCTCTGTTGTTCCCAATTTCCAGTAAATTTCTTGAACCGTATTAATGGCACTTTCTTAGTTTCTTGTTTCACTGGATTCACCTCACTTCAACATCTGGAGAAATTTTTGCAATTCTTTAGCTTTCTTTTCATCTGTTGTTGTGAGTTCATTCATCATATTCAACAGTTCCTTTTCATTGACTTTGATCTGCTCATTGGTTTCCGTCATTTCCTTATTGAGCTCTCCCAAATCTATTTCCGGTTCCGGTTCAAAAGTATCGATATAACGGGGAATGTTAAGGTTAAACTCATTTTTTTGAATTTCTTCATACGTAGCCACATGACAGAACTTATCTACGTCTTTCCGCTCCTGATAAGCTGTAAAAATCCGTTCAATATTGGCATCCGTCATGATATTTTGTGGTTTGCCTCTTTCAAATTCTTTGCTGCCATCAACAAAGAGTACATCACGGCCCGGGCGGTCTTTTTTGAGAATCATGATAATCGTAGGAATTGCCGTTGAATAAAAGATTCCCGCAGGAAGCCCGATAACAGCATAAATAGCGCCTTTTTCTAAGAGCTTTTCGCGAATCTTACCTTCTGCAGCGCCACGGAAAAGCACACCGTGAGGCAGCACAATGCCCATTGTACCCGTGGATTTTAAATGATAAAAACCGTGCAGCAAGAAGGCATAATCCGCTTTGGATTTAGGAGCCAGTACACCATAGTCCGAAAAACGCGGATCCTGCAAGAAGCCTTTGTCAGCACTCCATTTTTGAGAATAAGGAGGATTCATCATTACGGCATCAAAATCCGTAATTTCATCAACAGGCCAGTCCTTATCCAGGGTATCACCATTCCGCAGATGCTGATTAGTAGCAGGAATGTTATGGATAATCATGTTCATACGAGCCAGGTTATATGTAGAAGTCTTGATTTCCTGGCCGTAGTAGGCAATAGAATCTTTGTCCTTGATATAGTTGTTTACGTTCAAAAGCAAGGAACCGGAACCCATTGCCGGATCATAGGCCGTAAACCCTTTTTTATCTATGTATTCTCGTGTTGCAATGCGCGTCAGTAATCTAGATACAGACTGCGGTGTATAGAATTCTCCGGCCTTCTGACCCATATCAGAGGCAAAATGACCAATCATATATTCGTAGGCATCGCCGAGGGTATCCGTGTTGCGACTGTCCAGATTGAGAGGTGCCAGTGCCAGCATCACGTTAGATATCATTTCATTGCGCTTTTGCGGAGTAGATCCGAGCTTAGTAGAGTACAAATCTACATCATCGAAAAGATGTCCCAAAAGCTCCGGATTTGATTGTTCTGCATCCCGAAATGCCTGATTCAATCGTTCCAGTTGAAATTTCCTTTGCTGAATTTCATCTACCAAGGCTGTAAATGTGAATTCTGGTTTGATTTCATAATCCATGTTCATTGAAAACAGCAAATCTTCATGGTAATCGCTGTCTGCATAGTATTTTTGATAGGCAGCTTGCCGTTGTGTTTCCGATGCCACATCACTTTTTTCAAGCTCTCCCGCATCCACTAGTGCATTAGCAGCATTTTCCAACACTTTATCAGACAAATGTTTATAGAAAATAAGACCAAGCGCATAATTCATATAATCAGCGGCGCCCATCGTCTGACGCATGACATTAGCAGAATCCCACAATACTTGCTCCAAACTCTTTTCTTCGTTTTCCATCTGCCGTTTTCTCCTTTGCAACGATTTATCATTTCACATTCATATCGTTATTACACCATTTCATTTTATCATATATTCTTCTTTGAACGAGTATTAAATAATGAGGGCTAGTGCGCGATTAGAAGAGCTTTTTTCGTTTTCGAGTATAAACTCTTGTATATACCAATTAAATTGCTCAAAATTGAAATTTCAGCTTGCTGATAGAAAATCCCTGCCAAGGCTCTTTTTGTCCTGGCAGGGATTTTTATTCGCAGTTTGGTAATTTGGGTTTTTGAGTTTTTCTTTCTGACTTTGCATACTACTTCTGTTGCTCAATTCTTTCTTTAGTCTCTAAATAAAGCTGTCGATTTTCTTCGTCATACCAAAAGACTCTTTCATTTTTCAAAATGGAATTGATGATATTCAATTCTTGCATTACGTCTTTTGACCTGCTATTCAGTACAAACAGGCAGAAAAAGCTAATAATAGAAGTGGCAAAGCAGAACAAAATAATGTATTTCAGCAGATTGATCAAAGCATCAGCTGTCGTTTTGATTGTTCTTGATATGTCGTTGGCGTTGACAGTAGCAGCGTTATCTTGTTTTTGAATCAAATTCTCCATTCTTTCGATTTTCTGATTCATCACTTGAATCTGTTGATTTAAGTGATTCAGTTCTTCTAACTGTGATTTTTGTTTCTGTACTTCCTTTTCTTTCACAATATCCTTTACTGTTTTTCCATCTGCATCTTTTAAAGCCATTAGAAATTACCTCTCATAATCATTTCCACGGTTCCGTCTTTCCTGTTTCTCAAATTCGTTTGCCAATGCGTTGGCAGCTGCGGGATCTTCTTCATTCGTGAACTTCTTGATAATTTTTCTTGGAAGTGGTGTTTTAACTTTAACCTTATAGAATGGTCTAGGTTTATGAAGCATAAAGGGTCTTGGCTTTTTATGAAGCCTTTTCGTTTGGGTCTGACTAATATCTTTTCCGTAATATTTTAAAATACCTGGCTTATCATATTCTGTCCCTAGTTTCTTTCCCCTGACCTTCATTCCGGAGGGGTGAACATATGTCATACCCCGACCGTTGTATCTTGTTACCTTAATTTTCCATCTATCATTTAATACTTGTTTGAATTCCTCATAAGATTTTGTTTCGGCTTTTGTCAGGTCTATTACGTCTCTCAATTCCTGTTTCCAAGAATCTTTTCCGTGCTTCATTACCCAATATTCGCCATTGGCAAAATGCCGTCCATTTGTTTTTATTTCACTGATGCCACGTTCTTTTGCTAACTCGTTCATCATTGTTTTCATCGCTGCAAGGTCATTCTTGTTGACCTGAAGCTTTTTCCCATTATTGAAATTTACGGAATTAATGATGATGTGATTGTGAAGGTGATTGGTATCAGTGTGAGTCACAACTACAAATTGAAAACCCTTTTCTCCGAATTCTTTTTCAGCAAATTTATATCCAAGTTCATTAATCTGTTTCGGGGTAACGTTTGGGGTTTCTTCCGGTGATATGGAATAAATGTAATGATAATATCGGCAGCCATTTTCCTTACCGTGAACGAATTGAACCGTATTGAAATCATGAGCAAACTTTTCCGGAATAACCTCATAACCGCTGATCAAATCATCTCTGGTCTTACTTTCCTGAAGCAGATACTTCTGTATATCCGTTGGATCCCTTTTGCTCGATAATGCTTTTAGAATTGCCATTTTTTCTCCTTCTCAATTTCGTTTCTTTACTAAGAAATCTCACGAGCTTTGAATTTTTCTTCAGATATCCTAATTCGATACCTTCATTGAGTAATGTTTCCAGTTCTTTTTGTTGTTGAATCAATTCTTTATAAGCTGCATGAAGCTCTTTGTCATTTTCTTTTATTGTTTCCATCAATTTACTTTGCCAACACTCTATTTCAGATATGTATTTCAAAACTTTTTCAACATCTTCCTGTTGGCATCCCGCTTGATTCATCTTTTTAACGGCTTGATTGAGATTGACTCCTATTCGTCTCAATTCATCAATTGTCGTTGTATATAGATTTTCAATTTCATTAAAGGGTACTAATGCTCTTGTACGAATGAAATCTGCAATTCTTTTGTTTGTAATTGCAGCAAACGTTTTAATTCGTTCATATTCTTTTTCGCTGACTCTGGTATAGATTCGAATATCTTTCATAAAATAATTCCCTTCTTTCGTTTGGGGATTCTAAAGGGGCGAAGCCCTTTTAGCAGGATGTCCTTTGGAGCGAAATGTTAATTGTCGCTCTAAAGGACTAATCCTGCAATAACTACATCTCTCCTTATAAAATGGACTTCCTTTTAAATAATTGGAAAATCAAATTATAAATTCTTTTGTCCTTAGCATCTGCATAAAATGTTGTGTCAAGATCGGAGCTGCATGGCAGCGACATGGTCTTGACACAACATTGTTGCAGATAAAATAAGGCAAGGGAATTTATAATTTAACCTATAATTGATTCAATCGTTGTTCCGGTGCTTATGCTTTGATGTTAATTTCATGACTTTACGCGCATGTGCCTACATTGCTTTTCAACGAGGCCCATGCTTGGTCCAATATTTTGATATTGCTTTTTTCTCGACCGGTGAAGAAAGATTTATCTTCAAGTATTTTTCTTACACTGGCTTCATCAAATTTAAATAGCAGGTACTTTAACCCACGTTTAATTGGTGGAGAAAAATATCCGTGGCAATACTCTTCCCATTCTTGGATACGTTCATTGATTTTGCGAAGCTTCTCGTTAGGAATACACGGAGGTTCTGTGTTCAGATATTGCATCAGCGTCGATTCTGTTTGAAAATTCTTCGTCTCTTCCTTGTGCGTTTGTAATATTTGAGGCTCATTCTTTTGCAATTCGGCTATACATTTCTTGATTCTATCTTCGTGGAGCTTTTTCAGCATGCTTTCCTCTTCTCTCTTTTTCAGCACACTGATAACATAGTTCAAACTTTTTTTATTGTTACGAACACTAATGATCATGCTCTCCATGACTTCTTCAGCACCGTACTGTACTTCAAGTTCATGTATAGTTTTCCGTTCAAATGAGCGGATTTTTTTGGCTGCAATATTTTCCTGATAAAAAGATAGTAACGAGGATAAGTCTATTATTTCTTTATTTTTATTTTCTTTTATTTTTTTAGATATATCTTTTTCTAATATATTCTTCTTATTTATTGGGGTAATGTTTTTTACATCGTGGGTTGAATTTTTTAACGGCTCGTTTAAAGTTTCTTTACTGCCATGCGTTAATTTTTTTACTATCTCCAGTAAAGTTTCTATACTATTGGGAGTTAAAATTTTTAATACCTCCAGTAAAGTTTCTATACTACTAGGGTTTAAATTTCTTAATCCCTCTAGTATATTTTTCTTACATGGGAACTCGTTATCTAATGGGGCTGCCAGGATTTTTCCATTATCCCAATTTTCTTTATATATAGGATTCACATAGATCCGATTTGCATATCCCCTTCCGTATGTTATTACTAGAATTAATCCAACTTTTATGAGTTTTCTTATCGACTTCACACATGTTGGATGTGAAATATGAAGTAGCTTTTCTAAATCAGCTTCAGCATAATACACAAAAGGCCTGCCATCCTCATCTTGAAATTTATTATTCTGCTCCGAAAGACGTGCTCGACATGCTAAAATTCCATATATAGCTATATCGATCAGCGTTAATTCCTTATATTTAGGATTTTCTAATAAGAAACTAAACAAGGGGTAAAATCGCACACCACTAGAATTACCATTTTGAGATTTCAACATGTTTCCTCCTTATCATTAAAATGCAGAATGTAGTTGATAAACTTGGAGCATAATGATAAGATGAAAAGAACGATAGAGGTTGACTCTTTTAATCGTTCTTCTTTGCCCCAACAGATGGTGCCACATTTGTTGGGGTATTTTTATGCCATTTTTCGATTACATCAACTGCCATTTGCTGCATTGTAGGCAAAACAGATACGTAGATGCGCATAGTCATAGCAACATCTTTATGTCCTAATCGTTCACTTACAACCTTTACAGGAACACCTGACGCTATTAACTGCGTGGCATGTGTATGCCTTAATGAATGAAACCCGAGTCCCGGCAATCCGGCTGCATCGGTCAGCATCTTCCATTGTCTGCTCCGGAAATTATTGACACTGAAAGGGGTTCCAACTTGCGAAGTGAAGACCAAATTATTCATATGCTGAACAATGCCGGAATTCTCGTTCATATATCTTGCTTGATAACTTCTCCACGTTTTCAAGATAGCTACGGTATCCGTATCCAACAAAATATTTCTCACACTATTGCGTGTCTTGGGGGTGGATAATCTTCCGTTAGGCATTAAATTATGTCTGACATGAATCAATGAATTGTTCAATTCCATGTCCGGCCAACAAAGTCCAAACACTTCCCCTCTGCGCATGCCGGTTCTGGCAGCAAGAACAACGGCTACATATATTTCTTTTTGAAGATATTCTCCAAAAGGATCATCAGTAAAACTGTAATAAGTTCCTAATTTGGCTTCGTTCAACAATTTGTTTAGTTCTTCTCTGTTCAGGGAACGAATTTCACGAGGTTCTTCCTTCAGAAGTCGTACTCCATTCAAGGGGTTTTTCAAGGCAAAGCCATTTTTTACAGCCCAGGCTGCCATTGTCCGCCATGTATTTCTTATTACATTGCAGGTTCGTGCGCTTAACTGTTTTGTGTTTTTAGACGGTCTCAAATAGATGCGATTGATCCATCTTTTGATTTCCATTGGATGTAATGATTCAAGCGTTCGGTTTCCAAATTGAGGCACTACAAAGTTTTTCATCATGGACTTGTATAAATTAAACGTGCTTGGCTGCAGACTGTTTTTGATAGCGGATAGCCATATATCAGTTAATTCAGCAACATTTTTCTCGGGTTCGGTTAATAAAACGCCTTTTTCAATTTCGCTTTTCCACGTTTCTATCCGCTTTTTCAGTTCTTTCCGGTCAATCGAGACAAAAGTTTTACGTTTCTTCTCCCCTTGCCCGTTTGTATACCATTCCTGAAACACATATTTTTTCCGTCGTTTATCAAAGAAAATCGTTCCCTCGCCTTTTATAGACCTCATTTTTAAACGATTCCTTCTTTAATATTCATTTGACCATCAGCAAATTCGATTTTCTGTTTTACCCAATACGCAGGAATATAAATACGGCGACCAACCCGCATTGCCGGAATTGCTCCGTCATGAATTAAATTTAACAAAGTGCTTTTGCTGATTTCCTTGTTGAAGATTTCAATTCTTACTTGTTCCGGCGTCCAAAATTTTCTTTCTTGTTTTTCCATATTTTTTCTACTCCTCTCATGGTATAATTTTAAATAGAACAGTTTAATATTTGACCGAGTTTTTCGGTTATTTATATTATATGACCGAGTTTTTCGGTCGTCAAGGGGTTCTGTTATGGATATTAAAGATATTTTTTCCAGGCGTTTTATTTTATTAAAAGAATGCTATCGGCTTTCTTATAGTCAAATAGCGGATATTATCGGTGCTAAAAGTAAAAATACTGTCAATGATTGGGTAAAATCTCAAAAGGGATTTCCAAATGAAACGATGCTTGTAAACATCAGTCAGGTTTTTGCCGTTAGCTTAGACTGGCTTTTGGGAAATGTAGAATATCCATATAGAGAAGATTTCTTAAGGAAATTGGAAAAACAATATGTTTTACCGTATTATGAAGAATCTCTACGTATCAACTCGGGCATGGCAATTCTAGCTCCAAATTTAGAAATTGAGTCTTCCTCTTGGGAAACTCATTTTTCAATTGGGCAGCGTGCTAATTTGATTTTCTGTGCAATGTCAGATATTTATCTAACGGAAAATGAAATAAAGAAACTACCGGAAGTTCCGCCGACAAGTCCTTATTACGCAGGGGCTGACGATACACGAAAAGCTGCTTTAAAACATTTTGGGAGTGCTTTGATCAATGAGGGAGATTCCTTCTGGTTCAAAGGAATGAAAAGTATATCTGATTTACTCAGGGGAAACATTACCAAAGAGGATTATCCACCATTTGATTTGGAAACTGCTATCAAAAATGAATAAAAATACAAAAAAAAAGAGGAAGAGAATCAAAATTTAGGTTGATTCTCTTCCTTTTTTAAATGATAAGCTATCTGATAAGCTATCCGGTTGACTTTTTCGAGTAAGCAAAAAAAATCCATGCAGCCCGAAAGCCGCATGGATACTACGTTTTTAATTGGTGGAGACAAGGAGGATCGAACTCCTGACCTCTTGCATGCCATGCAAGCGCTCTCCCAGCTGAGCTATGCCCCCAGGTGCCTTGTTTTCACAAAGTACTTAATAAGTATATCGAAAAGGACATATGTTGTCAATGAGAAAATTGGGGAAGATCAGCGCAAAAACGAGCAAAGTTTTTTAATTTATTGCATTTTATAGATGTGCATGAAATAGCCCCAGATGCGCGAAAGGCGGGCTTGGGGCACAGAAGATGTACACAAATAGTACCTCGATGGGTCACAAGCCCGCCTGACAAAGCAGATGGAGTTATTTCATGCGCAGAGATAAAATGCCTCCTCTGGTCTTTCCGCGTGCCGGTGAACGAAGGCCAGCCGAAGTGGTGCCGGCACGCGGGCGAAGCTAAAATGCATTACCTTAGTTAGAAGCTATATCTATAGCCGATACCCCACTGCCACGGCGTTGTAACGTCTCCGCCATAGGTTTTTTCGACATCGATGTACAGATGGCTTGCCTTGCTGAGGTTCAGGTTGGCACCGATGCCAACTTCCCACCAGCCGCCGCCAATATCATCGCTGTACTTTGCTCTGGTGCCATTGTAGTTCATGGTCACATCAGATTCACCGTCAAAGTCATAGAGGTAAGAAGCTCTTGCATAGAGATGACCGGCTTTGACGTCTTTGCCAAGAGCAAAGCCCAGGCGTCCCACAAAGCTGTCCATGCTGTCGTGGTGAACTTTGACGCCACGTTTCGTCGTGTAGTCAGCACTATCCACGGTGCCATAGGTCAATTCAACCTGCGGTTCGATCCAGAAACCGTTATTGCCATGGAAACGCTTGCCATATTCAGCGCTGAAGCTGAAGGCATCGTTGTCGTAATCACCGCTGCCGGCGCCGCTGTTTACATGGTATTCCGTATCCATGTGAGCATACTTACCGATTAAATCGACGAAGCTGCCGTCATCGCCCAGCCAGGATCCGTAGATCGCAAATCCGTCATGATCATTATCGGCATTGCCGCGGCTGAAGCTCGTCGTGCCGTCGGTCTTGCTGTAAGCAGCGCCGAGGGTCCAGTTCTTACCGATCTTGTGGTCATAACCTACTTGATAGTAATTGTACTGGTTCTTCATGTTTCTGAGGCCGTATTTAGCTTCACCGCGAACCATTCTGGCCCATACGCCCTGCTGTCCTTCGCTGTCGCGGAGTTCGCCGAGACGTTTATTCATGTCGTTATTTTCCTGACGCCAGGTCATGAGGTTCATTGCGGAGAGAGCTGCAATGCCGACGTTCGTCTGGTTCGGCGTGTAGGAATTGTTGTTCCATACGACCTGACCGTTAACCACATCAAAGTTATACGCACCGGAAATAACGCCTTCATCCGTCGTAATCTTATCCGCTGCGGAAGAATTGCCAACGGAAACTACATTAGCGAGTTTCTGGGCATTGCTGTGATCCGTAGTGATGGCATCGGCAATGTCGCTGGTACCATGAACCGTCAGGTTGCTGCTGTTATCCGTACCGATTGTGACTTTGTTGTCCAGGCTGTTGGTATTGACCGTCGTGTCAGAACCGGACAGGGTGCCGATCGTAACCTTCTGGTTGTCGCCGTTGAGGTTCAGGTTCGTATTGTTCAGTACAGCCGTAGTGGAAGTTACAGACGTACCATCGTTATTTACGTTGATGGTGCTGTCATCGGAAGTCAGGTTATCAAGTGTCGTAGTGCTGTTGCTGACGTTTAACGTGCTGTCAGCAAGGGTAAGCGTAGTGACTTCGTCATTGCTGCCTGTGATATCGACCGTACTGGAAGCAGCATCCACACCCGTAATTGCCGCACTGTCACCATTCACATTGACAGTACTGCCGTTCGTGGCATCAATCGTCGCATCGACAGTATCGCTGTCGCCGTTCAGGTTAATCGTGCTGGCATCAAGAGAAAGCGTACTGACTGTCAATTTCTGGTTGTCAGCAGCCATATTCAAGGTACTGCCGTTTGTCATATCCAAGGTACCGGCAACCAAGTCGGAATCGTCATTTTGAATATTGATCGTGCTGGCGTCCGCAGTCAGCGTATTAACGAAGGAGTCACCCGTATCATTCCAGATAGCTCCGTCTGCCATGGTCAAGGCTAGGTATCCGCCACCCTTATGAGTGTCATCGACCTCAGTCAATTGAGGTGCAATCTCGCCGGAACTGGTTTTCATGTAAGAACGCCCAGTCCAGGAAGAATCAGAGCCGGTCAAATTAAGGTTCACATAAGCATTAATGATTTTACCACTTACAGCGTCATCAGGTGTTTCGAATAAGATGTCCCCGTTAATGACCGTAGAATGAGCTCCATCTGTGTTGATATTTGTCGTGGCATAGCCGCGCGTATCAATCGCAAGGGGAGCTGTCAAGTTTAAATCACCATTAATATTGACCTGCCCATTAGATAAAGCGACAATACCTTGATTAGCAGAAGTAATATTAATTTTGTCCGCCGTCAACTTCACAGACGCAGTATCTTCGGAAGCCTTTTCATCACTAGTATTGTTCTGAGCCCAGACTGCTCCCGAACTATCATCCTTTGAATCGTTTGAAATATTAATGGTATTTGCACTGATAGTGACATTTGCACCGGTAATGGCCCGCACGCTGGGGAGAACATCATCATTAGTACTGATAGAAACGGTACCGGTACTACTGATATTAATTTTACCTCCACTTTCCGCATCAAGTAATTTTGAAGTAACGGAACCAGCTGTAATCGATGCAGAACCTCCTTGTCCTACGGAAAGTACAGAGTACTGATCACTACCGGCTCCTTCGAAAGTTCCAATGGAAATCGTGCTTCCTGAAGCGTCAACTGTGTGAGCTTCAGTATACTTGACTGTCTCGGAAACTGTTTCGCCATCCTGTGTAATCGGGCCTACTTTGCTCCACCCAGCGCTGGCAATCCCAGGAATTGCCATTAAACTTGCCAACACAGCCGCTTTCAATACCATATTCTTTTTTACCACAGTGTGTCATCCTCACTTTTTATAATTTTTCCCCGCTGCTCCCTTCACTGCTTTTGCCGGCCGTGCAAAAGCAGCAAAAGAAACAACTTATTTATATGAAGAAACCCCGGTACACGCTCGTAAAAGGTACGAAACCATCACGAACGCTCCTTGGCTTCACCATATTTAATATATTGTGGTTTTGTTTGCGATATTATTATAATTCAGAAAATTATATAAATCAATGAAATAGTGTGAATTTTTTTAGACACTTTTTATCTTATTTACGCGTAATTTTATCATATAGAACATCTTTTTCTCGAATAATTTTTATTGTTTTCAATTACAAATTGAATAAAAGGTTTTCTATAATTAAGGGTAATTTATTTCCCTTAATTAAGTATAAGTGTGTTGTAATTGATTTGAGGCTATTAAAACCAAGATTTTTTGTATCATCAGCTATCATTCACTGCTGTTTTCTTTTACTGAATTGAACAAATAAAAAAGACCCGAAATGATCAAATCATTTCAGGTCTTTCTTATTGTCTTTTCAATTAGAAGCTGCATCTATAACCGATACCCCACTGCCACGGCGTTGTAACGTCTCCGCCATAGGTCTTTTCGACGTCGATGTACAGATGGCTTGCTTTACTGAGGTTCAGGTTGGCACCGATGCCAACTTCCCACCAGCCGCCGCCAATATCATCGCTGTACTTGACTCTGCTGCCGTTATAGCTCATAGTTACATCAGATTCACCGTCAAAGTCATAGAGGTAAGAAGCTCTTGCGTAGATGTGACCGAGTTTAATATCTTTGCCGAGGGAGAATCCCAGACGGCCTACAAAGCTGTCCATGCTGTCGTGGTGAACTTTGACGCCGCGTTTCGTCGTATAGTCAGCGCTGTCCACAGTGCCATAGGTCAATTCAACCTGCGGTTCGATCCAGAAACCGTTATTGCCATGGAAACGCTTGCCATATTCAGCGCTGAAGCTGAAGGCATCGTTGTCGTAATCACCGCTGCCTGCACCACTGCTGACATGGTAGTCCGTATCAAGGTGAGAGTACTTGCCGATTAAATCGACGAAGCTGCCGTCATCGCCCAGCCAGGATCCGTAGATAGCAAATCCATCATGATCGTTATCGGCATTGCCGCGGCTGAAGCTCGTCGTCCCGTCGGTCTTGCTGTAGGCGGCACCGAGGGTCCAGTTTTTACCAATCTTGTGATCATAACCTACTTGATAGTAGTTGTACTGGTTCTTCATATTTCTGAGGCCGTATTTGGCTTCGCCGCGAACCATTCTGGCCCATACGCCCTGCTGTCCTTCGCTGTCGCGGAGTTCACCGAGACGTTTATTCATATCGTTATTTTCCTGACGCCAGGTCATGAGGTTCATTGCGGAGAGAGCTGCAATACCGACGTTCGTCTGGTTCGGGGTATAGGAATTGTTGTTCCAGACTACCTGACCGCCAACCACATCAAAGTTATAAGCACCGGAGATGACACCTTCATCCGTCGTAATCCGATCCGCAACAGAATTATTATTGGTATCGGAAACTACGGCAGCGAGTTTCTGAGCGTTGCTGCGGTCCGAAGCAATAGCATCAGAAATATTGCTGGTACCATGAATCGTCAGATCACCAATCGTACTTTCGCCGACTGTAATGTGGTTATCAAGGCTGCTTGTGTTGACAACGCCGGACGTACCGGAAAGTTTATTAACTGTGATATTTTGGGTAGTCGTGTTGAAGTTTAAGGTACTATCATTCAAGGTTAATTCATCGGCTGTAAGCGCATTATCGGCACCATTAAAGTTAATCGTGCTGTTGTTCAGAGCAACAGAACCGGTAGTAAAGGCGGCGCCGCTTTCATTGAAGTTCATCGTGCTGTCCGTCATGTCGAGTTCATCGGCTTCAATAACCGCATTTTTCCCATCAAAAGTAAGCGTGCTGTTATCGGTCTCCACATCGGTTGCTTCAATTCTGGCATTAGTACCTTCCAAGTTGACGCTGCCATTTTTCAGCGTAATCGTGTCTGCTTTGAGTACAGCACTATCGCCGACACCGTTAATCTGCGTGCCGTCAAGGGTCAGGTTCTTAGATTCAGCCGCAGCTCCTTCGCCGTTAAGGTTTACACTGCCGCCTGTCAAAGACACATCGTTTTCAGAATAAAGTTTTGCCTTATCGCCATTAATATTGATTACAGAATCTGTGCCTTCCAGTTTGTCAATGCTGAGGCTGGCACCGTCGGCATTGATATTTGCCGTGGAATTAGTAAGTGTTGCCGTACCGACATACACGTACTCCGTACCATCCTTCACGTTGATAGTACTGTCTTCCGCATCCAGGTTATTCATGATGTTATTGCCAGTCGCGTTCCACGTAGCGCCATCGCGCATCGTCAGGGAAAGGCCGCTCACATGACCGTAGTAGTCATCTCCGAATAAGTGCTCTGTTTCCTCGGTAGCGCCTTCCTCTTTATACATTTCATAAGACCGGCCGTTCCACACGGAATTCTCGCCCGTAAGGTTCAGATTGACATAGGCATTAATGATTTCGCCACTGCCTGCACTGCTGCCGCCTTCCTGGTTCGGGGTTTCGAATACAACGTCGCCATTAATAACCGAGGAATGTTCTCCGTCCGTATTAATATTTACCGTAGCATAACCACGAGCTTCAATCGCAATATCAGCATCCAAGGTTAAGTCGCCGCTAATATTAACCTGACTGTTGGAGTAAGCTGTTATTGCCTTCTTATTAGATGTAATATTTACAGTATCTCCTGTTACCATAACGGACCCAGCTCCCTCCGGAGCAGTTGGCAGTTCAGTATTGTTTTGAGCCCAGATAGCGGAGCAACTGGTATCATCAACGTCCGTACTGATGTTGACAGTCTTAGCCGTAACCACAATATGACCCTTAATGGCTCTCAAGCCATCATCGCCGACACCAGCAACAGTAATTTCTTCCGTGTCTGAATCTCCTAAGACAATCGTCGTTCCTGCACCAGCAACTTGAGTACCATAACTAGCTGATTCTCCAGCCCATGCCATCTCAGGGATTGCCATTAAACTAGCCAATACAGCCGCTTTCAATATCATATTCTTTTTTACCACAATGTGTCATCTCCGTTTTAAAATTCTTCCCCGCCGCTTCTTTTACTGCCTTTGCTGGCTAACAAAAGCACTGAGAGAAGCAGTTGATTTTATTTCTATGAAGAAGCTCCGAGATATGTTTGTGAAACTATCACAACTGTCCTTAGGCTTCATCACATTTAACATAATGTGGTTTTTATTATGATTTTATTATAATTCTACAATTCTTAAAAATCAACAAAATTGTAAGAAAATTTTTGTACTTGTTTGCCATTTTCTTATGCATTATTTTCTTTATTAGAATGGATTTGTAGGCAATAATCCTTATTGTTTTCAATTAGAAATTAAATAACAAAATTTAAAATACGTCTGTAATTAAGGGTATTTTATTGCCCTTAATTAATAAAACTAAGCAGTAAAAGCAGTTAATTATGCAGTTCGTGCCGATTTTATGTAAAATCTAGAGAAAGAAAGATAAAAAAAGTGGTTAGTACATTCCTACGGGCATCTGCCTTGGCGGATTCTTGAAGAAGATTAGAGCAAACAATCACTTATCTAATTCCGGTAAACCGTTTCCGATTTGCTTCCTATCGCGCGCCAAGCGGGCCCCCTCCTTCCGACTACGTGGAAGGAGGTTATAGAGGAATACCAAACCTGACGGTTTGGTTTAATTAATATAAAATCGCCCCCTGTTCTCACTTATAAAACCAGACACGTTAAATGTGCCTGCTTTCATAAATGGGAACAAGGGACGATGGATCTTCCGGCGGGGCATCGCAAGATGCCCCTCTTTTTTCCCTATTTTTCCTACTTACCCTGCACTACTTTGCTTCTCTTTTGTCATTGAACCGGTTTCTCCCACAAACCAGATCCCGTCATCATAACGGGAATGACAAAAGCGATAAAATCTTCGTACAGACTGGCGTACTGAATCATCCGGTCTCCAGTCTTCAGATTCTTTTCGGCCGCTGTACACCCCTAGTATGGCACAATTTTTTACTTATGGTATCGTCTAGCTATGCCTTATAAGTCGCTGTTCCTGCCTATTTTTAGACCTGTCGTTCGCCGAAATAGCAAAGGAAGATGTGAAAAATGAAATTTCATTTTTCACATCTTCCTTTGCCGCGGGTCGCAGGGCGCTCGTGGAGGAAAAATTGCCAGGGCATTTTTCTACAAACTTATAAAAATATAGCTTGAAATTTAGGTTATCTGCTAAATTTCAGGCTTTTATTATTTTATTTGAATCGAAAGCCTTACCACACTGCTGCAGACGGGCTAAATGCCAAACGCCAAAAGCTAAAAGTGCATTTATAGCCTTCCGCTATCGGCAGCTATCTGCTAACGGCTGTCTGCTACCTACCTCAAACACATAAAATCGGTTACTTTACCTATACTGTTATTCGCAGCAATAAGCAAAATAACCGATCCAAAGTGCTTTATTCACTTTTCACTTTACCTTTTTCCGTCAGGCTCGTCCAGCCGTCTTTCTGTTCGATTTTTCCTTCCTTCATAAGGCGTCCCAGGGCCCGTTTGAACGCGGCCTTGGAAATATCAAAAACGTCTTTGATAATTTCAGGAGGCGTATCGTCGGAATAGGGCATGGTGCCATGACGTTTCTGCAGCAGCGTCAGGATGCGCTCCGCGTCGATATCCATAGCTTTTTCCTTCACGGGACGAAGGGACATATCGACGTGTCCGTCATCACGGACGTAGGTCACACGGCCCGTAACTTTTTGCCCGAAGTCCAGGCGCCCGCCTTCGACCTGATTACGATGAATAAAGCCGATATAGCGTTCCTTCGTGAGGATAAAGAAGCCATCTTTCAGGATATTATAAACGGTACCGGTCAGCATGTCGCCGATTTTGACGTTCTTTGCCGGTACGGCAGCCCGTTCCATTTCTTCTTCAACGCGCATGGTCACCGCCTGACGGCCTGATTTGTCCCGATAGAGTTTGACCCAGACGAGCTGTCCCGGAGACACATGGCCCCGCATTTCGCTGTAGGGCAGGAAGACGCCGCGCTCAGCGCCGATATCCACGAATCCGCCTTGCCGGTTGACAGAGAGCACTTTCACATAGCCGATCTGACCTTCCCGCATCTTCGGCAGCTTCATACTCGCGGTGATGCGGTCCTTGGAGTCGAGGTACAGCTGCACCTTGACTTCGTCACCGATAGCTACCGGGCTTGTCTGCTGATGCTTGTGGAGCAGGATATCATCGGACGTATTGCCCGTCCCCGCATCCAGAAAAGCGCCCTGGTCGTTCATGCGGACCACCTTTAGCGTGCAGACATCCCCGACCCGGTGTCCTCCCACGGTCTTGACACTTGCCGGTTCCTTAAAATTTCTCATTCCTTTTCACTTTCTGCAAAACTTTCAGACGGTGCATCCGCCCACAGCTGCTCCAGGTTGTAAAAATCACGTTCACTTTCCCGGAAAACATGAGCCACGCAGTCGCCGTAATCCATAAGGATCCAGTTACCTTCGGTATAGCCTTCTTTATGAGCAGGCAGTTTGCCGGCTTCCGCCAGCTTATCTTCAATGCCATCGGCAATAGCCCGCACCTGTGTGGAGCTCTGTGCCGAGCAAATCACAAAATAATCCGTAACGGGAGACAATCCCTGCATGTTAAGGAGCAGGATATCCCGTGCTTTTTTGTCCGCGGCTGCGGCCGCAATCTTGTTCGCCAATTCTTTTGAAGTCATTCGACCACTCCTTACTTGTTCCTGAAAATTGTTGTTTCCGTTTTATGAAAATGCTGCACGACCAGAGGTTGCTGTGCAGCATTTTGAATCAGATTTGTTTAATCGGTTTGTGGGGAATCCCCAGTTCGTTCAGTGTCTTTTCCACCTGTGACGGTGTCGTATACCAGTAGCTGATGTCATCGATGGTCTTGAAATCACCATAGAGCATTTTGGACTGGATGGCGTTATCCCCAAAGACGCGGAAGCAGTTGCCGGCACGGATCATCGTCATGATGTCCATATCTGTATCCACGTAATCGAGGGCAGTCTTGATGATCATAGGCAGCTTCACCATGTTCTTTACCGTAAAGAACTGGCTCGCCAAGGCTTTCATAAACTTCTGCTGCCGTTCAACACGGCCGATATCGCCCATCTCATCATGACGGAAGCGGACATATTCGCCGGATTTTTCGCCGTCCAGATGCTGATATCCTTTTTTCAGGTGAATCTTGAGATCCGCATAGGGATCTTCATAGTCCATGTTGCGGTCGATGTACAAATCTACACCGCCGAGCATATCAATAACCTTGATGAAGCCCTGCCAGTCCACCACCATGTAGTGGTGAATCGGAATCTGAAGCAGGTTGGAAACGGTCTGCATAGCCTTTTTGGTCCCGCCGTAGGCGTAGGCCGCATTGATTTTATCGTGTCCTCGCCGTCCGGGAATCGTGACCCGCGTATCACGCGGCAGTCCGACGATGGAAACGTGTTTCTTCTCCGGGTCGAAGCTGACAACCATCATGGAGTCCGTCCGCTTCGGCACGGTGGGGTCGTTCATGACTTCGCTTTCGCCGTCGTCCTTACCAAGGAGCAGGACGTTGATACGCTTATCCAAAGTCTCATCCGTGACTTTTTCTTCCTGAGCCGCCGTAGTAGTCGTCTTTTGCCGGCTCGCGGTGAATTGATCATAGAGTGCCATCCCGGCAATTGCGCCGGCGCAGAAAATAGCTACAATAGCCACAATCAGAAGGAATACGCGGCCCTTGCGGAGACGTCGTTCCTTTTTGGGTTTTTCTTCGTTATCGCTCATGAAACTTGTTACTCCTTTTTCTTATCCAGCCGCTGCATGACAAGTTCGTTGTAGCCTGCCAGGCAGTCCGGATGGATCAGCAGGTCCTGACCAAGCAGATAGTTCATCGTGTTCTCGTAGGCGGAAAGCAGCGTTCCGTCCAGGCTCTTTTCCGCCTGTTTCCGCATATCGTCCACGGTCGCAAAATCGCGGTGCGGTTCCAGAAGATCCGCCAGATAGATAACCTTGTCCAGAAGGCTCATGTGAGCCTTTCCCGTTGTATGGTAGCGGATGGCATCCAGGATTTCGGGATCGGTGACGCCAAAATCTTCTTTGGCAAAATGCACACCGAGCTTGGCGTGCAGCAGGATGGGCTGATGGCGTTCCACATCATCCATAGGAATACCAAGTTTCGTGCAGACCTCAATGAAGTCCTTTGTCGGAATCTTGCGGGCACAATCGTGAATCAGACCGGCAATGGCAGCCTTCTCTACATCGGCGCCATAGCGTTTGGCCAGAATGATGGCCGTATCCCGCACAGCCGTGCAGTGATGAAAACGCTTCGGCTGCAGCGATTTTTCCAGTTTTTTCTCCATGGTATCAAGATCCATGTTCTTCTTTCACTCCCTAAAAATAAAAAAACAGAGAACCCTACCGACGGTAGAGGTCTCTCTGTCTGATATAGTCCACTACTGCCTTGGGCATCATCCCGTCGACAGATTCTCCTGCCGCCAGGCGTCTGCGGATTTCCGTCGAAGAAATATCCATCTCTCCGGCATCTACCCAAATAAATTTCTTGAGTCCCCTGCGGGCCAGATACTTCGTGACCGCGTCACGGTGTTCAGCATATCCCGGCCGGCCCACTGCCGCGAACGTACAAAACTTCATCGTATCGCGGATACGGTACCAGGTGGCTAACTGTTCAGCGGAATCCCCGCCGATGATAAAAAACAAATCGTAAAAACGATGCCAGCGCCGATACAGGATGCGCATCGTGTCATACGTATAAGAAGGTCCCTTCCGGCGCAGTTCCATATCGGAAGGCAGGAACAGCGGATTGTCCGCCACTGCCAGGATGGTCATGGCCAGTCTGTCACCGCCCGGCGTGGAGCCGGCTGCCTTATGCGGCGGAATGTAATCGGGAATAAAGAGCACGCGGTCAAGGTGCAGTGCCTTTGCGGCCGCTTCAGCAATCATCAAATGACCATTATGAATGGGATCAAAAGTACCTCCCATAATGCCCAGACGCTGACGACGCATTGCGACTCCTCCCTAATTAACGGCGTTACGCTTCATTATATCAGTTTGGCCGGTGTTTCACAAGAAAAAGCACCTCAGAAAAAGTGATATTTATGTGGCATATTGTACAAATTTTTCAAGGCCTGCTGAAGGCCGGTACAGCGGCAGTAATTTTTTCTTTTATGCTGCATAAAAATAACGCTTTCCGTCGTCCGCAGCCCGCCGTCCGCCCGTGGAAGCCAAATTGCCAAAGCAATTTGGCCTTGAACAACCAAAAACACCAGCCCTCTTGTTTTTTTTGATAAAAACCAAGAGGGCAATGTAGCTGCTGAAATTTCCATTAGTACTTTTATAACCAGAGAAAGGCTAAAAATTTAGTAAAAAAATAATAAGATGGTCATCATCCCCCGCAAGCGGGCCCCCTTCCTCAATGTCGCGCAGCGACGTCGAGGAAGGTCCCTAAAGAATATACGCAGCAATCTTTTTATATTTTTTAAGGCAAACCGACGTCAGGAGGTTTGGCTACGGGGTACCTTCTTCCAAGCCGCCCCAATCGTGGCGGCTTCGGAAGGAGGAGAATCGCAGTCAGCGCTGACGTAAGGAAGCGGTGACGCTTGCGATGGAGGGATAGCTTCTTTTTCTTCGACTCCGCTTTGCGAAGGAAGATGCCCCTTTTGTCGAAGACTGGATTAACTAGTTTTTATAAAATTTGCTTCATGATTTCACTTATTTTGTGTTTTTAGCGAAATTATTTCTCTAATTTTCCGTCTCATTTCACTTATTTTTGATTTTAGTGAAATCATTTCACTAATTTCCCGCATCATTTTACTTATTTTGGTTTTTAGTGAAATGATTTCACTAATTTCCCGCATCATTTCACTTATTTTGCGTTTTTAGTGAAAACATTTCACTAATTTCACACATCATTTCACTTATTTTGGTTTTTTAGTGAAATCATTTCATTAATTTCCCGTATTATTTCACTTATTTTGAGTTTTAGTAAAATCATTTCACTTATTTTGGTGAAGAATTGAGTAAACTTGCGGAAGTTTTCGCAAGCCAATAAAAAGGATCCAATGATATGCGCATTGTTATTCAAAAAAATGATTTACGTAAACCGCAAATGCAACGCAAATTTTTTCGTTGCATTTGCGTTGCACTTTTGCAGCGATTTTTTTCTTTTCGCTGCATTGAAGTGGAGAAATACGCCTTCCACATTCCGCAGCCCGTCATCCACCCAACGCATCTCCCCGCACAATGGTACTGACCCTGCAACTTTATTGTGCGGCACACAATATAATCCGTCCTATCTGTGCCGTTTAATGATACAATTCATTCAACGAAAATTACCGAAAGGAGCCGTACACGATGGAAATTCTGACTGCCGATTTAAGCCACAAGGCCGGCATCCGCGCCCTGCTGCGTGCCAATCACATCTCGACGATTGCAGAAGAAGATAAAAAAGACGGTTTTGTTACGACCCAGCTGACAGAAGAGCAGCTTGAAGCACTGATTACCCGCGAAAAAGGCATTACCATAGCCGTTGACCAAGGACAGGTTGTCGCCTTCGCCATGGCAGCGCCCTGGTCCTTCTGGAAGGCCTGGCCCATGTTCCTGGTGATGCTCGATAAGCTGGAGCAGTCTAGTTTTGACGGCAGGAAGCTGACGGAAGAAAACACCTATCAATACGGCCCCATCTGCGTAGCCAAGGCGTACCGCGGCAAGGGTGTTTTTGAAAAAGTGTTCTATGCCTCCCTCGCCTCCATGGCAGACAGGTTCCCCGTCATGACGACGTTTATCAACAAGATCAACCACCGCTCCTATGCCGCCCATGTCAGAAAAGGGCATATGACAGAAGTCGGTACTTTTGATTTCAACGGCAATCATTACGCGTTAATGGCCTGCCCCACAAGCTTAGGAAAGGAGATACCTCATGGATCAGAAAACTGAAAGACTGCTGAACCGGACGGCTGAGCTCTGCCGCGATTATGTGAAAAACGCCGATGCGCGCCCGCCGTTTCCCACAGAAGATTCCCTGGCGCTGCTCAAAAAATTTGAAGAAACGCTGCCTGAAAACGGCACCGACGCCGAGAGAGTCATCGAAGAACTGAATGCCTACGGAGCGCCCAATACTGCGAATCTGCTCGGAAGACGTTTCTTCGGCTTTGTGAACGGAGGTCTTCTCCCCGTGGCGCTGGCCGCTCAGTGGGTGGTCGACACGTGGAACCAGAACGGGGCCACTTATGTGATGTCGCCTGTTGTATCCAAGCTGGAAGACCAGTGCGAAAAATGGATGACAGCACTCCTGGGACTGCCAAAAGGTACCGCCATGGGCCTTGTGACCGGTTCTTCCAACGCCATCATCTGCGCACTTGCCGCGGCCCGGTGCGAGCTGCTGCGCCGTCAGGACTATGATGTGTACCAAAAGGGGCTGCGCCAGGCACCGCCAATTCGTATCATCATGGGCGCCGGCGCTCATTCGGCCGTAAAAGCCGCACTTTCCGTTCTGGGCATCGGTCAGGATGAAGTTGAAGTGGTACCCTGCGATGATACCGGCGCCATTATTCCAAACGAAGTACCGGCACTTGATTCTCACACCTTGCTGATCCTCCAGGCAGCCAACGTGACGGGCGGCCATTTTGATAATTTCAGGACACTCTGTGCCAAAGCCCGCAAGGCCAATGCCTGGGTCCATATTGACGGAGCCTTCGGACTGTGGGCAGCCGCTTCTCCAAGGCAAAAGCATTTGACTGAAGGTATAGAGCTGGCTGATTCATGGTCTCTTGACGCCCATAAAACCCTGAATGCCGGCTATGACTGCGGCATTGTCCTCTGCCGCAGCAGGGAGGCCCTGGTCCGCGCCCTGCAGGCAAATGGTTCTTACTTTACCTACAGCAAACAGCGGGACGGCATGCAGTATACCACCGAAATGTCCCGCCGCGCCCGTGCCGTCGTGCTGTGGGCTGTCCTAAAGCAGCTTGGTCACGAAGGCGTGGCCGCGCTCGTGGACAGGCTGTGTGACAATGCAGCCTATTTTGCCCATAGCCTTGAAAAGGCCGGTTTTATTCTGGGAGCTCCGCCCTGCTTCAACCAAGGCGTTATCCGCTGCAGCACGCCGAGGGAGACCAAGGCGGTTCTTGCAGGCATCCAGAAGAGCGGCGTCTGCTGGTGCAGCGGTGCCGATTGGAACGGCGTTCCCGCCATTCGTCTCAGTGTCTGCTCCTACCGGACCACAAAAGAAGATATCGATGCGGCGGTCGCTGAATTTGTCCGCGTCCGCGATGCTATTTGTAAGTAAACCAAGATAAATCAGAGAAAAGGAGAAATTACCATGAAACCATTTTTTGCCAATGACTACAACTGCGGCTGTGCCCCTGAAGTCCTGGACCGCCTCGCCAAAGAAAACATGCACCCCCATCTGGGCTATGGCAACGATGAAATCACGAAAGAAGCTGCCCGGAAGATTCTTGAGGCAGCCGGTGCACCCGGAGGAAACGTATATTTCTCCGAAGGCGGCACGCAGGCCAACGCCATTGTCATCTCGGCTTACCTGAAGACTTACCAGGGTGTCATCGGTGCCCAAAGTGCCCACGTCAACTGCCATGAAGCCGGCTCCATCGAAGCTTCCGGCCACAAGGTGCTGACGATGCCGAGCCGCAGCGATAAAGTCGATGCGGCTGAACTGGAAGCGTATCTTGAAGAATTCTATGCCGGCGACAGCTACTGGCAGATGGTTCAGCCCGGTATGGTCTATGTCTCCCATCCTACCGAATACGGCAGCCTTTATACCAAAAAAGAACTGGAAGCACTGCGCAAGGTCTGCGACAAATATCATCTGCCGCTCTTTTTGGACGGCGCCCGCCTCGGCTACGCCCTTGCTGCCAAAGAAAATGACATCACGCTAAAAGATCTGGGCCGCCTCTGCGACGTATTCTATGTCGGCGGTACCAAGGTCGGAGCCCTCTTCGGTGAAGCCATTGTCTTCCCGAAAGGCATGCCCGATTTCTTCCCGACTCACGCCAGACAGCGCGGTGCTATGCCGGCAAAAGGCTTTGTCACGGCCGAACAGTTTGATACGCTTTTTACGGATAATCTCTATGTCCGCCTGGGGCAGCGCGGCATCAATCTTGCCATGAAGCTGAAAAAAGGTCTGGCAGACAAAGGATATTCCTTCCATATCGACTCCCCGACGAACCAGCAGTTTGTCATTCTGGGGAATGAACAAGCCAAGGCACTGCACGAAAAGGTCGACTTTGAAAACTGGGAACGCAAAGACGCCGAACATATGGTTGTCCGCTTCGTAACCAGCTGGTCCACGCGGGAAGAAGATGTGGATACGCTGCTGAACTTATTGTAAAGAGTGGGTAGTGGCCAGTGGACAAGTGGTTAGTACACCCGTGCGGGCAGCCAGTTTGGCGGATTCTTAATAGGCAGAAAGCCTCCCTTTAAAGTCTCTCTTATTTACCCTTCCTTGTTATCTGACTGAATATCCACCGCAAGCGGTTCCCCTTCTTCCTCGCTGACGCTCGAAGAAGGCACGGATATAGTCGCCAAAGCTCCGCTTTGGCAAAATATATCAAAAGAAGCTATCCCTCCTCGCAAAAATATACAAAACCGCGGCCTTCGGCCGAATAGGAAGCTCACGCAGCTCCTTCTCGTCGCTGCTTCTGAGAAACTTCGCGACGTGGGGAGCCGCTGACTCAATGAAATATCTCCAGATTCACGCAGATATGTTCGTTCTCTCTAGGAGACAAGGCGCCGGTTTACCGGGCGTAAGCCCAGTCCTTGTCGACAACGAGAGAACGGCATAAATGTGCGAAGATGGAATGTTGAATGAGTCAGTGGCTCCCCTGACTTCCACTTCACTGCGTTCGTGGATCGTTGGCGCTCAGTTCCGCTTCTCCTCCTTTCGACGACGCTTCGCGTCGTGAAAGAAGGTACCCCCGTAGCCAAACCTCCTGACGTCGGTTTGCCTTAAAAATATAAAAAGATTGCTGCAGTATATTCTTTAGGGACCTTCCTCGACGTCGCTGCGCGACATTGAGGAAGGGGGCCCGCTTGCGGGGGATGATAACCATCTTATTATTTTTTTACTAAATTTTAGTCTTTCTTTGGTTATAAAAGTACAAATGGACATTTCAGCAGTTACATGACCCTCTTGTTCGCGTGGTTTCTTCCCTTGCCCCCTTTTCCTGCACAATGCTACAATGAAGATAACAATGCAGGGAAAGGAGTGACTGTCTTGCCTATTAACTCTTTCGATGATTATCCGATGGCATGGAAGCCGAAAAAGGAAGACCTCTATGCCCCGATTTATATTTGTCTCGCCGATATGATGGAGCGGGATATCCGCAGCGGAGCACTGGCTCCAAATACCAAAATGCCGCCGCTGCGCGAGCTGGCCGACTTCCTCGACCTCAATCTCAGCACGGTCAGGAAGGCCTATAAGCTCTGCGAAATGCGGGGCCTGCTGCGGGCTGAAATCGGGCGGGGCACTTTTGTAGTGCCAAGCGCCAATGTACCGACTTCCATCGTGGAGAAAGATTCCCATCCGGACATCGAAATGGGTACCATCCTTCCTTTCGACGAAGAAAACAAGCTGATCCGCAATCTGACGCTGATGCTGCTGCAAAAACCCGGTTCGGACCGTCTCTTTTCCTACGATTACCCGCTGGGCACAAAGGAACAGATCCGCTCAGGTGCGCTGTGGCTGCAGCAGCGCGGTATTGAAGATGCCGACGCTGATACGACGTTCATTACCAACGGAGTGCAGAACGCGCTTGCTATTCTGCTTTCTTCGTTTTTTGAAGGCGGCAACCGTATTGCGGTCGACCCATACACGTACTCCAACTTTATCGGTGCAGCAAGCCTGCTCCACCTGCAGCTTGTCGCCGTGGAAAACGATGCGGAGGGCATGCGCGCGGACCTTTTGGAAAAGTTCTGTGCCACGCAGAATATCAAGGGGATTTATCTGATGCCGACGGGCAATAATCCGACGAACCAGGCGCTTTCGGAAAACCGGCGCAAAGAACTGGCGCGTGTCATTAAAAAGTATGGTCTCATTCTCCTCGAAGACGACAATTACGCAGCGCTCCTTACGAAAAAGCTTCCGCCTCTATGCCTGGAGGTACCGGAGCAGGGCCTCTATATCAGCGGACTGTCAAAGCCAATCTGCCCGGGACTGCGCATTGCTTATATCCACGCGCCCGCTAAATGGAGTGCTTTCCTGGAAAGAGGCATTTTCAGTTTTACCCTTAAACTCTCATCACTTACGAGTGAAATTGCATCCCAGGTGATACAAACCGGACTGGCCGATCAGATTCTGCAGGATAAACGAAAACTTTCCATGAGACGCAACAAAATCTACCATGCCGTATTCCCAAAGGCGCTGTGCCATCCTGTCAGCTACTGCCAATGGCTCACCCTGCCGGCGGGCTGCACGGGACAGGACTGTGAAAAGGCGCTGCTGCAGCAGGGTGTCGGCGTATTCGGAGCGGAGCGGTTTGCCGTCGGAAACAATGTCAGCATCAACGCCATCCGTATCGCCACCTGCTCTCCCGACAGCGAAGCAAAGCTGAAACGGGGACTGCAAATTGTCAAAACGTATATTGAGGAACATTCCTGAAGGAGAACACCATGAAAAAACTGGGTTTGATCGGTGGCACCGGTCCCGAGTCAACACTAATCTACTATAAAGAAATCACGAGCCGCGTCTCGCAAAAAATGGGCGGCCACACTTTCCCGCCCCTTACGATCGAAAGCCTGAGCGTATTCAAAGTTCTGCCGCTTGCCATAGCGCACGATTACGACGGGCTGACGCAGTATCTGCTCGGAGGCATCCGCAGTCTTGCTGCGGCGGGAGCGGATTTTGCAGCGCTCACGGGCATCACGCCCCACGTGGTTTTCGACCGGCTGGAAAAAGCCTCTCATATCCCTCTCGTGAGCATGATTGACACCACTGCCGACTATCTGACTGCGCACCATATGGACAAGGTGCTCCTGCTCGGCACCCTGCCGACGATGGAAGGAACGTTTGTCAAAAAGCCGCTGGAAGTAAAGGGAATCCGTGTCACGGTTCCTTCTCACGAAGAACAAACGCTGATCAATCACAAGATTGAGACAGAACTGGAATACGGGAACGTGACAGAATCCTTCTGTCAGGAGCTGAAGGCCATCTGTGAGCACTACATCAAAGTAAACGGCACAAAAGCCGTCATTCTGGGCTGCACGGAGCTGCCGCTCGCATTCGCCCGCATTTCCCTACCCGTTCCCACGGTCGATGTCATGGAAATCCACATCGACGCCCTGGTAGAGAAAATTGTAAATTCCGCTTGTACCGAAGCAGACAAAAAATAATGGCAGCAGGGAAAGAAGGATTTTTCCATGCTGCTTTCCCTCTTGTACCACCTTCCATAAAAGGAGTGAATCACTTTGTTATATAAGAATCTCGGAAAATCGTCCCTCAAAGCTTCCGTCATCGCATTCGGAACCTGGGGTCTCGGCGGCGGCAGTGTCTGGGAAGATACGGACGCCAAAACCAATACAGGTTATCTGCTTGACGCAGCTTCCGACTGCGGCATCAATTATATCGATACGGCCCCGGTCTACGGCATGGGAATGAGCGAAAAACTGCTCGGCGAAGCCCTTAAGACACGGCGCAGCAAGTTCCTGCTGCAGACCAAATGTTCCCTCAACTGGCGGGAAAACGGCGGCCGTTTCCATTACGCCCGCGACGGCTACACCGTGTACAACAATACCGGCAAAGCTGCCATCAAACAAGACGTAGAAGATTCTCTCAAGAGACTGCAGACGGATTATATCGACGTGCTTGTCGTGCACTACGTCAGCTCTCACTGGCCTGTAGAGGAAACGATGGAAGCTATGGCAGAACTCATCAAGGAAGGCAAGATCCGTGCCATGGGGATTTCCAATAGTCAGCCCGCAGATCTTGACGCTTATGCCAATGCAGGAAATGTCGCCCTGGTTCAGGAACAATACAGCCTGCTGGCTTCCGCCCACGCTAAAAGTTATTTCCCGACCTGCCGGAAATACGGCACCACTTTCCAGGGTTTCGGCGTCCTGGAAGAAGGCTTTCTGACCGGTCCGGGCGCCTTCACGAAGACGTTTGGAAAGAATGATATCCGTTCCCGTCTGCCGTGGATGGAAGAACCTCGCAAGAGCGGAATCCTGAATCTCTACAAGACAGTCTGGGAGCCGATGTGCCGCAAATATAACTGCTCCTACGCCAACCTCTTTGAGGCCTGGGCCCTCGCCCAATACGAAAACATCAATCTGATTACCGGTTTCAGAAGAAAGGCTTCCATCGAAGACACGGTGAAATGCCTGGATCTGCACCTGGAAGCTGAGGATCTGAAAAAACTGACAGAAACAGTTCGTCCGGTCGAAATGGAAAAAGTTGATAAATAAAAAAAGGGGCTGTAAAATATGCCCCTTTAAAAAACACGAAAAATCAGCAGCGTGAAAAAATTTCCCACACAAAAACACCGCACCTCCGGATGAACCAGAGGGTACGGTGTTTTATTATTTTTACTCCATCAGCCGGTACCGCGTGCTGCGCCCATTGCCATCAATCTGGATAAGGTTCCGAACCGCCATTGCTTTCAAAAGCCGCAGTGCCTTGCTTTTATTCATGGACAAGGCTTCACTGATTTCCCGGCTGGTAAGTACTTTGCCGCCTGTCAGCAGAGTATAGACCTGTTTTTCATCAGTTGACATCGGAGCTGAATCCGTCACTGCCGGCAGCACCACCTGAATAGAATTCTGGTAAACCGTGAATTTCGGTTTCAGCACGCTTTGTTCATACATATAACGAATGCGGCGGATGCCTGTGCCAAACATTTCAATCAAATGGAGGCGATAAAACAAACTTCCCAGTATCGGATTACGCAGCAAAGATAAAGTTCCTTCCAAGTATTCTTTCTCCGTCAGCCCACTGGGAAGCCCTCCGGGAGAAACAATCTCAATCTGATTGGGAAAAAGGCTTATTTTTATGGGAGCCGCAATATCCCACTGCCGATGCACGATTGCATTGGCAAGCGTTTCACGAAACGCCTCCTTCGGTATTGTTTCGCGCGTCACGCGCCGGTCTCCCTGAATGATTTCATAACGGTAATACTGGTCAAAAAGGTTCATGCCTGCTTCGTACAAAGAAAGCACTGACTTTCCTTTTATCGTATGCCGTTCCCGGATTTCATTAATAGAATGACCAAAACGAACCACGTCCAGGCCGGGGAAATGATTTTGATCCGCCGCCAGTCCGCCGGCGTTGTTATATTTCTTCTGGCTGGTAAAAAATCCCAATGTCCGCAGGATATCTTTATCGAAGGTTTTAATGTCCAGCGTTTGCTGCAGCTTTTCTTTCAATTTTTGGAAAGTGAGCTGCTCCGGGCCGGTATATGCCAGTTCTTCAAAACTGCGGTTCTGTCCTTCTAAAATCAATCGTTTCAATTCGAGCTGGTCAATTTCCACCGTAGCGGTATCGCTGCGTCTATAGGCTTTCCCCTTATACAAATAAGGCTTATAGATGCCTTCTGAAACCGTAAGTTCAACAATCTGTGTATGAGAGTCAATTTTCAAAGAAAAATCTGGTTTTGGCTGAATTGAATCATTGATTTTGTTTTCTATATCCAGGCATGCCTGTTCAGGATTCTGCATTCCCACCGTCCGGCCGTTGTCATCAATGCCAAAAAGAATACGGCCTGTCCCATAATTGGCATAAGCACTGACGGTTTTCAAAAATGTATTTGTAATTTCCTTCTTGTATTCCAGGGTTTTAGTTTCCTTCACAGAAAATCCCCCTTTCCTCAATTGACTGATTTTCATTTCTATCCATCACAAAATCAGCATAACAAAAATGCAGCGCAAATGCAACGCAAATTTTTTCGTTTCATTTGCGTTGCATTTTAAATCGTAAAATCTGGAATCGCAGCAAACGTAAATGAATCAAAAAGCTTTTAGTTCTTCACGGGATTGTAGGGAACTGCGGACAGCTTACGGTCAAAGTTCTTGGAAAATGAGCAGAAATTACTGATTCCTCGTGCCGCAGGCGTCGGCTGGAAAAAAATGGGAAAACCGTTTCCCCATGCAAAAAACACCGCACCCCATTTTCATGGGATACGGTGTTTTATTTTTTTGCTTTTCTTAATCCTGATATTCCCGGCATAGTTTCCGCTGGCGTCTTGCGTAATAAACGATTTCCAAACCGCATTCCTGTGCCATTTTTTTGGCAGTTTCAAAATTAGCGCCGATGGCCTTCGTCACATGGGCGTCACTGCCGAGGGTGACGTACTTGCCGCCCATTTCCTTATATCTCATATAGAGTTCGGTCAGGGTTTCCACGGCACCCGGCACCTGCAGACGGCGGGTATTGATTTCAATGCTCTTATCCTGCTCGATAAGGCGCTTAAAGACTTCATCCCACAAATCGGCATGCTCGCTGTAGTGGAGGTTCTTATCTTCGTACGGCCAGTACCGGCAGATATAATCGATATGACCATAGGTATCAAAATTCGGCTTCATATCGAGGCATTTGATAGAATCTTCGAGATAATATCCTACGGCCTGATCCTTGGTCACGCCTTCATAGGTCGTCGGTTCGTACATGTCGAGACCGCGGTAGCAGTGCATGGAGCCCACCACTTCATCAAAAGGATGGCTCTTGGCAACTACCTTATCTTCTTCAATGGCCTGCGGCTGAAAGCCTATTTCAATGCCCAGGAGCACACGGTCGCTGCGGTACTTTGCGTTTTTCTTGATATAGTCATTGATATCAAAGAGAAACGCCTCGGGATTCGTCGGATAGTAGCGGTCCCAGTGTTCCGTCAAGATCATACCGATTCCCAGTTTTTTGGCCGTTTCCGCGGCTTCTCCGATTGTCATTTCTGCATCGCAGGAATAATCGGCATGCATATGCGTATCAAATAACATCATAGTCATCTCTTTTTCATAATCTGGCAGGCTTCTGCCGCTTCACAATTTCAAAGCTGCAGCTTCTTTTACACATTGAAGCGGAATTCGACAACGTCGCCGTCCTGCATGATGTAATCCTTGCCTTCCAGGCGAACCAGGCCCTTTTCACGGGCAGCCTGCTTGGAACCACACTTCACAAGGTCATCATAGGAAACGATTTCCGCGCGAATGAAGCCTTTTTCAAAGTCCGTATGAATCTTGCCGGCAGCCTGCGGAGCTGTAGAGCCTTTGACAATCGTCCAGGCACGGGATTCCATTTCTCCGGCCGTAAGGAACGTCTGCAGACCCAGGAGGGAGAAACCGGCTTTGATGAGACGATCCAGACCTGCTTCAGAAAGGCCTTCCATTTCCAGATATTCCTTGGCTTCATCAGGCGGCAGGGCTGCAATGTCTTCTTCGACTTTGGCCGAAATCGTGATAACCTGAGAGCCTTCCTTGGCAGCGTATTCTTCCAGTGCCTTGACGTGCGGATTGCCGGAAGCATCGGCCGCTTCTTCTTCAGCGACGTTTGCTACATACAGAATCGGTTTCAGCGTCAAAAGATCCAGTTCCTTGATCAGCTCCAGTTCATCGCCCGTCAGATCCAGGGCACGGGCCGGTGTGGCTTCGCTCAGTGCGTCGGACAGCTTCGTCAGCACGGCCTGACGGGCAGCAGCCGTCTTTTCGCCGGCTTTTAAGAGTTTCTGCACCTTGGCCAGCTGCTTATCAATGGACTCCAGGTCAGCCAGGCACAGTTCCGTATTGATGATTTCCACATCACGGACAGGGTCGATGGAACCTTCCACGTGGGTAATGTTGCCGTCTTCAAAGCAGCGAACCACTTCGGCAATGGCATCGGTCTGACGAATATGGCTCAGGAACTTGTTGCCCAGACCTTCGCCCTTGGAAGCGCCCTTCACCAGACCGGCAATATCAACAAACTTCATGCCGGCCGGCACAATGCGCTTGGAATGGAACATATCACTCAGCACCTGCAGACGAGGATCAGGTACATCCACGACGCCGACGTTCGGCTCTATCGTACAGAAAGGATAATTGGCAGCTTCCGCGCCTGCTTTGGTGATCGCGTTGAACAGGGTGCTCTTCCCGACGTTCGGAAGACCGACAATACCCATTTCCAAATTGGTGGAACCCATGAAACATCTCTCCTTACATAAGTTAACTCTGAACCCTAATTATATCACAGTGACAGGGAAAAAACAGCGTGCACAGTGCGGGAAAAAGGGTGCCAGCAAGTTGTGCAGTCAGGAGCCGAAATACTCTGCGTCAGCGATGCTAAATGCCATAGGCCAAAAGCGCCTTTTTATTTTTTCACAGCCCCTTTGTTAAAGTACATTCTTACAAAGATTTTACACAGCAATATGCCATTATCATTGACAATTTTTCTTTATGATTACTATAATAATTATTGAATGATATTTTTGACAATTTGTATTTTTAAAAAAAGGGGAAAGAGTTGATTTTATGTTGATGGAGCAACCAAAAAGGACAGGTATTGTTTTGTCTGTACTTCTTGCGGTCTATGGGATAAGTGCCGTACAAATGCCAAGAGCAGAAGCTGTTGACGTGGCGGACACTAGCAGCGTAACGTGGCGAACGCAGGATGCAGCAGACGGAACGTATAATTTCAGCGACGGACTGAGCTTTTCTTTTGAAGGGGACAATACAAAAGGCGGGGTTTATGTAGTAAGCCCTAAGAATAATGCCTCCAGTAACCGAGTACTGAATGCGCTTGATGACTTAACGATTTCGCAGAAAAATCAACGTACGTATAACCTGAGTGCCGGAGCTTTCGTAAACGGCTATCTGCCGGGTTTTGATGAATTCACGCCGGCGCACCTGACTTTTAAAGGAAAAACCGTTCATTTAAATGGTTCTTATGAGGGAACCCCAACACTATTTGCTTCCCAAGAAGTTTACGGAGCCAGTGTTGAGGGTGAATTTTTTTCCTCGACTGATACTGAAAATACCCGCAGAGCTACCCTGGATTTCAATAACAGTGATACCTACCTCAGTGCTTCTTATAATCCAACCGAAAAAATTGCAAACGGATCATCAGTTGCCGGTTTATATGTGCGGGGCACTGCCGCTGCTACTTTTAATGGGAATGCCTATATTTCAGCTGCTATGAATGAAAATGCCGATATAGACAGCGGAGCGGCTGTTAAAGTCTGGGCCGGCAGTGCTACTTTCAATGGCTATACAACAGAGCTTACTGCTGCGAATGACTATAACGGGGACCGCGATGAAAGTGCTGTTTACGGCGTATACCTGCAAGGTCATTACAATGGTTCTCCCGTCTCCTTCACTCCTTATGATGAAGTAATTTTCAACAGTCCCAACACCTCTATCACAGTCAATGGTACGGAAAGCGCTGCAGCCCGAGGCATCTATGCGCATATTGGCAATGTAAAAATATCGAATCAGGTAAAACAGTTTACGCTAACAGCAGATTCCGGCAGCAACGCTTCTGACGTGTATGGTTTATATGCCTGGAATCATGGCACGATTACATCGGACGCCAAAACAGCAAATATTTCTGTATCCACGAAAAATGACAGTACATCGTATGTTGACAACAGTGCAGCCTATGTTTATGCCAACGGTCATATTGCTATTAATGGATCGGAACTCAACTTGTCTGCCCAGGGCGGGAAAAGCAGCGCAGCCGTTTACGCCTGGGGTTCTCCGTCTAACCTGGAAGCCGAAGACGATTCCATAACCCTGACAAAAGGCAATACCATTGATCTTAACGCCGATAGCATGACCCTTACCGCGACAGATAAAAACGGCGCGCCTTCCTTTGCTGCCATAGCACAGGCTGACAAGGACTGGGCAGTCATCAACATTAACAGCGACAATGACGGCAATGCCCAGGGAAAAACACTTAAGGCAACAGGCAATGTCTACGTCTCGGGCGGCAGTGAAGAAGATGCGTATGCCACAATCAATATGAATCTGTCCGATACCGATTCCTTCCTCCGCGGCTGGATGGACTATAAAAACAACACAGGAACAGGGACGTTAAACCTCGGTGTGGAAAATGGCAGCACCTGGTATATGACGGATAGTTCCAAAGTCACCAACCTAAAAGTCAGTGACGGCGGTGTTGTTGATATGCGTGCCGATAATGGTGCCTACAGCACCGTCCAAGCCAATACTCTTTCCGGCAGCGGCGGTATCTTCAAGGAAGATGTCGATGTCCGCAGCATGGAAGCAGACCGCATCTACGTGCCCGGTAATTTCAGCGGCACACAGGCCCTCGATATCTACCAAAAAGACAACTACGTACCGGAAACGAACTCGTCGGAAGGCAATGGTCTTGTTCTTGCTACGGTAAACGGCGACGGCACCTTTACCGCCAGGGACCGTGAAGGGACGCTGTTCTACACGCATTATGACCTGGCTCATAAAGACAGCGATACGGAAGGATACGAAACAGACTGGTACCTCAACCGCATTTATCAGGTCAATCCGGAAGTAAAGCCCACCCCGACCGTCGACGAATCAACGGCATCCTACGGTCTCGCTTACTATACCTGGCGTACTGAAATCGATAAGCTCCTGCAGCGCATGGGCGAACTCCGCCACAACGGCGAAGACGAAAAAGGTCTTTGGGTCCGCGTCAAGGGCAGCAAAATCGGTCATAATGGCAAATTCGGTTTTGAAAACAAGTATCAGCATTACGAAATCGGTTATGACGATGTCGTAAAAAAAGAAAAAGACCTGACCCGTTACCAGGGCGTCTCCTTCAGCTACGTGGACGGCGACGGCACCTACCATAACGGTTCGGGCAGCAGCCACGGCGGCGCTCTCTCCTGCTACAGCACGGATATCCGCAGTAAGGGACACTATCTCGACCTCGTCTTTAAGATTGGCCACTACAATACGGATTACACAACCTATACGGGAAGCGGCGAAAAAGTCCGCGGTGACTTTGACAATACCGGTGTTTCCTTAAGCGCCGAATACGGACGCAAAAAGATGCTTTCTGACGACGGCTGGTACATCGAACCGCAGACCCAGTTCTCCCTGGGCTACTTCGGCGGGGACAGCTATACAACCTCGAATGGTGTCCAGGTCCGGCAGGACGGCATCAAGAGTGCCATCGGCCGCGTCGGCTTTAACCTCGGCAAGGATCTCGGCCCGAAGAGTAAAGTCTACTTCAAGGCTAACTGGTACCACGACTTTGCCGGAAACGGCGGCATCACGCTGACTGACCCCGAAGGCCGCGCTCACATCGACAGAGACTATGGGGATACCTGGTTCACGTATGGCATCGGCACTGCCTTCCGGATGAGCAAGAACAGCCACTTCTACTGCGACGTGGAGCGCAGCACCGGCAGCAGCTTCCACACGAACTGGCAGTGGAACGTCGGCATGAGAATGAACTTCTAATCATCACAGCCCCTTCACATGCCAAACAACAGCACATCCACTTACAAAAAAGACCCCGTGCAATGCTGCAAATAGCTGCACAGGGTCTTTTTATTTACTTTCCCACATCCCTCAGTTTTATCGCTGAAAGAGAAAAGTTTCTAGAAAAAGCTTATAGTAAGGTCAAATAAAAAATGCTATAGAAAATGAATTCTTTGTTCGCAGCATTTTTTCGCCTTCCATCATCCGCTTATAGAAACAAAATTGCTTTTCGTGAAACCTTCGGATCACCGGCTGCTCCTGTACGTATAGCGCCGCCTTGACATTCCGTTCTATCCCTTCCTATAATGAATCAAATAGTTAACAAGGAGGAAGAGCGCGATGATTCAGCATATTGGAGCCGCTATTTTGGCAGGAGGGCAGTCTTCCCGGATGCATACCAGTAAAGCTGATTTGTACTATGAAGGGAACTCTTTTTTGAGACGCACCTTAAGAACGATTCCTCCTTACCCGGAAACTCTGCTTTCAGTGCGTGACTCCGATGATTTTGCCGACCTTGGGATACCCACAGTTCCGGACTTGATTCCAGACTGCGGACCTGCGGGCGGGATCTACTCCATTCTATCAGCTTGTCAGTCGGACTGGATGGTTATTCTCAGTTGTGACATGCCCCTCCTCAAAAGAGAGTTAATCGAATATCTGACAGCTTTCGTTTCCTCTGATTATGATGCCTGCGTCATGAAAGACCGCAGCGGCCGAGTTCATCCGCTGTGTGCCGTTTACGCCAAATCATGTCTTCCTGTTTTTCAAAAAGCATTGGAAAGCAAGACTTATAAGCTTCAGACGATTCTGGACCATCTGCGCGTTAAATACGTGCCGCTTGAATTCAGCGCTTTTGCAGATTCGATGTTAAGCAACGTCAACACACCTGAAGAATACCGTGCTCTCCCCCGCCGGCCAGTGATTGTCGCCGTTTGCGGGAAAAAGAATTCCGGAAAAACAACACTGCTCGAGAGTATCCTTCCTTATCTCTGCAGGGAAGGGCTGCAGATAGCCGCAATCAAGCACGATGGACATGATTTTGTTCCTGATGTTCCCGGTACGGACAGCTACCGACTGCGGCAAGCAGGGGCTCATGCAGTGGGAATCTTTTCATCCAGACAATGCCTGAGTTACTCTTATGCAGAAGGGACAACATTCGAAACCCTGATCGAGCAGTTCCAGAAGCACGATTTAATCCTGCTTGAAGGCGGCAAAACTACGGACTATCCCAAGATTGAAATTGTCCGGAAAGAAATTTCTCTTTCTCCTCTCCCCAATATTACGAACCGGATTGCCATTTGCACTGATCTTCCACTTAAAGGCCAAAATGTACCGCTGCTGCCCGTCAACAATCCGAAGAGTGTAGCTGCCTTTCTACTTTCGTACGTAGAAAAATGCCGAGCGGAAGATTTTCACACTTTTTGACGGTAAATAAAGAAATGCGGTGCTGTGAAACAATGATAATTCATTATTTCGCAGCACCGCATTTTTTGCTATAAAACTCAACGTGCACAATTGTGAACTTTTCCCTGCAGCACCTCAATGCCATGCTGCAATGAAGGCAGAATAAATTCCAGACACTCCCTGACTGCTTTCGGACTGCCCGGCAGATTGACGATCAATGTATTCCGGCGAATGCCTGCTTCAGCGCGGCTGAGCATCGCCCGCGGAGTAATTTTGAGAGACAGCATCCTCATTGCTTCCGGAATTCCCGGAGTGCGGCGCTCCACAACCGATGCTGTGGCTTCGGGTGTTAAGTCCCGCGGAGAAAAACCGGTTCCCCCCGTTGTCAGAATCAAATCAGCCTTATCTTCATCGCACAAAGTACGAAGCGTAGAAGCAAGCGGTTCAATACCATCGGGAAGCAGCAGGGCAGATACGACTTCATACCCGGCTTCTTCTATGATTCTTTGAATTTCCTTACCGCTTTCGTCTTTTCTTTTGCCGGCATAGCCGGAATCACTCAGCGTGATGATTGCTGCCCGCATCAGGATTCACCTCCACAAGTTTCAGTTCGTCGCCGACTGCGATATGCCCGCCGTGGAGCACACGGGTAAACACGCCTTCCCGCGGCATAATACAATCGCCAACCTGTTTATAGATAGCGCAGTGACTGTGGCATTTTTTCCCAATCTGGGTCAGTTCCAGGAGCACGTCGCCGCATTGAAACCGACTGCCAATAGGCAAAGTCTTCAAATCAAACCCTTCCACAACAAGATTTTCGCCAAAAGCCCCATACTCCACATTAGCTCCGCGCTGCCTGAATTGCCGGATAGCTTCGGCGGGCAAGAGCGAAACCTGTCTGTGCCAATGCCCGGCGTGCGCATCATCCTTAATGCCCCAGTCCTCAATAAAATCTGCCTCTCCGATATTTCTCTTAAGGGTTCCTTTTTGTTTGCTGATGCAAACCGCCAGTATTTTTCCCATAAATTCAGCCTCCAATTTCATTCATGGTATGTTTTTCGTCTCCGTCCCGAACCGCTTCCTGAAAATGATGATGTTCCGGTTTGGTATAAATTGCCTGACGAATAGCTTCCCGCAGCGCCGCATCATCAGCTCCGGAAAGCAGCATTGCGTGCAGATCCACACCTTTACTGTATTGGAGACAACCTTTCAGAAATCCTGTAGAAGTAAGCCGCACCCGATTGCAGGACGCACAAAACGCATGGCTCATCGGGCTGATAAACCCGACATATCCCTTAAAACCTGCAAATTTCACATAGCGACCCGGTCCTTTTTCAAGGCTGCAGGGACAGCTTTCTGCCTTGCCAAAAACAGGTTCCAGCTCTTTTAAAATGGCTTCCTGCTGTTCTCCCACAAATTGTCTGCCAAGACCAATCGGCATCATTTCAATGAAGCGAACGGCCAGGCGATGATTCTTAGCCAGGCGGGCAAGGGATACCCATTGATTTTTATTTTCTTTCAATGCCACGCAGTTGATTTTCACAGTAAGTTTCGGCTCTGCGAGTGCTGCTGCGATACCCTCTATCACTTTGAGAAGTTCATCACGGCGCGTCACTTTTTCGTACTGACGGCGATCCAGGGTATCCAGACTGATATTCACACCATCAAGTCCTGCTGCCATAAGTTTCGGCAGCATTTCCTTCAGCAGCACGCCATTTGTTGTCAGGGAAACCGTGCGAATTCCCTCAATTTGCTTAAGTCCTGCCACCAGTGCGCTTACATTCTTGCGTACCAATGGTTCACCGCCCGTAAGCCGAATCCGGTCAATCCCAAGCGAAGCAAAAATACGTACCAGACGAATCGTATCTTCGTAACTCAAAATCTTGCTATGATCGATCCAGGGAATTCCTTCGGCAGGCATACAGTAAAAGCAGCGCAGATTACAGCGGTCAGTCACCGAAATTCTTAAATAATGGATGTTACGTCCATACTGGTCCAGCATTCTTTCAGCACTCCTTATCCTATCTGATTGATTCAGGACGGTCATAATTTCCGGATTTGCCGCCTTCTTTGTGCACCAAATGAATATGCTGCAGTTCCATTCCCTTGTCGATAGCCTTGCACATATCATAAACGGTCAGAAGTGCTGTCGTGACACCGGTCAGTGCTTCCATTTCCACGCCGGTCTTTCCGTCGATTTTCGCAGTACAGCGCGCTATAATCAGGCAATTTTTCTCATCCAATTCAAAATCAACCGAAACATGACCCAATGCCAGCGGGTGGCAGAGCGGAATCAGGAAAGCCGTCCTTTTAGCACCCATGATGCCCCCGATACGAGCCACGCCAAGCACGTCACCCTTGGCAGCATGATGATTCAGCACTGCGTCCATGACGGCCGGTGATACTTTGATAGCTCCCTCGGCAATGGCCTTGCGGGAAGTCACTTTTTTGTCCGTGACATCCACCATAATGGCATTTCCTTGTTCGTCAAAATGATTAAATACGTTTTCCATTTTTACCTCTCATTATAGAATCAAGATATTGACTTCAGTCCCTGCAGGCAGTGCCGGGGAGCCGCCCGGAATAGCCACAAGACAATTACAATTCAGCATGGAATAAATGGCACCGGAAGAATGACCTTCTTTAGAGGTAGGCAGTGTCACATGTCCGTTTCGGCAGCAGCCGCGAATAAAGCGGTCTCCTCTGCTGGCCTTTAAGAAAGGCGTATCCAGGACAGCTTTCCCGGAGGGCAGAAAAATATCCGCGTCCTGTTCCATCGTGTTAAAGAGCGGCCGGGCCAACAGTTCAAACGTAGCAGCCGAAGCAAATGGATTCCCTGAAAGGGAAAGCAGCGGCTTTCCTTTAACCATACTGAAAATCGCCGGAGATCCCGGTTTCATCATGATGCCTTGGAAAATGATTTCTGCCTGCAGCTTTTCCAGTACTTCCGGCAGTACATCTTTTTGTCCGACCGAAACTCCGCCCGTTGTGATTACCACATCACTGTTGGCCAGCAGTTCCTCTATCTTTTTCTGAATCAGGTCAGCATCATCGTCTTCCTGGCAGACATCTGCAACAGGAATTCCCAGCTCTTTCATCCGGGCATTCAGAAAGACCGCATTGAAACCATAGATTTTTCCGGGAGGAAGTTCTTTGCAAAATGGAGAAACAACTTCACTTCCTGTTACGAGCAGAGAGACTTTCGGCTTCTTCCACACGACAGCTTCCGTGATGCCGGCGCTGGCAAGGATTCCGACGGCCGCCGCATCCAGTCTCGTGCCAGGATTCATGAGCACGTCCCCGCGATGATAGTCGGAGCCCTGAAGTACATAGTTCTGGTAAGGCAGCACTTTGGCATAAATGGAGACTGTTTTCTCACCATAATCGGTATCTTCCTGTCGGATGACACAATCGGCCCCTTTCGGCAGCATCGCCCCGGTCATGACCCGTACTGCCGTTCCGGGGGTAACCTGCTGCACCGGTACTGAACCTGCAAACACCTTATCTATCACTTTCAATAGAACCGGATGCTCAGATGACGCATTCGCAATGTCTGCGGCACGCAGTGCGTAGCCGTCCAGCGGAGACCGCGGGAAGGGAGGTAAATCACCGGGCGCTGTAATTTTCTCGGCAAGGACGTATCCCTGCAGCTCTGTCAGATTTCGGTGCACCTTCTCCAAGGGCCGCACAGTCTCCTGAATCAGCGCAATTGCACGCTGTAGTGTGATATCAGTTTCCATCAGATTTCCTCCGCTCTATGTAAAAGTTCAAGAAAGGGCTGCCGCGTGCTGCAGCAGCCCCATGTTTTATTCATTGATTGTCTTTACAACGTGATAATATTCATCCGGGCCTTCAGGTTTGAAGTGAGCCGGCGGATCAGCCGGGTATACTTTTGCTAAAAAGCCGCCGCGCAGACCTACGACGCCCTGCTCCCGGTCAAGGTTCCAGTCGTCATCCGGAATAATCAGGCCATCGTTGCACTCCATTGCCCCGGAAAAAGCGGTTTCGGGGCCGCCCGGCAGTTCCGGGAACCACCATCCGTGCGGTACTCTGATGGTACCAACCGGTTCGCCCGGATCCGATTTAACCATAGCCTTCAGCCTTCCGGCCACACTTTCAACCCAAATCCACTGATGGTTCTTCAATCCATATTTAGCTACGTCATCCGGATGCAGGAATACTTCCGGCCAGGGCTGCTTCTTTCTCAGCGACGGAATCTGGCGCAGGTTGGTCAGATAATTAAAGCCATCACGAATACCGACAAAAACTTCCAGCGGATATTCTTTTTTGATAGGCCCGGTTGCTCTCTGGGACTGTTCCGGTTCACGGTAATAAGGGAGCGGGTCGTACCCCAGCCATTTGAGAGCAGTACTGTACAGTTCAATCTTGCCGGTCGGTGTGGCAAAGCCATTTTCCGTTGCCAATGGATCGATTGTCCTGGATGGAGGAATAACGTGCTGTTTTGAAATTTCCTTGAATGTCTTTCCTGTCTTCCGGATTCTCCAATCGATAACTTCTTCAAAGTCCTTCCACGGGAAGTATTTACCTAAGCCCATCCGATCAGCAAGGCCCTTGATAACAAAGTACTGGTGCTTAACTTCTCCCACCGGCTTCAGCACCTGCTGCTGCGTAATCGCACTGGGTGTATGATCCAGTTGTCGGAAACCAATTCTTTCAAGGTAATAATCAGAAGGCAGCACATAATCCGCCAATTGTGCCGTCGGTGTCATCCAGTGGTCAAAAACAACAATGAGGTCCAAATTCATAAGACCCTCATAGATACCATTCTGGTTGCAGTAACTCATCAGTGTATTGGTACCAGAATTGAACAAGGCCTTAATGGGATAAGGCTTTCCCGTCCGCATAGCCCGGAACGTAGCCGGAGGATTAGCCATGAAGCTGGCCAGCAAGTTATAATACTCCAGACCATAGACACGCTTATTCGGCTCCTTAAAAGGTTCATACCCTTTGTAGGAAAACAGCGGATATTCCTCCGTACCCAGCAGTTTACTCTGCTGCTCGGGAGAAAGCAAATCATACCGTTCGATATTGGAAACAGGTTCGATATCCGGGTCATAGTGACTCAGGATTTCACTCTTATTGAGATAACCACAAACACTCATCAAAATATCCTGCAGGCGAATCAGTGACGTGGAGTTAACCTGCATATCAGGAATCGGACCCCATGGAATGATGCTGGGGCCTTCCGTAGCATACATCCGGGCCGCCTTGGCAATATCTTCAGCCTTACATTCGGTAATCTCGGCCACCCGTTCCAGCGGATATTCGTCGGCACGTTTTTTGAGTTCGTCAAAACCATAGCAATATTTCTCCACAAAGGCTTTGTCGTACAGTCCTTCATTCAGAATAACGTTCAAAAAGCCCAGCAGCATGGCTGCATCTGTGCCAAAGCGCAGGCGCAGGTGGATGTCGGCATCCCTTGCGTTAATGGAAGGACGAGGATCAAGCACAATCAATTTAGCCCCTCGTGCCCTTGCCTTTTTTAATTTTGCATATTCACCGGCCCAGTTATTCGGATGAGGATTATGACCGACCAAAAGAATGCAATTTGCTTTTGCATAATTTTCCATAATATGGGTGCCATAAGTCAGCCGATGGACCTGCAGGGTATTTCCAAGGCACAAATGCTGTCCGGTAATCCAGTTCGGCGTCCCGATGACGTTGGCAAAGCGGCGCCACATACCCTGCTGCCGTCCCTGGTTCGTTTCCGTCCCCGAAAAGACAATGGATTCTGCCCCATATTTCTTCTTAATATCCATCATTTTCTGAGCGATTTCATCCAAGGCCTGGTCCCAGGAAATCCGCTCCCACTTTTGTTCGCCGCGATTGGAACCGACATTTTTCAAAGGATGAATGATGCGCGATGGATTATGAATATACTCATTCCAATAACGAACTTTGGAGCAAATGGCGGACGGATCGGGAACACCGCGCAGCCGAATCAGCTTACCGTCCTCGAGATCTGCTTCCAGCGTGCAGTCATTGTCACAGACTTTGCAGACAAGATGCTTGGTTTCATACTTTTTCTCTCCCATAAGGTACCCTCCCTTATTGTTAACTTATCCGTACTTGTAGAGCTACGTATTTTGTACTACGTACTACATTATCTTTACTGTCAATTATAGGAGAAATCCATGTAAAAATCAACTGCAATTCAGGATATTCTGAATTTTTCTCTACAATTTACAGTTTTTATTTTAAGATATATTGACATTTTTTATTTTCGATAGTAGAATTTGAGAAAAAGTAAATGTAGAACATTCTATGTTTTACTTACTTTTTCGACTCATATTTACAATCTATAAACTGCCAACATTGTGTGTCAGCACGGTGCTATACCGCAGATTTGCTTGTGAATTTTTCTTCCCATTGATATAATGAACAAGTATGAATGATGGACATACTTTGTTCAACATAAAGCAGTTATTGATGAGAAGAAAGGTTTACAGGCTATGGAAAAAGATAACGAAAGTAAAAGCTTGGATACGATGTTCGCTCCCCTGCCAAAAGGGAATATTTCCGATATCATCAAAGAGCGCATCACCGATGCCATCTTAAATGGTGAACTCAAACCCGGTGACAAGCTGCCAACAGAAGTAGAGTTCAGTGAAAAACTCCACGTCGGCCGCAATGCCGTTCGGGAAGCCATCAAAGTACTGGTTGCTTTCGGTGTTCTTGAAATCCGCCGTTCAGAGGGAACGTTTGTTGTAAAAGAATTCAAGCCAAAATTGATTGATCCATTGTTATATGGACTGGCACTCTCGAAAAAATCGCAGGAAGAGTTTCTTGAATTCAAGATTGCCTTGTTCTGCTCCATCCTTTACATCCTGAGCTTGAATGCTACAGAGGATGACCTTAAGCAGCTGGAGCAATACTGCGAAACCTTCAGAAAAGCCATGAATAATCCTCAAGTCTCCCTTGAGGAAAAATACAAGGCTTGTCTTGACTACCAAACTTTTTTAGGCCAGGCTACGCACAATCCCATGGTAATGGAACTTAATTCCATTAATATCAAGATTTGTGATTTCCATCGCCGTCTTATGATCAGGAGATCTCTTGAGCAAGGCAAACCCAACGCTTTGCCTGACTCCTACATCAAGGATATTAAGATGGTGCGGGCTCACGACCGCGCAGCAATTCCCAAACTGCTTGACGAAAAGCTGGCTATGTGGAGAACGCTGGAATAACAATTTTACAGATTAAGTTCCACAATCACTGACGAATATTCATTTTTTCCTTATAGATTGCTCCGAGCAAAAGTATCTAAGGGACGCTGTTGGTCCTATGACACTGCGCCGAGCTGCCGTTAAAACAGCTCCGGAGTCGTTTTGGAAACGAAGCGGCTTTCCTTTTCACGAGAAGGAGTCATACAAAGGACGATGGGAAAAGTATATTCCTGTAATTGTGCACCTTTATGAATGACTGCCCTCTCGGGCAGTCTATTTTTTTACAATCAATCCAGTTGCAATAAGGTAAGGAGGTACAATTTTATGAAATTGATTCCTACAGAGGAAGCTGTGGGGCACATTCTCTGCCATGATTTAACGCAGATTATCCGGGGAGAATTCAAGGGACCACGTTTTCGTAAGGGCCATGTTGTCACAAAGGAGGATATTCCTGTCCTCCTTTCCATGGGTAAGGAACGCCTTTACGTATGGGAAGTGACGCCTGATATGATTCACGAAGACGACGCGGCAAAGCGGCTTGCTGCCCTTTGTGGACACAAGAATATGAAGTGGAGTGAGCCCAAAGAGGGAAAGATAGAAATAAAGGCTGCCTGCGACGGCTTCTTCCGTGTCGCTTCGCAGCGCCTGATCCAGGTCAACTCTTCTCCGGAAGCCATGATTGCCACCCGCAAGGGAAACACGGCAGTCCGTGCCGGTCAAAAGCTGGCAGGAACCCGTATTATTCCCCTTGCCATCAAGGAAGAGCTCTTAAAAAACATTGAAGCAGCAGCCGGGACATCTCCGTTGCTTGAAGTTTTGCCTTTTGTGAAGAAAACGGCCGTCATCATCGCTACAGGCAATGAGGTACTGAAGGGACGTATCAAGGATACTTTCTCCCCCGTTGTGAAAGAAAAGCTCGAGGCCTACGGTATCCGTACCTTATCCGTTCTCTACTCCGGCGATGGAGCGGATAACGTAGCGGCCTATATTAAAAAAGCAAAAGAACTGAATCCTGATATCGTGATTTGCACCGGCGGTATGAGCGTCGACCCCGATGATACGACTCCGGCCGGAATCAGAAAATCCGGGGCTGAAATTATCACTTACGGCGCTCCGGTGCTTCCGGGTGCTATGTTCCTCCTCGCATACGCTAAAGACGGTACTCCCATTCTGGGGCTGCCGGGCTGCGTCATGTTCGCCAATGCCACTATTTTTGATTTAGTGCTTCCGTATATCGCCGCAGATGTCCCGATGACGAAAACTGATTTTGCAGCGATGGGTGAAGGAGGACTTTGTCTGGGCTGCCCGGTATGCCACTATCCAATCTGCCCATTTGGAAAATAAAATACCAAAACTAAGGAGAAAGGGGTTTTATTATGAAAAAGCAATTAGGAATTTCATTACTGTTAGGAGCACTCGCACTCTGCACAGCCTGCGGCAGTAATCAGACAGCACAAAAACCGGCAGCCAAAAAGCCGGTTGAGCTCAACATTTTTGCCGCGGCTTCCATGACGGAAAGCCTGCAGGATATCCAGAAAAAGTATGAAGCTGCCACTCCCGGCGTAAAGCTGGTACTGACGCTCGATTCATCCGGAGAACTGAAACGTCAGATTGAATCCGGAGCCGCCTGTGATGTCTTTATCTCGGCCTCTCCGAAACAGATGAATCAGTTGGATAAAGAAGCAGATCCTAAGCTCAACCCGAAACATCTTGATTTTATCGATCATGCAACTCGTAAAAACTTCCTTGAAAACAAAGTTGTTCTTTCTGTTCCCAAGGGAAATCCGAAACAAATCAAGAATTTCGATGACCTCATCAAGCGCCTGCCTTCCGGCAGTCTGAAGCTGGCTATCGGGAACCAGGATGTTCCTGTCGGTCAATATACCCAAAAGATTTTTGCCTATTACAAACTGAATCCGTCTGATATCGAATCTTCCTTATCCTATGGTTCCAATGTAAAAGAAGTAACTACACAGGTTAAAGAAGCACTGGTCGATGCGGGTATCATTTACGGAACAGATGCTGCCGCCGCCAAGCTCCAGGTTATCGACCAGGCAACGCCGGAAATGTGCGGTCAGGTCATCTATCCTGTCGCCGTATTGAAAAACAGTGCTCATGCTAAAGAAGCCAAAGCATTTGTTGATTTTCTCAGCTCCGAGGACGCTCAAAAAATCTTCAAGGAAAAGGGGTTCGCTCCCATTAAATAGGAGGCTTTGACCTATGGATTGGTACCCTCTTCTCAATTCTCTCAGAATTGCCCTCATATCCACGGTCATTGTCTTCTTTGCCGGCATTGCCTCCGCGCATTATGTTTCCCGATTTCCCCGTTTGATCAAAGGAATCATAGACATCATATTTACCCTCCCTCTGGTGCTTCCGCCTACCGTAGTGGGCTGGCTCATTCTTCTGGTACTCGGTCCCAGACACGTCGTAGGCGCTTGGTTCCTTGAACATACGGGACTTCGTCTGGTCATGCAGTGGTGGTCAGCCATCTTTGCTACCGTAGTCGTTTCTTTTCCCTTGATGTACCGGACAGCCCGCGGTGCTTTTGAAAGTTTCGACGAGACATTATCCGATGCAGGAAAAACATTGGGACGTTCCGGTACATGGATATTCTGGCACGTCAAAATGCCTTTTTGCCGGCAGGGACTTCTGGCCGGAACCGTACTTGCTTTTGCCCGTGCTTTAGGCGAGTACGGAGCCACATCCATGGTTGCCGGATACACGCCGGGCCGAACGGCCACAATTTCAACCACGGTCTATCAGCTTTGGCTCATCGACAATGACCAGGGCGCATTACAATGGGTTCTGATCAACATTTTTCTTTCATCGATATTTTTGCTCTCCATCAATCTGCTGGAACGGCGTCAGCGTGAAGTCAGAAAGCGGGGGCTGTCAAAATGAGCCTATCTGTAGATATCAAACTCCGGCTCGGTGCTTTTCATCTTGCCGTACAATTTGAAACTACGCAGGGTCCCCTTGCCCTTTTAGGCGCTTCCGGGTGCGGCAAGTCAATTACACTGCGCTGTATTGCCGGCATTATGACCCCCGACGAAGGGCGAATTCTCCTGGATGGGACTCCCCTTTTTGACTCAAAGGCAGGAATCAATATTCCTCCCCAAAAACGTCACATCGGGTATCTTTTTCAGCAGTATGCCCTGTTCCCCACGATGACGGTGGAAGAAAATATCGCTGCAGCCATTTTCAGCAAGAAAGAACAAAAAGAACGGATTCCGCAGCTTTTGGAACAATTTCAACTGACGAAAGAAGCAAAGAAAAAGCCGTGGCAATTATCCGGAGGTCAGCAGCAGCGTACGGCCCTGGCCCGCATTTTTGCTTCCCGCCCGCAGGCTTTGCTGCTTGATGAACCCTTTTCAGCACTTGATTCTTACCTTCGCGGACAAGTCGAAAGCCAACTTTTTGAGACGCTGCAGAACTATTCCGGAAGTGTCATCTGGGTTTCTCATGACTTACGTGAAGTCTACAGAAACTGCCCGGAAGTATGCGTTATCGACCAGGGGCAGTCACAGCCGCAGTGTACCTTACCGGATCTGTTAAAAAATCCGCAAACCACGGCAGCGGCAAAACTCTCGGGCTGCCAAAATATTGCGAAAGCTGAATATGAAAACGGGAAAATTAAATTGCCTGAGTGGGGTATCACTCTGCAAGGGAATAAGCGCTGGGCTCCATCGGTTCATTTTATCGGCTTCAGGGCTGAGCATCTGTATCCTGCCGAAAGTCCAGATGATAACAATACATTTTCCTGTCAAATCCTGCGCATTATCCGCGATATTGGAAAAGTTACCTATCAATTAAAACCGCTGACAGCCGGGCCGGAAGCGCGTCCTCTGCAAATGGATCTTTCCGATACACAAAAACAAGATTACCAAACAGGGGATATCCTGAAAGTTGCGGTAAACACCGAAAATTTGCTGCTTCTCCAGTGAGCAAGAGAGCTCGTATTACAAACGGGGCTGTCGCAAGTGACCGATTTTTAATCCCTGAAATAACTTGCTAAAGGCCCCAAATTGCCTTACTTTTTAGTTGAATATGTTTTGAGATGAAAAAAGGGCGCACGAAATTAAGCAACCCTAAGTTGCTTTTTTCGAGCGCTCTTTTTGTATCTTTTAGGCCTCTTTTTTCAGCGGATACAAGTGCAAATCCTCTTTGCCGTCTTGAACTTTGTGATGGACCTTCAGGACATTCCGTGCCATGGCACATATTCCCACTGTTACCAGGGCATTTCCTTTGCCTCGGGTTTCTAATCTTCTGACGTTTAATGAATCCTTGAGATCCGCAAAGGCTCCTTCTGCCTGTATACTGCGGTTCATCCTCAGTTCCTTACCATATTCGGAAGTAATGTTCTTCAGGGATTCTGCCCTCAGTGCAGCAAAATTCTTCGAGACCACTAATTTCTTGTTTCTTTTCTCCATGGGTGTCCTGCAATTGTTCCCATGGATGCACTGTTCCTTGTAGGGACAACCGCTGCAGTCCTTACATTCGTAATATGTTTTCTCTGACACATATCCTGACCGGTTCTTTACCTGGGTTACTTTGCTGACTTTCAGCAGTCTCCTGCCTTTACAGATATACATGTCTTGATCAGGCAAATATGTCATGTTTTCTGCTTTGCCGATGTCGTTCTTATACTTTTTCCTCTTGCTTCTTTCATAATTGTTAGGCTTGATATATGAAGTATACTGATTCTTCTTCAGCCAGACCAAGTTCTCTTCGCTTTCATAGCCTGCATCGGCTACAATGTTTGCAAATTTCTGACCGAAGTGGGCTTCAAATCCTTCAAGAAAAGGAATGAGTGTCCGCATGTCTGTTGGATGTGCACTTACATCTGCAAACAAGGTAAAACCGGAATTGTTTGCATATTGGACATTGTATCCCGGCTTTAAGGCGCCATTAAGCATGGCGTCTTCTTTCATCCTCATAAAGGTAGCATCCGGGTCTGTTTTGGCAAAGCTGTTCCGTTCCCCACAGATATGAAGCTGCTTCGTATACACCTTAAGCCGTTTGAGATAGTTAGCTAAAATCTCATAGTACTTCTGTAGGATGGTCTTTCTTTTCCCACATCCGTGAACAAACTCGATTCCCTCAGCCCGCTTTATGACAAGCAGTTTTTTTAGGAGCTTCTTTAAATGACGGATGTGGAAAGTGTTTCCGTAACAGACCTTGATTCCGAAACGTTCCTCGATTTCGGGAACCAGTTGCTCCAGTTTCTCTATGAGTTTGTTCTGGCTGCCTAAGACTCTGTTTTTCCAAACAAATTTGTATTTGTTTGCCACAGATTCAATTTTTGTCCCATCGATGAACAGGCTATCCAGCGTGATGAACCCGCGAGCCAGCAGCCATTTATCCATCTGAATCATGAGCTCCTTGATACATGGTTTTAGATGGAGGGAACAAAATCTTGCAATGGTTGCATTATCCGGAGCTTTTTTCCCATCTAAGAGGAACATGAAATGAGTGTCTCTTTTACAGGATTGCTCTATCTTACGCGAACCACGAATTCCTTCCATACATGCATAAATGACGATTTCCAGCAGCTGAATTGGTGACGTTAATTTATTCTCGACATGAGAATACGTGTCATACAATGCCTTTACATCCATCCCTTCTACCATGGCACGCACCAAGCGAACAGGATCGTCATTAGGGATTTGTACTTCAAAATTTAGAGGAAGAAAAAGTTGATAAGAACTGCCAATTTTTGTATAATCCTTTTGTGTAGGTTTCTTTTTTGGCATATTTAAATTCTACACCAAGGCGCGGTCTCATTCAATGAGGCCGCGCCTTGCTTTTACCTTGTTTTTGATACAAAAGGGGCCGTCGCAAAATGCGACAGCCCCGTTTCACACTTTCCGCAGCTCGCCGTCCGCATCCCGCTCGTGGAAGAAAAATGACCTTTTATTAAACCAAACCGTCAGGTTTGGTATTCCCTTGGGACCTCCTTCCACGCAGTCGGAAGGAGGAGGCCATAAAATGGCGGAAGATAGTACCAATCCAATGCTAAATGCCATAAGCAAAAGACTAAAAGCGCTTTTTATTTTTCACAGCCTCTTTTTACATGTACCTGCATGTGCCGTAAGCAGCAAATCTCAAATGTTTTACTGGAAACGAAAAAACAATTGCCAGCCGGCATCTTCCTCCAAGAATCCGCCAAGAAAGATACACGCACGATTGTACTATCCACTACACACTAACCACTATGTTTCTACTTTCCTACAACTTTCGGTACAAAGCGGAATTTCACGCCGCCGTGAAAGAGCGGCAGAAGGAACATTTCCTTAAAGGGAATGACACCCATGCGGTTTACGGACTCCACAGCGGGCAGATCGGTCAGGCAGATTTCCACTTCCCCGGCGTACCTTCCTGCCAGTTTATTATCCAGCGTCACGGAACCCGCTGTCAGCTGATGTTTGGAAAAAGGCTGAATGTCCGTATCCTTCCACTGCGCCCTGCTGTCAGCCGCGCGGATGACTTCTTCCGAAAGATCGGGCCGGCAGGTATAGACATGCGAAGCGAGTTTCTTATGAAGCGGCGTAATGCGGTCCGTCAGCATCGTCAGGTTCACGACGCCATCCGTCGCGGCAAGCAGCTGCAGTTCACTTTCGCTCGGTCCATCGTCGCCTATATAAATGACATCCGTCCCCAAAAGCAAAAGATGATTCAGTGCCAATTTAAGAGACATGCGGCGGTTTAGTTCAAGTGTAGGCAGCCCGGCATGGAGCGGTCCGCGGCGCCCTGTAGCAGAAGGCACAAACGCCCCGACCGTAAGACCATAGGCATGGAGCATTGCATTTTGGCTGGCAAAATAAGCCTCACTCACTCCCGTATGCGGACGAGGGTAAAAGTTATGCAGGGCTTCCATGCGGGAGAAATCCGCGCCGGCTTTCACAAGCTCTTCCAGCGTTTCTTCATCGATGGCAGACGCATTAAGCACCAGTGTACGATCTGCGTATTTCTGCTGCAAGGCAGCAATGTCCTGCAGCGTAAATCCGTCATCCAGGCGCAGGTGCGTGATACCCTCCGGAATTTCAGAACCCGGCACCATATCGCCGATGGTCTTCATTCCCAATTTTTCTGCTTCTGCAAGGAGCGGCTGCACTTCCCGTGCGAATGCTTCCTTATCGGCTTCAGGCAAATGAAGTGATAGAAAAAGCCGCTTCACGCCCCGTGCTGCGGCGTCCCGCAGGCGCTGCAGACAAGTTTTCTGACTCATTCCCATTCCGGGATAAAGTGAAATCCCCTTTTCCATGCTATCTATTCCTCCTTCGGGTCTTCAAACCCGAGTACCCACGTCGCAGCAAAACCGGCGACGTAGGATACGACAAGGCCTGCCAGATAGGCAAGCGGCTGCGTCGTACTGGCTGCAAGAGGCAGCCCGGAAATGCCAAGGGTCATCGCCCCGACAGCGCAGGCAGCCTGGACGGCTCCGCCAAACGCTCCGCCGATACAGGCCCCGATAAAGGGCCGCCCGAGCGGCAGCGTCACGCCATAAATCAAAGGTTCACCGACTCCCAAAAGGCCCACGGGCAGTGCCGAAGCGACGACCTTACGAACCTCGGGATTTTTTGTTTTCATATAGACAGCCGCCGCGGCTCCCACCTGGCCTCCGCCGGCCATAGCAAGAATCGGCAGCAGGATTGTAAATCCATACTGTGCAATGAGCTGAGCGTGAATCGGTGTCAGTCCCTGGTGTACGCCCATCATGACAAGCGGCAGGAAGGTACCGCCAAGAATGAACCCGGTGACGGCTCCGCCCCGGCTGACTGCTTCTGTCGCAGCAAAGCCGATACTTTCGGCAATGAAACCGCCCAAGGGCTGCAGTACATAGAGGGCGGCCAGTGCCATAACCCCCATCACGACAAAAGGCGTGATAAATAAATCGAGAGATTCCGGCACCCAGCGGTGCAGCTTCTTTTCGAACTGAGCCCCCAAAAATGCTACGAGGAGGACTGCTACAATACCGCCGCGTCCCGGCTGCAAAGCCGCTCCATAGAGCGTAATCTGCGAGAGGGTCGGCAGACTGATGAGTGCCCCCAGCGCCCCGCCGAGGACGGGGGTACCGCCAAACACTTTGGCCGTATTCCAGCCCACAAAGAGGTTCAGGCCCCAGAAGACCGTGGAACCGGCGAGGGCAAGGAGCTTTACCGGTGCCAGTTCTCCCAGTGCCGGATTATATCGAACGAGGATATTTACAATACCCGACAGGAGACCACACCCGATGAATCCCGGAATGAGCGGCATAAAAATAGAAGCAATCTTACGCAGGAGGAGCTTGCCCGGCGTGGCATTTTTCTGGCGGATGGCGTTATGAAGCGCTGTGCCGTCTCCCACTTTTGCCTTTTTAGCTGCCTGGGCAGTGGTCTCCGCCGTATCAACTTCCTGCCTGTCATTCTGCGTTTCCATAAGCCTGGTAAAGCAGTCCGTCACCTGGGCTGCTTTGCCGGGACCCAGCACAATCTGGAGCTCGTCCCCGGCTTTATTGACACCGAGCACACCCTGCAGGGCTTTAAGCTTTGCAGCGTCATATGTTTCTTCCTTGAGGTGCAGGCGCAGGCGCGTCATGCAGTGGGTCACTTCTTCAATATTCTCTTTGGGACCCACTTCTTTCAAAATCTGCGCGGCCAGTTCTTCATTTGTCATGTTCTTTCTCCCACGTTTCCACAGCGGCACGGGCGCTGCCGTGACTCTCACGGAGGGCAGCTTCCGCTTCCTGCCGCGCCATTCCTGTGACGGTCATGACAATCTGTACGGCCCGTTCCTGCAGTTTTTCGTTCGTAGCTTTGACGTCAATCATCAGATTGCCGCGCACCTTGCCAAGACGGATCATAGCACCCGTTGTGAGCATGTTGAGAATCATCTTCGTCGCGGTGCCGGCTTTCATCCGCGTCGACCCGGTCACGATTTCCGGTCCGGGAAGCACGATGAGCATCAAGTCGGCATTTTCCGCAATGGCCGGCTGCTGCGTACAGGCAAGTCCGATGACAGTCGAGCCAAGTTTTTTGGCTTCCTCCATCCCGCCTCTGACGTAAGGCGTACGGCCCGAAGCCGTAATTCCTACCAGCACATCTCTGGGTCCCAGATGGTGCGCTCTCACATCCTCGGCACCGCCTTCCGGACTGTCTTCCGCGCCTTCTTTGGCACGGAAAATGGCTTCGTAGCCGCCGGCAATGAGTCCCACAATGCGTTCGGGTTCCGTGCTGTAAGTGGGAGGGCATTCCACGGCGTCGAGAATGCCCAGGCGCCCCGACGTACCGCTTCCCATATAAAACAAACGGCCGCCCTGGCGCAGATGATCCGCAATCAAATCCACGGCACGGGCAATGTCGGGAAGAATCTTTTCCACGGCGAGGGCCACTTTCTTATCTTCATCGTTAATGATTCGCACAATCTCGAGCGCCGACTTCTTGTCGATGCCGCTGGAAGCGGGATTGCGTTGCTCCGTTGCAATCTTTTTCAAGTCGATCATAGGCTGATACACCCTTCAAGCGTTATAATGATAGTGCCGTAACAAACAGTGCACTTTTTATAGTGCATTGTTTTTATTGCACTCATTTCAAGAATTTCATTCCCCCATTAAGGAGGCACATAATGAAAGCCATTTTTAACGGCAAACTCATTTTACCACAGGAAATCATTACGGGACAATCACTGCTCTTTGACAATCGTATCCGCGCTATAGTGCCGGACAGTCAGCTGCCGGAAGGCACGGAATGCATCAATGCCAAAGGCGCCTACGTGTCCCCGGGATTCATCAATATCCATATTCACGGCTGCGGCGGTGCCGATACAATGGACGCCACACGGGAGAGTCTCGCGACAATGTGCCGCTGTCTTCCTGCGAGCGGGGTGACGTCTTTCCTGCCGACGACGATGACACGTCCCTGGCCCCTCATTCAAAAGGCCCTGGACAATGTCCGTGCCGCCAGGGAAAACCCGCTTGCCGGTGCCCGCGTCCTCGGAGCTTACCTGGAAGGGCCTTTCATTTCAAAAGACTTCCGGGGTTCCCAGAAGATCACTGATATCCAGGAAGCGGATACGACCAAACTTCAGCCCTATGCTGATATCGTAAAAATTATCGTCATTGCGCCGGAATGCCTCAAGGATATGGACTTCATCAAAGCGTGCCGCAAAGCAGGTATCATCGTGTCGCTGGGTCACTCGGGGGCGACGTATGAAGAGGCCGCCGCTGCCGTCAAAGCCGGCGCCTCCCACATTACCCATACCTTTAATGCCATGAGTCCCCTGCACCATCGCCGGCCCGGCATGGTCGGCGCCGCCCTGACGCTTCCCGTCATGACGGAAATCATCTCGGACGGGTTCCATGTCCACGCAGCCGCCCTGGCGCTCCTTGCCAGAGCCAAAGGGCCGGACAAAATCATCGTTATCACCGACTCCATGCGCGCTGCTATGCAGGGTGACGGCGTCAGTGAACTCGGCGGACAGACAGTTTACGTAAAAGATGGCCGCGCTCTCTTAAAGGATGGTACCATTGCTGCCAGCGTCGATGTCATGAATCACAGCCTGAAGCATTTTCTGGACGTTTCCGGATTCAGTCTGCCGGAAGTCATCCGCACGGCGACCGTCAATCCGGCGAAGGAACTGGGAATCTATGACCATTTGGGATCCCTCGAAAAAGGAAAACTGGCAGATATGACGATTTTTGATGACAACTTTGATGTGAAAATGACATTTACAGGCGGAGAAATCGTCTATCAAAAAAACAGAAACGTCTAAAGAGTGAAATCTAACAGGTCGGGCAAAAACACGAGCCATCATCCTCACATTTCAATAAAATTGTCTTTTAAATTCAAGATGGTAAAATAGAAGTATATGAGGGAATCAGCGGCGCGCAGAAATGCTGTAAGCCGGCTAACCTTTAGCACAGTTTGAAAGGAGTTGGCATCTATGTCTGACCTGACCAGGGAAACGGGAAAACGCATCCACGATTTCCGGAAGAGTCGTGGTCTCAATCAAGAAGAATTAGCATCTCTCATCTTCAAAAGCAAGGCCACCCTATCAAAATATGAAAAAGGCGAAATTTCCATCGACCTTGATACCTTAAAGCAGCTGGCCCTGGCACTCCATGTCCGGATGGAACAGCTCCTTCCTCCCACGATTGAGGGATATGAAGAAATATCCCCTGCCAGAGTCCCGACTTTCTTTAAAGGATTAACACAGTTTTTCTCCTATATGTTTGACGGCAGGGACAATCACGTCCTCCGCTGCGTGTTCGACCTTCATGCCCTTTTAGCGCCCAATCGACAACAAGTTGCTCTCTATATGAATTTTAAGGATAAGGATCATTACCAGAACGCAGAAAACATTTACTTCGGATATATAGAGCATTTTGATGTGCTTTCCATCATAGAGCTTGTCAATCAGAATACACCGACCGAAAAAGCCAGTATCCAGATTCCTTCTCCCTTTATGGAAGCTGACACGCGCTGGGGCCTGTGGAACGGCGTTTCATCCCGGCCTTTCATGCCCGTTGCCGGCAAGATGCTTTTTTCCAAAAAATTACTGAAAGAAGATGCCGCCTTTTTAAAAAGTCTGCGCCTCACGAAAGAAGATATTCGCAGACTCAAGTATTACAATTTTTTCACTGTAGTGTAAAAAATTGGCTGTGAAATAATACACAAGCATTATTTCACAGCCCCTTTTCCACTCTTCCCGCAGCCCGCCGTCCGCATCCCGCCCGTGGAAGAAAAATGACCAAGGCATTTTTCTTTGAACTTATAAAAATAAAACCTGAAACTTAGATCAACTGCTAAATTTCAGGTTTTATATCATATTTCACTTGAATCAAAAGCTTTAACACACTGTCGCTGACGAGGCTATATGCCATAGGCCAAAAGCGCCTTTTTATTTTTTGGTTTTTCACAGCTTCTTTTCATAGATTATTGAGCGCAAACATAGCCGCCATTTCTAATTCACAGAAATGGCGGCTATTCGCATTAAACTTTCTTATTTGATCTCGGCGGTAGCTTCGATTTCGCACCGAACATTTTTAGGGAGAGTTTTCACAGCTACACAGCTGCGTGCTGGGTTCGATACAAAATATTTCGCATACACTTCGTTAAAAGCGGTGAAATCTGCCATATCGGCCAGGAAACACGTGGTTTTTATAACACGATCAAAGCCGCTTCCGCCGGCTTCAAGAACAGCCCCTACATTTTTGCAGCTCTGTTCTGCCTGCGCTTTAATGCCTTCCGGCACAAGGCCTGATTGGGGATCTGCCGGGAGCTGTCCGGAAGTCACAACAAGATTTCCACTGATCATACCCTGGCAATACGGACCGATAGCGCCAGGTGCTTTTTCCGTAACAATTTTTTTCATAAATGTGCACTCCTCTTTATGCTGTAGTTCCAGATTATTTTCTTATTTCTTATCGCGGGCATAGATAGCGTCGCGGATACGTTCAAGACCAGTCTTGATAATGCTTCTCGGCATAGCCAGATTCAGACGAATAAAGCCTTTAGCATTATCGACAAAGAGCGCATCTCCGCCTTCCAGAAGGACACCGGCCTTATTGGCCATGAAATCAGGAATATCTTCCACATCACCCAGATACGGGTTCATGTCGACCCATGCCAGGTAGGTGGCTTCCGGAATCTTGTAGGTAATCTTAGGAAGATACTTATCAAAGAAGTCTTTCACGAAGGCAAAGTTGCCATCGAGATAGGTTTTAAGTTCATCCAGCCATTGATAGCCATGACGATAGGCGGCTTCATGGGCAGCGATGGACAGCGGATTGATGTTCATGGCATAGGTATCGGTATAAGCAACATAGAGATCCCGCAGATGCTTGTCGCGAATAATGACTTCGGCAAACATCATTCCAGCCATATTAAAGCACTTGGAAGCGGACGTGCAGACAATCAGCTTTTTATAATCCGGCATGATTTTAGCCATAGGAATATGCTTTACGCCCTGGCGGATCAGGTCGCAGTGAATTTCATCACTGATGATCCAGAGATTATACTTCTCTACGATAGCAGCGACTTTGCGCAGTTCTTCTTCCGTCCATACACGGCCGGTCGGGTTGTGAGGGTTGCACCAGATGAGGAGTCTGGCAAAAGGATTGGCTGCATCGCGTTCCAGTGCGTCAAAATCGATGGTCCAGTTGCCATCCTTATCCCGAACGAGTTTATTATGGATGGCATGTTTGTGGTCATAGTCAATAGGATGCTGGAAGTAGCCGTAAGCCGGAGTGTTGACGATGGCCGCATCTTCCGGCCCGAGCAGCATGTTAATGAGTTGGTAGAGAGCAGGAATGATACCTAAAGAGAAGCAAATCTCTTCACGGGGATATGTCCAGCCATACATCTTTTTGTTCCAGGCATTATAAGCTTCATAGAAGGAAGGTTCAAAGACCTGGCTGTAGCCGATAATCCTCTTGTCGGCACGATCTTTAATAGCCTGGATAATGTCAGGGCACATGGCAAATTCCATATCAGCGACCCACATGCGGACAAATTCATCATCGGCGTAAGGGAACTTCTTCTTTCCTTCGAAATCATGGAAAATGTACCCGCGGAATCCATCCGTATTCAGGGCATTGGTGTGACGACGGTCAACGATTTCATCAAAGTTGTACATGTCAAATCCTCCTTAAATAATCACTTAAAAATCAATATTTCTCACGCGTCAGCCCGCGTTTCTTCATCGATAATTTCCTGTCTCCGCTGAAGCAGAACCTTGCGGTCTACAGAGCCTGTTTTCAGGGAGAACCAGCTCATGCACAAAGGAACAATCAGGACAATTACAGCTACAACAGCATCCTGGGGATTCATATCTTTCAGCAAGGTCACGGCTACCATAAAGGCGCTGATGCCGCCGAGAATACAGCAAACTTTGTAAGCGCCAAGCGGAATGGGAATCGATCTCTTAGTAAATTGTTCCGGATAAAGTGTAGGAATCTTGATGCAGGCCACATTCAGATAAGCATTAATCAGCATGCAGGGAATCATAAGCATACTGATGACATTATTAAACTCCATCTTCGTGATGATAGGAATGGCAGCCAAAATGTAGACCAGCAGATAAGCTCCGTATGGATAATGCTCTTTGTTCTGACGTTTCAGGAACCCAGGCAGCCATCCATCATTCCCCATTTGAACGAGAGGCTCACGAATCATAACAAGCACGCTCAGGAAGGACGAAATAATGGCACATACACCGCCGCCGATGACAAAGAAAGCAAAAGGAGCAGGACTCAGGAAAGAATTTGCCACCACACTCAGGTTTTTCCCGGCGATCTGGTCATAAGGCAGGATGCCGGAAGCAACGAGACTCATTAGCCCATAAATAATGGAAACAACGAAGCAAGTATAGACAATCCCATAAGGAATGGTCCGTTTCGGATTCTTTGTAATAGGGACAACACCAACGGGACCCATGGTCGTTCCCTGGCAGGCAAACCCCATAATGGCGATTGCACTGATCACTCCTGCGAGCCCATTATGGAAAAATCCGCCATCTACATTGGGATCAAAGAAAAGTGAAAATTTGACTTCGGGAAGACCGAAAATAATAAAGATGGACATCGCGATGACAAGAAGCAGCGTAGCAACATTTTGAAACAGTGTCACAATCCGGTTGCCTCTTATCGTCAGAAGAAAATGAATGGTCAGTACCACCAAACTGGCTGCCGTTTCATGTTCCAGTAAAGCCGGCCACAAACTTGCCAAATAGTGGGTCAGAGCTACGGAGTAACCCGTAAAACCAAAAGCCCAGATGACATTGGTCCATCCGCCGTATCCAGTAAGAACCGGTGGAAGAAGCATGCCACGCATACTGTAGTCGCCGCCTTTGATTACAAAAACACTGGACAACGCCAAATTGTACCAATAAGCGAGCAGCATATAAAAAACGCATAAAATGGTAATAGGTACAACAGAACGTCCCGTCAGTTCGATAGCAGAACCCAGTGTAACAAAGATACCCGCTCCGACTGCCCCACCGACACCGAGACCGATGACGTTGCCTATACCAAGTTTCTTTTGAACATTTCCACTCATGTGAAACCTCCTCATAGGGAACGAATAACGACGATTTCAGGTTCCCAAAGAGTTTATGCGCATTTCTCTTTGTTGGATTCATCATACCCGCTTCCCTGAGGATAATCAAAGGCATGCAATTTTCGCCTCAGGAAATGCAAAATGGGGCTGTCGCAAGTGACCGATTTTTAATCCCTGAAATAACTTGCTAAAGGCCCCAATTTGCCTTACTTTTTAGTTGGATATGTTTTGAGATGAAAAAAGGGCGCACGAAATTAAGCAACCCTAAGTTGCTTTTTTTCGAGCGCTCTTTTTGTATCTTTTAGGCCTCTTTTTTCAGCGGATATAAGTGCAAATCCTCTTTGCCGTCTTGAACTTTGTGATGGACCTTCAGGACATTCCGTGCCATGGCACATATTCCCACTGTTACCAGGGCATTTCCTTTGCCTCGGGTTTCTAATCTTCTGACGTTTAATGAATCCTTGAGATCCGCAAAGGCTCCTTCTGCCTGTATACTGCGGTTCATCCTCAGTTCCTTACCATATTCGGAAGTAATGTTCTTCAGGGATTCTGCCCTCAATGCAGCAAAATTCTTCGAGACCACTAATTTCTTGTTTCTTTTCTCCATAGGTGTCCTGCAATTGTTCCCATGGATGCACTGTTCCTTGTAGGGACAACCGCTGCAGTCCTTACATTCGTAATATGTTTTCTCTGACACATATCCCGACCGGTTCTTTACCTGGGTTACTTTGCTGACTTTCAGCAGTCTCCTACCTTTACAGATATACATGTCTTGATCAGGCAAATATGTCATGTTTTCTGCTTTGCCGATGTCGTTCTTATACTTTTTCCTCTTGCTTCTTTCATAATTGTTAGGCTTGATATATGAAGTATACTGATTCTTCTTCAGCCAGACCAAGTTCTCTTCGCTTTCATAGCCTGCATCGGCTACAATGTTTGCAAATTTCTGACCGAAGTGGGCTTCAAATCCTTCAAGAAAAGGAATGAGTGTCCGCATATCTGTGGGATGTGCACTCACATCTGCAAACAAGGTAAAACCGGAATTGTTTGCATATTGGACATTGTATCCCGGCTTTAAGGCGCCATTAAGCATGGCATCTTCTTTCATCCTCATAAAGGTAGCATCCGGGTCTGTTTTGGCAAAGCTGTTCCGTTCCCCACAGATGTGAAGCTGCTTCGTATACACCTTAAGCCGTTTGAGATAGTTAGCTAAAATCTCATAGTACTTCTGTAGAATGGTCTTTCTTTTCCCACATCCGTGAACAAACTCGATTCCCTCAGCCCGCTTTATGACAAGCAGTTTTTTTAGGAGCTTCTTTAAATGACGGATGTGGAAAGTGTTTCCGTAACAGACCTTGATTCCGAAACGTTCCTCGATTTCGGGAACCAGTTGCTCCAGTTTCTCTATGAGTTTGTTCTGGCTGCCTAAGACTCTGTTTTTCCAAACAAATTTGTACTTGTTTGCCACAGATTCAATTTTTGTCCCATCGATGAACAGGCTATCCAGAGTGATGAAACCGCGAGCCAGCAGCCATTTATCCATCTGAATCATGAGTTTCTTGATACATGGTTTTAGATGGAGGGAACAAAATCTTGCAATGGTTGCATTATCCGGAGCTTTTTTCCCATCTAAGAGAAACATGAAATGAGTGTCTCTTTTACAGGATTGCTCTATCTTACGCGAACCACGAATTCCTTCCATACATGCATAAATGACGATTTCCAGCAGCTGAATTGGTGACGTTAATTTATTCTCGACATGAGAATACGTGTCATACAATGCCTTTACATCCATCCCTTCTACCATGGCACGCACCAAGCGAACAGGATCGTCATTAGGGATTTGTACTTCAAAATTTAGAGGAAGAAAAAGTTGATAAGAACTACCAATTTTTGTATAATCCTTTTGTGTAGGTTTGTTTTTTTGCATATTTAAATTCTACACCAAGGCGCGGTCTCATTCAATGAGGCCGCGCCTTGCTTTTGATACAAAAGAGGCCGTCGCAAAATGCGACAGCCCCACTGTTTTAAGGTCTTTTTTTATTTTTTTAATTTTGGGGACGAAAATCATAAAAAAATCAATTTTTTCTAAAAGGTCATAAAAGTGATAGTTTTCTTATCTTTTTATACCACAAAATTTTCAATGTTCGTCGATGTACTTCGACACTCTGGAATGATATTCATCGAGTGTATCTGTCCGAACCTCCGTCTTTCTGCCAAAAATAAGGTCCGGCATATATCTGGCGCGCTTGCCGGCAGAAAACATGGCACGCTCACAGCCGATACAATAGACAACCACATCGTCACAGGGAAACTCATTCGCCCTCCTTTTGATGCGGCGCTCTACTTCTTCATTGGGGACATACCCATAAAAGTTATCGCCGCAGCACTCGGACGTCATACCGTGATGCTTAGCCTCGACGACTTCGATGTTCATTTTCTTAAGAAGACTGCGAATAGCCGCATGAACCTGCGGCTTATGACGATACCCGCAGGAGTCGTGAACCGACATCTTTATGCCATGGTAGTCAGGCAATTTCAGGTCATCAAAGCTGTCAATAACCTCCCAGAACGAAATCGTACGAATTCCGGCATAAAGGGAACGGAAACGACGGTCACAGCCGGCACAGTTATTGATAATGACAGACCCTTCCGGCAGTTTAGGATCATGGTGGCAGCACAAATTGTGAAATTTGACATCACCCAGATGCTCGCTCAGCATCTGAAGCATCAGAGGCGGCAGTTCCGGCTTATACACACTGAGGGCACAGCCCGGATTAAAATAACACTTATCCCGGTCAATGTCAGAGATGGCAATACTGCTTCTCACCTTCTCAGGACTATGAGCAGCACCGGTCGGACATACGCTGGAGCAAGTACCGCAGTCGATACACTTTGCGGCATCCACCTGGTAGTGACTGGCACCCATCGAAATAGCATGTACCGGACACAACCTTACGCAGGCGCCGCATTTGATGCAGGCATCTGAAATTTCAAAATGGAACTTATCCTCTACCCCGGTTATCACCGGAGCTGCCGGACAAATATGGGATTTTTCCATAGTTTTCCTCCATTCACTTCCGTTTAATTCGTTTTTATTTTATGATACCCATCCGACTTATTGTTTTCAAGGGTCCGGTTTCCTGTATAATAGGAGTATCATACAAGCATGATATTTCCTACATTTTGATGAAACTCATCGCAAGTCTTTCCATACTGAAGGAGGAATCCCTATGATTATTACTATCAAACCAAATTCCAAAGGTACGGCTGAAATGCGCTGCACCAAAGAGAATACGGCTGACCGCTATGCCAAAGGCACCGTTCCCGTATTTGCCACACCGGCCCTCGTCGGTCTGATGGAGGACGCCGCCGTACGCGCCATCAAGGATCAGCTGCTCGAAGGGTATACCACCGTCGGCGGCGGCATGAATTTAAAGCACTTGGCAGCTACGCCAATCGGCCTTACGGTACGCGCCGAAGCGACGCTCATTAGTCAGGACCGCAAAAAGCTGACTTTTTCCATCAAGGCCTGGGACGACAAGGATCTCGTTGGGGAAGCCGAACATGACCGCTTTATCGTGGAAAAAGATAAGTTTCTGGAAAAAGCCTACAGTAAAGTCAAATAAAAAAGCGCTTTTGGCATATAGCTTTTGGCCTTGTCCGGGACAGCATGGTACAGCCTATAGGCGAAGCAAAATGAAAACAAAATTACCACGGCAATTTTCATTCTCCATTGGCTGACTGCCACATCTATAGACTATGAGAAAGAGGCTGTGAAACAATGAGCAATCATTATTTCACAGCCTCTTTTACTATGTGAATCGTATCCTCTTATTTCATTAATTTACTACCGGTGCTCCAGGCAGTACCTGCCTTTTTTCCGACTGTGTAGTAGTCGCCGCGGAATTTGTCAAAAATCAGAGCGTTCACTTTAAGCGGATCAATGTTTCCTTCAGCGTCTAATACATCTGCATCTGCCAATACGCCTTTAATCTGTCCAAGTACACGGAAACCATATATAGTATGCTGCAAATCTACCGCATGGCATTCCAGCGTCACAGGAAATTCTTCGATTACCGGCGCATCCACAAGATTACTCTTCTTTGCAGTAAGTCCGGATTTCGCAAATTTATCTTTATCCCGATTTCCGGAAACCATACCAAAGAAATCAGCTTCTACGATATGTTTTGCATCGGCGAGAGCCACCGTAAAATCACCGCGCTCCTTGATGTTCTTTGAAGTCTTATGGCCTTCAGAAATGTTCAGGGCAATCATGTCAGAAGCACAGGCTCCGCCCCATGCAACATTCATGACGTCCACAGTCCCATCCGGTCCGTAGGTTGCGACCATGAGAACCGGCATCGGGAAAATGTAAGGTTTAATGTCCATTCTGCGTTTCATTATTCTTCTCTCCTTTAAAAATAAAATCATATTGTTCCTCATTCAAGCTGTGCTCAATACGTAAACAAGCAGATAACCGTGCGGGATTGCGCCTTGATTCCGCCAGTTATCTGCTTGCACAGAGAAATAAACTTTTCCGATACATTTCTCTGCAAAATTTTGGAAGAGGAGACTATTACACAAAAGTTGATTTGAGATGGCGATTCAGCAATCACCGTTTTTAATCAAAATAAAGTGATTTCAAATTGAAGGGTTCTTTGAAATGGCTTCTTGTAAAACAGCGAGCAGTTCGGCATCCGAAATTTCAGCAGGAATAGCATTGAACGGACGCTGTGCTCTGATTTTTGGCAGCAAAGACAGCAGAGATACATCTTCCGGAAGCAGGTCACCAAGACCAGGCATCCCAATTTTTTGATTTAAGGAAGTCACTGCTTCCGCCAAAGTATCTCCCACATCTGCCTTTGATGACACAGAAATACCCATGGCTGACAGAATCTTGCCTGCACCAACCGGGTTTACTTTTCCTACCCATCTTAATACGGCCGGCATGACAACTGCGCATGCCCTTCCGTGTGCGATATGAAATTCACCGCCCAATGCCTGGGCAATAGCATGGGATAACTGGGTAGATGCGTTTGAAAAAGCAAGTCCGCCGAGGACAGCCGCGAAAGCCATGTTTTCCCTGGCAGAAATATTTCCGCCATCCTGAACGGCGTTCACCAAATTGTCGTGGATAAGGCGAATCGCCCTTTCAGCCAGAACATCGCTGATTGGATTTGTACAATTGCATGTCAACGCGTCGCATGCATGAGCAAATGCATCCATTCCCGTCGCAGCAGTTAAGGAAGCCGGCATAGAAAGGGTAAGTTCCGGATCCACAACTGCAAACGTCGGAGCGAGTTCCTTAAAGGAAATAGAGGCCTTGCGTCTGCCTTTCCGCGTATCCGTGATCACTGAAAAACTGGTAACCTCACTGCCTGTACCCGCTGTAGTCGGCACCAGATACATCGGCTTAAGAGGCTGCAGCTTCAAGGAACACGGCGCAAAATATTGATGGATTGGCATGGGATTGGTCAACAAAAGATTCACTACCTTAGCAGAATCCAGAACACTTCCGCCGCCAATTCCGACAACACAGTCGACCTGCTCCTCACGGGCAATTTCGGCTGCTTTCTCGACCGCCGCATCAGTAGGATCAGAGGGAATCCCACTTTGACACAAGAAGCGAATTTTCAAGTCGGTTAGGGCTTGCGTCAGTCGAGAGAGTACACCGGATTTTTCCACGCTTCTTCCGTGGAGAATCAGCACATGGCGGCAGGACTGCTCTGAAAGGAGCCTGCCAAGTTCATCGAAAGCACCTCTTCCAAACAGAAGAGGTGCTCCGATGTGTTTATAAAGACAGAGGTTTCGAGCTAAAGACATTACAGAAAAAGATCTCCTTTTATTACGATTTACTACACAGCTTTCTTGTCTGCATCCACAGGATTATTCATCATGCGAACGATAATACCCGCAGCAACGAGTTCATCCCGCTGATTCAGGACATCATACTGCCAGGTAAAGATTCCCTTTCTGGGGTTACTGGTTAAGTGTTTCTCCTTAAGGGTCATCTTGAGACGAATCGTATCATTGATCATGACCGGTTTCAGGAACTTCCAGTCCTTCACTTCCAGGAACACGGAATGGAAGCAGCCCAACCGCATGTAGAGTCCGTTTGCGATAGCAAGCGTGAGCATCCCATGAGCAATTCTGTGGCCAAAACGAGTCTTGCTGGCATACACATCACTGGTATGCAGTTCGTTGAAATCTCCTGTAAGTCCGGCAAATTGAAAGATATCTGAATCTGTAATCGTGCGGCTGGCAGTCTCAAAGATGTCGCCAACTTCTACATCACCGTAAAAGAGTTCAGATTTATAGTTTTTCACTCTTCTCAGCCCCAAACTTCATCAGGAGTAGGAATATGAGCATTGTCATTCGTGTAAGCGATACGGCTTACGTTGATGAGGTGCTTATAGTCAAGGTTTTCACTGATGCTGTTATTGCCCCAGCTGCCGCAGCCCAGCGTGCCCGTAGGAGCAAGACCGTTGGTGTAAGCACCGCCCAGACCGGAAGAACCAATGCCATTAACCAGGAAACGGGAAACCGGCAGTCTCATAGCAGCTTCCTTGATATGAGCATCCGTGAAGGAATGCAGGCTCACACTGTGACCACGTCCGTCCATAGCGAGGTTTGCATCAGCAATATCAATGGCCTCATCCCAGGTATCATAGGTATACAGTGCCATAACAGGGAACATCTTTTCTCTGCCGAGCACGTCCATCTTGCCGGGTCCCTTAGCTCTGACAACAATGGTACGAGTCCCTTCCGGAAGCTTGATGCCGGCAATATTAGCGATGAATTCAACAGACTGACCTACAACATCTTTTCTGAACTTACCATCGATAAACGTAGCATTGCGGACTTTTTCTGCTTCTTCTTCGTTATCGATGTAATAAGCGCCGTTCTTTCTCAGTTCGGCAGCCATTTCGTCTACCTTTTCCTTCGGGCAGATAATAGCCTGTTCGCAAGTGCAGGAAATGCCGTTATCGAAGATTCTGCCTTGAATAATTTTGGGAGCTACAACAGCCAAGTCTACATCGCGGTCAACCAGGCACTGGTTGTTGCCGGCGCCGACACCGTAAGCAGGCTTTCCGCTTGCATAAGCAACCTTTACCATGCTGGCACCACCGGTAGAAATGCAAACATCGGTCGATCTCATTACAGCTTGGGAAATTTCCAGAGACGGCTTTTCAACGCAGATCAGCAAATCTTCAGGAGCGCCAACTGCCTTCAGAGCCTGACGCATATATTCGACACACTTAAAGGTACTCTTCTTAGCTCTGGGATGCGGGCAAACAATCATGGAGTTTCTGCCTTTCAGCGTAATCATTCCGTTATGGGCAGGAGTCATGGTCGGGTTCGTCGTCGGAGTAATGCAGCCGACAACGCCGATTGGTTTTGCAACCAATACGAGGCCTTCATCCTTCAGTTCCTTGATAACGCCTACGCTCTTTTTGTTTCTCAAATGCCACCAGGTTGCCATCGGTTTATTGCGGTTCTTGGCAATCTTATATTCTACCGTACCCATGCCGGTTTCTTCAGCGGCCATAGTTCCTAATTCAACAGCATTGTCATAAACAGCTTTACCAATTGCTTTTACAACCCGATCTACCTGAGCTTGATCATACGTTTCAAAAATCTTTTGAGCAGCTCTGGAACGAGCGATCAGCCCATCTACATATGCCTGCACATCATTCATTTCTTCACTCATGATAAGTTCTCCTTTCGTGCTTTCACGTTACGTAGTATGTAGAACGTTCTATGTAAAGTATAGCAAGAATAAAATATTTTGCAACCCCCAATTTTAAAAAAATTCAGATTATATTTTTCCTACTATAAATCAATGAGCCAAATTTCCCATCGGAGATATCTATATCTTTATTTCCTAATCTAAGGAAAAGATTCCCTGCAAGAATAATGTGCTGCCTTTCAGGTACCCACAATTCCCAAGTCCTTCTCCCCACGGATCAGACAGCCTGGAACGGCCGCTGGCCTGTAAAATACAACATCTAAAGGGTTTTACTCATTTATTACTCCAGGTAGTAGTTTTCCAAATTCAGCACGATTTATTCGAAACAGTTTGTAAAGGATCTACTTTATACATTGGAAAAAATAGAAGTTTCACTTTAGTTGGAATAAATGAAACAGATATACCGTCTTTTCATTTTATAAAATTTCTGTAAAAAATTATTTACTGAAAATATTGACTTTTATTTCGTTCGAGAGTAACATCTATGTAGAACGTTCTATGTAGTGTATCTGAAAATTCATTCAAGGAGGTCTTTTCCATGTCAATCTCTGTAATTGGGCTTGTCCTTAGTCTTCTGCTCCTTATCTATCTCGCGTTTAAAGGGCACAGTACTATTTGGATTGCCCCCGTCTGCTCCCTTGTCATTGCAATCTTCGGCAGTATGAATCTGGTGGATACAATTCTCAAGACTTACATGGCAGGAGCCGCTAAATATTTTCAGACCTGGTTCCCCGTCTTCTTCCTCGGTGCTGTTTACGGCGCCGTGATGGATAAAACAGGTGCTGCTAAATCTTTGGCTAACAAAGTTATTCAAATTATCGGTGAGAAACATGCCATTGCAGTTGTTGTAGCAATTGGTCTGTTACTGACGTACGGCGGCGTAAGCTTATTCGTTGTTGTATTCGTTACTTATCCAATTGCTTACGAACTTTATAAGGCTGCCAATCTTTCCAGAACCTTGATTCCAGGCGCCATCGCCCTGGGTACTTACGGCGTCACCATGACGTGCTTCCCTGGGACCCCTTCTATTCAGAACCTGATCCCGACTGAATACCTTGGAACAACTCCAACTGCAGCACCGCTGCTCGGTATTATTGCCGGCATCATGATTTTTATTCCTGGTTATATCTATCTGCAGCACCGCGCTAAACAAACGCGTGCAGCCGGAATGGGATTTGAGGAAGATGAAGAATATGAAGCTAAAAAGGTAAAAGATGACAGAACCTATCCTTCCTGGCACTGGCTTTCCGGTTTGATTCCTATTTTCTTTGTAATCCTGCTTTTAACAGCCTTCAAAACACCTGTAGTGCTTGCTCTTCTTGCCGGTATCCTGCTGTGCTGCCTTCTGAACATCAACCAGGGTGAAACATTGCTGGACTCTTTTACTGAAGGAGCTAAATCTTCCATGCTCCCAATCCTGGCTACCTGCAGCGTCATTGGTTACGGCGCCGTAGTAAAAGCTTCTCCCGGTTTTACAGTTCTGACCGAACTTGCCATGAATGTCCCCGGCGGCGTTCTGATTTCCGAAGTCATCGCTATTAACATCCTTTCCGGTGCTACGGGATCCTCTTCCGCAGGTCTTGCCATTTCGCTGAGTACCCTCGGTCCTACATGGCTGGCACAAGCGGCTGCACAAGGAATCAGCCCGGAAATCGTCCACAGAATTGCAACGGTTGCTTCCGGTGGTCTGGATACCCTGCCGCATAACGCTCCGACTCAGACGGTGCTGGCACTTTCTCACTGCACCTACAAGCAGAGCTACAAGGATATCTGCTACACCTCCCTTGTATTCCCGCTGATTACCGCAACCATCCTCGCAGTTGTACTCACCATTATTTACTAATCACGGGATGTATTCCTTTTCGTTTCACAATTAACTGATTTACAGATTTACTCATCCATCTCACCTTAAAGAACCAAGACAGCAGTGGTTTATGAGCTTTATGCCCGCAAATCACTGCTGTCTTGGTTTTTCCATCAGTGCCGGAGATTTCTCACCGGATTGACAAACGGATTTTTATGTTACACCTCACTGAGTCGCAGCTATCGCTTTTAATTAGCTCATATTCTGACTTCAGTAATCTGCTTCTCATTCAATACAAGATTACACAGACTATTTTGCCTGCACGGACAGCCCGCCCAACTAAAAAAGACTGCTGCAAAATCATAATGCAGCAGTCTTTTTTAGTTGACAAGCGACCCCTCACATTGCCCAACGAATCATAAAGCTTCCCATTAATCCGGAAACGACCGAAACGGACACAATACCGGAGATAATAAGTTTCGGCATGATGTAGTCCCACATGACTTTGACCTCATCCCCATTGCGGCCGCAGGCATTGGAAACTTCCTGAGCAATCAGGAAAGTGCCCGGAAATCCGAAAAAAGCGGCTGAAGCAAGGCCGATGGAAAGCCGCCAGCCGAAGTGAAGCAGCCGCCCGACAAGGACGGAAGCCACTACGCACAGGAGGGCGCCCAGGACGAGCACCACAGAAAGCGGCGCAATCATGGAAATCAGCATATCCGGCGTGGTCTGGGTCAAGCCGGCAAAGATCATGGTAAAGATGGAAGCCATGACAAAGGTAAAGCCGTTGGCTTTCACAAGGCAATTTTCTTCGACCAGGCCTATTGCGTGGAAGATAACGCCGGCAATGAGCCCCAGGATCATCCAGTTGATGCCCGTCACCTTGCTCAGCACGGAGCAAAGATAAGAAATCAAGGCAAGCTTACAGATAATGACATTGGGCTCGCTCATTTTTTCCGGCAGCCTGATCAGCGGCTTTTTCACGGCATCAGCGGTTTGCTTGACTGCCTGGATCTTGCCGCTGCGGAAGGCGTCCATGTAGCGGTCCCCTGATTTTTTGCAGAAGAAGCTCGCCATCGGAATGCCGATAAAGCTCTGCGTCACGAGGACGAGGACGCCAAAAATCTTAAGTTCCGGACGACCCGTGATTTCGGCAAGCGGTTCCATGATGAGGTAGGAAATCGTGGCACCTGCCATAATAGGCGCACTCATCAGGGCATAATAAGTATCGATAAAGAGTTTGCCGATGAAGAAAACACCCAGGCAAATAGCGACAGTGCTTACGAAAGCAAGAACGACAGTCTTCCATTCTTTCAGAAATTGATCGAAGTTAATGGAAGAACCGATATGGATCATGGCCATGCAGATGGTAATCTTAGCAAATGGCAGCAGCCCGGAATCGACAAAAAGCGTGCGCGGCACACCATTCCAGAAGGAAATGGTGAAAATAGTGGCACTGACGAGGAACATCGAGATAAAGGCCTTCGTCTTATCTGCAATAAAGTCGCCGATGGAGTAGACGAGGAACACATAAAACATGGCTAATACTGGATTCATGATACGTGCTTCCTCCTGTTACTGACGGCAGAGCAGACAATCTTGTTTGTCATACAAATGGCTCGTATGGACAGCCCCGGTTTCACTGCACATCGTATTGGCAGCGGCAATCAGTTTTTTCACGTCGTAACCGGTATCGTATCCTGCCGCTTCCAACATATTCACGATATCTTCCGTAGGCAGATTATAGTTGCCGGGAATAAAAGCAAACGGGCCGGTACCGACACCGCCCAGGGAGCCTTCCACAGAGGTAATACCGGATTCCACCGCTGCAAACACGTTAGCAAGTCCCATACCGTAAGCATTGTGGACGTGGATGGACAAGCGTGACAGATCTACACTGCCCTTCAGCCCTTCAATGATTTCCCGGACATGAGCCGGTGAGGAAAGACCTGCCGTATCGGCCAGGCTGATTGTGGAAACGCCGGCAGTCAGTGCCGCGTCGCAGATGTATTTCAGCCGGTCCAGCGTCACTTCATCGCCAAAAGGAGAACCGAAAGAACAAAGCAGACCGATTTTCAGTTTCGCTCCCCCGGCGCGGCTCAGGATTTCCCGCATATTAGAAAGGGACTGTTCCAGCGTCGTATGAATCAGTTTTTCATTCGTGGCGTCACTGGCTGAAAAGGCATATTGAAGGGAAGTGGCACCTGCCTCAAGTGCCCTTTTGAGCCCCTCTACATCAAAAGCAAGCCCCATGCACTCCACATCCAGATGATGGGCCGCTACATACGCCCGGGTTTGTTTCATCACTTCGGCTGCATCTTTCATCTGGGGAACCTTTTCCGGATCGGCAAAATTCACAAGATCCAGGATGCGGGCCCCGCTGTCGATCATCATTTTAATATACTGCAGCTTCTTTTCCGTCGGAATCACAAAAGGCTGATGTTCCCAACCGTCGCGAGGACAAGCTTCGACTACACAAATCTTCTTACGCATTGTTATACAACCCTCCATACCTTTTATAACTTTCCCCTCAAGAGTCCATGTCACTCGTACAAATAGTGATAAAGTCCATTAAAAATTAAGGAAAATTTCCCAGGCTCAGCCTGTTTTTTATCCATATTGTAATGATGTCCCCATTCTGCCGTCCAATAGTTATTTTAAATAACTTTATAAGGGTGGTTTATAATTTGTAAAAAAAAGGCTGTGAATAATGCACACGCATTATTTCACAGCCCCTTTCACGCAGGTCGCCGGTCGCTGGGCGCGGGGCGCCCGTAGAAGAAACATGACCTTTTATTAAGCCAAACCGTCAGGTTTGGCATTCCTTTGGAACCTCTTTCCACGTAGTCGGAAGGAGGAGACCACGAAGTGGCGGAAGATAGTACCAATCCATGTCTAAATACCATAAGCTAATAGCCGGAAGTGCTTTATCTCTCAGGCTGTCGGCAGCTCACATCTTCAAAATACGGATCAGCATGAACCAGGCCAGGCTGTAATACGTCACGACGCCAACAAGGTCCGTCACAGTCGTAATCAAAGGACCCGACGCTACGGCCGGATCGACATGGATGCGTTTAAAAAACATGGGTACGACGGTTCCGACAAGGCTCGAAATCAGCATGGAAAGCATGAGACTGAGTCCGATGCACAAGGAAATGCTGAAAGCGGTAAAGGCGGGATAATGCTTTGCCGCCGTAATGTAGATGCCAATTGCGCCCACGGCAATCACACCGAGAATCAGCCCGTTGCAGAAACCGGCTGAGGCTTCCTTGCGGATGAGTTTCCATTTTTCGCTGCCGGACAGATTCTCGTCCATGAGAACCCTGATTGTCACCGCCAGGGACTGCGTACCGACGTTGCCTGACATATCGAGAATCATGGACTGAAACGCCATAATCAGTGTCAGCTTGGCGACCACCTGCTCATACATGCCGACAACTGTGGAGACAAGAACCCCCAAAAAAAGCAGCAAAATGAGCCATGGCAGTCTTTTTTTGATGGACTGGGACAACGGCTCGTCCAAGTCTTCTTCGGCGCTCAAACCGCCTAATTTTGCGTAATCGTCGCCTAATTCGTCGCCGATGACCTCAGCAATGTCACTGGCCGTCACGACGCCCAGGATCTTCTTGTCCTGAGACAACACCGGAATAGATGCTTCTTCGTAGTCCTCGATAATCTGCACGCAGTCTGAAATCTTTTCGTTGGCGTACACAAAAGGGAAGCCCTTGACAATGATTGTATCAAGCGGCGTATCCCTGCGGGCCACAATGAGATCCTTCAGCGAAAAGGCACCGGCGTACATGTCGTTCTGGTCCACGACGTAAATGACTGTAATATTATCATTGTCCGCAGCTTCCTTGACGACTTCTTTCATCGCTTCGGGCACGGTCATACATTTTTCAACCGTCACAAAGTTCGTCGTCATCCGGGAAGCGATAGTATCTTCGTCAAAGGAAGCCAGGGCTGTCAGTGATTTCCGGATTTCCGGATTCATCTTGGCCAGCCAGGATGTCTTCTTTTCGCTGTCTGTATTCTTCAGGAAGTCGACAGCTTCATCAGACTCCATGGATGATAAAATGGCAGCAGCCCGCTCATCAGGCATTTCTCCCAAATACTTTTCTGCATCATCTGTATCTTCGACGTATTCCAGGATTTCGGCCATCCGGTCTACCGGCAAAATCTGGGAGAGGTGCAGCCGCTCTGCCGGAGTCAATAGCCCGAACACATCGGCAATATCGTTTTCATGGTAATCGGTCAAGGCATTTCGTATCCAGCCTGCATCCTTTCCTGAACGAATGAGCTGCAAAATCTTTTGGACACGTGCTTCCTGAATTTTCTTTTCCATGATTGTCCCCTCCTTTTCTTTATAGATTCCGTGACCATTATATCCCGTAAATTGAAATAATACAAATTAATTCGTTATAAAATCAAAAAAATAGAGTGCTAATTTCTCCTAATCGTAAAATTTAGGTAAAAATCGCCGATAAATTGTGAAAATTAACTTTTTTGGCAATAAACACTAAGAAAAAATATTGAATAACAAGAATGGATTTGAGCTTAGTTTCCTCTCCTCCCAATGCCATCCTCAGATTCGGCATTGGGCCATTATCGCTTAACTTATATAAAAGGGGTTGCACTGCGTCCAATAAGGGGTTATCATGATTTTATAATTATGACTTATAATTTTTATTTTCAAAATAAAAATTATAAAAGTTATTTATTTTATATAAGGAGTCGCTCCCATGAATTTACCTCAGCTTCACTATTTCAAATGCCTGGCCGAGACCCTTCATTACACGCGGACGGCAGAAAAGCTGCATATCTCCCAGCCCGGACTGAGTTACGCCATCCATGAGCTGGAAAAAGAACTCGGAGTCCCCCTTTTTGAACGCAGGGACCGTCACCTCGCGCTGACGAAATATGGAGAAGTCTTTTACCGCCACATTGATAAGGCACTAAAGGAAATTCAGCTGGCCACAGAAGATGTTCGTACACTGCAGTCTTACGCCGCCTCCACGATTTCCCTCGGCTACATGTACAGTCTTTCGACTTCCCTCATTCCCAAGGTCACGCAGCGGCTTTCGGAGAAGGCAGCCAATCGTCCGCTGCATTTTTCCTTCGTGCAGCAGCTGCATAACGAACTCATTGATTCTCTTAAAAGCGATGCCATTGACTTTGCCTTTGTGGGCGAATCGGACGATCCGGCCATTGAGACAGTACCCATCGAAAAACAAGACTTTTACCTCGTCGTAGCCAAAGGCCACCAACTTGCGAAATACGACAGTCTCAGCTTCCAGGAGTTCAAGGACTATCCTCTTGTCACGCTGCATCAGACCAGTTCCCTCCGCAGAATCATCGATAAGCAGTACAAAGCACTGGGAGCTGTTCCTATCGTTCTTGCCGAGACAAAGGACCCGACGACGACGCTCCAGTATATCACGCAGAATTATGGCATCACCATTATTCCTGATCTGCCCAATATGGATCAGTTCCCGGTAAAACGTATCCAGATTACAACGCCCGGATTCTGCCGGACGATTTATCTGGCCTGGAAAAAGCAGAATCTCTTCACGGAACCGGTCCGCCGCATTCTGGATTTCATGGTAAAGGAGTTTGGGAAGAAAACTCTTGATAGCAATAACTAAGCCTGAATATATCTGACGGCTAAGGCGCTTTGCTTGGCTGAGGCGCGCTATCGCTTGGCTAAAAATCGCCAGAGCACCCCAAAAAACTAATCAACCTTATCTTCAGCGACATAGTACGGTTCTTCGCATAGAAGCAAAAACAGCTGCAGAACCACCATAACTTGGTGTGTTCTGCAGCTGTTTTTCATTATTTTAGAACAAAATTTACCTCAGTAATTTTGCTTCCACCGTGTGACCCGCGACCAGCGACCAGCAGCTTTTAGCAAACCGCCACAAGATAGTTTGCTAAATCAATAGCTATCATCCACCACTTCGTGGTCCGCCCTTCTTTCGACTTCGTGAAAGAAGGTGACAGAAGATAGCAAATCTCCTACGTTGATTTGCTATAAAGAAAAAGCCCTGCAACGCATTCGTTACAGGGTTGATTCTTTCTGAAATCAGATGAGTTCCAGGATTGCCATGTCGGCAGCATCGCCGCGGCGCGGGCTCGTCTTGTAGATACGAGTATAACCGCCGTTGCGGTCCTTATACTTCGGAGCAATTTCTTCGAAGAGCTTCTTGGTTGCTTCTTCATCTACGAGGAAGGCCAGAACCTGACGACGGGAAGCCAGGGTGTCCGTCTTTGCCGTCGTGATCAGTTTTTCAGCCAGACCACTGATTTCCTTAGCTTTGGTTTCAGTGGTTTCAATTCTCTCGTTTTTGAAGAAGGCGGTCAGGACGCTGCGGAACAACGCTTTCCGGTTGCTGGAATTGCGGCCCAATTTTCTGTATGCCATGTTTCGTCTTCCTCCTATTATTATTCTTCGGAATTGCGCAGATGCAGGCCCAATTCCTCGATCTTACTCTTGACCTCTTCCAAGGATTTGCTGCCCAGGTTGCGGACGCAAATGAGCTCGTCTTCGGTCTTGCTGATAATGTCTTCCACGGTGTTGATGCCGGCACGTCTCAGGCAGTTGTTGGAACGAACCGTCAAATCCAGATCATCAATGGACATCTGGAGCACAGAAGACTTCGTACCTTCCTCATCTTCCTTGGTGCCGTCTTCGCTTCCCTGAATCAGAGGAACGTTGGTCGTCTTGAAGAGAGCCAGATACTTAATCAGAATCTCTGCTGCAGAAGTCACAGCTTCGTCAGGTCCCAGGCTGCCGTCCGTCCAGACTTCGAGGGTCAGACGGTCGTAGTTGGTGACATTGCCTACGCGCGTATCGGTTACACCGAACTTTACACGCGTAATCGGAGAATAGATAGAATCAACAGGGATGAAGCCGATGGGCTGATCCTTGCTCTTGTTCTTATCGGCCTGAACATATCCGCGTCCGAGATCAACGTAGATTTCCATGTTCAGGGTGGCGTTCTTGTCCATCGTTGCGATATGCAGTTCCGGGTTCAGGACTTCCGTGTCCTGATCGGTAATGATATCAGCGCCGGTGACTTCGCCTTCTCCGGACTTCTTGATATAGAACGTCTTCGGCTCAAAGGTAGTCTGGTCATCCAGATTTACCTTAAAGCACAGAGACTTGATGTTTAAAACAATATCAGCAACGTCTTCCTGTACGCCTTCAATGGTGGAAAACTCATGGAGCACACCATCAATCTTGATTCCCGTTACGGCCATGCCGGTCAGGGAAGAAAGCAGTACACGACGCAGACTGTTTCCTAAAGTAATACCGTACCCACGTTCCAAAGGTTCCCAGACGAACTTACCGTAACGCCCGTCGGGGGAAATTTCGTCGACAACAAGGCTTGGTTTTTCAATTTCCTTCATGCGGAAGCCTCCTTTTGCGCATTACCACAATACGCGGTCTCTATAGTGGAGAACAGTATCAAATTACTTGGAGTACAGTTCGATGATGAGCTGTTCTTCGATAGGAACATCAATTTCATCACGAACAGGCAGACGGTCAACCTTTCCGCTGAGGTTTTGTCCGTCTACAGAAATCCAGGCAGGAACAGCATTCTTGCCGAGGGTTTCAGCCATACCCTTGAAGTAAGCAGAACTGCGGCTGCTTTCCATTACGGAAACAACATCGCCTGCTTTTACGAGAGCAGAGGGGATATCCAGACGCTTGCCGTTTACGGCAATATGACCGTGGGTTACGAGCTGACGAGCCTGACGGCGCGTATGAGCAAGGCCCATGCGGTATACGACGTTATCCAGTCTGCGTTCCAACAGGATTAACAGGTTGGTACCGGCAATACCTTCCATCTTCTTAGCTTTTTCATAGTAGCCGCGGAACTGTCTTTCCAGAATGCCATAAATGAACTTAGCTTTCTGCTTTTCAGCCAGCTGCATACCATATTCACTCTTCTTCTTGAACTGACGCTTCGGCTGACGATGGGATTCTTTCATAACGCCCACAAAAGCCGGAGACATGCCCAAGGATCTGCATCTCTTCAGAACCGGAGTCTTATCAATAGCCATCTAACACTTCACCTCCAATTAAACTCTTCTGCGTTTCGGCGGACGGCAGCCATTATGAGGAATCGGAGTCACGTCTTTGATGGACTCTACTTCCAGGCCAGCAGCCTGCAGAGCACGGATAGCGGCTTCACGGCCAGCGCCCGGGCCCTTGACGTAAACTTCAATTCTCTTCAGGCCATGTTCCATAGCGGCCTTAGCAGCCGTTTCGGCAGCCATCTGAGCTGCGAAGGGAGTGCTCTTGCGGGAACCGCGGAAGCCTTGGCCACCAGCGGATGCCCAGCTAAGGGTTGCACCGGTCATATCAGAGATCGTTACAATCGTGTTATTGAAGGTGGAGCGAATATGTGCTACACCGGATTCAACGTTTTTGCTAACTTTCCGTTTGTTACGGACAACTTTCTTAACAGCCACTCGTGTGATCCCTCCTTATTACTTCTTCTTAGCCGCGTTCTTCGGGCCTTTACGCGTACGAGCGTTGTTCTTGGTGTTCTGACCACGGACAGGAAGACCTGCCTTGTGTCTGCGGCCGCGATAGCAGCCGATTTCCACCAGACGTTTAATATTAAGGGATTCCTCACGGCGGAGGTCACCTTCGATTTTATATTCATGATCCAGGATCTCACGGAGCTTTGCAATTTCAGCTTCGGTCAGGTCGCGGACACGAGTATCAGGGTTAATTCCGGTTTTGTCCAAAATTTCACGGGACAGGGTCAAACCAATACCGTAAATGTACGGCAGAGCGTATTCGATACGCTTGTCTCTCGGCAAATCTACACCGGCAATACGAGCCATTCTTTAAAGCACCTCCTTATATCAGCCTTGTCTTTGTTTATGTTTCGGGTTTTCGCAAATGACCATAACGCGGCCTTTGCGTTTAATAATCTTGCATTTTTCGCAAATGCGTTTTACAGACGGTCTAACTTTCATGTTGCTGAACCTCCTCTTGCCAATCCTCTTTATTTAAAACGATAAGTGATCCGTCCGCGGTTGAGGTCGTAGGGCGTCAGCTCTACGGTCACTCTGTCACCGGGGAGAATCTTAATAAAGTTCATACGTATTTTGCCGGAAATGTGAGCAAGGATTTCGTGATCGTTTTCCAACTTCACACGAAACATAGCGTTAGGTAAAGATTCCAAGACAGTACCTTCTACTTCAATAGCATCCGATTTAGACACTTTCCTGCCTCCTTACTTTCCTTTCACCGCGGCAACGACATCAGCATAAACTTTGTCGATAGCTTGGGTGCCGTCAATTTCCTTGTACACGCCTTCCGCCTTGTAATACGCAATCAGAGGAGCTGTTTGGCTATGGTACGCTTCCAAACGTTTTTTAACAGTGGTTTCTTTGTCGTCATCACGCTGGAACAATTCTCCACCGCATTTGTCGCATACATTTTCCTTCTTCGGAGGGTTATAAACGACATGGAAGGTTGCGCCGCACTTCTTGCAGATACGGCGGCCGGTTACGCGGCTGACCAGATCTGCATCCGGAACAGCAATGTTCACGGCAGCGGTCAGTTTGATGCCCAGGTTCTTAAGAATCTCATCCAGGGCAACAGCCTGTTCCTTCGTACGGGGGAATCCATCCAGAATGAATCCCTTGGCACAATCCGGCTGGCTTAGCCGTTCCTTGACGATGCCAATGGTGACTTCGTCCGGAACCAGTCCGCCGGCGTCCATATATTTTTTGGCTTCTTTACCCAATTCCGTACCATTTTTCACAGCCGCACGGAACATATCTCCCGTAGAAATATGGGGAATCGGGAAATCGGCAACTAATTTTTCTGCTTGGGTTCCCTTGCCTGCGCCGGGAGGTCCCATTAAAAGAATATGCATGTTTTCCTCTCCTATTTCATGAAGCCTTGGTAGTGCCGCATCAATACCATGGACTCTACCTGTTTCATAGTATCAAGCGCTACGCCTACAACAATAAGTAAGGCCGTGCCTCCGAAGTAAACTCCGGAAATGCCCGTAAGCCAAACAATCAGGTTAGGCATAATGGCAATGAAAGCCAAGAAAACGGCTCCGGCCAGCGTAATCCGGTTCATGACCTTATCCAGATACGCAACGGTCGGCTTGCCAGGACGCAGCCCCGGAATAAATCCGCCGTACTTCTTAATATTATCGCACATATCCGGAATGTTCAAGCTTACTGCCGTATAGAAGTAAGTAAAGAACAAAATCAGCAGGATATAAAGCGTCGTCTGTAATGGTGTGCCCCACTGCAGATACCCGGCAATCTTCTGGACCCAGGGGACCTTGATGAACTGGGCAATCGTAACAGGGAACATCAATACGGAAGAAGCGAAGATGATCGGCATTACACCGGCTTGGTTCACCTTCAGAGGAATGTAGGTGGTGTGACCGCCATACATTTTCCGTCCTACAATTCGCTTTGCGTACTGAACAGGGACTTTGCGGTAAGCCACGGTAATGGCTACGACAAACATGACCATCAGAACAGCAAGGAGAGCAAAGATCAATATATTGAAGATATTGACCGTACCAGCCGACAGGTACCGGCCAATGACGGCCAGACCACTAGGCAGGCGGGAAACAATACCGGCGAAGATGATCAGCGAAATACCATTGCCGATTCCTCGTGCCGTAATCTGCTCACCGATCCACATCAGCAGAATCGTACCTGCCGTCAAAGTGACGACGATGGTCAGGAAGGAGAAGAAGGTCGGGTTGTTCACAGCAACGCGGAGGCCGTAGGCCATGCCCATTGCCTGAATGACACCGAGGAAAACAGCCGCATAGCGGTTGATCTTGTTAATCTTCTTGGCTCCTTCAGCTCCTTCTTTGGACCATTCTTCCAAGGAAGGAATGACTACGGTCAAGAGCTGAGTGATAATCGACGCGTTGATATAAGGAGTAATGCTCATAGCAAATATGGAGAATTTGCTGAGCGCGCCGCCGGAGAATAAGTCGAGCAGGCCGAACAGGTTTCCATTGTTGAAAAGCTGTTCGATCATCGCTGCATTAACACCCGGAACCGGGATTTGCGTTCCAGCCCTGAATACTATGAACATCGCAAGGGTAAAACTTAACTTCTTTCGGAGTTCTGTAGCCTGCATCAGGTTATCAAGGGCTGAAGCCAATTAGATCACCTCTACTTTACCGCCGGCAGCAACAATCTTTTCTTCTGCGGTCTTACTGAAGCCCATGGCCTTCACCGTCAGTTTCTTGGTGAGTTCGCCATTGCCCAGAACACGGATACCGTCGCGAATATTCTTTACCAAGCCCTCTTCAATCAGAGAGACAGGATCGACTACTGCGCCGTCGTCAAAGCGATTCAGTACATCTACGTTGATTTCAGTATAATGCTTGCCGAACTTGTTATAGAAACCGCGCTTCGGCAGACGCAGGTATAACGGCTTTTGGCCACCTTCAAAACCAGGACGCTTTACTCCGCCGCTGCGGGATTTCTGTCCTTTTTGGCCTTTGCCGGAAGTCTTACCCAGACCGGAACCAAGGCCGCGGCCTACACGGACGCGTGCTTTTTTGGAACCAGGAGCGGGAGCTAATTCATGTAAATACATCTGCAGCCCTCCTTGTTAAGCCTTAACTTCTTCTACTTTAACCAGGTGTCCAACTTTGTGGAGCATGCCACGCAGGGTAGCACTGTCTTCCTTGACCACACTGGTACGGATTTTACCCAAGCCCAAAGCTCTAACGGTTGCGCGTTGGTCTTTCGGATAACCGATTAAGCTACGGGTGAGCGTGATTTTCAGCTGTGCCATATCTCGCTACCTCCTTAGCCTAACAATTCTTCGACAGTCTTGCCGCGAAGAGCAGCAACGTCTTTAGCGTTCTTCAGTGCCTTCAGGCCTTCCATCGTAGCTCTTACTACGTTGTTAGGATTGGAAGTGCCCTGGGACTTGGTCAGGATATCCTTGACACCAGCCAGTTCCAGTACCGCACGGACAGGGCCGCCGGCGATAACACCGGTACCTTCGAAAGCCGGCTTCAGCAGAACGCGGCCAGCACCATAAACACCGATTACTTCGTGAGGAATGGAAGTGCCCTTCAGAGGAACCGTAATGAGGTTCTTCTTCGCATCATCCACGCCTTTGCGGATGGCTTCAGGAACTTCGGCAGCTTTGCCCATGCCCATGCCAACCTTACCATTTTCGTCACCGACAACTACCAAAGCAGAGAAGGAGAAACGACGTCCGCCTTTTACGACTTTAGCGACACGGTTGATGAAGACGACTCTTTCCTTGAAGCCGTCATCTTGTTTTTCGTAATTAGCCACTCTAATGTCCTCCCTCTGTTAAAATTCCAAACCAGCTTCGCGGGCTGCTTCAGCCAGAGCTGCTACACGGCCGTGATACAGGTAACCACCGCGGTCAAATACAACCGTCTTGATACCTTTTTCCAGAGCTTTCTTAGCGATCTCAGTGCCCACTGCCTTGGCAGCTTCAATATTGCCGCCATAGTTTGCCTTGTTGGCTTTTTCTACGGAAGAGGCGGAAACCAAAGTTTCGCCGGTTTCATCATTGATGATCTGAGCATAAATGTTGCTCAGGCTGCGGTACACGTTGAAACGAGGTCTTTCAGCCGTGCCCACAATATTTCTGCGCATGCGCACGTGACGTTTTTGACGTGCTGCATTCTTATCTTTCTTGTTCAGCAAGAGATTCACTCCTTCCTTCTAGAAATTACTTCTTGCCTTTAGCGCCCGCTTTACCTTCCTTGCGGATGATGTGTTCGCCTACATAACGGATACCTTTGCCTTTGTAAGGTTCAGGAGCACGCAGGCTGCGGATTTCAGCGGCAACAGCACCGACCTTTTCCTTGTCGATACCGGATACAATAATCTGAGTCGGAGCCGGAACGTCGAAGGTAATGCCTTCAGGCGGTTCCATTACGCAAGGATGAGAGAAGCCCAACGTGAAGTTGATAGCTTTGCCTTGCTTAGCAGCACGGTAACCAACGCCCTGGATTTCCAGAGACTTGGAATAGCCTTGCGTAACACCAATGATCATGTTGTTGATCAGGGTACGGGACAGGCCATGCAGGCTGCGATATTCTTTGTCGTCGCTCGGACGGGTTACAGTGATAACACCATCTTTGAGTTCGACTTTAACTTTTTTGTTGATCTGGCGAGTCAGTTCGCCTTTAGGTCCCTTTACGGAAACCAGGTTATCATTCACGGTTACCGTGACTTTGTCCGGCACGGTAATCGGTTTAATACCAATTCTAGACACTTATAAGCACCTCCGGTCCTAGGTTGATCTTACCAAACGTAAGCGACAACTTCGCCGCCTAATCCAGCCTTGCGGGCTTCCTTATCAGTCATCATGCCCTTAGAGGTGGAGATAACGGCAATCCCCAGGCCGCCCAGCACGCGAGGCAGCTGGTCTTTTTGGGTATATACTCTCAAACCGGGTTTGGAGATACGTTTAATGCCGGAAATAACATGTTCCTTGTTAGGACCATATTTCAGAGTTGCGCGGATCACATCTTGATGCTTTCCGGGAACGACTTCGAAGTCTTTGATGAAACCTTCGCTCTTCAAGATTTCTGCAATGGCAGCCTTGATTTTGGAGCAGGGGATTTCAACTTTATCGTGATGAACCGAGTTTGCATTACGAATTCTCGTAAGCATATCGGCGATCGGATCAGTCATAGTCATTTACGAATGCCCTCCTTCCTGAATATCCGCTCTTACCAGCTTGCTTTTTTAACACCGGGGATAGCGCCTTCATAAGCGTATTTCCGGAAGCAGATACGGCAAATGCCGAATTTGCGCATGTAAGCGTGCGGTCTGCCACAAATCTTGCAGCGATTATATTTACGAACCTTATACTTAGGTTCCGCCTTCCATTTCTCAATTAATGCGGTCTTTGCCACGGTTTAATCCTCCTTATGCGCTGAACGGCATGCCAAGAAGTCTCAGCAGTTCTCTGGCTTCTTCGTCGGTCTTGGCAGTCGTGACGATGATGACGTCCATACCGCGGACTTTCTCAACTTTATCATAGTCGATTTCAGGGAAAATCAACTGTTCCTTCAGACCAATGGCATAGTTGCCGCGGCCATCGAAGGACTGAGGGTTGACACCTCTGAAGTCACGTACGCGGGGCAGGGCAAGGTTCATGAACTTGTCCAGGAATTCATACATCCGGGTGCCGCGGAGCGTAACCTTTACGCCGATCGGCATACCTTCACGGAGTTTGAATGCTGCGATGGACTTCTTAGCCTTGGTGATGAGGGGCTTCTGACCGGAAATAACGGTCAGGTCTTCTACAGCGGAGTCAATTGCCTTGCTGTTGGTTACGGCATCACCGCAGCCGATATTGATAACGACTTTTTCCAGTTTAGGAATTTCGTTGACGTTTTTATAATTGAACTTTTCCATCAAGCCTTTAACGGCTTCGGAAGTATATTTTTCTTGCAGTCTAGTTGCCATGTGTTAATCCTCCTTCCCGTATTATTTGTCGATAACTTCGCCGCACTTCTTGCAGGCTCTGGCAAAACCGTCACCTACTGCAACTTTCTTAATACGGGTCGGTTTCTTGCAGGCCGGGCAAATGATCATTACGTTGGAGGAAGCAATCGGAGCTTCTTTCTCAACGATACCGCCCTGCGGATTCTTCTGAGAAGGTTTCGTGTGGCGCTTTACCACGTTGACACCTTCTACGGTAACTCTGCTCTTCTTCGGGAAAGCAGCGACTACTTTGCCCTGCTTGCCTTTATCTTTACCAGCCAATACCACAACGGTATCGCCTTTTCTAACGTGCAATTTAATTGCTTCTGCCATCTCTGCGATACCTCCTTATCAGAGCACTTCCGGAGCCAGGGAAATAATCTTCATGTAATCTCTGTCACGAAGTTCCCGGGCAACCGGCCCAAAAATACGAGTGCCCCGAGGGCTCTTGTCGTCTTTAATCAGAACAGCTGCGTTTTCATCGAAACGGATGTAGGAGCCATCCGGACGGCGGGTACCCTTCGTGGAGCGTACCACAACGGCCTTTACGACTTCACCCTTTTGGACAACGCCACCGGGTGTTGCATCCTTAACACTAGCTACAATTACATCACCGATATTAGCGTATCTGCGATAGGAACCGCCTAACACACGGATACACATAATCTTCTTGGCACCGGTATTGTCGCCAACATTCAGCACCGTCTGTTGTTGAATCATGGTTTACCTCCCTTGCTAAGCAGCGCTTAGCAGTCTATCTTATTTTGCACGCTCAACGATCTCAACAACGCGCCAGCATTTATCCTTGGACAAAGGACGGGTTTGTTCAATCTTAACGACATCACCGATATGTGCGTCATTGTTTTCGTCATGAGCCTTTAATTTAATCGTATGCATTACGCCTTTTTTGTAAAGAGGATGCTGAACCAGACGTTCAATGGCGACCACAACGGTCTTCTGCATCTTATCGCTAACGACTTTACCAGTACGCGTAACACGTAAGTTTCTTTCTACAGCCACGGAATGTTGCCTCCTTGCTTGAATTTAACTCCGATCAGGAGTTAATCTCGCGTTCCCGTTGAACGGTTTTGATCTGGGCAATGGACTTCTTTACTTCCCTAATCTTCATCGGGTTTTCCAGTTGTCCCGTTGCCATTTGAAAACGCAGGTTAAAAAGTTCGTCTTTCAGGCCGGCTAACTTAGCATCCAAGTCAGTGCCAGACATTTCTCTGATATCTTTAGTTTTCATTAAGCTTCACCACCTACTCCATTTTCACGCGCGGTGACTTCGGCATCCAGCTGTTCCTTCGTCACGAAACGGCTCTTGATCGGCAGCTTATTGCCGGCAAGACGCATAGCTTCGCGAGCGATTTCTTCCGTTACACCGGCCATTTCGAACATAACGCGGCCCGGCTTTACAACGGATACCCAGTACTCAGGAGAACCTTTACCACTACCCATACGGCTGCCAGCAGCTTTAGCGGTTACCGGCTTGTCAGGGAAAATTTGAATCCAAACTTGACCGCCACGTTTGATGTAACGGGTCATTGCAATACGAGCAGCTTCGATCTGACGGTTGGTAATCCAGGCGGGTTCCAGGGCTACCAGACCATACTCGCCATGAGCAACTCTGTTGCCACGCATTGCACGGCCTTTCATGCGGCCTCTATGTTGTTTACGATGAAGTACTCTCTTCGGTAATAACATTATTTCGCCCCTCCTTCTTTTGCTTCAGGAGCTTCTTTTTTTGCAGCGACTTTCGTCGGCAGGATTTCTCCCTTGTAGATCCATACCTTTACGCCGATGCGGCCGTAAGTGGTATGAGCTTCTGCCGTACCATAATCGATATCGGCACGCAGCGTATGCAGAGGAATGGAACCATCACGATAGCTTTCGCTGCGGGCAATTTCAGCACCGCCCAGACGGCCGGAGCAGGTAATCTTGATACCCTTGGCACCCAGACGCATCGTGCGACCTACGCACTGCTTCATAGCACGGCGGAAAGCGATACGGCGTTCCAGCTGGGAAGCAACGTTTTCAGCAACGAGCGTAGCATCCAGATCCGGGGACTTCACTTCAATGATGTTGATATCCAGCTTGCTGTCGGTCAGCTTAGCCAGGTCTTTTTTCAGCAGTTCAATGTTGCTGCCCTGACGGCCGATGACAATACCGGGTTTAGCGGTATAGATGGAAATGCGCATCTTGGATTCAGTTCTTTCAATGGCTACACGGGAAATGCCAGCCTGGAACTGTTTATCTTTAATAAAATCACGGATTTTAATATCTTCTAAAAGATACTTTTGATAGTCTTTGTCAGCGTACCATTTGGAATCCCAATCATCGATAACGCCAACTCTGAAACCATGTGGATTAACTTTCTGACCCACTATTCATTCCCTCCTTCTGACAGGGTGTTATTTTTCGGCGACAGCTACAGTCACATGGCTGGAGCGTTTCAGGATCTTGAATGCCTGTCCACGGGAACGTGGATGAATTCTCTTCAAGGTAGGACCCTGGTCCACAAATGCATTGGACACCACCAGATTGTCAACATTCATATTAAAGTTATGTTCCGCGTTTGCTACAGCAGAGCGAAGAACCTTCTCAATCACTTCAGAACCAACTTTCGGGGTATACTTGAGGATTGCGAATGCTTCATTCACGGATTTGCCGCGGATCAGGTTGATGACGATACGCAGCTTCCGAGGAGCGATGCGGATATATTTAGCAACTGCTTTTGCTTCTTCCATCGTATGTATCCTCCTTCCCCAAATTATTTACCGGCAGCCGGTGCAGCAGGAGCAGCACCTGCAGCTGCTGCCACAGCAGCGGCCTTGTCACCATGACCCTTGAAAAGACGGGTCGGGGCAAATTCACCGAGCTTGTGGCCGACCATATCTTCCGTAACATACACAGGCACGTGTTTGCGGCCGTCATGTACGGCAATGGTATGACCCAGGAATTCAGGGAGAATTGTAGAACTGCGGCTCCAGGTCTTAACGACTTTCTTTTCGCCGGCAGCATTAAGAGCATCAATTTTCTTTTTAAGACTTTCTTGGACGTACGGTCCTTTTTTAACAGATCTCGACACTGTTCTGTCCTCCTTTCTCGTAGGCTAATTATTTCGTTCTGCGCTTCATGATCAACTTGGTAGAAGCTTTCTTGTTCTTGCGGGTACGAGTACCGAAAGCACTCTTGCCCCACGGAGTAACAGGACGCTTACGACCAACAGGGGAGTGACCTTCACCACCGCCATGTGGATGGTCGTTCGGGTTCATTGCAACACCGCGGTTAGCAGGACGAATACCCAGCCAACGAGTACGGCCAGCCTTACCAATGGTCAGGTTTTCGTGTTCAATATTGCCGATTTCACCGATGGTAGCACGGCAGTTGATGTGAACCTGACGCAGTTCGCCGGACGGCATACGGAGCAGTGCATAGCTGCCTTCCTTAGCCATCAGCTGAATGGAAGTACCAGCGCTGCGGCCCAGCTGACCACCCTTGCCGATCTTCATTTCCACGTTGTGTACCATGGTACCAAGAGGAATGTTAGCCAGGGGCAGGCAGTTACCAACTTTGATATCAGCCTGTGCACCGCTGACTACGGTGTCGCCGACTTTCAGGCCTTCAGGAGCCAGAATGTAGCGCTTTTCACCATCGGCATAGTTCAGCAGAGCAATGTTTGCGGTACGGTTCGGATCGTATTCGATCGTAGCAACCTTAGCCGGTACATTGTCTTTGTTACGCTTGAAATCAATGATACGATATTGTCTCTTATGACCGCCGCCCTGATGACGAACCGTCATTTTACCGGTGTTGTTGCGGCCGGCATGCTGGTTCAGTTTAACAACCAAAGGGCGATGCGGCTTATCCGTTGTAATCTCTTCAAAGGTGGACACAGTCATGCTGCGTCTGGAAGGAGAATACGGATTAAAGCTTTTAATAGCCATGATTTGACCTCCTTAGACGAATTACATTCCTTCGAAGAGCGGAATTGTATTACCTTCAGCCAGTTTTACAATTGCTTTCTTGTAATCGGAACGCTTACCTTCATATCTGCCCATGCGTTTTACTTTGCCTTCGACACGGACCGTGTTAACCGTCTCAACCTTTACATTGAAGATTTCTTCAATGGCTTGACGGATTTCAGTTTTGTTAGCACCCATAGCTACCACAAAAGTATATTTATTATCCTTCATCATATCAGAAGTCTTTTCGGTAACGATAGGTCTGATGATAATGTCGCGAGGATTAGCAGCCATTATGCGAGCACCTCCTCAATCTTTTTTACGGCATCTTTAGCCAGCAGTACTTTTTCGGCATTCAGGATGTCGAAAACGTTCAGGCAGTCATTGGAGAGAGCCTTGACCTTGTCAATGTTGCGGGAAGATCTTTCAACGTTTTCGTTTTCACCATCAGTGATGATGAGAGCCTTCTTATCAGCAGCTTCAAAGCCCTTCAGCATAGCAACTGCATCCTTGGTCTTCGGAGCATCAAATTTCAGGCCATCTACGACAACCAGTTCACCAGCAGCAACCTTTGCGGACAGAGCGCAGCGGATTGCCAGACGGCGAGCCTTGCGGGTCATCGTAATTGCATGGGAACGAGGGGACGGTCCAAAGATCGTGCCGCCGCCGACCCACAGAGGAGAACGGACGGAACCGGCTCTTGCACGGCCAGTACCCTTTTGTTTCCAAGGTTTCTTACCACCGCCACGGACCATGCCGCGAGTCTTCGTCGCATGCGTGCCCTGACGTTCATTTGCTTGCTGCATCACAACAGCCTGATGAACAACGGGTCCGTTGAATTCTACACCAAAGACGTAGTCCATCAATTCTATTTCTTCACCGGTTTGTTTACCGGTCATATCATAAACTGCTACTTTCGGCATTGTAACGCCCTCCTTTCAATAAATTATTTCTTGTTAACTGCTTTTTTGACATCGGGACGAACCGTGTCTCTCAGCAGCAGGAAGGTACCAGCGGCACCAGGAACAGAACCCTTAACCATGATGAGGTTGCGTTCTGCATCAACTTTGGCAATCGTCAGACGTTGAACGGTAGCACTCGTACCACCCAGACGGCCAGGTAACTTCTTACCCTTGATAACACGGCCGCCAGGACCGGAATGCATAGGACCATTGGAGCCCGGTTCACGATGAGACTTGGAACCGTGTTTCATAGGACCACGTGCAAAGTTGTGGCGTTCAATCGTACCAGCGAAGCCCTTACCGCGGGAAACGCCGATAGCATCAACCAGATCGCCGGCTGCGAAAATGTCAGCAGCAATCTTGTCACCAACCTTGTATTCGGAAGGTTCAGCCAGACGCAGTTCTCTGACAAACTTAACAGGAGCTACACCTGCTTTATCAAAGAAACCCTTCATGGGTTTGTTTACTTGCTTTTCTTTAATATCACCAAATCCGAGCTGAATGGCATTGTAACCATCTGCTTCTTCCGTCTTGTTTTGCAGAACGACGCAGGGGCCGGCTTCTACAACAGTTACGGGAACGAGCGTACCATCAGCTTCAAAAATCTGGGTCATACCTAATTTCTTACCTAAGATTCCTCTAGCCATAGTCGCACCTCCTTACGCTTTGATCTCAATATCAACACCAGCAGGAAGATCCAAGCGAGTCAGTGCATCGATCGTCTTAGGTGTAGGTTCCAGGATGTCAACGAGTCTCTTGTGGGTTCTCATTTCGAACTGTTCACGGGAGTCCTTGTTAACATGAGGGGAACGCAGAATCGTGTAAATGTTCTTTTCCGTCGGAAGTGGAATCGGGCCGGATACCTGTGCACCCGTGCGCTTTGCGGTTTCCACAATCTTGGAAGCACTCAGGTCAAGTGCTTTGTAGTCATACGCTTTGAGGCGTATACGGATTTTTTGAGTCTTTGCCATTCGATAATTCCTCCATTCGCCACGTTTCAATGAACGGACATACTCAGCAGAAGTTCCCTTCGCGATACCGGACCGGAAGCCATCTTCTGCCTCATCGCGGGCCCTTTATGCATAATGAATGAGGGGCTTTGGCCAGCCCCTCATTTTGGGCTTTCAAAAAGTTGTTAAAGAAGATTATTCGTCGATTTCGGTAACAACACCGGCACCAACGGTATGGCCGCCTTCGCGGATAGCGAAACGCAGACCCTTTTCAATAGCAATCGGGGTGATCAGTTCTACGCTCATCAGAACGTTATCGCCAGGCATTACCATTTCGGTTCCTTCCGGCAGGTGAGCTACACCCGTTACGTCCGTCGTTCTGAAATAGAACTGGGGACGATAGCCGTTGAAGAACGGAGTATGACGGCCGCCTTCTTCTTTCGTCAGTACGTAAACCTGACCCTTGAATTTCGTATGAGGATGAATGCTGCCTGGTTTGCTCAGAACCTGACCACGTTCAACTTCGTTTCTTTCAATACCACGCAGCAGGCAGCCGATGTTGTCGCCGGCTTCTGCTACATCCAGGGTCTTGCGGAACATTTCCAGACCGGTTGCTACGGACTGTCTCTTTTCAGTCGTCAGACCTACGATTTCGACAGGGTCACCAATCTTGATGGAACCACGTTCAACACGGCCCGTTGCTACGGTACCACGACCGGTAATCGTGAATACGTCTTCGACAGGCATCAGGAACGGTTTCGTCAGATCGTGCTGCGGAGTCGGAATGTACTTGTCGACTTCTTCCATCAGCTTCAGGATGTTCTTCTTTTGTTCTTCGTCGCCTTCCAGAGCCTTCAGTGCGGAACCTACAACGATAGGAACTTCATCGCCGGGGTAATCGTACTGGGTCAGCAGGTCACGAACTTCCATTTCAACCAGTTCGATCAGTTCAGGATCGTCGACTTGGTCGGACTTGTTCAGGAATACTACGATTGCAGGTACGCCAACCTGACGGGCCAGCAGGATGTGTTCACGGGTCTGAGGCATAGGACCATCAGCAGCGGAAACAACCAGGATGGCACCATCCATCTGAGCAGCGCCGGTGATCATGTTCTTAACATAGTCGGCGTGGCCCGGGCAGTCTACGTGAGCGTAGTGTCTGTTCGGAGTTTCATATTCAACGTGGGCGGTGTTAATGGTGATACCACGTTCTCTTTCTTCCGGAGCCTTATCAATATCAGCATAAGCTTCGAAAGTAGCTTTGCAGCCCGGAGTCTCGGACAGTACCTTGGTGATAGCTGCCGTCAGGGTCGTCTTGCCATGGTCAACGTGACCGATGGTACCAATGTTAACATGGGGTTTCGTTCTTTCAAATTTCTCTTTAGCCATTGTAATATCCTCCTAAATAAGGGGCTTATTCAGCCAGTTCTTTATTCTCCCTTGTTCTTTGCGATGATTGCATCAGCAATGTTCTTGGGGACTTCTTCGTAGTGGTCAACTTCCATTGAGTAGTTGCCGCGGCCCTGGGTCTTGGAACGCAGGTCCGTTGCATAACCGAACATTTCAGCCAGCGGAACGAAAGCTCTGATTACCTGAGCACCGCTTCTGGCTTCCATGCCTTCGATGCGTCCGCGGCGAGAGTTCAGGTCGCCGATGACATCGCCCATGTATTCTTCAGGAACTGTAACTTCAACTTTCATATACGGTTCGAGCAGTACAGGGTCAGCCTTGGCAGCACCGTTCTTGAAGCCCATGGAACCAGCAATCTTAAATGCCATTTCAGAGGAGTCGACTTCGTGGTAGGAACCATCATAAACCGTAACACCGATATCAACCATCGGATAGCCGGCTACGACACCATTTTCCATGGCTTCCTTAACACCGGCTTCAACCGGAGCAATGTATTCCTTAGGAATAGCACCGCCGACAATCTTGTTCTCGAACTTGAAGCCAGTACCTGGTTCGAGCGGAGTGAGTTCCAGCCAGCAGTGACCATACTGACCTTTACCACCGGACTGACGAACGAATTTGCCTTCGCTCTTAACAGTCTTGCGGATGGTTTCACGATAAGCAACCTGAGGAGCGCCCACAGAGCAGTCAACGTGGAATTCTCTTCTCAGACGGTCAACAATGATATCCAGGTGAAGTTCGCCCATACCGGAAATGATGGTCTGGGAAGATTCAGCATCCGTGCGGACACGGAAGGTCGGGTCTTCTTCAGCGAGCTTGCCAAGGGCAATGCCCATCTTTTCCTGGTCGGCCTTGGTCTTCGGTTCGATAGCAACGGAAATAACCGGTTCAGGGAAGACCATGGATTCAAGGATGATCGGATTCTTTTCATCGCAGAGGGTATCACCGGTGGTGGTATCCTTCAGGCCAACGGCAGCAGCGATATCGCCGGCGAATACTTCTTCGATTTCTTTTCTATGGTTGGAATGCATACGCAGGATACGGCCGATACGTTCTCTCTTGCCTTTTACGGAGTTGTAAACGTAGGAACCGGCGGTCAGCGTACCGGAATATACTCTGAAGAATGCCAGACGGCCAACATACGGGTCGGTAGCAATCTTGAAAGCCAGGGCAGCGAACGGAGCATCGTCGCTGGAAGGTCTTTCTTCTTCCTCACCGGTCTCAGGGTTGGTACCTTTGATCGGGGGAACATCGGTAGGAGCCGGCATATAAGCGATAATGGCATCCAGCAGAGGCTGAACACCTTTGTTCTTGTAAGAAGAACCGCAGGTTACAGGGAAGAGTTTGCATTCGCATGTCATCTTACGGATGGTGGCGTTGATTTCATCTTCCGTCAGATCTTCGCCTTCGAGGTACTTTTCCATCAGGTTATCGTCGCCTTCAGCAACGGCTTCGAGCAGGTTCTGACGCCATTTCTGAGCAGCTTCCACATATTCATCCGGAATCGGTTCAAATTCTTCGTCTTTACCAAGTTCATCGCCGTATATAATAGCCTGCATCTTCACGAGGTCAATCAGTCCGACGAAAGTGTCTTCAGCGCCCATCGGGATTTGAATAGGTACTGCGTTAGCACCCAGACGATCCTTCATCATCTGTACTGCGTTAAAGAAGTCAGCGCCCGTCGTATCCATCTTGTTGATGTAGGCGATACGAGGAACGTTGTATTCTTCTGCCTGACGCCATACCGTTTCAGACTGAGGTTCAACACCGCCTTTGGCGCTGAATACAGCCACGGAGCCATCCAATACACGCAGGGAACGTTCTACTTCAACGGTGAAGTCAACGTGGCCCGGGGTGTCGATAATGTTAATGGAATGGCCTTTCCAATGGCAGGTCGTAGCGGCAGAAGTAATCGTAATACCACGTTCTTGTTCCTGAACCATCCAGTCCATCGTAGCGGCGCCGTCATGAACTTCGCCGATCTTATGGGTTTTACCGGTGTAGAACAGGATACGTTCCGTGGTCGTAGTCTTACCGGCATCGATATGAGCCATGATACCGATATTTCTAATTTTATCTAAGGGAAACTCTCTGCCCACAGATTACTCCTCCTTGTAATAGGGATCTTTGTAAGTAAGATCTTACCAACGATAATGAGCAAATGCTCTGTTTGCTTCAGCCATCTTATGCGTATCTTCACGCTTCTTGACGGCAGCGCCCGTGTTGTTGGCGGCGTCCATCAGTTCACCGGCAACACGTTCGCACATGGTCTTTTCACCACGCAGGCGGGAATAGTTGACCAGCCAGCGGATACCCAGAGTGGTTTTGCGGTCAGCTCTGACTTCCACAGGAACCTGGTAGTTAGCACCACCGACGCGGCGGGCTTTAACTTCGAGAACCGGCATAACGTTCTTCATGGCAGCATCGAAAACTTCCATCGGATCCTTGCCGGTCTTGGAATGGATCAGATCGAATGCATCGTAGACAATGCGTTCTGCAACGCCCTTCTTGCCGTCGAGCATGATCTTGTTGATGAATCTGGTTAACAGTTTGGAACCATATACTGGATCCGGTAATACGTCTCTTTTAGTTACAGGACCTTTTCTTGGCATCTGTAATTCCTCCTTCGTTATAAATCATTCAGTGCGTTCAGCCCTTATTTCTTAGCTGCTTTCGGACGCTTAGCGCCATACTTGGAACGGCCTTGGTTGCGGTCTGCAACACCAGCGGTATCCAGTGCGCCGCGAATGATGTGATAACGAACACCAGGAAGGTCCTTGACTCTTCCGCCTCTGATCAGAACAACGCTGTGCTCCTGCAGGTTATGGCCAATACCAGGAATGTAAGCGGTTACTTCAATACCGTTGGTCAAACGAACACGAGCAACCTTCCGCAGAGCGGAGTTAGGTTTCTTCGGAGTGGTGGTGTACACTCTCGTGCAGACACCGCGCTTTTGCGGTGAATTTTTTAATGCTGGCGCCGTTGATTTTTGAGTAATAACTTGTCTACCTTTACGAACCAATTGGTTAATTGTAGGCATTTCGGCACCTCCTTTCTCGAGAATAAGATTTAATGATATGCAAACCCTTCTTGCGAAGGATTTTACCGGGATGAAAGTACTGCGGCAACAGCAGCACCGACGTGTATTCCGCAGGTCTTGCCAAGCTCCTGCATCGTCACTACCGTTTCAACCGGAATCCCGCGGCTCTCACATAACGACCTGATGGGCGCCGTCACATGCTCATCGGCATCCTCCGCGAGGAGAACGCCAACCGCCTGATTCCTTACGATTGCCTTCTGCGTTTGTTTGATGCCTGCAACTGCAGGTGCACCCTTTTTTACTTGCTCCAGCAGCATTCTGCACCTCCGAGAAGACATAGTTGCCCCTTGTGACACTCGTGTATTGTAGCATTACATCCCACCGGTGTCAAGAAATTTATACGCCTTTTGCGCCTTATTTTATGCGCTTCTTTGTTTACACGGTTCCTAGTGTATCATGTATACCGGTCAAGGACACGGAATCGCTCGCCGAAAGGGATTTTTCTGTGCATTTTCGCAAAAATTACGAGATAAATCAATTCAGATTGTTACGCTGTCTTATTGTAATTTTTAATATATTTTATTTTATCTATTCAAAACTTTCATAGACTTTTTTGAAAAATGGACTGCGAAAAAATAAAAAGCGCTTTTGGCATATGGCATTTAGCCATAGATTATTGGTACTATCCTCCATCACTTCGTGATTCTCCCCCTTCCGACTTCGTGGAAGGAGGTTATAGAGGAATTCCAAACCTTACGGTTTGGCTTAAAAAATGGACTGCAAAAATGAAATTTCATTTTTTGCAGTCCATTTTCACGTGCCGCTGGTCGCCGGTCGCCTTAGAAACAAAATTGCTTCAGCAATTTTGCTTGAGCGAATTAAAACAGCTTTGTAAATTGGATTCACAAAATAACAGCCGCTTTAATTGACCAATTCCTGTTATCCTACTGAATACCCACCGCAAGCGGTTCCCCCTCTTATTCGCAAAAACCATGCGAACAAGAGGGCTGGTGCATCTATTTTTGTTTATTTAAAGTAAGGCCGGCATAAAAAAGCAGTGAAGAAATTTCATTAAAAATTTCTCCACTGCCTCTTTTAGTTTATTCCTTAATACCTGCCGCTTTTTGGTACGGAACAAGGCTGGGGCTCTTTACGTGTCCCGGAGTTCCCAAAGGATCGTAAGCTTCGCGGTAAAGAACGCCGATTCTTGTCATCTCCGGACGCCCCTCCCCGAGAAAGACAGGGCCTCTCGTTTCGCTTGCCTCAACGGCAGCGCGCCGGGCCTTGCTGTCTTCTTCCGGTGCCAGGGCAGCCTTTTCCCTGGGGGTCACCGTAATGGACAGCTCCTTGCCTTCCTTCGTCTTAAAAAGGAATGTCAGAGGCTTGTTTATCGGTGCGTAATCCATCATGTACGATGCGAAATAAGCCTTTTTCGAGACGTCCGCTCCATTGATGGAAAGCAGTTTATCGCCCTCCTTGACAGGCAATAGAGCAGGAAAATCCGCCGTGTTGACGCTTTTTACCTTGGGATTACGACTTTGGTCGTTTCCTGCCAGGGTGATGCCGTAGTCGTTATGAGGAAGAAGTGCCTGATAGGTAAGGCGTGCAGTCCGGAATACGTGATTTGTAAAATCATCGTCCGCACCTGCCGAGAGGATTGACTGACCGGGCATGTAGCCATATTTGGTGTGATAGCCCGGCGTAATAATCAGCCAGCTGAAGTCAAGGTCAAGGTAAGTCCCGTCGTCCTGAGGGCGGAATACAGCCAGTGCTTCTCCATCGTTATGGTAGTTCCGGCCGATATAAGCACTCACAGGATTTGCTCCAAAAGAGTAGACGAAAGGATCCAGCAGGGTATGGGGTTTCCCCTCTGCATCGTTCCATGCGTTCAGGTTTGCGAGAAACGCATCGCGCAGTCTTTCAGGACTGACGCCGGGGTAATAGACACTATACATAGGGCCGTACGGAGCAAGGTCTTTCCGCTCCTTGAGAGCACGAACGCGCTTCGGAAAGTCTTTGAGTGTTTCTTCAAAGAGCCTGCCGTTTTCCTTCGGCGCTTCGAGCTTCCATTTTTCATGGCTTTCCATCGCTCCGTCCATGATCATACCGGGGACGGAATACCACTGATCCAGACCGGTGTCCACTTTGCCCACACGGCTGGTCAGAGATTCGTCGACGGGAAGGTCATAGCGCGTTTTCCCGTCCGTAAGGGTAAGCGAGCCAAACTTTCCTTCGTCCTTGCGCGAAAGGTCCTGCGCACGCAGGTACCAGGTATTTGAAGCAGGTACAAACTGGAATTCAAAGGTAACAGAACTCAGCGGAAACGTCATCCGCCTGATCTCGGTATTCCCTTTTTGGACCAGCACCCCATCACGGTCATGAAAAATTGCAGCAAAAGCCCTGGGGAAGCAGGTAACAATCCCCAGGGCCGCAAAAACGCAGGTAACTCCGAATTTTTTCCAGGACAGCTGCATAACAAACCTCCTCGGAGAAAATCATTCAGGCGAGAGTATTCGCAATCAAGGCAATGAATACCAAGTCTTCTTTACCGGTATTCTTCAAGCCATGGGTGCCTCCGTCAGCACAGAAGGTGACCGTGCCGGCCTTCACAGGAATCTTTTTATCTTCGTCGGTGTACTCACCTTCGCCCTGAAGCAGGTAATACGTTTCATTGTTTCCGACATGCTGATGGATAGGCACCGCATCGCCCGGCTTCAGGGTAATGCGCGCAAACAGTTTATTGGCGCCGCCAAAAGCTGCCGGATCCATGATGATATCTTTGACGATATCGCCGGTTTTCGGATTTTTCGTGACTTCTCTTTTCAGCGTGGTAAATACTGCCATAATAAGACCTCCCAAACTCTTTCATGATGCTTGTGATAAGCCAAGACAGGCCGCAGTTTACGGCCACGAAGAAAGGAATTTTTACCCCTTCATGGTTCTATTCTACTCTTTTTCCTAAAAGTTACAATCTTCCGATATGAATGCCGTGGGATGCAGCCTTGCTGACCAGCGCCTTACTGGTTTTATAGACCTTGGCCAGGCCCGAAACCAGAAGGATGCCCATGGCGATTGCCGTCGCGTCAAGGGCGGCCGAGACAAAAGTATGCATTCCCATGCTGTAGCCATTCAGCATGGTGTAGTTCATCGCACGGTACAGCGGCAGTCCCGGTACCAGCGGGATGACGCCGGGGATGGAAAAAACGGGAACCGGCTGCCGATACTTGCGGGCAAAGACTTCACTGCAGATGGAGAGTGCCACCGTACCGGCAAAGTTGCTCAGCATGGAACTGACACCGAAACCGCTGAGCAGCACGATATAGACTCCGAAGCCCACGGCTCCAACGAAGCCGGCCTGCCAGAGACATTTTTTAGGACAGTTAAAAATCTTGCCGAAAGCCACCGTCCCGAAAAAGGAGCAAATGGTTTTCACAATGATAGAAAACAGAACCGACATGGATGCCTCCTACCCATAATCCATACGTGGAAACTACATATACAAAATCCCAAGGAATGCCGCAATCCCGATGGCGATACCGCCGACCAGGAAGATGGCCTCCCCTGCCCGGCTGGTTCCGCTGATGAGATCACCGGCCATAAAGTCCCGGATGCCGTTGGTAAAGGCCATACCGGGCAGATACGGCATGATAGCACCGCCGATGGCTAATTCCATAACCGTCTGCGGTACGAGCAGCCTGAATAAATACGTAACAATACAAATAATGACACCGGCCATGGTCGTCTCCCAGAAGCTGCTGGGATGAAACGGCCGGACAAGACAGATAAAGGCCATCGAAAGAAACGATCCCAGAAAACCCGCCAGGAATTCATACGGCCCGCCGCCGATAACTCCGGCAAAAAAACCACCGGCAAAGCCCGACCACACCATGCTGTACAGTGCGCTCTGGGGCGGCCGGTTACTCAGTTCGTCGAGCATGGCCATTGTTTCGGAGAAACTATATTCCCACTCAGGCATATGGTACGACATATTATTGACTTCACTGATGAGTGTCAGGTCCGTGCCGCGGCGTGTTACACGGGATACCATGCTGGCCGCGTCCGTCGACTCGTCCCCGATCATGATCCATGAAGGCGTACTGATAGCGGCGATATCGGTGATGCCGCCCTGAGCACAGATCCGCGCCATCGTGTCCTCGACGCGGTATGTTTCGGCACCGCTCGTAAGGAGCAGTTTGCCGCAGGTCAGGGCAATCTTCAGCACTTCTTCCTTACTCATGCTTTTAATCGTACTTTCCATGGCTCAAATCCTCACTTATTTCTCTGCAAAAATCCGGTTCACGGCTTCCCGGAACCGGGCTGCCCCGCCCATCGAAGGATGCGGCACAGCCGTGCAGGGGACGCCGTACTTCTGGAGCGTCCCTTCGCTTTTGCGTCCGATGGCAATCACCTGCATGCCCGGAACAAGTTCGAGCAGCATGCGGGCAAAAACGATACCTTCATCCAGTTCGGCCGGAACCGGCGTCCGATTGGTCAGCAGGGAATCCCCTTTATAAGGATGAAAGGGGAAGATATTCCACAGAATCGTCTGAAAAGGAGCCAGACCCTGTGCGGCCAGTTCTCCCCACATAACCGTTGCGGTCGGTTCGTTAAAACCCCTTTCCCGCTGCATCCGGTTTAAAAGCGGAGACTCCGGATTGCTGGTCCGCCGGTAATCCCAATCCTCCCCGAGCACCACTTCAGGCCGCACGGTAGGATGGTACCCCAGCAAAATCCGTTCACTTGTCATGGCCATACCGGAAAAATGACCGCCCTGGTACCCAAGGCCTTCGGCGATGAACAGATACTTTGCTTTTGTACGCAGCGACAGATACCGTTTCAGATTAGCAGCCCGGATGACCGGTGCCTCCGGCCCGATATCGCAGGAAGGATCGTAATCTGCCCACGGATTAAAAGCCTTGTCGCTGTGGTACTGCTGCAAGGCTGTAAGCAATGTTTCGATATCCATTATTCCAATGCCTCCATGAGGGCTTCCCATTTATCCATAAGGTCGTCGAGAATTTTCTGCTGGTCTTCGTACTCTTTGGCAAGCTCCCTGCTTTTAGAAAGGTCGGCCTGGTTTTCCGGATCTGCAATCTGCGTGCTCAGCACCTTCTGCAGTGCCTCATACTCACGGATTTTCAGTTCCACATCAGGCAGCATTTTTTCTGCCTCGGCAGGGCTGTAACGTTTTTTAGGGGCTTCCTGCTGCTTTTCCTCTTTGGGAACCTGCTTTTTAACGGGTTCCGGCGCCTTTTCCGGAATCTTCTCCGAAGCCTTTTCCTTTTTCTTCGGTGCCGGCTGAGATGTCATACTTTCCCTCTCCCGGCGCTTATCGCGCTCTTCCAGGTAAAAGGCATAATTGCCGGCGTAATTGACCAGCGTGCCGCCTTCCACGGCCCAGATCCGCTCTGCTACTTCATTGACCAGATAGCGGTCGTGCGTGACGAGCAGCACCGTGCCGTCAAAGGTTTCAAGTGCTGCTTCCACAGCTTCCTTGGCTGCGATATCCAAATGGTTCGTCGGTTCATCAAGAAGCAGACAATTGGCCCCGTCCATAACGAGCTTTAAAAGCACGAGCCGTGCTTTCTGGCCGCCCGAGAGAGAACCAATCGTCTTAAATACATCTTCGCCGTGGAACATCATACTGCCGAGCAGCCGGCGCGTTTCTTCGTCCGTCAGCCCGTACTCGGTCAGGAAGTTTTCCATGATGGTCTGCTCCGGCTTCAGGCGTTCGTAGCTCTGTGAGAAATAGCCGATCTTCACCCGGTTGCCGACTTTGGCTTCGCCGTGAAGGGGCGGAATTTCCTGCAGGATGGTCTTGAGCAGCGTTGATTTCCCGCTGCCGTTCGGCCCGATAACAGCGCATTTTTCGCCCCGACGCAGCACCAGATTCACATCTTGTAAGAGCAAACGTTCCGGAAATCCTACATCCAGGTGCTCCAGCATAATGACCTTTTCAGCCGATTCAGCCGCATGAGGCAGGCGCAGTTCGAAGGTTTCTTCCTTAACAGGGGCGTCGATGCGCTCCAGGCGGTCCAATTGGGACTGCCGTCCCCGGGCCATTTTGCTCTTGATGCCCGCCTTGAAACGACGGATATAGGCTTCGGTCCGGCGGATATAATCCTGCTGGGCCTCGTAGGCCCGCTCCTGGGAAAGGATCTGAATATCCTTCTGCTCCAGATAACGGGAATAATTACCCTTGAAACGGTGCAGCGTGCCGCCTTCCATTTCAAGGATACTATCCACGACCGCATCCAAAAAGGCGCGGTCATGTGAAATGACGAGCACACCGCCGCGGAACTGGCGCAGATATTTTTCCAGCCATTCCGACATAACAATATCGAGGTGGTTCGTCGGTTCGTCAAGGACCAGAAGGTCCGGGGAATTTACCAGCGCGGAAGCAAGCATCAGGCGCGTCTTCTGACCGCCCGACAAGTTGTCCGCCCGCCAGTCCCACGTATTTTCCGGGTACCCCAGACCAATCAGGACCTTTTTAATATTCGCTTCATAGTGGTATCCGTCCAGGTGAGCATACCGGGCTTCTACCCGGCTGTACTTAGCCAGTACGTCCTTCAGCTCATCACCCTTTGCTGTACCGCCGGCTGCCTCGAGTTCCTGCATCTGCTGCCTCAGGCGCAGAATATCCGGACAGGAACGCTGCATGAATTCACGGATAGTTTCTTCATGAAAATCCTCAAATCCCTGCTGCACATATCCGACGCGAAGCTCTCCGGCAAATTGAATGGTGCCCTTATCGGCAAAGGACGGATTCATCAGGCAGCGCATGAGCGTCGTCTTGCCGCTGCCGTTCACACCGACAAGGCCCACTTTCTCGCCCTGCCGGATGGTAAAACTCACATTATGGAAAATATCATGACTGCCAAAGCTTTTCGCCAGACCGTCTACTGTAACCAGAATATCCATTACTCGTCATATCCATGGGGATGACCGCTGTGCCAGCGCCATGCCGTGGAAACAATTTCCTCGATTGTGCTGTGCTTGGGCTCCCAATGGAGTTCCTTCATAATTTTATCGGAAGAAGCGATGAGCTTAGCCGGATCGCCGGCACGCCGTTTTTCTTCCTTGACCATGAAATCACGGCCTGTTACTTTCTTGACCGTATCGATGATTTCCCGTACGGAAAAACCATTCTTCGTACCCAGGTTATAGACGCGGCTGTCCCCGCCGTTTGCCAGATGATCCAGTGCCAGCAGATGGGCAGAAGCCAGATCCTTGACATGGATGTAATCCCTGAGGCAGGTACCGTCCGGCGTATCATAGTCGGTTCCGAAGATGGAGATAGCTTCCCGCTGTCCCAGTGCAGCCTGGATGGTCAGCGGAATGAGGTGCGTTTCGGGGCGATGATCCTCCCCGATATTTCCCATAAGGGAAGCACCGGCTGCGTTAAAATACCGCAGCGCCACATAGCGCATATGGTAGGCCATGCTGTAATCGGAAAGCATTTTTTCAATCATCAGCTTGGTCCGGCCGTAGACATTCGTCGGATGCAGGGGCATATCCTCCGTAATCGGCACGGAAGAAGGTTCACCATAGACGGCGGCCGTAGACGAAAAGACAATATTTTCGACACCGCTGACACGCATAGCTTCAATGAGGCCCAGAGTACCTCCGACGTTGTTGTAATAATATTTGGCCGGATTCACCATGGATTCACCCACCTGGGAGCTCGCGGCAAAATGCAGCACCGCATCGATTTCGTATTCCCCCATAATGTGCTTCAGGAAGGGGACATCATGGATATCCCCTTCAATCAGCTGCACCGTTTCCGGCACAGCATCAGCGTGACCCGTACTAAAATTATCAAAGACGATGGGCTTGTAACCGCTCCTGGCCAGGTCTTCCACCACATGGGAGCCGATATAACCGGCGCCGCCCGTCACCAATACGTTCATTCAGTAATTCCTCCTCAGGCTTCTTCTCCCTGAATCAAATCCAGGAGTTCCTTTGTTTTTTGTTCAAGCAGTTCGCGGTCACCGCGGGTTTCAACATTCAGACGAACCACCGGTTCCGTATTGGACTTCCGGATATTGAAGCGCCATTCGTCATAAACCACACTGAGTCCGTCCAGACGATCCTGGATGCCCGTGGAAAAATGTTTTGCCAATTTTTCAATAACGGCATCGGCGTCTGCCACCTTGCGGTTGATTTCGCCGCTGCACGGATATTCCCGGATGCGGGCATCCACCATTTCGGAAAGAGTCATACCGGAAGTGGACAGCAGGGAAATCATCAGCAGCCAGGGAATCATACCGCTGTCGCAGTAGGAGAAGTCGGCAAAATAGTGATGGGCACTCATTTCACCGCCGTACACTACGCCATCCTTACGCATGCGTTCCTTGATGAAGGCATGGCCGCTCTTGCAGCGAACCGGCTGTCCGCCGTTCTTTGCAATGATTTCTTCCGTATTCCAGGTAAGGCGCGGATCATAAAGGATCTTGCAGCCCGGATTCCGTTTCAGGAAATATTGGGCAAAAAGACCTACCAGATAATAGCCTTCGATGAACCGGCCATTCTCGTCAAAGAAGAAGCAGCGGTCAAAGTCACCGTCCCACGCGATGCCGAGATCGGCGTGGTACTTCTTGACGGCTTCGGACGTTGCCGCACGGTTATTCGGCAGCAGCGGATTCGGTACCCCGTTCGGGAAGTGTCCGTCCGGTTCTGCATTGATAAAGGTAAAATGGCACGGCAGATGAGAAGCCAGTTCCTTGACAATAGGGCCGGCTCCGCCGTTACCCGGGTTTGCCACGATGTTCAGCGGTTTAATGGCAGAGATATCAATATAGCCAAGCAGGTGCTTGATATAATCCGGCACGATGTTGACGGACTTGCACGTTCCCTTCTTAGCCGCTTTCGGATACTTGCTCTCGAAATCAGGATCGGAAACCATTGCGGCCAGTTCCTTCAGGCCCGTGTCTGCAGAAATCGGGCGCGCACCGGTACGCACCAGCTTCATACCATTGTAATCGGCCGGGTTATGGCTTGCCGTAATCATCATGCCGCCGTCAGCCTTAAGATGTGCCGTAGCAAAGTACATCATTTCCGTACCGCACTGTCCCAGATCGGATACATCGGCACCGGCATCGCAGAAACCGCGTACAGCTGCTTCCGTCAGTTCCGGTCCGCTGAGACGGATATCATGACCGACTACGATATGTTTTGCTTTCAGGAATACGACAAGAGCACGGCCCAGGGCGTAGGCCAGCTCGGCGTTGACCTCTGTCGGGACAACTCCACGGATATCATACGCTTTGAAACCTTTTGTGCTGATCATAAAAACTCCTCCTTATCCTTGATATGGCAATGCTTCCTGCGGCATCAAATCGCTGGCCTTGGCAAATACTTCCCTCAGACCGGATGAGTTGATGACTGCCAGACTGCCATTTTTAATAACAATATCTTTGCGCGTCAGTTCGCGCAGTACAAAGCCAATGGCAACCATATAATTGAGGCGGTCTTTCTCCTCAAGGGTAAACTGCTCATAATCTTGTTTCGTCTTTACCACATTTTCCAGGAACTCACGCTGCTCTCTGTGAGCCTTTTTAAGCGCCTTGATATACGTCAGCACGTGCGTCACAACATTCTGCAGGCGTTCGGCGCGGCCTTCAGCCTCGGCCAGGAGCAGGGACTGCCTGTCTGTTTTGGATTTAAACCGTTTAGCTTCCGTCCGAGTGATTTTCTTCTTACCGTGTTTCCCTTTGAAATACCCTTCCGGCAGCACCTTCGGAAAATTCATAACAGCGCTCAGTACCTGTTCTTCATCGATGGGACCGACTTCCGTCGTATAAAGCGGCTGATCCATGATTTGTTCCATGATGAGGCGCGACTCGCCCTCTTCCATGGCAGCCTGACTGTAGTCGCTCGCGGCACCGCCCTGCAGGGCCAGGATGGTCAGCATCCCCGTCCCTTCTTTATCCAGATGCTTGGCGTAAATCTCCTTCACTACAGCCACGACTTTCTTCAGTTTGCGAAGCGTCTGCGGCAGCATATGAAGATTCTTATGGCTCTTATACGTAAAATGACCAGGCAGGTTTTCAATCGAACCAAACAGATTAAAAGCCTTCTCATAGCAGAGCCAGGTGGTCAGCTTGGCCGCGCCCAGTTCTTCCACAAGCGGGAGCAGTTTTTCCATCCTCTTGTAGAACTTAAAGCGCTCTTCATTATATCGATCCGTAGCTGCCTTGACGACAGCTTCAGGACTATTCGCATTCATATACATCTTCAGTCCGGCAGCACCGACACCGGCCGCTGCCCACACAACCAGCGGAATTGGCATACAAATACCTCCCTCAGCAGCTTAGCCCCGTTCTAAGTCTGTATTTCTTTAGATTATAATGCATAGAGCAAGGAGTAGTCAAAACTCCCGTCCGCCAAGTTTTAAGGGGAGGAAGAGCAGTAACTGCCCTGATAATGCCCCCTTTTGGCAGCATCCGGAAGTGATGAACAATAGTGTGAAAAAAAGTACCTTCGCAGGATGTGCTTCCCACGAAGGTATTTCGGCTTTCCTTATTTTACATCCTTCAGTTTCATGTTTTTAGTCGTCAGCTCATCTGCTACCTGATCGGTCATTTCTTCAATCAAGTCGCCGACGCTCTTATCCTTGCTGCTGCGCGTATCTACCATGCGGTAAAGCGGCTCATCATTTTTCGTGACAAAGAAAGTCAGGGACACCAGAGATTCAACCGGATCTCTCTTATCTTCCACAGCCTTGGCAGCTTCTTCTCCGGAAAGCGGCACTGTGCCGGCGTAATTGACGATGGTCTGCATCGTAACGGTACGGCGCAGGTATTTATCCGGCAGCATGACGGGGTTGTTGTAAAGATCCACGCCCTCATCTTTCAGAGACTTTTTAAGATTAATGTAAGTCAGACGAACCGCATCATCGTCCCGCGTAAAGGACGGATTCTGTTTCACAAAATCACTGTCCTGCTTTACAAGCGTCTTCAGATAAACGACTTTCAGTTTGTTGTAGGCAAATCCTTGTGCTTTTGCCCCATTTCTTTCCGCGCTTACCGTAAACGGCACGGCAAAAAGGCAAACAAACAGAGTCAGCACAGCCAATATCTTTTTCATGAGAATCCTCCTTGAAAAATCTTCTATATTCGTCTTATTCTACAACGAATACAAGTTTCTTTCAACGTGAAAGTGGGAAAAGCCGCTGGTCGCATGTCGCTGGCCGCTGGTCGCTCTGGAAGAAGCAAAATTGCGGTTCTTCACGGAAATTTGTGGACTAAAAGACATTTGACTATTGAAAAAGGACATTAACTCCTCCAAAATATAAGCGACGAAACCATACCTTGGGAGGAGAAAATGTCCTTTACTAATTACACTATTCAAAATAATGCAGAATGTCAAGATGTCTTTTACAATGTCTTCATGCCAGAAGACCCTTTTGATGACAGCCAGGAAATAGTTGTTTGCAGTGAAAAGAAATATACCGACTTCCGTTGTCCCAAATGCGGTCAGAAAATGTATTCCTACGAACCATTTTCCACCTACTTGAAAAGCTTCCCTGCGTATCCTGAGCATACCAGGATGATCCGCTTTGAAGGGCATCGTTTCCGTTGCTCCTGCTGCCATGCAACGATCACTGAACCTATTCCTTTTAAATATCCCGGAACTCGCATTACCATGAGGGCTTCCCTTTGGATTGAGACGCTGCTTCGTAATGGAATCCCTGCCAATGCAATTGCTAAGATGTCAGGAATTCACTGGAGCACGATTCGCTATGTCCACAAACAGCTCATGGATGAATCTCTCGATAAATATGAAATGGAATTGGAGCTGACCTCTTACAAGCCCCGTTTCCTGGCCATCGATGAGTTTGCTATCCATAAGGGACACACCTATGCCACTTGCGTCATGGATTTAGCGACAGGTTATATTCTCTGGGTCGGCAGAGGTCGGGCGATAGCTGACTTCGAGCATTTCTTCAAGGAATATGATCAGACAAAGCTGACAGAGGTCAAGGCAGTCGCCATGGACATGAACGCTTCCTACAACAAGCTGGTACAAGAACATCTGCCGCAAGCTAAGGTCGTGTATGATCGTTACCACATGCAGGCTCAATTTGGGAAGGAAGTATTAGGTGTAGTAAGACTTGATGAGGCCAGAATGCATAGGGATAAAGCCAACGACATGCAAGAAGCATTAAAAGACGCAAGTGCTGAAGACAAGCCGGCTTTGAAAGAGCGGATATCCGAGGAAAAGAAGAACTACCGCACATTGAAGAAAGTCCGCTGGCCGTTACTCACCAATGAAGATAGGCTGAATCCTAAGAGCAAAGAAGCGTTGCAGGCCATCTTTGCAGAGCACGAGGATCTGGCAATATGTTATTCCATGAAGGAAGAGATGGTAGCCCTCTATGAATTAAGGGACTATGACAAGGCTCTTGCAGGATGGAAGCGCTAGTTTAAAGCTGCACTAGGCAGCGGGATTCCGGCCCTGGTTAGGTTTGCTAAGATTAAGCTGCCAAGGATAGACGGTCTGGTGAACCATGCCCTGTACCCGATAAACACAGGGAAGCTTGAGGGTTTCAACAACAAGATTAAAGTGGCCAAAAGAAGAGCGTACGGATACAGAGATGATGAGTACTTTTTCACGTTAATTCGCTACCTCTCAATTCCGACCGTAAGAGGTATACTCCCGAAAAAAACGTGAAGAACCAAAATTGCTGCGGCAATTTTGCAGGGAAGGAATAAAACAGGAGCAGAAATTCAGGCTACCGTGAAAAGCTACGGATTGCAGCAGGCTATCCTCCGCCACTTCGTGGCCCCACCTCCTTCCGACTCCGTGGAAGGAGGTGACAGAAGAAAAGGTACATGACCACAATGAATAATCATTGTGTTTATGTACCTTTCAAAAAAAGCCGCCTGCATCCCGGAATGCAGGCGGTAAATATGCGGTTTTTTAAATGAATTCCACAAAGGAATTACTTTGCCACGACATCAATCTTGCCGTTTTTCAGTACAATCTCAAGCGTATCGCCGCTCTTGATTTCGCCCTGTACAATCTTCTGGCTGACCACCGTTTCCACGGTATGGACAATCAGTCTCTTCAGAGGACGGGCACCGAAGGCCGGATCGAAACCGGTGCGTGCCAGATAATCCACGGCTTCATCGGAAGCAGTCAGCGTAAGTTCCATCTGGTTATGGAGTCTGTCGCTCAGCTGTTTCAGAATGAGTTTCACAATGCTCTTGATCTGTACTTCGCCCAGCGGTTTGAAGACAACAATATCATCGACACGGTTCAGGAATTCCGGACGGAAGGACGAATTAATCAGCAGACGGCGTACTTCTTCGTGACTGATTTCTCCGTTATGTTCCATAATTTCCTTGGACCCGAGGTTACTCGTCATGATAATGAGCGTATTCTTAAAGTCCACAACCCGGCCCTGACCATCCGTCAGACGGCCATCATCCAGAACCTGCAGCAGCACGTTGAAGATATCCGGATGAGCCTTTTCGATTTCATCGAAGAGGATGACGGAATACGGATGACGGCGCACGGCTTCAGTCAGCTGGCCGCCTTCTTCATAACCGACATATCCAGGAGGCGCACCAATCAGACGGGCCACCGTATGTTTTTCCATGTATTCACTCATATCAATACGGATAATGCTCTTTTCGCTGTTAAAGAGTACTTCCGCAAGAGCCTTAGCCAATTCCGTCTTGCCGACGCCCGTAGGTCCGAGGAAAATGAAGGAGCCAATGGGTTTGTTCGGATCCTTGATACCGGCACGAGCACGTACCACAGCCTCGGATACAGCCTTAACGGCTTCATCCTGACCGATGACACGCTGATGAAGGATTTCATCCAAATGAGCCAGTTTCTTCTTTTCGCCTTCCATCAGACGATTTACAGGAATACCGGTCCAGGTGCTGACCACCTTGGCGATATCGTCTTCATCGACCTCTTCCTTGAGCAGCCGGTTCTCGGAATGTTCTTCATCTTCGAGCTTCTGCAGTTCTTTCTGCAGGTTCGGCAGACGGCCATATTTTAGTTCGGCCAGTTTGTTCAGGTCATAATCATGCTCGGCCTGTTCCATTTCCTTCTTGACCTGGTCAATTTCCTTCTTGACCTGACGCACCTTGGCAATACCGGCTTTTTCTTCCTGCCAGCGTTTCATCAGGGCATCGTTTTCGGTCTTCATCTTGGCCAGTTCTTCCTTGATCTTTGCCAGACGATCGGCAGACTGTTTATCGTCTTCCTTGGACAGAGCCTGCTCTTCAATCTGGAGCTGCAGCATCCGGCGGCGGCTTTCATCCAGTTCGGTCGGCATGGAGTCGATTTCTGTTCTCAGGCGAGCCGCAGCTTCATCGACAAGGTCGATGGCTTTATCCGGCAGGAACCGTTCACTGATATAACGGTTCGAGAGCGTAGCAGCTGCCACAAGAGCCGAATCCTTGATACGGACGCCATGATGGACTTCATAACGTTCCTTCAGGCCACGCAGGATGGAAATGGTATCTTCCACGCTCGGTTCCTTAACCAGTACAGGCTGGAAACGGCGTTCCAGAGCACTGTCTTTTTCAATATACTTACGATATTCATTGATGGTCGTTGCACCAATGCAGCGCAGTTCCCCGCGGGCCAGCATCGGCTTCAGAATATTGCCGGCATCCATGGAACCTTCGGAAGCACCGGCTCCGACAACCGTATGCAGTTCATCGATGAACATGATGATCTGACCGGCCGAATCGGAAACAATCTTCAGCACTTTCTTCAAGCGCTCTTCAAATTCGCCTCTGTACTTGGCACCGGCTACGAGGGAAGCAAGGTCAAGGGCATAGAGGGTCTTGTTCTTCAAGGATTCCGGTACATCGCCGGCCACAATACGGCGTGCCAGTCCTTCGACAATAGCCGTCTTGCCGACGCCCGGTTCACCAATGAGGACAGGGTTGTTCTTCTTACGGCGGGACAGGATTTCAATGGTCCGGCGGATTTCGTCATCACGGCCGATGACCGGATCCAGGGCACCTTTTTTAGCCTTTAAAGTCAAATCCTGACCGTATTTTTCAAGGGTCTTTTTGTTCTGTTCGGCATCCTGGCCGCCCTGGTATTTATCAACCAAACTGCGGATTGCCGAACGGGTGATACCGTACTTCCTGCAAAGGGAAACAGCTTCACTGTCGCCGTCTTCACACAAGGCGGCGAGCAAATGAGCCCCTGTGATTTCGTTCTGGCCGGCGGCCTTTTCCGCAAGGGCAATGGCACGTGCCAGACCCGTCGTAATACTTAATTGATCCGTTCCTTTGACGGACGGAATCTCTTTCAGCTGATGATCCAAATCGGAACTGAACTGGTTTTCATCGGCATGGACATTCTTTAATACAAAATGAAGAAAGTTGTCCGGCTGGCTGTTCATGGCCGACAGCAGGTGCAGACAGCCTACCTGCTGGTTATAGTTCATGATAGCCTGCTGCTGAGCAGCCTCCATCAAACTTTTTACCTCATCACTAAAACGTTCTGCTTGCATCATAAACACCTCCAAAAAGGTCTTTCTGTAATTTTATTGCAACAGTAGGAAGGAAATCCCCGCTCCTTGTCGAATTGTAGTCATCAGATGTTGTATGCCTTTTGACTGTACAAGGAGGACTTTATGCATTCTTCCATCATTCTTTACCACCTTTTTGACGTGGCTGATGAAATCAATCTGAAGATGGTTGAAGCGCTCTGGGCGGCCCGCAATAAGATTGCGTCGCGCCTGCGCTTCGATAATAGTGCGCCCGAATCCATTTCCATCCAAAATCCCCCGGTACTCGTGGAACTGGGAACTCACGATATGACCTTTGCCGGAAAAGAATATACCGCGACGATCAATGCGCGGATTTTCGACATCGGCGTCGTAAGTCTGATTTTCCATATTGAGCTGCCTGAAGAAATCACGGAGGCAGATTTCACGGATCTTGCCATCGCCGTCGACACCCTTCCCGAAGATGTTATCCGGGAATATATCGAGGCAGTGACCGATACGATTCGTCCGGCCTGCTCCAAGATGAGGATTTCGGATTTTGACGAGGATTTTGTCGTGTATTACTTCCGTGACCCGCTGCCTGATTGGGATTTCCCGCCCATCATGATGAAGGACAAGACCCCGCTCAGCGAGGAAACACGGCGCGATGTCATGGCCAATTATTTTTCCTACAGCACCGGCGACATCGTTTACCTGACCTGGGACACGGCGCTGCTCTACGACAAGAGCGGCAGCACAGATCTGCCGGATCTGCTCGAGTTTGCCAATGCCCAGTTCCTGGAACTGAGGTATTACGACGACGCTTTGCGTAAGGCGATTGACCGGACGTACGACGAAATCGATAACGCCAACGCCCCCGGCGGTCCAAGCCGCCTCAAGGCATTCCGCCAAATCAGAGCCAACCTGATGGAAGTCATGGCGGATATGAGTATTCTCACCAGCAACGTCGACAACGCCCTGCAGGTCACCGAAGACGTATTCAACGCCCGGGTCTATGCCCGTTACATGGGCCTGTTGCATGCCGATGTCTGGAGGGAAAACATCAACACCAAGCTTCGCGTACTGGAGCGGTGCTACGGCCTGCTCAATACGGAAGTCATCATCCATCGGTTCAGCCGGAAGCTGCACATCATCATCGCCATCCTTGGTATGATCCTGGTTCTTCTCTTTTTATACACCATACCACACGTCCTCATGCTGCTGACCATGATTTTTGGCAGGTACTGAATACGAACCAGAACCTACTGGAATTTCCTTACTGGATAATAAACACCCGGGAAGTCTATTTCACTTCCCGGGTTTTATTGTACCCTTCAAAAGTCAAAATGTCAAATACTATTTTTGATTTTTTGACTTTTATTTTTTTATTTTTCTTTTGCGGTGTTTTTAGCCGCTTTTTTGCACAATGACTCCAGCTTTTCGCTCTGCTTATTGGCCTTATTACGGGCGTCTTCCGCGTAAGGAATCACATAGCCGAAAAAGACGAGGGCCTGCACCCCCGCGTTCCGGCCTTTTTCGCGGCGGCTGATGACAAGGGCCGTATCCCGAAGCTGCTGGATGCGTTCCCACCGTGATATTTCCTTAAGATATTTCCTGCCCCGTCTGCAAAAACGTTCATCCAGATTCTTGGAAAGCTGCTCCATAAAGAGAATCTGACCCAGAAGCCGCAGTGATGAAATGCGGGGGACGGAAGCAGCGACACCGGGAGCCACGCCTGCCGCGAGAGGCATCGTCTCCGCGCAGAGCCATTCAGCCGTCAGCGTGCTGTCAAGGCGCGCTTTCCGTGACTCCGACAGCTGCCAGAGTTTCCATACCACAGCGGCAAGGGTGCCTTTCGAAATAGCACGCTGCCAATCCTTTTCCGCGGCCAGCGCCTTACGTTTCCAAGCCTCTTCCAGGGCCCGGACAGTATAGGTACGGCTGAGTTTCTTCATATACCGTGCCCCATCCTGGGGATGACTAAGTGCCGCCAGTCCCTGAAGCGCGTCCGTCAGCAGTGCCTTGCCTTCCGCATAAGCTCTCTGAGAAAGCACCGACGTCCCCCATTCCCAAAGAGCAGCCACTTCACGAAACGCCTCATAAACATCGGTAACAGCTGCCGAAGAATGCTGCCAGCATGCAGTCAGGGCAGCAAGCGTACGGTCGAGGCGGCTTTCTGTAATAAGGCGCCAGGCTGTGAAGGCATCTTCATCCCCCGGAACCAGAGGAAGTGCGGTTTGCTCCTGCAAAGGAACGCGGCTCATGAGGTCGAGAGCGCGCTTCAGTTTGCTTCGCTTTTCCGGATAAAGCGGAATCTCCTGTGCAAGCTGCGCCGTAAAACGCATCAAGTCGCGTTCCGATCCCTTTTTAAGCTCCAGTTCGAGTTCCCCGATGGTTTCCTCCCGATTTCCGGCCGAAATTGTTCCATCATCAATAGCCGCTTCTACAACGGTTTGACGGGAAATTTGCAGCAGGGCAATTTTGCGCGTAAACGCTACCTTGCAGAAAGGCGTGGGAGCGCCGGACGCCGTAAGGGACTTTAAAGCCGCATCAATTTCTGCCCCGAACCCTTCGAAAACCGGTTCCGCAGAAGGAAGTGCCTGCGTATACTCACCCCGGTCGGTAAACCCGCCGACCGCCTTACCCCGGGTCTTGACGGTACATTCAAAAACTTTTGCGTTCGTGCAGCGGACCCGATAAGCAAGTCCTGCCCTGGCAAAGGCCTGATCCGGTGTATCATAGTACGCATTTTCCAGATGCAGCGTCTTCCGGCTGCCTGCAAGGATTTTATCTTTAATGAGAGGGAGGCTGAAAAAACGTGCCCGTGCCCTCGGTGCGGATAATAGTTTCAGTTCCTTTTCCCGTGTATCTTTCACAACGACTTCTCCCCATTTCTACACAGTATATGTGGTTTTATTATATCATGAGGATAATAAAGTATGTAGACATCCAGCCTTACGTGTGGGGACGTAAAAGAATTGGTCAGCGATGAGTGAATCGTATACCCGTGCGGGCGATTGTCCGGGCAAGGCCCAAGAGCAGCAGATTATATCGGATGGAGAGGCTATGGCCTGCGAGCGGAGAATTCTTTCTCCCTTAGCTTTTATCTTCAATTTTGATATAATAGCAGTATCCTGTGATTTATTTCTAAAGGAGGAAAAGAGTATGACAAAAGAAAAAATGGAACCTTATTCCTGTGCAGAAGCTCTGGTAAAAGCGCTGCCGAAAGGAATTTTATTAACGACGAAAAAGGGCGAGAAAGTAAACTCCATGGTGATTGGCTGGGGTGCTATCGGCGTAGACTGGGGTAAACCCGTATTTACCGCTTACATCCGGGAAAGCCGCTTTACCAAAGAACTGCTCGATGCCACCGGTGAATTCACGGTCAACATTCCTGTCAGCGCTGTTGACCCGCAAATCATCAAAGTCTGTGGCAGCCAGTCCGGCCGTGACATTGATAAGATCGAGGCACTGCACCTGACCACGGTACCCGGTGAAAAGGTAAATGCTCCCGCCATTAAGGAACTGCCGCTGACGCTGGAATGCAAGGTTTTGTTCCGGCAGCTTCAGGATCTCAAGAATCTCGATGCGGCTGATCAAAAATGGTATCCTCCTTTTAAAGAAGGAAAGCCTGACCGTCACATCATGTATGAAGCAGAAATCGTTGCTTCTTACCTTGTAAGATAAAGGAGAGTCCCCATGCTGAAAAAGTTAGCCGCCATTCTTTTTGCCTGTGCACTGCTCATCATGCCGGGCACGCTCCACGCCCAGGAATCGGATACGTTGGATACACCGGATCCCGACTGGCAGCTCGTCAACACGGCTGAGGCCGGACACACGTGGGAACTTGATCGTTCTGTCATTATGCAGCGCGGAACGGGCCGTGTGGCCGGGTACCGGGAAATGATGCCTGATAAATCCTACAAACTGACTCTGGCCCTTTTCTCCCAGGATCACCGCATGGCGCCCATCATGAAACTTTCCGTGACGGCGGACAACACCATCACGGATCGTTGGCGTGCTAAAGAGGAAGAATGGACGACGATCGAAGCCGGTACGCCCCTTGACAAAGTATACCAGGCCGTGTGGGCTGCCAAAGTCACACAAACGCTGGAGCCTAAAAAATAATCAGCTTTAAACGTTATTTTGTCACCATGTAAATTATCTGTTATAATATATGCGTTGTGCGGTTGTAGCTCAGTTGGATAGAGCATCTGCCTCCTAAGCAGAGGGTCGCGCGTTCGACTCGCGCCAATCGCACCAGTCAAAATTCAAAAGGGGCTGTGAAATAATGCACACGCATATTTCACAGCCCTTTTTTACGCTTTCCGCAGTCCGCCTGTGGAAGCAAAATGACCAAGGCATTTTGCTGCGAACTCATAAAATAAAACCTGAAATTTAGGTTATCTGCTAAATTTCAGGTTTTATTTTTTATTCGAATCAAAAGCCTTACCATACTGCTGCAAACGAGGCTAAATGCCATAGACCAAAAGTCAAAAGCGCCTTTTTTATTTTTTCACAACACCTTACCTTATGCCCCACCGGAAGTTCTACTCACCAGTAGAGTTTCATGGCAATAATGCTGTGGTGTATCAAGTCGGGGATGTAAAGGATTCCGTCCCCTTGGGCAATATCCGCCGGCCCCATGGGAGTATCCCGATATAGCACATGGCGGCTTCCCGTCTTGAGGTCGATGGCTGTGACAGATGAGCTCTTCCAGTCGGAAACGTAGAGAACCTTTCCATCCGGAGAGAGGGCGGCCCCATCATAAAGACCTGAAACGCTGCTAATCTTCTCAAGCTTCGGCGAGGAAGAATGCATATCCCGGATGCGGTAAACTACGTTTTCCTCCATCGGTGTAGCAAAGTCGTGAGGAATCGAGACCACGTATAAGGTCCTACCGTCCGTCGCCATTCCATTTGGTCCGGGAACACGAATCCACTTTTCCGGCAAGCGTTTTTCTTTTGTGAGATCGATGCGGTATATAAGGTCATTGTTGGTAACGGAAACGTAGAGATAGCGGCCATCATAGGTCATGGCGTTGACACTATCCCCCTGTTCAAAGGAAATGACCTTAGGCTTTTTCTCAGGATAACGGAGATCAAATTGCTTGATGGTGTCGGTATCGCAGACGAAAAGCTCTACGCCGTCACGCGTGAACAGTCCCAGAGGTTTATGAAGTTCACCGGCAGCGGGTATCACCGTCTTTGTTACGCCATCCTTTTCATAAAGGACATTGCCCTTGTTTTCATCAGGACGCGGAGTAAGGTTATCAGATTCGTAGTTGCTGATGAATATACCCCCATCCCAGGGAAATACACTTTCTGCAAAATGAATCCCGTCCCGAATGACCTCCACATCGGCGCAATCGCGTTTCGCTGCCACAGTGGATGTGAGGGAAAAAGAAAGACAAAGTGCCATGAGGATGGCAGCAATTGTTTTATGCATTTCATTCACCTCTCACAAAATTGCACGAGCTTATGCCCCTGCTCATGAAACTAGTCTGCCAGGAGATTGACAATCTGCCTGCTGTTGCAATCAGCCATGAAGAAGGGGGCGTTGTCGTAGATTTCGATATCCGGGCGCCACGCCATTTTTCCCTCATAGGATTCGATCAATCTTTCCCTCGTATCGCTTGAGGTCGAGAAGCGACTCAACTGTTTTCCCGTCGGTGTGAGAAAAAAACAGGCTCTTTCCCCTATCAAGCCCGCGAATGGCTTCCATTTCCTCGTGAGAAAGGCTGAAATCAAAAATCTGCATATTTTGTTCCATCCGGTCTTTATGAGTGGATTTGACTACAAGAACAATTCCCTGCTGAACCAGAAAACGCAGGGCGACCTGTGCTGCCGTTTTTCCGTATCGATTGCCAATGGATGTGAGCAATGGCTGCGTGAATAGATGATTTTTCCCCTCTGCAAAGGGCGCCCAAGCCTCATGGGTGACGTTGTACCGGTTCATAAAGGCATGGGCTTCCTGCTGTTGGAAAAACACGTGGGTCTCCACCTGATTGACCATAGGTTTAATCTCCACGTAGTGACAGAAGTCCACAAGCCGGTCCGGATAGAAATTCGACACACCGATGGCGCGGAGCTTCCCCTCCCGGTAGGCTTCCTCCATAGCCCGCCAGCTTCCGTAATAATCGCCGAAAGGCTGGTGGATGAGCATGAGGTCGAGATAGTCGGTCTGAAGTTTTTCCAGGGAGCGGTCGATGGACTTCTTCGTCTTCTCATACCCTGCATTGTGTACCCAGATTTTCGAAGTGAGGAAGAGCTCGTGCCGGTCTACCGGCGAAGCGGCCAACGCCTCTCCGATTTCCTTTTCGTTGGCATAGGACTGGGCTGTATCAATGGCCCGATAGCCCACTGTAATAGCATCCTGTATCACCTGTCTGCAATGTTCCGGCGAAATTTGATAAGTGCCAAATCCAATCAAAGGCATCGCGATCCCATTCGATAACGTTTTGTATTCCAATGCAATCACCTCAAAAATTCTTACTTGATTTCTACATCAATCCAAGCGTATTGAACCTCGCTGCATCTCGCCGCCTACTGCCTTGCTCCTTCCTGCACTGACGGTGATGCGGGCAGCTTTCCTTCTTTCAATCCTACGGCAATCGTAACGATTGTCATGGTCACGACGGCAATGGGAAGTACGAGCATTTTCAGAACGGTGATGCCGCCATGCACACATTGAGCATCCCCTCCAGCTCATGCCGAGAAGAAACGAGCCTGAAAGCATCATGGCCAGAGACATCGTCCCCACCATGTAGATAAATTCTGAGAGAACATAGGGCAGAAGAATATCGGCAAGATAAATGCCGATGGCGGAAATGTATATCCCCATGCCAATATTGATGGGGCTTCTCCAGGTAAAGGACTCGGTTTCTTCTCCGGTTCCCTGAATTAATAAAAACAGGTCCTGAAATTCAAATCTGATTCCAAAAGCGACTTTTGTTTTATTCCGGCCAAAAGCCGAACCAAACTACCGGAGGCAAGGCAATCTGACAACTAACGGTCATTCCTTAAATGCGTTTTTAGCTTCCCCGCTTACCGCAGCCATCTGCTTACAGACTCTTCTTCAAAATTTCAACTACTTCCTTCCGCGTCAGGACTTTATAGCCGCCTTTCAGGATGAACGTAGCATCGGCGATGCCGGGAATCATTTCTTTCGTTACACCCAATTCGCCGAGATTCATGGCTACTCCTAAATTCCGCATCCAGACTTCCATATGTTCCAGGCCTTCTTTGGCAACTGTTTCATCGTTTTTACCGTCAGGTTCCACACCCCAGACATTCACGGCAAAGCGCTTGAATTTAAAAAGCCCGAATGGCATCAGAAATCGATAGTAAGCCAGAGATACAGCGGAAAGTGTCATTCCGTGCGTTGCATTCGTATAGGCTCCGACTGCCTGTCCGAGCATATGAACCATCCAGTCTGTCGTTTTGCCTTTCGCAATCAGCGTATTGAGAGCCCACGTTGCAATCCACATCAGATTGCTGCGAGCTTCATAATTATCGGGATGCTCCACAGCAATCTTGGAAGAAGCAATCACAGACCGCATAAGTCCTTCCGCAATATAATCGGACGTGTTGTCGTCGTACCCGGAAAAATATTGCTCGCAGATATGATTGAACATATCATAGATACCGGCCGCCATCTGCCGTTTCGGCAGTGAGAAAGTAAACTTCGGATTCAGCACGGAAAACTTGGGGAATATACGTTCATCGGCAAAAACCTTGCCAATCTTGAGTTTCGTTTCCGGATTCGTAATCACAGAACCGGCATTCATTTCAGAGCCCGTTCCAACCATGGTAAGCACGCAGCCTACCGGAATGACGCGCTGCTGCGGAGAAGGTTCTTCCTGTTTCACAAAGAATTTCTCCCAAGGGTCTTCCGGGCAGTCCGCCGCAGCGGCCACTGCCTTCGCAAAGTCACAACAGGATCCGCCGCCGCAGGCAAGAATCAAGTCTGCATTAGATTCCCGAGCCGCGGCAATGCCTTCCAACAGTTTAGGATAAGTCGGATTTGGCATAACTCCTGCTACTTCCCTGACAGTCTTTCCGCATGATTTCAGCACATCCATCACCTGGTCATAGATGCCATTCTGTTTGATGGAACCGCCGCCGTACACGAGCAGTACGTGATTTCCATAATGGGACAATTCACGGCGCAGGCCCTCCAGGGCATCATCGCCAAAATATAATTTAGTAGGGTTATAATAGGAAAAATTTCCTAACATACTTCTCTATACCTCCTGATGCACAATATCTTTCCTATGCTAATTGTATGAAGCTATGGGAGGTTAATCCAATACTTGTTGTTCATGCTGCTTTATGCTTTAGAGGCATAGAAAAATAACTTATGGCATTTAGCCATGGCCTTCGGCAGATTGGTACTATCTTTCACCACTTCGTGGCCCTCCTTCCGGCTGCGTGGAAGGATACCCCAAAGGAATTCCCAACCTGACGGTTTGGTTTAACGAAAGGCAATTTTTCTTCCCCGGGCGACCCGCGGCCAGCGACCTGCGTAAAAGGGACTGTGAAATGATGCACATGCATTATTTCACAGTCCCTTTGATTAAAAGAGCCCTTCCGTGTGCCGCCAGTAAGACACACAGAAGAGCTCTATAGCGAGGCTTATTTAATTAGAACTTATAGGAAACACCTACGTTGACGCCGTGTGTCTTCACATCGGTATCACCGCTGAAGTCTTTATACTTGCTATCGTTGTAGGATACGTTTGCTTCCCAATTATCCGTAATGGCATAGCCCATACCTACTTCATACTGCGTGATGGTATTGCCGTAGCCAACCTTGCCCCAACCCGTCAATCTGTCCGTCAAAGGCAGACGGCCGATGGCACCAACCTGGAAGCCATTGGTATTATCCGTATAATCACGGTGGTCAGCACGGTTGCGAACGTAGCCGCCAAAGCCATACAGATACGGATTAAACTGATAAACCAAGTTGACCTGATGGGACTGCACGGAAGCGTCATCATCGCCTTCATGAGCAGAATAGACATAATCAAGAGCCAGATTATCCCCAATACCGACAGCAGCGCCCGCACGATAACGAGTATCTCCGTCGAAGTCTACCGTATGACCATCACGTTTTCCTTTGATAGAAGAACCGAGGGTTATGTTTGCGTCAATCTGAACTTTACCCGGCGTAATATCTGTCATTGGAGAAGCGCCGGCAACACAGACAGGAAGAAGCCCTGCCGCGACGACAGCTGCAAGTATTTTTTTCATGGGATCTATGCCTCCTCTGATTAGATTCATATTCACAAGTAGATATATTATATCCTATTTTTACATTTTTTTAAAGAGACAGACCCATAAGACTAAAAAATATCACATTTCCGTCATAAATTAGAAGAAAAAACGGTGCTTCTGCCACAGGTTCCATTTGTCAAAAGAATTAGTATGTATACCCCGTATATGTATATTGACGTTTTTTCTCCGGTCAATCGTAAGGCCCTGCTATTTTCTTGTTTTATTTCTTCAATAGTTATTGAATCTCTTAAATAGTTAAATTATGCAGCACTATGAAATGTGGGAGAGATATTTCAAATTTTTATTTATTTTTTCATATACCCCCCTTCCCTATTTGAAATAAATCTGATATAATACAGCCAAGCAAAAATATCAAAAGAAATTTTACCTCTGGGAATATACTGATACTGCCCCAGAAAAGGAGGAAACTTAAATGAAAAAATTACTGGCACTGGCTGCTGTCGTTCTTACCGTTACCCTGGGCCGCCTCGGTATTGCAGCAGCGGAAGACAACAACACCGTTCCCCCTCAGAATGGTCCTGCTTACTGTGACGGTGCTTACGGCAACGGATATCATCATCACTATAACGGCAATAATGGCAATGGTGGGAATTACGGAAGAGGCTATCACCACGGATGGAATAATGGCGGATGCCACTGGTAAATGTTAAAAATAGGCTGTGAAGAATGCTGCCGCATTTCTTCACAGCCTATTTTTTGGTTCTTCACGGAAATTTGTGGACTAAAAGACATTTGACTATTGAAAAAGGACATTAACTCCTCCAAAATATAATCGTCGAAACCATACCTTGGGAGGAGAAAATGTCCTTTACTAATTACACTATTCAAAATAATGCAGAATGTCAAGATGTCTTTTACAATGTCTTCATGCCGGAAGACCCTTTTGATGACAGCCAGGAGATTGTTATTTGCAGTGAAAAGAAATATACCGACTTCTGTTGTCCTAAATGTGGTCAGAAAATGTATTCTTACGAGCCATTTTCCACCTACTTGAAAAGCTTCCCTGCGTATCCTGAGCATACCAGGATAATCCGCTTTGAAGGGCATCGCTTCCGTTGCTCCTGCTGCCATGCAACCATCACTGAGCCTACTCCCTTTAAATATCCCGGAACTCGCATTACCATGAGGGCTTCCCTTTGGATTGAGACGCTGCTTCGTAATGGAATCCCTGCCAATGCAATTGCTAAGATGTCAGGAATTCACTGGAGCACGATTCGCTATGTCCACAAACAGCTCATGGATGAATCTCTCGATAAATATGAAATGGAATTGGAGCTGACCTCTTACAGGCCCCGTTTCCTGGCCATCGATGAGTTTGCTATCCATAAGGGACACACTTATGCCACTTGCGTCATGGATTTAGCGACAGGTTATATTCTCTGGGTTGGCAGAGGTCGGGCGATAGCTGACTTCGAGCATTTCTTCAAGGAATATGATCAGACGAAGCTGACAGAGGTCAAGGCAGTCGCCATGGATATGAACGCTTCCTACAACAAGCTGGTACAAGAACATCTGCCGCAAGCTAAGGTCGTGTATGATCGTTACCACATGCAGGCTCAATTCGGGAAGGAAGTATTAGGTGTAGTAAGACTTGATGAGGCCAGAATGCATAGGGATAAAGCCAGAGACATGCAAGAAGCATTAAAAGACGCAAGCAATGAAGACAAGCCGGTTTTAAAAGAGCGGATATCCGAGGAAAAGAAGAACTACCGCACATTGAAGAAAGTCCGCTGGCCGTTACTCACCAATGAAGATAAGCTGAATCCTAAGAGCAAAGAAGCGTTACAGGCCATCTTTGCAGAGCACGAGGATCTGGCAATATGTTATTCCATGAAGGAAGAGATGATAGCCCTCTATGAATTAAGGGACTATGACAAGGCTCTTGCAGGATGGAAGCGCTGGTTTAAAGCTGCACTAGGCAGCGGGATTCCGGCCCTGGTTAGGTTTGCTAAGATTAAGCTGCCAAGGATAGACGGACTGGTGAACCATGCCCTGTACCCGATAAACACAGGGAAGCTTGAGGGTTTCAACAACAAGATTAAAGTGGCCAAAAGAAGAGCGTACGGATACAGAGATGATGAGTACTTTTTCACGTTAATTCGCTACCTCTCAATTCCGACCGTAAGAGGTATACTCCCGAAAAAAACGTGAAGAACCTATTTTTTTACGCTGGTCGCTGGTCGCAGGTCGCTGACCGCGTGTCGCCCGTGGAAAAAAAATGACTAAGGCATTTTTCTTTGAATTTATAAAAATAAAACCTGAAATTTAGAGTAACTGCTAAATTTAGGTTTTATTTCTTCTATACTGGTTAAATGCTGCTTCATTCTGTTGCAGGTGGAGCTATGTACTGCATGCCAAATGCCGTTATGAAGCACTTTTCCGCTGCGGCTAGCTGCTACAGGCTATCTGCCTTGGGCTTTACCAAACAATCTGCCCGCACGGATGTACTAGCCACTAGACACTAGCCACTACCCACTCTGCCGAAGGCCATGCCAAAAGCGCTTTTTATTTTTTGATGGCGCCTTTTACAGCCGCTTTCCCGGCTGCACGACTTTCATCATTTCTCATAAGCAGCTTTTGAAGCAATATATAGTGGTATAGCTGCCAATTGGGTAATGACGGATACCGCAGCCATGAGAGGCAGACTGATATCATAGAGCGCGCCGAGAACCCAGCTTCCGAGGAACCAGAAAATTCCGAAGGAAAATTCAAAAATGCCATACCCCGTCGCCCGGCTGGCTTTTGGGACAATCCTGCTGACCGCTGCTTTCAGGATGGATTCCTGAGCTCCCATACCGACACCCCAGAGGGCAATTCCCACGTAGAGGGCTGGAAGCGAATGGCAAAGGAAAATCAGGATGCCAAAAGGAGCAGAAAGAAGCGTGGACCAGACGAGCGCCTGCGTTCCTTTACGGTCAAAGAGAAATCCGAAAAATAAGGCGGCAACCGCATCAACCAGCATGGCACCCGCATACAGCAGCGGAAGGTCATTATCCGGGAGCAGCGCTCCGGCCCCGGCACCAAAACCGGTGTAAGTCCGAGTTACATGCATTAAGATCAGGGAGTAGTCAATGAATCCGAAAGCAAAGAGACTGATGCCGGCAATGTAAAAGATGAACTGCTTTTTCATGGTAAAAGGAACGTATTCCTTGGGCGCAGGCTCAAAGTTTTCGGGATTCGGGAATTTTTGTCTGGTCAGGAACAAAGAAAGCAGTGTCAGTGCACCGGGAATGGCCAGGACAGCGAAGCAGAATCTATACTTGTCATAAGGGGCGGCGCCTGCTTTATAGCTCATAGAAAAATAGAGCAGCACCGGACCAAGAAATGCTCCGATCTGGTCAAGCAGTTCCTGGATGCCAAAGCTTTTACCTTCTCCAAGCTGGGTAGCCGCAAAAGACATAATCGTGTCCTTGGATGGTTTCTTGATAGCCTTGCCCGTGCGCTGAATGATTAACAGCGCGCAGGCCGCAACCCAGCCGTGCTCCCCTACAAGGGCCAGTGCGGGAACGGCAAGTACATCGATGATATATCCGGCAAGGCAGAGCGGCCAGTATTGCCTGGTGCGGTCAGCAAGTCTGCCGAAAACGAAGCGCAGGGAATACCCCGCCAGTTCCCCCAACCCTGAAATAAATCCAATGGTTGAGGCAGAAGCCCCCAGAAGTGTCAGATAAGCACCCCGGATACTGGAAGCGCCTTCATGGGTCATATCTGAAAGCAGACTGACAATCCCAAACAGCAGAATAAAGGTGGCCGCCGGAGATAATTTCTTCTTGTTCACCGTAAATCACTTCCTTAACATGCTGATTCAAATTAAGTATATCATGAGGCAAAGAAGGAAGGATGAAAGGGAGAATAAAGTTTATAAGAAATTTATGAACGAGCTTCACGCTTTCCGCGGCTTGGTGTGCTCGCCGTCCGCAGCCTGCCTGTGGAAGAAAAATGACCTTTCATTAAACCAAACCGTCAGGTTGGGTATTCCTTTGAGACCTCCTTCCACGCAGTCGGAAGGAGGAGGCCACGAAGTGGCGGAAGATAGTACCAGTCCAATGCTAAATGCCATAAGCAAAAGGCTAAAAGCACCTTTTTAAAATAAAACCTGAAATTTAGGTTATCTGCTAAATTTCAGGTTTTATTTTCTATTTTACTTGCATCAAAAGTCCTGCCACACTGCTGCAGACAAGGCTAAACGCCATATGCCAAAAGCCAAATGCGCTTTTTATTTTTTCAGCGGTCTTACTCCCGTTGCTTTAACAATCGCAAGGGCAATGACAATACCAAGAAGGCTCGGCAATATCCAGGCCATACCAGAACTGGAAAGAGGCAGCATAGCATGAAATTTCAGGATGGCAGAGCCAATGCTGCTGGTTTTTACGCTTTCAGGCAGGACGCTTACGGCGTCACCAATAGCAGCCAGCGTCGTAAGTGCGGCCGGCCACTGATAAATCCTGCGGTCATTTTTGAAGAAAAAGGCCACGTAGGTAGAAATAATCAAAGCAATGGCCAAAGGATACGTAAACATCAAGACCGGAATGGCAAGTGCAATAATCTGTGTCAGTCCCACATTGGCCACAAAGAAAGAAAAACCGGCCATCAAATAGCAGTACTTTTTAAAACTCAGACTATGCGGAAACGCCGTGGCAAAAGCTTCAGAACAGGATGTTACGAGCCCGATAGCCGTCTTAAGGCAGGCCAGCGTAACGATGACAGCCTGCAGCAGCATGCCCAGAGGGCCAAAGAAAAACTGCGCGATTTCAGCAAGGGCAATCCCACCGTTGGATGAAATGCTGAGCCGGCCGAGACTTGTAGCCCCCAGCCAGGTAATAGCCGTATAAATCACTGTCATACAGGCCATGACAATGAGTCCGATTTTAAAGATATCCCGTGCCATGATGACGGGATCTGTCACGCCCAGACGCTGGACGGTCTGAATCACCACAATGGCAAAGGCGAGGATGGCCAGCACGTCCATCGTATTATAGCCCTCTTTGAATCCTGTAATATACGGATGGGCCGCATAAGCATCCTGTGGTACAAAATCAGCGAAATTCCCCATGGGATGAATAAGCGCTACCGCAACCAAGATGGCCAGGAAAATCAAAAAAGCAGGATTTAAAAATTTCCCGATATAGACAACTAGTTTAGAAGGTTTCAGCCCCATCACAAGGGCAATCAGCATAAAGATACCCGTGAAAATGGCCATGACAACAGGTTGACTTTCCGGAGAAACAAACGGTGCCACCCCGATTTGGAACGATACGGAAGCGGTTCTGGGGAGCGCAAAACAGGGTCCGATGGTCAGATAGAGCATAATGATAAAAATCTTGGAATAAAGCGGATGCACCCGATTGGCCAGATCCTGCACACTGACAGCACCGGAAATCCCGAGAGCAATTAGGCCGATAATCGGCATAAAGACCCCCGTGGAAATAAATCCCCAGTTAGCCAGCCAGAAGTTGGATCCTGCAAGCTGACCCATATGCACCGGAAAAATCAGGTTTCCGGCGCCGAACATCATCCCAAAGAGCATGGACCCGATAAAGATGGCCTGTGAACGTGTTAGTCTGTTCATTACTACAACTCCTTAATGCATAAATATAATTATAAAAAAATCCCCTCATGGAACTTGTGCTATTTTGATGTTGTCTTTTTATGTATTTTATTATTTTGCGGTAAGCCCACCGTCTGCCGAAAGGATACTTCCCGTCATAAAGCCATTTTGCGGCGATAAAACCGAACAAATGATATGTGCAATTTCCTCCGGTTTTCCGATACGTCCTAAAGGATATACAGAAGCCATCTCCTCCCGCGTATATCCGCCGGCCTTGAGCTGCGCCTCCACAAGAGGTGTATCCACATCACCAGGGCAAATGCAGTTGACGCGAATCCGCGGTGCCAGATCCAGTGCCGCAGCCCGCGTAAAGGCAGCCACAGCGCCTTTAGCAGCCGCGTACACGGCACAGCCGTAATTTCCCTCCAGCGCCGCGTCAGAAGCAATATTGACAATGGCCGGCTGGCGGTCACTGAAAAGAGGCAGACAGTACTTTGTCAGAAATATCGTGCTTTTCACGTTAGCACTCATTTCTTCATCATAATCCTTTTCAGTAAGATTGTCGATACTCTGTTCCCGGTACAAGCCTGCACTGTTCACCAGGAAATCAATCTTCCCCACACGATTGGCCACGGCTTCAGCGAGCCGGTGACAGCCTTCCACCGTGCTCACATCAGCCTGGATATATTCAGCCTGCCCGCGCCGGTTCTGCAGCTTCTGAAGGGCCGCTTCCCCTTTCTTTGCACTGCGCCCTGCCAAAAATACATGGGCTCCGTCTGCCGTAAGAAGCGCCGCGCACGCGAGTCCGATACCGGACGTCCCGCCCGTAATGATGCCGACCCGTCCTTCCATTCCATATGCGTTCATCCTGCATTCCTTTCAAAAATACGAAAAAAAGGCGTTCCCCAGGGAAACGCCTTTTCTTGTTGTTCCTTCAGATACTTATATATCTTACAGCTTAACAACGTTTGCAGCTTGTTCACCACGGTTGCCTTCGACTACGTCGAATTCTACAGCCTGGCCTTCTTCCAAGGTCTTGAAGCCTTCGCCCTGGATTGCGGAGAAGTGAACAAATACGTCGCCGCCGTCCTCGCGTTCAATAAAACCATAACCCTTTTCAGCATTAAACCATTTAACCTTGCCAGTCATTTCACTTGGCCTCCTAAAAAATATTGCGAAAAACCACACAAAACGTATGTCATACTTTACGTTGAACATTCATTAAGTCCGCTTTTTCTGTCGCCTATTTTAGCATATCCCTGAACCTTTTACAAGCAAATTGTCCGAGATTTCCCAATTTATCGGAATAAAATTATGTACAGATTTATACCCTATATTGTGCCGATTGGATACCGTGTATTCAAAAAAGAAGCCTTGCTGCAAAAAAAGATCCTTTCTGCCGCATTTAGGAGAAAGGATCGCTGAAAAGTGTAAGCTTTACTTTATTTCTGACCCGGCACCATTCTTTTTAGGGGAAACCGGCGCAGGCAGCGTACCTGTAAAATGAGCCACCATGTCTTCTTTTTGTGTCTTCGTCAACTGTTTGATGGCATATTCCCGTTTCAGTGCCGCGCTCTTATCGGGAAGGCTCTCATAATAAACCATACTGACAGCCTTGAATCCCCGCGTGTAACGCGCGCCTTTCCCCGACTGATGAGCTTTCAGGCGAGCTGCCAGGTCAGTGGTCCACCCTGTATATAAATGGCCGTTGGCGCACCTCACCATGTAAACGTACGCAGTCATTTACTTGACGATTTCCACCTTGGTCATGACAACGTCCTTCAGCGGGCGGTCCGAAAAATCTGTCGGCGTAGAACCGATTTTATGAACAACGTCCATTCCTTCGACGATTTTACCGAAAATGGCATGATGGCCATCCAGCCACGGCGTCGGTACCAGTGTAATAAAGAACTGGCTGCCGCCCGTATTCGGGCCTGCATTGGCCATGGAAAGAATGCCCTCGCTGTCGTGCTTCAGGCCAGGACCGAATTCATCATCAATTTCATAGCCGGGGCCGCCCATACCCGTGCCGGTCGGATCTCCGCCCTGAATCATGAAATCATCAATGACGCGGTGGAAAATAATGCCGTCGTAGAAACCCTTTTCCACAAGGTCAATGAAATTGCCGGCTGTTTTCGGAGCTTTGTCCTCGAACAGTTCAGCTGTGAAATCGCCCAGCGTTGTCGTAAACTTTACCTTTCTGTTCATGCTGCACCTCACTATTAAGAATTAAAAGACGTGGCGTACAAACCGCCGGCTGCAGGTCGGACTGAAGTCAGCAGCATCCGCCGCGTGAAACAATAAAAGGACAATCAAAACCGCTGCAAAAAAGCTGTTTTTCTCAATATTCCCTGATTACAAGGGAAGAAAGTTCCAGGGGGACGCGGCCCGGTTCCGGCTCCTGGCGGGAAGCCAGAAGGAAAAGTTGTCCCTTTTCATCTACATAAAAGTTCTCTTCATCCATCTGGGCTTCTTCCCCCAGGGAAGAAAGCATCTGACGGACGGTTTCATTCTGACCCGAACCGATGAAATCCTGCAGCGTCATCCGGCGTCCGGTATGCAGATCAAAGACCATGCCGTAACGGATATCGGTCATGGCAGCGGTCATGATTTTGGGATCGGCACCTCCCCATAATGGAGAGATGAACACGTATTTTTTGACGTTTTTCCAGTATTCCGTGTTGTTGATATCAGACACAGGATACGCGCGGAAACGAATCGGAGGACCCGAAAAGACGAGACTCAGGATGCCCTGCCGATTATACGTGACCCGGCATCCCAGATCGCTGCCCACCGGTCCCGTTACAAAACGGTACACTTCCAAATAGTTATCCAGCGCTTTGTTGATTTTTTCCTGTACTTCCGGAGCTACGCCGCCCGTAATGCGCGGGTAGGTACTGCGGTATACTTTATCCGTCTCCTCAAGACCGGGATTAAGCGGCTTTCCGTCTTCATCAGTCGCTTTTTTTCCTCTATCCGGCATTGTGTACCATCCGGTGAGTCCGTCGCGCGTCGTCACCTTGGCCCACTGCCGGCCGTTGATTTCCCGTTTTCCGTAAATCATACCCTGGCTCCCTGCCGGTACATCCCGTACCAGCGTTTCCGGGGAAATTTCCGGAAGGCGATATAAATAACCGCCGGAAAAAATTACGCGTTCCATTTTATGCTCCCGCGTCACAAACTCTATGCGGGCGCCCTGCTGCTGTTCTCCCGAAGCCTGCGTAGTAGTTTCCCGCTGCGTACTGATAGAAGGAACAAGCTTCGTATTTTCCTCAGCCTGCTTCTGTTTTGTTCCGCAGCCGGCGAGGGAAACGACCGCACACAGCAGCAGTCCTATGACAATTCGTTTATTCATTTTTTGCTTTCCTTAAATAATCTACGACACCGAAGACCGCCTTTTGGCCTTCTCCGGCCGCCTTATTGATCTGCCAGGGCTGACCTGCACAGTCTCCGGCCGCGAAAACGCCGGGCACGGAAGTCTGCTGGGCAGCGTCAATATGAATGTAATTGCCGTCCATGGCCAAATCCGGCAGCAAGCGGGAGACAGGATCCGTTTCCCGCAGCACAAAGAGACCATCCACAGCCGTTTCCTTATCACCGGCAGTGACAATCACCTGATTGCCTTCTTTGCGAACGGCAGTCGGAAGAGATTTTTCTACTGTCATATTTTGTGGTGCATCACCTGGCACGTCAAAGGAGATCCAGGCCGTACCCTGAGCAGCCAGCTTGGCCAGGAATACTACTTCCGGCCACATACTGGGAACCGTGCAAATGGCCCCTACTGTCTTTCCCTTGTAAAAGTTACCATCACAGGTGGCACAGTAACTGATTCCCTTCCCTAACAAGTCCTTTTCACCATCAAGGCCACGGGAATGAGGAACGCCGATAGCGAGGATAACGGTTTTTGCTTCATACATGCTGCCCGGTGTACCCAGATAGAAATGGTCATTCAGTGCCATTACATTCAGTACCTTTTCAGTAACCACCTTCGTGCCGGCTTCTTTCATCTGCTTGACGAAGATATTCATCAGGTCATTGCCGGACATGTCCGGAAGGCCCAGATAGTTTTTGATTTTTTGTGTTTTTCGCAGCGCCAGGGCAAAATCCCCGGGATCAAAGAGAATCGTCTTCAAATTCCGGTTGGCAGCCGTCACAGCGGCACTGCAGCCGGCGGGGCCGCCGCCGACGATAGCAATATCATAAATCATAAAGCATGACTCCTTTTCGGTGAACAAGCAGGAAGAACTTTCCTGCATTCTTTGTATTATAGCATATTGGCAGATAGCCGATGGCAGATTGCAGATAGCTGCCAGAGCGAAAGAACTAAAAGCGCCTTTAGCCTTTAGTAAGTAGGGGCAAGGGCGGCCTGACGATTTGCCGGCTGTTCCTTTTATTCTACTTTATATGTCAAGGCGGAACTCTCGTTTTTCCTCGATTCAACAACTCCCAAGCAAACAAATACCGCGGGAACCCCTTTCTCTTAAGGGAATTCCCACGGTATTACAACATATTAATGACTTGTTCTTGTCGGGGCTGTAAATTGGAGCGGATTTACGGTAGACCCACCTTCGCGCATCTCAAAATGCAGATGCGGACCCGTGCTGTAACCGCTGCTTCCTACGTAACCGATAACCTGACCGCGCGTTACACGCTGTCCGGGAGCCACGGCGATGGCACTCATATGACCGTAACAAGTCGTCATCCCGTCACCATGGTCGATACTGACAAAACGCCCATAGCCGCCGTTCCATGCTGCCTGCTGCACCACACCGGTTGCCGAAGCTTTGACAGGCGTACCGAATTCGGCCGCAATATCCACCCCCGCATGATTTTCAGCTCCGCCGCCGAAAGGATCTGCACGCAGTCCGTAAAAAGAGCTGATTTCACCGCCGTCAAGCGGCCATGCATAGGTTCCATCTCCACTGGAGGACAATGCCAGCAGCATATTGCTCAGATTCTCCTTCTTGTAGGCCAGTTTCTTCCAATTAATCTCATCCTGGACTTCCAGCACCGTAAGTGCATCGGCCGTAGAAGGACCGCCTTTGCCGTCCTGGTCAAGGCGCTGTGATTCCGCGTCCACATTCTGTTCCGAAACAGCAACGCCCTCTTTTTTCAGCTTGTCGCGAACCAATGCCTCGAGTTTGGAGACCTGAGACAATTCGCGCTGCAGCTTCTCGTTATTATCCATCAGCTTGGCCAGCCGCTCGGTGTAAACACCATAATCGGCACGATAATTCTGAAGTTCCTGCTGCTCCTCGTAGGCCCGTACCAAAAGACCGGAGCAGACGGCAAGTGCCATGACGCATACTGCGAATACACCCAGGAAGGCGCCGACAGCGCGCGGCCCAAGGCTCAGTTCCTTGTCCTTGCCATCGCCGTCCTTCCAGGAAATCTTTGCATGCAGGGGACGCATTTCCGGCAGAGATTCCTTTACGGCGCTGAGCCGGTCTTTGATTTTTTCCTTATCCATACCAAAACTCCCGTTCTTACCAACACAACACTCAATCTATCTCGCATAAATCATAAATTTCTAAGCATTTTTTATATCACAGGAAAGGCTGAAATTCAAGAAATGTTCCAAAAATATCACATTCTAATAAACAGGGGCTGTGAAATAATGCATACGCGTTATTTCACAGTCCCTGTTACGCCGGTCGCAGGCCGGACTGAAGGAAGCAAACCCTATAGGGTTTGCAGAAGTGAAAAGAACGTCTTCCGCAGCCCACCTATGGTCGAACTTATAAAAATAGAATCTGAAATCCATGCTAACTACCCCTGAATTTCAGATTCTATCTGTTATTTTGTTCGGTTCAAAAGTTTCACCACATTGCTGCAAATAAAATTAAAGACATTTTTGATGCTTACGGCAACTGGCTGCAAAGCTTCGGCCAACTTCGTTGTCCGGCTTAAAGGCTACGGAAAACAACGCTATAGACTGCTCAAGCCGTCAGCTGCCTGCTTTAAGAATCCGCCAAAGAAAATGCACGCACTACAGTACTAACCACTACACACTAACCACTGTTATGCCAACAGCGCTTTTTTATCTTTGCATCAGTCTTTTATAAATCCCAATTTCCGTCCGAGTGTAATCATGCGGCGCCCGACGAAAGGAATCTGCTGAAGTTCTTCCACGGAAAGTGTCTTTAGCGCCAAAAGCATGAGGATATAGACCGGGATGGCAATCACAATAGAAAGAAGCAGTGCCATGCCGCCGCTGTGGACAAATTTCAATACAGCCACTACTGCCCCGCCCATGACAACCGCACAGGCAAGCGTTTTCACAAGTTGTTTGATTTCAATCGTAAAGGCCGTATATTTCTTGATGAAGAACAGGTTCAAAATTGCGGCAACGCCGATATCGGCAACCGTTGCCATGGAAGAACCACGGATGCCCAGGGAAGGCATAGCTGTCAGGTTCCAGTTCAGAAACACTTTGATAACTGCCGCAATAATCATATTGATGACAGGAATCCGGGTCTTGCCGAGTCCCTGCAGGATGCCCGTACTCACCTGATGGAGGCCCAGCAGGAAAATGGCCCAGCTCATTGTTTCAATAGCCGGTCCCGCATTCGGTGCATTGTAAATCAGGGCAGCTACCCGGCCGCCGAGAAGATGCAGCCCCACGCTGCAGGGAATCGTAATTACGGACGCTACGGTAAATGCCGTACTGACTTTGGAGCGGATTCCCGCATGATCACCCAGTGTCCGTGATTCACTGATAGCAGGCACCAGGCTGATGGAAAGAGCAGCCGTCAGGATAGTAGACATATTAATGAGCGGTACTGCCATGCCGGATAGATATCCGAAAAGCGTTGTGGCTTCCGGTACGGTATATCCTGCCACAAGCAGACGCTTCGGCACAATCATCATGTCGAGGTTCGAAACCACCGGAAGCATGAGGCTCGACATGGAAACCGGCAGTGCCAGCAGAATCAGGCGTTTCATGATGCTGACGGCGGATTCTTTTACCTTAGGCTCCGTATTGGCTCCGTCAGGGAAGAATTTCTTCTTAAGGCGCCAGTAAAAACCCAGCAGCACCAGAAGTCCGCAGAAAGCACCGGCTCCGGCACCCATACTGGCACCGGCTGCCGCATAAGTCAGGCCGTATGGCATCAGCAGGTAAGAGAAGGCGATCATCGTAATGACGCGGACGAGCTGCTCTGTTACTTCAGAGCAGGCGGTCGGCGTCATAATCTGCCAGCCCTGGAAGTATCCCCGGAAACTGGAGAGAAAAGTGACAAAGAAAACAGCCGGTGCGAGTGCAATAATAGAGTAATAGGCACGCGGGTCCGGAAGCAGTTTGACCAGCCATCCGGCTCCAAAAAACAGCACCATGGAGAAGAGAATGCCCGTAACAAGCAGCATTCGCAGTGAAACGTGAAAAACACGGCGGGCACCGCCGTAATCATCCTGAGCAACCTTTTCCGCAGTCACGATGGAAATAGCTACAGGAATACCGGCGGAAGAAACTGTAATCGCCATCAGATAAATCGGGAATCCCATCTGATAAAGGCCAATGCCTTCACCGCCCATAATGCGGGAAAGAATCACCCAGTTCAGCGCGCCGATTACCTTGACGACAATACTGGAAATCGTCAGGATCAATGTACCTTTGAGGAAATTTTTAGATCCGCTCGGCTTTGCCGTCGTTTCGTCCATTTAAGAAACCATCCTTTTATATATACTCGTATCAATCATATAATTAGATAATATCTCATTTTACCATGTTTAGCCGTGAAGGGAAAGTAGTTAGAACGGGTACCGGTCAGTTATCGGCACAAGTACCACAAATTTGCAGCAGGCCCGCGCTACCAATTGGCCGGACCAAATTGCAATGAATGCCCGCATCCGGTTTCTAAACTTTACTTTTATAAACTTAACCATGGATTTAACATAAAATTGCCGGAACAATTTTGCAGCCTCATTATGACTTGTGGCCTGCGGCCCGCATCCGGTGCCGTTTTTTATCAACTGTCTCCATTTTAATAACAGCTACCCTATTTGCAGATAGTATGATATAATGATATGTCAAGTTTATAAGTTTTACAGAGGTGTATCATGAGCACATTTAACATTGGGCTGGACATTGGTTCAACCACAGCTAAGATAGTGGTGCTTGACAACAAGAAGAATATGATTTTCTCCCGCTACAAGCGCCATCAGGCAAATGTCATGGCTGTACTGAAGGAAGAGCTCACGCACCTGCGTTCCCAGATTGGCGCTGCCAGCGTCAAACTGAAGGTCACGGGTTCCGTCGGCATGGGGATTGCCGAAAAATTTAAGCTCGCCTTCGAACAGGAAGTCATTGCTGCCACCAAATTTGTAAAGGAGAAATATCCGGAAGTCGCAACGCTGATCGATATCGGCGGTGAAGACGCTAAGATCGTCTACATCAGCCCGGACGGCAGCTGCGACCTCAGAATGAACGGCAACTGTGCCGGCGGTACCGGCGCTTTTCTTGACCAGATGGCCGTTCTTCTGGGCATCCCCGTGGAAGAGCTCAACGGACTGGCTGAAAAAGCGAAGACCGTTCATTACATTGCTTCCCGCTGCGGCGTATTTGCCAAGACGGATATCCAGAATCTCCTCAGCAAAAACGTAAGCCGCGAAGATATTGCGGCTTCCATTTTCCACGCCGTTGCCGTCCAGGTCATTACGACCTTATCCCACGGCTGCACCATCAAGCCGAAGATTCTGCTCTGCGGCGGTCCTCTGACCTTTATGCCGCGTCTGCGCAAGGCTCTGATGGATGCCCTGCAAATTCCTTATGCGGAATTCATCGTACCGGAAAACGCCAACCTGATTCCTGCCTATGGCACGGCACTCAGCGCGGCGGATGCTCCGACGACCAACCTGGATAAGATCCTGGACAAACTGAATTCCAATCAAGTCGACGTTTCGAATCTGAAGGACGTCATGCCTCCGATTTTCAAATCCCCTGAGGAGTATGAAGCCTGGAAGAAAGAAAAAGAAGCTGATTATATCGCCCTGACTCCGCTCACAGCAAATACCAAAGAGGTTTATATCGGAATCGACTCCGGTTCCACGACGACCAAGCTCGTTGCTACGGATAAGGAAGACCGCATCCTCTTTACTTATTATACGCATAACGACGGCAATCCTATCGGTGCCGTCCAGGAAGCCTTTGAGGCTTTCTACAAAAAGTGCCTGGAAGTCGATGCCAACCCGATTATCCTCGGCAGCTGTTCCACCGGTTACGGCGAGGACCTGATTAAAGCTGCCTTTAATCTCAATACCGGCATCATCGAGACCATTGCTCATTACCTGGCTGCCAAGAAAATCAACAACAAGGTTTCCTTTATCCTGGATATCGGCGGGCAGGACATGAAGGCCATCTTCGTGGATCACGGCGTTGTCAACCGCATGGAACTCAACGAATCCTGTTCCTCCGGCTGCGGCACGTTCCTCGAAACATTCGCCAAGGGCCTCAACTACAATATCAGCGACTTCGCCAAGCTGGCCTGCACGGCCAAACACCCGAGCGACCTCGGCACGCGCTGCACTGTATTTATGAATTCCAAGGTGAAGCAGAGCCTGCGTGAAGGCGTGACCAACGCCGATATTTCTGCCGGTCTCGCTTATTCTGTGGTCCGCAACTGCCTCTACAAAGTCCTGAAGATGAGAAACACGAAGGAACTGGGGACGGAAATCGTCCTGCAGGGCGGTACCATGAAAAATGATGCCGTCGTCCGTGCTTTCGAGATTCTTACGGGCGTCAAAGTGCACCGCAGCAACATCCCTGAAATCATGGGTGCTTACGGCTGCGCGCTCTTTGCCAAGACGAAGGCAGCCGGCCAGGCTACGCTGGATGACATGATCCACGTTGCTTCTCATACGGATTCCCAGCTGCAGTGCCATGGCTGCGAAAACAACTGCCTCATTCAGAAATACCAATTCAGCAACGGCAGTGTGTACTTCTCCGGCAACAAGTGCGAAAAGTTCTTTACGAACAACGGGGACGATGTCGTTCCCGGTAAAAATATCTATGGCTACAAGTATGACCTGCTCTTCAACCGTCCGATTAACGAGGAAGCAGAACGGGCCATCGGGATTCCCCGCTGCCTCAATATGTACGAGGATTATCCTTTCTGGCATGCCCTCTTTACGGCCTGCGGTCTCAAAGTCGTGCTGTCCGATCCGTCCACGCTGAAAATGTACGAATCGGGACTGCATGATGTCATGAGCGATAATATCTGCTTCCCGGCCAAGCTGGTTCACGGACATATCCTGAACCTCATCAAGAAGCGCGTCAACCGGATTTTCATGCCTTACGTCATTTATGAACGTCAGGATGATAAACGTCAGCTCAACAGCTACAACTGCCCTGTCGTTTCCGGCTATTCCGATGTGATTAAGAGCGTTACCAATACGGATATTCCGATTGATTCTCCTCCCATCAACTTCCAGGACACGGGCATGCTGAAAAAGCAGCTCCGCAAATACCTGAGCTATATCGGGTTTGACCGCTTTACGGCCGATAAAGCCATCAAAGCCGGCATGAAAGCGATGGAAGAATACCGCAAAAAGATTCGGGAAAAGAATGAGGAAATTCTCGAAGACAGCCGCAAGAACGGCAAGCTGACCATTCTGCTCGCCGGCCGTCCTTACCATACGGATCCTCTGATTCAGCACAAGCTCAGCGATACGGTAGCAGCCATGGGCATCAACGTCGTCAATGAAGACCTTGTCCGCGATAACACTCAGATCGAAATCAACGATACCTATCTGACAAAACAGTGGGCTTATATCAACCGTATCCTGAAAGCGGCTGACTGGGTAGCGCGTCAGGACAATACGGTTCACTTCATGGAAATGACATCTTTTGGCTGCGGCCCTGATGCCTTCCTGCAGGATGAAATCCGCACGCTGCTGCAGCGCCACGGCAAAGCACTGACGCTCCTTAAGATTGACGATGTCTCCAATATCGGCTCGCTGAAACTCCGCGTCCGTTCCGTCGTAGAAAGCATTCGTTACAACAACCGCACGAACGTCAAGGTAGTTCCTTTTGTCGATACGCCGAGATTCGAAAAATCTATGAAGGACTACACCATTCTGGTGCCTTACTTCACGTCAACTTTGTCTCCGCTCATTCCTTCCGTAATGAAGATTCTGGGCTATCACGTAGAAACGCTGCCGCAGAGCACCGGTATTTCCGCGGATCTTGGCCTGAAGTTTGCCAATAACGAAGTCTGCTACCCGGCCACCCTGGTCGTCGGTGACTTCCTCGAAGCACTGCGTTCTGGCAAGTATGACGTGAACAAGACTGCAGTGGCCATTACCCAGACGGGCGGCCAGTGCCGTGCTTCCAACTACTTTGGCCTGATTAAGCACGCTCTCGTCGCAGCTGGTTTCAAGAATGTTCCGGTCATTTCCGTTGCTACGAGCGAAAGCATCAAGAACAACCAGCCCGGCTTCAAGATCAACTGGCTGAAGATCGGCAAGATTACGGTCAATACCATTCTCTTCTCCGACTGCCTGGCAAAACTCTACAATGCTACGCGCGTCCGCGAAACGAAGGCAGGCATTGCAGATAAATTGCGTGATAAATACCTCGAACTGGCCCAGAAACAAATTGAAGCCAATAGTTCCAAAGGTCTTCTCAAGGTGCTGAAACAGGCTGTTGCTGAATTTACGGATGCAGCTAAGCCAAACGTCCATCTGCCGCGGGTCGGTATTGTCGGTGAAATCTACCTGAAATTCAATGCGTTTGCTCACAAGAACATTACGAGCTGGCTCATGGATCACCGCATCGAAGTAATGCCGCCGCTGATGACGCCATTCTTCATGCAGGCGTTCGTCAACCGTCTGACCAACTATAAGTTCCACCTGAAGCGGGATAAACTGCCGAGCCTCCTGGTTGACTTTGTCTACCTCAAGATTGTGAAGCAGATTGACAGAGTGAATAAGATCTGCTCTGCCTTCCCGTACTTCACGCCGTTTGAAGATATCTACGAAATGGCAAACGACGGCAAACAAATCATCAACATGGCTGCTCAGTTTGGCGAAGGCTGGCTCCTGCCGGCTGAGGTCGTCGGTTTTGCCAAGTCCGGCATCTACAACGTGATCAGTCTGCAGCCCTTCGGCTGCATTGCCAACCACATCATCGCCAAGGGCATTGAAAAGAAAGTGAAGACGATGTATCCGCAGATGAACCTGCTGAGCCTTGACTTCGACAGCGGTGTCAGCGACGTCAACGTGGCAAACCGTCTGATTCTGTTCGTTGAAAATATCCGTGCTGACGGCAAGACTCCGGATGTTCCGAAACGGAAGACACACCATGAAAGCCGGGATAACGAAATGCGCCGTGAAATTATGGTGTGATAAAAAAGAGGCTGTGGAGAAATGGAAAACCATTTCTTCACAGCCTCTTTTTCGCAGGTCGCAGGTCGCGTGTCGCTAGTCGCAATTGGAAACAAAATTGCCGAGGCAATTTTGCAATGAATTTATAAAAGCAGCGTACTTAAATTCTAGTTAAATGCCGAAAATCGATTTTTTGCTTTTTCATAGCTCTTTTTTTAACTCAAAGCTTAGGATCTGTATTATATTTAATGTGTAGAAGAAATCTCATGAGATTTGTAAAGTCTGTCATCCACGACGTGAAAACATTTCTTGTCAGGAAAGGAGGGAGCATGACATGAAAGTTGCCATCATTACCGGAGCTTCCGGCGGCCTTGGAAAGGCGCTAGCCAAGTCCTTGTCCGAAACCGGAGAAGCACTTGAATTCTGGCTGCTTGGCCGGGACAAAGAAAAGCTTGAAAACACTGCTCAAAAGCTCGGCACGAAGGTCCGCTTCCTGACACTCGATCTGGCTGATGCTTCATGGGAACAAACCATGCAGCATATACTTCAAAGTGAAAAACCACAGATTGCCTGGCTCATCAATAACGCCGGGTTCGGTTATTTTGGAAATTTCAGTGAAGAACCGCGCGGGCACGCCGGCCGCATGGCCGATGTGGACTTTGCTGCTCCAATCCGGCTGTGTGCCCTCTGTCTCCCTTATATGGCCGCCGGATCCCATATTGTAAACGTCTGCTCTGTAGCCGGGTTCCTGCCGCTGCCGCAAATGGCCGTTTACAGCGGTGCCAAGGCGGGACTGCTGCACTTTACGCAGGCCCTTGCCGCCGAACTGAAGCCAAACGGAATCAGCGTCACAGCACTCTGTCCCTACTGGATCGGCGATACCGGTTTTATCCCGTCTCTCGGCACGAAACCGCACCTCAATCTGTGGGGAACGCTGCCGGCGGAAGAAGTGGCCCGCCGCGGCATTCTGGGGGCCCGCAAAGGCGAAACCATTGTCACGCCGGGATGGTTAGCAACAATATGCCGCATAGGCACATCACTGCTGCCTCTGCCGGTGCTGCTGAAAATACGGGATATATGGAAGGCGTAGAGTTCCCAGAGAAGTATGGTGCGACGGCTTGAGTTATGAGTTTTGAGTTGTAAGAATAACAACAGCAAAAAAAGGCTGTGGAACAATGATCACTCATCGTTCCACAGCCCTTTTCTATATCCTGCCCCTCAGCGGAGGCAGGCCCTGATTCTCAGCCTTCGATGGCAATATACTTCTTGTCTTCTACCTGCGGAGCATCCTTCTTAGGAATGGACAGCTGCAGGATACCGTCAGCGTATTTAGCCTTGACGTCCTGTTCGGTGATATTCTCACCTACATAGAAGGCACGAGCGCACTGACCACTGCTGCGTTCACGGCGGATGTAATGGCCCTCCTTATCCTTCTCGTCCTTGCTCAGATTCTTCTGGGCGGAAATGGTCAGATAACCGTTCTGCAGTTCAGCATGGATATCTTCCTTCTTGAAGCCCGGCAGGTCAATATCAAGTTCATAATGGTCATTGCAGTCACGAACATCAGTCTTCATCATGTTTCTTGCATGTTTGCCATAAAGAGGAGAATGTTCAAACATGTCATCAAAATCATCCATAAAATCATCAAACAGAGAATCATGTAACACAGTAGGCAGTAACATAAGTCATTCCTCCAATTCATACATTACAGGCCTTTGCGGTCGATTACTTAATATTTGGAACCCCGGAGCATTCCCGGCGTCCCCTCCCGGGGGCTCCATCCTTCTCCTTCGTTCTGGTTATAATATAGCACTATTTATTAGCACTGTCAATAGTTGAGTGCTAATATTTTTAAACTTTTTGACTTTTTTTATTTAAACCCATTTTCACCGCTGAAAAAGTAAGCATTTATCAGTGATCTCCACAATATCATTGTTGGGCTGAAGCCCAGGATCAAGCAGAAAAATGCCCACCCTGATGGTTTGCTTACTAAAAAATCCCGGAGCGGCATCCGCCCCGGGATTAAGTTTTTATAGTAAGCAGAGGTGCAGGCGCGAATCGGAGGCTCATGAGGGTTCAAGTCAATAACCCCGTGATTCGCTCCCGGAACAACCTGAGCTTATTGAAATGGCTATTACAGTATGTCACTTTTTAGCCATCATGTCAATAGATTTTGTACATTTTTATAAACTTTAGTCAAAATTTCCAGCTTCATCGTATTGCGGTTTGATGACATTTTGACCATTTCCGTCTAAATATCCCCATTTTCCGCTCTTTTTATCCTTCACTGGTAGACGGTTTGCATGAAGAGAACCCATGTCGGTGTACTTTTCCGAAGGATTCATGACAAACTGGCCGTTTGCATCAATGATGCCCACCTTATCGCCGCTCTTTACGGCTGCGCGGCCGTCAGAGAACGCGGTAACGGCGCTGAAATGATTCGGGATCACAATCACATTGGACTCGTTGATAAAGCCCCAATGATCATCGAAGGAGAAAGCGGCCCGTCCTTCATTAAAAAAGCCTAATTTATCGTACATAGCCGGCACCACGGTCTGTCCTTTGGTGTCGATCATGCCCCAGCGGCCCTCGGCATCCACCATAAGCGCGCGGCCGTCATCAAATTCGGATAACGCCTGATAATCGGTTGGAATGACTTCCTGGCCCTGCTTATTAATGGCTCCCATAAAGAGGGAAGACGGCCGTACAGCTCCGCCCGGGTAGACGGTGATACCGCCGCCCCAGCCGTGGTGATGATGGTGGTGACCTCCGCCCCACCAGCCGATACCGATACCGCCCCATCCCCAGCCCCAGCCGGGATAGCCGATACCCCAATCGCCGCCCCATCCCCAGCCGATGGAGATGTAATCGAGGAATGTGCGGTGCGAGCGCCTCACACCGACCTGGGCCAGACCATTTTCATCGAAATTACCGACGTAGGCATATTTCTTCAGTTTTGCATAGCGCTGTCCCTGGGTATTAAACAGCCAGGAATTGTCGATAGTCGCTGTTCCCTGATGGAACTCGCCGACCTCATCGGCCTTGCCGACACTGAGTGCCGAGCCGTCTTTTCTAAGATAAACCCAGTTTTTATCCAGCTTGGCAGCGGCCAGGCCTTCACTGAAAGCATTTGCTTTCTTATAAAGTGCCGGGATCACGAGTTTTCCCGTAGTATCGATATAACCCCATTTTCCGTCTTTTTTGACAGCCGCCATACCCTCAGAAAAGTAACTTACTTCGTCATAGTCGCCGGGCAGCCGCCTGCCGCCGGCGTCATAAAACGACCAGCCCTGATCATCTTTGGCTCCCAGGAAACCTTCATTATAAGCCGTGACTTTTTTGAGTTTCGGTGCAATGATCTCCCGTCCGTCCCGGTCATACATACCGAACTTACCCTTTTTTTCGACAAGAATAACCGGATGGGATTCATCATTCTGGATTTCCACCTTGCTGAATTCAAGGGGCATAATTACCTTGCCGGAAGGATCAATGGTCCCCGCTTTATCATCTTTGCTTACGATGGCAAGATGCTCGGCCGCAAAAGCTGTCTGCCCGGCCAGAAGGCAGGTCAGCACCGCCAGAAGCAATGATTTACCTTTTTTCATGATTCCACCTCCGAATCAGGAGAAACACAATTTCTTTGAAAAGAAAATCACTTTCCATTTTGCGTCTATTATACAATATTTGAATGAAATCAGCACCGCCGGTAAAAATGGTAGTAATCAGCCGATAGCGGCTTCTATTTCTGCCTGTCACAAACCTGAAAAATCACTTTCTTGACAACATCCAGACCATGATCATGATACAGGCGGCACCTGCCATTTCAGCAGTACCTACATGATTGCCCATAAAAAGAATGGAAATTGCGTAGGCTGAAAGCGGCTCAAACGCGGCCAGTGCGCCTGTTTCAGACGCGGGTATGTACTTTGTACTTTCCAGGTAAACCGAATAAGCAATAAGAGTTCCGAAGACAATAACGACAGCAAAGGCAGCCAGTGTATGGATATCCCAGACCGCCCCCGCAAATGTCGGGGGATTCAGCAGCAAAAGAAGAATCGCATTGCCCAGGCTGCCCCAGCCGATTACGGCAAAACAGGAGTACGTTTTAAGCAGCGCAGCGGCAAATGCCGTATAAAAAGCCATCCCGAAAGCACTGACAATGCCCCAGAAAAGGGCTTCTTTGGAAACTGCCAGCACGGCTCCCCGGCCCTGGGTTGCAATCAGCGTCGTTCCAAGTACGGCCAGCACAGCTGCCAAAAGCTCTCTCCTGCGCGGTGCGCGGCGTTCCTTCCATAAATAATACCCCAGCAATATAGCCGGCATCAGATACTGCAGCACGGTACCCGTTGCCGCGTTGCTGTAATGGATGGCAAGCGTAAAGGGGACCTGCATGCAGTACATGCCCAGCACCGTAAACTTCAGCATCAGTTCAGGCTGCTCGCGAACAGGCGCCAGCAAGTTCTCCTTGCGGAACAATGTGATACCGAAAAAACAAATGGCCGTAATAATCATTCGGATAAGCAGCACGGTCTGCCAGGCCAGATGCTGCCGATTCATTAGATATTCAAGGCTGTTGCTGCTGCTTCCCCAGAGCGTTGCCCCGATAAGCACAAGCAGCACGCCGAACTGATGTCCCTTCTGCAAGATATCCGCTCCTTTGCTGTGAGTTCTTGATTACATTTCTTCATCCGGCGGTAATTTTCGTATCTTTCCCAAGCGGCAGAGCTCCGCAAACCGGGGACATGTCTTATCGTGGTCATTAATGATTCCGCAGGCCTGAAGGTGAGAATAGATTGTCACTGGCCCAAGGAAGGAAAAGCCGCGTTTTTTAAGATCCTTACTGATGCGGGCCGAAAGTCCGTTTGCCGCCGGAATCTGTCCTTCCGAGTGATGGTCATAAAGGTAAGTGAAGCCGTCAGTATAGTTCCATAAATACCGGCTGAAGCTGCCAAATTCCCTCTGAACAGCCAGAAAGGCACGGGCGTTCTTAACAACTGCATGCACTTTACGAGGAGAGCGAATCATGCCTTCCACCGCAAGAATCTTTTTTTCATCAGCTTCTGTAAAAGCAGCTACGGCTGCAGGGTCAAAATCGGCAAAGCAGCGGCGCAGAATTTCCCGCTTCTGCAGGATCAGATTCCAGCTCAGTCCGCACTGAAGGGCTTCCAGCATGAGAAACTCAAACTGTTTCCGGTCGTCATGCGTGGGAACACCCCACTCCGTATCGTGATACGCTTCCATTTTAGCGTTCATATGGCACCAATCGAGGCATCTCATGATATAAAAATTCCTTTCATTCTTAATTCTACGCCCATTTTATCATACTTTGACGAATGGTAAACCAGCCGCCGGAAGGCAGCCGCACGCAGCAAAAAAACATATCACGAAATCCCGCTGCCTGTGCCTTCCTTTCCGTTCCGATTTCTGCTACAATCGAACTGCTGAAACTTTTAGTAAGGAGAACATCATGAACCAGCTGCAGGGTACCTTGATTGTCATTTTGTCGACAGCCATGTAGGGCATTGCCGGCGTGTGCGGTCAATACCTTTTTGAACATACGCAAATTGATTCCACCTGGATGATTACCATCCGGCAGCTCATTGCCGGTGTCATCTATATGGGAATCACTGCCGCAAAAGGCAAGGAATCCCTGTGGGGAGTCTGGAAAAGCGGAGCCGTCAATCTTCGGGAAATGATCCTGTTTTCCCTGGGACTTTTGGGCGCACAGTACGGCTTCTACTCTGCTATCCGTCTTTCTAACGCGCCGACAGCAACGGTACTTATCTATACGGAACCGGTTTTTGTCGTCCTGTACCAGCTCATTGTCCACCACCGCCGGCCTGAAAGCAGGGAAATCTTTGGTATCTTTCTGGCACTAACAGGCGTTTTTCTCATCTGTACGCACGGCGATCCGCACAGCCTGATTATTTCGCCGTCCGCACTCTTCTGGGCCATCTTGTCGGCTCTTGCCATGACTGTCTATACGGTCTGCCCGGTTCACCTGCTGAAAGAATACACGAGCCCTTATATCATGGGATGGGGGCAGCTCATTGCCGGCGTCCTCCTTATTCCGTTCTGCCATCTGGGACATTCCGGAGTAGATGCCTGGACCTGGCAGACGGCCGGCGCCCTGGCATACATCATTGTACTCGGCACCGTCGTTCCCTTCCTGATGTATTTTGTCGGACTTAAAGTGATTGGTCCCGTCAAAGCAGCGCTCATCAGCTGCTGCGAACCTCTTTGCTCAATTCTTCTGTCTGTACTCCTTCTCGGGACTGTGCTCACACTTCCCGACTATACCGGTATGGCCTGCATTATCGTCACGATTCTGCTCATGTCGGTGGGCAAAAAGTAACACGATAGTCTATTCTATCGTGCAGGCATACTGTTGTGCCGGAGTCCAAAGCAGTCAGCCGCATGAAAAGGCGCTTTTAGCATGTGGCATTTAGCTTCGTCTCCGGCAGGAATGAAGCAGCAATATACAAAAACAGGAACTATGAAGAAGATTCTTGACTCATCTTCTCTATAGTTCCTGTTTTTTATTGATTCACTGCAAACCGCTCGCCGGTTTGCTTCCACGGGCGGACGGCCTTTTCTCAATCACGATGCGCTGTCGAGCTGCTGCATTTTCTTGTACCGTTTCTGCAGCTCCACGATAAAGTCCTGCTCCATCTGGGAAGGTTCCGTTCCCTTACGTTTGATGACGCCAAAGGCAAACCGCTCTTCACACCCCAGAAGCGGCACGGAAATCACTCCGTAGAGCGAATCCTGGTCCTTGAACTCCATAATTCCAATCGTAAAGAAATTTGTCCGCGAGAGCAGGCGCATCTGTTCCTGACGGTCATTCACACGAACGACCTTGCGGGCCATATTAAGATCGATGGACCCCGATTCTGTCGTCAGATGGTAAATGAAATCTTCATACTGTCCGATATACCGCACGAACCCATAATCCATCAGCTCCCTGATATCGATGCCCCGCCGGCCGATTGTTCTCACCAGTTCGTGTTCCGATGAAATGCAGACATACGGGCGGATCACTGCAAGAGGAATATATTCCAGCCCCTGCTCACTGAAATCCGGGACTGCGTCACCTTTTTTCACTGCCGTATGAATCACGCCGAGGTTGGACTTGCCTTCCTTCACGTCATTGATTACCTCAAGAGGCGAAGCCTCATGCAGACGCCCTGTGAAGCTGTCGATATCCTGATAACGGCGGCAAACCTCATTAAAACATTCCGCCGTATGGGAAAACCGTGTCATGCTGACGTTGAGGCAGCTGCGCTCGACCTTGCGGGCACTGACCATGAGCTGCAGCCGGTCCATTTCCTTCAAAATGACCTGACAATGCACGAGAATGCGCTGTCCATCCGCTGTCAGGCGGGTACCGTGACTGGTTCGCCGAAAGAGCGTGACACCCATTTCATTTTCTAATTTTCGGATGATATGGCTCAGTTGGGGCTGAGAAATAAAAATTGCTTTTGCGGCCTGGGAAATGGAACCGTACTTGGCAACAGCCGCAAAATAACGTAACTCATTTGTATCCATAAATAGCTCCTTGATCCGTAACACTGTACTTAGTTCTATCATTATAACATAATCAATGGGTTTATATTTATTTTGCCGATATCCCTTATGAAAAAGCCGTCTTTCAAGAAAAGCGAATAAAATTCTATAATGATATTAGGAAAATTGTCGCAAAATTCATATTTTATTTGGTAAACATGATGACAGAAAGGGTAATGAACATGGATCAAAAGGTACAAGATGTGTTGGAAATGGCATTGGAACAGGGCCGTGACGTGCTGTATGAAGGAAAAGTAGCAAGCTACATCCCGGAACTGGCCAAAGCCGATTCGTCCAATTTAGGGGTCTGCCTGATGAAAAAAGACGGCACTGTCTATAAAGCCGGTGACTACAATATTCCTTTCACTATTCAAAGTATTTCTAAAACGTTTTCTCTCATCCTGGCTCTGCAGACAGCCGGCTATGATAAAGTCTTCAGTAAAATCGGCATGGAGCCCACGGGCGACCGTTTTGACAGTATTCTTCAGCTCGAACTTAAGGACTGGCGCCCCTTCAACCCCATGATCAACGCCGGTGCCATTGTGACAGCCAGCTGCATCGAAGCCGATGATCCCTTCCAGAGTTTTCTGGATCTCGTCCGCAAAGTATGCAAAAATCCGCGCATTAAGTTAAATGAAGCTGTGTACAAGTCTGAAAAACGGACGGGTACAAGAAACCGCTCCATCGCCTATCTGTTAAAGAGTGACCACGTCCTGGACGGCGAACCGGAAGATATTCTGGATATTTATTTCCGCATGTGCTCCGTCATGGTCACGGCAAAGGATCTGGCCCGGTACGGCATGATTCTGTCCAACCATGGTGTTGATCCGGAAACGGGAGAACAACTCATCGACGTATCCATCGTCCGCATCGTCACTACGCTGATGATGCTCTGCGGAATGTATGACGAATCCGGAGAATACGCCGTAAAGGTCGGTCTGCCGAGCAAGAGCGGCGTCGGCGGCGGTATTGTTGCCATTTCCCGCAAAGGCGTCGGCATCGGTACCTTCGGACCTATGCTGAACAAAAAAGGAAACTCCGTCGGCGGCGAAAAGATTCTGCAGGTATTGTCCCGTGAACTGCATCTGCATGTATTTGACGTTGCTACTTTCTAAATCAAAAATAATTTTCCTCACTTCTTTCACCCCTGGCCCGCTGCTTCAGCAAATGAAGCAGCGGGCCGCTTCGCTGATGACCTTATTTTGCCTTCACCCTATACTCAGACAAAACAAACAGGAGCCATGAAAAATTCTACTCCGAATTTCTTCACAGCTCCTGTTTGTTATTTCATTTTGGTTAAAAACCGTATTACCCTGCTAAATCCTTGGATTTTATTCCTTAAAGCAAAATTGCTTCAGCGATTTTGCTTCCACGGGCGACCTGCGGCCTGCGGCCGGCGACCAGCGTATTTTTATTTACAGCAGCACCATCTTCGCACCGACAATGCCGTCGAGGTTACGGACAATATCCATTGTATTCTTATCTACCGCACTGTCGACGGTAAGTACCATCATAGCCGCGCCTTCTTCTTTCTTGCGGGCTACCTGCATGGTTGCAATATTGACGTGACCGGCGCCGAGAAGCGTACCAATCTGACCGATCATGCCGGGTTTATCATCGTTGCGTGCGACAATCATATACGGAGCCGGCACCACGTCGAAGCGATATCCCTGGATTTCCGTAATATGCGGCTGATTGTCCGGTGTCACGACACCAGCTGCCATAAAGACCTTTTTACCGGCAGTAAAGGTGACCTGAATTTTATTCATGCGGCCTACGCCCCTGACTTTACCTTCTGTCACAGTAATGCCGCGCGTTTCAGCAGCCAGTTCCGCGTTGACCATATTGACACGCTCGCGGAGGACAGGTTTCAAAAGGCCCTGCAGCACGGCACGGGTAATCAGGTTTGTTTCCTGCTGAGCCGCTTCCCCTTCATAGGTCACTTCCACTTTTTCGACCGGTTCCTTACGCAGCTGGTAATAAAGCTTGCCCAGCGTCACACCCAGTCTTAAATAACCGCGCAGGTCTTCCAGCTCGGTAGCGGCAATGGCCGGCAGGTTCACGGCATTCGGCACCATCTTGCCGTCGAGGACGTTAATCACTTCTTCGGCGATGGCCAGACCAACCTTATCCTGGGCTTCAAAAGTGCTGGCGCCAAGGTGCGGCGTAACCACGCACTGAGGCATACCAATAAGCGGGGAAATCGGTTTCGGTTCATCCACGACGACATCGAGGCCGACGCTTGCGACGATACCCGCCTTCACGGCTTCTGCCAGATCCTTTTCATTGTACAGACCGCCGCGGGCGCAGTTGACGACGCGGACACCGCGTTTGCACTTCGCCCATTCCTTGGCCGTCAGCATATCAATCGTTTCTTCTGTTTTTGGCGTATGAATGGTAATGACGTCGGACTGCTTGAGCAAATCATCCAGCGTTTCGCACTTTTCAACGCCCAGACGCTGGAAACGGCTGTCCGGAATGTACGGATCATAGGCTATGACGCGCATATCAAACGCATGCATACGTTTTGCAACGAGGGCACCGATACGGCCGAGTCCGATGATTCCCAGCGTCTTATGATACAATTCGATACCCTTCAGATTCTTGCGGTCCCAGATACCCTTTTCCAGCATTTCGTTGGCCCGGACCGTATTGCGGCAGGAAGCCAGCATCAGACCGATGGTATGTTCCGCCGCGGAGATTACATTGGCTTCCGGCGTATTGACGACGATAATGCCGCGTTTAGTTGCTCCGTCAATATCGATGTTATCGACACCGTTGCCGGCGCGGCCGACAACTTTTAATTTTTTAGCCGCGTTGTAAAGTTCCTCATTGACTTTCGTCACACTGCGGACAATCAGGGCATCGTAGTCCCCGATGATTTTCAAAAGTTCCTCACGGGGGATTTCAAAGTTGACGGTTACTTCCAGATTCGGATTTGCCTTCAGCTTTTCCACACCTTTATCGGAAATACGTTCTGCCACAATGACTTTTTTCTTGTCCATTTCTAATAAACTCCCTTCATTTGCCCGTTAAAAAAATCCCATCCCTGATAACCCGCATCGGGTTCGTCAAGGACGGGAGATTTCTCACGTGGTGCCACCTTGTTTCGCTTATTCAGCCTCATATTCAGGATAACGGCTTCGCCGGATGGGTTGCGGCCCCCATCGTCTCGGGAATGGATTCCAAAAGAATTCCGCACTGCCTCGCACCGCCCGGCAGCTCTCTGAATCGGATATTCTATCGTACTTGGTTCCGTCATTAATTTTATTAATAATATGGATGAATATTTTTTAACGATTGATTGCTATTTTACTCATTGTTTTCCGATTTGTCAAGCCTGCTGGTAAATTTTTCTGCTCTTTCCAGATGCTGATTCAAAATCTTGGAGCGCTGAGACACAATTTCCAGTGCTTTCTGGGCTTCGTCAAGCTTCTTCCGTGCCTTGTCGACGGCCGCGTCAAAGGTTTCCATATCATTGCGAATGCGCGTCACAAACTGCCAGACCTGGCTTGTCGCGCGCTGAATAGTCAGCGTCCTGAACCCCATCTGCAGACTATTCAAAAGCGCCGCAAGCGTAGATGGTCCGGCAACAGTCACTCTATATTTACGCTGGAGCTCCGAGATAAGACCCGGAATGGAAACCACTTCCGCAAAAAGACCTTCCAGCGGCAGATACATGACTCCGAAATCCGTCGAATACGGCGGGGCAATATACTTATCCCGGATATCCCTGGCTTCAGCCGTAACGCGAGTGGTCAGTTTCTTGACCGCATCCGTTTCCCCGTCGGCATCTCCCTTTTCCCGAGCTTCCAGGAGCCGGGCATAATCTTCCTGCGGCAATTTGGAATCAATGGGGAGCCAGATAGGATGAGCCGCGTCCTGCCCGGGAAGGCGAATCGCAAACTCCACCCGTTCCTGACTGCGGGGACGAATCGCTACGTTCGTACCGTACTGATCCGGAGCCAGCATGTCGGAGAGCAGCTGTCCAAGCTGCATTTCACCCCAGATACCGCGATTTTTTACATTGCTCATAACTTTCTTCAGGTCTCCCACATTCTGAGAGAGACTCTGCAGTGTCCCCAGACTGCGGCTTACCTGCTGCAGCCGGTCACTCACGACGCTCATGGACAGCGTCACTTTCTGGTCCAGGCTTGTCCGCAGTTTTTCGGCCTCCTCGCGGGAAGCCTGCTGCTGCCAGTTTTCTCGTTCCCTCAGCGTGCGCTGGAACTGCCAGAGAAAAATGATAGTAATGATAAGGGCCCCCAGCAGGGCGGCCAGTAACAATGTCTGCATAACTGCTGCCTCCTTATATGCAATAACTATTTTCGATACATTATAAAAGAATTCTCTCAATTTTCGCTTTACTGAATCATTATAGCAAAATTTTTTTCAAAAACAGTAGGCAAAATGGGACAAAAATGCTATTATAATAAATAGAGTCTAATTGATTGCTCAATCAATTAATTATTTTACAAAAAGGAAGCGATGAAACATGCAGCAAAGAGACGCAGCACTGACAACCAAAAAATTGCTTTCCGCCGCGGAAGCACTTTTTGACGAAAAGGGGTACTACCCGGTCACACTGAAAGAAATCGGGAAGAAAACGGGATGCAGCAGCGCGCTCGTTGCCTACTATTTCGGAGGAAAGCAGGGGCTTTATCAAGCCGTTATCAACCAGCAGCTCGGGAGAATCCACTTTTTGCAGAATGAAACGGAAACGACTGAGCTTTCCCCGCTGAAACGGCTGACCTTTTTCCTGACCCATTTATTAAGACTCCAGCTGACTCCCCCGGGCCATCTGAATCTTGTCTACAAAGAGGTGCTGTCTCCCTCGGGGCTGCTCGATGACAGTGCCTGGCAGCAGATTCTGGCTATGGAAAAATATATGGATCAGCTTCTGCGTGACGCAGCCAAAGAAGGCGAAATTCGCCCCTTCAAGAGCGAGAAGGAATTATCCTATTTTTCTTTTACCCTGACTTCCATTACAGAAACACTGTTCCTCGTCAAAGGCTGGCAAATGCCATTAAATCCAGAGGGCAAGCCGCTGGATGAAGTGTTGGATGACTTGGTTCAATTTACTTTAGCCCCAATCAAACTTGAGAAGGGAGCCTGAATCTTATGAGAGAAAAAATCACAGGCTTTCTGCAGAGCCACAAAAAGCCGATTGCTATTTTCTTTGCAGTCGTGTTTGCCGCGCTCATCGGACGTGCGCTCTATAAAGCCCTGTATAAGCCCAAGGTCGAAAAGACGGCGCCTTATGTCCGCACTGTTACCGTCGGCAAAGGAGATTACACGACAGATTATACCTATCCGGGTACAATCCGCGGCAAATACGAATCGACCCTGGCTTTCCAGGTCAGCGGGCGCATCACGCAGCGTAATGTCAATCTGGGCGATCAGGTCCGGGCAGGAGACATCCTGATGGTCATCGACCCGAAAGACGTCCAGCAGGCAGTGGACAACGCGCAGGCAGCCGTCAATTCCGCAGCAAGCAACGCCAAGCTTGCCCGCGATAACGCCCGCCGTTACCATGCTCTGTATAACCAAGGCGCGGTCAGTGAATCCGTCTGGGATACGTACCGCACGCAGCACGAAGCGGCTGAGGCAGCACTGGCACAGGCCCAGGCACAGCTTGCCACAGCGATGAACCAGCTCGGATACACACAGCTTACGGCAGATCATGACGGTGTCGTTTCTTCCGTCACCGGTGAAGTCGGTCAGGTAGCTGCCGCAGGATCTCCTATGGTCACGGTTGTGCAGGACGGCAATCGGGAAATTGAAATCTATGTACCGGAAGGCCGTCTGGGTACCATTGCTCCGAATATGCCCTGCACCGTCACCTTCTGGGCACTGAACGACGTAACGGCGGAAGGAACCATCCGCTACATCTCCCCGATGGCCGACGCTGCCACCAAGACATATAAAGTACGGATTGCCCTTCCGGCAATGCCCGAAGGCGCTAAATTGGGAATGACGGCCAAAGTGTCGCTGGGAACCGGCAGTCATACGGCCGTTGTGATTCCTCGTTCCGCCCTCTACGAAACAAGCGGCACGACCGAAGTCTGGGTGGTGAAAGACGGCAAAGTATCCCTCGTTCCCGTAGTATTGGGACCTTATCAGGACGACAACGTCATCATTAAGAGCGGTCTTTCTGACGGCGATGTCGTGGTTACGGCCGGTATCAGCAAGCTGCGGGAAGGAATGGAGGTTAAACTGGAAGGAAGTGCGTCCTGATGAACTTTAACTTAGCCAGATGGTGCGTCAAGCATCGGCAGGTTGTCTACTTCTTCACGGCACTGATTTTCATAGCCGGTATTTACTGTTTTAACGCCATGGGCCGCAGCGAAGACCCTTCCTACGTCGTACGCCAGATGGTCATTTCCGCAGCCTGGCCCGGTGCCACGGCAGACCAGATGCAGGACCTTGTTACGAGTAAAATCGACAAAATGGTCCAGGCCACGCCTGACATCGACTACATCACTTCTTACTCCCGTCCCGGAGTCACCGTGGTCAACGTTATCCTGAAAGAACAGGTGCCGAACACGGAAGTCCGCAAGCACTGGCTGGAAGTCCGCAACTACGTCAATGACCATGCATCGGAACTGCCGAGCGGTGTCTACGGACCCTACTTTGATGACCGTTTCGACGACGTCTACGGCAACATCTACGCACTGACGTCGGATGATTTCTCTATGGAAGAACTCCGTGTCGAAGCAGAAGAACTGAAACGCCAGTTCTTTACGGTTCCGGACGTCAAGAAAGTCGAACTGGTCGGCGAACAGCCCATGAATATTTATATTCGTATGTCCAATACCAAATTGGCAGAACTGGGGCTCACGCTGAGTCAGGTGACCACGGCCATCAACGGTGAAACCTCTGTCGCACCGACCGGACGTCTGGACAATAACGGCGATGATGTCTATATGCGGGTAACAGGCATCACCAAAAAATTAGATGACATCCGTGCCATTTTGATCAACGCCAACGGAAAGACATTTCGTCTCGGTGATATTGCGACCGTGACGCAGGATTATCCGGACCCGCCCGAGCCCAAGATGTTCGTCAATGGAAAGCAGGCCATCGGTATCGCCATTTCCATGGAAGACGGCGGCAACAACATCACGCTGGGTCACAACCTGGATAAGCTGACGGCGCAGATGGAAAAGCAGCTGCCGCTCGGTATGGAACTGCATCAGGTAGCTAACCAGCCGAAAGTCGTCGAAGAATCCATCAGTGAATTTACGGAAGGGCTGTATGAAGCCATCATCATCGTTCTTGTCGTCAGCCTCCTTTCCATGGGCCGGCAGTGCGGATACGTCATTTCCGTCTGCATCCCGCTCATGCTGATGGGTGCTATCGTCGGTATGTATCTTTTGGGAATCGACCTGCACAAGATTTCCCTCGGTTCCCTGATTATTTCTTTAGGGATGCTCGTCGATGACGCCATCGTTGTTGTAGAACTCATGGAAGTCAAGATGAGCGAGGGCATGGACCGGCTGGAAGCTGCCTCTTATGCCTACGCAACCAACGGCCGGACGCTGTGCATCGGTACCATGATTACCTGCGTCAGCTTCCTGCCGATTGCCTTCTCTAACTGCAACGTTTCGGAATATGCCGGCTCTCTGTTCCCGGTTATTACTATCACGCTGATGTTCTCCTGGCTCGTTTCACAAACCCTAGCCCCCACACTGGGCTACGAATGGATCCATCCAAAAGTCATCCAGGCCGAAAGCTATGATACGCCTTTCTATAACCGTTTCCGCAAATTACTGGACTGGTGCATGCACCACGGCAAGACGGTCTGCGCGGCAGCCGTTGCCTGCCTTATCGGATCGCTCGGCCTGATGAGCCTGGTAAAACAGGAATTCTTCCCGGAATCCGTGCGGCCTGAAGTTATTACGGAACTGAACTTACCGGAAGGCTCCGGTATCAAGCAAAGTGAAAAAGCCATGAAAACGCTCATGGAAGCCATTGACGGCGATCCGGATATCGACCATTATTCTGCTTACATCGGTAAGAGTGCCCCGCGTTTTATCCTCGTACTGAACCCGGTACAGCCGCGCAATAACTATGCACAGCTTGTCACCGTTGCAAAAGACGTCAATGCCCGCAAAAGAGTAGCGAAGAAGATTGACGCCATTGTCAGGGAAAAACTGCCGGAAGTCGTGACTTATTCCAAGTCAGTCCCGCTCGGACCTCCTAAGGATTATCCGGTGATGTTCCGTGTATCCGCTCCTACGACGGAGTATGCACGCGAGTATGCGAACAAAGTACGTGCCATCATGGCCGCCAACCCGGATGTCACGATGACAATCTGCGACTGGATGGAGAAAGCTCCGGCCGTCAAGATTGAAATCGACAATGACCGGCTGAAGCAAATCGGTCTGACGCGAAGCGAAGTATCCCAAGTGCTCTATGCCAATGTGTCCGGATATACCTTCTCCCATTACTATGACGGAGACCAGAACCGGTCTATGATTTTCCAGCTTGATAAGAAGGATCGGAATTCCCTGGACGATGTCCAGTCTATGACCATCCCCACATCCTCAGGTTCTATTCCCCTTTCACAGGTCGCCCGCATTACGCCCATCATGGAAAACAATATGATCTGGCGCCGCAACCTGCAGCCGACTATCACAGTCAGTGCCAACGTCGGAGAAGGCGTGACGGGAAACGACGTAGCTGCCCAGCTCTGGAAGGATATGAAGGATCTGCGTAACAGCCTCCCACCGGGAGTCTCCATCGAAATCGACGGTCCTCTCGAAAGCAGCCAGAAGGCAACCCGCTATCTGATGGGGCCTGTTCCCGGCATGCTCATTGCCATGCTGGTCCTCCTGATGCTCGAAATGAAAGACGTCCGCAAATTGTTCGTCATTCTCTGCACGGCTCCGCTGTGCATCACGGGTATTGCCATCGGCCTCCTGCTCTTTGATGCTCCTATGGGCGTCATGGCGGAAGTAGGGTCACTTGCCCTCATTGGTACGGTCATCCGCAACTCCATGGTTATCATTCAGCAGATTGACCTGCACCGGGAGCAGGGCATGGACGATTATACAGCCGTCGTAGAAGCCTCTATCGTGCGTTTCCGCCCGATTATGCTGGCTGCACTCACGACCATTTTCGGGCTTGTGCCAATGTTCACGAATCCATTCTGGAACGCTATGGCCATTGCGATGGCCTGCGGCCTGACCGGTGCCACGGCTTTGACGCTGGTATTTTTGCCGACTCTGTACTGCATGGTTTTCCATGTAAATAAAGAAAAAATCGCTAAAAAAACTATCTAACTAATTCCTCTATAAAGGGGCTGTGAAATATGCGTGTGCATTATTTCACAGCCCCTTTTACGCTGGTCGCAGGTCGCTGGCCGCGGGTCGCCCATGGAAGAAAAATGACTTTTCATTAAACCAAACCGTCAGGTTGGGTATTCCTTTGGGACCTCCTTCCACGCATTCGTAAGGAGGGCCACCAAGTGGCGGAAGATAGTACCAATCCATTGCTAAATGTCATAGTTCAAAAGCCAAAAGCGCTTTTTTATTTTTTCAACGGCCGCGAAAATGCCCCCCTGTGGTATAATTGAGCCATCTCAAACGAGGGAGGGTGCTTTATTTATGGATGCTTCAGAAAAAACGAACCGGCAGCTTTTTGAAGACATGCCAGTTCCTAAAGCGCTCGCCACGATGGCCATTCCGACCATCATCAGCCAGCTTATTACGCTTGCCTACAACCTTGCCGATGCATTTTTTGTAGGCCGGACGGGCAATCCATTCATGATTGCCGCAGTTTCCCTTATTTTTCCTGTCTTTTCCATTACCATCGCCCTGTCAAATCTTTACGGTATAGGCGGCGGAAGTCTTATAGCAAGACTCCTTGGCAAAGGAGAAGAAGAAAATGCCCGGAAAATCAGTGCTTTTTCCATTTGTGCCTCTTTGGTCACGTCTCTGCTGTTTTCCCTGTGTCTCTATGCATGGCGGGATCCTGTTCTGCGTCTTTTAGGGACTTCTCCGGACACGTATGCCTACACAGAGAACTATCTTTTCTGGGTCGTCATCGTCGGGGCGATTCCCGCGGTTTTTTCAGGAACCCTGGCTCACCTGCTGCGGAGCGTCGGCTTTGCCAAAAAGGCTAGTCTGGGACTCAGTCTCGGCGCTATTCTCAATATTCTTCTCGACCCCTTGTTCATGTTTGTTCTCCTGCCGCCCGGTATGGAAGTCACCGGAGCAGCCCTTGCAACGCTCCTATCCAACTGTATTTCCATGCTTTATTTTGTGGAAGCGCTTTACCGGCTCGCTTCGAAAAGTGTGCTATCCTACAATCTCTCTCAAGGACTTCCCAGCCGTGAAGACATCGTTTCCGTTTTTTACGTCGGGCTGCCGTCAGCCATGTCAAACTTCCTGGTGGATGCAGCAAACCTCTCTTTGAATCACCTCATGGCGGGATTCGGTGACACGCAACTCGCCGCCCTGGGCATCGTTTTGAAAGCCGAACGGATTCCTATCAACACAGGACTTGGCATTTGTCAGGGCATGCTTCCTCTGGTGGCGTACCAATACGGTTCTCAAAAATGGGCCCGCATGCATTCTTTCATCCGGACCGCACGCCGCGTCGGCCTGCTTTTTGCAATTTGCTGCGTTATCCTCTATGAACTGGCAGCACCTTTCATCATCCGGTTCTTCATCGCCGCGCGCCCGGACGATACCCTGGCCATGGCGACACTTGCCACGGGGATATTCTTTCTCCGCTTTCGCTGTCTCGCTTCTCCCTTCGCCATTCTTAACATGCACATCACCTTTTCCCTCCAGGCATTGGGAGACGGCAAGGCCACTTTTCTGGTTGCATCCCTGCGCCAAGCCATTATCTATATCCCCCTTATGCATCTCCTGGCCTCTTACTTTGGCTCGCAGGGGCTGATTGTAAGCCAGACCGTAGCCGAAATCATCACCTTTATTCTTGCTTTCCCGCTCTTCCGGAAACGCCTCGCTCCCCTTAAATAGTTAAAAATTAAAAAATCAGCCTCAATAAAAGAGTCGTTTTCCATTCTCTTTCACTGAGGCTGTTCTTTATTTACATAAACGTGAAATTTTGTTACTTTCGGTAAAAAAATGCTCTTTTCTCATCGGAAAGGCTCCTCTTCAGTCAAAAAATTCCAGCATAATGTGCAGATATGGTACAATGACTAAGATAAAGTATAAGGAGGCTGATAACCATGAGCCAAAATAAAAAGGTGACTCCGAAACAAGCCCTGCGGAAAGAACATGATTCCATGGGCGAAGTCATGGTTCCCGCCGATCGGTACTGGGGAGCCCAGACACAGCGCAGCTATCAGAATTTCCGTATCGGGACGGAAAAAATGCCTCATGAAATCATTGAAGCATTTGCTTATTTAAAAAAATCGGCCGCACAAGCAAATAATAAGTTAAAGAAACTAGATGCAGACCGCTGTAAGATCATCTGCAAAGTCTGTGACGAGATTCTTGCCGGTAAATTAGACGGCAATTTCCCACTTGCCGTCTGGCAGACAGGGAGCGGCACACAGAGCAACATGAACGTCAATGAAGTCATTGCCCATCGGGGCAACGAGATTGCCGGCAAAGCGCTGCTGCACCCGAACGACCACGTCAATATGTCCCAAAGTTCCAATGATACGTTCCCGACGGCCATGCACATTGCAGGCATCCGCGCCCTGGAAGAGCATCTGATGCCATCTTTAAAAGAGCTGATTGATGCCTTCCATAAACTGGAAAAAGCCAACAAGGGCATCGTCACGACCGGCCGCACACACCTGCAGGACGCCGTTCCTATCGCTTTCTCCCAGGAAATTTCCGGCTGGCGCACGATGTTGGAACGCAGCCGTGAAGAAATCCGGGCTGCCGAAAAAGGCCTTCTGGAACTGGCACTCGGCGGCACTGCTGTCGGCACCGGCCTCAACGCGCCGAAAGGATTCGACAAACTTGTCGCTTCCTATGTGGCAAAGAATACAGGGTATAAATTTAAAACAGCGTCCAACAAATTCCATGCGCTGACCAGTCTGGATGACATCGTCTTTGCCCACGGGGCTCTCAAGGCGCTCGCCGCCAATTTAATGAAAATTGCCAATGATGTGCGCTGGCTGGCCAGCGGTCCCCGCGACGGTCTCGGTGAAATCACAATTCCCGCCAATGAACCGGGATCTTCCATCATGCCGGGCAAAGTGAACCCCACCCAATGTGAGGCCGTCACCATGGTTGCCGTACAGGTCATGGGGAACGATGCAGCGATAGGCTTTGCCGGTTCCCAGGGCAATTTCCAGCTGAACGTATTCCTGCCCGTCACGATTTATAACTTCCTGCAGTCCGTCCGCCTGCTGGGCGATGTCATGCATTCCTTCACGATTCACTGCGTTGTCGGCATCAAGGCGAACAAGGAAAAAATGAGCAGCAATCTCCACCGCTCCCTGATGCTCGTGACAGCACTCAGCCCTTCTATCGGATATGAAAACGCAGCCAAAGTTGCAAAACTGGCTTTCGATGAAAATATCTCCCTGAAGGAAGCTACGTTAAAGCTGAAATTCATGACGGAAGAAGAATTTGATAAAGTCTTTCATCCTGAAGAAATGGTGTGACGCCTATGAAAAGACCAAGAATCCTGATTCGCGTCGTCGATAAAAAAGGCGAGATGCCCTGCCATCACGGCCATGTTATCGGCACGGAATTCGATTTTGACCATGACCGCGGCAGACTCTGCCCCATGGCACAGCACGTTCTGTTTCCCTACATCGACATTCTCCGCTATGGCGGGACGCTCCCCGGCATGAAAAATAACCGCGTCCGGGTCGCCTGCCCTGATGCGGATGTCATCAACATTTTTGAAATTGAAGTCGTACCGGAAGAAGAAATAAAGACGCATTGATAAAAAAGGGACTGTGAAATAGTACGCAAGCATTATTTCACAGCCCCTTTTTCACGCTTTCTACAGCCCGCCCGTGGAAGGAAATGACCAAGGAGACCCTCTTCGACGCCGCCCAAGTTAAGCCAAACCGTAAGGTTTGGAATTCCTCTAGGGCCTCCTTTCAAGCCGCTTTACGGCTTCGAAAGGAGGGGGGACCGCAATCAGCGCTGACAGCAGGAAGCGCTGACAATAGCGGTGGAGGATAGCTTCTTTTTCGTCCGTTCGGAAGGAGGGGCCCGCTTTGCGGGGGAGGAAAGCAGGATAAGAGGGGCCCCGCTTGTGGTGGGTGATGGACCACTCGCCGAAGACTCCTTTGCTTAGTGCCATCTCTATTCTTCTTTAAGAATCCGCCAAGGTAGCTGCCCGCACCGCAGTACTAGCCACTACTCACTATCCACTTTACTAGGCTAAATGCCATACGCTAAATGCCAAATGCGCCTTCTTATTTTTCACTGCCTGTCTTATAGTCTTCTAAAATGCGACACGTTTCATGAACCAATGATAGTACAGCCCCAGAATCACGGCACAAACAACCCAGCTGATAGGATATGCCAGAAGGACGATATGGAAATACGGCATGGCGACAAAAGCAGTCTTACACCACAGGACGCGCACACCACAGATAGCGAACACAGAAATAAGTGCCGGCGGCAGAGAGTTGCCGTATCCTCTCAAGGCTCCGCAGATGACCTCGATAATGGCATCGATCACTTCTACGGAAATGACGTAATAGTAACGCTGCACACCGTAATGGATAACCTCAGCATCTGACGTAAAGAAAGTCATCAGCCAGGGTGCCTGCCAACAGAGCAAAGCAGATACGGAAATGGGGAAAACGCAGTCCAGCAGCATGCACCAGCGAAAAACGTCACGACAGCGCTGCAGGTTGCCGGCACCGCGATTCTGCCCGATAAAGGTCGTAGCCGCTTGTCCGAAAGCGTTCATGATGGTATAGAGCAGGATTTCCGGAATAAAGGCGGCCGACGACGCGGCCATTACGGCCGGTCCCAGGCTGTTGATTCCGGACTGGATGACGACGTTGGCCAGGCAGAAAACCGATCCCTGCAGGCCCGCAGGCGCACCGATACGCAGGATTTCCGCCAGTTCCTTCTTGTCAAAGCGCAGCCGGCGGAATCGAAGTGCCATTTCATCCGAGCCCTTCATCATGGCACACAGGAGCAAAACCGCATTCAGGAAATAAGCAAAAACAGTAGCTGCCGCAACAGCGGAAATACCGAGATGAAACAGATTGACTGCCAGTAAATCGAGCAGAATATTCAGGACGCTGCAAATAGCAAGGCTCACAAAAGGTGTCCTGGTATCCCCGCGGCTGCGGAAAATAGCTGCTTCAAAGTTGTACAAACTGATAAAGGGTAAAGACAGCAGATAAATGCCAAAATAATCCCCTGCTTCCGCCATGACAGCTTCCGGCACAGACAGCATATTCAGCAGCGGCACAATGGTAAGGCGGGCAGCGACAGTCATAAAAAGGCCGAAAAGCAGCGAAAAAAGAATACCTGTATGGGCAGCACGGGAGGCTGCCTCTTTATCTCCGGCCCCCAGGTGGTTGGCAACGGTTACATTGACACCGATGGACAAGTTAATGAACCACGTAACCAAAAGACTGATGCCGGATACCGTGCTGCCGGCAGCCGCCATAGCCGTATCATTCACGTAGTGCCCTAAGATAGCAACATCAGCGGAATTAAACAGGTTTTCACACATACTGGTTAGTCCCAGCGGGATGGCAAACAAAATGATTTTATCCCACAGGGAGCCATGGAGCATATCTGTATACCGTGCCATGCCTTCACCCGATTTCTTGCATTCTCTATACAGAACGAGCCGAAAAAACAATTTTTGTCTTTTCGGCTTTGTTTTTATCATTTTACCATAGTCCCGCCGGGATAAAAAGCGCTTTAGATTACGGCTGAGACTTATAAGTTTTCAATTATACATGCAAAGTCCTGCACTTCAGGACCGTCCTTTTTATACTTTTTCCCACCAATGGGAAAATACCTGCGTCGTATCATCGAGATTAAGGACTTCCCCGATTTCAGGTGTCAGGAAGCGGTAAGGTTTACCCACGACTGCCTTTGAGAGTTCCTTTAGCGGCGTATCCCAGGCATGGCGTGAGAGCGTAAATTTGCTGTTATGAACGGGCATAATAGCCTTTGCTTTTACATCCACGCCGGCCTGTGCTGTTTCTTTCGGCATCATGTGAATTTTTGCCCAGCGCTCGTTGAATTGTCCATTTTCCAAAATGGCGAGGTCAAAACCTCCAAAACGGCGTCCGATTTCCTTAAAATGCTTTCCGTAGCCGCCATCTCCGCTGTAATAGACCTTATGCTTGTCCGTTACAAAAGCAAAACCGCCCCACTCCGTCTGGTTGCGGTCCATAAAACGCCCGGAAAAATGCTGGCTCGGCAGTACATGGACAGTAAGATTCGGTGCAATCGCTACAGATTCGTACCAATCGGCTTCATGAATCCGCTGAGGATCAAATCCCCACCGTTCGAAATCTTCGCCGATTCCCAACGGTGTTACCACATGCCGTACCCTTTTCCTGAGTGCCATTTGGGTATCATAGTCCAGGTGGTCCCAGTGATTATGGGAAATGACCATGACATCGATACGATCCGGCATATCCTCTGCGTGGTAGATATCGGTTCCCGGATAGGCCCTGAAGTTTCTCAGTGGCAGCGGGGAACAGTATCCGCTGAAGACAGGGTCTACAAGGATATGCTGCCCGTCAAGCTGCAAATAGAAAGAGGAGTGCCCCATCCAAACCACGACATTGGCCTCCGGGTCAAGGTGCTTCAGGTCAGTTTTAACGGACGGCAGCGGCCGGTCCGGAAAAAGAGCTCTGTTATCTCCCAGGATAAACTGATACATTGAAGAAAGCGTTGCCAACAAAAATCCCTGCTTCGGCTTATCCTTATCCTTCTCCTCCACCATCACTGTGACAGGTTCAAGATCGACAAAAGCTCCATCCTGATAATGGGGTGAAGCTTTAATCCGCTCCAGTCGTTTTCCCGACGGTGCATATCCAAACCGGGGTGTATGCACGAACCAATAAGAAAAAGCTGCCGCAGCAGCCAGCAAAATCATTACCAGAAGTAAAATTTTAATCAAAATATGTTTCATATTCTCTCGCTCTCACTACTATTTAGAAATGTAAAGCATAGCATACCTCTATTATAATAGTTTTTCCCTTATTTTTTTCATTCTTATGAAGCATAATTATGATATTTTCTGATGCTAAAAGCTTCCTTTTGACATCACCAGGCAGATGAATGCAATATGATATTCCTGTTTTCAAAATGCCTTTTAAGCATTATAAATCAGAATCATAAAGTATTTCATATTTTCCCTCTGATTTCTTATAATGGATTCAGCAAGAGAAAAATAACTGAAGTATCCTGTCAAGAAAGAAGGTTATCTTATGAAACATATCGGATTTAAAGCTGCGTCCCTCTTAGTTTCTCTCCTTATCGGAAGTATGCTGTTTGCCGGCTGCACCAGCAAACAAGCATCATCCGGAAGTGCAGCAGCTGAAGAAAAGACAGCTTCGGCTGCCAAAATCCGCACGACGAGTACGAACATCGTCAAAAGCAAAGACGGCAATCCCAAAAAGATTCTGGTCGCCTATTTTTCCTACGCTGATAATACGGATGCCGCACATGTAACTTCTACGCGCTATGATGCGGTCACAAGTGCCAGCCTTACCAAAACGGGTGACACTCTCGTCGGCAACAATGCCCTGATTGCTGACGCCATCGTCAAAAAGACGGGTGCTGACCTGCTTGCACTCAAGACAAAAACGGCCTATTCCCCCGATTATGACAAAGTCGTCGAAGAAGCCCGGGACGATATTCCAAAAGGCGTGGTGCCGGAGCTTCAAAACGGAAAAGTAGCTGCCGGTGACTATGATACCATTATCATCGTCTACCCCATCTGGTGGTATAAGATGGCACCTGCCGTCACCGCTTTCCTCAAGGAAAATAATTTTTCCGGCAAAGATATCTACGCCTTTGCTTCCTCCGGCGGCAGCGGTTTTGGTGATACGATCAGTGACATCAAAGCCCTGCAGCCTGACGCACGCATCCATCAGGGAGTCGTCATCCATCAAGAAGATGCAGCCAAAGCAGAAGGCCCGGTAGAAGAGGTTCTCTCCAAAGCACAGCTGACGAAATAATGAGAAGGGGCTGTCGCAAGTGACCGATTTTTAATCCCTGAAATAACTTGCTAAAGACCCCAAATTGCCTTACTTTTTAGTTGAATATGTTTTGAGATGAAAAAAGGGCGCACGAAATTAAGCAACTCTAAGTTGCTTTTTTTCGTGCGCTCTTTTTGTATCTTTTAGGCCTCTTTTTTCAGCGGATATAAGTGCAAATCCTCTTTGCCGTCTTGAACTTTGTGATGGACCTTCAGGACATTCCGTGCCATGGCACATATTCCCACTGTTACCAGGGCATTTCCTTTGCCTCGGGTTTCTAGTCTTCTGACGTTTAATGAATCCTTGAGATCCGCAAAGGCTCCTTCTGCCTGTATACTGCGGTTCATCCTCAGTTCCTTACCATATTCGGAAGTAATGTTCTTCAGGGATTCTGCCCTCAATGCAGCAAAATTCTTCGAGACCACTAATTTCTTGTTTCTTTTCTCCATGGGTGTCCTGCAATTGTTCCCATGGATGCACTGTTCCTTGTAGGGACAACCGCTGCAGTCCTTACATTCGTAATATGTTTTCTCTGACACATATCCTGACCGGTTCTTTACCTGGGTTACTTTACTGACTTTCAGCAGTCTCCTACCTTTACAGATATACATGTCTTGATCAGGCAAATATGTCATGTTTTCTGCTTTGCCGATGTCGTTCTTATACTTTTTCCTCTTGCTTCTTTCATAATTGTTAGGCTTGATATATGAAGTATACTGATTCTTCTTCAGCCAGACCAAGTTCTCTTCGCTTTCATAGCCTGCATCGGCTACAATGTTTGCAAATTTCTGACCGAAGTGGGCTTCAAATCCTTCAAGAAAAGGAATGAGTGTCCGCATATCTGTTGGATGTGCACTCACATCTGCAAACAAGGTAAAACCGGAATTGTTGGCATATTGGACATTGTATCCCGGCTTTAAGGCGCCATTAAGCATGGCGTCTTCTTTCATCCTCATAAAGGTAGCATCCGGGTCTGTTTTGGCAAAGCTGTTCCGTTCCCCACAGATGTGAAGCTGCTTCGTATACACCTTAAGCCGTTTGAGATAGTTAGCTAAAATCTCATAGTACTTCTGTAGAATGGTCTTTCTTTTCCCACATCCGTGAACAAACTCGATCCCTTCAGCCCGCTTTATGACAAGCAGTTTTTTTAGGAGCTTCTTTAAATGACGGATGTGGAAAGTGTTTCCGTAACAGACCTTGATTCCGAAACGTTCCTCGATTTCGGGAACCAGTTGCTCCAGTTTCTCTATGAGTTTGTTCTGGCTGCCTAAGACTCTGTTTTTCCAAACAAATTTGTATTTGTTTGCCACAGATTCAATTTTTGTCCCATCGATGAACAGGCTATCCAGCGTGATGAAACCGCGAGCCAGCAGCCATTTATCCATCTGAATCATGAGCTCCTTGATACATGGTTTTAGATGGAGGGAACAAAATCTTGCAATGGTTGCATTATCCGGAGCTTTTTTCCCATCTAAGAGGAACATGAAATGAGTGTCTCTTTTACAGGATTGCTCTATCTTACGCGAACCACGAATTCCTTCCATACATGCATAAATGACGATCTCCAGCAGCTGAATTGGTGACGTTAATTTATTCTCGACATGAGAATACGTGTCATACAATGCCTTTACATCCATCCCTTCTACCATGGCACGCACCAAGCGAACAGGATCGTCATTAGGGATTTGTACTTCAAAATTTAGAGGAAGAAAAAGTTGATAAGAACTGCCAATTTTTGTATAATCCTTTTGTGTAGGTTTGTTTTTTGGCATATTTAAATTCTACACCAAGGCGCGGTCTCATTCAATGAGGCCGCGCCTTGCTTTTACCTTGTTTTTGATACAAAAGGGGCCGTCGCAAAATGCGACAGCCCCTTTTTCACGCTTCCCGCAGCCCGCCGTCCGCATCCCGCCCGTGGAAGAAAAATGACCTTTCATTAAACCAAACCGTCAGGTTGGATATTCCTTTGGGACCTCCTTCCACGCAGTCGGAAGGAGGAGGCCACAAAGTGGCGGAAGATAATACCAATCAATGCTAAATGCCATAAGTAAAAGGCTAAAAGCGCCTTTTAAAAATAAAACCTGAAATTTAGATTAACTGCTAAATTTCAGGTTTTATATCATATTTCACTTGAATCAAAAGCTTTAACACGCTGTCGCAGACGAGACTATATGCCATAGGCCAAAAGCTAAAAGCGCCTTTTTATTTTTTTCACAGCCTCCTCTTTTCAACTCAGCAGTACTGCCTCCTCGCGCTAAAAATAAAACATCTCGTGACGATTCAAAGGCCCTCGCCCTGCTTTATTATTTTGCGCCGGACAATTCAGTCAGTACATCAAGCAGTACATTAGCGCCGTTTTGCACATCTTCATCGCGGCTGAATTCCTTCGGATTATGACTGATACCATTCACGCTCGGTACGAAAATCATGGCGGTCGGGCAGATACGCGCCAGCATCTGGGCATCCTGACCGGCGCCGCTGACCATCCGTCTTACCGACAGACCGCGGGCCCTGGCGGATTTTTCAATCAGTCTGCAGATGCCGTCATCAAACGGTACCGGATCAAAACAGGTCATATGCTCGGAAGTAATCTTGACGCCATCCGTTTTTTCAAGTGTTTTCAAATATTCACCTACATCTGCATCATCACCGTCGAGTTTAACTTTATCCGGATTCCGCAAATCAAGAGTAAAGACAGCCTTAGAAGGAATAACGTTGACAGCATTCGGTTCAAAAACAATGGTTCCGACCGTAGCAACCCCACCGGATTTTTCAACGAGCTGACGAGCAAATACGTTCACTTTAGCGGCCGCAAGGCCCGCATCTCTGCGCATCCGGGTCGGCGTCGTCCCGGCGTGGTTGGCAGCACCTTCAATGGTAATCCGCTGCCAATGGATGCCCTGCAAATTTTCTACGGCACCGATGCTGATACCTTCGGCATCCATAATCGGTCCCTGTTCAATGTGCAGTTCCACAAACGCTTTTGGCGTCACAAAGCCCGGTTCCACCGTACCGGCATAACCGATGCGCTTTAATTCGTCGCCGAGAATCGTACCGTCCGTACCGATACTGACCAGTGCCTGCTTCAGATCAAGACCGCCGGCGTAGACGAGGGAGCCCATCATATCGGGAGAATACCGTACGCCTTCTTCATTGGTAAAGACACCGACAATGAGCGGCCGTTTCGGCGTAAGACCGGCATCCTTCAGCGTTTTGACAACTTCAATTCCGGAAATGACGCCGAGGCAGCCGTCATACTGACCGGCATTGATGACTGTATCTATATGAGAACCTGTCATAATCGGAGCTTCATTCTTATTGGCTTCCGTTTCCCAGATGCCAAAGATGTTGCCGATGTAATCGACGACCACTCGCAGCCCGGCATCTTTCATCCAGCTGACCACGAGGTCACGGCCTTCCTTATTAGTGTCCGAAGCAGCCAGTCTTGTCCGGCGGCCATCAGCGCCGATGCCTACGCTGCCCAGTTTATGAATCCGGTCCAGAATATGCTTTCCATTGATATCCATGTGAAAACTCCTTTCCATTTGCCATAGCCGAACTGTGAATCAAATCTGTTTTTTATAGCTGCCTGCTATTTTTCTTTATAACTTTATTATACGCTGGAAAGCGGCTTGTGAAAAAAAAGACTGCGAAACAACGAGCATTCGCTGTTTCACAGTCCCTTTTCAATACTACTTAATCAAAGAATTTCTTCAGTGCAAAGGTCTGGTCACGGTTCGGGCCTACGGACACGATGCCGATTTCAACGCCGACTACTTCGCTCAGACGGTTCAGATAAACCTGAGCTTCCTTTGGCAGAGCGTCAAAGGAACGGATGCCGGAAATATCGCATTTCCAGCCCTTGAAGGTTTCATAAACCGGTTTTGCCTTAGCCAGGATAGTCAGATCGGCCGGAATATAATCGATAGGTTTGCCATCAATTTCCCAGCCCGTGCACATCTTGATTTCATCAAGGCCATCCAGGATATCCAGACGGGTAATGGCAAGAGAATCCATGCTGTTGATACGAGCTGCATACTTTACCATGAAAGCATCCAGCCAGCCGCAGCGGCGGGGTCTGCCTGTAACCGTACCATATTCATGACCGGTTTCACGCAGGTACGTGCCGGGGCCGTCCGTATCAAAGAGTTCGCAGACGAAGGGGCCTTCGCCGACACGGGTCGTATAAGCCTTGACGACACCGACAACATGATCGATGAAGCGAGGGCCAACGCCGCTGCCCGTAGCCGCGTTGCCGGCCGTCGGGTTGGAGCTCGTTACGTACGGGAAGGTACCATAGTCAATATCAAGGAATGTAGCCTGGGCGCCTTCAAAGAGCACGTTCTTGCCGGCGTCAAAGGCCTTGCCGAGAGCCACACTCGTATCGGTCACATACGGACGAAGTTCTTCAGCATATTCCAGATACTGTTTCAGCATCGGTTCATATTCCAGTGGCTCAGCACCGTAATACTTGGTAAAGAGTTTATTTTTGGCATCAAGATTGTGCTTCAGCTTATCGGCCAGTACATCTTTATTCATCAGGTCGCAGACGCGGATACCCGTGCGTGCGTATTTATCCATGTAGCAGGGACCGATACCACCCTTGGTCGTCCCGATCTTCTTGTCACCCAGAGCCCGTTCCTGCAGTTCATCCTGCAGTTCATGATACGGGAATACCACATGGGCACGGTCACTGATGAGCAGATGGTTAGTGTCTACGCCCTTTGCCTTCATACCGGCAATTTCTTCCAGCACGACGCGGGGATTAATGACGACACCATTGCCCAGGATACAAAGTTTATCTTTATAGAGAATACCGCTCGGCAGCAGTCTCAGCTTGTAGGTTACATCGTTTACTACAACGGTATGGCCTGCATTGGAGCCACCGGAATAACGGGCGACTACATCTGCTTTTTGAGCCAGATAATCTACAATCTTGCCCTTGCCTTCGTCCCCCCATTGGGAACCGATTACAACGATAGATGACATAGCAATCTCCTTCCAGCGTATAAATTACATTCCAAAGCGTGCATAAATTTCGTCTACATGTTTCAGCATATGTTTCGGTTCGAAGCAGGCTTCGATTTCTTCCTTGGTCAGATGCTTATCAATATCCGGATCGGCTTCTACGTTCGTCTTGAAGTCGGCACCCTTCATCCAGCGGGCCATAGCATTGCGCTGTACCCACTTGTAGGCATCTTCACGCAGCACTCCCTTGCTGACGAGAGCAATCAGGAGGTTCTGGCTGTAAATCAGGCCGCCCGTGAGATTCAGGTCTCTCATCATTGCATCTGGATAAACAAGGAGCTTACCCAGGATATCCTTCATCTTGCGCAGCATATGATCAAGCAGGATAGTGGAATCCGGCAGAATGATACGTTCTACGGAAGAATGGGAAATATCACGTTCATGCCACAGAGCAACGTTTTCGATGGCAGCTTCGGCATTGCCGCGGAGTACGCGGGCCAGTCCGCAGATCTTTTCGCAGGTAATCGGGTTACGCTTATGCGGCATTGCGGAAGAGCCTTTCTGGCCGGGAGCAAAGTATTCTTCGGCTTCGCGGACTTCGGTACGCTGCAGATGACGGATTTCCATAGCCATCTTTTCCAAAGAAGCACCGCACACGGCAATGGTAGCCAGATAGAAAGCATGGCGGTCTCTCTGGACAACCTGGTTAGCAATGCGCACAGGCTCCAGACCCAGTTTCTTGCAGACATATTGTTCCACGAACGGGTCGACGTTGGAATACGTGCCGATGGCACCGCTCAATTTACCAACAGAAACATACTTCTTGGCCAGTTCCAGACGTTCAATGTTGCGTTCGGTTTCAGACATCCACAGCAGGAACTTCAGGCCGAAGGTCATCGGTTCAGCATGAATACCGTGAGTACGGCCGACGCACAGCGTATGGCGGTACTTTTGAGCCTGGGTTTTCAGGATTTCATGCAATTCCTTTTCTTCACGAATCAGGATTTCTGCAGAATGTTTCATCATGAGACCCATGGCCGTATCCTTGACGTCGTTGGAAGTCAGGCCTTTATGGATATACTTGGAAGCATCGCCGACATGTTCAGCCACAGCGGTAAGCAGAGAAATGATATCATGGTTGGTTGTTTTTTCGATTTCATGGACACGATCAAGATCAAAATCGGCCTTGGTTTGGATGTCATGCAGAGCATCATCCGGAACAATACCCAGTTTGTTCATGGCTTCGCAGGCCGTAATTTCAACTTTGACAATATTGCGGTCTTCGTTTTCTTCCGTCCAGATAGAACCCATTTCTTTACTTGTATAACGTGGAATCACAATACTTCCTCCTTACAATGACTCGAAAAACTTAAAAAATGGCATGACACGAGAACGCGCCGTTCCCGCCGCATTGTCATTGTACCATTTTTCCGAACGAGTATCAATCGAATATAGATTTTGTTCCATAAATTTCTTAAAAATATGGTTTCATTAAATTTTTCTAACGAAAAATAAAAAATAAAGGGAATAAAAAGTGAACAATCACATGGTGAAAAGGTCGTATTCTTCGTGATTAGAAATGACAAACCGAGATTAGTGAGAGTAATGCAACAGGGGCAGCATAGCCGGCAGAAATAAAATCGCTCAAAATTTTGTTTTGAAATTACAAAAGTATATTCTTAAATTCGGTCCAAAAATATTTTTTATTTTGCCTCATTCTCCAGTCAAAGGACTTACCAAAATTCAGAAGGTGAGGCTAAATACCAATGCTAAAAACGGCCTTCATTACACTTCACCCCATTATAGACCTGTTTTTATTTTCTTTTTATGAGCGGCACAGAAGATGGGCGCAGATACAAGGAAGGCTGACTTAGGAACCCGAGATAATACAAAAATAGTATATCGAGTGGTTCCTAAGTCAGCCTGACACAGTAGATGCGCCCATATTTCTGCGCCGAGCAGAAAAAGTTTCCCTGAAAAGAGCTCTGCCTCGAAATGCGTGCGAGGCCAGCCGAGCACCAGGGAGAGGCAGGTGCATTTTTTTCACGTCTCCTCTTTAAAGCTCTCATCCTTCTCCTACGCCGACCATGTGGTCCGGCGTAAGATCGTAGAACCGCGTAATGTCCTTCTGGAAGAACAACTGAACCGTGCCGACCGGTCCGTTACGGTGCTTGGCAATAATTAATTCGGCAATATTCTTGTTTTCCGTATCCGGATTGTAGTAATCCTCGCGATAAATAAAGGCAACGATATCGGCATCCTGCTCGAGGGCCCCGGATTCACGCAGGTCACTCAGCATCGGCCGCTTGCTCGTACGGGATTCGACGCTGCGGCTCAGCTGGGACAGTGCAATCACCGGAACATTTAATTCACGGGCAAGTCCCTTGAGGGAACGGGAAATTTCACTCATTTCCTGCTGCCGGTTATCACTGGGCCGGCGGGAGGATCCCTGCATCAGCTGCAGATAGTCGACAATGATCAAGTCGAGACCGTTTTCATTTTTCCAGCGGCGGGCCCGGGAGCGCATTTCAAGGGCCGTCATGCCGGGTGTATCATCCAGCATGATTTTGGCATCACTCAGCCGGTCGGCAGCCTCTACCAGTTTCGGCCACTCTTCGTCCTTGAGCTGACCGATACGCAGCCGGGAGGCGTCAATCCCTGCCTGACTGCACAAAAGGCGCTGTACGAGCTGCTCCTTACTCATTTCCAGTGAGAAGAACGCCACTGATTTATGTCCTTTCAGTGCCACGTGCTCGGCGATGTTCAGCACCAGGGAAGATTTACCCATACTCGGACGAGCCGCCACGATGATAAGGTCCGACGGCTGCAGACCGCTCGTCATTTTATCAAAATCGGCAAAGCCCGTGGGCAGGCCCGTAAACGCATCCTTGGAATCATACAGCTCCTCGATGCGGTTCATGGCCTCTTTGACGATGTCTTTGATTTTCGTCGCATTGCCGGTATGTTTTTTATTGGCTACAGAAAGGATTTTCTGTTCGGCCAGGTCAATGGTCTGGCCTATATCCTCTTCCTCTTCATAGCCGCTGGCGACGACCTCTGTACCGGCCTTGATGAGCTGCCGGCGCAAAGATTTTTCCTCGACAATCTTGGCATGATAAACCACATTGGCCGCGGTCGGGACAGCATTGCTGAGCGCAGTAATGGTACTTGTGCCACCTACCTCGTCAAGCTTTCCCTGCTGCCGCAGAGCCTCTGTGACCGTAATGATATCGACAGCCTTATTATGCTCATGCAAATCCATGATCACCGAAAAAAGAATGCGGTCATCATTCCGGTAAAAATCATCTGCCGTCAGAATTTCACTGACTTTATCGATGGCATCACGGCTGATGAGCATGGCGCCCAGTACGCTCTGTTCTGCCTCTATATTTTGAGGAGGAATTCTGTCTTCCATTTTCTTTTACTCTTTTGCTTCGACTACAACCTTAAACTTAGCCGTCACTTCCGGCAGCAGTTTGGCCGTAGCGGTATATTCACCCGGGCTCTTGATAACGGCCGGGATTTCGATTTTGCGGCGGTCTACGCCTTCCATTCCCGTCTGGGCAACAAGCGCATCGGCAACGTCTTTGGAAGCAATGGAACCAAAGAGTTTGCCGTTACTGCCGACTTTAACTTCCATGTGCAGCACAACTTTTTCCAATTGGGAAGCCAGGACCACGGCCTCATCATGAGCGCGGGCCTTTCTGTGCGCAGCCACCTTCTGGTCTGCCTTGGCCTGGTTCAGATTGCGGAGCGTAGCTTCTTCCGCCATTCCCCGCGGAATCAGGTAATTGCGGCCATACCCTTCAGCCGTCTCAATAATATCACCTTTCTTACCCAACTTCTTCACGTCCTGCAGCAGAATTACTTTCATCTTTATTATCCTCCTTCTCCATTTGGTCTTTAGCCATTTCTATAATTTTAGGAACCAGATCCTGCGCGTGGGCGCCTTTGATCTGGACCCCGGCGACAGTCTGATGGCCTCCGCCGCCCAGTTCTTCCATCATTACCTGTACGTTGACAGTGCCATCGGAACGGGCAGAAATACTGACGCCCTCTTCATTTTCGCTGATGACGGCACTCACATGGACATCATTCATAGTGAGGAGCTCATCAGCGGCCTGCGCCACAATAACCGATTCATCACGATCTTTGACAGAGCAATGATGGATGGACAGGGCAAGTCCGGGCAGCGGTTTCTGCATTTCTGTAATAATCTTCGCTCTCCGTACGACAGAGACTTCATCTTCTTTGAAGAGCTGGGAGACCACATGCGGATCAGCCCCGTTTCTTCTCAGGAAAGCAGCCGCCTCAAAGGTTCTTTCGCCTGTCTGCACGGCAAAGTTCTTGGTATCAACCAGAATTCCCGCATACAGCACAGAGGCTTCAAAAGAAGTAACTTCCATACGGTTCTGAAAATACTGCAGAATTTCGGTCACCATTTCACTCGTAGAAGAAGTGGAAGGCTCCATGTACTGCAGCATGACATCCTCAATGGCGTCCTCGGCACGGCGGTGATGGTCGATAATGATGCGCCGTTTGATGGCATGCAGCACCTTGGGAGCAGCCGTCAGCATAGGACGGTGATGATCGACCAGAACGAGCAGACTGCCCGGTGTCTTTTGTTCGAGCGCTGTATCTTCATCGACCACCATATTGAGGTATTCACTGCCGTCATCTTCCCCTTTGGACATAGCCTTAAGGTTAGCCATTGCCGTACCCTGCCCGCTTGAAATGATGTAGCATTCCTTGCCGAGCGTACGGGCCATTTTAGCTACCCCGATGGCAGCGCCGATGGCGTCGTAGTCTTCGTTGACATGGCCCATGATAAAGACCTTGTCCGCGTTAGTCATCAGCTCATGGATAGCCTGAGCCACAATGCGGGCACGCACGCGTGTATTCTTTGCCTGGACACTGCCGCGGGCTCCATAGAAGCTCACTTCTTCGCCCATGGCAACAACCGCCTGGTCACCGCCGCGGCCGAGAGCCAGGTCCAGACAGGACTGTGCCTTCTGACTCATCTGTGCCAGCGTCTTGCCGCCGCAGGAAATCCCGATACTGATGGTCGGCGTTGTCCGGGAATTGATCTTGATTTTACGAACTTCATCAAGCACAGGGAATTTGCGGTTAATGGTATCCATCAGTCCCTTTTTATTGATTCCGACAAGATAAAGATCTTCGGAATATTTAATGGAATAACCGTGAATTTCTTCTGCCCAGGCGCTGATTGCTTTGGTAACCGCTACGACCATATTGGCACGTTCACTCTCGTTCAGGCCTTTCTGAGCATCGGAATAGTTATCGAACTGAACAAAGGCGACCACCGGGCGTTCATCTTCATAGCGGCGCTGCTGCCGTTCCTTATCCGTAATATCATAAAGATAAATAACGACACCCGTATCTTCCTGCTGTTCTTCCAGTGTCTTGACGCGGCGCACCAGCATCGTGTAAATCCGGTCGCCTACCTTGAGCTGTTTATCCGCGTCACGAACACCCAGCGCGGCAAAATTGTTTTCCGGAGCCGGCATGATTTTCTCAAAGGAGGCCCCCAGCGGTGCATCCACGCTCAGGATTTCATTAAACAGCCGGTTCCGCCACTGCAGATGTCCGTCACGGTCAAACACCCCGATCCCGATAGGCAGGCGCTGTACCGCGTAGTTATTAGCTCTCTCGATATTGCGTACCACCGTTGTCATGGCATGGTTGAACCAGGCTTCCCGCAGCTGGCTGCTGCGCGAGCTGAAATAGTACACCAAAAGCACAATGACAAAACCGGCCGCTGTGCAGAGAGCAAGATTGGCGTAAAGGCCATAGACAGCAGAAATACTGCCCAATACAGCCATTACGACACGAAAGGTGCCCCACAAGTGAGATCGATCTTTTTCTTTCATTTCAAGAATCGCTGCAGCGGAAACTTCCGATTTCCGGCTGGAACCGGACTGCAGCTCCCTCCTTTACTTCAGCCGTTTCTTCAGACTGCCCTGAAACAATCTGCCGGACACTCCGAAGTCCGGACGAAACGGCATTCCAAGCTTTTATGGCTTGTCCGCCTTCCGGAGATGGCGCAGTTTGCGCGTATCTCCCACCATATCAAACGCGCCGAGCACGACAATAAACTGTGCTGCAATCGGAACGAAGAAACTCAAGAGTACGGCCGCCATCAGCCAGAAACGCGGTTTATGCCGGTAAATCACATACCATTTCACGACGGACAAGCCCTGCACCAGCAGCATCATATTGCCGACCATGAAAAAGGTATACCCGGCCCTGAACCAGACACTGGCATCATTGCCGCGGAAATAGACGACCATGACCATACCGATGCCGTAGATGGCAAGCACCCAGCGCGGCAAAACCCAGAGCGAGAACTCCGGGAACCAGGGATAATAGTCCCCCAGCCGTGATAAAATGCGGCGCGCTGCCCAGTAGTTGACAAAAGCTGTAATCGGAGCACTCAGCAAAATCCCGGCCGGCAGGATCAGCCCAATCATTTTCTGGAACTGTTCTATCTGTTCCTGTGCGGCCCCGCCTTTGATGCCCAGCATCTCATACACCTGCTGGGAAATAGCAGCGGATTCGTTCATCGTTTCATAGAACGTATCGATGACGTTGATATCCATGATAAAATAGGCCGCCAGGCAGCTGAGCACAAAGGAAACGAACGCACCGACGCTGCCCCACCAGAGAATGCTGACGGGCGACATCTGCCGCCGCATGCAGTACCCCATGACCAGACCAATGATGCCAAGAATGACACACTGAGTCAGCGCCTGAAGAGGGCTGATAAGGACAGCGACTACGCAGCCGGTCACAAAAAGGCACAGGATACTCCACATGAGTCCATTTCTGCGCCCGCATAAAATGATGGGCAGGGGCCATAAGACGCTGACAATCACGTCAAGCACCGGCACATAGTTGCCCACGAACGTAAAGATCACCGCAATGGCAGCCAGGATTCCTGACTCAACGAGTGCGGAAGTTCTGCGTCTGTACAATCCTTTGTTCCTCCTTCAGTCGATATAGATACTGATACATCTTTATATTTTACACTATTTGGATACAAGTAGCCAGTAAAATTGTTCGGGCCGGTTGCCAGGCCTGCCGCAGCCCGGCATATGCCAACACGGTGAGAAGTCAAATTATCCCTTTTTTAGGCAAAAATGGAGGCTGTGAAAAAAAGAAATCATTTTTTCACAGCCTCTTTTCGTTGTTTTTAAAGGAACATTATTTCACAGCCCCCATTCCTTTGGACCTCCTTCCACGCAGTCGGAAGGAGGAGGCCACGAAGTAGCGGAAGATAGTACCAATCCAATGCTAAATGCCATAAGCAAAAGACTAAAAGCGCCTTTTTAAAATAAAACCTGAAATTTAGATTCACTGCTAAATTTCAGGTTTTATTTTATATTTCACTTGAATCAAAAGCTTTAACACACTGTCGCAGACGAGGTTATTTGCCATAGGGCAAAAGCTAAAAGTGCTTTTTATTATTTCACAGCCCAACATTTATTATGGAACCTTTATCTATACAAAAAAGGCTGCCGCAAAAATGCGGCAGCCTCCTTGAGCTGTCTTATTCAGCCGTAAACGGCAGCAGAGCTACGTTTCTGGCACGTTTAATAGCAATGGTCAGCTGACGCTGATGCTTTGCACAGGTACCGGAAATACGACGCGGTAAAATCTTGCCGCGTTCGGTAATGAACTTGCGAAGCTTAGCTACATCCTTATAGTCGATTTCATCGACTTTATCCACACAGAAAGAGCAGACCTTTCTTCTCGGTCTTCTGTTTCCTCTCTCACGCTTGTTGATCATCGATATCCCTCCTTGTTAAAATGGGATTTCCTCGTCAAAACCTACGGGAGAGCCAAAGCTTTCCATGCCGCCCTGATTGGAGTCGGCAGGAGTGCCTTGAGAAGGAGTGCGCGTCGGTGCAGGAGTTCCGGAAGCGGCAGAACTGCCTTTCCGTTCAATAAATTCCATCCGATCGGCAATGACTTCCGTCACATAATGGCGCTTGCCATCCTTGCCGTCGTAATTACGAATCTGCAGACGACCTTCTACTAATGCTCTTTGTCCCTTGGTCAGGCTGTTCCCACATAATTCAGCGGTTTTACCCCATGTAACGATGTTGATAAAATCCGCTTCACGCTGACCCGTCGTCTTCGAAACGAAGGGACGGTCAACAGCCAGAGTAAAGGTGCAGACAGTACGTTCCGTTGGGGTGACCCGCACTTCAGGATCCCGCACGAGGCGGCCTAACAAAAATATCCTATTCATACACCAAAACCTCCTTAATCTCCTTATTCGCCTTTGCGAATGATCATATGACGCAGAATTTCATCAGTAATTCTCATCACACGGTCAAGTTCCTTAACGGCGGCAGGAGCAGCAGAGAACGTGGTCAACACATACAGGCCATCATTGATGTCCTGGATGGGATATGCCAGATGTTTTTTGCCCCACTTATCAGTCTTTTCGATAGTAGCGCCGTTAGCAGCCAGCAGGTCATCGAACTTCTTTACGACAGCGTCGTAAGCGTCCTCCTCTACCGGTTTAACGATGTACATGACTTCGTAGTTATTCACGAAATCACCTCCTCCTTTGGATTTGTCTCTCTACGATGAGAGCAGAAGAAGTATATATCTTCATATATACAGCCTTAAGATTGTACCATGACAGGAAAAGGAATGCAAGAGGAGAATTAAGACAGTGAAATCAGCTGCTCTGATAGTTCTTCATATAACACTTCGCAGAAACATTTTACTTTGCCTGTTCCAGCCTGGTGAGCCGCAGCCAATAATGAACATCCATCCGGGACAGAGCACTGTAGTTTTATTTCCTACTATTTTAATGTATAATGAGGTGATATTTTGTTCAAAGGAGTCTTATCCATGTTGATTTATGCCGATAATGCAGCAACGACAAAATTAAGTGCCAGGGCACTGGATGCCATGCTGCCTTATTTAACGGAACAATACGGCAATCCTTCCAGCATACACCCTCTGGGCCAGAAAGCCTCCCGGGCGCTTGTACTGGCACGGGAAACAGCGGCTCGGGCATTAGGCGCCCAGCCCTCTGAAATCACTTTTACAAGCGGAGGCAGCGAAAGCGACAATCAGGCTCTTTTGACAGCAGCCTCTGTCGGAAAAAAGAAAGGAAAAAAGCATTTCATTGCTTCTGCCATAGAGCACCCTGCTATACTGCGGACTCTGGAAGCCCTTCAGGAAAATGGCTTTGAAATTACACTGCTGCCCGTCACAAAGGAGGGATTTGTCCTTCCCGAAACGGTTGCTGACGCCATTCGTGATGATACAATCTGTGTCAGTGTCATGATGGCTAATAACGAAACCGGAACCATTCAGGGCATAACCTCAATCGGACGCATCTGTCATGAAAAAGGAGTTTTATTTCACACAGATGCCGTCCAGGCTGTCGGCCATATCCCGGTGAACTTAAAAGAATTACCGGTCGATATGCTTTCGCTGTCAGGCCACAAATTCCACGGTCCTAAAGGCAGCGGTATCCTCTTTGCCCGCCGCGGGCTGGAACTTGCAAATCTCATTCACGGCGGCGAGCAGGAACGGGGAAAACGCGCCGGTACAGAAAATTTACCCGCCATTGTCGGACTTGCGGCTGCTCTGGAAGAGGCATGCGCCACGATGTCACAGAAGGCAGACCACGTCCGTCCTCTTCGCAATGCACTGCGCGATGCCCTGCTCAAGCTGCCGGACACGCACCTGAACGGTGACCCGGACCGCTGCCTGCCGGGACATCTCAATATCACTTTTGAAGGAATCCCTTCAGAGGTTCTGCTGCCGATTCTCGGTGCAAACGGAATCTGTGCCTCTGCCGGCTCGGCCTGCGCTGCCGGGGCAGCCACCCCGAGCCACGTTCTGCTGGCCCTGGGTCTTTCTCCCAAAGACGCCCGTTCTTCCATTCGTTTCAGTCTGGGTGACGATATTACGGAAGAAGAAGTACAATGCATGATAGAAACGATTACAAAGCATGTCACACGCCTGCGGAAAGGGTAACTTTTCTCTGTTCTGTATCCCGAAGGTACAATTTGCCAAATCCCGTTTCAAATCTCTGCACCTCACGGTATAATAGTGAAACCAAGGAAATTTCAGGAGGATATGAATGATGAAAGCTCTCATAGCCATGAGCGGCGGCGTGGATTCCTCCGTAGCCGCTAAATTGATGCTCGATGCCGGGTACGAATGCATCGGCTGCACCATGAAACTCTACCAAAACTCCGATACTGCCTGTGACAGCCGTACCTGCTGCTCCGTAAGAGATGTGGAAGATGCTCGTTCCGTAGCCGCACGGCTGGATATTCCCTATTATGTATTTAATTATACGGACGAATTTCGCTCCCATGTGATGGAAAAATTTGCCCGTTCCTACACGCAGGGCCTTACGCCAAATCCCTGCATTGACTGCAATAAATTCTTAAAATTCGGGGCTCTCTATGAACGGGCCCGGGAGCTTGGCTGCGACTGCATCGTAACGGGGCATTATGCCCGGATCCGCAAACGACGCGGAAAATACGAACTGCTGCGCGCCACTGATCCCAAAAAAGACCAGAGCTACGTACTCTACAACCTGACCCAGGAGCAGCTGGCCCACACCCGTTTTCCGCTGGGCGAGTACGAAAAAACCCACACCCGGGAAATCGCGCAGGAAAGCGGCTTTTTGAATTCCCACAAGCCGGACAGCCAGGACATCTGTTTCGTACCGACCGGAAGCTATACGGAAGCGGTCGAACGGATTCTCCACTATACGCCAAAACCGGGTCCTTTTCTGGATCTTCAGGGAAATAAACTGGGACAGCACAAGGGGATTATTTTTTATACCATCGGGCAGCATAAACATCTGGGGCTCAATCAGCCGGATTTCCCGCTCTATGTTGTCGCTATCGACCCTGGCCGCAATGCGGTCATCGTAGGTCCCAGCGAAGCCCTTTTCAGCCGTAAAGCCGAAGTCACCGATGCCAACTGGATCAGTGGTACGGTTCCCGAGGAGCCTGTGCGCTGCCTGGTCAAAGTAAGATATCGTCAGGAAGCGCAGCCCGCCGTGGTGACCCCCACGGGCGACACGACTTTTTCCATTCTTTTTGACGAGCCGCAGCGGGCAATCACGGGCGGTCAATCCGCCGTTTTGTACGGCATCGGTGAGGACGCGGACGTCGTCCTGGGCGGAGGGATACTCCTGCCGCCTCATCCGGCAAAATAAACAGGAGGTCCGTCATGAAACGCTGGATTATGCATGTGGACATGGATGCCTTTTTTGCTTCCGTGGAGCAGCATGACCATCCTGAATATCGGGGGAAACCCGTCATTGTAGGCGGTCTCTCCGGCCGCGGCGTCGTTGCTACAGCTTCCTACGAAGCGCGGCGTTTCGGCGTTCATTCGGCCATGTCCATGGCACGTGCCCATCAGCTTTGTCCGGACGCTGTCTATCTGCCGACTCGCTTTGAACGGTACCGCGCCGTATCGGAAGAAATCCGGGCGATTTTCCGGCAATTTTCTCCCTGTGTGGAACCTATTTCCATCGATGAGGCTTTTCTCGACGTATCCGGTATGGAAAAACTGATGGGACGCATCACTGACCTTGGTCCCAAAATCAAAAAAGCAATCTTGGAAAAAACCGGACTCACGGCTTCTGTTGGCCTCGCCCCCAATAAGTTTCTGGCAAAACTTGCCAGCGACATGGAAAAGCCTGACGGCTATACGATTATTTACCCGGAAACAGCGGCAGCACAGATTGCCCCGCTTCCCATCGGCCGGATTTTTGGGGTCGGTGCCAAAACAGCATCTGCCCTGCACCGCCTGGGGATTGATACGATAGGACAGCTGGCTGCCTGCCCACCGGCCTATATACGGCCCATCGCCGGGAAAAATACAGATACCCTGCTCCGTTTTGCCCGCGGTCTGGATGACCGGCCTGTCGTCCCGGATGAAAAAAGACAATCCCTCGGAAGAGAAGAAACTTTTGAAGAAGATCTGCTCACCAAAAAAGATTGCCTGGAAGCTCTTTGGGAGCTGACCCAGGAAGTAGGCTGGCGCCTCCGCAGCAGCAAGCTCAGCGGCACAACGGTGACGCTCAAAATCAAGACAGCCGACTTTAAACTGCATACAAGGAGCCAGACCAGCGAGTTTCCGGTCAGTCTCGACGAAGAAATCATGAACATTATTGTCAAGCTGGCAGACGGGTACACCTGGAAAGATCCGGTACGCCTCCTGGGAGTGACAGTAAGCCATTTGACCCTGGCAGAAGATACAGGATTTGATTTTTCAGGTGAAACTGCAAAAGCCCGCAAACGAAGCACCGTACTGGATGCACTGAAACAGCGGTTCGGAGAAGACATCATTCATAAGGGAAGCAGGAAACAGTAGATGAAGTGGTTAGTGGCGTAGTGATTAGTACAATCGTGCGAGCAGGTGCCTTAGCAGATTTTGAGGAAGACTTTGGCTGGCAATAAGCTTTTTAACAGAATCGACGCGCACCCGCATAGCGGGTGGTTCTTTGTCTCGCTCGCGCCTTATTCAGTCGCGGAGCTCGACCGGCTAAAGCCAATAATGTAAAAAGAGGCTGTGAAACGATGGGCGCCCATCGTTTCACAGCCTCTTCTTTATATCACTGTTAGATTTCAACGTCTTCAAGTTTCTGAAGCGTCGAAAAATCAAGATTACCGCCCGAAATAAGGATACAAACCTTCTCTTTCGGGCTGACCTTTACCTGCCCGGAGAGCAGCGCACCGATTCCGATGCAGCCGCCGGGCTCTGCCAGCAGCTTACCCTCCATCAACAGCAATTTCATGCCTCTTAAAATATCCGTTTCAGAGACAGGATATACTGCTTCCACGTTCTTTGGGATCAGGGGGAAGTTCTTTTCCCCAGGAGTCTGGGTCAGCAGCGCGTCGGCAATACTGGGATGGAACGGGACGACAACGCGTTTTCCCGCTTTCAAGCTTTCGGAATACCGCGGCATCACGGCCGGTTCTGCACCATAGACTCTGACATTAGGACAAAACCCCTTGAGGGCCGTTGACGCACCCCCAAGCAGGCCTCCGCCGCTGATACCCGTAATAAAAACATCTACATCAGGCAAGTCTTCGGCAATTTCCATTCCGGCCGTTCCCTGGCCGGCAATGACCATCTCATCATCATAGGGATGCGCCATGACAGCACCCGTTTCGGCGGCAATCCTGCGTGCCACGTCAAAACGTTCTGTTGCCTCGGCCCGCACGACCTTTGCCCCGAGCGACTTGATAGCTTCGACTTTTACCTGCGGAGCCCCATTAGGAATAACAATTGTAGCCGGAACACCCAGGCGGGCGGCCGCGTAAGCAAGCCCTCTTCCATGGTTCCCGGAAGAAGCTCCGACGACACCTCTTTTTCGGGTTTCTTCATCCAGCGACAGCAGTTTATTTGCAGCACCGCGCAATTTGAACGAATGCGTAATCTGCATGCATTCCGGTTTGATGTAGACCTCACAGCCCAAGTAAGGATCAAGGCCGGGCATACGCAGCAGCGGCGTATGCAGCACATAGCATGCAATTCGTTTCTGTGCTTCACAGATAGCAGCAACGTCGACGGACATAATAAGCCCTCCTATTAATTTTCTGACATATACAAAATCAGTATAACATGCTTTGCTAAAAATGTGCAGGGGAGAACTTTCAATGGTTTACGTTTATTATCGGCGGACAGCAAATAGTCTGGCCTTCGGCAGAACGGAGTACTCTGCCGTTTAAAATAAAAAGGCAATTTTATTTCCATGGGCGGCGAAAAAGGGACTGTGAAATAATGCACTCGCATTTTTCACAGCCCCTTCTTACTATATTGTTAAAAAATGAGAAATGACACCCTTCAGTCCGATCCCGATAAGGACAAGTCCGCCGGCAATTTCCGCCTTGGTCTTTCCTACCATGCCGATATAGGTACCGAATACACAGCCCAGAAACGAGATGCAGAACGTCACAACGCCGATTTCCAGCACTGCAGATCCGATGACAATCGTTTCGTCAAAAGCAAAGCTGACACCGACACCTAACGCATCAATACTGGTCGCTACGGCGAGTCCCAGCATAGTTTTCCAGCCTGTATCCGCCTTTTCTTCCGGACTCTCCGAAGCCTCCCGGATCATGCCGATTCCAATCCAGCTTAAAATTGCAAGGATAATCCAGTGACTGTAAGCATCGGCCCACGAAGCAAAATAGGTTCCCAAATGGTACCCGATAAAGGGCATCAGGGCCTGAAATACACCGAACCAGGTCCCATACCGGACTCCGCCGCGGAACTTACGCTCCTCCGGCAGACGAATCCCGCCGCAGACGGAAACCGCGAAAGCATCCATCGCCAGAGATACGGACAATAAGAATAATGTCAGAGCTCCCATCAGCGCTTATGTAATCCTTCATATACAAGCATCGTCAGTACATGCAGCACTTTCAGTTCCTTCTCATTGTGCCGCTTATCTTCCCCCATCTTGCCAAAAACCGGCAGAGCCGTCTTCAGCATCTGTTTGGTAATGCCATGCTGCCGCACGCCGCCTGCTTTCACCGAATTGGCAAAGGCATCCAGCACGGTCAGCGTCATCCGCTTCTGGGGCCCCGTCAGTTTGCTGTTATCTAAGATTTGCTTTTTGATGATATCTCTCTGTGCGAAAAAGTCTTCCGCATCCAGGACATATTCTTCTTCAGCTCCCATAAGGCTCTCTCCTTTGAAATAGTTTTATCCGCTTATTCTACCATACAGGCCGTACTTCAGCAAGCACTGCTCACAGCCCAGGCTGAATCTGCAGCAGCAGATCATTTATCACCGCAGGGAACCACTTTGAGAGGCTGAGGTTCTCCCGTCAGTGAAACGGCGCCGGTTGAAGTAATGCGGTACGTATTTTCCGTTCCCACTGTACCGATTCCGGGAAGCGCGATTTTAGGTTCCACAGCTATCGTCATATTTTCTTTCACTGTATCCCGGACTCCGTGGGCAATAACCGGCGTTTCATCCATGACAAGACCGATACTGTGCCCCAGGAACTGCTCTCCGTTCATGAAAGCGCCGTCATAAGTATGGTCAAAATTCTCCATAATGGTGTCGTATACATCACCGAAAACAGCGCCCGGCTTTGAGAGTGCCACGGTTTTCTTTTCCAGTTCAAGACAGTAATGATAAGCTCTTACAATTTCTTCTTTGTCGGGATCAGCGTCAAGATTGCCAAAATAATAGACAATGGTCTTATCCGTATTGTAGCCCTCGGCGCCGCCAGGAATATCCAGATAAACCAGCTGTCCCTCCCGCAGTTTGCGGAAAGCCGAGCCGATACTTTGTACAGCCACGCAGGTCCCCGCAGTGCCGCCGGGACCGTCAAAGGCGGTCTGAACCAGAGCACTCTTACCGAAAGAAGCAAGTCCGACAGCATCTTCCCCTGTCTGGCGGTTCGTCCTAGCTACGCCCTGCCCGCCGGCGAGGACTATTTTTAAATAAAGCTTTACGGCAAGTTCTGCTTCACTGATACCGGGTTTCAGAAGAGGAGCCACTTCCTCGGTCATGACTTTCCCGTGGATACGGCCGGCACGGATCATCAGATTCATTTCATATTCGCTTTTGATGCTCCGCAGCCGGGCAATGATGGGCTCCAGATTTCTTCTTTCTTTCAGGGGAAAATACTTGGTAAAAAATCCCAGCCATTCCAATGTCGTATGTTTGTTGTCAAGATAAACAACGTCCGGGCGCTGCGTTCCATAATACTCGGCCGGCTGCCGGTAACTTTTCATACGGCGGATCCATTCCCGCGGCAGCAGCGACTCATTGAGAGCCCGCGAATAGCTGCGGCGCACCCATAAAATCATGTCCTGCGGACGAATCATCAAGGCTCCGTCCTGCATTGTTCCCGTAAAATAATACATATCCAGTTTATCAGAAATGACTGCCATCTGCCATTCCGGGTCGGCTGCATCCATGGCTGCGCGAAACCGCTGCAGCCGCCCTGCCAGTTCTTCATAAGGCACACGGCGCAGCTCGTCAGCCTGAAGATTTGCTTGTTCAAGTTCTGCCATCCAGAATCCCCCCTCATGATTGATTTTCTGGTCTTTTCATTCACACCTATAACTTGTTTATTATAGCAAATAAGAAAAGGGGCTGTGAAATAAAATGCGTGTACACTATTCCACAGCCCTTTTTCCGCTTTCCGCCGTCCGCATAAGGTTGCAGCCGACCAAGGCTTTTCTATTATTTCATTCCGGCCAATTAGCAATGCCGCTCTGCCGAAGGCAAAGCCAAAGGCCATACGCCAAATGCCAAAAGCGCCTTTCAATCCTATCGCTATTGGCAGTTATCTGCCGTCTGTCTAAATGATAAAAGAGTTACCATTCTTAAAGCACCTCTTCCATAGCCTCTTCAGTAATCCGAATCGCCGTATCCAGCTCCTCTTTTGTAATATTGAGCGGTGGGTTAAAATACAGGACATCTCCCAGCGGGCGAAGCACCAATCCTTTTTCCAATGCCTTTTTATAAATGGCATAACCAATACGCAGTTTTTCATCAAAAGGCGTTTTTGTCTTTTTATCCGCTACAAGTTCCATGGCATGGATCAGGCCGATATGCCGGATTTCCCCGACATGCGGATGGCTGCCAAAAGTTTCTTTCATACGGCCCGTCAGCCACTGTGCGGTCTGAGCAGCCTTTTCAAGGATGTGTTCGTGTTCCATGACATCAAGGACACCGTGCGCCGCCGCACAGCCAAGAGGATTTCCGGCATAGGTATGACTATGAACAAAGGCTTTATGTTCCCCGTAATCAGCATAAAAAGCATCATAAATTTCCTGCGTCGTAATCGTAATGGACATAGGCATATATCCGCCCGTCAGGCCCTTGGAAACGCACATGACGTCAGGCGTGATACCGGCATGATGGCAGGCAAAGAATTTACCCGTGCGTCCGAATCCTGTCGCAATCTCATCACAAATCAGTTTTACATCATAGGCATCACACAGGGCTCGGAGCTTCTTCAGATACAAAGCCGGATAAATCCGCATACCGGCACTGCCCTGGAGCAGCGGTTCAACGATAATGGCACAGGTTTCTCCGGCGTGTTTGGAAAAAGCTTCTTCCGCATAACAGAAGCATTCACAGCTGCATGTCTCCCGCGTCTTGCGGAAAGGACAGCGATAGCAATCCGGTGCCTGCACATGGATATTGTCCATCATCATCGGTTGATAAAGTTTGGCAAAAAGATCCATGCTCCCTACGGACAACGCGCCGATTGTTTCCCCGTGGTAGCCTTCCGATAAACACATGAAACGCTTCTTTTCCGGGTGTCCTGTCTGCAGTGCGTACTGGAATACCATCTTAAGCGCAGCTTCAACCGAAGAGGAACCATTATCGTTAAAATGAAATTTGCACAAACCCTTGGGAACAATTTTCAGCAGCCGTTCTGCCAGCGTAATCGCCGGTTTATGGGAAAAATTGGCAAAAATGACATGCTCCAGCGTGTCAAGCTGCTTTTTGATATGTTCTGAAACGACCGGATTCCGATGCCCCAGCAAATTGGCCCACCAGGAACTGATGATGTCCAGATATGCTTTCCCATCTTCATCGTAGAGCCAGGCCCCTTGTGCGTGATCGACCACAATAGGCGGCAGTGTTTCATAATCCTTCATCTGGGAGCAGGGATGCCAGATGAGTTTTAAATCCCGTTCTTGCCAAGTGTTCATCTTTTTCTCCTTTTGAGTTATACATAATAGGCGGCCAACGCATCCGCATCCATATCAAGGTCCCGTTCGTCATCACGAATGCAGGCAGCTATCGGCAGCCCGGTCAGCGTCTTGATCATCTGTCGGTTATCTTCCTGCATCTTATCTCCCGGAAGCCAATGATTCAGAAAAACAGCCTTGACGTTTAATCCGTGACGCTGCATATAATCTACGGTGAGTACGGTACTGTTAATGGTCCCGAGCCCGGCATCTGCCACAACAAAGCAGGAAAGTCCCAATGCCTTGATCATATCTTCCAACATCAGATGCTGCTCATTATCCCAGCGCAGCGGGCAGAGAATGCCGCCGCTGCCCTCCATGGTAAGAAAATCGTAATGAGCTGCCGCCCGTGCGAAATCCTGTTTGACGACATCCAGATCCACCGGCCGCTTATTCCAACGGGCGGCCAGATGCGGTGATACGGCTTCCCGATAGACATAAGACACGAGTTGACTAACCGGTTCGGTAATGCCTGCCGTTTTTTTGACATAGAGAGCATCCCCCGGCTGCAAAGCGCCTTCCGCATCCGGCTCAGCCCCGCTTAAAGCAGCTTTGTAATAGCCGGCATTTCGCCCGCTGTCACGCAGTTTTTTCACAATCAGACCGGTGACAAACGTCTTTCCCACATCTGTTCCGGTTCCTGTAACAAAAATTGCTTTTCCCATGTGATCATCCTCCTTATGAAATCCAGATTCCGGCCTTATAACAGCGCTGTCCAATGACTGCAGCCACCGCGCAAATCACAAGATCAGGTACAATCTGAAGAACCGCGCAGTACCAGAGCATCACCCAGAAGCTCATAGCGGCGTGAAGTACGAATCGGCTTATGACATAAAAGTAAGCAATGCCAATGATGTACACGATGACAAGTCCCACCAAATTTGCCGCCAATTGCCTGCGTGCCGTAATCGGCTGATTCCGCATGCGAATCAGCGTGCCTCCTGCATAAGCCTGCAGCGCGAATGCCGGCAAATAACCGAAAGTCGGCTGAAGCAGATAACCCGGACCTCCGCCGGAAGCAAATACCGGTATCCCGATAAGTCCCATTACCGTATAAGTGATGACAGCCAATGCTCCAAGCCGTCCGCCGAGCAGCTGCCCCGCCAGCAGCGTCGCTAAAAACTGCAGCGTGTAAATAGTAGACCCTACGGGGATCCGAATAAAAGCACCAACAGCGATCAATGCAACAAACAGGGCACATAATACCATTTCCCGCATTTTTATTTTTCTCACGAAAAACTCACCTCCTTTGCCGGACGTACTGTATCAATGTACAGAGTTAATTTGCATTAGTCAACCTAGTATTTTAATATAGTTAACGTATTTTGTATGAATCTCTAAAATTTCACAATCCCCCACAGGGAGATTTCCTATTTCAATGCTATAATAAAGTCACTGTAAAGGAGGAGTGTACTGTGACACTTGAAGAATTCTTTAAGAAATATCCGACCGTCGCCATTGCTCTTTCCGGCGGAGTCGATTCAACTTACTTGACGGCACAAGCTGCACGCTATGCCCAAAAAGTTCATGCTTATACCGTACGTTCTGCTTTCCAGCCCGAATTCGAAATCGAGGAAGCCGCCGCTATGGCTAAGCGCTGCGGTGTTTCCCACACCATTTTAAAAGCCGACATCCTGGCGGTTCCCGAAGTGGCGGCCAATCCGAAAAATCGCTGTTACTACTGCAAAAAGATGGTTTTTTCTACACTTTCTGCCGAAGCTGCCAGAGATGGTTTTTCCATTATCCTCGATGGTACGAACGCTTCGGATGACGTGGCAGACCGCCCGGGAATGAAAGCCTTAAAAGAAATGGGAGTCCTTTCTCCGCTCCGGCTCTGCGGTCTCACCAAGGCAGAAATACGCAAGCAAAGCAAGGCACTCGGTCTTCCCACCTGGAACAAACCCTCCTATGCCTGCCTCGCCACCCGGATTCCAACGGGCGAACAGATCACCCAGGAAAAATTAAGCCGGACCGAGTGGGCCGAAACCTATTTGCGGAACCTGGGTTTCCGCGATTTCCGGGTCCGCCTGTTTAATAATTGTGCTAAACTACAAATTACGGCTGCCCAGTGGCCTCTTGCGGAAGCCCATCGTGAAGCCATCCTGAACACGCTGCGTACCCGTTACGACGGTGTGCTCCTTGACCTGGAGGTGCGCCCATGAAGAGTGAACATACATTAGAAGCACTGCTTACAAAGGTAAAAAACGGCAGCCTTTCTGTAGAAGAGGCAGCGCTGAGGCTGCGTAAAGCGCCTTTTGTCGATTTAGGATACGCCCAGGTCGATACGCATCGGGAACTGCGGCAGGGTATTCCGGAAGTCATTTACGGAGCCGGCAAAACAGCCGAGCAGATTCTCGGAATCGCCCAAACCCTGCGGAAGGATTCTTCCCGACCTGTGCTGATCACACGTCTTGACGCGGAAAAAGCAAAAAAAATTCAAATGCAGCTGCCGCTGGATTATCATACTGATGGCCGTATCGGCCTTGTTGGTTCCCTGCCTGAACCGGACGGTATCGGTACCATACTTATTCTCGCCGCGGGTACCAGTGACCGCCCCGTAGCGGAAGAAGCAATTTGGACAGCCCGGGCTCTGGGCAATGAAGTCAAGGCCTTTCACGATGTCGGCGTAGCCGGTCTGCATCGCCTTCTGGCCCACTTGGATGACATGATGCAGGCTACGGTCATCATTGCCATCGCCGGCATGGAAGGCGCTCTGGCAAGCGTTGTCGGCGGCCTGGTCAGCTGCCCGGTCATTGCCGTACCCACAAGCGTCGGCTATGGTGCCGCTTTCGGCGGTATGACGGCCCTCTGCTCCATGCTGAATTCTTGTGCCAGCGGCGTTTCCGTTGTCAATATTGATAACGGTTTCGGCGCTGCCTACCAGGCAAGTTTAATCAATCATATCAAAGGAGATCAATGATGCGTACCTTATTTCTCGATTGTTCCATGGGTGCTGCCGGTGATATGCTGACTGCATCCCTGCTTTCCCTGTTCCCGGATCCGGAGGCTATGATTCAAAAGCTCAACACCTTTGGAATTCCCGGCGTAACCTACGCACTGGAACAAACAGACCGCTGCGGTATTGCCGGCCTCATGGTGCATGTAACGGTTCATGGAGAAGAAGAAGCTCCATCCGAAGCCGTTTTGTCCCATCATAAAGATCATATGGAAAGTCATGAGCATCACCATGAACATGAGCATACACACATACATGAACATGAACATGAACACGATCACGAGCATGAACATCATCACCATCACAGCCATCACGCACTGCACGATGTCCAGACAGTCATCAATCAGCTTCATGCCGATCCTTCTGTAAAAACAAAAGCCCTCGCCGTCTATGACCTGCTCGCTGCAGCAGAGAGCAAAGCGCATCATAAACCGGTTACGGAAATACATTTCCACGAAGTGGGGCAGCTTGACGCCATCGCTGATATCATGGCGGTTTGTGAACTGATGACGCAGCTGGCTCCCGACGAAGTCATTGCGTCTCCTGTCTGTGTCGGCAGCGGACGCGTCCAGTGCGCCCACGGCATTTTGCCGGTTCCGACCCCGGCTACAGCTTACCTGCTGGAAGGCATTCCCATGTATGAAAGTACTTTTCCGGGCGAATTATGCACACCGACAGGGGCTGCCCTGCTGAAATATTTTGTCACCAAATTTGACTCCATGCCTGTTATGAAAGCAGAACACATCGGCTATGGTCTCGGCCAAAAGGAATTTCCCGCGGCCAATTGCCTGCGTGCCATTTTGGGAACGCGGGAAGCAGAACCAGCGTCCCTTTATGAACTCACCTGCCAGGTCGACGATATGACAGGAGAAGCCATTGCCTTTGCCGCGGAACAACTCCGTGAAAACGGTGCACTCGATGTTTATACGACGGCCATCACAATGAAAAAGTCACGTCCCGGCACAGCCATTACTGTCCTTTGTAAGGACGGAGACCGGAAAAAATTAATCCACGCCCTCTTTGTTCACACTTCGACTTTAGGCGTACGGGAATATCCTTTCCGCCGTTACGAAATGGACCGCTTTGAGGATACGGTGACGGTTGACGGCTACACACTCCGGGTCAAAAAGGCATCCGGATTCGGTACCCGAAAAGCAAAACCCGAATATGAGGATGCGGCCTCTCTCGCCCGGGAAGAAGGCATCAGTTTCAGGGAAGCTTCCGAAAAGATTGAGGAGGCACTGCATAAATCCTGAGCAAGCTTCATGCGGCTGGATACAGGCACCTGTAAACATCTGTAAAATGAACGGTTTGATAAAAAATCGGGCAGTAATTTTATATTTACGGCAAACCTCCTGCGTCAGTTTGCTAAATTAATAGCTATCTTCCACCACTCCGTGGTCCGCCCTTCTTCCGACTTTGTGGAAGAAGGTGACAGAAGATGGCAAACCTCCTGCGTCAGTTTGCTAAATTAATAGCTATCTTCCACCACTCCGTGGTCCGTCCTTCTTTCGACTTCGTGAAAGAAGGTGACAGAAGATAGCAAACCTCCTGCGTCGGCTTGCTAAATTAATAGCTATCTTCCACCACTCCGTGGTCCGTCCTTCTTTCGACTTCGTGAAAGAAGGTGACAGAAGATAGCAAACCTCCTGCGTCGGCTTGCTATAACGAAAGAGCTGTGAAGAAATGATTTTTTCATTTCCTCACAGCTCTTTTTGCGCGGAGTTTGAAACATACCGTTTCCCGTACTCCGATACCAATCATCTGGTCCCATATCCCATCGTTTTCAATTGCGCCGAGAAAATTGCAGGATTGCACTGCCATTTCCACTCGGCTCAAAGAAAGATCTCACGGCTGCATAACTTGGAAGGGGGAACTACTGCTTTTGTAAGATGGAATGCTTGTCCGGGCAGACAGAGGAACTATATGGACTGTATAACAAGACTGCTTCAAGAGTACAAACGCACTGCCGAAAGGGACAAGATTCAAAGTGGATATAAGTAGGGAAAAAGGATTCGTACAGAGGTACATAGGGAGTTCATCACAGACAGCGAATATGCTTCCTTTCCGACCTCAAACGAGGCCGGATACGGTCCACCAGATGATTGTCTATGGAAAGTCCGGCATATCAGATATCCGGAGATTCATTCGGGACGCCGTTTCTATTGTCCGGCGTCCCTCTTATGAACCCGGTTTTACTTAGCCAGACGATACATAGCTTCCGTATAGATTCTGGCATTCTTCATCAGGATATCAATTTCCCAGAATTCGTTAGGAAGATGTTCACGTACAGTGTCACCCGGGAAGATTGGTCCGAAAGCTACAATATTCGGAATGGATTTTGCATAGGTACCGCCGCCAATGCACAGCGGAGTCGGATCCAGGTTGGTCAGCTCATGATACACGTTGAGAAGCGTTTGGACATAAGGGGTCTTCGGATCAACGAAGAGCGCTTTTTTATGTTCTTCTTTGATAAGTTCAAAGCCGTACTTTTTGAAGTTTGCCGTCAGAATCGGGGCACAGTCTTCATAGTGCTTGGTAACAGGATAGCGGTAATTCAGCTTGACTGTCATGGAAGAAGCATCGCCTTCAATCATGCCCATATTGAAAGACAGTTCTCCGGAAGGTTCGTCCTTAAGGGCAATACCCATACCGGCACCATTCGTTTCCATGCCGATATGATCGGCGATGACTGTAACTGCATTCTTGACTCCGGCAGAAAGCGGCCAGTTCTTGATGCCCAGGGTCAGTTTGCCAATAGCGTTGATACCCTTTTCAGGATGAGCGCCATGTGCTTCTTTTCCGTGGGCAGCTGCCTTGACGCCGCCGTTTGTACGAGTGACTTCAAGACCGTCTTTCCCATTATAGTCTGCCACAAGTTTTTCAGCCAGGGCATCAGAGCAGGTAAAGTCTGCTTCTGCAAGGGAAGGAACAATATTATAAGCCGTACCGCCGGTGATCTTCGTCAGCTTTAAATCACCATCCTGCTGATAAGAAGCGCGGTAATCAGAGTCCAGGATGCCTTTCTCACCATTGATGACAGGATATTCACCGTCCGGAGTAAAACCGCAGACCGGAATTTCCCCGCCTTTTTCAAGGTAGTGTGCCATGTCCAGGGAACCAGTTTCTTCATTTGTCCCAAAAAGGATACGGATACGGCGTTTCAGGGGTACACCTGCATCCACCAGTGCTTTCATGCCATAGAGAGCGGCAATCGTCGGGCCCTTATCATCCAGGGCTCCGCGGCCGTAAATGTTCTTATCGTCATATTCGCCGCCGTAGGGATCTTTCTCCCAGCCTTTACCTTCCGGAACTACGTCCAGGTGACCCAGGATAGCAACCATTTCGTCGCCTTCACCGATTTCGGCCCAGCCCATGTAGTTGTCGACATTCTGCGTCTTAAAGCCCAGCTTCTTGCTTACATCAAGCATGTACTCCAGCGCTTTTGCCGGACCCTCGCCAAAAGGCTTGCCCGGTTCGGCAGGTCCCTGTACACTTCTGATTTTAAGTGCACCTGAGAGTGTCTTAATCATCGGTTCTTTCTGCATTTCAATGGCTTTAGCCAGATCCATAATTCATCCTCCTCTAAATGTCCATTCCAAAATTACATTTTTGACCGAACATTCGGTTTTTTAATTTTCTTCAGCTGCCTGATTTTCATTAAATAAACCAAATACCAAGTCTGGATGCTTTGGTTGTTACCTTAACTGACTGATTCCATTGTACGAAGTTCTAACTATTCTGTCAATTATTTTGTAAAAATTGTAATATAATTGAATGACTAGTGCGTCAGCGCCTTTAGATATGTAAAGTTGTCTCTTTCCATGTGTCTTTATCAAATGACCGTAAGTTTAATTTACTATCTATTGCCAAAGACACGAACTTTTTTGGTACAGTGTCCTCTGAAGAAGGACTAGAAAAAATTTAATGGTACCTATGAAAAGGGCTGTGAAGAAATAGAAAGGCGCCTTTGGCTTTTGGCGTATGGCATTGGGCCTCATTTACAGCAGTGTGACAGTGCTTTTGATTCAAATAAAAAATAAAAACCTGAAATTCAGTAGTTAACCTAAATTTCAGGTTTTATTTCTATAAGTTCGTAGAAAAATACCTTGGTCATTTTTCTTCCATGGGCGGGATGCGGCCAGCGGCCGGCGACCTGCATAAAGGGGGACCGTGAAAAAATGAAATCATTTTTTCACGGTCCCCCTTGTTTCTATTTTCACTTAATAACCGATGAAATAGCCAATTGCTATCATAATGCCTTGTACAACCACAAGCATGATAAACAGCGGAGTGAAGAATTTCCACCATTTGCTCATGGAGACGCCGGCAATACCGCAGGCAATCGGCAGCGTGGTCGTCGGCCACATAATGTTGGAAAGACCATCACCAAACTGGAAGCACAGTACAGCCAGCTGACGGGACAGGCCCAGAAGGTCGGCAAGCGGTGCCATAATCGGCATGGAGACCACGGCCTGACCGGATCCGGAAGGAATCAGGAAGTTCAGCAGCGTCTGCACAATCAGCATAGCTTCGGCCGCAAAAAGACGCGGCATACCGGACAGCGGCATGAACATGCCATAGACGAACGTATCCATGACACGGCCCGTCTGCATGACGATCAAAATACCTCTGGCAAACCCAATCATCATGCATGCGCCGGCAATATCCTTAAAGCTCTTTTCAAGGGCCCGGGCAATCTGGTTAGGATTCCAGCCTACAAGAAGGGCCGAAATCAGTCCCATGATCATGAAAAGGGCCGACAGTTCTGTGAAATACCATCCGAAATTCTTGCAGCCATATACCAGGATAATGACGCCGGCAAAGAAAACTGCCAGCACAAGGATGTGGCGGAACGTAAATGGATGCTTATCCAGTTCCTCTTCCGAAACAGCAAACTCATTTTCAATTCCATACATGTAGCTCTTTTCAGGATTGGCCTGAATTTTCAGCGCATAGCGCACTACGTAAACGGAAGCCACAGCCACCATGGCAAGGTGGGACAAGATTCTAAAGCCGCTGCCCGACATGATAGGCAGTTCAGCAATAGCCTGGGCCGTTCCGACCGTAAAGGGGTTCATGAAGGCACCGGCATAACCGATTGCCGTCGCACAGGAAACAATGGACATACCGACGATAGCATCATAACCCATGGCAATACAGATTCCGACAAAAATCGGAATAAACGGCAGGGCCTCTTCAGAGATACCAACAGTCGAAGAAGCAAAGCTGATGATCAGCATGAAAATCGGCACAATAGCAACACGCGCTTTCCCTTTGATCACGCGCAGCATCTTTGCAACGAGACCATCAAAGGCGCCGGAGCCGATAATGAGGCCGATAAAGGCATAAGCGATAAATACAAACAAAATAACCGGAGCTGCATCCTTCATCCCGAGATAAATACACTTAAACATCTCGAAGAATCCGATCGGATGGGCGTCCACCAGGTGATATGTCCCGGCCTGTACAATCTTCTGTCCGGCTTTATTGGCCACACGGTTAAATTCACCGGCCGGCAGCACCCACGTCATAATCGTGGCAAAAACAATAATACCAAACAACAGGACGAATACATGGGGCAGCGCCCACTTGGATTTCTTGGTTTCTTCAGGTTTTTCTTCTGCCATCAAGATCACTCCCCTTCTTTTTTCGCCAGAGCTCGTTTAAAATCTTCCCTCACTGCTTTTCTGAATGCCTCATCGTTATAGATATCGAGCAGCAGCTCGCACATGACGACAGCGCCTTTTTTCATCTGCTCCATGGCGTGCTCTGTAATCGTTGCATCCCGAAGCTCTGCAGAATGTCCAGGGCAAACCTTGTCGGTAATACAGATGTAAGGATGGATTGTCGGGCAGCGGTAGCTGACATTACCGGCGTCCGTTGAACCGGACGGAGGCAGCGGCGGTTCCACCGGTTCACCGCTGTCTCGGAAAAGTTCCTCCACTCTCTTTTCAAGAAGCGGTACCCGCACCATATCATCAAAATCCGGAAAACCTGACTTAAACGATACTTCGCAGTCGAGGGCAATGGCCGCACCCCGTGCGCAGTTCCGGATAATCCGATCCAGCCGCTGCAGTTCGTGACGTGTCGGATAACGAAATTCTATCCGCAGCTTTGAAGTATCCGGAACAATATTCGGAGCTTTGCCGCCGTCGGTGATTACAGCTGAAGCAATCGTATAAGGACGGAAGGAATCCCGGCGGGCATCAAGCAGATCCAGAAACTTACGGGCCGCTGTCAGCGCATTGGCACCATTCCAGGGATCTCCGGCCGCATGCGCCGTTCGGCCTGTAAATTGGATGTCATAGCAGCGCAGAGCCGTTGCGTCCGTATTGGTCCGGCTGGCACCGCCGCTCGTGCTGTGCATCATGATTGCAAGATCATTGTCATCAAAGACACCTGCCGGAGCAAAGTGCAGTTTAGCCCCATCCACTTCTTCCCCGGGCGTACCAATGACCTCCAAAGTGCCATGATATGCCTCTTCCGGAAGACGGCTCATAATCATTCCGGCCAGTACGGACAATGAGCCGTGCAGGTTATGCCCGCAGCCATGACCGATCCCAGGGAGTGCATCATATTCCACCATAATGGAAGTCTTCGGGCCTTCACCCCTTTTCAGCGTAGCCCTGAACGCGGTTCCATAGCCCAGTTCCTTTTCCATGAACGGATACTCAATCGTAAATCCAAACGGCTTTAACGCCTCAACGATGGCCTGACTGGAATGTATTTCTTCCCCGGAAACCTCCGGATGATCATACATATAACGTGCCAGTTCCTCTGCCAGAGGCAGATATTTATCGGCGAGAGATTTAACTTGTTGGTTCATCTGGCTTCCCCTCTTTACTTTAGTTCTTTAATTAACTAATACTCCATATTATCATGATAACACAGAGCGGCCTTTTTGACTTTGAATTAATTCGCTTTTTTAGATAGGAGGCAAAATCTTTTTTAAAATATACCATTTGATACATTTTCATTTTTCCATTTTCGGTATTTTCCTTTTTCCGCGTTATAATAAGAGCATCAAGCATCGTGAATTCAGGAGGTTTAACCATGAGAGAAGCACTGCTCCGCCGCTTCCTGCGGTACGTACAAATTCCGTCCCAGAGTAAATCCGGTGTCCCTTCGGTACCCAGCACAAAAAGTCAATGGGACATGGCACACACACTGCAAAAAGAGCTGACAGAGCTGGGTCTTACCAATATTTATCTGAGCCCGCAGTGCGTGCTTACAGCCAAACTGCCCTCCAACCTGCCCCTGGGACAAAAAGCACCTGCCATCGGTTTCTGCACCCATATGGATACGGCCGATGCCGGGCTGTCCCCCATTGTACATCCGCGCGTCATTTCAAGCTACGACGGCAAAGATATCGTACTGAACCGAGAAAAAAATATCGTTATGACCGTAAAAGATCACCCGGAACTCCTGGATTATATAGGGCAAGAACTGGTCGTGACAGACGGCACCAGTGTACTTGGTTCCGATAATAAAGCAGCCGTTGCCAACGTGATGACGGCCCTTGATATCCTGGTCCACGATACTTCCCGTCGCCATGGAGATATCTATGTGGCTTTCGTCCCCGATGAAGAAGTCGGTCTCCGCGGCTCCAAAGCTCTGGAACTGGAACGGTTTCCCGTTGAATTTGCCTATACTATTGACTGCTGTGCCCTGGGAGAAGTGGTCTATGAGACATTTAACGCCGGCAGTACGTTCGTGACGATTCACGGCGTCAATGCCCATCCCATGAGTGCCAAGGGAAAACTCGTCAATCCGACCTTGCTTGCCGTTGATTTTGTGAATCTCTTCGACCGTCGGGAGACTCCGGAATGCACAGAAGGAAAAGAAGGATACCTGTGGGTCAAAAGCATCCGTTCCAACGCGTCAACAGCCGAAGTTCGCATAGACATCCGTGACCATGATAAAGCCGGCTATGAAGAAAAAAAGAACCTCATACTGAAAAATGCGGACGTCATTCGGAAACGGGAGCCGCGTGCCCGTATCGAAGTCGAGGAAACAGATGTCTATGCCAATATTGCCGACGCTATGACAGCCGGCAACAAAAAAGCCCTTGATGTTCTGTACAGTGCCCTGGACGAACTCAGCATCAAACCAAACACCATCGCTATGCGCGGCGGAACGGACGGTTCCTACCTCTCCTCCAAAGGAATCTTTACGCCAAATTATTTTACAGGCGGATTAAATTTCCATTCTCCTTATGAATTTCTGCCAACCGCATCGATGGAAAAATCTTGTCAGGTTACCCTGGCCCTGATTGACCGTGTGACAAAGTGCTAAACATATCCCAGATTACATTCATAGAGGCTGTAACACAATAAAAGGTGCTTTTGGCCTATGGCATTCAGCCTGGTCTGCAACATCGTTTTAAAGCTTTTGATCAAATAAAATTTGATATAAAACCTAAAATTTAGCAGTTAACCTAAATTTTAGGTTTTATTTTTATAAGTTCGTAGAAAAATGCCCTGGCAATTTTTCTTCCACGGGCAACCCGCGGCCAGCGGCCAGCGACCGGCGTAAAAGGGGCTGTGAAATAATGCGGATGCATTATTTCACAGCCCCTTTGTTTGGCCTTCCGCCGCCCGAATTTCCCAGAGCAATCTGCGGCTAGCATTTTTGATATTATTTTCTCAATACAAACCGAATAAACAAATTGCTTCCTTCATACAGCGCAATCATCGGTACTGCCAGCAGGCACTGGGACACCATATCCGTCGTCGGCGTAATCACCGCTGCCAGAATGAAGGATGCCATGATAACAAATTTTCGTTTCTTTCTGAGCATCTGCGAAGAAATCAACCCCATTTTAGCAAACACGCACAGAACCATGGGAATGTTAAAGATAACTCCGAAGGGCAATACCAGCATCAGGACAAAGTCCAGATAACTTTCCATGGAAATCATGGGCTGTACCGTTTCACTGGTAAAAGCCAGAAAAAAGCGCAGTCCCTGCGGTAAAACCAGAAAGAAAGCGAAGGCGATGCCGCTCAGGAACAAGAGCAGCGATAGAGGTACTACTGCCATGAGTGTTCTTTTTTCTTCAGTCGTAAAGGCCGGCACCACAAAAGCCCAGAACTGATAGAAAAGAACAGGGGAAGACAGGATGGCACCTGCCGTCAGCCCGGTTTTGAAGTAAATCAGGAAAGCTTCAGCCGGCTTGATGAAATAGAGCGTTCCTGCAGGTGCTGTGAGAAAGTGCATAATATCATCAATACGCAGCTCACTGATGATGGTGCACAGCACGAGGGCAATAATCGCCTTGATGAGACGGCTTCGTAATTCTGTCAGATGGCCCGTCAGTGACATGACCGTCCCACTGCTGCCTTCTCGATGTTGTACGGCTTCCATAAATTACTTTCCGGATTCAGCCGGTTTGGAAACGGCAGCCTTTTCCGCTTCCGGCTTATCTTCTGCTGCCGGACTATTGAGGGCCGTCTTAAATTCATTCATGCTTTTTCCCATCGCTTTGCCAATCTCGGGAAGCTTACCAGGACCAAAAACAACCAGACCGATGATCAGGATCAATACCAGTTCAGGAACACCCAGACCAAACATACACGTCACTCCTTTTTATATTATGAGCTTACTTTAGCGATGATTTGTAAGAATTTAGTAATTATTCGGGAATATTTAGGTAAAAATCTCCTGATTTACGATATTTTTACTATTTTCATACTTTTTCTTTATATTTTGTCCCTAGACTGAAAGAAAAATTAAATCGAAACAGGAGGATCTAAGTATGAAAAATCCATTGGAGTCCACCGTAAATCAAAAAATGTCACGCCGCGGCTTTTTGAAACTAGCTGCAGGTACCGTTCTGGGCGCTTCTCTATTGTCTATGCCTGATTTGAAAAGAGCTAGTGCAGCGAAAAGCGCCGCTCGTTCCCTGAGACCTGTTGCTTATTCCGCCATTCCGCAGGATGCCATTGCTTCCGCCAAATCATCAAACCTGATTGACTCCTGCTGGCAGCAAATTCTTGAATTTGCCGGTTCCATTCAGGACGCATCCCTGCGTTCTTCCGTCATCAGCCTCCTGAATAATCCGCTTCCCACTTTCATGAAGAATTATTCCTCTGCAAGTGCCCGTGAAGCTTTATACAACAAGTTAGCCGCTAACGGTCTGGTTGATCCTGCCAAGATTGATGCAGCCCACATTCTGCCGCCGTTTGATGGTACGGTACAGGCTTTCAGGACAGCTCCAGGGTCCGGCTACGGCAGCCATCACCCCTATCCCGGAGGACTGGCTACCCACGTTAACGCCAACCTGCATATTACGAATTATATCTGCAAAACTTATCAGGAAGTCTTCCTGTATGATGTCAATCGTGATATTGCCATTGCCGCTCAGGCACTGCACGATATTGCCAAGCCTTTTGTCTTCCAGTGGCAAAAAAATGGTGCTTCCCTGAAGGAATACACTATTGCCGGGCAGGGCGCTCATCACGTCATCTCCCTGGCAGAAGTCATCTTCCGCGGTTTTCCGGCAGAAGAAGTTGTTGCCCAGGCTTGCGCACATGCCGCTCCAACTTCAAAGAAAGATGAAGCCAACGTAGTCAGCTGGCTGACGGCAGCTGCCATCATGGCCGGAAAGGATCCTGTCGCTTACGGCCTTCTGAATGCCTCCGGTGACGGACTGCCTGCCCCGCATCATCAGGAGGGGTACATCGTTCACCTTGGAGATCATGACTGGGTACTGTCCTCTCCGGCAGCACAGAAGACGGTCAGCATGCTGAAGGAAATTGCCCGCCGCAATTACGGTATGAGCGATGCGGATTTGAATGGTGCCAAATTCAACCACTTCCGCAACTATGTGGGTTCACAGCTCTCTTATATGTATCTGAACTGTCTGCAGGCCGAGCCAGATGGTTTCAATCTGGCTGTCCGTGAAGTCGCTAAAGTCATTCGATAAATCATAAAAAGGGACTGTGGAATAATGCGTATAGCAATATTTCACAGTCCCTTTTTCACGCTTTCCGCAGCCCGCCCGTGGAAGAAAAATGACTAAGGCATTTTTCTATGAATTTATAAAAATAAAAACCTAAGATTTAGGTTAACTGCTAAATCTTAGGTTTTTTATTTGAATCAAAAGCCAATGTTATTCGTTCAGGACAAAATTATAATTTTGTCTCCACGAGCAGCCTGCGTTTTTTAATGCCCCGTGACCAGCTTTGTAGCTTCTTTCTTCGTCAAAGCCTGGGCTGAAGCGTAGGAGTGTGCAAAGCCGTTATCATCCCATGTCAGCAGCTTATAAGCATCTTTTTCTCCACGTCCGCGGATTTTCTGTTCCCCGGCAAGCCAGCTCTTATCCACGGCATACTTCGTATAGTCGCCGCTGATATCAGTTGCTTGTTTACTGGTCTTGGCCACCCTGTACATCGAACCATCCTTATAGTTAATCTGCGCGGTCTCATCGGAAATGAGATAGTATGCGTCGGCAGTCTTATTCTTCAGTGCCGCAGGAACCGGAATGGAATAGCCCAGTTTCTTTTCCATGTCGCTGACGGACTTATACGCAACCATCGGGTTAGCCGTGCTTGTTTCCGTTCCCGCAGCCGCCGTACTTGTTGTTGAGTCTATTGGCTTTGCTTCCGCGGCACTTTGGAAAGCGTCCGATGCCTTTTGCAGCTCTGCTTTTTGAACCGTAATTTTTACGGTCTTGTCAGCAACGGATACATCATTAAAGAAAGCACCGAAAACATCGGCCGGAACATACGTCACTCCGTTGATGATTTCCGGAGCAGCATCGTATTTGAAAGTCTGATCAAGGTTAATAGCCTTCAGTTTGCCCTGCCGCTTATATTCGTTGACGCCATTTTTAAAGTCCATGGAAGCAATACTCATGTCCATCCTTGCGGTCGTTTTTTCAGGGATCCAGGTCAGAGTATAGCCCAACGCATCGGAAACCTTGCGCAGCGGAATCAAAACGGTCTTGTTCTGCTTTAATGCAGCAGCAGGAAGGCCGGTTGTATCGAGCTTTTTCCCCTCGACATAAAGACTACAATCTTTCAGAACCTGACTTTTCGTGGCTGCTTCCACCGTTACGGCGGGAGGAACGCTGGCAGTCGTTTTGGCAGCAGGTTCTGCCGCAAAAGAAACTGCAGAAACAGATAAAAGTGCAGTGAGCACAGCGGCTGTAATGTGACGATTCATAGTAAATTCCCTCCTCATGTCTATTCTTCCCTTCATTGTAGCATAGACCGGGGAAAGAGAAAAATTTTTTATCTAAAATTTTCGCCGCTGTCACCGATTTATCAAAACTGATTCATTTAGCCGCAATAAAGCCCTTATGCTCGTGCTGCTGCACAAAAATTTTGTCGTAAAAAACGCCCTTAAATCAGGACTGCCGGCAAAACAGATGATTGAAGAATGCCATCGGCACCAGATTAGGCTTGTTTTTGCCGGGCAGGCCGAAAACAGTCATGATACAAAAAACCCATCCGATTCCTCGGATGGGTTTTTTGTAGGAAAAGTATGTGTTGAAAGGGTTGAATTCATGGATTGCCTCTACACGGCCGAATTTGGAGGCAGGCCATGCGCTTGGCAAACTACATGATAGTTAAAGGATGTCGCGATCTCCTTTATGAGGCTACAATATCACACCCCCTTAATAATCACAACAGTATTAAATAAAATACACAGGTTATCACAATATTTTATTTGTGATATACTTAGACTGACTATATAAGGAGGTTTTCGGAATGAATACGGACGAATCGCTGTTCCTGCTGGCAGCGGAAGAATTAAGCTTTACTAAAGCAGCAAAAAAAGCTTACGTCACACAACAGTGCCTGAGTGCCCACATCAAAAAGTTAGAAAGAAAATACCAGGCACATCTGTTTAACCGTACCACGCCCCTTTCCCTGACGCCATCCGGAAAAATTCTTTATCAATCCCTGCGAAAAATCCAGATCATCGAAAATTCCACCCAGGAAACTCTCTCGGGAATCCGGGAAGGAACACGGGGAACCGTCACCATCGGAATGAGTTCCAGCCGGGTCCAGCTGCTGCTGCCTATCCTCTATAACAGCTATCATAAAGAATTCCCTAATGTGACCATTGCCGTAGTCATCGACGATGTCCGCTATCAGGCACAGAACCTTCTGAACGGGAAAATTGATTTTCTAATCGGCGTAAACTGCCCTACCGACCGTAATCTTACCTATATGCCCATTGAAGAAGAGCAAGTTTATTTCTTGGCAACCGATCAGCTTCTTGAAAAATATGCCGCTACCCAGGGAGCTTATCCTCATACGCTGCGAACAAGAGTCATTGACTTATCAGAATTCCATCCACTGCCGCTTGTAGCCAACAGTAAGGGAAGCATGATTGCCGAATTGGTCATACGTTATTTTAACCGCTATGCCATTATCTATAATCCTGAAGTCCGCGTCAGTGATGCCGATGCGCAGATTCGCCTTGTTGCCACGGGACTTGTAGGCGTATTTATCGGAGCGTACCACCTGCCTATCGTACAGGAATACAACGCACTTCATCCCGACTGGCCTCCGATTCGGGTGTATAAGCCAAAGAACATGACTGAAACGCTCCATTACGAGATTGTTACGCACCGCCACGCCGAACATCCGCTGTACATCAAACGGCTGATTGAACTTTGCCGGGAAATTTCCATGCAGCAGGCGACGCAGCGCATGGCGCCATAAAAATCAGCAGATAGCCGGCAGCAGGCTGCAGACAGCTCGCTTGAAGCAGAAAATAACAGTGATTAGTACACCCGTGCGAGCAGCCACTATGGCGGATAAAACAGGCAGTTGGCAGATAGCAGTTAGCTGCAGATAGCAAAAAGCGCTTTTGGCTTTTGGCATTTAGCCGCTGCTGCAAAAGCTTGGCACGACGTGAGAGGGAGATGAAAAAACTGCAAATAAAAGCTAGTTTTTTATTCCCTGAAATCCGCCTATGTCTTGTTTTCTGTAGTGCGGCCTTTGTCAGCAGCTAATGATCCATAAAAAAATCGGACCCCGTAAGGGATCCGATTTTTTTCTATTATTGATTCGCAGCAAACTTCACTGCGGTTTGTATCCACGAGCGACACGCGACATGCACCCCGCGGATTTTACCCCCGGAAACGGTAGCCGGCGCCCCAGACGGTTTCAATATAACGCGGTTTAGACGTATCGGCTTCGATTTTTTCACGAATGCGGTTGACATGGACAGATACCGTCGCTGTTTCCCCGATAGCATCGCTGCCCCAAACCCTTTCAAACAGCGTATCCTTACTGAAAACAATGCCGGGGTTCTTAGCCAAAAAGAGCAGCAGCTCAAATTCCTTATTGGCCAGGGTAACTTCTTTTTTACCCAGAAATACCTGGTGGGAAGCCTCATCAATTACAAGGTCCCCGAAGCGCAGTACGTCGTGTCTGGCACTTTCCCGCTGCGTTAACTGATCATAACGGGTCAGATGTCCCTTGACACGTGCCACAAGTTCATTGGGGCTGAAAGGCTTCACGATATAGTCATCTGCCCCGAGACCAAGACCGCGAATTTTATCTACTTCCTCCTGACGGGCCGAAACAAGAAGGATTGGAATATTCTTAGCGGCCCGAATTTCTCGGCAGAGCTGGAATCCATCCACGCCGGGCAGCATGATGTCGAGAAGAACCAGATCCACGTTTTCGTGGAGTGCCTTTTTGCGTCCTTCCGTTCCGTTAAAAGCCATCTCTACGGCAAAGCCGTTAGCTTCCAGATAATCTCTTTCTAATTCGGCAATTCCCTTGTCATCTTCAATAATCAAAATAGTTTTCATGTTATCTTTCCTCTTCACAGGGTACTTCAATCGTAATCTTGAGTCCATGGGGCTGAACATTGTCTGCCCAAATGGAACCATCCATCCCATCCACCAGCTGCTTGACTACAGCAAGACCGAGGCCGCTGCCCTTGGCAGGATTGGTCCGTGCCTTATCTGTCCGATAAAAACTCTCAAAAATTTTGGTTCTATCCCCTTCGGGGACACCGGGACCATCATCCGTAAAGCTCATCTGTATAAAACCGGGTCTCTCCTGCTGCACAATAATGGATGCATGACCCATGGCTTCCGTTTTGTATTTCAGACTGTTGCCCAGGATGTTGCCCACAATTCTCGACATCTGGAGGCGGTCCATCTTAATCACAGCACGTTCTATCGCCGAAGAAAAATCAATCTGAAGACCCTGCTGCTCAAAATGATCTTTCTGGTCTTCCGTAAAATCACGCAGATAGGCAATCAAATCGACTTTCTCCCAGTTGTATTCCACCTGGCCCAGATCCAGTTTGGAAAACAGGAACAGCTCCTGTACGAGGCGGCCCATATTTTCCGCCGTATCAATGATCATCTTCACATAGTGCTGCTTTTTATCCGGCGTATTGGCAATGCCGTCCTTCAGCCCATACGCATATCCTTCAATCTTCGTAAGCGGGGTCCTGAGATCATGGGAAATACCGGCAATGAGTTCTTTCCGGCTCTGGTCATACCGCTCTCGTGTTTCCCGCGCTATCTTGAGCTGCTGGCGTGTCGTTTCAAAAGCTTGCATCGTCTTGCCAATTTCGTCCTCACTATATATTGGAACCGGCTTATCCAAATTTCCCTGTGCGATATTATTTGCTGTATCCTGCAGGTCTTCGAGCGGCCCGATTATCTGCCGGGAAATCCAACGGGCCAGGTAGATGCCCACGACAATCGTGAGGATCACTACAATAATGCAAATCACAGTAAAGGCTTTCTTCAAAAATTCCTTGGAACTGACATCAATATATTCCCCGTCGTGCACCATGGGAACTTTTCCGATGACGCCGACACGCAGTCCGGATTCATCGGAATAATAATGGAAGGCCAGTCCGTGATCACTCCAGGCAATAGAGCCCCTTCCTTCCGGAGCACCTTCCATGGCAGCCTTCATTGTTTTTCGCCCATCAGTCAGGTGCGTCTGATAATAAACAGATCCATCCGGTTTCAATATAACTACTTGATAACCAAGGTCGCCCAGGTGATCCGCCGCTTCCAGCACCGACCGTTCCCTCTTTTTATTCTTCGGCTCCCAGGAATCGGACCGTACGCGCAGCCGCGTCAATTCAAACTGAGTCGCCAGTGTCGGCCCGCTTTCCGGCCAGACAAAGGAGACCATAGAAGCGCGGTTTACGTTGCCAAAGCGCAGTGACAGAAAAAGAGCTACGCTCAGGACAAACATAAATGCAACAGGAATAAATATCATAATATAGTTGGACAGCAGCAGTCTCTTCCTGATAGAAAGATCTCGAAAATGCATTTCAATGCCTCCGTCACAGTAGTCTATTATTGTGTCTCATTATACTACATACCTTAAAAAAAAGCAGAAAAGTAACGGTCGTTCCAATGAGATATACCCGTCTTCCTGTATCTCGCGTGGGACACAGGAAGATGGAACGTTTATTTAGTCATCTGCTAATCTGATTTTATTTTTCTGACGGGCATTGGCAAGTTCGCGAAGGTCTTCTTCATAATCAGGATCTTCCGGTGTCAGCTTTTCAAAAATGATCCACTTTCCATTATCGCTCACAAATTCCCAGGGACCCTCCACGTCTTTCAGGAAGCTTTGCTGATCACTATGATTAACCACAGCCAGTACCCGGCCGGAAAGTTCAGGAACATCCTCTATTGCGCGAAAAGGCATCATATTCTTGGCATTCCAGCTCAGCGTACCGGGAAGGATACCGGGAATATCCGCTGCACGTTTCAGCCGGTCTGCCGGTACCCCGGAATAGTAGGTCAGCGATACAGGATACCGTCCGCCATACGTGACGACTTTGAGCCCGTCGGAATGATACTTACGAATGGTCTGTGCCGCGTCATAGGCAGATGCCTTCCGGCATGCAGGAATCGCCACAAACCAGGTAAGGGCCAAAATCATCACTGTAGTCACACCGGCCGTCCACCGAACCACACGAGTGTGGTTCTGAAGATAGGAAGAAAATCCTACAGCGAGCGGAACCATGTATGGGAACGTATATGTCATATATTTTGTCTGGACGATTTGGAAGAAGAGAACTACGATAAACGCCCAGGAGACAAAAAATTGTGTGCGGACATCACAGTCAGGGAGCCAGCGATTCCGTTTTACCGTTTCCCACAGCGTCTTCAAATTATTTTTAAGACTGCGGGTATGCCCGGCAAGAGGCAGCGTAAAGGACCATGGTGCACAGCCGGCAAGGAACATCAAAATGTAGTAATACCAAACATTCTGTTTAGGATGTTCAGAAACCGTAGCTCTTAATACATTATGAACACCGAAGAAATTGAGCAGAAAATCTCCGTCATGAAGCATTACCATCGGGCCATACCAGACTGCACATATGACGATATACAGCAAAAGTCCCGAAAAAAACTTCATCCGTTTCATGGCCTTGAGATCATGTCTCCAGGCGAGGAAAAAGAGAAAAATCAAGCCGGGAAGCACAAGCCCGATTGGTCCTTTTGTCAGTGTTCCCAGTGCAGCTCCTACATAGGCTGCGTAACACCAGCTTTTCTTGTTTTCCGTATAGGCAATCCAGAGCGCCATCAACGTGAAATTAAAGAACAAAAACAGGGTCATGTCGGTAATAATAGCTCTGGAAATGTAGAAAAATTCTATACTAGTAGCTAAAATCACACCGGCAACAAAGCCGCGCCGTTCATCGTATAAACGCCGGACAAACCAATAGGTCAGCATCACACTGAGAACTCCGCAGATTCCCTGGGGAAAACGGGCGGCAAACGAATTGATGCCAAAAATTTTATAGGAAGCAATAAGCTGCCAATAGTAGAAAATCGGTTTATCGTACCAATAGTGCCCAAAGATCCGAGGTGAAAATAAATCGCCGGAGCGAATCATCTCTACAGCGGTTTCCGCGTAATTTGATTCGACAGGATCCGTTACAAGCAGCGCATGGTTGCCCACAAAGCAAAGTGCCACTGCCAGAAGAAAAAGCAGCAGGCCATAGCGACGACTTTTATCCATGGACTTGTTCCCTCCCCTCGGCAAGTTCTGCCTGTACCACAGCGTGAGCGATTGTTCTTGCGAGCCCTTCCTGAAGCGGTATCATCGGTTTCCATCCCAGTCCGTCCCGTGCTGCCGAAGCATCCAGTACGGAACGGAAAATATCTCCTCTGCGGGCCTCCGCAAAATGATGACGAACGCGGCACCCGGCCTGACGTTCCATCTCATGCAGCACGTCCAGGAGCGAGACCTCTTCACCGGAGCTGAGGTTATAGATGCGGTTTGCGTGAGGCGTAAACAGTGCAGCTTCGATGCCTTCGGCAATGTCTCCGGCATAAATCCAGTCCCGCGTCTGACTGCCGTCTCCAAAAAGGGTAATTGGCTGTTTCATAGCGAGGCGCTTGGCAAAAATTTGGATGACGCCGCCCTCATCGTCTACTTCCCTGCGTTCTCCGTATACATTGGCGAAGCGCAGGATGACGTAGGACATTCCCCAGAGCGGTGCATACAGGGAAATATAATTTTCTGCCGTCTTTTTGCTCAGGCCATAAAATGAAGTAGGGTGCAGCGATTCATCTTCTTTCAGCGGCATATCTGATTCCGGTGGATTTCCATAAACCGCCGCCGAGGAAGCAAAAATAAAACGCTTTATACCATTTTTTGCCGCTGCCTCCAGGACACGGATCGTACCCATAATATTTTCTTCCGCGTCGTAACCGGGTTTTTCTGTCGAAACGTCAACTCTTATCTGTGCGGCCAAATGGACGACCGCATCAAAATGCGATTCTTTCATAACCTCGTCCAGCTGCGGCCCCAAAATATCAACCTGCCGAAACAGAGCGGCTTCAGGCACATTCGTCCTCAGGCCGTGCCGCAGGTCATCTGCCACTGTGACGTCATGGTGATTTGCCAACAGACGCCATACCAAATGAGACCCGATAAAGCCTGCCCCTCCTGTAACCAGCACGTTCATACTCATTCCTCCCGCGACCCTGCAGCCCGCAGTTTCCGTAAATTCCTACCCGGATACTTTCGGACCACGTCATACTAGAGTCAAGTATAAAGAGGAATTTTAAACAAATTATTAAGAAAATAAAAATGAATCTCCAACAATGTGTAAAAGCTTCCTTTACAGAGATTGAGAGACGTTAAATTATTGATATATCTAGAATTATGAATATAATAAAAGTATGGACATATTGGAAATTTATAAAACACTGGCTAATGAAACACGATTAAACATTCTTGCCTGGCTCAAGGAGCCGGCCAAACATTTTCCTCGTCAGGAATATGAGAATGATGGGAATGAGCCCTGGTCGTTGGGAGTGAGTGTAGGAAATATCCAGGAAAAAGCGGGCATCTCGCAATCTACGATTTCCCATTATCTGGACATGATGCAGCGATGCGGACTGCTGAAAATATGTCGGCGAGGCAAAAGAACGTATTACCGCCGTAACGAAGAATTGATTCAGGAACTGGCAGAATACATAAAAAAGGAGCTGTGAAATAATGCGCGTGCATTATCTCACAGCCCCTTTTTCACGCTTTCCGCAGCCCGCCGTCCGCCCGTGGAAAAAAAGTTGCCTTTCATTAAACCAGACCGTCAGGTTGGGTATTCCTTTGGAACCTCCTTCCACGCAGTCGGAAGGAAGAGGCCACGAAGTGGCGAAAGATAGTACCAATCCAATGGGCATAAGCAAAAGGCTATAAGCGCCTTTTTAAAATAAAACCTGAAATTTAGGTTTTCTGCTAAATTTCAGGTTTTATATCATATTTTATTTAAATCAAAACCTTCAATACACTGCGGCAGGCGAGGCTAAATGCCATAGGCCAAAAATGCCTTTTATTTTTTCACAGCTCCTGCTGCATTCTGCATTCAATTTTCACTTATGGTGATGCGGTTTGGGCGGGCGATGATGATGATGTCCGTAGTAATAGGGATGATAGAAAGGAGATCCCCACCAGCTTCTCCAATATAGCTCATCCGCCAGCAACATCTGATTCATATATAATCGGCGCATATAAGCCCGATTAGCCATCTGCTGCAATTCTTCCTTTGTTACTACATAGATGCCCGCCGTGCCCGTATCCTTGGCGTCGCCGACCTGGGCTTCTACCAGGATATCCGTTTTCCCGAGTTTTTGCGGAATCAGCTGATTGTCTTTATCCACCGTCAGTATATTTTCGTTCAAACTTTTGACCTGCACCGTATAAGGTACGTCCCCAGGGGTACGCAGCCGCACTACGCCCTTCTCCCCTACCTGCAGGTAACGGGGATAGACAAGAAGTTTCGTCTTTTTCATGACTTTTTCGGCAGAGCCGGCAATCATGCCGGGATTATCCCCATCAAGACGCCAGACAGAAGATTGGTCCTTAGCCACATAGTATTCTCCGATTTGTGCCTTTGTCTTTTCATCATAGGCGCGAACACGACGGAAAAATTTATCCGTCAGTTCCTTATCCACGCGCAGATAATAGGGCCGGCTTTTGGCATCAAGGCCCGTTACTTTACTGTCCAGGCCGTTTAAACAAGCAGTCATTTTATTATAGGTCCGGCCCTTGACGAGGCAGAACTTCTTAAGAAGTTTTTCGTCGGCTCCTGCCAGCGGATCATAGATGACTTTCTCTTCTGCCGAAACAGCCGGTGCGGCTGCCGTCTGATTACTGGCACTTTGCGGCGGCAATGCTTCCGCAGCACTGCCGACACCGCACTGCAGCATTGCTGTCAGCACAGCAACACATAGCAGATAATACATTTTCTTCATTCTATTTTCCTCTTTTCTTCCAGCACACGCTCCTTACTCATGGATTTTAGCAGTCATCGCATCAATATGAATACGAAAAACAGTTGTTTTGTCCCAGGCCTGATCAACATAATTCGTACCTTTTTCAAGGAATTCGGGAGAAAACCGCTCAATCAGCCCGATCAGGGCCTCCTTCTTCTCATTTCCCTGCAGTTCTTCTGCCGTTCCAAAACAAATCACACTTTGGAATCGAGTTGTAAATTTTTCCGGCTTGACCTGAACCCCGATGCAGACCGTGAAAGATACGCGGGGATTCCTGCGAAGTGCTTCAACTTTCTTACCTGCATCACGGGCGCCGTGAATATAGAGGCAACCATTTCTGTAGTAATAGTTCACCGGAACGCCATAAGGATAACCTTCCATTTCCGTAGTAGAAAGTACACCATACTCCCCGGCTTCAAGAATACGGACTGCGTCTTCCTGCGTTCCTTCTCTGTCCTTTCTGCGCATTTCCCGCAAAACTATCACCTCCAGCAGCTATTTCTACACAGGTTCTTTTTCCCTTATTATACACATTTTTAACAGTCCGGCAGCGCCTTTAGATAATATTTTTCAAATGTTTCACGTGAAACATTGATATAACTGTTTGGCTTCCACGGGCGACCCGCGGCCAGCGACCAACCTGCGACCTGCGCAAAAGGGGCTGTGAAATAATGCACGTGCATATTTCACAGCCCCTTTTGTCGGTTATCTTTCAGAAAGAGAGCATTTACGTACCAAACAATCAGAAAGTTACGACGAGCTGGCTCCAGAGGGTGCGTGCATGCTGATCCTCGTGTTCCCCGCCCTTGCCTTTTAAATCATAGTAATCCAATTCGGCAATCATATTTTTTGCCAGTGTTACATTAGCGCCGACCTTGTAGCCTTTGAATCCATAACCTTCAAAAGCATCCCAGGCGCCGTCCATCGTGTGGGATATAGCCGTCGGGGCAGCCTGATCATAATAGTTGGCATAAATGCCCCAGCTGCCCGGTTTATCACTTTCCGCGCCTCCGTAACTGAGGCCGATAACGTATCCATCATCATCACCGTCTCTGTACTCATCTGCCAGGGCATCATCGTCACCCTTCAGATACATGGCAGCGACGTTGAATTTACCTGCCGTATAATCGGCACCGACAGTCCAGATATGATCATCATCATCCATACCGTTCGTCTGCACATTATCGGCGCTCAAGTAAGAAGCTGCCATATTCAAATTACCCCAGTTACCGCCGAGTTCTGCCTGCCAAAAGGTATCTGCAGCGCCCGTATTTGTTTCTGTCATCCAGCCGTAATGGGTTTCATTAGCCATTTTTCCATAGGCAGCAGTCAGGTAGGCATCGCCGAACGGAACCGTAGCCCGTATGGCATCCACCTGATCATCATAGATGTAACCGTTTGCCAGAAATTCATCGTAACGGCCGGCTTTCACGCCGACAACGCCGATATTTCCCTGAAGGAATGCCCGCTGAAAGTCAGTATCATTGTCACCTGATTCATTCTCACCCTGAAAATACTGATGGTTCTCCAACATGGCAGTATAATGCCAATTATCATTCACCTCGCCAGTAAACCAGATACGTGTACGCAGGTCGGATTCAGATTTATCTTCTTCTCCATCAAAGACACCGCCGCTGTTATTGGCATAGCTTAGCTGTACTTCCCCAGTAATAGCAACCTTGTCGGCATTTTTTCGAGTTTTGCCATCCTAACTCCTAAGTTATCTAACTCATCGGCAAATTCACTCACAAGTTTGTCATCGGCGCCAATAGCTCCCTTTGCCAGGGCTTTAGCCACAATTTGTGCCATTTCGTACCGCGTCATCGTGCGGCCGCCCCTAAATGCCCCGTCAGGGTAGCCATCAACAATACCCGCGGCAGCCAGTTTAGCAACGGCAGCGTAAGCCCAATGACCGGCAGGTACATCAGAAAAAGGATTGGCAGCCGCGGCAGTACCGCTGATGCTGGCGGCCAAAGATAAGACAACAAGGATTTTTTTGTTCATAAAACAACCTCCTGAAAAAAAATAGGGAAATTAGTTTACTTTTCATATCTTTTTTATATTTTAGTTAGTTTAAACTAACAACGATAGTATACTTCTTTTCTGTTACATTTACAATAGTATTTGAAGAATTTTTTGTTAGATTCTCGAACAAATATAATTTATTTGCAATTTTTGTTCGTATAGCCTATGATTATCTACACATATTTTCGCAAGGAGGAGTAATAATGTCGTCCATGATTACTATCCGCAGTGCGGCTGTCTCGGACGCAGCTGCGCTGCTTGAAATTTATGCGCCTTACGTCAAGGAAACTGCCATCACTTTTGAATATACGGTACCAACATTGGAAGATTTTGAAGGCAGGATTCGCAGTACACTGCAGCGTTTCCCCTATTTAGTCGCAGAAAAGGACGGTCATATCGTCGGTTATGCCTATCTCGGCTACTTTAATATCAGAGCAGCCTATGACCATTCGGCTGAAACCAGTATTTACGTGAAGAAGGACGAAAGACACGGCGGTATTGGCGGCAAACTTTATCACGCCATTGAAGAAGCCGCCAAGGCAATGCACATTTATAATCTTAATGCGTGCATCGGCTACCCTGCAGATGATAAGACCGAAGATCCTTATCTTTCTCTCAATAGCCCGGAGTTCCATGCACATCTGGGATATACGCTGGTTGGACGTTTCCACAAATGTGGATATAAGTTCGGCCGCTGGTATGACATGATTTGGATGGAGAAAATGCTGGAAGAACATACTGATAAACCAGCAGCATTCATCCCCTACCCGAAATTAAAGCGCTAAATCCTGTAACAGCAAGATAAATTGACCAGCATTTTTATCATTATGACACCTGTTAGCAGGAAAGTTCAAAATGAAGAATCCGGGAACTAAAAAAGGGAGAAATCAGGAATGTCTGATATGCCGTTTTTATAAAAAACGCGAAATTTTCGTTTTGAGCGATTTTAGATGTTTTTATAACCACTTATATAAAAGAGCCTCAAAAATCTCATTAGAAAGGATTTTTGAGGCTCTTTTTTTCAGAAGCAAAAAGAAAACACCGGAATGCCTTCCGGTGTTTTTGATAAAATTGGTGGGGTTATGCGGATTCGAACCGTAGACCTCATCGATGTGAGCGATGCGCTCTAACCAACTGAGCTATAACCCCGATAAAATCTATTATACTCTTTTCATCAGAAAAAACAACCCTGAATCTGCTATCCTGCCATCCAGCCGGGTTTTCTCCATTAAACAGACTCAATACATAAAATAGGCCATCAGCCCGGCTACAAATAACCCAGGAACCATGTTGCCCACCCTAATGGAAGTAAGTTCCAGCATGTTGATGCCAATAGCAAATATCATGAGCCCGCCCGATACAGAGATTTCCTGTACCACAGCTTCGGTAACAAAGGGAGCCAGGAGACCAGCAAGAATTGTCAGTATTCCCTGGTACACGGCCACCGATATTGCGGAAAACAGCACCCCTATCCCCATGTTGGCCGCATAAATGATGCCGCTCAGTCCGTCGATCATAGCCTTTGTATAAAGGATTCTGGTATCCCCGCTGATACCATCCTGGATAGATCCTACAATAGCCATGGCTCCTACACAATACAGCAGGCTGGTGTTCAAAAAGCCTTGGGCAAACCGACTGGTTCCCTCTTCTGTTCCCTTGGAAAAGTGACTTCCCAGCCACAAGCCAAAATCATTCAAGCGCTTTTCTATATTGAGCGCTTCTCCAATTAAAGACCCAATGACAATACTGGCAATTGTGAGCAGGATGTGTTCTCCCTTTAATGACATTTGAAGTCCGAGCATCATAACACAAACGGCCAGGCCTTTTATGACCGTTTCCCGATACTTCTCTTTGATGCCTCTGCCCAGAACGAGTCCTATGGTACTGCCTGCAGCAATCGCACAGGCGTTGACAATCGTACCTAATCCAATCATACTGCCATCCTGTACTGCTTACACGGAAAACGTTTTCTCCGCGTCAGCGCCTTTCTTTTCCTCTTTTTTGTTTTTGATCAGCATGTATACTCTCTCAAAGTCTTCGTCACTATAATATTCAATGACGATTTTCCCGCCATGCTGTTTTCTTCCCGGCTGAATATTGACTTTTGTGCCCAGATACTCAGTCAGTGCTTCTTCATATGTACGAGTGTAGATGTTCTGGCTCTTACGCACCGCTTTACGAGCTTTTTCCCTGGCTTTCTTTCCGCCGTTTTTAGCATTCTCGACGGCTTCCATAATTGCTTTTTCCTTCAGGCCATTTTTCTCACCCGTTACGTATTCTTCTACCATGCGGGCGGACCATCCCTCCTCCTGCGCACGGTGTGCCAAAGTAACCATCTGGTCTTTATCCTTGAGGCCCAGGAGCGGGCGAACCTGTCCCATCGTCAAGGCTTTAGCAGCTACCATCTCTGAAATCTCATCCGGCAGATTAAGGAGCCTGAGTGAATTGGCAACTGCTGTACGGCTCTTTCCAAGCCGTTTTGCCACTTCTTCCTGAGTCAGGGACAAGGTTTCCATCATGGTCTTGATACCACGAGCCTCTTCCATCGGATTCAGGTTGCTCCGCTGCATATTTTCAATCAGAGCTACTTCCATCATGGTTTTATCATCGTAAGAACGAATGACGACCGGCACTTTAGTAAGACCTGCATTCTTAGCAGCACGCCAGCGGCGTTCGCCTGCAACGATTTCGTACTGCCGCCCCTTTTTACGGACAATCAGAGGCTGAATGATTCCGCTTTCCTTTACTGATGCAGTTAGTTCCTTCAGAGCCTCTTCGTCAAATACATGACGAGGCTGATAAGGGTTCGGGACCAGATTCTTTACAGAAATCTCCCCTACTGTTTCTCCGGACTGTTTATCCGGCACGGCCTGTTTCATTGGCCCGAACATACTATCCAGACCGTTTCTGCCCAATCCGCCTTTTTTACTTGGCACGACGCAGCACCTCCCGGGTTAAAGCTTTATAGGCTTCCGCAGCTTTCGAGTGCGGATCATATGCCGTAATCGGCATTCCATAGCTGGGGGCTTCTCCCAGCCGTACACTTCTGGGTATCAATGTCCGGTAAAGGAGATTCGGGAAATGTTCCTGTACTGCCTTTACCACATCGTTGGACAAATGTGTCCGGCTGTCTGCCATTGTCATAACAATACCTTCCACATACAGATCCGGATTGCTGGATGCTTTGATACGTTCCACGGACTGCAGCAGCTGTGCTACGCCTTCCAAAGCGTAGAATTCGCATTGAATCGGTATGATGACAGAATCCGCTGCAGTCAGTGCATTGATGGTCAGAAGGCTGAGTGACGGCGGGCAGTCAATTAAAATATAATCATACATGTCACGAACCTTATCGAGTGGCTTTTTCAAGCATTTGGCCCGGTTCTTTTTGTCGATCATATCAATTTCGGCGCCGGCTAAATTCACCGTGGCAGGCGCGACAGACAGGTTTTTCCACTGTGTCGGCGTGATGATTTCTTCCATCCGGACACCATTAATCAGCACATCATACATATCATGTTTTAATTCATTTTTGTTGATTCCAAGGCCGCTCGTCGCATTTCCCTGGGAATCAAGGTCGACCAGAAGGACTTTTCTGCGCGGGCTTGCCAGGCAGGCAGATAAATTAATGCTTGTCGTGGTCTTACCTACGCCGCCTTTCTGGTTGGCAATGGCGATTACGTGAGACATGGACTTCCTTCTTTCTCTCAAGTAAGTAATAAATATCAGTAACTGCTTTCTATTCTAACACAAAAGAAGAAAGCGCGGGGTAAAAAGTAGAGATATTTTTCTGTTTTTCAATGTTTCACGTGAAACATTGAAAAACAATTATCGACCGCAAGAAGCAAAATCTCATTAAACTATTATCACGTAACTAGCTATGGTCCTTTTTCCATGCAGCCAATAAGAAAAAGCTATTTTTCATCTGATGCACTCACAAAATATAATGTTTCACGTGAAACATTATATTTTGTGAATTGATTATCAAGAAAATATTTCATCAATACAAAAACGTGCTTAATCTTTTTATAAAATAAGGGTCCGATGTTTCACGTGAAACATTGAGTCCTTATTTTCCATAATACCAAAGACTGTGCGGAGCCTTCTTATTTCCCCAGACTACATGGCACTGTATTCACAGCCACTCCTCCCATGAACTCCATAGTAATAATACAGCCCTGCACAGTCCTCTGATTCCGGAGATCTTCTTTCCGAAATCATACTTATTATACTCTCTTATTTTTTTGTCTTTGAGGGTAATAAACAGGACATAAAATAAAATACAGTTCTATATAATAATAAAAATTAAAGCAGCAGTGCCCTTAAAAGAGAGTCTGTAAAATCAGAGATCTGTGTAGCCTCTATTTCGATCTGTTCATAGCCAGATTTCTTTTTCATTTAAGTGTTTTCATCTTATGATTATAACATCTGTGTGGAATATATCTTAATGAGATAATCCGATTCTAGCCATTTATCACAAGTATGAAAAAAGCATTGCATTCTCACACAAAAACCTCCATACTTGAATCAAAGAAAGAGGGGAGGGGGATATTGTGTCGGAACCTGTCACAAGAACGAGTTTTCTTCCTGTAAAAGTACTCATTCACCAAATGAAACAAGAAGGAATTACTTTCCATCACATTTCCGAAAAGAAAGCAAAAAAAGTTTTGACAGAGGAGAGTTACTGCTTCAAGGTCATGGCCCAGGCCGCTAATTACGATACAGTCATTAATCATAAGGGACAGCGTCAATACATTCATCTAGATTTTGCCTATCTTGCCGAACTGACTGCACTTGACCTGCGTCTAAGAAGTCTTGTTATTCAGATGTGCCTTGATATCGAAAATTCTCTCCGCAGTCTGCTCTTTCAGGAAATTACGGCAAATCCAGATGCAGAGGAATCTGAAATTATCGCAGCCTGGGATCCACACAATGAGCACCGTCATCAGCTGAATGATAATCTCAGCTCCTCGTACTGCAAAAGCCTCGTCGCAAAGTACAGCCCCGGTTTTCCCCTCGCTGTAATGCTGGAACTCACTCATTTTGGAGCCTTATCCCGCTTTACTGTATTCTATGACAAACGGTATCCTCATCGTATCCCTTTCGATGTCAGTCTCCTTGGTCCGGTTCGTGATCTGCGGAATGCATCAGCGCATCATAACTGTCTTCTCTTTGATGTCCGACACGACTCCGGTGGTCCCATCAATCCAATCATTGCTGCCTTTGCAGAGCGTCATTGTATAAAAGGGTGGAAGATATGGCTCCGAAATAAACCCCTTCATGACCTTGCCTGCCTGATTTATCTCTATCCCCGTATTGTTAGAGACAAGAACCGCTGTCATAAGACCTGCAAAATCTTAGAGAAGTTTTTCAATAAGCGCATGCTTCGTCATAAATCCTGGTTTCGGCGAAACGCGGCACTCCGAAATGCCTATAGAATGATGAAGCTACTTTTTGAAGCGGTAGCGAAAGAACAGGCCTGGAACCGCTAATAAATAAGGTCAGGCATCAATTGGCCGAGAAGGTAACATTTCTAATCGGTCTCTGTCGGAACCCTGTATCATTTTCTCTCTGATTTAAAAAGAGCGGGGGAGAGCAAAAGAATTTTTGCATGACAGTATGAATGTTTCACGTGAAACATTCACATCCCTGAAAAAATTTTGCTTCATATCGTGTGCAGCTTATAAGCATAATCGAAAACGGCATTGAGAATATTTATTCCAAAGACATAAAAGAGCCCTGGTGTTCGGCATTTTTGCCGGATTCCAGAGCTCTTTTTTATTTGACATCATTCCCAGTGGATAAGTCTCTTTTCCAGATCTGTCATAGAAACAAGATCTAAAACATCGACTCCAAGCGCCTCTGCAACATCTACCAGAGTGGAGAGAGGTACACTGTCATTATAGGTTCCCCGTTCAATCCGGGAAATGGTATCCGGATGAAGGTGAGCCCGCTCTCCAAGTTCGGCCTGACTCAAACCTTCTGAATCAATGCCGCACAACATACGGTAGTACCGCACTTTTGCACCGATAAATTGACACAGTATTTTCTTTTTGTCCCCCATAGCCTTTTCTGCCGTTTCCGCCGTGCCGCTTTCTCTGCCCGTACTGGCCGCATCCTTTCCCGGCTCCACATCATCCATGGGCATGGTTCGAGGAAGTTAAACTTCACATACCAAAAACCAATTCGTATGTGAAATGATAGCTAAGATGCGCATTGCCGCACGGCAGTTCCATATCCTAAAACCGCCATGCAGACAGGCAAGGCTTCACCTATGTGATTTAATTTTTTACAGCGGTGCTGCCCAAAACCTTTCACGGAAAGAATAGTGCGACAGCAGCCAGATTTTTACAAAAGCCATTACGCTTTGTAAAAAGAATAAATGGAACTACGACTCAAAAGCGGTACCAAGGTTCAAAAAGAAAAAACTAAACCTCCCTCATCATGACTGCAAGCCGATAGAACAAGCTATCGGACCTCGACTCAGCATGCGTCTCAGGGCTTAAAATGCACTCACAACGCCCTCTTTCTATCCCAGGTGCTGTGTAACAACTGCCGGGGACCGCATGTGTTCGGATTATTCGGTTCTGAAGCCCCCTTATATGGCAAAAGATCAGAACCATGGAACCACATCCTCATTGTAGCACAAAATAGAGGAGACTACAGGGTAAAATTGTGGACAGTGTTCATAAGTACATCTGTACAGTCAGTTTTCTTGCGGTTTTGCTTACATAGATGCCTACGAAAAAAGGGGTTCTTCACGGAAATTTGTGGACTAAAAGACATTTGACTATTGAAAAAGGACATTAACTCCTCCAAAATATAATCGTCGAAACCATACCTTGGGAGGAGAAAATGTCCTTTACTAATTACACTATTCAAAATAATGCAGAATGTCAAGATGTCTTTTACAATGTCTTCATGCCGGAAGACCCTTTTGATGATAGCCAGGAGATTGTTATTTGCAGTGAAAAGAAATATACCGACTTCCGTTGTCCTAAATGTGGTCAGAAAATGTATTCTTACGAGCCATTTTCCACCTACTTGAAAAGTTTTCCTGCGTATCCTGAGCATACCAGGATGATCCGCTTTGAAGGGCATCGCTTCCGTTGCTCCTGCTGCCATGCAACCATCACTGAGCCTATTCCCTTTAAATATCCCGGAACTCGCATTACCATGAGGGCTTCCCTTTGGATTGAGACGCTGCTTCGTAATGGAATCCCTGCCAATGCAATTGCTAAGATGTCAGGAATTCACTGGAGCACGATTCGCTATGTCCACAAACAGCTCATGGATGAATCTCTCGATAAATATGAAATGGAATTGGAGCTGACCTCTTACAAGCCCCGTTTCCTGGCCATCGATGAGTTTGCTATCCATAAGGGACACACTTATGCCACTTGCGTCATGGATTTAGCGACAGGTTATATTCTCTGGGTTGGCAGAGGTCGGGCGATAGCTGACTTCGAGCATTTCTTCAAGGAATATGATCAGACGAAGCTGACAGAGGTCAAGGCAGTCGCCATGGATATGAACGCTTCCTACAACAAGCTGGTACAAGAACATCTGCCGCAAGCTAAGGTCGTGTATGATCGTTACCACATGCAGGCTCAATTCGGGAAGGAAGTATTAGGTGTAGTAAGACTTGATGAGGCCAGAATGCATAGGGATAAAGCCAACGACATGCAAGAAGCATTAAAAGACGCAAGTGCTGAAGACAAGCCGGCTTTGAAAGAGCGGATATCCGAGGAAAAGAAGAACTACCGCACATTGAAGAAAGTCCGCTGGCCGTTACTCACCAATGAAGATAGGCTGAATCCTAAGAGCAAAGAAGCGTTGCAGGCCATCTTTGCAGAGCACGAGGATCTGGCAATATGTTATTCCATGAAGGAAGAGATGGTAGCCCTCTATGAATTAAGGGACTATGACAAGGCTCTTGCAGGATGGAAGCGCTGGTTTAAAGCTGCACTAGGCAGCGGGATTCCGGCCCTGGTTAGGTTTGCTAAGATTAAGCTGCCAAGGATAGACGGACTGGTGAACCATGCCCTGTACCCGATAAACACAGGGAAGCTTGAGGGTTTCAACAACAAGATTAAAGTGGCCAAAAGAAGAGCGTACGGATACAGAGATGATGAGTACTTTTTCACGTTAATTCGCTACCTCTCAATTCCGACCGTAAGAGGTATACTCCCGAAAAAAACGTGAAGAACCAAAAAAGGGCCGTGAAAATGGAATTTCATTTCCACAGTCCTTTTTTATTTATAAATTATTTTTTAGCGCCAACCTTCACAGCCAGCGGTTTTTTCGAGGCGACACCGGGCCGGCGGGGATATTGACTGCTTGTCGGTTTAATTTTTTCAACAGTAATAATATAGCGTTTATCCGTGAGTCCGGGCAGTGTGAGGTGCCGGATATCAACAATTTTACCGCCGAGGATAGAAATGGCCTGGCGGCCTTCTTCGGTTTCTTCCATTCCTTTGCTGCCTTTCATCGCGTAGAATACACCCCCAACGCGTACGAGCGGCAGACAGTATTCTGCGAGCACCGGCATTGGAGCCACAGCACGGGCAACAACGACATCAAACTTTTCACGAAGCTTTGGATCGCGGCCGGCTTCTTCGGCCCGGGCGTGGCAGCACCGAACCTGTCCAAGTCCCAGCTCCTGCACCACGTTCTCCAAAAAATGCAGGCGTTTAGCCAGGGAATCAATCAAGGTAAGGCGCATGGTCGTGTCATAAATTTTAAGCGGCAGGCCCGGAAATCCTGCACCCGTTCCCACATCAGCAATGGTCCGGTTATGAAATCGTTTGGCATCGTACACGGTCAGCGAATCTACCATGTGTTTCAAGGCCACTTCATCAGGATCCGTAATTGCTGTTAAATTGAGGCTTTTATTGGTTTCAAGGAGCATCTCTTCATACCGGATAAAGCGTGCTTCCTGTTCTTCTGAAAGCGGACATCCGATAGCATCCATGCCCTGACGCAGCGTCTCCAGATAACTCATGCTTCTTCTCCTTTACGGCGTCTTGCTTCCAAATAAACCATGAGCACACTGATATCGGCAGGGGAGACACCGGAAATTCGGCTGGCCTGACCGATTGAGACGGGACGGCGTTTCGTCAGCTTTTCCATGGCTTCGGAAGACAGTTCATGCATCTTGGAATAATCAATATCATCCGGAAGCAGGCGATTTTCAAGTTTCAAAGCCCGTTCGACTTCCTGTTTTTGTTTATCGATATAACCCTTATATTTTACCTGAACGTTGATTTCATCAGCAGTTACTGCCGGCAGTTCAGGGAGATCAAAAGCCTTTTGCAATTTTTCATAGGTAATTTCAGGGCGGCGGAGCAGTTCCAGCATATTGATGGAAGACTTCAGAGGAACGGAGCCCATAGCTACAATCTTCGCCTGATTTTCTTCAGAAGGCGCCAGGTTACGTTTGGAAAGATCAAACAAGGTCCGCTCGATAGCATCCCGTTTTTCCGTAAAAGCAGCATACCGTTCGTCCGAAACAAGCCCAATATCGCGTCCTTTCTGCGTGAGACGCAAATCCGCATTATCCTGGCGGAGAAGCAGCCGGTACTCGGCCCGGCTTGTCATCATGCGGTAAGGTTCCTGTGTCCCTTTCGTGACAAGATCATCAATCAGCACGCCGATATAAGCGTCGCTGCGTCCCAGAATGAGAGGCGGTTTGCCCTGCAGTTTGCGGGCTGCATTGATACCGGCAATCAGACCCTGGGCAGCTGCTTCTTCATAGCCGCTCGTGCCGTTGGACTGACCGGCACTAAAGAGTCCGCTGATCTGCTTATGTTCCAAACTGGCTTTTAGCTGCAGCGGATCCAGGCAGTCATATTCGATAGCATAACCGGCACGCATCATTTTGCAGTGCTCCAGGCCGGGAATCGTCTGCATAAATTCCACCTGGATTTCAGCCGGCAGAGAAGAACTCATACCCTGCACATAGACTTCGTTGGTGTGCAGGCCTTCCGGTTCCAGAAAGAGCTGATGGCGGTCCTTATCAGCAAAACGAACAATCTTGGATTCGATGCTCGGGCAATAGCGGGGGCCGACACCTTCGATCGTTCCGTTGAACATGCAGCTTCGATTTAAGTTATCCCGGATAATTTTATGCGTCCGGGGATTCGTGTAAGTCAGGTAACAAGGCACCTGGTCACGATGGGTAATCGGACTGATGAAAGAGAAGTTACGCAGCTGTTCATCTCCATACTGTGGTATCGTCTTGGAAAAATCGATACTGCGGCGGTCTACACGGGCCGGGGTACCGGTTTTAAAGCGCATCAAGTCAAGTCCTGCTTTCCACAGGGAATCGGTCAGTTTCATGGCGGAACGCTGTCCGTTAGGACCCGCCATATAGGCCACTTCACCGTAAAGAATACGGCCCCGCAGGTAGGTACCTGTCGCCAGGATTACGCAGTCTGCTTCAAAAACTTCGCCGGTTTCGGCTTCCACACCCTGGACTGCACCATTTTTGATGAGCAGCTTATCAATCATGAGCTGCTTCACATCCAGCCGTTCCTGGTTTTCCACAACTTGTTTCATGATGGTATGGTAGAGCGGTTTATCAGCCTGGGCACGAAGAGCCTGTACAGCGTAGCCTTTACCGGTATTGAGCATCCGCATCTGGATGCACGCTTCATCGGCGCTGATACCCATCTGCCCGCCCAGAGCATCGATTTCACGCACCAAATGACCTTTAGCCGGCCCTCCTACAGAAGGATTGCACGGCATCAGGGCAATATTATCCATGGACAGTGTGGCCAGCAAGGTCTTTTGTCCCATACGGGCAGCCGCCAGAGCAGCCTCACAACCGGCATGCCCTGCACCAACTACCACGACATCATAATGATCTACAACGATCATACTTTTTTCTTCCTCCCGGCTTTCGCCTTATTTCCCAACGCAGAACTGCGCAAAAATTTCATTGATAATTTCGTCCGGCACATCTTCCCCTGTGATTTCGCCAAGTTCATGCAGAATCTCGGTCAAATCAATCGTCAGGCAGTCATAGGGGAGATGGTTCTCCGCATCACTGAGGCTAGCCTTCAGATGGTCAAAAGCCGAATGCAGCAGTGTCTGCTGGCGGGCATTCTGGGTCATCGTTCCCAAGTTTTCGTCGGAGCCTTCACCGCAGACAAAACGTTTCAAGAAAGCATTTGCCTGTTCCATACCATCTCCGTTTTTTACGGAGACCGGGAAACAGCAGTCTTCACCATAGGTCTGCTGCAGTAATTTGGTATCAACTTTCGTCGGCAAATCTGTCTTGTTGATCAGGATCAGATGCGGCCGATCTTTGACACTATCCATCAGTGCCCGGTCTTCATCTGTCAATTCCCTCGATCCGTCTACGAGAACGAGGGCCAACTGTGCATCTTCCAAGATTGATTTTGACCGCTTGACCCCAATCTGCTCGACGTAATCATCAGTATCCCGCAGGCCTGCCGTGTCTGTCAGTACAAGAGGAATCCCGTCAAGTGTCATCTGCTCCTCGATGACGTCGCGCGTCGTTCCGGGAATCGAGGAAACAATAGCCCGGTCTGCCTGAAGCAAACGATTGAGAAGACTTGATTTACCGACATTCGGACGGCCCACAATGGCAATCCGCAGTCCTTCGCGCAGGATACGGCCCGTCGCTCCTTCTTTCACAAGAGCTTCCAGGTCATCGCATCCCTGCCGCAGCACTTTAACAGCATGATCGTAAGTTACTTCTTCGATATCGTCTTCCGGATAATCGATAACTGCTTCCAGATGCACCACGAGCTGACGCAGATCCGCACGAATGCGGCTGATTTTACGGGAAAGTGCTCCCCTGTGACCGCGGTTAGCCGCCATCAGAGCCCGTTTGCTTTTAGCCGTAATAATATCCATGACAGCTTCTGCTTCCGTTAAATCAACACGGCCGTTCAGGAAAGCCCGTTTGGTAAATTCGCCCGGCTCAGCCGAACGTGCCCCGTGCGCGAAAGTCATCCGCAGAATCTCCTGCAGGGCTTCACGTCCGCCATGGCACTGGATTTCCACGACATCTTCCCCTGTATAAGAATGGGGCCCCGGCATATAGACCGCCAGTACTTCATCAATGATTTCTCCGTTATCATCCACAATATGACCGTACGTCATGTATCGTGCCCGGTCAGGCGAGAGGGGATGGGTACCGCGAAAAATCTCATTGGCAATTTTCAGGGCGTCCGAGCCGCTTATCCGGATTACACCGATAGCACCTACGCCAAGGGCCGTAGCAATCGCACTGATAGTATCGTCCATAATTCCTCCAAAAAAAGCTCCGAACTAGGGAAACGATGAATAATCCCCGTTTCCCACGGGTCCGGAGCAGTTCTGCTTTCAAGAATCTTATTTCAAATCGATGACAACCTTGCGGTACGGTTCTTCGCCCTCACTGTACGTGGTGACTTCGGGATCGTCCTGCAGACTCATATGAACAATTTTCCGTTCATACGGATTCATCGGTTCCAGCATAGCTTTTCTACCGGACCGTTTCACCCGTTGAGCCAGATGCCGTGCCAGTTTTTCCAAGGTTTCCCGGCGGCGCTGACGATAATTTTCAGCGTCGAGAATAACGCGGTTCCATTCCTTGTGGCCCTTGTTGGCCGCCAGATTGGTCAGGTACTGCAGCGCGTCAAGGGTCTGACCATGTTTGCCAATCAGGACACCCAGTCCGTCGCCGTGCAGTTTCAGTAAAATATCGCCATCCTTGTGATTGACGAATTTTTCAATAATCAGGTTCATTCCCATTGCCTTGGAAATTTCTTCAAGAAAAGCCTTAGCCTTGGCAGCCGTCTCCTGGCGGTCAGCTTCTTCTGCAGCCTTATCGGCTTCTTTATCAGCCTCTGCACCAGACGGTACTTCGGCAGCTTCAGCCTTAGTTTCGCTCGTCTCTGCCTGAGGAGCTTCCGGTTCGGAAACTGCTGCAGGCGCTTCTTCAGCAGGCGCTGCTTCTTCTTTTACCGTAACGCGTACTTTGGCATTGCGGCTGAAGAAACCGAGGATAGAGCTCTTTCCTTCTTCAAGGACTTCTACATTTACTTGTTCTTTGGTAACGCCTAATTCATCCAAAGCGGCCTGAACGGCTTCATCTACTGTTTTGGCTGTTTTTTCTACGCTGTTCATGATTACAGCCTCCTTGCTTATGGCATTTGTGCCGTATTATTTCTTTTTGTCAGCACGGTCCATCAAGAACTGCTGGCCAATCTGCATAATGTTCATAACTACCCAGTACAACACCAGCCCGGCAGGGAACTTCAAACTGATGTAACCAATAAAAATCGGCATGAAATACATCATGATCTTACCGGACGGATTGTCGGAAGGGGGCATGGACTGTTTGGATTGAATAAGAGTCGTCAAGGCAGACAGAATCGGCAGAATATAGTATGGATCCGGTTCACCGATACTGTTCATCCACAGGAAATTTGCCGGGCCTTCATAATTGAAGTCACGAATTCCGTAGAAAATTCCGATCATAATCGGCATCTGGATGAGCAGCGGCAGGCAGCCTGCCAGCGGATTGACGCCTTCTTTTTTATAGAGCTTGCCGAGTTCCTCATTAAGCTTCATCTTATCGTCACGATACCGCATCTGCAGCTCTTTCATACGCGGTTGGATGCGGGTCATGGCCTTTGTGGAAGCAATCTGACGTCTCGTCAGCGGGTAGAGGACAATCTTGATAATAATAGTCAGGATGATAATAGCCAGGCCGTAGTTCGGCTCACCAATAGCACGAGTCAATTCGTAAATGGCAGAAATAGCCTGAGCGACAAGCGAACTTAGAAATTCCAACGTTACTCTCCTTTTCTCCGCCCCCATCAGGGCACAGGATCATACCCACCTTTATGGAAGGGATGACATTTTAGTATTCGCTTCAAAGCCAAATAAGAGCCCTTTAGAAAACCATACTTTGTCACCGCTTCCAACGCATACTGAGAGCAAGTCGGAATGAACCTGCAGCAAGCGGGATGCAGAGGTGAAATGCATACCTGATAAAAACGAATCAAGGCAATGGCGATTGTTTTCATAGGCCTCTCCAGATTTTATCTTAATAATCCGGCCTTTGCGGCCAGACGCATAAATACTTTCTCGTACATCGCAAAAGGGGCTCGCGCCAAGCGGCCGCGCGCCACCCACACAATCGAAACGGGACGGCTGAGCCGCCCCTGATGCAGGCGAAAAGTCTCCCGCATACGGCGTTTGATTTTATTGCGCAGCACGGCATGTCCCAGTTTTTTTCCTACAGCCGTCCCCAGCTGACAAACCCCATTGGGTGAGGGCATAATGTAGAAAACACCGTAAGCATCAACGACACAGTCTCCCTCATCGTGGATTTTCTGGAATTGTTCATGCTTCTTTACCCGCATAGCCTGCGTATAGGTGTATCTCCCGGGACTGTTTTGTTGTTTCAAACCGTTTGGCACCTGCCTCATCAGGGATCCGGCAGTGAAATGCTGTGCCGCCTTCATGCATCCATTCAATGAATGCCGCATAAAGGCAGCCACATACCCTGCCGTTTCCTTAGAGTAAAATAGGCCGCGAGTGGCGGCCCATCTCATGCATTAAGCAGATAATCTCTTTCTGCCCTTTGCGCGTCTTCTTTTTAAGACTTGCTTACCACCCAGGGTCTTCATTCTTTCTCTGAAGCCATGAGTTCTTTTTCTCCTAGTATTATTAGGTTGAAAGGTCATCTTCATGTCATTACCCCTCCTGTCTATCGTAAGGTTATGCCAAGATCTATGTGGAAAATCATTTGACAGCTCATAACATTATATGCTAACCGCCCATACGTGTCAACCAATTTTCACACGTTTCCCCGCGGTTCCAGCCCGTTTTTATCGGTTTTCGCCGCTAAGCGGACAAACGTTTCCGGTTTTTAGTCTTTCATCTGCTTTCAATAATCTGTTTTATTCCCCTGCATGCCGGCGGACGCGGTCTACAAAGTCTTCGAAAAGACGCCGCATTTCCGGGTGTTCCTGCCACATATTTTCAGGATGCCACTGCACAGCCGCCACCTGGTCACTATCAATGGACTCCACACCTTCAATTACGCCGTCAGGTGCTTTGGCAGTCACGGTAAGCCCCGGAGCCACCTTTTTAATGGACTGATGATGGCGGGAATTGACATAGGCAGAAGCTCCAAGGGCATGATAGAGCAGACTGCCTTCCTTCACACTGACATGATGGGTCGGATACGATCCGAAAGCACCCTGGGAATGACGGATATAAGCGGCAGGATTATCCGTCTGCAAATCCTGGTAGACCGTACCGCCAAGGGCAATGTTGAGCACCTGAATGCCACGGCAGATGCCAAAAATCGGTTTGCCGGCTTTATAAAAAGCCCGGATTACTCCGATTTCAAATCGGTCCATCTTGTAATCGGCACCGCCGACCTTCCATTCCGGCTCTTCTCCGAAAAAGGTCGGATCGACGTCGGCACCGCCGGGCAGCAGCAGTCCGTCAAAAAGCTCCACGTAATCTTCACCGCAGGCTTCCGCAAAATCAGGCAGCACCATCGGAATTACACCAAGCTGACCCAGGATGGTCACAATATCGCGAGGTACATAAGGGGCATGAGCATACGTCGGAACATCATTTTTTAATCCCAGCGTCCGGCTGGGCATAGCAATCCGTAATTTTCTCATAGGAATACTCCTTTCCTCTCATGGTCTCATTATATCAGAAAACAGGGTATGCTGGAAAAACAAGAAGGCCCATGCTATAGTATATTCGTTTTTCTGATTGAAAATTTAATATTTCTATCAGATTTTTTTATTTCTATCCCTGGCTCCATCGCTGCCCGGCAACTAAACTGTATTGATGAAGCCCTTTTTTTCAGGAGAATTATTTTTAGATAATTTATAAATAAATTTATGTATATTTAATTCATATCAGTATATTTCCAATTACATTTTTATTTAAAGAGAATATTTTTACCCAATATTATTTTTGCACAGATGTATAATAAGTAACGGAATATAATTCTGATTTTTAATTTCTTTTATACTCTATCGCCATTCATATATTTCAACTATTCGGAGGCTTCAATGAATCAGCATATTTCCTCTATTACCGAATCTTATCATTCTCGTATTGCGCCACTTCTTACGGTTCTTGTCACGTTCTGCTGTGAATTAGCTTTTCTCTACATCCTCTGTTTTTACCTAATGGGAGCCGTCGCTTTCACTCATAAAAGAATCCTTGAAATTGCCGTGTTATGGTGTGGTTTTAGTTTTCTCCTGGGTAATCCAAAGAAATTTTCCCTAATCGGCGGAATCCTGCTCCTCATTTACACACTGCCGCTCCTTGTACTGAAACAAAATCCGGCTTCCTACATTCCCTCAAACAGAATCCTGGGCACAGCTGCTTCAGCCTTCTACTTGTGGGGATGTACGCTGCTTCTGCAGACTGCTGCCCTTACCTTCAATCGTCTTTCAAAAGTACTCAGCAAAGCTCTTTCCCTGCTCGCCGGTGCTGTCTTTGCATTTGCGTTAGTGCTGCCGCTTCCGGAACTTTTTTATCTCATCGTCAGCCGCGGTAAAAGACTTTCGGCGGATATCATACTGACCTTGTTTCAAACTAATGCAGAAGAGGCTGCAGCCTATCTTGCCAGTCAGCCGCTTTGGCTGTGGGGAACTGCTTTACTCATTACTATTGTACTGACAGTCTTTGCCTTCAAGTTATTTATCTGGCAGGAGCGTCACCTGCATCCGCTGGAAACGACGCGGCAAAAAGCAGCCTTCCTGCTTCTGTGTGGTCTCACACTTCCCCTGAATTCTCAATTGAGACATGATTCATTTATTGTTCAATGTAAGGAAACCCGCCAAGTTCTGGCAGATTACAAACACTATGGTAAGGCAAAAGCAAAAAGGATGAAACGCCTTGAAGAGATGAGCGAGCTGTCTATACGTTCCAATGCCCGCGGCCTCTATGTACTCGTCATCGGCGAATCGGCCACCCGCGACCATATGCATGCTTATGGATATGAAAGAGAAACTACACCTTTTCTGGACACGCTGAAAAAACAACAGAAAGCTATCTTGTATGACAATGTTTATTCTAACCATACCCACACGGTTCCTTCATTAACGTATGCCTTGAGCGAAAAAAACCAGTATAACGATGTGCCGCTTGCCAAAGCCTGTTCCATCTTAGAAACAGCAAAGGCAGCCGGTTACGAGACATACTGGATCAGTAATCAGAGAAAATACAGTGCCTGGGATACACCTACTGCCGAAATAGCATCCACGGCAGACCACCAGATTTGGATCAATGGTCATGCGGGAGAAGGCATGGAGTCTTCCTTTTATGACAAAGAACTGTTGAAATATTTGCCAAAAACAAGCGAAACCAAGCCCGTCCTCGTTATTTTTCACATTATGGGAAGCCATGCTACCTATCAAAATCGTTATCCTGAAGCGTTTGCTCACTTCAAAGGCAAGGACAAGCTTGTCGATGAGTACGATAATTCCATCCGCTATACCGACAGTTTTTTATGCGACCTTTACAAAGCCATCAGCTCCCGTAAAGAGTTTCAGGCTTTCATCTATATGCCGGATCATGGAGAAGATCCGGATGAAAAAAAGAGTCACGAAGCTTCCAAATTCACCCCGGAAATGAGCCATATTCCCCTCGTAGTCAGTTTATCTCCGAATTTTCTTTCCCACCGAAGTACAGAAGCAGAGATACTCAAGGAACATCGTCATGCCTGCTGGACAAATGATTTACTCTATAACCTCATGCTCTCTCTGCTGGGTATAGAAAACGCGCCTTGTGTAGAAGACCACCTTGATTTGGCACAGCCAGCCTATAGTTTGGACAAGGACCAGGTTCTGCTGCTGCATGGAAAAAGACAGCTTAGCAGATAAAAAGAAAATGAAACATCAATACTGATAGCCGCAGTCACATACGATTGCGCAGGCTGAAAAAACAGGACTGTAAAAAATCAAAAGGCGCTTTTGGCTTTTGGCATATGGCATTTAGCCTCGTCTGCAGCAGTGTGGCAGGACTTTTGATTCAAATAAAATGTGATATAAAACCTAAAATTTAGCAGATACCCTAAATTTTAGGTTTTATTTTTCTTCTACGGGCGAACTGCGGAAAGGCGTGAAAAAAAGGGCTGTGAAGTAATGCACACGCATTATTCCACAGCCTTTTTTTACCTTGCTTACTTTTCCAGGAAAGTCACTTTCATGCCTTCTTGAATGTCCGTATCAGTCAGGGTACTAAGCGCATCCATAAGAGCAGTATGGAACGTACCCATAGCCCAGGACTGCTGCGGCGGCAGGCCGGGCCGATAAGCAATTTTAGCGGCTTTTTCCCCGGCAAGTCCCATGATAACAGCAGCAAGAGCAGCCGCTTCCCAAGGTTTTGCCGCCGCCAGATACACACCCGTGAGCGCACCCAGCATGCAGCCGGTTCCCGTGAGGCGGGAAAGCACCGGCGTGCCGTTATGGACAAATACAATTTTTTCGGAACCGACGATGCAGTCGACTTTTCCGGTCATCAGAATCGTGGTCTGCCACTTTTCTGCAAAAGGAAGCAGTGTTTTTGCGGCACGTGCCAGATCTTCTTCCCCGATGCGGTCCTCCGCGCCCACGTCCACGCCGACACCGTGGGATGTTTTGCCGCAGAGCGCGCGAATCTCCGAAGCGTTGCCCTTGACGATACAGGGACAAAAATCCTGAATGAAATGCTGGGAAAAATGCAGCCGCAGCGTGCTGAAAGCAGCCCCCGTTGCATCAAGGAGCAGGGGAATACCTGCTTCAGAAGCCGCCCGTCCGCCGCGCTCCATTGCGGTAAGCCGTTCGGCAGTCAGATTGCCCAGATTGACGGTGAGCACGCGGGCCTTTTTAACGGCTTCCTCCACTTCATCCGGATGGGGAGCCATATTGGGGCTGGCTCCTACGGCAAGTACCAGATTCGCACTGTCGTTGATTGTAATAGGGTGCGTCAGACAGTGGATGAGCGGGTGCGTCTTGTAGATGACAGCACGGATTTCGGCAAACCTTGCTGCCAGGTTTGTATCTGTAGTCATGAATAATTCCCTTCTTCAGGCAACAGGTACAGCCGGATGAGAAGTGTGATTTTTCTTATCCGGATCAGCAAAGAGCTGAATCCCCAGTTTTTTCTGGAACTGCCAGAGCACGCCGTTCTTACGAAGTGCCGTCAGCAGAACGAAGGCAATGGAGCCGCCGATCAACGTGCCGGCGATAAAGGACGGTACATAGAACATCCAGGTCAGTCCGGTACGGCCATAGAGGAACGTCATGACAGGGTAGGAGACAATAGCGCCGATGATGCCGGTGCCAATGATTTCTCCGAGCACGGCAGCCCAGATTTTACCGCCGGAAGCCCGGTAGAAAATTCCCGAAAGAGCCGCCCCGAAAACGGCTCCTGTCAGAGCCAGCGGAGGGATTCCCATAATGGTCATCCGGATAATTCCGATCAGAGTTGCACACACGAAGGAATACCAGGGTCCCATCAACACAGAACACGTGATGTTAATCAAGTGTGCCATGGGACACATACCCTCGACACGCAGAATCGGCGAAATGACGACACCAAGGCCGATCATCATGGCCATGACGACGAGGCGGTACAGTTTTGCATTTTCGTTTGTTGTTTGACTCATCAAAAAACCACTCCTTGTCAAATGTCAGATTCGGCAAGAAGTGGAATGCGGCGGAAAATAAATGCATGGCGACCCCTTCCGAACCCGGAAATTGGCGGTCGGTACTTACTGGTACCCTCTCAACCCGGAACACGGGCTCCCTCGCTATGCATTACGATTCAGGGCGCTCCCCCTCAATCTATTCAATTGATTTGCACTATTATTAAGTATACGCCATTCAAAAAGGATGTCAAATAGTGAAAAGCATTTTGGATGTTTCGTCTGAATTCAAGACACTGCTTTTATGCATTCAATGACTTTCTCTCTTTCCCATGCAAAATTTATAAATTTTTTTCAATAAATATTTTCTCTTGTACCGTAAACAGCTATAATTTTATAAAAGAATTCCTGTCTACAGGGGAAGGAGTATTGAATCATGATTTCATCAAAACGAGGCGTTTTGCCGGTACTTCTGGCAGTGCTCGCTTTGTCACCGCTGGGACCCCGGTTTGCCGAAGCGGAAAAAGCATCGGGCGATGAGACGCTGACCCATGCCCAAAAAGCCGTCGTCCATCAGGAAACCGCACCGGCGCTTATCGGAAAAACGGCCGGCAAAGAAAATCCAAAGATTGATGCCCATAGTGCCGTTGCCAATACAGATCTCATGCCGGTAGCTGCCGGAGTAACCATCATTACAAAAGAAGAAATTGCGGATAATCATTACGAGAGCGTTGGGGAAGCCCTGAAATACGCACCCGGTGTCACGGTGACAGGCGGTACGGTCAATACGTCACAGCGCATCGTACGTATCGATGGTGACGAACGAGTAGCTGTCTTCATCGACGGACGCCGCATGAACCTGGAAAGCGGCCTCACAAATGGCCGCAGCACTTTTGATCTCGATATGACAATTCCTGTCATGGCCATCGAAAGGATTGAAATTGTTCACGGTGCGGCAGATGGTTCTTTCCTTAACTACGACACCCCGGGCGGGGCTATCAATATCGTAACGAAAAAAGGCAGCGGCCACAACTTTGAATTTGAAGGAGCCCGCGGTCCGTACAAAGCCTGGCGCTGGGAGGCTCTGCTGGAAGGCAGCGCCGAAGGCTGGAGCTGGCTGGGCGCCGGCGGCCGCTATAACCTGGACGCCCTGCATTATAAAGATGCTTCCGGAGACAAGGACACAATGCCGGATTCCGCTCACAATCGCCGCGAAATGTTCTATCGCTTCGACCGCCAGTTCACAGACAGTACTTCCATGACCTTCACTTACGCCCATTTCAGTAATACCCGCGGTCTTTGGCTGGGCCGCTCCTATTGGGATAACAACGATGAAGATTATGAATCCGAGAAGATGTCAAATAATCTTGCCCTGACCTATAACTATAAAGAAAACAAGTCACAGCCCGGTTATGTGTCCCTTTATCATTACTATAACCAGGGAGATACCTATTATCCTGCCGGTACGGATGAACAGGATGAACTTCCAAGCTACAGCCGCTGGAAAGCCCGCACAGATGGTATCGACTGGCGCGACGGCTGGCAGATCAACAAACACTTTACCCTCACGGCAGGGGCCACGTGGCGCCACACTTCACTTGATACGGAACAAAATGTACTTAATGAGTATAATTTTGCCAAGAATTATAATGAAGGCGTCAGCAACGTATCGGCCTTTGTGACGATGAAGGACCAATATGGGAAATTGACCCTGCAGAGCACATCCATGCTGAACCACAATACAAAATTTGACAACGAGTATGTATTTGCCGATTCTGCCGAGTACCGCCCTGATGATAAACTGACGTTATACGGATCTGTTCAGCGCATCTATTCCGTACCAACGCTGGATGAACTTTATTACAATAATTACAATCGGGATTCCGACAGAGCCTGGAAAATCAAGGGCAATCCGGATCTTGATCCGGAAGAAGGGTACAAATGGAACGGCGGCATCCGTTACAAGGCCAGTGAGAAGACCACCCTTGGGGCCAATGCTTTCGTTTCCCATATCAACAATCCTATTGTCTGGTACCGCGACAATGGTGTATGGACACCGAAAAACCTGGAAAGTCAGAATAAAGATGGTCTGCAGCTGACCATAGACCATCAATTCAGTCCGAAATATGGTCTTTCTGCTTCCTATGCCTGGACGAGAACAGATACAACGTATGGCAGCGGAATCGATCCGGCATACACCGATGAGGTAGCTCCTCATACCTTCAAGACAGCACTGACTTACAAGGACAGCCGCTGGGCCAACAGCATCCTCTTTACGGCAGAGTGGGGCCGCGACAAAGGCTGGTACACCGGCAATGTCTATACGCTGGATGCCAACGCCAATTACAAGTTCAATGACCACTGGAGTGCTTATCTGAAACTGCGCAACCTGCTCAATGAATCGTATGAAGATGTAGGATCAACAACATTGGGAGACTGCCCGGCTTACGGACGTACTGCACTGATGGGATTCATTTACAAGTTCTAAAAAATAAAAAGGCGCCTTTGGCTTTTGGCCTATGGCATATAGCCTCGTCTGCAGCAGTATGGTAAGGCTTTTAATTCAAATAAAATAATAAAACCTGAAATTTAGCAGTTAACATAAATCTCAGGTTTTATTTTTACGAGTTCAAAGAAAAATACCTTGGTCATTTTTCTTCCACGGGCAGGCTGCGGACGGCGAAAAAAGGACTATGAAACAATAGATAATCCTTGTTTCATAGTCCTTTTAATTGGTACTTTTATAAAATGGCGATCCAAAGCGGAATTGCCAGCATAGATAAAAGTGTACTCAGTACCACGCATTGGGTTCCAAGTACAACGTCACCTCCATAAATAGCGGGAAAAATCGAAGTGGTAGCCCCGACCGGCATACCGATCATCAGTACACTGACGCCAAGAGCAGTACCATTCAGTCCCAGAAAACGTCCTAAAAGGAGAGTCAATCCGGGCAGCAGAACTAAACGAACAAAGCAAAGGTAGAGAGAATGCCGATTCACAATGGTGAGAATATTGACGTCAGCCAGAATCGTTCCCACGACAAACATGGCCAGCGCCGAATTACAGGAAGCCATTACCATTACACCGCGGCGCAGCATCATGGGAATCGGAATATGAAAAATCATGGCGACCAGACTGAGAAACACAGCAATAAGGGCAGGATGCGTGATGACTTTGATGATCAGTTTTTTCCGGCTGGTTCCGGCAGCCGCAAGGAAATAACTATTGCCGAAAGACCACATAAAAATACGAACCGGAATCAAAAAAATAGCAGAATATAATACACCCTGACTGTGGTAAATACCCTCTGCAATGGGAGTTCCCAAAAAACCGCTGTTAGGAACTAAAGTTCCATATTTCATAACCTTAGCTTGTTCTTCTCCGTAAGAACGATAAAGGAACTGGTTTAGTACCAGAGACAAAACTTCTATCAGGGAACCGGATAAAAGGAGTAAAGATCCGATACGCAGAAAATTTTCCGGCATGGATACAAAGCAGGATTTAAAAATGGTGCAGGGAAGAATCACATAGATAATCAGATTGGACAAGCATCTTTTTCCTTCCTCTGAAATAAGTCCGATCCGTTTCAGCAGAGCTCCGATGAGCATCAGTAGAAAAAGGGTTCCCTGCAGACTGAAAATATCGGCCAGATCCATATACTCACATCCTTTCTTTGTATCAGATAATTAATAAAAATGAAAATGGTAACTTTAGAGCTGCTTTTACCCGAAAATGACGAATAAAGATAAAGAACAAGGGCTGCCGCACGATTGCGATAGCCCTTACTTATAATCAGAGACGTTTCATTTCCAGTTCGTTCGGGAAAATCAAATTCAGCAAAAAAGCAGCCACAAATACGACAGCCACACAGTTTTCTGCAAAAACGGAACGAATGATTTCCGGAAACATCTTAAAAATAGCCGGTGTCTGGGTAAACCCGATGCCGATGGAAAGGGACAATGCCGCAATACTCATATTTCTCTGCGTAAATCCGCAGTTGCTCAGCATCCGGACCCCACTAATCACAATGGAACCAAACATCATCAATGTACAGCCGCCAAGGACCGCATCCGGCAAGGAAGCCAGGATAACACCAAAGGCAGGGAACAGTCCGGCCAGGATCATCAGGCAGGCCCCGCTGGCAATCGCTTTGCGGTTGACAACATGGGTCATCGCCACAAGACCTACATTCTGGCTGAAAGACGTAATCGGCAGACAGCCAAATAAGCTCGAAAGGGAACTGATAAAACCATCTACACCGATGGAACCCCGGATTTCCTGATCCTTGGCGCCACGGTTAAGGCCCATCACAGCCAGAGCCGACGTGTCTCCCAGAGTTTCCGTAGCTGAAACAAGGAAAATCAGGAATACAGAAAAAATAGCATCTGGTCGGAACTCCATAGCATAAGGCATGGGATGCGGCAGGGAAAAAAGACCTGCTGTAAGGAGTTTACTAAGATCGACCATTCCAAAAAAGAAAGCCGCGATATAACCGACAACGAGACCGAAAAGCACCGAAAGCTGCTTATAAAAGCTTTTAGCTTTGATATTAAAAATCAGGCAGGCCACCAGGGTAATACTGCCGACTGTCAGATACTTCCAGTCACCGAAATTCGGATTGCCGTAGCCGCCGCCAAAGGAATTAGCTCCAATCCCCAGAAGTGAAAACCCGATAGCTGTCACGACGCTGGCTGAAACAATGGGAGGCACAAACCGGCGCCAATACTTGGCACCCAGACCAATCAATCCTTCCAGAATACCGCCGACAAGAGCAGCTCCCAAAATCGCTCCGTATCCATACTTAGCTCCTATGACACAGAATGTAGATACGAAGGTAAAACTGATGCCCATGATGATAGGCAGTCCGGAACCTAAAGGTCCGATGGGAAATAACTGAAACAGAGAGCCTATTCCGGCAATGATCATAGCTGTCTGGACGAGTGCCCCTGTTTCTTCCGTCGAAAGATGAACGGCTCCCGTCACAATCAGAATGGGAGCAATATTGGCGACGAACATAGCAAGTACGTGCTGCAGTCCGAAAGGAATCGCTTTTTTAAGGGAAATTTTCCCATCAAGCTCATAAATCGGATCTTTTTCTGTTTCCATTGCAGCACCTCAGCGGAATACAATCGTACCGGTTGCGGCATCCATCTTATCAATGATAGCAAGGCTCTTTAAATTAACGCCCTGGGCACGCAGTTCATCACCGCCGCCCTGGAATCCTTTTTCGATACAGATTCCGACGCCTTCCACTGTGCCGCCGGCCTGATTGACAAGATCAATCAATCCTTTGACTGCACAGCCATTGGCCAGAAAATCATCAATAATGAGGATATGATCTCCGCCATTCAGGTACTTTTTGGAAACAATGACATGATTGACTTTATTATGCGTAAAAGACTTAATTTCCGTTGAGTATACTTCTGCATCCATGTTGCTGCCGGCAGATTTTTTGGCAAATACTACAGGCACTCTCATATGCACAGCTGTCAGACAGGCCACGCCAATACCGGATGCTTCGATGGTCAGGATTTTATTGATAGGACGATCGGCAAAAAGCTGCTTAAAAATCTTACCGAGTTCACTGATAAACGGAACATCAATCTGATGGTTCAAGAAACTGTCCACTTTGAGGACATCCCCGCTTTTGATGATACCATCCGCTAAAATTTTCTTTTGCAGCAAATTCAATTCAGCCATTGTATACCCCTTTCTTTGGCAGAAATCACGATGTTCAATTCTAATGAATAGATGGTATTATATCATAAAAAGAGCCTGATGACTGTGTTTTAAAGAAGAAAAGAGAAAAAGGCCATTCTTCGTTCAATAAATCAATGTATAAGTACAGATTACTCATGATTTTTCTCTGTTTCTTTCCTATTTCAAATCCTTGTAATATGATATAAAAAACAATAAGAAAAGGAGAAATTCATATGAAAAAGAAATGGATAACAGCTGTTCTGCTTCTTTCAATGATGACAGGAGGAATCGTTATGGCAGCACCCCAGAAAAATACGGCTCATGTACCGAGCAAAGTGTTAAATGTAATTGTAACCAAATCTAAAATCAATCAACTTCCCAATGTAGTCTACGAACAGGTCCCGGCTCGCGGATATCCGAGTAAAGCGATGACGATGGATCTTTTGATTCCCCAGAAAAAAGAAAAAATGCCGCTCATCGTCTATGTCCCGGGCGGTGGTTTTATTTCAGCCAATAAAAATAATATGTTCCAAATGTGCAGTCATCTTGCAGAAGCCGGCTATGTAGTTGCGGCCGTAGAATACAGGGTAGCACCGTCTGTGCGTTTTCCCGCTCCTCTTGAAGATGTCAAAGCGGCAGTGCGGTATCTGAAGGCACATGCCGATACCTATTCCATTGATGCCAACCGCGTTGGTGTTATCGGCGGCAGTGCGGGCGGATATCTGACGGCCCTCATGGCCACCACAAGCGGTACAAAAACTTTCGATAAAGGTGAAAACCTTGATCAAAACAGCAATATTACCTGCGCGGTTGATCTCTACGGAATTTCCGATCTGACTAAAATCGGAGCTGATTATTCCGACAGCGTTCAGGCACTGCATAGGTCTCCAGGCGCTACGGAAGCATTGTGGATTAACGGCAGCGGTGTTTTCGGAGGCAAGGACGGCGGCATCAATGCTGACCCCGAAGCCGCAGAAAAAGCAAATCCTATTCACTACATTTCCAAGGGTTCCGCTCCTATGCTTTTGATGCATGGAACCGCAGACACAGTTGTTTCGCCCAGTCAGACGGACCTTCTTTTCCAGGCACTGCAGCAAAAAGGCATTGCCTCCGAGCGTTACGAAGTACCCGGTGCTCCGCACGGCGGCGAATACTGGATTCAGGAACCGGTATTGAATCTGATTACGTCCTACTTTGACAAATACCTGAAAGACTGATTACTGCTTCTCTTTACAAAATCTTTTTTTCTTGTTAGAATAGATTCACTGCTGCGGGCATAGTTCATTGGTAGAACGAAAGCTTCCCAAGCTTTAAAGGAGGGTTCGATTCCCTTTGCCCGCTCCACTGAAAAATACGACTGTCGCTAAAGCGGCAGTCTTTTTTTATCGACAAAAAAGTTTACTAGAATGTTTCATCAACATACAGCCATTCACAATGTCTGACGAAAAAAGAGAATTTGCAGTTCTGTCTTTCTGCCAATTGATACATTATATAAAAGAAAATAAATTTTTTACCATTTCTGATTTTCTATAAAAAATCTTCATAATTCATCCGTCTTTTTACAAAAACCAACGCTAACATTCATTTTTAATATAGTCAGTTTCTTTTTTCCTTTCTGTTACAGCTGTCTATTTATAAAAAACAAGCTGCTAACATATCTTTTTACCCTCTATCCTTGTTATGCACAAAACGATTGTTCGAACAAAAGTCTCTGATGGTTGATAAACTGCAAGTTTTCCCCAAAGTTATGCACAGTTGTGGATAACTTTGTGTGTATAATCTTTTTTCCTGTGTAAAATCCGCAGAAATACACAAATACAGATGCATTTGTGCACAATAAGAAAAAGTTATCCACATGTCCACAAGTTTATCCACAAGTTTTCCCTCAAGAGACACACAATATGATATAATGATATCCGCAGACTTTTTTCAAAGGTGGTTTAACCATGGATAAAGAAACACTCCAAAAAGTGTGGAAAGACCTTTTGGATGTGGTGAAACAACACAAGGACCGTCCCAGTTACGGACGCTGGGTAGCACCGTCCGTCCCTCTATCTCTCTCGGACGACACCCTGATACTCGGCGTTGACACCAAATACTCCAAAGAACACATCGAAAGTCATTTTCTCATCCCTTTAGAAGAAGATCTTTCCCGACTCTGTGACAGACCGATGAAAGTAAAAATAGAATTGCTTCCCCAGAAACATAAGGAGGAAAGTCTTTTTGAGGAAGAAACTTCCCCAGCTATTCCCAATCTGACTCCACCCTCCGTTTCTCGAAAGGAAGATGAAACACAGGATTTTCCATCCAATCTGTCTCCAAAATATGTCTTTGAGAATTTTGTCATTGGAAATTCCAATCGTTTTGCCTATGCAGCCGCTTCTAATGTAGCAGAAGCTCCGGCAAAAAGTTACAACCCGCTTTTCCTTTACAGTAATTCCGGACTGGGAAAGACCCATTTGATGAATGCCATTGGTAACCGCATTCACAAAAATCATCCGGAAATGAAAATTCTCTATATTTCCAGTGAAACTTTTACCAACGAATTGATTAATTCCATTCAGAACAACACAATGGAAAAGTTTCGTACTAAATATAGAAACATCGATGTCCTGCTCATTGACGATATCCAGTTTCTGAGAAAAAAGGAAAGTACGCAGGAAGAATTCTTCCATACATTTGAGACTTTGTTTAAGGCAGACAAACAGATTATTATTTCCAGTGACCGCAAACCATCTGAATTGGATACATTGGAAGAACGTCTGACCAGTCGTTTCGGTTCCGGTCTGATTGTGGATATCCAGCCGCCTGACTTGGAAACAAGGATGGCTATCTTAAACAATATGGCTCAAAAAGATCATGCCGATATGCCGGAAAGCGTCATCAGCCTGATAGCAAGCAATATTTCTACCAATATTCGAGAACTCGAAGGCGCCTATACAAAGGTCCGCGCTTTTGCCAGCTTCTCTCATCAGCCTATTACGGAAGACCTGGCTATTCAGGCGCTCAAAGACCTCAATCTGAATCCCGTTAACCATAACGTTACGGCAGAAGACGTGCAGCGCCTTATTGTCACTGAATATCACATCACAACGGAAGAACTCCTTGGAAAAAAACGGACCCGTAATATCGCTTATCCGAGACAAATCGCCATGTATCTCTGCCGTGAACTCACTAGTTTGTCCCTGCCAAGAATCGGCGAGATTTTTGCCCGTGATCATTCTACGGTTCTTCACGCCTGTGAAAAAATCACAAAAGACCAGGAAAATGATCCGGTCTTTGCGAAAAAGATTCAGGAACTCACGGCCAAACTCAAGAAATAAAGCGATTTTTTCCATGGTTTCTTTACCTTAAAAAGTTATCCACAATCTGGGGATAACCTTGTGAATAAGTTGTGAGTAATTTTGTGAATAACTCAGAAATACCGTAAAGCTGTGCATATGTGGATAACGTATCACAGGTTATGCACAACTTTTTCAACTATCCACAAACTCGTCATAGCGGCCTTAAAGACAGTTTTCCACAAATCCACAGCCCCTATTACTATGACGACGATTTTTAATAAATTATGACGTAATGACTAAAGGAGGTTCCTCTCATGCAGTTTTCTTGTGAAAGCGCACAATTAGCCAAAGCTGTCAATACCGTAAGAAAAGCCATTTCTTCAAGCCCAAACGCACCCATTTTTTCAGGTATTCATCTGCTGCTTTCCGGCAACGAACTGAAATTGGTTGCCATGGACATCAATTTCAGTATGGAAAAAACGTTGGAAGTCAATGGTAATGAAGATGGTACGGTTTTAGTACCTGCACAATATATCGGAGATTTGCTCTCTCGTTTCAATGATCAGGTACTTACGGTCAGCAAGTCAAATAACGATTCGGAACTTAATATTTCTACTGAGACTGGTAATTTTAATATTCCTATCATGGATGATAAGGAATTTCCTGCTATGCCTGCCATCCAGGAAGAAAGAGTCCTGACCCTGCCGGACGAAACGATTCATCAATTGATTCGTCAGACTGTATACGCCTGCTCCAATGATGATCAGCGTCCGCTTTTCAATGGTGTTTACCTGGAAAAGAAAGGGCAGAACATTACTTGTGTCGGAACTAACACACATCGCCTTGCCATTAAATCCGTAACGGTAGATACGCTGGATGATTCCGAATATTCCATGCTGATTCCATCCCGCATGCTGAAAGAGATCGCTGCCAATCTGAATGGTGATCTGCCTGAGGATGTCAGCTTGTTCCAGCAGAAAAACCAGCTTCTTGTTCGTTTAGGAACTTTAAAGATTCTCTGCACACTGATTGAAGGTAAATTCCCGGATTTCCGTAAACCGATTCCGGAATCTTTCAATAATCGTTCAATGGTGAACCGCGTGGAAATGGAACGCATCATTCAGCGTGTTTCTCTTTTCTCTCAGGACAGTTACAATATTGTGCGTCTTGCTATTGAAGGAGATAAGATTACGTTTTCCAGTGCTGCCGGTGACCGCGGACAGGGCCGCGAAGTGCTTTCCTGCGTTACGGAAGGTTCGGAACTGCCGCTGAATATTGCCTTTAACTCCAAATATCTTATGGAATTTTTCAAAAATATTGATACGGATGAAGTCATTTTGGAAACGAATTCATCCTTAAGTCCGGCACGTATGGTTCCTAAGGATGATTCTTCTTACATGTATATTGTGACGCCGGTTCGCGTTATCTTCTGAATGCCATGAGGATAAAACGCTTACGGCTGCATCATTTTCGCAACTATGAGTCTCTGGATCTGCCTCTGACTCATGACCTTACCGTCATTTACGGCAAAAATGCCCAGGGCAAGACGAATTTGCTGGAAGGGCTGTATTTTGCCGCTATGGGATTTTCCTTCCGAACCCGTCATGACGATGAAGTAGCTTTATTCGGATCGGAAGCCTGGGCTGCAGAAGTGACGTTTGAGGATCGCTACGGGGAAAATAAGCTGCTCGTAAAAAAGGTTCCCAAAAACGGAAGAAGAAAAAAGGAAATCCTGCTGAATGGCGTCCAGGTTTCTCCAAAGGAACAATATGGAAGACTGAACCTTGTGCTTTTTACGCCGGATGATCTGCAGCTTGTCAAGGGGGACCCGGCACTGCGCCGGCGCTTCCTGGATATGGAAATTGCCCAGACTAACCGTCTTTACTACGAATTCCTGCAAAATTATAACCGGGTGCTGCAGCAGCGCAATAAATTCCTGAAGCAGTGCCGGGAAATGGAAAATCTTGACGAGTCTCAGCTGGGTGTATGGGACCGGGAGCTGGCGGCTGTTTCTGCCAATATTCTGCAGGAACGGCTGAAAGCGATGGACGATATCAGTACAGCTGCCAGTTCCGTCCATGGAGCCATTACGGAAGGTAAGGAGCAGCTGACACTGCAGTACTTGGAAAAACAGGTTGAAGGCGAACAGGTCTTGAAAGAAAATCGCAGCCAGGAAGAATGGGCTGCCTTTTACAGGGAGGAGCTGAAAGCCCGGCATCAGCTTGATTACCTGCGGGGTTACACCAGTATCGGTCCGCATCGGGACGACCTGGTTATTCTTGAGAACGGACGACCCCTCAAGGCGTTCGGATCCCAGGGACAGCAGCGCACAGCGGCACTGGCACTGAAGCTTTCGGAACTTGAATTTATCTATAAAAGCAAAGAAGAATATCCGGTACTGCTTTTGGATGATGTGTTAAGTGAACTGGATGCTTCCCGGCGCCGTATGCTTCTGGAAGGGATGGGCGGCAAAGTGCAGACGCTTCTTACGGTCAATGACCGTTCCCTTGCTGCTTCCGGCGGGGACTGTATTTTTTATGAAGTTCGGGAAGGAAAGCTCCGGGAGGGCGGTTATGAAGGAGTTTGAAGGCCTTGTCCTGAGTGTGCTGAAAACGCCGCAGGCTCGTGAAAAATATCTGCTGTACTTTTTGCGCTCGCGGTGGCAGGACATTGTCGGGGCAGCTGCGGCTGCACATTCGCAGCCATACCGTCTGGAAAGGGGAACGCTCTTCATTCATACCGATAATCCAATGTGGAGTCATACCCTTTTGGTAATGAAAGGGAAATTCCTGCTGGCGCTTCGGGAAATCATGCCTAAAAAGGGAAAACGCAGCGTCTATTTGATCCGGGATCTTAAAATTTTCCATGGTCCTGTTGTGCAGGACGAGGTGGATCCTGAGGGGGCTGATAAAGCGCCTTTTATGCGCAAAATCAATCCTGAACATCGCTGCCCTGTTTGTGGTGTACCCTTGATTGAAGGAGAAAAAATCTGTTCTTCCTGCGCCAGGAAACAAAAGGAAGAGATTCGGCAAAAAATTCATCAGATTTTGCTTGAAATGCCGTGGATTTCCTTTACAGATTGTCGGAAATACGTGGATTGTGATAAAATGACTTTTGCTGACGTCAAAGCTGTTTTAGGGGAATGGTCTATTACAAGGGCACTTGATCCTGAAGCAGACATTAAGGATAAAGCATTTGCCGTTATGCTTCTGCGGGGGATTCCTCCGGAAAAGCTTACTGACGATAAAATAGAGGAAGTCCTTGCTAGCGAAAAAAGGAGTCGGTATTATGTACCTTCATCTGGGAAACAATTACATCGTCCGGACCGACGAAATCGTCGGCATCTTTGACATTCGAAATAAGAGGACGAATTTATATCGCTTCTTTTTGCGACCTTATCTGGAGTCTGGACAGGTTGTCAATCTGAGCGGCGATTATCCGCCGGCCAGTTGTATTGTGACAACAGATAAAGTCATTCTTTCAGGGATTTCCAGCAGAACATTAAGAAACCGTTAAGAGCTTTTTGCAATGTCCTGTTCCGCTGACTGTTTTATTGGCGGAACCTGGGAACATTGCCTTCTTGACGAAAGTTTGGGAGGTTTGTATGGCAAAGAAACAACAGTCTATTGAAGAAGAAATCGCGGTTCATGGCGAGTACGGCGCTGAGCAGATTCAAGTGCTGGAAGGCCTTGAAGCCGTCCGCAAACGCCCGAGTATGTATATTGGGAGTATCAGTGCCCGCGGTCTGCACCATCTGGTGTATGAAGTCATTGATAACAGTATCGATGAAGCACTGGCTGGATACTGCGATCATATTCTCGTAGAAATTGACGAAGACAACAGTATCATTGTTACAGATAATGGCCGCGGTATTCCGGTGGAAATGCATAAAATCGGTAAACCGGCCGTCGAAGTAGTCATGACCATTCTTCATGCCGGCGGTAAGTTTGGCAACGGCGGCTATAAAGTATCCGGCGGCCTGCACGGCGTCGGCGTTTCCTGCGTAAATGCCTTAAGCAAGAAGATGATCGTCGAGGTCAAGAAAAACGGCAAGATTTATCGTATCGAGTTCAGTAAGGGCAAGACGACGAAACCGCTCTATGTGGAAGGCACGTGCCCTGAGAACGAAACCGGGACAAGCGTTCATTTCTGGCCTGATGATACGATCTTTACGGAAACCGTCTACAGCTATGATACGCTGAAGCACCGTATCCGTGAGCTGGCTTTCCTCAATAAAGGCGTCAAGATTGAATTAAAGGATAAGCGTACCGGTGCCGATGAGATTTTCCATTATGAAGGCGGTATCGTTTCTTTTGTTGAATTTATCAACAAAGGTAAGGAACCCATCCATGAAAAGCCGATTTATGTAGAGGGGGAACGAGACGATACCATCGTTGAAGTCGCCATGCAGTATACCGATGCGTATACGGAAAATGTCTATACCTTCGTTAATAACATCAATACGGAGGAAGGCGGCACGCATCTGGCCGGACTGAAACAGGCACTGACCCGCTGCATCAACGATTATGCCCGGAAGAACAATATGCTGAAAGAAAACGAAGAAAATCTTTCCGGTGATGATGTGCGTGAAGGGCTGACTTGCGTCCTGAGCCTTAAAGTGCGGGAACCGCAGTTTGAAGGTCAGACTAAGACAAAGCTTGGCAACAGCGAAGTTCGTGGTATTGTTGATAATATGGTAACGGAAGCGCTGAATGAATACTTTGAAGAAAACGCTCCCGTGGCTAAAAAGATTGTTGAAAAGGCAATTCTCTCTAGCCGTGCCCGTGCCGCTGCCCGCAAGGCGCGTGATTTGACGCGTCGTAAGAGCGCCCTCGAAGTCAGCAGTCTGCCAGGCAAATTGGCCGACTGTTCCAGCAAGAATGCGGAAGAGACCGAAATCTATATCGTCGAAGGGGATTCTGCAGGCGGCAGTGCCAAGCAGGGCCGTGACCGTACTTTCCAGGCCATTCTGCCTCTGCGCGGTAAGATTTTAAATGTGGAAAAGGCGCGTCTTGATAAGATGCTGAACAATAACGAAATTCGCTCCATGATTACTGCATTTGGCTGCGGTATTGGTGAGGAATTTGATATTTCTAAGATTCGTTACGGCAAGATTATCATCATGACCGATGCCGATGTCGACGGTGCTCATATCCGTACGCTGCTCCTTACTTTCTTCTACCGTTATATGCAGCCGCTGATTAAAAACGGCAATGTATTTATTGCCCAGCCTCCGCTGTATTTGATCCGGACGAAGAATAAACATACTTATGCGTACAGTGATGCCGAACTGCAGACAAAACTGGATGAAGTGGGAAGAGAAAATAATCCCTACGTGCAGCGCTACAAAGGTCTGGGCGAAATGAATCCGGAACAGCTGTGGGAAACGACCATGGATCCGACAAAGCGCACAGTGCTGCAGGTCCATCTGGAAGATGCTGCTACGGCTGATTCTGTTTTTTCTGTTTTGATGGGCGATAAGGTAGAACCGCGCCGTCAGTTCATTGAAGAAAACGCCGGTAAGGTTACCAATCTGGACTTCTAAGGAGGCGGCATCCTTTCATGGAAGTTGTACTGCCTCAGGGCAGACTTGTTCTTTCCCGCACGGCAGATACTACTCTGGTTCTCATGGCGGGAGGAAGAGGTCCCGACCCACAGTGGCTGAAAAAAGCGGCCGGTACCTTTCCTCTTTATGCGGCTGACAGGGGCAGTGATTACTGCATCCGTGCCGGTTTGTGGCCCATTTTCGCCTGCGGAGACAGGGACAGTGGTCATGCCGGCAGCTGGGAACAGATGAAAGCACATGGCTGTAAGGTCAAGACATTTCTTGTTAACAAAAATGATACGGATCTTTCTTTGCTGCTTCAGGAGCTGCCAGAACGGGCCTGTATCCTGGCAAGCGGTATATGGGGCGGCCGGGCCGACCATCTGTACGCCAATATGCTGACTCTTTTAACTTATCAGCGTGAAAGAGGCGGTACGGTGATTATGGCCGATGACCGTGAAATTATGGTTTTTCTGGAAAAAGGTGACCAGGTTTCCTGGGAAGCTTATAAAATGCCCAAAGCTGTCAGCCTTTTGCCATTTTCAGATGTAACAACTGTTTCTATCAGCGGCGTCCGCTGGCCTTTGGATCATGCCGAGCTAACACGGCGGAATCCTTATGCCGTCAGCAACCAGCTTGCCGGCAAATTGATGGAAGCAGGCTGTGACAGCGGTGTGGCCGGATTATATCTGACCTATAAGGAGTAATATGGAGATTGTATTTTCCTGGACAAATCTTGCTTTCCTGCTGGCGGCGGGTTTTCTGGGATCCTTTGTAGATGCTGTTGTGGGCGGCGGTGGGATGATTACACTGCCTGCCTGGATGGCAACAGGTGTTCCCATGGCCTATGCGCTGGGATCTAATAAATTGGCCGCAATGGTAGGTACTATTGCAAGTTTTTTTACTTTTTTACGAAGCGGCAAAGTGGATCTCCATCTCCTGAGATATATGCCGCTTTCGATTCTGGGTTCGGCAGTTGGTGCCTTTTTGGCTGCTTATTTACCGGACACACTCATGCGTTATATTGTCGTTGCGGCTCTCGTTGGCATAGCCGTCTATACCTATATGAAAAAAAACTGGAGCGGTTCTGACGAAATTGTGCATTTTTCCCGCGGCAGTTTTGCCGGCATGTTATTGATGCTGTTTGGATTAGGAGCCTATGACGGTTTTTTCGGACCTGGTACCGGCACATTTTTGATTTTTGGCTTTTTGTATTTTGGATATAATTTCATTAGTGCTGCCGGCAATGCCAAGGCCAGTAATTTGGCAAGCAACATCGGCGGTGTTGTGACTTTTTTGCTTTTAGGAAAATTGTATTTTGCCTATGCCATTCCGATGGCTTTGATGGAAATCGTCGGAGCCAGATTAGGAGCAAAAATTGCTATTCACAAGGGAATTGGTTTTATAAGGCCGCTTTACCTGACAGTTACAGTGCTGCTGATTGGCAAACAGGTTTATGATATTTTTATTCACTAATTACGAAGGCAGGATTTCTGCCTGTTATTGATAGATTTCCTTATTAAGGATAAGAAAAAAAGTCCCGTTCCTGAGGGACGGGAGAAAGGAAGCGTGACAACGTGGATGATCAGCAAAATGAATCGAAGACAATAGTCGCCAGCAAAGTCATTCCGGTCTATGTAGAAAATGAAATGCAGAAGTCCTACATTGACTATGCTATGAGCGTTATTGTCCAGCGCGCCCTGCCGGATGTGCGGGACGGGCTTAAACCGGTGCATCGGCGTATTTTATATGCCATGAATGAGGCAGGTATGCTTCCCAACAAGGCTTATAAAAAATCCGCCCGTATCGTCGGCGATGTTTTAGGTAAATATCATCCTCACGGGGATTCCTCCGTATATGATGCAATTGTGCGTCTGGCACAGGACTTTTCTACGCGGTATCTGATGGTAGACGGGCACGGCAACTTTGGTTCCGTCGACGGCGACCCACCTGCCGCTATGCGTTATACCGAAGTTCGTATGGGCAAGATTGCCGTAGAAATGCTGCGCGACATTGAAAAAGATACAGTAGATTTCATTCCGAACTACGATGAATCCTTGAAGGAACCGACCGTGCTGCCGGCAAAGGTACCGGCCCTTCTGATCAATGGTTCTTCCGGTATTGCTGTTGGTATGGCTACTAACATTCCTCCTCATAATCTGGGAGAAGTGGTGGATGGCCTTGTGATGCTTATCGATAATCCTGATGCAACTATTGATGAATTGATGACTTGCATCAAGGGACCTGACTTCCCGACCGGTGCTAAAATTCTTGGACTCAGCGGTATCCGTCAGGCCTATACTACGGGCCGCGGTGTCATTAAGGTTCGTGCTAAGGCCCATGTGGAGCCGATGCCGAAAAATAAGAACCGGATAGTCATCACGGAAATTCCGTACCAGGTCAACAAGGCTCGTTTGATTGAAAGTATTGCCCATCTGGTACAGGATAAGACTCTGGAAGGCATTACGGATCTGCGCGATGAATCCGACCGTAAGGGCATGCGCATCGTCATTGAACTGCGCAGCGATATTGTGCCGGAAATCATGCTGAACCAGCTGTATAAGCACACGCAGATGCAGGAATCCTTCGGCGTTATCATGCTGGCCCTTGTCAAGGGACATCCGCGTATCCTGAATCTGAAGGATATTCTGGTGTACTATCTGGAACACCAGAAGGAAGTCATTACCCGTAAAACGCGGTATGAGCTGAATAAAGCCAAGGAACGTGCCCATATCCTGGCAGGACTCAAAATTGCCCTGGATCATCTGGATGAAGTCATTTCGACCATTCGCAGCAGTGCTACGGCAGATATTGCCCGTAATGCTTTAATGACCAAGTTTGGTCTCAGCGAAAAACAAGCCCAGGCTATTCTGGATATGCGTCTGCAGCGCCTGACCGGACTGGAACGTAAGAAGATTGAGGACGAATATACCGAAGTAATGGCTAATATTGCCTATTTGGAAAGCGTCCTTGCCGATGAACATAAAATCATGGGTATCTGTAAGGAAGACCTGCTTGATGTAAAGAAACGTTTTGGCGATCCTCGCCGTACCGCAATTGTACCGGATGCCGGTGACATTGATACGGAAGACCTGATTGCTGAAGAAGATGTCGTGATTACGATCAGCCATCAGAGCTATATCAAGCGTCAGGCTTTGACGAACTTCCGTAACCAGAACCGCGGCGGCCGTGGTATCAAGGCCGGCAGCGGCAAGATTGGCAAGGGAGATAAGGCTGTGAAGGGAGATTTCTCCGAACATCTGCTGATGGCCAGCACACATGATAACATCCTGTTCTTTACGAATCAGGGCCGTGTATACCGTCAGAAAGGCTACGAAATTCCGGAAGCTTCCCGTCAGGCGAAGGGTACCTTTATCCGTAATCTCCTGCCGCTTGTGGAAAACGAGAAGATTACTGCCGTCATCGGTGTCCACAATGGAATCAGTGCCGATGAGGCCAAATTCCTCTTCATGGCTACCAATAAAGGTTACGTCAAGCGTACGAGCGTAAGTGAATTCAAGAGCGCCCGCCGGGCCGGACTGATTGCTATCAACCTGGAAGAAGGGGAAGAACTGATCGATGTCAAACTGACTTCCGGTCATAACGATATTCTTATCGCTACGAAGAATGGATATGCTATCCGCTTTAACGAAGAGGACGTCCGTCCGATGGGACGTACGGCTCATGGTGTTCGTGGTATCAGCCTGCGTCCGCATGACGTGGTTGTTTCCATGGATTCCTGCGAAAGCGGACAGGGAGAAGTACTGACCGTTACCGAAGGCGGCCTGGGCAAACGTACGGATATTTCTGAATATCGTACCCAGACCCGCGGCGGTAAGGGTGTCATCAACCTGAAAGTATCTGATAAGACCGGTGATATTGTAGGATCCAAGTTTATCAACGAGAACCACGATATCATGCTGATTTCGGCTGCCGGGATCATTATCCGTATGAAAGCGGCTGATATTTCCAGTTACGGCCGGAATGCCCAGGGTGTCAAGATGATGGATTTGGACACCGGAGATAAAGTGGCGGCCCTGGCTGTGGTAGATACAGTGGAAGAAGAAAAAAAGTAAAAAAAGTTACCCACAAAAACTGTGGATAACCTGTGTGTAACTTTATAATTCTAGGGTTAAAAAAGAAAATGTACCACTAAATATGGTATATAATCGTGGAGTTATCCACAGAAATTGTGAATAACTCCATGATTTTTGTGGATAACCTTGTAGAAAACTTGTGGATAATTTGGTGATAAAAACAAAGGAGGCAATCTCAATGAATCAAAAGGCAGAAGCATTTAAAGCTTACACGGATAAGAATGATCCCCAGGCTTTTAATGCACAGGAACTGGAAAATGACGAATTTCATACAGTGCTGTTCCGGTCCCACATGAAAATAGATGATCAGAGTCTTCCTTTCGTAGTAACCGTCGATGACAGTCCTTATGTGACGATTCGCATTCTTCTTGTGCAGAACGGCATCAATGATGAAAATCGTGCGGCTGTGATGGAACTGCTTAATGAGTACAACCGGACCTATAAGGCTTTTAAGCACTATATTGATGTAGTCAATGAGGTCGTATTGGACTGCTGCCTCGTCGTGAAAAATAATCAGATGGATGGTGACCTTATTTATTCGATGCTGCAGAGCATGGCTAACCATCTGCAAAAGGATTTGAAGGAAATTACTTCCAAGACAGCTAAAATGCAATAAAATAGGAGATAAAAAGGGGACTGTAGGGAAATGAGCACTCATTTCTCAACAGTCCTTTTTTTACGACTTGCAGGCTGTTGTTGTTCATTTCGATAGAAAAATGGCACTGTTTACGTTTTGCTTTCTTACTGCAGAAATTGAAAGAAAATTGGAGTATAAGCAGATTTTTGTGGGACGAGAGTTCACTATATTTACGAGACAGCCCATTTTAAAAAATTATTCCGGTTTTGTAGAAAAATACGCAAAAAAAATGAGATAAAACTTTCATTTTCATCAAAATTTCATTTTTCTTTGCTACAATAAACCACAGAGAGGCGTATTCCGAAGTTACTCCAGACTTCGGAAAGGAAAGATATGGGTGACTCCTCTCCTATATTTTTAGTTCTGCGTTTCTCTATTTTTCCCCAGGCGATCCTGGCTGCAGTTGCGGCAGGATCGCCATCCCTGTTTTTAGAGAAAAATTTTAAAATGTCTTGTCATTTTCATCAAATATTCATAGAAGTTACTTATAATAAGTTCACAAATCAGCAATGAAGAGAAGTACTGAGACAAGGTATTCAATCAGTACTGATTAGGGAGGAAGAAGAAAAATGATCAATCGGAAAATGATTGCTAAAGGAATGACGGCAGTTTCTTTATTTACTGCTTTTATGACTGTGGTACCAGGTGTTGTCAGTGCACAGAGCACGATGGAAAAGCGTCCTAAGCAGATTTCTGCAGACCAGATGAAACAACAGCCCGGGATGAATCGTCAGCAGGGAAAGATTGAAAAAAATCGTGATTCCCAGTCGAAACCGGAAATGCAGCAGGGAAAACAGAATCCGCAAGTAAAGAAAAATGACCAAAAGCAGGAAATGAGACAAAATGGTCAAAAGCCGGAAATGAAGCCAAATGATAAAAAGGATGGACGCAACACCATGCCTGACCGCAAGCCTTCTTCCGATAATAAGAATGGCAATGTGAAAATGAACCAAAATAACCGTCCGATGCCGCAAGGTCAGAAGGACCAGGGGCAGGGACAAATGCCGGCTCCTGAATCCATGCCGCGTCGCTAAGGATTTTATGCCTATATACGTAGTAAGCCCTCTGTTTTCCCTTTAAGTGGGGAACAGGGGCTTTTTTCTCATTCAATTCCCTTGTACAATAAAGTTGCGGAGGTGATTACAATGAAATTGCTTGTTGCAGAAGATGAACCTTCTTTGAATCAAATTATTGTGAAGAGATTGAAAATTGAAGGATATTCGGTGGACAGCGCTCAAAATGGAGCCGAGGCACTTGAATATACGGAAGCCGCTGAGTACGATTTACTGATTGTGGATATTATGATGCCGGAAATGGATGGTCTGACTCTTGTCAAGACAATCCGGGAACGGGGCAGCAAAGTTCCTGTGCTCTTTTTGACAGCACGCGACAGTACCGAAGATAAGGTTAAAGGCCTCGACAGCGGGGGAGATGATTACCTCGTCAAGCCTTTTGAATTTTCCGAACTGCTGGCCCGTATCCGTGCCTTACTTCGCCGCACTGCTTCATCAGGTGTCGTTTCTGATGAGATTACGTTTGCGGATCTGACCCTTTCCAGCAGTGCCCATACGGTGTTCCGTTCCGGAAAAGAGATTTCGCTGACACCAAAGGAATTTGCCATTCTCGAATATTTGCTGCGTAATCAGGGGATTGTTCTTTCGCGGGATAAAATTCTGGAGCATGCCTGGGATTTTTCCTATGAGGGAGCTTCCAATATGGTGGACGTCTATATGAAGACGCTGCGCCGCAAGATTGATAAAGACTTTGAACCCAAACTGCTTCACACCGTAAGAGGAGCTGGGTATGTACTTAAAGAATAAATTGCGCAAATATGCAAAATGGCTGCTTGGGCGCTTTACAGGCATGCCGGTGACCATTAAGGTCACGTTGTATTACACAATCTTTCTGACACTTTTATTGGTCATCCTTATGGCAGGAGCCTTTCGTGCCATCCACCTTTATGAACACCGTACAGCTGTTGCCACACTGACAAAAGTCGTTCATGAAGCTGCCCAGGAGCCCTGGGATTTTGATGTGTACAAAAAAAACGTGTATCTTTCTGTTCATAGCGATGATGAATCTATTGTAATGGGTGCTGAACCGGCCGCATTTCCGAAAGTGCCTAAAACTTTTGATAAGGGGCCCCAGGCACTCGATGCAGGAACCACTCAGTTTCACTATCTGGATATGCCGATTCGGCCTGAACTTCTGGAGCAGTGGAAAGACAGAGAGCGTAGAAGAGCTGCTAAAGGCAAAAAGACAGATTTGCCGGAGAGTATTTTAGCAGAGAAATTCAGGCCCGGAGACAGGCCGGAAAAAAGAAGAAAAAGTATGCTCTGGATCCGGGGCGTTATGGAAAATGGTGCCTATAGCGATCGATATAAAGTGATGATTATCGGATTCATCATTTTGCTGCCTCTTTTCGTGCTGCTCGTTGCTGCAGGCGGATACCGAATTATTCGCCATGCATTTGCTCCCGTTGCTAGTATGAGTCAGACTGCCCGAGATATCGGAGAAACGGGGGATTTGTCCAAACGGATTTCTATCGGACCGGGACGAGATGAAATTCACCAGATGGTACATACTTTGAATAATATGCTTGACCAGATCAGTGAACTCGTCGACAAAGAACGCCGCTTTACCTCCGACGTTTCCCATGAGCTTCGCACGCCTATAGCTATTGTCATGGCTGAAAGCGAATATGGAAAAGACTATACGGAAAGTGTAGATGAGGCAAAAAAGGAACTTGGACGTATCTTTGACCAGTCCCGTCACATGAGCCGCATGATCAACCAGTTACTGGAACTTTCCCGGCTTGGCAATAAACGGACTGTATCGCTAGAGGATATGGATATCAGCAGTGTTGTCCAAAGTATCATGGACGATTACCAAATGCTTCCGGAAAGTAAGAATTTGACCTGGCAAGTGGATATACAGAAGGGACTTTCGGTAAAAGCCGACAGGCATCTGTTCAGCCGCGTCTTTGTGAATTATCTTGACAATGCCATGAAATTCACACATTCCCGGATCCAGATTTCCCTGCAGCGGGTAAAAGACAAAGTAGTTTTGTCAGTGACCGATGATGGGGAAGGGATGGATGAAGAAACATTAAAAAAGATATGGGATCGTCTGTATCAGGCCGATTCTTCCCGCAGCCGCAAAAATAACAGCGGCATGGGATTGGGGCTTTCTTTTGTCGCTATCGCCGCAAAACTGATGAAAGCCAAGGCTTATGCAAAAAGTGAGGTACATAAGGGAAGTACCTTCTATCTGGAATTTAATGTGTAAAAAAAGCTGTCGCGTGAGCGGCAGCTTTTTTTATGAAAAGAGAAAAGTATTTATTATATGGGTATTTATGGAATATTTCTCTCCTTTCCAATTTCTGATTCTCATATGTTACAATAAAGTCAGTTATGAAAGGAGAAATCACGATGGCTTTTACCTTTGTTACACTCGTGCTGGGGATTCTTCTTGGTGCCTTTGTGTCTTTGTCACTGACTGCGAGAAAATGGTTTTCCCGCGTTTCCAATATTTGTCTTTTTATCATGATATTCTGTCTTGCCGCTAAAATTGGCTGTCAGGAAGAAGTCATTGCACAGCTTCCTGTCCTTGGTCTGCGGTCTGTCGCTATCTGTCTGGGTGCCATGGCGGGCAGTTTTATTTTTATGAAAGTACTTGTGGTTCCTGTTTTTTCCTCTACGCTTCGGGAATTAGAAAAAGATGAGGAACAAAAATCATGATCAAACTTATTTTTACTGCTTTATTTTTAGGATTTTTGTCGGGACGCCTGTTTTTTTCTCCGCAGAGTGTACCGATGCTGGATTCCGTCCTCACAGTCATGCTGGCTATCATGGTCTTTTGTTCCGGTGCTGATATCGGAAGCAGCCGCAGCCTGGTCAAACAATTCCTGAAACCGAAAATGCTGGGACTTGTGACGTCTGTACTTGTTGTAACGAACCTTGGAAGCCTCCTTGGCGGAGTACTCTGCGGTATGGCGGCAGGACTGGCTGCTTACGACAGTCTGCTCGTAAGTTCCGGACTTGGCTGGTACAGTCTTTCTTCCATCTTACTCAGCACGACTGCAGGTACGGAAATGGGTACAATGGCTTTTATCAGTAATTCCCTGCGGGAATTGCTGACACTTCTTTTAGTACCGCTCTTAGCGCACTGGGCCCGCTGGTCCTGTGTCGTGCTGGGAGGAGCAACGACCATGGATTCCACTATGCCTGTAATCTTGAAGTGCCTGGGCCGTCCGGCAGCTATTTTAGGCTTTTTGAACGGTTTTCTCCTCACTTGCGAAGTGCCCGTCCTGATTCCATTTTTGCTTTCTTTATGATGTCGGATCTGTTTTGTTATTGAAGGTTTTGCTATGAAAATCTTTTTTATTCCTCTCTTTTTTATGGCAGCGGAAATTTTTTTCCTGCTCCATCACCGCTTTTTTTATTATTATCTGCAGGTGCTGCCAAAATTATTCAATCGTCTTGGCAGAAGGACGCGGATCATTATCCTTTCCAAGGATATTTTTATTTTTTTAGGGTTTTATCTGATTCGTCTGTTCTTTTTTGCATACTGTTTCTATATTGTGTTTTTTACCGAGACATGGGAACCGGGCTGCATGCTTCTCTTGATTTCAGCGCTGACACAGATGGCTGTTCTGTTTCGTATAGACGGTGTGTCCTGGGTAGAAAAAACAACGGGTTTGGTATTTCCCAGACGATTTTTTCAGACCGTCATGAGCAGTACGAGTATTTTTATTTTGGCACAGTTTGCAATTCAATTTTAGAGTCCTTGTACAATAGACAAAAATCTATTAAATAAAAACAAAATATTAAAAGTGTAAATATTGAGAAATTGTTTTTTAAAAACGTATCTATTTTTGTATTAAAATGGTTGACATTTCTGTGACATTGTATATAATCAGATTATAACTTGTTTGAGACAGATACATTTGTCATTGGAAGAACCAAACAAGATGCACAACTATTCGGAGGTGTTACAGATGAAATCGTGGAAAAAAATGGTGGGAGTTCTTTGCGCTGCCACAGTCATGACAGCAGCTCTTACCGGATGCGGCAAGTCAGGCAGCAGCGGTAAATCTTCAGGTGGGGATACAATCAAGGTTGGTGCCCTGTTCGAACTCACCGGGAACGTCGCGAACTATGGTACATCCACTCTGAACGGCTTTAAGATGGCCGTGGATGAAATTAATGCCAAGGGCGGCGTCAATGGGAAAAAGATTGAAGTCATTCAGGCAGATAATAAGTCGGAGCCTTCTGAATCCGGCAACGCGGCCACAAAGTTGGTTACGCGCGACAAGGTTGTCGCTGTTGTCGGGCCGGCAACTTCCGGTTCCGTGGCAGCTGCTGAACCGATTCTGACGGCCAATAAGACGCCGCTCATCGCTCCGTGCGCAACGGCTCCCGAAATCACGGTCGGCAAGGATGGCAAAGTTAAACAATATGTTTTCCGTGCCTGCTTCATTGACCCGTATCAGGGCAAGATCATGGCAGAGTACGCAGCTAAGGATTTGGGACTGAAGAAGGTTGCCATTTTCAATGATTCTTCCAGTGATTATTCAAAGGGACTGGCTTCTGTATTCAAAGAAACCTTTACTGCGGACGGCGGAGAAATCGTTGCTCAGGAAGCTTTCCTTTCCAAGGATGTTGATTTTAAGGCAGCTCTGACTAAACTGAAGGCTGCAAACCCTGATGCAATTTATATTCCTGGCTATTATGAAGAAGTTTCCAAGATCATTAAACAAGCTCGTGAAGTAGGTATCACGGTACCGCTTCTGGGTTCTGACGGCTGGGATTCCCCGAAGCTGGTTGAAATCGCCGGCAAGGAATCTACGAACAAGTGCTACTTCACCAGTGCTTATACCGCACAGGATAAGGATCCTGGTGTCCAGAAGTTCATTGAATCTTATAAGAAGGCTTACAACAAGGTTCCTGATGTATTCGCACTGCAGGGCTATAACGCCGGTATAGTACTGTTTAACGCTATGACCCAGGCTAAGAGCACAGAAGGTCCTAAAGTAGCCGAAGCATTGGCTAAGACCAAGGATATTCAGGTTGCTAACGGCAAGTTCTCCTATGATGACAAGCATAACCCGATTACGACAGCTCTGATTCTGGAACTGAAAGATGGTGCCCAGACGCTGGTGAAGAAGATCGGTGGCTGATGCTTCTTAAAAAGGCGCTTCACGACAGATATAGATAAAAGATAGAAAATGTGAAGACGTCGTGATTTTGGTTTGGAATGCGGCTTTCCCGAAATAGTTATTTCGGGATGCCGCATTTACAAATAATAGATATCTTTAATGAGGTAATGCTTAAAAGTGAGGGGGAGTGATTTTCTATGCGTAATGGAAAAGCTTTATCTGTGATGGCTTTGCTTTTTGCTTTCATGACAGCGGCCAGCGGCTGTGGCGGTAAGTCAGGAAGCAGCGATACCATTAAACTCGGCGGCAACCTGGAAATGACAGGCGGCAGCGCCAGCTATGGGATTTCGTCGAAGAATGCCATTGAACTTGCCATGAAACAAATCAATGACAAGGGCGGCGTAAATGGAAAGAAACTTTCTCTGGTCGTCGCGGATAACAAGTCTGAAGCAACAGAAGCTACCAACGCGATGCAGAAGCTGATTTCTCAGGACCGGGTTGTCGGTGTCATCGGACCGAACCTTTCCAGTGCGGTTATCGCTTCTACCGCGGTCAGCGGAGCTGCCAAGACTGCCGATATCACTCCCATGGGGACCAACCCGAAAGTAACTGTTGATGATCAGGGCAAAGTGAAGCCGTATAACTTCCGTGCCTGCTTCATTGACCCGTTCCAGGGAACAGTTATGGCCCGGTTCGCTTTTGATACTTTGAAAGTCAGAAAGGCAGCTATCATGATTGATAACTCTTCTGACTATGCAAAGGGGCTGGCCCAATTCTTTAAGCAGGAATTTGAAAAGGCTGGCGGTCAGGTGGTCGGTGAAGAAATGTATCTGCAGAAAGATACAGATTTTAAAGCTGCATTGACCAAATTGAAGGCCGAAAATCCCGATTTCCTTTATATCCCCGGTTATTACCAGGAAGTCGGCATGATTGTTAAGCAGGCGAAGGAACTTGGTTTTAATGTTCCGATGGCTGGCGGCGACGGCTGGGATTCGGCAAAGCTTGCGGAAATTGCACTGCCGGATAACCTCAATAACTGCTATTTCTCCAGTCTCTATTCACCTGATGATGATTCCAAACTGAATAAAGAATTTGTAGCAGCATACCAGAAAGAATACAATGCAAAACCGGATGTGTTTGCAGCACTCGCTTACGATTCCACTCTTCTTTTTGCCAAGGCAATGGAAGACGCAAAATCTACGGATCCTGTCAAGATTGCGGAAGCATTGGCTAAGGTTGACGGGTTTACCGGTGTTTCCGGTCCTGTGAAGTTCGATGCCTCTCATAACCCGATTAAGTCGGCAGTTATCATCGAATTGAAGGATGGTAAGCAGACCTTCCGTACGAAGGTAGAACCTTGAAATAGCAGGAAATGACTAAGGCAAGATAAAGTGTCAGGCGGTGGGCCGGAGTCTTTCTGGTATTCACCGCCTGTTTAATTGGAGGGCATGATTATGGATTCAGGTTTTATGCATCAATTTGCCCAGCAACTCATCAATGGCCTTTCCCTCGGCAGTATTTATGCACTGATTGCCTTGGGCTACACGATGATTTACGGCATTTTGAAACTGATTAACTTCGCTCACGGCGATATTTACATGGTGGGCGCTTACATTGGGTATTTTTGCACGACTGCGCTGAAGCTGCCGTTTCTGCCATCAATTGTCATTGCCATGGCAGGCGCTGCACTTGTCGGGATGCTGGTGGAACGGATTGCCTATCGTCCCATGCGCAATGCACCCCGGATTGCTATTTTGATTACGGCAATCGGTGTTTCTTTCTTCCTTGAAAACGGGATGATTCTTCTCGTATCTCCGCAGCCCCGTACTTTCCCGGCGGTTTTTTCCGCTACGGTCTATAATCTGGGTGGTCTTGTTATCAATAACCAGCAGATTATCATTCTGGTCAGCACGGTGGTATTGATGCTGCTCCTGACCTATATCGTCAATAAAACAAAAATTGGCAAGGCAATGCGTGCCGTTTCCTATGATGCTGATGCAGCTCGTCTGATGGGTATCAACATCGACCGCGTCATCAGCATGACTTTCGCTCTTGGCTCCGCTCTGGCAGCAGCCGGCGGCGTGCTGGTCGGTATTTATTACAACTCTATCGATCCCCTCATGGGCATGGCTCCTGGTATCAAAGCGTTCGTGGCAGCAGTACTGGGCGGTATCGGAATCATCCCCGGCGCTATGGTTGGCGGGATTATCCTTGGCATCGTGGAAGCACTTGTATCCGGTTTTATTTCTTCAACGTTCCGTGATGCAGCTGCTTTTGCAATCCTGATTTTGATTCTTCTCTACAAGCCTACAGGCCTGTTCGGCAAGAACGTACGCGAGAAGGTATAAGGAGGGACAGAGATGAATGAATTAAGAAAATACGATCTCAAAACCCTCGTGCTCTGTGCCATCCTGTTTGCCATCATTCAGGTTTTGCTCGACGTGGATATTATCGGGCCTTTCTGGGAATTGAATCTGGTACTGATCGGCATCAATATTATCCTGGCAACGAGCCTCAATATGATTAACGGGTACACAGGTCAGTTTTCCATTGGGCATGCCGGCTTCTTTGCCATCGGCGCCTATATGGGAGCTATAATGACTGTAAAACTCGGTTACGGCATTGTGGTTGCCTTGATTGTCGGAACGGTTTCTGCCGGTATCGTCGGGTTCCTTGTCGGTCTTCCGACGCTGCGGCTCAACGGGGACTATCTGGCTATTGCTACGCTGGGCCTTGGCGAAATCATCCGTATCTGCATCCTCAATATCGACTATGTCGGAGGTGCGGCAGGACTGATGGGGATTCCCCGTCTGACCACTTTTGCCATGACGTTCTGGATTATGGTTGCCATCCTGTTCTTTATCAAGAACTTCAAAAATTCGGCTCCCGGCCGTGCCTGCCTGGCCATCCGTGAAAATGAAATCGCTGCGGATACCATGGGCATTGACACTACCAAATATAAGGTAATGGCCTTTACGCTCGGTGCTTCTTTTGCCGGAACGGCAGGAGTGCTGTTCTCCCATTATTTCTTTATTGCGCATCCTGCTTCCTTTACTTTCATGCGTTCTTTTGATATTTTGACCATGGTAGTACTCGGAGGACTGGGTTCCATGACAGGATCCATCACGGGGGCTGTTCTGCTGACGTTTATTTCGGCAGCACTGTCTGACTTCCCGGAATGGCGTATGCTGATTTATTCCATTGCCATGATCGTCCTCATGCTGCGTCGTCCGCAGGGACTGTTTGGCGACAAGGAATTGTCCCTCAGTATGTTCCGTCGTTTAAGAGTAGGAGGTAAGAAAAATGCCGAATGAAGCTAAACATCTCCTGGACCTGCGGAACGTATCGATTGTATTCGGCGGCCTGCGGGCTGTATCCAACGTCAATATGTATATTGACGAACATGAACTGGTCGGACTTATCGGACCGAACGGTGCCGGCAAGACGACGGCTTTCAATATGATTACCGGCGTGTACGTGCCGACTGAAGGCGAGATTGAATTTGACGGGAAACTGGTTAACGGGAAAAAGTCCTATCAGGTCACACAAATGGGCATGGCCCGTACCTTCCAGAATATCCGTCTGTTTTCTGAACTGTCCGTGCTGGACAATGTAAAAATTGCTTTTAACATGCACGTCCATTATAACCTCCTTGAAGCTGTCATCAGGGATCAGAGATACTTCAGGGAAGAAGCGGAAATTACAGAAAAAGCCATGCAGCTTTTGAAGATTTTCCACTTGGAAGAGCATGCCGATGATATGGCCAAGAACCTGCCTTACGGGGCGCAGCGCCGCCTGGAAATTGCAAGAGCCCTGGCGACTGAGCCGAAACTTTTACTCCTTGATGAACCGGCAGCCGGCATGAACCCTCAGGAGACGCATGAACTGATGGAAATGATTCGCTGGCTGCGGGATAATTTCCATTTGGCCATTCTGCTGATTGAGCATGATATGAGCCTTGTTATGGGCGTATGCGAACGGATTTATGTACTTGAATACGGCATCTGCATTGCTAATGGGACTCCGGAAGAAATCCGCAGCAACAAGCGTGTTATTGAAGCTTATCTCGGCGGGGAGGTGTCATAATGCTGAAAGTAAAAGATCTTAACGTATATTATGGTGCCATCCACGCTGTAAAAGGCATCAGTCTGGAAGTCGGAGACGGAGAGATCGTAACTCTGATTGGCTCCAATGGTGCCGGCAAGACGACTACGCTGCAGACGATTTCCGGAATTTTGAAACCCAAAACCGGCTCCATTGAATTTAACGGAGAGGAACTCGTAGGCGTTCCGGCCCATAAAATTGTGGGTAAAGGCCTTGTGCATGTACCGGAAGGGCGTCACGTTTTTTCCAATATGACGGTCATGGAAAACCTGGATATGGGGGCTTATCTTCGGGCCGATAAAGACGGTATTGAAAAGGACCGCAAAAAAGTCTTTGAATTATTTCCCCGTCTTTATGAACGCCGTGAACAAATGGCAGGTACCTTATCCGGCGGCGAGCAGCAGATGCTGGCTATGGGACGGGCGCTGATGAGCAAGCCGAAAACACTGCTGCTGGACGAACCTTCCATGGGGCTTGCACCGCTTCTGGTAAAGGAAATCTTTTCGATTATCAAAAGTATTCACGAACAGGGCACGACTGTTCTTTTGGTAGAACAGAATGCAAATATGGCGCTTTCTATTGCCGACCGTGCTTATGTGCTCGAAACGGGCCGCATTGTCCTGTCAGGAACGGCTGCAGAAATGGCAGCCAGCGAAGAAGTCCGTAAGGCTTATCTGGGTGGTTAAGCTCATTGATCAGCACTTTTCCAGGAGAAAGGGGTAGCACCATGAAAGTCGAAGAATTGATGACCAAAGTTGTAAAAGTAGTAAAAGCTGATCAGTCCCTGCTTGAAATCAGGGAACTGATGCTGAATAATAACTTGCGCCGGATTCCGGTCGTAGATAAGGAAGGCCATCTGAAGGGTATCGTGACCGACGGGGATGTATCCCGGGCTACACCGTCCGATGCCAGTACACTGGACCGGTATGAAGCCAATTATATTTTGGGCAAACTGAAAGCCCAGGACTTAATGACAAAAGCGGTCATTACTGTGAAAGCGGAAGACGGGGTAGAAACCGCGGCCTATCTGATGTATAAGAATAAAATCGGGGCATTGCCGGTCGTCAATGAGAATAATGAGATTGTCGGGATTATTTCCGATACGGATATTTTCAAAGCCTTCGTTGATCTGTTGGGATATGCGAAGACTTCGACCAAGATTACTATCGATACGCTCGACCGGGTGGGCGTTCTCGCCGATTTGACCCAGATTTTCAAGGATCGCGGCGTCAATATTATTTCTGTTATTACCCGCAAGCTTGGACCGAAACGGGCAGCCGTTACTGTGCGCGCCAATCTGACCAATGCCATGGACATCATTCAGACAATCAGGGATGCCGGATTTGTGATTACCGAAATCTCGACACTGAAGGTGGATGACAGACATGAAAGCTGACACAGATTACAAAGTAGGAGACATCGTGCGGATGAAAAAAGCCCATCCCTGCGGATCCTATGAATGGGAAATCCTGAGAACAGGTATGGACTTTGGCATCAAATGCCGCGGCTGCGGACACTTTGTCATGCTTCCGAGACAAAAGTTCGAAAAAAACGTGCGCGATGTACTGCTGCACAAAGAGTAATAAAAGAGGCTGTGAAACAATGAGCAATTACTGTTTCACAGCCTCTTTTTTGCAGTCTGCAGCCTGACAGATCAGCGACCTGTTAGCGGCGGCTTTACTCCTTGTGTATTTTCTTATATTGCTTTTCCACAGCGGCACCGACATATTCGCCATATGTATCTTCCGAAGCCAGCCATCTATCTTTTTCCGCGTTATTTTCTGTCATGTATCCCTGGGGATTGATCACACAGAGATATTTTGTCAGTGCTTTTCCTTTTTCCACATCGTACTCCGTGAGGGAAATAAGCCATTTCGCCCGGCTTGTCGGGTGGTTTAGTTTTGTTTTTTCCCAAACCTCGTACTTGCGTGTGCCTGTCTTGCGGATCGTTTTGGGATTGATCCATTTCCGACCCACATTGGGCAGCGTCTTTACAAAGGTCCAGGGACCCTTGACCCGATAATAATCACGGTAGTAACGCGCATGCGTCATCGTGTCTGTCATGGCCATTAGTGGCTGCCAGGGGCCGATTTTCTTAGTTCCTGAAATCTTGCGGCCGCGGCTGTTTACTACATAGGAACTCCGCGTACGCCATTGCTTTTTCTTTAAATCATATTCATTGTGATACAGGTGTCCCTGCTGTTTTTTATCGAAAGGAATGTAACGTTCCCAGACTTTGACGGTAGTGTCGTTGTTAATCAGTTTCAAGCTGCTGACTTCAAAAGACAGTGTACCCGAAGCATCTTGAGCAATCGTTGACCAGCGGGATGCAGAAACGGGCAGGCAAAGAAGGCAGCAAAGCATTGTAAGAACCAGTATTTTTCGCAGCTGCATACCCATTCCTCCTTCACTGACTTTGGTAGTCACATTATAGCACGAAATGGGAAGCAAAAGGAGGCAGAAGTGTATACGGAAGCTTTATATCCGTCCGCCTGCCTTTCATCATTTTCGCACCGGTTCTTTTTCTAAAATTTGCAGGATTTTCAGAGACTTATGCTATAATAAGGAAAATTCGTGATGATTACTGAAGTAAAGGAGAAATACAATGAAGATTTGCCCTCAGTGTCATGCTTCCTGTGCGGATACGGATACTTTCTGTCCTAAATGTGGAGCGCCCCTGGCAGAAGAAAAAAATTCAGCGCAGCAGGCGTCTCAGGAACAAGAGAATCCGGCGATGAAGGATGCCGCAAAAGAAAATGCAGGCCAAACTACTGAAAAAAGAGCCGAGGTCATTTCAGTGACTACCCAGGAACAAGAAAGGCAAGAATACGCAGAACAGGAAAGACAGGAACAAGGAAGACAAGAATGGGAAAGACAGGAGAGAACCGATTCTAAGGGATTTTTCCAGATGGTTAAGGAAAATCTTCCCAATTCCAAAAATTGGCAGCAGATGTATCTGTCCTTTGAAGGAAGAATTTCCCGCAGCCAGTTCTTTATCCGGTGGCTGCTTGTCAACATTGTGGCTGCCGTGTTTGTTCCGCTGCTTGCCGGCGTTCTGCCTGTTTATGTGGTCTTTTTTGCAATCAGTCTGTTTATGCAGGTGTCTCTTTGCATGCGTCGTTTTCACGATGCAGGACACGGCGGTATCTGGGTTTCGGTGATGCTGATTCCTTTTGTTAACATTATGGCGGTGATCTATCTGCTCTTTGCCAAGAGTGAACCCAGGGAGAACGAATACGGTCCGCAGCCGCAGTGAGGTACTTCATGGAACAGAAAACGACACTGAAAACCTATCACATGGTAATGGGAGCCGATCTCAATCCCAGAGATAATTTGTATGCCGGAAGTTGCGCAAGGTATATGGTTGAAACAGGATTTCTGACCGTTCAGGCCTTTCTCGATTCACCACATATCGTTTGTTTCGGGCTGACGGGAATGAAATTTTTGAAACCTGTAAAAAAAGGAACTTCCGTCTGTTTCACGGGCTATATCGTATATACAGGAAAAACCAGCGTCGGGGTCTATATGGAACTTACCGAAATGCTGGGCGGCAGCAAAGCTGCGGAAGCGTATCTGACGTTTGTCCATATAGAAGAAGCTACACAGCGGCCAACGGGCCATGGCAAGACTTTGGAGAATATAGATCCGGAGCTCCTGCCGTATCAAAAAAGATACGCGGCGCTGAAGAGTGTACGGGGTTGAAATATAGCCGTAAAAAAGCGATAGACTATAGAGGGACTGTGAAAAATGAGTATCTTTTCACAGTCCCTCTGTTTTTTATACTTGCAAGGAGAGAAAGCTTTTAGTGAGGGCCTGAAAGGACAAAAAATAAAATTGTAAATAACGTAACAAAAAAATTAAAAAAGTGCTTGCTTTTTTTCTGCAAAGAGAGTATAGTATCTACTTGCCGGCGGGAAACAAACCCGATGGCAAAGCCTGCGGAGGCTCCTGACAACGAAAAATTTCAAAAAGAAATTTTAAAAAAGATGTTGACAGGGAATCGCTTCCGTGGTAATATATAAAAGCTGTCACCGATGAGGTGCTCAGCAAGGAATGAACCTTGAGAACTGAATATTGATTGACAGATGTGCGGGTCAAGTCACTTTTAGTGACGCGACCGAGTCACTTCGAGAAAACGAAGTAAAAAAACAAGAAGCTAGTATTTCAAGAGCCAAGCGGCTCTTCAAAATAATCCTATTTTGGAGAGTTTGATCCTGGCTCAGGACGAACGCTGGCGGCGTGCTTAACACATGCAAGTCGAACGAAGAACTTATTTCGGTAAGTTCTTAGTGGCGAACGGGTGAGTAACGCGTGGGTAACCTGCCCTCCAGTTGGGGACAACATTCCGAAAGGGATGCTAATACCGAATACGATCCCTCCACCGCATGGAGGAGGGATGAAAGATGGCCTCTGCTTGCAAGCTATCGCTGGAAGATGGACCCGCGTCTGATTAGCTAGTTGGTAAGGTAACGGCCTACCAAGGCGATGATCAGTAGCCGGTCTGAGAGGATGAACGGCCACATTGGGACTGAGACACGGCCCAAACTCCTACGGGAGGCAGCAGTGGGGAATCTTCCGCAATGGGCGAAAGCCTGACGGAGCAACGCCGCGTGAGTGATGAAGGTCTTCGGATTGTAAAACTCTGTTGTCAGGGACGAATGCATAGCGAATCAACAAGACGTTGTGTTGACGGTACCTGACGAGGAAGCCACGGCTAACTACGTGCCAGCAGCCGCGGTAATACGTAGGTGGCAAGCGTTGTCCGGAATTATTGGGCGTAAAGAGCATGTAGGCGGGCTCTTAAGTCCGACGTGAAAATGCGGGGCTTAACCCCGTATGGCGTTGGATACTGGGAGTCTTGAGTGCAGGAGAGGAAAGGGGAATTCCCAGTGTAGCGGTGAAATGCGTAGATATTGGGAGGAACACCAGTGGCGAAGGCGCCTTTCTGGACTGTGTCTGACGCTGAGATGCGAAAGCCAGGGTAGCAAACGGGATTAGATACCCCGGTAGTCCTGGCCGTAAACGATGGATACTAGGTGTAGGAGGTATCGACCCCTTCTGTGCCGGAGTTAACGCAATAAGTATCCCGCCTGGGGACTACGATCGCAAGATTGAAACTCAAAGGAATTGACGGGGGCCCGCACAAGCGGTGGAGTATGTGGTTTAATTCGACGCAACGCGAAGAACCTTACCAAGGCTTGACATTGAGTGAAAGACCCAGAGATGGGTCCCTCCCTTCGGGGACACGAAAACAGGTGGTGCATGGCTGTCGTCAGCTCGTGTCGTGAGATGTTGGGTTAAGTCCCGCAACGAGCGCAACCCTTATCCTATGTTACCAGCACGCAATGGTGGGGACTCATAGGAGACTGCCAGGGATAACTTGGAGGAAGGCGGGGATGACGTCAAGTCATCATGCCCCTTATGTCTTGGGCTACACACGTACTACAATGGTCGGCAACAAAGGGCAGCGATACCGCGAGGTGGAGCAAATCCCATAAACCCGACCCCAGTTCGGATCGCAGGCTGCAACCCGCCTACGTGAAGTTGGAATCGCTAGTAATCGCAGGTCAGCATACTGCGGTGAATACGTTCCCGGGCCTTGTACACACCGCCCGTCACACCACGAAAGTTGGTAACACCCGAAGCCGGTGAGATAACCTTTTAGGAGTCAGCTGTCTAAGGTGGGGCCGATGATTGGGGTGAAGTCGTAACAAGGTAGCCGTTCGAGAACGAGCGGCTGGATCACCTCCTTTCTATGGAGAACCAATCAGGACGGAGGTCCTGGTTCAATCTCTCGTCGACGCACATCTGTCCGGTCAATATTTGGTTCCCAGGGCTTGTCCCTGGAACATGAACCCTGAAAACTTCATAGAAGAGACAAAAAAAGTCTTGTATGTTGTGATGAACATGCAAGCACCTCTGATCTAAATGCGAATTTAGAAATGAGTTTAACGAGAAAAGAACCAAGGAACAAACGTTCCTTAGTACTTGAACTCGCAAGAGAAATCTAGCGAGAATTTCACGAAGAGAAATCGGATGAATCCGAGGAATGCCGAGCATGGCGAGGGAGATAATACTGAGGTATATCGACCGAGGTACGCGGAGGTATGACGAAGGAGTCGCCGATTTATCGAAGTGAAAAGATAAGTCAAGCTACTAAGGGCATACGGTGGATGCCTTGGCACTAAGAGCCGATGAAGGACGCGGTAAGCTGCGAAAAGCCACGGGGAACCGCAAGCAGGTCTTGATCCGTGGATGTCCGAATGGGGAAACCCACCAGCCGTCATGGGCTGGTATCCTTCGGGAGGGGAACCCGGTGAACTGAAACATCTAAGTAGCCGGAGGAAGAGAAATCAAACGAGATGCCCACAGTAGCGGCGAGCGAAGAGGGCAGAGCCTAAACCGGTCATCTTCGGATGACCGGGGTTACGGACCTGCATAAACCGAGTCAGGCCCAGCCGAACTACCTGGAAAGGTAGGCCAGAGAGCATAAGAGCTGCGTAGGCGAAGGGCAGAGCGAGGCGGCAGGTATCCAGAGTACCACGAAGCACGAGGAATTTTGTGGGAAGTCGGGGGGACCACCCTCCAAGGCTAAACACTTCTTAGTGACCGATAGCGTATAGTACCGTGAGGGAAAGGTGAAAAGAACCGCGGGAGCGGAGTGAAAGAGAACCTGAAACCGTATGTCTACAAGCAGTCGGAGCGCAAGCGACGGCGTGCCTATTGAAGAATGAGCCAACGAGTTGCGGGCACTGGCGAGGTTAAGCAGGAAATGCGGAGCCGTAGCGAAAGCGAGTCTGAACAGGGCGAGTAGTTAGTGTTCGCAGACCCGAAACTGTAGTGATCTACCCATGATCAGGTTGAAACGCAGGTAAAAATGCGCGGAGGACCGCACCGGTGAGTGTTGAAAAACTTTCGGATGAATCGTGGGTAGCGGTGAAATTCCAATCGAACGCAGAGATAGCTGGTTCTCCTCGAAATAGCTTTAGGGCTAGCCTCAGGCAGTAAGCACAGGCGGTAGAGCACTGATCGGGATAGGGACCATAAAGGTTACCGAACTCTGTCAAACTACGAATGGTTGTGCTGCAGAGCCTGGGAGTCAGACTACGAGAGATAAGTCCCGTTGTCAAAAGGGAAACAGCCCAGACCATCAGCTAAGGTCCCCAATGCCATACTAAGTGGAAAAGGATGTGGGGTCTCACAAACAACCAGGATGTTGGCTCAGAAGCAGCCACCATTTAAAGAGTGCGTAATAGCTCACTGGTCGAGAGGCCCTGCGCCGAAGATTCCCGGGGCTAAAGTATGGAACCGAAGCTATGGATGCGGTACTTGTACCGCGTGGTAGAGGAGCGTTCCCATCGGGCTGAAGTCGTACTGTAAGGTACGGTGGACTGGTGGGAAGTGAGAATGTTGGCATGAGTAGCGAAAAGATAGGTGAGAATCCTATCCACCGAAAGCATAAGGATTCCTGAGCAACGATCGTCGTCTCAGGGTAAGTCGGGACCTAATCCGAGGCAAAAGGCGTAGGAGATGGACAACTGGTTGATATTCCAGTACCGGCTGCGATTGTTTGAGCAATGGAGTGACGCAGGAAGGCAGGTCCGCGCGAGAATGGTAGATCGCGTGCAAGCGTGCAGGCTGGTGCACAGGCAAATCCGTGCACTGAGGCCAAGGCGTGATGCGGAGGGAACTTGTTCCCGAAGGGGCTGGGCCTACGCTGCCGAGAAAAGCTTCTAGTGAGAGAGCAGCCGCCCGTACCGTAAACCGACACAGGTATGCGGGGAGAGGATCCTAAGGTGCGCGGGAGAACCCTCGTTAAGGAACTCGGCAAAATGTACCCGTAACTTCGGGATAAGGGTAGCCACAAGCGTGAAGCGACTTGCTCGCGGAGCGCGATGTGGTCGCAGAGAAGAGGCCCAAGCGACTGTTAACCAGAAACACAGGTGCCTGCGAAAGAGAAATCTGATGTATAGGTGCTGACACCTGCCCAGTGCTGGAAGGTTAAAGAAGGATGTCCGGGTTCGACCCAAAGCATTTGACTGAAGCCCCAGTGAACGGCGGCCGTAACTATAACGGTCCTAAGGTAGCGAAATTCCTTGTCGGGTAAGTTCCGACCCGCACGAAAGGTGTAACGATTTGGGCACTGTCTCAACGAGGGACCCGGTGAAATTGAAATACCTGTGAAGATGCAGGTTACCCGCGACTGGACAGAAAGACCCCATGGAGCTTTACTGTAACCTAATATTGGGTTCTGATATTCGACGCACAGGATAGGTGGGAGACTTGGATGCATGCCCTCCGGGGTATACGGAGTCACCGTTGGGATACCACCCTTTGAATATCGGGATTCTAACCGCAGGAGCAACGATCCTCGGGACAGTGTTAGGCGGGCAGTTTGACTGGGGCGGTCGCCTCCTAAAGAGTAACGGAGGCGCCCAAAGGTTCCCTCAGCGCGGACGGAAACCGCGCGGCGAGTGTAAAGGCAGAAGGGAGCTTGACTGCGAGCCAAACACGGCGAGCAGGTACGAAAGTAGGGCTTAGTGATCCGGTGGCATCCTTGTGGAAGGGCCATCGCTCAACGGATAAAAGCTACCCTGGGGATAACAGGCTAATCTCTCCCAAGAGTCCATATCGACGGGGAGGTTTGGCACCTCGATGTCGGCTCATCACATCCTGGGGCTGAAGTCGGTCCCAAGGGCTGGGCTGTTCGCCCATTAAAGTGGTACGTGAGCTGGGTTCAGAACGTCGTGAGACAGTTCGGTCCCTATCCATCGCGGGCGTAAGAGATTTGAAGGGGGCTGCTCCTAGTACGAGAGGACCGGAGTGGACGGACCGCTGGTGTACCAATTATCCCGCCAGGGGTATAGTTGGGTAGCTACGTCCGGAACGGATAAACGCTGAAAGCATCTAAGCGTGAAACCATCCCTGAGATGAGATCTCTCACGGAGTGATCCGGTAAGACACCTTGAAGATTACAAGGTTGATAGGCAGGATGTGGAAGCACAGCAATGTGTTAAGCTGACCTGTACTAATATGTCGAGGGCTTGACTTAAGCTCGAGATAGAAGATGTAAGAAGTCTCTTCATGAAGTTTTGAGGGCTCATGCCTTCAGTAAATCCGGTGATGATAGCCAAGGGGATCCACCTGTTCCCATGCCGAACACAGTAGTTAAGCCCTTGTACGCCGAAAGTACTCGACTGGAAACGGTCCGGGAGGATAGGGCGTTGCCGGTTGGATTGACTCCTGAATGACGAATGTCGTTCAGGAGTTTTTCTTTTGCCTGAAAAAGCTAGAACACGAGTTTATCTTTGTGTAACTTATATTAAATTTCTTTTAATTCCTTTTTTCCTTTACTTGTGAATTTCCTTTTGGAATGCTATACTTTTCGTGATGTAAATAAATTATATTTATAAATAAAAAATATTTTTAGTATACAGAGATACATTTCTTGATGGGATTGGAAAGAAGGGGATTTTATGGAGAAAAAAGTGAAAATTAAGATACTTCTGGCTGTGCTTGGGCTTTCATGTCTGTACGTGCCACCTGTTTTTGCGGATCCGTTGAATTTGACTAACAATTCAAATGATGTTTCTTATCCGATTATTCTTTCTGCTAGTAATGGAAATGCGGGAGATAATTCTATCGTAGCTACAACAGGGAAGAATACGATTACTGCTTCTTCGGGTTCTTATGCTGTCCATACGTTTACTGATTCCTCACAGAGAACAAATCCTGTCAATCTTACCATAGAGGGCAAAACGGGTAATGAAATTATTTCGGAGAGAGGCTCAGGTGTTGTGGCTGGTTACTATGATGTCGAGGGGAGTACGTCTAATTTTGGTTATGGCGGAACCCTTAAGGTGATTGCAGATACAGGAGATAACGTAATTCAGGGGAACGGTGATCAAGGATATGGTGTGGCTGCCATTAACTCTATCGATGCGAACTCCGGTGTTACCATTGAATCAGTGACGGGCAATAACAAAATTACGGGATCTGCCGATGCGGCTGCAGCTGCAAATGGTATCCTCATTATAAAGGCGGACCAGAGCTCTAACTATTTAGAGGGAAACAGATCAGACAACCTGACTGTTGACAGCGAAGGCCATGCACTTCATGTGTCTAACCCAAACAATACCTTTAATTCCACGGACCGCGGCGTGGGGTATAGTCTCATAGAGGTGGATGCCGGTACATCCAATACATTCATTGGTAATTATGATATGGCTATCGTCGCTAATGGCGAGAATGCGACGGCCAATATTTCCGCCGGGACGACCAATACGGTTAAACTTGAAGGCAATGCGCAGCGCACGGCTGGCGGCACAGGAATTTCTCTTGGCAGTGACAATGTTTGGGCCGATTATGCTACAGATACGGCTGAAACGGCCGCTATCTTTGCAGCAAACGGTGGTACAGTCAATTTGAGTGGACAAGAGGGAAATACCATTACCGGCGGGGATATGGGTATTTGGGCATTGACGCAAAACCAGAAAGATGTTGATGAAGATGTTGCCGCAACGGTGACCGTGACTTCAGAAGAGGGAACCAACACGGTGTCCGGTTCCATCTATGGGATTTTGTCTGATCGTTCTTTCGACGGCGAGATAGATTCTTCCCATGTACAGATGATTACGGGGCTTTTTGAAAGTGAAGAAGTAATATATAATGGCGAAACGCATACGGAATACCATTTAGGAAATGCCGTCAAGCCGGCTCCTTCTGTGACTCTTGAAGGGATTAATAATAAAATAACAGGGACGAATGGCGCCGGCGTGCGGGCTGATGATGGAGCTAATGTCTCAATTATAGCTGGACAAGATAATACTATTTCCGGGCCTATAGGAATTCAGTCAGAAGATAGAAGCAGCGTGTCAGTCACAGGACAAAGAAACAACACTATCAGCGGCAGTAATGTTGGGCTCTATGCGAAAAGTCAGATAACATATTGCAATTTTTCAAGTGGAGGGGCCTCTAGCCATGGGTACTGGACACATTATATTGACCCTTCTTCTATCTCGATAACTTCTAACGGCGGTACGAATTTAGTCGAAGGAACGAATATTGGAATCCATGTGACTCGGACTCTTAATAGTACGGGAAGATACTCTAGAAATAGCGACTATGATTACAATAATAAACAGTATAATTATTATCTTGTTTTCAGAGAGGGGAATTCTCCAGGCTCGACGGTGCTGCTGGATGGGGTAAATAATGAAGTTTCCGGGAAGATAGGAATCAAGGCGGAAAACGATGCCACGGTGACTCTGAAGGCCACAAGAGAAAATAAAGTATCCGGCAGCGATGCAGCTATTGTGGCACTGACAGGCAGCAAGACGACGGTGTCTGGCGGTAGTGCGGATATTGTCGGTGATTTGCTTGCGGCTCATGGTTATACTTATATTCAGCACGGTTTGGGTTCATTGCCGGAGGAGACGCGGCAGTATCTTTCTACTATTGATATAGGATATGGCGCCGACAGCACTGTCAATGGCGATATGAGAGCTTATAAAGCAGGTAGCATCACAGTGGCTCCGGCAGAAGGGGAAATGGGTTCTATCGCGATTACAGGGAATGCCTATGCCTATGGATCCGATAGTGACCTTCCAGCATCAATAGATACCAGTGACATCGGTCTTGTTATACCTGATGAAATCTATTATGGCAATGAAATTAATACGGATACTCCGGCAACCGGTACCGTCGACATTACGCTCTCTAACGGTTCCACTTGGAGCGGTACGGCCGATACGGGACTTATGGCATACCAGGATGGAGATATAACGGAAGACAAGATTGGCACAGTCAACTTGGAGCTCAATGACACTTCCATCTGGACCATGACCGATTCCAGCGCTATTACGGATCTTTCCGGAAATGGAGGGACAGTCTACTATCATGACGGCGGCGATGCGCTTCAAGTCGATACTGTCACCGGCTCTCACACCTGGGCTTTGGACCTCAACTATGATGATCATTCACAGAGTGACATGATTTACGTGGTAAACGGCACGTCCGATACCCAGACACTCGTCGTAAAGAACCTGAGTGAACTAAACAGCCAGATGGATGACGGCGACGCCGTGCGCTTTGCCACGGTGAAAAATTCCGGGGGCGGATTCAAGGAAGGGACATCGTATTATCTGACAGACGGTCTTTATAATGATACGCTGACCATCGATAACCGTACGATTTCTGAAGATCCTGATGCGGATGAAAATTACAACGGCGGTAATAAGCCGTCACAGGAAACAGTCGCCAGCCTCTATGGCGGTGACGATGCTACGAACATTTATCTCGTTAAGACGGTCGATGCAGAGGAGAATGCCGGTGCTGTTACTCCGGATAAATCCCGCGACATCGTATGGCGCTACGTAACGGATCTGGATACCTTTACGAATCGTACCGGTCAGAGCCAGTACTTCACGCCCGGCGCGGACCAGGGCGGCTGGGTTCGCCTGAGATACCGCAATCTCGGCGTTGATGGTGTCGGCGAAGTGGACGGCAATACGTATGAACTGGGATATACGGCCGTAACCCGCCAGAATGACGAACGGAAGGACCGCTTCAGTGCTTCTGTGTCCTATGGCAAAGAAACGGGCAGCTGGGAAGGCTATGGCGGCGACCTCGAAATCCGCGATTTTACGGTCAGCCTGTTTGATACGCATGAATATTATCCGAGCGCCGAAGAGATGGCAAAGAAACCGGCCTGGAAGCAGGGCACTCACAGCTACTGGGATAACTACTTCAAGTATCATCATGTGAAGACCGAATACGGTGCTGTCGATCATCATACGGGCCTCAAATATGACGGCGACTACAGCCAGAACGTGTACAGTCTCTCTACCGAATACGGGCGGATCAATAAGCTCGACGAAAAGTGGAGCATTGTACCGCAGGCGCAGCTGCAGCTGTCGTATCTCGGCGGCTATGATTATGTGGACAGCCAGGATATCCACGTGGACGGCGACCACGACTGGAGCCTTATCGGCCGTCTTGGCTTTGACCTGGTGGATTATCTCGACAAGAAACAGGATAACAAGATCTATTTCAAGGCCAGCCTGCTGCATGAATTCTTCGACGGCAACGACGTGACCGTGAGTGCGCTCGGTGACAGTCTCCGCCATGAAGGCGACCTGAGCGGAACCTGGGGCGTCATCGGTCTGGGCTACAGCTCCAGGATCGGTGAAAAGCAATACTTCTATCTGGATGCGGAACGCTACATCGGCAACGACTTTGACAGGACGTACAACATCCGTGCCGGCGTGAACTGGAAGTTCTAAAGAACTGCTGGTTGTGTGTCGCGGGTCGTAATGCAGGCTGAAAATCAAAAAACTAACATCTTAAAAAAAGGAATGTCGCAAAAAATGCGGCATTCTTTTTTATGCTTCAAAACATTTACAAACTTCCCGTCACTCACTGCATTCAGACAGTAACAAATCATTGATATATTTTGATTAAATAGAGATATCTCATAGAGATGTCTCTATAATTTATATGCGACATTAAGTATTAGAAATTGTTAGAATATTCATTTAAACTAAAAATCAATAAAGATGCATCGGTGCTTGTTTTGTTTATAGAAGGGAGTACGCAATGGAAGAAAAAAGAGATCAAGTTCCTTATTGCAGCGGCAGAAATTTTCCTAAGGTCACAGTTCCTCAAAACGCCTGCGACTGTCATCATCATATTTATGATCCGGTTCATTTCGCATATCAGCCGACGGACGTCCGCAATCAGCCTCCTGCGACGGTTGACGTCTACCGGATGCTGCAGCGGAAACTGGGGCTTACGCGAAATGTCATTGTGCAGCCTTCTGCTTATGGAACGGATAATCGCTGTACTTTGGCAGCGCTCAAAGAAATGGGAAAGCAAAAGACGCGGGCCATTGTGGTAGTGGATGCCACGATTACGGAACGGGAGTTAAAGGATTATGACGACCTCGGGGTCAGAGGAGTCCGGTTCAACATTAATTGTGGTTACGATGGCAATTGGACCAAAATCCAGGAAATCTGTGAAAAGATTGCTGCTTTTCATTGGTGTGCCTGTTTCTGGATGCCTGCAGATCTCTTGTGGGACGCACGGGATGTGATTGAGAATCTTCCCTGCACGGTAGTTCTCGATCACCGGGGCCATCTGCCAAGCAATATGGGCATGCGGCACTCGGCTTTTTCTCTTATCTGCGACTGGCTGAAAAGTGGAAAGGTTTATGTAAAATTGTCCGGTTTGTATATTGATACGGTGACCCCGGATTACAGCGATACCATGAAAATCGGAAAAGCATTTACAAAGATGAATAGTAATCAAATTCTTTGGGGAACTGATTGGCCGCATCCTTCGTGTTATTCCAAACTCAGACCAATGCCGGATGATGCGTATATGCTGGATTGCTTGATGGATCAGGCCGGTACGGAAGAGAATTTCCGAAAAATCCTGGTGGATAACCCGGCAAAACTTTTTGGATTTTAAAGAGAAAGGATTGTAATCATGGATGAAAATAAAGGTCTGACTATTTACGGAATGGACTGGAAACTCTTTGCTTTTTTTGCCATCATTGTCATAGTTTCCGGCTGCTTGGGCATTATTCCCAACCAGATGATTGGTGGGATTGCTGTGATGTTTACTCTCGGCATTATTTTTGGGGAACTGGGAGAACGACTTCCTATATGGAATAAATACTGCGGCGGCGGTGCTATTCTTGCGTTCCTTGGCTGCGGACTTTTGACTTACTTTAATATTATGCCGAAAAATATCATAGCCATTTCCAAGGGATGGATGAGTACCTATAGCTTTTTGAACGTGTTTATCTCCATGCTGGTTGTAGGCAGTCTTTTAGGGCTGGACCGCAAATTGTTAATCAAATCCGGCTTGCTGTATCTGCCGGCACTCCTTGCTTCATTAGGTGTAGCTGCCCTTTTTGGAGTCCTTGGAGGGTATATTTTCGGAATTTCTCCTGCGGAAACGATTACTGCCTATGTACTGCCTATTATGGGCGGAGGTGCCGGAGCGGGCGCAATCCCCATGGCTCAGGTATATCAGGATGTTACCGGTAAAGACTCTTCTTCTTATTTGAGCTTTGCTATTGCTATTCTGGCAATCGGGAATATTCTGGCTATCGCTTTTGCCGTCGTTCTGGATAACCTTGGCCGCGTTTTTCCCAAATTAACAGGACACGGCAAACTGGTCAAAGCTGATTCTTCAAAGATAGAAACGGAAGAGAGTGCCGAACGGGCAAAAATTAATCTGACTATGGACGATATTGGCTCGGCCATATTCCTTGTCGGAGGATTCTTTGTGCTGGCTCAACTGATGGCTAAAAAGATTCTTCCTTCAGTATTTGGAGTTGCAATTCCTAATTTTGCCTATTTGATTATTTTTGCAGCGCTGGCTAACATTTTGAATCTGATACCGGAACGAAACAAACTGGCTTGTCAAAAGCTGCAGGTTTTTTGCGGCAATAAACTGGTGTGGATTCAGATGGCTGGCTGCGGGATTACTTTAATCAACTTCAAGCAAATGATTAGTGTAATGAGTCCTGCCAACTTGACGATGGCGCTGCTGATCGTCGTAGGATGTATTATTGGGTCAGGTGTATTCGGGTATCTGGTCGGTTTCTATCCTATTGAATCGGCTATTACTGCCGGTCTTTGCATGGCTAATATGGGCGGTGCCGGTGACCTTGCCGTATTGGGGGCTGCAAAACGTATGGAACTCATGAGCTATGCTCAAATTTCTTCTCGTATCGGCGGAGCCATTGTACTTTTGGTCGGTAGTTTTATTTTCCAATTCTTATAAGCGGTAAAAAGAGGTTATAACCATGAGAAAATTCAGAACGGTTTATATGCGCGGCGGTACAAGTAAAGGCTGTTTGTTTCATCGGGAAGACTTACCGACAGATCCTAAGGAATGGGATTCTATTTTTCTGCAGGTAATGGGAAATCCTGATCCGAAGCAAATGGATGGTATGGGAGGGACAGTCTCTTCCAACAATAAAATCGTTGTGATTTGGAAGAGCCAGGAACCAGATGTAGATATTGAATATCTTGTCGGACAGGTTATCGTTGGGAAGAGCCAGGTGGATTATAAATCAAACTGCGGCAACATGACGGCCGCGGTGCCGGCTTATGCTGTTGAAGAAGGTATGGTTCCGATTGTAGAGCCGGTTACGATGGTTCGTATGCTGAACAAAAATACAGATAAAAAAATCAATGTTACGGTTCCTATCGATCCAGAAACGCATACCTTTGCCCAGAACGGAGATTGTCATATTGCCGGTATCGATGGTAACGCCGCAGAACTAAGGGTTAATTTCCTGGACCCTGCCGGTTCCAAAACCGGGAAACTGCTGCCGACCGGCCGCGTACTGGAGGGCCTGGATATTGATGGTAAACGCATTGAGGCCACCCTCGTAGATGTTTCGAATCCTTTGATTTTGGTTCGGGCAGAAGATGTAGGGCTCATGGGAACGGAGCTGCCTGCTGAGGTTGATGCCAATAAAAGAGCTGCCACATTGCTTGAAAAAATTCGCGGTACCGCTGCTGTCATGATGGGTTTTGCCAGAAATTTGGAGGATGCCAAAGCGAATTCTCCAGCGGTACCTAAAGTAGGCGTTTTTACCGGCCCGAAGACGTATAAAGGGATTGGCGGCGATACGATAGAGGCAGCTTCGATGGATGTATGTGTCCGCGTGATTTCCGTTTTTAAATGCCATAAAGCATGTCCGCTTACAGCTGCTAATTCAGTGGCAGTAATGTCCAAGCTGAAAGAATCCATCATCGATAAGACGCTGCATACCGCTGATGCACTTGCTGAGGGTGTCCGCATTGGCCATCCAAGCGGTGTCATGACGCAGTATGTGGATATGGAAGAAAGTAACGGAACGGTAAAGGTGAATGGGGTCGCCGGGCAGCGTACGGCGCGCCGCATTATGGATGGCTTTGTTTACGTTAGAAATTGAGGGACAGGAGTCTCGACCTGATAGATGACTTTTAAAATAAAGGGCTGCCGCAAAAACGCGGCAGCCCTTTATTTCTGCTGGTTATATGTTCTCTAAGGACGTATCTTTGAATTCATTTCTTAATAGCTGAATTAAGTATAATTCAGCCTTATTAAGATATGTTTCTTCTTTGTATAAGATAGAAATTTCTAGTTTTAAGGGATTTTCAGCATATTTATAACAGTACTTCTGATATTCCGGCCCCAAGATTTTAACGCAGCGGCCCGGTACGATTGTATACCCCAGGCCTCCGGCCGCCAGCTGGGCAGCAGCAATGCTGCTTTCTACTTCCAAAATCGTGTGAGGAATGATTTGCGCTTTTTCGAAAACATAGGTTACTTCTTTTGTGATGGAATGCCGCTTTTTGATTCCTATATAAGGTAAAGCAGCAATTTTTTTCAAATCCAAGATACGTTTATTTTTGTTCAGATACATTGCGTCCATAAAAGCATTTTCGGCAGCAATGAGCTGAACCGGCTCATCATAGAGCTTTTCTTTGGCGATTTTAATGGGGGCATCACTGTTCCATGGGCACACGATAAAGGAAACTTTGTCGGTCTTCAGCATTTCAATCAAATCGTCAGTGCCGGCTTCCTTCATTATGATTTCTGAGTCCGGATATTTACGGCGAAACTCAGGAAGGATATAAGGGAGCATATAGCCTCCTCTTTCTGCCGGTATTCCCATATGAATCCGGCCTGACCCGCTGTTTTTTAAATCGGCAAGGCGGTTGTATAATTCTGTATTTTCCCGCAAAATAGAACGAGCTGTGTTGACGTAGAGGCGCCCCGCTTCCGTAAGGGTAATCGGCTGGTGTGATCTTTCAAAAAGTTTCAGGCCGACTTCTTTTTCTATCTGGGAAATGGCATAACTCAGGGATGGTTGGGCAATATATAGCTTGCGGGCTGCTTTTGTTACGCTTTTACATTCAGCTACGGTAATGACGTACTGAAGCTGGTGCAGATCCATAAGTTATAAGCCTCCTTCTATTATATCTGCAGCGGTTCGCAATCATAATCTATGGTTTACTGTTTAGTCCCATCGGTCATCGCTTCCGCTTCTTCCACACTCTCCCAGTTCATGCGCAGTTCCGGAGGACGTTTGACGTTATGGTCCGTCTTCTGGGTAAAACCGCGGCCGAAGACTTCGTTGGCATCCTGGATGGTCATAAAGGCGAATGGATCGTAGTCACGGACAATTTTTTTGACGCGTGCGACCTGCGTCAGCTTCACGACGCAGAAAAGAATCTGACGTTTATGATGGGTATAGGCGCCTTCTGCGTTGATGTAGGTAACGCCGCGGTCGATGGTCTTCATGATGGCTTCGGCGATTTGTTCATTTTTTTCGCTGATGATGAAGACGTTTTTCTTATAGTTAAAGCCATCGGCAAAGGCATTGCTGACTTTGGCTACGAAGAAATAGGCTATTAGTGTATACAGGGCAGGTTCAATGCCAAAGAGAAAAGCTTCCGAACAGAGCAGGATCACATTGATGGCAAAGCCGGTCGTACCGATTTCAATGGAATAAAATTTCTGTACAATCGCTCCGATGATATCCGTTCCGCCCGTACTGCCTCCGACCCGGTACAGGATTCCAAGCCCCATGCCGTGCAGTGTACCTGCTGCGATGCAGGCGAGCATCGGATTCTGGACGACTTTGGCCGTGCTGAGGAAGGAAAAGATATGCAGGAAGAAGGAAAGGCTGAGCGTGCCGTAAATGCCGCTGATGAAGTAACTGCGGCTCATGAGTTTATAAGCCATGAAAAACAGCGGAATGTTGATGACAATATTGGTCACGCTGACGGGCCAGCCGAATAAGTAGTAGAGAATCATACCAAGCCCTGTAATGCCGCCGCTGAGGAGTTCATAGGGCATGAAGAAGGCATTCATGGCAATTCCGGAAAGGCACGTGCCAAGGGTGATTGTGAGATAGCGTTTGCATTGCTGCTTTATTTTTGTGTCCACGTAAACCTCCTATGACAGTTCCTAGGCTTTGCGAAGTGACAGCAGGACAATCGACAGCAGCACCAGGATGATGCCGGCCAGATTGATCATACCGGGCCACTCCCCGTAGACGATGACACCCAAAAGGGCGGCTACGACAGTTTCTACGGAAGCGATGACGGGAACAATACTATTTTCCTGAATTTTCTGGACGCCTAAATAATACCATAAATAGGCAAGACAGGTGGGAATCAAGGCATAGAAAAATCCGATTGTGAGCAGGATCGGTTTACCTGCCGGGAGCCATTCGTCAGGGCGTACAAAAAACAGCAGGAAAAGAGCCGCAAACAAGTAACTGTAGGTACTCATGACAAATGCATTTGTCCGGCTGCCTGCAATTTTTCCGATAACGGAAGTCAGGGAATAGCAGAACCCGGCTCCGATTCCGTAGAGAATCCCGGCTGCCGAAAGTGTCTGCGGATCAAAGGACCCGCCGGTAACAGCAAGAATGCAGCCGACAACGTCGAGTACAAGCGGCAGAATCTTGTGCCGGCCGATTTCTTCGTGAAACAGCACATGCGCCTCGATGGCAGCAAATACCGGAGCTACGTTCAGCAGGACAGCGCTTGAAGTAACGCCGGCTTTCACGATGGCCTGGCAATAGAAAATATTATAGATGCCCTGGCAGATAAGCCCCAACAGGGCACAGACTGCCAATGTCTTTTTATCTATACGTAAGCTTTGGATACCACAGCGTACTGCGGTCATCACAAACATAATCCCCGCGGCAAAGAGACTGCGGAGAAAGCTCGTGAGGGTCGCCGAGGCTCCTTCCTGCGCCATGGCCATCACGAAGAAGCCGATGGAGCCCCAGACGGCAGCACCAATGAAGACCTGAAGATACCCTTTTTGCTCTGTCTCTAATGATTTCATAATGACTCCTTTTGTGCATAAGATTCACTATACCACGAAAACGAGAAAGTTGAAACAGGGCAAAATGGATTCAACGCTTTTCTTTTGGCACCGGGCTTGAAACCTTGTTCGACTGCCGCATGCCAGCAGCAGAAAACAGGTGATTGACTTCATTGCAGCATCTCTCGTAACAAATGTAACGGTCATATTTGTGGTAAAATTAATCTGTAAATTTGCATTGACAGCGAATTTGATAAATTTTACACTAATAGAATACTATAAAAATTTATGTAGAACTTACGATAAGAAAGGAAGTCTATGGGATGGAAAAAGAGATGCCCGAATTGATTACGGTGGAATCCGCACGGGACAGTCACCGGTGGGTGGCCATTACGGCTCTGCTGCTCGCTATCGGTGTTATTCTGCATACCATCAGCCCGAACGTGGGCGGTGTTACACCAAACTGGACAATTGCCATGTATTCGATTACGACGAATCTGACGCATCCGGGAATCTTGCGCGCTCTTGGCACTGGTTTTGTGGCTGGTCTGACTATTATACCTTCGTCCAAGTCCGCTTTCCCGATGGGCAATATTGCCAGTGAGCTTGCCGGCTCATTGACGGCCTGCCTGATTGTGAAGGCTTTTGTAGCGGTTCATTTGGGCAAGTTCAAACTGCTGCCGATTATTATCGGTTTTTTTGCAACGCTCGTCAGCGGTTCCGTATTTACCAATATTCTCTGCGTGGTTCTGGGACTGCCCTTCTCCACCTGGCTCAAGGTTATGCTGCCTGTCGTTACGGTAGTCGCGGTGCTGAACGCAGTGATTACGCAGGTGCTTTACAAGCCGGTTGAGAAAGTATTCTACACGACGGGAGGCAGCCAGGATGAGTGAGACAGCAATTCAAGTCACCGGGTTTTACTACGCCTACCCGAAAAGTGACCTTATGCTGAAAGATATTAACCTTACTATCGAAAAGGGCAGTTTTACCGCGATCGCCGGACCCAGCGGCGCAGGCAAGACAACGCTCTGCCGGGTGATGACGGGAATCGTGCCATACTATTATGGCGGCCGTTATGCAGGTAAGGTCGAAGTATTGGGCGAAGATATCAAAGGAAAGAAAATTTCCGATGTGGCTATGCGTGTCGGCATCATGCTGGATGACTATGAAAGCCAGATGGTTTCTCTGACAGCAGGGGAAGAAATCAGTTTCGGCCTGCTGAACCATGGCTTCAGCCCCGATGAAGTGGATGCCCGCGTCAGTGAGGCGTTAAACGAAGTGGGACTGCCGGGCCGTGAGAATTACCAGCTGGATGAACTTTCCGGCGGGCAGCGGCAGCGTCTTCTTCTGGCCTCCGTACTGGCAACGCGTCCGGAAGTCCTGATTCTGGATGAACCGGTATCCGCTATGGATCCGGACGGGGCCCGTTCTCTCTACGAATTGGTTTACCGCCTTCATCAGCAGTTTGAGATGACGGTCATTGTAGTAGAACATGACCTTAATTATCTGCTTCCGTATATGACCCATCTGGTACCCCTGGAAGACGGCAAAATAGCAGTGTCCGGGCCTTATGAGGAAGCGGCCCGTGAGGCCTTTGAGCATCCGACGCTCTACAGCAATCTGCCGGAGTTATGGCAGGTCAAGCTGGGCCTTGAAAAGAAGTATCATGTGAAGCTGGGCGAGTGGCGCGGTGAAGAGGAAGCCATGGCCGAACTTCAGAATAAATTTAAAGGGGGTGCCCAGGCATGATTGAAGCAAAAGCAGTCAACTTTGCTTACCGCCGCGGTATCCCGGTGTTGAAGGATATCACGTGCACCATTGCCGACGGGGAAGCTGTGGCCCTTTTGGGGCATAACGGCAGCGGCAAGACGACGCTGAGCCGTCTTTTTATGGCGCTGAACCATCCCCGGAGCGGGCAGGTACTGGTCGACGGCAATGATATCATCAATTTTGAACCGGCCGATCTGGCGGATAAAATCGGCTATGTATTCCAGAACCCGGATTTGCAGATTTTAGGGGATACGGTGTATGAAGAAGTGGCCTATGGCCTTAAAAATAAAAAACTCCCCAAATCGGCGATCGATCGCCAGGTTCGGGATGCGGTCGACGTCATGGGGCTCACGCCTTTCCTTGACCGGTACCCGCGTTCCCTGTCGTTTGGACAAAAACGCCGTCTTGGCGTTGCTACCGCTCTGGCCCTGCAGCCTAAGACACTGATTCTGGACGAAATTACGAACGGCCAGGATGAACAGGAAAAGCAGCATATGATGGCTTATCTGGGAAAGCTGCAGGAAGAACGCCATATGACGCTGATTCTGATCACCCATGACATGGATATTGCGAGAACTTACACCACACATAGTCTGGTGCTCAAAGACGGGGACCTCGTGTATGACGGGTCCACGCAGGAACTTTTTGACGGAAAGCGTCCTGTGGAGGAATGGGGCTTGAAACAGCCCGCGCTGTCAAAGATCTGTGCACTGCTTAAAGTGAAGGGTGTCCGTACACCGGAGGAACTCTGCAGCCGTCTTGTACCAAAGGAAGGGGTGAAGTAAGATGAAATTAACTGCCTTTACCCGTCTGATTCTGGTGCTTGCCGTGACCGCCTGGGTATTTCTGCTTCCGATTCCGGCTGTGGCGACGATCCTCGCCCTGGAACTTGTAATCCTGCTGTACATCAAACGTGATCGTATGACTATGGCTGCTATCGGGACCCTGACTGTGTTTACAGCTATGATGGTGGTGCTGCAGCTGCTTTTTGGTTCCAAGCTTTATGTAGCTCTTACGGGCGGTCTCCGGATGTTCGTCATGACGACGGCCTTTCTCTGCCTTCTCGCCTCGACAAAAATTCAGGATATTGCCCAGGCTCTCGTCGAAAAGTTCCATATGCCCTATGAATACGCCTTTATGCTGACTACGGCTCTGCGTTTTGTGCCAGACTTCTTGTCTGACAGCGCTGTTACGCTGGATGCCCAGTCCTGCCGCGGTTATTCCAACCGGGGCAATGCACTGAAACGGCTCTTTGCGTACCTTGCCGTAGTGAAGCCGCTCGTGATGAGGGCTGTAGCTAAGTCTGACACGCTGGCGCTTTCGATGGAACTTAAGGGATTTGGCCCGAATACCTACAAGAATCGCCGCCCAATGAAACTGGGTCTGTTTGATTATGTAGTACTGTTCATTACGATTGTGCTTTGCGCTTATCCGTTCTGGGCCAAGAAAATAGGATTGTAAATTTAAAAGGGATTGTGAAATAGTGAACGTTCATTATTTTACAATCCTTTTTTCGCCGCCCGCAGTTCGTTTAAAACAGCTTCTTGAACCCAATATGCCGTCTGCCGTCCCTTTCAAGATTTTACTGCGGCAGTTTGTCCCTATGATTGTACTCATTATGATTCCCCGTCTGCTTGTCACTGGTCAATAAGGTAAATTTTTGAAACTACAAATTGGACGAAAGTATACGAAGTTTTCGTAAAGATACATAAAATTTTCATATTTTTCTCCGAAAATATTGTATAATAGAATAAACTGTTACTCTGAGCCATTTTTGTACACTGAAAATGAGCTGGAATGGCCAGTCCAGTTTTTTGAATTATTTGTCGCGAAGGTGGTGAGACCATGTCCATGCTGGAAGATATCAAAGCGGCGGAAAAAGCTGCCGATGAAGCTAAAAAGGAAGCGCAGACCGAAGCCCGTGCTGTAATGCGTGATGCCCAGGCAAAAGCCAATGCCGAAGCAGAAGCAATGATTGCTGACGCCCGTAAACAGGCGAAGGAAACCGTAGCCAAGGCGGAAGCAGAGGCAAAAGAAAAAGCACAGGCCCTGATTGCCGACAGTCAGGCCAAAGATGCCGAGGCGGCAGAAAAGGCTCGCACGAAGGTCGATGAAGCGGTGAAGTACATTATGGAAAAGGTCGTGATTGAATGTTAGTTCCTATGCAAAGACTAACGCTCTACGCCTTGAAATCCGACCGTGATGCACTTCTCCTGGCTCTTCAGAAGGATGGCAGCGTGATGCTGGATCCCGATGGGGAGAAAAGCGGAGGAACGGGAGCGGAGGCAGTGAGCTCCCAGCTTGAAAAAGCAAGCCTCGTCCTGCGCTTCATGGAGAAAAACGGAGGTAAAAAACCTCTCATTACACCGCGTCAGGAAGTTTCCTATGGTGATTTCCTGAAAACCAGTGAGGAAGGCCGCTCGGTGACAGAAAAGGTGGATACCCTTTCCAACCGAATTGCGGCAATGGACAGTGAGGCCGCAGCCTTGAGAACGCAGGCTGAAAGTCTGGAGCCCTGGAAGGATCTGGAGATTCCCCTGGAACAGCTGGGACTTACAGAAACAACCCGTATTTATGCAGGATTCCTTCCTGATAAAGAGGTTCCTGTCGTCCAGGATGCCATTAAGGACCTTTTGGCCGAGATGAAGCTCTATGGAATCGGACCTGACGGACAGGCTGTGGTGGTTGTTGCTCACGTGGATGCTGACAGCGACGTAAAGCGCATTTTGAAAGAAAACGATTTTTCCGAGGCCGTCCTGCCTAAGCGCAGCGGCAAGGCCGCGGAAATCATGAAGGAACTGAACGCGGAAGCAGACGAACGCCTCGCCAAGGCGGAAGCCTGGCGCAAAGAAGCGGTATCGGCAGCTTCCGGAAAGCAGCAGGTGGAATTGTATTACGATCAGCTTGCCGCAGAGGGCGACCGCCTCGCGCATAACGGGACGGAGACAGATAGTGCCTTCATGATGACCGGCTGGGTGCGTAAGGACCGGAAAAAACGTCTGGAAGAAGTGGTTTCCGGAGTTACCGATGCTTACCAGCTGGAATTCAGGGATCCTACCCCTGATGAAGTTCCTCCGACGGTACTGCAGAACAACAAACTGGTCAGACCGTACGAATCAGTAGTCCAGCTGTATTCCCTGCCGGCGGCCGGAACCATCGACCCGGACTGGATGGTGGCTCCGTTCCACTTCATCTTCTTCGGAATGATGATGTCTGATGCCGGATATGGTATCGTCATGACGATTGCTTTCTATATCGCCATGAAGAAATTCAAACCAAAAGGATTCAGCGGCAACCTTACAATGGTTGCGTTCCTGGGCAGTATTTCTACAATCCTCTGGGGCGCACTGTTTGGCGGCTGGTTCGGTGCCGAGTGGCATCCGCTGCTCTTTGTGCCGATGAATGAACCGACGAAAATGCTGGCTCTCTGCTTCCTGCTGGGTGCCCTTCATCTGGTTGCCGGGATGTTGACCAAGGCTTACATGATGATTCGTGACGGCGACGTCGCGGGCGCGTTCTTTGACGAATTCAGCTGGCTCATTATGTTTGCCGGATTCCTTCTCATGGCGTTGCTGCCGGGCCCTGTAGGCAAGTACATGGCCATTTTCGGTGCTGCCGTGATTGTATTGTTCGGCGGGCGTGACCGCAAAGGAATTTTCGGCCGTCTGATCGGCGGACTCCTGAGCTTGTACAATATCAGCGGATATCTGAGTGACCTGCTCAGTTATTCCCGTATCTTTGCTCTGGGTCTTTCGACCGGCGTTGTCGGTATGGTCATTAATACTCTTGCAAGAATGCTCAGTTCGGCCGGTTCTCTCGGTACGGTGGGGGCAGTAATTATCCTCATCGGCGGGCATTTCTTCAACATCTTAATCAATATTCTGAGTGCCTTTGTGCACAGCAGTCGTCTGCAGTACATTGAGTTCTTCGGAAAATTCTTCGAACCTGGCGGCCGTGCTTTCCAGCCCCTGGCATTCCGGACCAAGTATACGGACATTGTGAAATAACTCATTACAAGGAGGAAATAAACTATGATTACTTTAGGTACAGCCTTGGCTTTTGGTGGTGCTGCTCTGGCAGCCGGTTTTGCGGGTGCAGGCAGCGCTATGGGCGTTGGTATTGCCGGTGAAGCGGGCAGCGGCGTCGTCAGTGAAGATCCTGATAAATTCGGCCGTGTACTGGTGCTGCAGGCACTGCCTGGCACGCAGGGCATTTACGGCCTGCTGATTGCTTTTATCATTCTGCTGAATCTCGGAGTTATCGACGGTAATATCAAAGAGCTGACCACTCCTCAGGGGTGGGCCTTCTTCTTTGCGGGCCTGCCAATGGCTATCGGCGGCTTCCTGTCCGCTATTTATCAGGGCAAGGCTGCTGCTGCCGGTATTTATCTGACCGCAAAGCGCCCGGAAGAAACCGGTAAAGGTATCATTATGACCGCTATGGTTGAAACGTACGCTGTATTGAGCCTTCTGATTTCCTTCATCATGGTCAGCGGCATCAAGATCTAAGTGAGGGGGATGCGTTGTGGCAGGCAATAAGATTATCGAAAAGATAGAAGAGGAAGCGAGACAGAACGCAGCTGCCATCAAGGCTTCGGCCCAGAAGAAGGCAGAGGCGGAAAGTGCCCGCATCCTGGCAAAAGCCAAAGCTTCCGTAGAAGAAATTACCAAGAAAGCTCAGACGGATGCAGCGGAAGCGGCAGGCCGCCTGACGCTGGTTGCTGAGCTGCAGAACCGCAAGGCTTCGCTGGCAAGCCGCCGCGAGGTTTTGAAGGAAGCGTTTGACAAGGCAGCCGATGCGCTGGCTCATTTGCCGAAGGAACAATGGGAGAAACTGATTCTCCAGATCATTACTACGTCCGATGTGACAGGGCATGAAGTGCTGTATGTTCCTGCCAAGGATCGTGACGCCTATGAAAAGGGATTCCTGGATACGATCAACAAGGCCCTCAAGGACCAGGGCAAAGCAGGTAAACTGACCCTGGCCAAGGAAGCGGCCCCTATTGACGGCGGCGTTTTCCTCCAGGGTGAGGACTGCGATTTTGATGGCTCTTTTGCCACGCTGCTGGAAGATGTTCGCACCGAGGAGGAGTATCGCGTAGCAGAGATCCTGTATGGTGCGGAGGTGAAGTAATATGCCCCAGCCCAGTTATGAATTTGCCCTGGGCCGTATCGGGGTTCTGTCCACGCATTTGCTGAGTACCGCTCAGGTCCGCCGGATAGCCGAGGCTGGCAGTGCCAAAGAGGCACTGAAGCTTCTGCTGGAGACCGGGTACGGTGAAAACGTGGCAACGGAGCAGGAAATCGCGCAGGGCGATGTTGATTTGATTATCCGTGACCAGCTGCAGCTGACGCGGAAGAGAATCAAGGAACTGACCCCGGATCCGGAACTGACGGGACTTTTCCTCCTGCCGGTCGATACTCATAATATCAAGGCACTGCTGAAAGCCCGCCTTTTGGGCACGAATGCCGATGCTATCCTGCGGGACGGAGGAAACTTTCCTCTGGATACACTGAAGGATATGATTCAGACAAAATATTATGAGGATCTGCCGCCGGTTTACCGGGATGTGATGAACAAAATTGAAAGCGGTTTTACCCGCGGCGAAGCGGATCCGCTGGTTTTCAGTGCGATGGTGGACGGTGCTATGTTTACGCATGCGCAGCGCGTACTGGATGCTCGTAAGGAGAAAGGCTTCATTCGTGATTTCTTCTCCCTTTGGGCGGATTTCCAGAATACGCTCAGCGTAATCCGGGCCCAGAACATGCATTGGAGCCTGAATCAGCTTAAGACGGTGCTGCTTGACTGTGGTTCCATTGAGAAATCTGTTTTTGAAGACAGTCTGTCTACACCGCCGGAACAGCTCGGTGCACGTCTCAGTCAGGGTGCACATGGCATGCAGCTGAATCAGGCCATCAACGAATTTGCCCAGACCAACGACATCGGGGTAATTACCAAGCAGATGCAGGAAGGTCTGATGCATATTATCCGCAATGCCAAGTGGCAGGCTCATTCCCTTGGACCTATCGTAGGGTACCTCATGGCCCGGGAAGCAGAAGCCGAAGCACTCCGCCTGATCTTCGGGGCACTGCAGGGTGGTTTCGAACCGCAGCTGCCCGAAATGTACGCGTAAGATGATGAGAGGCTTGGGAGGCGTAAGATGAAGAAAAATAAAATAGCAGTCGTCGGTGATCCCAGCTCCGTCATGATCTTCAAGGCGGTCGGCTTTGATGTGTTCTATGAAGAAGAGCCGGACAAGATTAAACGGCGGCTCCACAAATTGGCCGATGAAGGCTACGTGGTCATCTATATTACGGAAACCGCAGCCCAGGAGGCCGGTGACGTAATTGAAGAATATGCTACGGCAACCTATCCCGCCATCATTCCGATTCCTGCAGGGAACCGTTCCCTCGGACTTGGGATGAAGCGTGTGAAGGAAAATGTGGAAAAAGCCGTAGGTGCCGACATTCTATTCAAAGAAGGGTAGGGATATAACCGATGAGCGGAAGGATCGTAAAAGTATCCGGCCCGTTGATCGTTGCTGAAGGCATGAAAGACGTCCAGGTCAACGACGTGGTTCGTGTCAGCGACAAGAAACTGATTGGCGAGGTCATTGAATTAAGAGACGATAAGGCTTCTATCGAAGTCTATGAAGAAACGGCCGGCCTCGGGCCGGGCGAACCGGTAGAATCTACTGGTTCCCCGCTGTCTGTCGAACTGGCTCCTGGTCTGATTGAAAGTATCTTTGACGGGATTCAGCGTCCGCTGGAAGAAATCTACAAAAAAGCCGGCGACCGCATTACCCCGGGTATTGATGTGCCGAAGCTGGACCGCGAGAAAAAGTGGACCTTCGTTCCTGTTGCCAATGTGGGCGACGAGGTCAGCGGTGGCGATGTCATCGGTACGGTTCAGGAAACACCGGCCGTACTGCATAAAATCATGGTACCGCCCGGAAAGAGCGGTACAGTAGAGTGGGTCTACAGCGGTGACGCAACCATTCTGGATCCGGTCTACAAATTGAAAGAAAAGGACGGCACGGTCAAAGAGTATCCGATGCTCCAGACCTGGCCTGTTCGTAAGGCAAGACCTTACAAAGATAAATTAGCGCCTGATGAACCGATGGTTACCGGTCAGCGTGTTATCGATACGCTGTTCCCGATTGCCAAAGGCGGTGTGGCTGCTATTCCTGGGCCTTTCGGTTCCGGTAAGACAGTTACGCAGCATCAGCTGGCAAAATGGGCCGATGCCGATATCATCATTTATGTAGGCTGCGGCGAACGCGGCAACGAAATGACGGACGTACTGAACGAATTCCCGGGATTGAACGACCCGCGTACGGGACTTCCTCTGATGAAGCGTACCGTACTGATTGCTAATACGTCCGATATGCCGGTAGCAGCACGTGAAGCTTCTATTTACACGGGCATTACCATTGCGGAGTATTTCCGTGACATGGGCTACAAAGTCGCTATCATGGCAGACTCGACGTCCCGCTGGGCAGAGGCCCTGCGTGAAATGTCGTCCCGTCTGGAAGAAATGCCAGGTGAAGAAGGCTATCCTGCTTACCTGTCTTCCCGTCTGGCCGAATTCTATGAAAGAGCCGGCGTAGTAGACTGCATCGGTAAGGAAAAACGCGTAGGCGCTGTTTCCGCTATCGGTGCTGTATCGCCTCCTGGCGGCGATATTTCCGAACCGGTATCCCAGGCAACCCTGCGTATCGTCAAGGTCTTCTGGTGTCTGTCTTCGGAACTGGCTTATGCCCGTCACTTCCCGGCTATTGATTGGCTGCAGAGTTACTCCCTCTATTCCGATCGTCTGCGGAAATACTATGACGCGCACGTAGCGCCTGACTGGTCGAAACTGGTGGGCGAGACGATGAATATCCTTCAGGAAGAAGCTAACCTGAACGAAATTGTTCGTTTGGTTGGTATTGATGCACTGGGCTTCAAGGATCGTATCACGATGGAATGTGCACGTTCCATCCGTGAAGACTTCCTGCATCAGAACTCTTTCGATGAAATTGATACGTACACGTCTCTGGAAAAACAGTATGATATGCTCAAACTGATTATTTCCTGGTATGAAAAGGCGCTGTCCATGGAGGACAAGCACGTGCCGCTCGATAAGCTGATTGAAATGCCGATTCGTGAACAGATTGGCCGTGCCAAGTACATTCCGGAAAAGGAACGGAAAGAGAAATTTGCCCAGCTGAACAAAGATCTGGATGAAGCATTTGCTCAACTGACGGAAGAGGGTGACGACAATGCGTAAGGATTATAAGACAATCCGGGAAGTTGTTGGCCCTCTGATGCTGGTCGATCACGTTTCCGGTGCCAAATATGATGAACTGGTCGAAATCAGGGAAAGTGACGGCTCAAAGCGTGACGGTCGTGTCCTGGTGGTTGATGGTGATAAAGCGCTGGTGCAGCTCTTTGAAAGTGCTTCCGGACTGCAGCTGAGCAGTTCCAAGGCACGTTTCCTGGGGCATGGGATTCAGCTTGGTGTGTCCCCGGACATGCTGGGCCGTATCTTCGACGGAATGGGCCGCCCGATTGACGGCGGTGCCCCGATTATTCCGAAAGAATACCTCGATATCAACGGTGTACCTATGAACCCGGCTGCCCGTGACTATCCGTCCGAATTCATTCAGACGGGTGTCAGTGCTATCGATGGCCTGAATACGCTGGTCCGCGGGCAGAAGCTGCCTGTGTTCTCCGGTTCCGGCCTGCCGCACGCCCAGCTGGCTGCTCAGATTGCCCGTCAGGCTAAGGTACTCGGCACGGATGAAAAATTCGCCGTTGTCTTTGCCGCAGTAGGTATTACTTTCGAAGAAGCAAACTTCTTCATGGAAGACTTTAACCGTACCGGCTCCCTGAGCCGTGCCGTCATGTTTATCAACCTGGCTAACGACCCGGCTGTAGAACGTATTTCTACGCCGCGTATGGCTATTACGGCTGCTGAATATCTGGCTTTTGAGATGGACATGCACGTTCTTGTTATCATTACGGATATTACGAACTACGCCGATGCACTGCGTGAAGTCTCCGCAGCTCGTAAAGAAGTTCCGGGACGCCGTGGTTATCCAGGTTACCTGTATACGGACCTTGCCACGATGTACGAACGTGCCGGCCGTATCCGCGGCAAGAAGGGGTCTATCACGATGATTCCTATCCTGTCCATGCCGGAAGATGATAAGACGCACCCGATTCCTGACCTTACCGGATATATTACGGAAGGACAGATCATCCTGTCCCGTGAACTTTACCGCAAGGGCCTGAAACCTCCGATTGATGTACTGCCGTCCCTGTCCCGTCTGAAGGATAAGGGCGTCGGCAAGGGCAAGACGAGAGAGGACCATGCAGATACGATGAACCAGCTGTTTGCCGCTTATTCCCGCGGGAAATCGGCTAAGGAACTGGCTACCATCCTGGGCGACTCGGCCTTGAGTAAGGTAGATAAACTCTACGCCAAGTTTGCCGATGCCTTCGAAAAGGAATATGTATCCCAGGGCTACGAAACGAACCGCTCCATTGAAGAAACGCTGGATATCGGCTGGAAACTTCTCGGTATCCTGCCGCGTTCCGAGCTGAAGAGAATTCGTGACGAATACCTGGATAAGTACTACAAACCGGCAGAAGGCAGCGAGGGGGAATAACCCATGGCTACGACTGTGAACCCGACCCGAATGGAGCTGACGCGGCTGAAACGCCGGCTCGCAACCGCTATCCGGGGACATAAACTGTTAAAAGATAAACGCGATGAAATGGTGCGGCAGTTTATGATTTACATTCGCCGCAACCATGAACTGCGCATCAAAATGGAAAAGTCACTGAAGAATGTGTCTCAGCACTTTGTCCATGCCAAGGCGGAAATGGGTTCCCTTTATATGAGTGAAGCCTTGATGTATCCGGCCCGCAGTGCGCAGTTTGAAGTCGGTGAGAAAAACGTCATGAGCGTGGATGTGCCGACTTTGACCTACACGGGCGCGACTGCCGACGACACGACGAACGTGCCGTATGCTTTCACGTTTACTTCTCCGGAACTTGATACAGCCGTTATGGATCTTACCACGTCCCTGCCGGAACTGCTGGAACTTGCCGAAGTGGAAAAGACCTGCAATATGCTGGCGGACGAAATCGAAAAGACGAGACGGCGTGTCAATGCTCTCGAATATGTTATGATTCCTGAAATGCAGAAGAATATCAAATACATCACGATGAAACTGGCAGAAAACGAACGTGCCAGCACGGTTCGTTTGATGAAGGCCAAGGAAATGATGGCAAAACAGTGATTGTATAATGCAGATCTGCCTTTCAAGGGGCTGTCGCTTGCTGCGGCAGCCCTTTTTGCAGATGTAGGGAAATAAACAAATGCGAGTCATGAAACGCAGGCTTGGTTTTTGAGAGCTTGCGGTACTGATTATCAATATACTTCCTGTGTATAGTCTACGATTTAAAGTAAGCATTAGCTATTTCATCCCTAATCTCGTATAATACAGCCAACAAGGAATAGATGAGGAGGGTGATTGCTGTGAATCGCCGTCAATTTACGATCTCTACGCTGGTTATTTCGCTGCTTTTTGTAATCGGTGTATATCGTTATATGCCTTGCCTGCATGAAATTCTTTCTTATTTTAAGGTACCTGTCTGTCTGCAGGTACAGGCTGCCAGGAAAGGTCAGAAAGTAATCAGAAATACGGTCGTACCGCAGCTTGATAAAGGTAAAAATGCCTTGGCGGCCATCCGCGTACTGCCGAAGACTTCCAGCCAGCCAACGGCTCAGATAATCCAGGCATCCGGAACGCAGAGCCTTTCTATTTCCAATCAGCTGACGACGCCGGCAGGCGAGCCGCCGGTTATTTTGAGCCATTTCACCAAGGAGAGCCCGGCGTCTCTGAAACCGGTGCTGCGCTGGGAAAAAGTCAAGGGTGCCGTAGTTTATGAAGTCCAGATGGCCCGTGGGGAAGAGATCTTTGAGGATAACGCCTATATTTATATCAATGGCTATAATGCTTCTCTTCCGGAAGGGTATGATGCCCCTTCCTTCCGGTGGCGCGTACGAGCCCTCAATTTGGACCGTACAGCGATTTCGCCTTATTCAGCCTGGGAAACGGCCTACGTAGATTCCAAGATTCCTGTCTTTCAGCGGCCCGTGCCCCTGAATGTCTATAATCAGGAAAAAGGAACTACTCTTTTGTATCCGGTCTATGACTGGATACCGGTCAAAGGTGCGGTTTCTTATGAGATTGAAATCTTAAATAGTCTTCCGGCCCGCAGTGATGTGAGGGCTCCTATTTCACAGCTGATGGGGCGTGGTACTACGGAATCGGGAGAGTGGTACGATAATGATAAACGCGTTTCCACTTCTCCGATGTACTGGCGCGTCCGCGGCCTTGATGCGCAGGGACGCCCGGTTGGATTCTTTTCCGTTCCGCAAAAAATGGTGACCAATCCGGATGATAATTGGGAAGTTGCCACGCTGGGAGACAGTATCTACCATGGCGGCGGCAGCCTTACCTATAGTCCCAACGACTGGGAATACAGCTTTCAGTATTTCTTAAAATTTGATTCCATCAATCTTGCTCAAAGCGGGGATACAAGTGAAGATACGGCTAATCGTTTTGAGGCGGATGTCGTACCGTTTCACCCGCGCTACCTTATCATTATGACGGGTTCCAACAGTCTGCGTGCCGGTGTCGACCCGGACGACGTGATCAATGATCTGGAAACCATTAAAAATAAGGCTGAGGAGAATGGAATTCATCCGATTTTTATGACCCTGCCTCCTATCAATCCTGCTAATATCCAAAAAGCTTTTAAGGAACCGACCGCAGAAGATTGGCAGGAACGGTTTGCGAAGGTTAACGCCTGGATTCGTCAGCAAGTTCATATTGATTTAGCCGGTAAAATTGACGAAAATAAAGAATTGCCGACAGAACTTGCGACTGACGGACTGCACTTGGATACGGACGGGAAAAAATTGATGGCTGAGGCTGTAAATGAGCAGTGGGACCGGGTGATTGCCTCATTTGGTAATTAATAATAGTGCAAGTTTATTCAAAACTTTTCTGCTTTGACGGCAGGAATAAGGAGAATTAATTTATGCAGCGAATTCACACCTTGTTTTCGGTAGGTTTATCTTTGTTTATGATATCCGGATTAGGCTTTCTGCCCGAATTTGGTCCTTTCTGCAGTGCGAAAAAAAGCGCGGTGGCGGAGGCAAAGGCGTACAGGGTGCCTACATCTCTTACGGATCCGTCCGTAATTAGTGCTTCCGGAACGCAGCCCATGAATGTATCCAATCAAATCACCACGCCGGCTGCTCAGCCGCCGGTTGTGCTTTCTCGCTTTACAAAAGAAAAACCGGCTTCGCGGAAACCGGTGCTGCGCTGGGAAAAAGTGCAGGGTGCCGTGGTTTATGAAGTCCAGTTGGCACAAAACCAAAGAATTTTCCTGACGGACGATGAAATTTTCATCAATGGATATAATGCAGTGCTGCCATCCTCTTTTACTGGAAATCAGTTTAAATGGCGTGTGCGGGCCCTGAATCTGGAGCGGCAGCCTCTGACTCCTTTTTCTGATTGGCAGACGGCTTACGTGGATTTGCGGATTCCTGTTTTGCAGCGCCCTGTACCGATGAATGAATTTAATAAGGGCAATGGTACCACGCTGCTTTATCCGGTATATAACTGGATCCCTGTAAATGGAGCCAGAACTTATGAAGTTGAAATCTTAAATAGTCTGCCGCAGCGGGCAGACACAGCAGCTCCTGCATCCCAGATTATTGGAAGAGGGAAATCCACGGGATTTGACTGGTATGATGATCATAAGCGCGTTTCCACTTCTCCGATGTACTGGCGCGTCCGCGGTCTGGACGGGCAGGGAAAGCCGGTAGGCCTTTTTTCCGATCCGCAGCAGATGGTCACAAACCCTTATGATAACTGGGAAGTAGGTACGCTGGGAGACAGTATTTATCACGGCGGCGGCAGTCTTTCTTATTCTCCGTCTGACTGGGAATACAGCTTTCAGCACTTTCTGAAATTTAATTCCATCAATTTGGCGGAGAGCGGGGACACAAGCGCGGCTACCGCGGAACGGTTCGACCGCGATGTCCTGCCATTTCATCCTAAGTACCTTATCATTATGACGGGAACGAACAGCCTGCGTGCCGGGACTGATCCGAACGATGTCATCGCCGATTTGCAGACAATCAAGGACAAATGCGAGGCAAACGGTATTCATCCTGTATTTATGACCCTTCCTCCGATCAACCCTGCCAATATTAAGCGGGCTTTTGGGGAACCGACAACGTGGGACTGGATGAAGCGTTTTGCCGCGGTCAATGCATGGATTCGTCAGCAAGTCCATATTGATCTCGGCGGTAAAATCAATGAATATCAAGAGCTGCCGACGGAGCTGGCCCTTGATGGAATTCATCTGGATACCTCCGGAAAGAAACTGATGGCTGAAGCTGTCAATGAACAGTGGGACAGTGTCATAAAGGTATTTGAGTGAGGAGCCGCGCAGAAAAGGGCAAATCGTAAACTGGTTAAAAGACTAAAGAACAGAGTGAAGCGACGAAAAACCGTTTCACTCTGTTTTTTATTGAGGCTGTCTGCCAAATGCAATTTACTGTCCATCGCAGGCTTTCGCCTAACAATCCGTCTCTTCATTTTTCTTTTCTTTTTTTCATTTCCGTGCTACAATTTTTCTATATTATTTATAAAAAAAGAGGCACAGTATGGCTACTGTTTTTAATTTTTTTCCACTGCCGGAAAAGGGCCCGCTTTATCGTCAGCTGGCAGGCTATTTCCGGAATGAAATTACAGATGGTCATTTTGCGGCAGGTGATTTGCTGCCGTCGATTCGCACTTTAATGCGTGACCTCAAAATGAGCCGGACTACAGTGGAAAATGCCTATGAGCTTTTGATTGACGAAGGGTATGTTCAAAACCTCCCAAGCAGGGGATATCAGGTAGCTGAGTACCATCCTGTTAATAAGGATGAGAAGCAGCAGGTATCTGACACTGCGATTCCGCTATCGCGGTCCATTCGTTATAATTTTTCTAACCGCTACGTTGACGCAGCTGCCTTTGATGCAGCCATTTGGCATCGCTGTCTGAATAAGGTACTCAGGGAGCCGGAAGCGATTGCCGGATATGGTGATCCTCAGGGGGAAGAAAGACTTCGGGAAGTCCTGGCTCGTTACAGTTATGAAGCCCGCGGCGTCGTCTGCCACAAGGACCAAATTCTCGTGGGAGCCGGTCTGCAGGCTCTTTTGATGCCTGTCCTGCCGCTTCTGCCCGTCCGGGAAAAGCGCATCGGTTTTGAGGCACCGGGCTTTCCCCAGGCTGAAGAAGTGGCCCGCCTTATGGGCTGGGAACCCGTCACGTTTGACCCCGGAGAACCGCAGGGACACTGGCCGGAAGTCCTGATGATCAGTCCGACAAACCCTTACAAAGGACGTTCCCTGTCCAAGCTGGAACGCAACAACCTGATTGTGGCCACACAGCTCGAACGAGTATATCTGCTGGAGGATGACTACAACGGAGAGTTTCGGTACCTGCATCGCCCCGTGCCGGCCCTGCATAGTTTCGGCAACCGGGAGCAGATTTTATATGTAGGATCTTTTTCCCGGATTTTGCTGCCTTCCCTGCGTATCAGTTATCTGGTACTCCCGGAAAAATTGCTGCCTGCATATCGCCGTGTTTCTTATCTTTTCAACCAGACCTCGTCGACGATGGAACAGCTGGCTCTCGCTCATTATATTGAAGAAGGGCATTTAGCGCGGCACGTAAAAAAATTACGGAAGCGGTATCTGGAAAAAAGTGCTTTGCTGCAGGCAGCTTTGGAAGCTGTTTTTGGGGATAAGGCACGGATTGTCCGGCTGGAATCAGGTCTCCATCTCCATATTGCCCTGCACTGTCAGGGAGATGCCGAGACACTGGCCCGCAAGGCACTTGACGGAGGCGTCATGGTGATGCCGGTAAGAAACGGCAAGAAAGAAAATCCTGAATTTTTACTGTCGTTTGCCGGCATTGCCCAGGAAGATATCCGTCTCGGCGTCGAAGCACTGAAAAAAGCATTGGAGGAGTAACACGGCAAGCGAATAATCAGAAAGGGAAAGAATAGCCGTTTTCTCTTGTTGCCCTTTTGCGGGAAGTTTTTTATAATGAAAAGAACAATTGACATCCTCCCACGAATAAATTCGTAGGATTCCTGAGTGACTAACGCCCTCTGCTACCCTGCGATAGTCTTACGAGGACTCCTGCAGCTGGACGATGCCCCGCCCAGTATTGTTTACTTCAGGCCGATTCAAGTATTCGCAGGCCTTCCTGATGGATATTACGGGCAGCATTCCTGTCCCTGTCATGATGTGAACCACAAGCAGGGCAAACCCATTCGCGAATACGGAGATCTTTCATCTCAGGATTCTTATAGCTGCATTCCGAGCAGAGTTGGCTAGACGGGAAGTATGGATCTACTTTAACGATTCTTGTACCAACCTGTCTGCCTACATAAGCGAGGATATTCTCGAACTCAGAAAACCCGTAGTCCATAACCTTTTTCCCGTGGCCTTTCTGCATGAACTTCATATTCAAGTCCTCAAGACAGATGACTGCGTAGCGGGAGCATAATTCTCTTGCCAACTGCCAGTGAAAAGCATTACGCTGATTCGCAATCCTACGATGCAGACGACCCAATTCCTGGCGAGCCCTGCACCGATTGTTTGACTGCATACGTTTCCTGGACAGCTTGCGATTGGCACGGGCAATTTCGTTCCTGGCTTTGCGGAAAAATCCTGGTTCCCGGATATCTTCCTCCGGATTTTCAGCTATGAGCATTTTGCCATTGAAACCGAAATCGAAGCCGACGCTTTTACCTGTTCGTGCTCCTACTTCGATATCCGGCAATTCGCAGGTGAAATAGAGATAGATATCACCAAGGCTGTCCCGTTTGATAGTCAATATCTTAATTTTGCCTTCGATGTTGCGGCTTTTCGCATAGCGGTATTTCTGTTTTGCGATATAGACAATACCATGCTCCTGATCCAGTTTCCAGCCAGCCTGTTTGAGCGTATAGGATTTATACTTTCGTACCTTGCGGAATCCTGGTGGTGCCGTCTTCCGCTCCCGCTTCAGGTTTTCCCAGAAAAGCTTATAGCCCCTGTCAATGCGTTGAGTAACATCTTGCAAGGCTTGCGAGCCAATCTCTTTCAGATAAGCAAAACGCGGTATTTTCTTAAGCTTCGTGAGATGCTTCTGGAGCGCATAGAGGTTCAATGACTTATGGTACAGTTTCCAATATCTCTTATGCAGGGCGATGCAATGGTTATAGGCTATTCCGGCAGCATCAATCTGCCGATGCAGTTTTTTGTTCCGCTTAGCACGGAACAGCTTGAACCCGAATGTCCTGACCATTGCTTTTCACCCCCTGGTTTTTTGAGTATCCATATAGCGTTTAATCGTTTCGCTGCTAACATTGCCGGCCGTCGAAACAAAATAGCTCCTGGTCCATAATGACGACATACCACTCAGTTGAGGAAATTCATTTCGAAGTCGATGGGAGGAAGCTCCTTTCACCTTCCTCATAATTTCGGCAGGGGACTGCTTCGGCCAGCACCTTAAAAACAAATACACATGGTCGATATGGCATTCCATGGCAAGGATTTCAATTTTAAGTTCCTCGCATATCTGCCGTGTCAGCTCCTTGAATCTCTCCTCGACATGAGGAATCAAGAATATCTTGCGACGGTATTTGGGACAGAATACAAAATGATAGTTGATGAAAGATACTGTTGTTTTTGTCCTGAAATATTTATTTTCCATGATATTAATATAACACGTTAGTAGATAAAAGCAATTAAACATCTACAAGCATGCAAAATATCATTTTGTTTTTAGTGGACGAGTTTCATCCCATGGTTAAAACCAAGGGATTTCACTCGCTGGAGATTTGTAAAGGAGGGCTTTGCCCATGAAAAAGCAAATGGCCGCTGCGGCACTTCTGGCACTTTGTCTTGCCGGATACTCCGCAGGTGGGGAGGCGGCTCAGTTTTTTGCCCAAAAGTATGGCTTTAGTGCGGCCGGCACGCTGCAGCCGGCACTTGCCGTTAAATTTGATAAAGATACAGCTCGTCCGATTACGGGTTCTCTGGTTGCGCAGGACGGCGGCCGCCGCGTGATGACGCTCGCTTATCTGGACGGTGGAAATATCAAGCTCTGTACGTTTCAGCGGGGCGTGAATTATCTAATGTATAAACTCCATTTCCGGGAAGGCAAGGAGGACTTGCTGGTTCTTTCCTACGGATCCAAGGGAGCAGGGCGCACTATGTTGGAAGATGTTTCCGTCATTGGCAGCGATGCCATGGGGTACGTTCGTCTTCTGCCGATAGCCGGGTTTAATCCGGTTGAAGTCTTCAACAGTCCGCTGCAGATTCGCGGCAATGAAGCTGTTCTGTTCCTGGATTCAGCCGCTAAGGTCATGCGTATTGCCTGGGATGAACAAGGCGGTCAGTACGTAGTAAAGTAATTAATATCGTCCGAGAGACAAATCGTAAAAAATTTAAAATACGCTTTTGGTCTATGGCATATAGCCTAGTAAAGTGGATTGTGGCTAGTGGAGAGAGTGGTTAGCACCGGAGTGCTGGCAGCTGCTTTGGCGGATTCTTGAGATAAAATGCAGCGGGCAGCTAGTAAAAAATAAAGGCGCTTTTGGCTTATGGCATTTAGCCTCGCCTGCAGCAGTGTGTTGAAGGTTTTGATTCAAATAAATATGATGTAAAACCTGAAATTTAGCAGATAACCTAAATTTCAGGTTTTATTTTAAAAAGGTGCTTTTAGCCTTTTGCTTATGGCATTTAGCATTGAATTGGTACTATCTTCCGCCACTTTCGTGGCCTCCTCCTTCCGACTGCGTGGAAGGAGATTCCAAAGGGATACCCAACCTGACGGTTTGGTTTAATGAAAGGCCATTTTTCTTCCACGGGCGGGCTGCGGAAAGCGTGAATAAGGGGCTGTCGCATTTTGCGACGGCCCCTTTTGTATCAAAAACAAGGTAAAAGCAAGGCGCGGCCTCATTGAATGAGACCGCGCCTTGGTGTAGAATTTAAATATGCAAAAAAACGGTTCTTCACGTTTTTTTCGGGAGTATACCTCTTACGGTTGGAATTGAGAGGTAGCGAATTAACGTGAAAAAGTACTCATCATCTCTGTATCCGTAAGCTCTTCTTTTGGCCACTTTTATCTTGTTGTTGAAGCCTTCAAGCTTCCCTGTGTTTATCGGGTACAGGGCATGGTTCACCAGTCCGTCTATCCTTGGCAGCTTAATCCTAGCAAACCTAACCAGGGCCGGAATCCCGCTGCCCAGTGCTGCTTCAAACCAGCGCTTCCATCCTGCAAGAGCCTTGTCATAGTCCCTTAATTCATAGAGGGCTATCATCTCTTCCTTCATGGAATAACATATTGCCAGCTCCTCGTGCTCTGCAAAGATGGCCTGCAACGCTTCTTTGCTCTTAGGATTCAACTTATCTTCATTGGTGAGTAACGGCCAGCGGACTTTCTTCAATGTGCGGTAGTTCTTCTTTTCTTCGGATATCCGCTCTTTTAAAACCGGCTTGTCTTCAGCACTTGCGTCTTTTAATGCTTCTTGCATGTTTCTGGCTTTATCCCTATGCATTCTGGCCTCATCAAGTCTTACTACACCTAATACTTCCTTCCCGAATTGAGCCTGCATGTGGTAACGATAATACACGACCTTAGCTTGCGGCAGATGTTCTTGTACCAGCTTGTTGTAGGAAGCGTTCATATCCATGGCGACTGCCTTGACCTCTGTCAGCTATCGCCCAACCTCTGCCGACCCAGAGAATATAACCTGTCGCTAAATCCATGACGCAAGTGGCATAAGTGTGTCCCTTATGGATAGCAAACTCATCGATGGCCAGAAAACGGGGCTTGTAAGAGGTCAGCTCCAATTCCATTTCATATTTATCGAGAGATTCGTCCATGAGCTGTTTGTGGACATAACGAATCGTGCTCCAGTGAATTCCTGACATCTTGGCAATTGCATTGGCAGGGATTCCATTACGAAGCAGCGTCTCAATCCAAAGGGAAGCCCTCATGGTAATGCGAGTCCCGGGATATTTAAAGGGAATAGGCTCAGTGATGGTTGCATGGCAGCAGGAGCAACGGAAGCGATGCCCTTCAAAGCGGATCATCCTGGTATGCTCAGGATACGCAGGGAAGCTTTTCAAGTAGATGGAAAATGGCTCGTAAGAATACATTTTCTGACCACATTTAGGACAACAGAAGTCGGTATATTTCTTTTCACTGCAAATAACAATCTCCTGGCTGTCATCAAAAGGGTCTTCCGACATGAAGACATTGTAAAAGACATCTTGACATTCTGCATTATTTTGAATAGTGTAATTAGTAAAGGACATTTTCTTCTCCCAAGGTATGGTTTCGTCGCTTATATTTTGGAGGAGTTAATGTCCTTTTTCAATAGTCAAATGTCTTCTAGTCCACAAATTTCCGTGAAGAACCAAAAAAACAAACCTACACAAAAGGATTATACAAAAATTGGCAGTTCTTATCAACTTTTTCTTCCTCTAAATTTTGAAGTACAAATCCCTAATGACGATCCTGTTCGCTTGGTGCGTGCCATGGTAGAAGGGATGGATGTAAAGGCATTGTATGACACGTATTCTCATGTCGAGAATAAATTAACGTCACCAATTCAGCTGCTGGAAATCGTCATTTATGCATGTATGGAAGGAATTCGTGGTTCGCGTAAGATAGAGCAATCCTGTAAAAGAGACACTCATTTCATGTTCCTCTTAGATGGGAAAAAAGCTCCGGATAATGCAACCATTGCAAGATTTTGTTCCCTCCATCTAAAACCATGTATCAAGGAGCTCATGATTCAGATGGATAAATGGCTGCTGGCTCGCGGGTTCATCACGCTGGATAGCCTGTTCATCGATGGGACAAAAATTGAATCTGTGGCAAACAAATACAAATTTGTTTGGAAAAACAGAATCTTAGGCAGCCAGAACAAACTCATAGAGAAACTGGAGCAACTGGTTCCCGAAATCGAGGAACGTTTCGGGATCAAGGTCTGTTACGGAAACACTTTCCACATCCGTCATTTAAAGAAGCTCCTAAAAAAACTGCTTGTCATAAAGCGGGCTGAGGGAATCGAGTTTGTTCACGGATGTGGGAAAAGAAAGACCATCCTACAGAAGTACTATGAGATTTTAGCTAACTATCTCAAACGCCTTAAGGTGTATACGAAGCAGCTTCATATCTGTGGGGAACGGAACAGCTTTGCCAAAACAGACCCGGATGCTACCTTTATGAGGATGAAAGAAGACGCCATGCTTAATGGCACCTTAAAGCCGGGATACAATGTCCAATATGCAAACAATTCCGGTTTTACCTTGTTTGCAGATGTGAGTGCGCATCCCACAGATATGCGGACACTCATTCCTTTTCTTGAAGGATTTGAAGCCCACTTCGGTCAGAAATTTGCAAACATTGTAGCCGATGCAGGCTATGAAAGCGAAGAGAACTTGGTCTGGCTGAAGAAGAATCAGTATACTTCATATATCAAGCCTAACAATTATGAAAGAAGCAAGAGGAAAAAGTATAAGAACGACATCGGCAAAGCAGAAAACATGACATATTTGCCTGATCAAGACATGTATATCTGTAAAGGTAGGAGACTGCTGAAAGTCAGCAAAGTAACCCAGGTAAAGAACCGGTCAGGATATGTGTCAGAGAAAACATATTACGAATGTAAGGACTGCAGCGGTTGTCCCTACAAGGAACAGTGCATCCATGGGAACAATTGCAGGACACCCATGGAGAAAAGAAACAAGAAATTAGTGGTCTCGAAGAATTTTGCTGCATTGAGGGCAGAATCCCTGAAGAACATTACTTCCGAATATGGTAAGGAACTGAGGATGAACCGCAGTATACAGGCAGAAGGAGCCTTTGCGGATCTCAAGGATTCATTAAACGTCAGAAGACTAGAAACCCGAGGCAAAGGAAATGCCCTGGTAACAGTGGGAATATGTGCCATGGCACGGAATGTCCTGAAGGTTCATCACAAAGTTCAAGACGGCAAAGAGGATTTGCACTTATATCCGCTGAAAAAAGAGGCCTAAAAGAACCTACAAAAAGAGCGCTCGAAAAAAGCAACTTAGGGTTGCTTAATTTCGTGCGCCCTTTTTTCATCTCAAAACATATTCAACTAAAAAGTAAGGCAAATTGGGGCCTTTAGCAAGTTATTTCAGGGATTAAAAATCGGTCACTTGCGACAGCCCCTTTGTTCTTCAAGAATTAATCTTATCTATATTCCATTACATCTTTCAATGCTTTTTTCGGCACATAATAGTCACGGTTGGCGTCTACGTAATAATCGAGATTTCCGTCTGCCTTGACCGGTACCATAGTGCTCTTGTGAGCCGGATAACCTAACCCGATGGTTAGAATGACTTCCTGATCTTCGGGTACTTGCAGCAGTTTTTGGATTTTTGCGCGGTCTATAGCTCCCAGAAGTACGGTACCTACCCCTTGGGAAATGGCAAGGAGGGCTATGGTATCAAAAGCAATGCCGGCATCGGCAAGGCTGAATGGGTTTGCATTTTTTTCACGGGTCATGACAATGAAGGCAACGGGCTGCTCACCGGGTTTCGGCGTACCGATTTCCTTAGGCAGGGCTGCTGCATAGTGGAGCAGCGGCTGCATGGCGCTGACATTCTCCTTGCTTTCTACGATATAGTAATGCCAGGGCTGGCCGTTGCGGGCGTTTGTTCTCTTGCGTGCCGTATCGACAAGGGTCGTCAGAAAATCCTTACTCAGCGGTTCCTGTTTGAAACGACGGTAGGTCCGGCAGATTTCATAAAGATCAATCAGTTCTTTTAGTTCCATGAAAAATCACTCCTTTGTTTTTTTCTTGGCTTTGCATTGTTCGCAGTAGCCGAAGACGGTCAAATCGTGGCCGACAATTTCGAAATGGGTCTTTTTCGCAAGTTCCTCATTGAATGTTTTGAGCGGGCAGCCGTGAATCGGGATAACTTTGTGACAGCCCAGACAAATGAGGTTATGGGTATGACTCATGGTAAAAAGCAGAAATCCGGATTTACGGGTTCCGGGAATCCGGACTTTTTCCGTAATCTTACGGTCGGTAAAAGTTTCCAGGGTACGATAGACTGTGGAAAAATTAAGCGTCGAACCTTTTGAAACAAGCGATTCATAGATTTCATCTGCCGTCAGAATTTCCTGGCGGGAAAGCAGCAGATTCAGGACTTGTTTACGGGGCGTTGTAAGTTTCAGGTTATACTGGCGAATAATGGCATCGGCTGTAAGCGTTTCTGTCATGAACGAACACCTCCCTGACGGCTTTGCCGGATCTCCTCACCGGCGATGACGAGGAGGAGAACGAGTACGGAAGCAATAGCCGTGATGCCGCCCGGTGCCGCTCCTACTTCGTAGGAGATGACGAGGCCGGCCATGATATCAATGAAGCTGAATACTACGGAAAGCAGCAGCGTGCGGTTGAAACCCTGGTGGAACTGGAGCGCCGTAGCTACAGGCAGTGCAATGAGCGAACTCATTACGAGAATGCCCACGATACGGATGGATACGGAAATCGTGGCGGCGACCAGGAGAGCGAAAATATAGTTAATTGCACGGCGGTGGACACCTGAAATGCGGGCACCGTCTTCGTCAAACGCGAGCATGACAAGCTGCGGGTACAGCGCACGAATTGTAATTACGGACACGGCCGTTAAAATGGCTACCGTGACGACTTCACCATGGCTGACAGTCAGGATACTCCCAAAGAGGAAAGAATCGATATTGGCTTTTACGAGGCCGGAACTGACGAGGGTAATGGCGATGCCGACAGAGAGCGACATAACGATGACCAGGGTCAGCTCAGCATAGCGGCGAAACTTTTCTCTCAGGATTTCAATCAGGAGACCAAAACAGGAAGTCAGGCAGAAGGCACTGACAATGGGACTGGTCTGGAACAGGAATCCGGCAGCTACACCGGCCAGGGAAGCGTGACTCAGGGCGTCGCCGATCATTGAATAGCGGCGCAGGACCAAAAAGGTGCCGATGAGCGGGCAAAGCAGGGAAATGAGCAGGGAAATGACGAAGGCATTCCGCATGAAAGCATATTCAAACATGGTGACGGCCTCCGTTCTCCTGCAGATATTCTTCAATATATTCTTCCGGCGTACAGAAGTGCCCGCGGCCATTTACCATATGAAAAAAGGTGGAAGCATTATGGGCGGCATAACGAAGATTATGCTCGACCGTGACAATGGTGACACCTTGCTTTTCGTGCAGGTCATGAATCAGCGGGTAGAGCTGATCCTGGGATTTCAGGTCCATCCCCGTCGAAGGTTCATCCAGAATGATGAAATCCGGCTCCCCGATAAGCGCCTTGGCAACCAGCACGCGCTGGAACTGTCCACCCGATAGAGCACCAACAAGATGACGGCGGAATGGCACCATATTGACCTTTTCCAGAGCGGCCGTGACAGCATCTTTGTCCTTGACCTTAAGGACGCGGCGCTGAAAATCGAGAAGTTCGTCCACCGTAATCGGAAACTGGCGGTTAATCAGGTCAGTCGGCTGGGGGACATAAGCTGTCCGGCGGAAGGTGCATTTGATGGAACCGTGCTTTGGTTTCAGGAGGCCGAGCATGACTTTGATGAGCGTGCTTTTGCCGCTGCCGTTTTCACCGACAACGGCGACATAATCACCGTCATGAATGGTCATGGTCAGATCCTCGAGCAGGTAAGGCCCGTTTTCATAAGCAAAATCTATGTGATTCAGAGAAATCATGAAAAGCTCCTTTCGTGTTGCTTTCCTATTATAGACAAAGCTAAACGGAAATGCAAGGCACTTGCATTTGTTGACGAGTAAAAGACTTCGTGTTAGAATAGCCTTGCTCTTGCAAATAATTTGCAATAAAACAATACGGAAAGTTTCACGGTGAGGCTTTAGATATGAAGAAATTGGCTGCTTTTTTATGTATTTTGTTTGTGCTGCTGGCAGCAGGGTGTACATCAGAAAAAGAAAAGAAAGTGAATGATGACGGCCGGATGGTCGTTGTTACGAGTTTTAATGCCATGAAAGAGTTGACACAGGCCGTAGGCGGAGAATATATCCGGGTCGAGACACTCGTGCCGGACGGGACGGGGCCGCATGGATTCCAGCCCACTTCGGATCAGATGAAAATGGTCCACCGGGCGAAGGTGCTGGTCGTCCATGGCCTCGGCATGGAACCATGGACGCAGGATGTGGTAAAGGCTGCAGACAATCCAGGACTTGTAGTTGTAGAAGCATCTCAGGGAGTGCACACGATTCCGCTTGTGGATGCGGAAGAAATTAAGGAGCATGGGGCCTATGACCCCCATGCCTGGCTGAGTCTCAAGGCGGCACAGGTTGAGGTAAGTAACATTGCTTCTGCGCTCATCAAGGCTGATCCCGTCCATAAAGAAATCTACCGGCAGCAGGCGGAAGCCTATAGCCGCAAATTGGAAGCTCTTTATCAGGAATATAAAAAACGGATGGCGCAGCTGCCCGGCAGGGAATTTGTGACGGGACATGCGGCATTCGGATACCTCTGCAGGGATTTTGATCTTAAGATGAACAGCATAGAATCTGTTTTTGCTGAGGGAGAACCGAGTGCTAAACAACTGGTCCGGCTGCTGGATTACTGTAAAGCGCATCATATCCGGACAATTTTTACGGAAAGTGGAGTCAATCCGAAGACATCCCTGACGCTGGCCAGAGAAATCGGTGCTGAAACCGTACCTATCTATACGCTTGAAACAGCGGAAAATGGCAAAGATTATCTGACGCGGATGCGGGAAAATCTGGAACAGATTTACGAGCACTTGAAGTAAGTAAGGAACGTGGCCAGCAACCTGTGACCTGCGTAAAAGGACCTGTGAAAAAATAAATTCATTTTTTCACAGGTCTTTTAATTATTTCTTTAAATATTCATCTACGTACTCAATAAACAGCTGCATTCCTTTGTTGAGCTGATATTGACTGCGGTAATACATCCATGCGTCGTACGGTACGGGCTCACCTTTCACTGATTGAATAGGTGTCACACAGAGGTCAGGTACTTCCCTGGCACATATTTCCGGCAGCAGGGAGAATCCAAGGCCCTGCTGCACCATTTTAATTGCTGAATCCATGGAAGCCGTCTCTATGCGGGTTCTCGGTTTTTCCCGGAATTTTGAATACCCCCAGTTATCCGTAAGGCTCCTGAGTGCCGTATTGCTGATACAGTGGATACACGGAGTCTGCGGCAGTTTGTCCAGGGAAATCGGATCCTTGCTGAACAGACACAGATTCGAGGACCATATTTTTCGTTTTTCCTCAGCCCAATTGAAATCGGAGTGAATGATGCAGACATCAAATTTTCCCTTTAGAAAATCTCCATAGCAGGTGGATCCGATACCAGATCTTACCGAGACTTCGACACCGGGATTTTCTTTGGTAAAACCACTCAGCAGCTGCGGCAGTTCGTATCTTGTTACAAATTCGGAGCAGGCAATTGTAAGGGAACCAAAGGTTTCTCCGACCGGGGAAGAAATCATATTCTTCACTCTGCGGTATCCATCATTGGTTTGATCTATGAATCGCATCAGCACTTCTCCCTGTGGGGTAAATACAATCCCTCTGGGCTGCCGGATAAAGAGCTGACAGCCGAATTCGGCCTCCAGACGCTTCAGCCGGTCACTGATGGCGGGCTGAGAGATAAACAGGCGTTTTGCAGTATGGGTAATGTTTTTCTCTTTATACAGAGTTTTTAATAGTACAAAATCTTTATCATCCATCTGTTTTATCCCTCTTTCTTATTTAAAGCTGATTTTTCATTATTATATACTAAAAATTATCATTTGAGACGCGTAGATATGTGAAAAAACTGAGACATCAAATTTTAAAATGATAAAAGATAAAATTTAATAAAATATTTTAATAATGAGTTCATCCGCTTTTCAATGCGAAGAATAATAGATTAAATTAACAGTTAACTTAGAACTTAATAAATTTCAGTAATATCTTCAGACTTGTTTAAATATAACTCTTTTCGTTTACAATTTATTCCAAGTTTTTTCATCCAGTCTTCATCTGTGTGACTTATGATGTCCCCAACAAAGCAAATAAGGGGGTCATCAATATGACTGAGATGAACAAATGGGAAACAATTAAAGGAGCAGCTGGAAAAACAGTTCAATGGACGCGAAGCGTCATTACTCCTAAAAGAATTAAAAAATGTGTAACTATTTTAGTACTTCTTGCTGTAGTTGGCGGCGTTGGCAGCCTGGGCGCCATGAAAGTAAAAGCACAGCGCCGCGTCGCTGAAGACACAGCTCGTACGGAAATGCTGCAAAAGGTTGCCGCTCAGCAGAACCGCAGCGTGCTTTCAACGGACGAAGTAAAAAGACAGGTCGCTGATCTTCTGGGAGCCGATCCGGATACTTTGAATTTTGAACGGATCAGCCTCAGTGATAAGCAAAAGGATTTCGGCAAGGATAGAAAAAGATTTGAGAAACGTGACAGGGATAAGGAGGACAAGAGAGAAGATAAGAAAGATGATAAGAGAGAGAATCGCAAAGAGCGCCGCTCCGGCGATAATGACAGACCCGGGAAAGACAACAGACCGGGTGCACAGCAGCGTGACTTCAACCGCGGTCCTGGAAAGGCAGGTCAAGGGAACCAGTCCGGCCGCGGTCCTGGGATGGCGGGCCTGGGTATGATGCCTGGCCAGCCTGTACCGAATGCCGCAGCTCCGAATGCCGCAGCTCCGAATGCAGTGGCTCCGAACGCAGCGGCACCGCAGCAGCAAGCGCCTGCGGCAGACGGAAGTACAGCACAAAATGCTGAAGTACCGAATGCTGCACTGCAGGCACCAGCTGCACCGCTTCCTCTTATGGGAAATGTCCCTCAGGGACCTTTTGGAGTGCCGGGACTGCGCAGGAATGGGCAGCAGCCTCTTGTGTACAACGTGTCGGCTGTCAAGGACGGAATGACGTATCGTCTTGCTCTTGACGCGGAAACGGGGAAGGTTCTTGGCAGCAAAGTACATCAGACTTCCCTGCTGGAAAGATTCCTCTTTTGAATAATTGAACAAGGGGTTGCCGCACAGCGCGGCAACCCCTTGTTTCGCAGCCGGCAGCCAACGGTTTTTAGAAAGGCTGCGGGTTTTAACAAAACGGAGCGCGAAACACTTTCCATCGCTTTGCTTTTATTCTTTCAAGCCGTTTACGGTTTGTTTCCGACGGTGCGACCAGCGGCCTGCGGCCAGCAATCAGCGTCTTTTTACCTGAGCATGCTTTTGAGGCATACTACAGCATGATAAACAAGTATTGGAATGAAACCGGCTTCTCCTTTATACTTTAATTGTAAGGAAATTACGAATGATAGTACTGCAAGTTAAGATAAGGAGAGGATTCAGATATGAAGAAAATCGTTCAAACCGCCGGCCGTGACGCACTGGGTCAATTTGCTCCGCTTTTTGCGGAAGCAAACGATGATTTCTTGTTTGGTAAAGTATGGAATGATCCGTCTGTAGATGTAAAGACGCGTTGTCTTCTGACGGTGACGGCTCTTGTAGCTTCTGGAATGACAGACAATTCTTTGAAGTACCATTTGCAGAATGCTAAAAATCACGGAGTGTCCCGTGAGGAAATTGCAGGTGCATTGACGCATGTAGGTTTCTATGCCGGGTGGCCAAAGGCCTGGGCAGCTTTTAATATGGCCAAAGAAGTGTGGAAGGACGCAGCACCGCTATCCGCCAAGGATCGCTTCCAGCAGGAAATCATGTTCCCCATCGGGGCTCCGAACGACGGCTTTGCTCAATATTTTGTCGGCCAAAGTTATCTGGCTCCGGTATCCACGGAACAGGTCAAAATCTTTAATGTGACGTTTGAACCGGGCTGCCGCAACAACTGGCATGTGCATCATGCCGATAAAGGCGGCGGACAACTGCTGATTTGTGTAGGCGGCAAGGGCATTTACCAGGCCTGGGGTGAAGAACCTGTGGTCATGACGCCTGGCACAGTTGTCAATATTCCGGCGAATGTGAAGCATTGGCATGGTGCTGTAAACGATTCCTGGTTTGCACATCTGGCAATGGATCCTGCCGGTGAAAATACATCCAACGAATGGTTGGAGGCCGTATCCGATGCAGATTATGCTAAAAGCTGTGAGAAGGCTTCCGAAATTTAAATGACTCTCCTCTGGCATCCCCGGCGGAGAGCGAAAGAAGGTCATCATAATGAAAAAAATTATTCTGTTTCTGTTAGGATTCGGAACAACAGGTGATGATTGGCTCCGCTAAGGGGCAGGGGAAGTCATGCGGCTGGAAAGGAGACTGCATGATGAAGAAAGCGGTAATGGTTCTATTGACTTGTATGCTGATGGTTTCCGGGGGTACTGTAAAGGCAGCGGCCGCAGAAGCGGTACCGCAGCAGCGCGAAAAAATTGTACAGACAGCCGGGCGGAAGCAGCTTGGTTCTTTCGCCCCGATTTTTGCCGAAGCCAATGATGATGTGCTCTTTGGTAAGGTATGGAATGATCCTTCTGTTGATTTGAAGACCAGATGTATCATTACGGTTACATCCCTCGTTTCTATGGGAGTTACGGACAGTTCTCTGAAATACCATTTGCAAAATGCCAAGAATCACGGCGTAACCCGTGAGGAAATTGCCGGTGTGCTGACACAAGTCGGTTTCTATGCCGGCTGGCCGAAAGCATGGGCAGCATTTAACATGGCAAAGGAAGTATGGCCGGAAGAGACTTCCGCAAAAAAATAAAGGAGAAAGATCATGAAAAAAATAATCGGGTTATTGGCAGTGCTGTTTACAGTGTTTGCTGTGGGCTGCTCCAGTGCCGGCAGCCAGTCAGCTTCCAAGAGCGAACCGGCAAAGGCAGCTCCGGCTGCTTCTGCTGCTAAGCAGGGTGAAGTGGCCGTTGTCTATTATTCCGCTACAGGTAATACGCGGAAATTAGCGACGACTGCGGCTAAGGCACTTAAGGCAGATCTTATCGAAATTAAACCGGCCCAGCCATATACGGACGCGGATTTGGATTATAATAATCCTGAGAGCCGTGTATCCAAGGAACATAAAGATGGCAAAGTCCGTCCGGCCGTAGCTAATCAGGCGGATTTGTCCAAGTATAAGGCCGTTGTGGTAGCTTATCCGATTTGGTGGGGTGAGGCACCGTCCGTAGTTTATACATTTGTTGAAAATGCAAAGCTGTCCGGGAAGAATGTGGGTGCTATTTGCACTGCATACTCCAGCCAGATTGGCGACAGCGGTGAAAACGTGGCTAAAGCAGCCGGCGCTAAGTATGTAGGCGGCCAGCGCTTCAGCCCGAATGCTTCTGAGGCAGAAATTCAGAAATTCTTCTCCGGAAAGCTGTAAGAGAAGTTTTCGTCGGTTGGCTTCCTATCAGAATGGAGGAAGGGACTGTGAACAATGAGCAATCATTATTTCACAGCCCCTTTTTGTATTGTCACCCGGCAGGCTGAGGTTCATAAATCAAAAGACACTGCGCAGGCAGGTGCTGTACGGGGTACTAGTACAGGCTGCTTTTGCAGTGTCTTTTGTTGTGAATGAAGATAAGACTTCATTCACGCAGAGTAGAGATCCTTCGTGGAAGATGGCTCTTCCACATAGAGGGCGGAATCAATTTTTATGAAGCTCCACTGGACTGCCTGTTGACTTTGAACAAGCAGCAGGAAAATCAGGCAATGGGTGGTTCTTCTTACTCATTCTTGTCATTATCATGCAGCCAAGGCATCATATCGCGCAGCTTGGCACCGACTTTCTCAATCGGATGTTCTGCATGCTGACGACGCATTGCCAGGAAGTGAGCGCGGCCGCCGGCACGATTTTCCAGCAGCCATTCTTTAGCGAAGGTACCATCCTGGATTTCGGACAAAATTTTCTTCATTTCCTTCTTGGTTTCGCTGGTAATGACTCTGGGTCCGCGTGTATAATCGCCAAATTCTGCCGTGTCACTGATGGACTTTCTCATCTTGGCCATGCCGCCTTCATACATCAGATCGACAATCAGCTTCATTTCATGGAAGGTTTCGAAGTAAGCAATTTCAGGCTGATAGCCGGCTTCGCACAGCGTTTCAAAACCATTCTGAATCAGGTGGGTAACGCCGCCGCACAGCACGGCTTGTTCACCGAACAGGTCGGTTTCGGTTTCTTCCTGGAAGGTCGTTTGGATGACGCCGGCACGGGTTCCGCCAATACCGCGGGCATAAGCCAGGGCGATATCAAAGCATTTGCCGGTAGCATCTTGTTCTACCGCGAAAACGTCAGGCACACCGCCGCCTTCCACGAAAGTACGGCGAACCAGATGGCCCGGGCCTTTCGGAGCAACCATGAAGACATCTACATTGTCTGGAGGGACAATCTGTTTGAAATGGATGTTGAAGCCGTGAGCAAAAGCCAGGGCGCTGCCCGGTTTCAGGTTCGGACCGATTTCGGCTTTGTAGACATCGGCTTGTTTTTCATCCGGAATCAGAATCATCGTAATATCTGCCGCTTTGACAGCATCGGGTACAGAAGCTACTTTCAGACCTGCTTTTTGGGCAATCTCAATGGATTTACTGCCTTTATACAATCCGACCGTCACATCGATGCCGCTTTCTTTCAGGTTCAGCGCATGGGCGTGGCCCTGACTGCCATAACCAATGATAGCGACTTTCTTGTCCTTGATTACATCCCAGTTAACGTCCTGATCATAAAATACTTTTGCCATGTTTTTTCCTCTCCTTTTCTGATGGCTGATTTGTTGGTGTCAGGGCTGGAATGATACATAAAAAAACTCCGTCCCTTCTAAAGGGACGGAGTAAAGTTCCGCGATACCACCCTGATTCCCGGTGCATTACTGCTTCCGGGCACTCTGCAACGTACCAACATACGCGTTCCCTCTAACGTGGGACCACCGTAAGCGCCTACTGAGAAATCCTTTTCAGCACTTCTCCTCGGGAACCAGTTTCACTGCTCTGTCCTCATCGGCTCGCACCTGCCGCCGACTCTCTGAAGATGGACTGGAGAAGCTACTCTTTCCGTCATCGGATTTGTCATATTTGCTCTTTTTGAAGAGCTTGAGTGCATTCTACAAAAACAAATTCTTTCTGTCAAGGATTTTTTCAAAAAAGTTTATAACAAAGTGAATCTGCGGGAGAGTATTACATATAAGTGTAACGTTAGTTACGTTTTCGTGCTATCGTCTGACTGGAATCCTGCCGCCGGCAGGTCTTGACGCGCCGCTGCCATAAATCGGGCGGGCCGGACGACGACGTGGCTTAACCGTGGTTATCACAGATTGGTTCGGCCGGGCCGGACGGACGAGATACGGGGTGGAAGACCTCTTCTGCGTGCTGCGCTGGACAGCGCTTGGCGATTTTACTGCTGTTGGCAGTTTAGCAAGCTTTACGGGCGGCGCTCCGAAAGGATCTACCACTACGATACGAGGATTATGGGGCAGGTATGGCCGTACAGTCGGACTTGCGGGCAGCGTCGGAGTAAAGTTTCCCAGTGTTGTTACTGGTTTCCAAACGGTAAGCTGCGTGGCAGCAAGGGCCGAACTCGTCATAGGAAAAAGACTTCCGCCGCCCGTTTCCGCAGCCATTTGTTCTGACAAATCACGGTGATAGGGCTGCAGGAAACCGGTGGAAGCTGCCGGTGATACGGGATTAGTTACGAAGGTTTTGCCGTCATGGGTGACTACGCGGGAACGGCGTGACAGATCGCCGTAGGACGCCCCGGAAGATAACCCACGGGCGGGAACCAGCAGGACTGCGGACGCCAAAAGGCAGCACAGCACTGTAGTATAGCGATGAATGTTCATGACAGCACCTCCTTTCTGGCTGCTGGAGATAAGCAGGTCATTCATGCTGCCGGCTGCTTAGCAGGCTTTTCCTCATTTTGCCTATGCACAGCAGCATGATATAATATAACTATTCTAAATTATACTATTATCATACCAAATAGGAGTGATAAACTCATGGCATTTTTGAAAAAAATCCTTTTTTTGACAACAGGCGGTACCATCTCTTGTCAGGTTACTGATGACGGTCTGGAACCGACTTTGTCTGGGAATGATATCTTGAACGCAGTCCCTGAACTGCGCCGTTTGGGAGATATTACCGTACAGGATCTGACTCTTGTAGACAGCAGTAATATCCATCCGGAACAGTGGTCTGACTGGGCCGGGGTCATCGGAGATAATTATTCGGAATATGATGCGTTTGTCCTGACACATGGAACCGATACAATGGCCTATACCGCTTCCGCACTGTCCTATATGCTGATCAATCTTGGCAAACCGGTTGTCCTGACGGGGTCACAGGTGCCGCTGAGTATGACAAACAGCGATGCCCGCAGCAATCTGGAACTGGCCTTCACCGTTGCAGCCAGCGGACTGCCCGGAGTATTCATTGCTTTTGGCAATAAAGTCATCAAAGGGGTATGCGCTAAAAAAATCTTCACCCGTAATTTCAACGCCTTCGAAAGTGTCAATGAATCGCCTGTGCTGTATTTTGGCAAGGATGGTGTCAGAAAAAATCTGCCGAGCCGTGAAGTCGTCGGCGGCTTCCGTGTAGAAAATAAAGTGGAGCCGAAGGTGATGGCGATTACCGTTACGCCGGGACTTAAACCGGATATCATTGATTACGCGGTGGCAAGAGGTTATAAAGGACTCGTACTCGAATGTTACGGCGCCGGTGGTGTCAATACGGCAAAGGACAACTTCCTGCCGGCTATCCGCCGGGCTATTAAAGCCGGCGTGCGGATTATCTGTGTATCTCAGTGCCTTTTTGACGGCGTGGATCTGTCTCTTTACCCGATGGGCATTCTGGCTGCTCAGGCCGGCGTGGAATCGGGCGGACCGATGACGCTGGAAGCAGCGCTCACCAAACTCATGTGGGCTCTTGCCAACAACCCGGTGGAAGAAGAGTAACAAAACGAACAGCGGAAAAGGTGATTTTGTGTTTAATGCAGACTCACCTGTCAGATTGCTTCCACGGGCGGGATGCGTAAAAGAGGCTGTGAAAAAAATAAAAAGCGCTTCTGGCATTTGACCTATGGCATTTAGCCTCGTCTGCAACAGCGTGTTAAAGCTTTTGATTCAAGTGAAATATGATATAAAACCTGAAATTTAGCAGTTAATCTAAATTCCAGGTTTTATTTTTATAAGTTCAAAGAAAAATACCTTGGTCATTTTGCTTCCACGGGCGGAATGCGGACGGCGGGCTGCGGAAAGCGTGAAACAGGGGCTGGGAAAGAATACGTATGCATTTCCCAGCCCCTTTGTTTAGCTATTGGTTCTTGAGGACGTTATCCCCTCGTACTATTTATTTGTCTCCTGCGCTGCGCGTGCAGCACGATATGCTTCTACGCGCTGACGAAATGTTGTTTTAGTCTGAGTATCTTTGGAAGATGTTTTCGTTTCCTGCTTTACTTTTTTATCCTGTTTTTCTTTTAGCTCCTTTGCCTCTCTGGCTTCCTTCTCCTGCTTCTCTTTTTGCTCTTTTTCTTCTTTTGCTTTCTTTTTCAGAAGCTTGTCATCTTCAGGCTTAACGGCCGCGTTGAGATTCTGAACCCAGGCTGCTTCGTTATCGCCTGCAGTAAAGCGCATAATGCGGGTCCCGCCAAAGTAAAGATCGGAACCGTCACTGGAGGCAGAGAGAACCGTTTCAGGCTGATCGTGGTACACTTTGGCAAGTCTGCCTGCAACAGTATAAGAACGTTCGCGTGCACTCATGGAAGAAGTGGCGGCCGGCTGACCGATGGTCTTTTTATTGACCACAACAGCACCGGACTCTTTATCCACTGCCACGTGGTCACCGCTGAATTCATACATCCGTTTTGCATAACGGTCGCGGCGTGCTTCGTTGCCCGGGTGATCGGAAGGATTGAATACGGAGCCCAGGAAAGACTGTTTCCGCGTTCCCATTTTTTCGATGACGCGCTGCCACAGGGCGGCACCGGCTCCGGGGTTGTAGCCGGCCTTGGAGGCATAGTCAAAACCGAGTACGTCCGCTCTTTTTTCCATCGGCAGAGTAATCATTTTAGCCGATCCCATATTGGCCAGCACATTGGCTCCGACGGCCTCCAGCATGTTGCCCTGGGAGCCGGCAACCGCGGCCAGAAGAGCCAGCGGGAAAGTCTTTTTCACACCGTTTGCCGGGTCATTTTTCTGACCGTGTCCAAGTTCGTGCCCCACGACAAAGGCAACTTCATCTTCATTGTAGTCCAGCATCTTAAAGAGGCCGATATTCACGGAAAGATTGTGGCCCAGCGTGCAGTAGGCATTAAAATTCTCGTTATTGTTGACAAAATAGTTATACGGTTTTTCGGCGAGCTTCGGATCTTCCTTACCGATGACCGTGGTCAGACGCCCCATGACGCGGTCCAGCATGGCGTTGGCCGCATAATCGTCAGAAACGCCTTCTTTGTCTTTCATCGACTGCAGAAATTCATGACGGCCCTTTCCATCGAGGTAGTTTACCTGATCGTTTAACATGGAATATTCTGCCGTGACGCCGATCATAGCACCGATTGCATCACCCCAGTCAAATGCATGTACTGTGGCAGGTGCCGCGGCTCCGCCAAGGGTCAGCATGACAGCTGCCGCAAGCGCGACCGCGCGCTGTTTAAACTTAAATTTCTTTACCATCGTAATCTCCTCCTATTGCGCAGGAAAGAACAATTTTGTTTTCTTTAATGATAATACAAACTGCCGGGTTTCGCCATAAAGAAGTCGAAAAATTTTGTGAAATATAACCTGCTGATGAATCTGATTTTTCTGTTAACATTTCCCCGATAAAGTAATCTCGTATGATGATTTCCGGCACTGTTTTATTGCCGCTTCTTTTACCTTTTCATCAAAAATACACTTGTATATGTTATAATTTGAATTAAATAATTGCAAAAATTGTTTTTTTTATAAACAAATTTTAAAAGCTTATTCCATAATGGGGAAAAGAAGGTGGCGCGAAAATGAAATTAGCCAAACTACGTTCGCAATATCTGCATAAATTAACAGAACGATTCGGAGGACGATCCCGCAGGAGTAATCCGGAACCGGAAAAACCACAGGAAGCGGAAGCTCCTCAAAAGAGCCTGAAGGACATCCTTCCGCCGCCTGACCAATATCGGGAACTGGCTATGCGCTTCTTCGAGGCCTGGCAGAAAGACCGGCAGAAAAAAATCAAGATTTGTTTGTTCGGCCAGCCCGGTGCAGGGAAGAGTTCCCTTGTTAATGAACTGACAGGGAAGAAACTGGCGAAGGTCAGTGAAGTAACGGATACGACCCAGGAAGCACAGATCATCGAGACGGATGATGTAGTCTATGTGGATCTGCCGGGATATAATACGGCCCGTTTCCCTGCTCATTCCTATTTTTCGACGTTCGATCCGCTGCAGTACGATTTGTTTCTTTGCGTGTTTGCCGGTAAATTATCCGATGCGGATACGGATTTCTTCAACCGACTGACGAGCCTTGGACGGGTATGTATTTTTGTCCGTAACAAAAAAGACGGACTTCCGCGTAATGAGGAAGAATTGGCGGATGCAGAATATGCAATCCGTAATGACGTGTTCCATAAAGTAGGACCGCAGGCCACTATTGTTTTCACAAGCTGCCGCAAGAACTGGGGTACGGCCGAAACGCGAGGCATACCGGAGCTGCAGAGCGCTATCATAGACCATTTGCTGCCGGCCCGGCGTGACCGCTATGTTCGCCATATCAAGGCCTATACGGAACAGACCCTTTTGGCGAAACGCCGTGCTGCTGATAAGCTGGTGCGCCGTTACACCGCTCTTGCCGCGGCAAATGGACTTAATCCTGTCCTGGGCATGGATGCGACGATTGATGAGCACATTTTGAGAAATATGTACCAGGGCATTCGTGACGCCTTCAGTCTTGGTGCCTGGGATGTACCTCCGGAAGGCAAAGCACCGGCCCTCATCCGTAAAATGGCCGGCGGCGTGACCGGAGAACGGTTGTCCAAGGCGCTGGGCCTGCTGCTCCGCAAAAAGGCCGGCGAGCGGGCTGCCAAATTGCTCCCCGTTGCCGGTGCAGCCACAGCTATGGGCATCAATGCCGGAAGTATGTACTATATAGGCAAACAATATGTCCGGACGTGTTATGACTTTGCGGATAAGCGTCTGCAGACAGAAATCCAGTGGGGTGCGCATGACAAGTGAAATTGATTCTTTGAAAGAAAAATTGAAAACTATAGATGAGGAGAATGTGACCATCGTTCTGTTCGGCCAGCCGGGCAGTGGTAAATCGAGCCTTATCAATGCTGTCTGCGGACGAAAAGCCGTGGAGACCGGGGAAGAAACGGATACGACGAAGGATGCCGTGGTCGTTGAAAACGGCGACGTGACTTTTATCGATTTGCCCGGATACGGGACAGCTGGTTTTCCGGAAGAGGCGTTTTTGGAGAAATTCCAGCCTTTTCAGTACGACTTGTTCCTCTGCGTCTTTTCCGATAAACTGCGGGCTGCCGATACGCGGCTTTTCAGACTTCTGGAAGCCATGAAAAAGCCATGCATCTTTGTCCGCAACAAGATCGATCTTATCTATGAAGAAGGCAGGACGCTGGAGGAAAGCGAGGCATCCATCCGGCGGGATATTGAATTCCAGCTTGGACGGAACGATTTTGACCTTGTCTTTGTTTCTACACGCAAGGATGACTGCCAGGGTATCGGCCACTTAAATGACGTTATTTTGAGTAAAATGGATGAGGCCCGGCGGGAAAAATATATCCTTACGGCAGAAGCCAAGACGAGGGAACAACTGGAAGAAAAGAAAAAAGCGGCGATGGGCTTTGTCCGCCGCAGTTCCACCTATTCGGCCTATAACGGACTGAATCCGCTGATGGTTCTTGATGTGACGGTGGATCTCATGATTTTGTATCAGATGTATACATCTATCCGGCAGGCTTTCGGCATTACGCCGGCTATGATTCGGGAAAGCAAACAGCTTTCGCTGAAAGATAAAAAACTGATCCTCGGCGGAATGAGCCGCGAAGGAATTCGCATGATCTTAAAAAATGCCAGCCGTCAGCTGGTGGCCCGGACATTTTTAAAAGTCGTACCGGTAGTAGGACAGGCAACGGCTGCCTTTATCGGCTACAAGCTTGTTTCCAAGACGGGCCGTGATTACGTGAATGCTTGTTATAAACTGGCGCAGGAGCGGCTGCTCAAGGCACTGGATGCCAAACGTCAATAAAAAGACAACAGGCTGCAGGACGTTAGAGTGCATAGTGCCATCAGAACAAGAAAGGGATGGGGAAGCGATGAGTGAATATCTGCCTGAAGCGTATGAGGAAAAATTGAAGGCTCTCAACAAGACCATCTGGGAAGCGGCGGAATTAAAGTTTGCTGAAAAAAAGTCTGCCCGTGCTATGATGGAATTCCTGAAAGAGGAAGGATTCACGGTGACGCAGCCCGTTTCTTACCTTGATACGGCCTATGTCGCAGAATATGGCAGCGGTCATCCGATTATTGCCATCTTGGCTGAATTTGATGCACTTTCCGGGCTCAGCCAGGAACTGGATGCGGCAGAAAAGAAACCCCGTCCGGGCTGCACTACCGGCCACGGATGCGGACATTGCCTCCTGGGGACGGCTGCAGTGGGGGCGGGCCTTCTGCTCCGGGATTATTTAAAAGCTCATCCGGGCGCCGGCACGGTTCGTGTCTATGGGTGCCCTGCCGAAGAAGGCGGCAGCGGCAAGACGTATATGGCCCGGGAAGGCTGCTTTGATGATGTGGATGCGGCTTTCACCTGGCACCCTGCAACTCAGAACAGTGTGGCTACAGGCAGTAACCAGGCTAATATTCAGGCAGCGTTTACCTTTACGGGACGGGCTGCTCATGCGGCAGGGGCACCCCAAAATGGACGTAGTGCCCTGGATGCCGTGGAACTGATGGACGTAGGCGTCAATTATATGCGGGAACATATGGCGGATTATGAACGCGTCCATTATGCAATCCTTGATACCGGCGGTGTGTCTCCGAATGTAGTTCAGCCTACGGCTGAGGTACTCTATCTTATTCGGTCGAAGACGAACGCTGAAACCAAAAAATTGTATGACCGCGTTGTCAATATTGCCAAGGGTGCAGCGTTAATGACAGAAACGACGGTATCCGTCCGCTTTGATAAAGCTGTTTCCAATCTCGTCCGGAATGATGTACTGGCGAAATTGATGTATGATACGATGGTTGAAGTCGGGGCTCCGAAGCGTACCGAGGCCGAAAAAGCTTATTACGACAAATTCCAGGCAACTGTGCCGGAATTCAACGTGATTCATGATCCCGGCATGACGCCGGTGCCGGATCCGACGATTTTGGAAGAACTGATCAGTAAGGATCGGTACGGAGAATTTATCGTGCCGTTCATGCCCAACTCAATTACCATGATGGGCTCCTCCGATGTGGGCGACGTCAGCTATGTGACGCCAACAGCCCAGATGTATGCGGCTACTTTCCCGGTCGGGACCAGTGCCCATACCTGGCAGTGGGTGGCAGAAGGGCAGAGCAGTACGGCGCTCAAGGGGTGCTTCTACGCTGCTAAAGTGATGGCAGAAAGCGCCCGTAAGGCAATGGAACAACCGCAGCTGATTGCCGATGCCAAAGCAGAGCTGAAAAAGCGGCTGCACGGTGAGAAATATGTTTGCCCGATTCCTCCTGAGATTATGCCTACGAAATACGCTAAGTAAATTAAAAAGGGCTGTGAAAAAATAAAAAGGCGCTTTTGGCTTTTAGCGCATGGCATTTAGCCTCGTCTGCAGTAGTGCGGTAAGGCTTTTGATTCAAATAAAATAATATAAACCTAAAATTTAGCAGATAACCTAAATTTTAGGTTTTATTTTTATAAGTTCGTTCAAAAATGCCCTGGCAATTTTTCTTCCACGGGCGACACGCGGCCAGCGACCTGGTGTGCTCCCCGTCAAGCGGAGACTAAAACATTTCAAAATCCTGCTTAAAAATGTATCATTTCTTACATATTCTTAAACAGCACTGGCATAGAAATTGTGGAACGCCATCGGGGACATTCTCATCAGTTTACGTTGAGTTCTCTTTGTATTGTAATATAGAATGTAATCCCGGATATCCCACTCCAGTTCTTCGATACTGTAGTATGTATGCATATAGATTCTTTCCCGCTTTAACATTCCCCAGAACCCTTCCATTGGGGCATTATCAAGGCATCTGCCGGTTCTGGACATACTTCTTGTTAAGTTGTACTGTTCTGCCATTTCCAGATATTCATTGCTTGTATATTGAAAACCCTGGTCTGTATGGACCAATGGATGTGCATTGGGATTCTGTTTGAAGGCTTTCCTGAAAGTCTCCATAACAAGAGGTGTATCATTACGGTCACTCATCGCATAGGATACAATTCTATGGTCATATAGATCTAAAATCGCGCTTAAATAGAGATGTTTAACAATATAAGTTCCACTGACAGGGCCTGGAATGTTAAGCCGGAATTCGGATACATCTGTCACCCACTTCTGGTCAGGCATGTCTGCATGGAATTTCCTGTTCAGTACGTTCTCTGCTTTGCGTGGACTGTTCTTGCCTACACGGCTATGGGTGCAGCCTTTTGGTCTCCATTTAATCTGGGAATGAATATGCAGCTTACGAAAAAGACGGTAACACCGTTTATCAGAGATATCGATGTTGCATTCTTCCCTTAATTTATCAGCCATCATGCGGTATCCCGCTTCAGGATATTTAATATGAAGCCTGAGAATATGGCAGCAGATCCCCTTGTTTATGAGCTCATTCAGGCTAAGGGGCGTCTTGCGCCAGCTATAGTAGGCAGAGGGGGAAACGTGCAGGATAGCACAACACTTTTGCACGGAAGCCCCATTTTCCTCGCAAACCTCTTGAATCGCTTCATACTGCTTACGATTACGAGTCAACGAAAGCGATTCCTTTTCGTCAACTCGTCCAGTTTTTTTAGAAGCAAAATCTCCAATTCGAGATCCTTGACTTTTTGTCTCAGGCGCACCAGTTCCTCATCTTTTGTTTCCTTGTGGGAAGGATCCATCGGCTTCTTCTTGGGTCTACCCTGATGGTTGGCCAGTCCTGAATTCCCGTCCTTTTCGTAGCGTTTAACCCAGTTGTAGACCTGACGATAGGAATAACCGTATTTTTCGGCTACAGAACGGTAATCACGGTTGGATTCCAGACATTCCTTGACGATTTTGCAGCGTTCTTCAAGGGTACTTGCCTTACCTTTCATGGATTTATCACATCTCTCTTGATAAGCGTAAGAATCTAATTCTCCATGAATATTATAATGCTTAACCCAGTCTGCAAGAACCCTGGGGGAACGGATCTTGTATTTCTTACAGATTTGAATGTAGCTGCCTTTACCATTCAGATAATCCTTAACGGCATTTTCCATAAGGGAAAGGGGATAGGTTTTCTTTCCCTTTTTCGGGGAAAAGGCTTCTGCACCCTCGTTCTTGTAATTCATTACCCAAACAGAAACGTTCTGCCGCCGGATACCAAGCTTTTTAGCCACTTGGTAGGTGTTGGATCTGTGTTCAAGGATATCTTTGACAGCGTTAAGTTTAATCTCAGGAGAGATGAATTTATTATTGCTCTTTACCATGACATGCCTCCTTAAAACATTGACATAATTTTTTTCTCCGTCTTAAGGGGAGCATATCAACCGGCGACCTGCGTAAAAGGGGTTGTGCAATAATGTGTACGCATTATTGCACAGCCCCTTGGTGCTACTTCAAATCCAGGCTGTCGGCCGTTTCTTTCAGAATGCGTGCCGATTCATGCAGAGCTGCACTTTCTTCTTCGTTGAGGGAAAAAGGCAGGATCTTTTGAATGCCGGTCTGGCCGATAATAGCAGGCACGCTCAGTGTGACGTCATTGAGGCCGTATTCGCCTTCCAGGTAGCAGGAGACCGGCAGTACGCTTCTCTCATTCCGGACAATGGCGGAACAGATATAACGCACGGCCATGGCAATGCCGTAATAAGTGGCTTTTTTGCGTTTGATGATTTCGTAGGCACTGTCCTTGACGGATTGGGCCAGGCGGTGCATAGAGGCCTGATGTTCATGGAAGCCGCGGATTTCGCAGAACGTGTTGAGGGGGATACCGGAAACATAAGCACTGCTCCAGACTGGAATTTCGCTGTCGCCGTGCTCCCCGATGATATAAGACTGGACACCGCGGTAATCAACGTTGAGGTGTTCTCCGATGAGGTACTTCAGGCGCGCCGTATCCAGCACTGTGCCGGAACCGAAGACACGATTGCGGGGGAAGCCGGAAAGCTTCAAAGCCACATGGGTCAGGATATCTACCGGATTGGAGACGATAAGGAGAATTCCCTGATAATCCCGTTTCGCAATTTCCGGGACAATCGTACCCAGGATGGCCGCATTTTTCTTTACCAGATCCAGACGCGTTTCTCCGACCTTCTGACTGGCACCGGCCGTGATGACAATGATGGCGGCGTCCATGATATCATCATAGCCGCCTGCATAGATATTCATTGGAGAGAGGAAAGTCATGGCATGGTTGATATCCATGGCTTCGCCTTCGGCACGTTCCCTGTGTGCATTGACGAGAACGATTTCCGAGAACAATCCCTGTTCCATAATCGTATAGGCACTGGTAGAACCGACCATACCGGTTCCGATGATGGCAATTTTCCGCATATTGATGGCTTTTGACATGGTTTTCCTCCTAAATGTATTTATTTTCGTTACAGTATTATTACTACGAGTATTTTAGAAAATCATTTTCCATAAATCAATAGCAAAACATATATTGAGACTAGCAAAAGTAGTTTGAAAATTACAAAGAAGCTGATTGCTCAGGGAGGATATCGGCAAAGATCGAAATAAGGTAATGGATGGTGCGCTGTGAAAAAAAACAGGCAGCCTTCTCCCGATTTTGGCATGGCATGAATGCAGCGGCTGCCTTTCTCTATTCTTTTGTTTCCGGCGTTTCGAAAAATGCAGAAAAGGGTCCTGCTTTGGCTCGGAACGCATCTATAATATTTCCTTTTTCGCCGCACGGCGTGAGACTTAGAACGTCTTGAATGAGAAACCGCAGCCCCATGCTTTACGGCAATCGGCGGCGCGGCTCTTGTTCCCCCAAACCCTGTAAAGTATGGTATAATAAGGGACGCAAAGGGGACTGAATTTGGATTTCAGTTCCGTGATATGGAACGGAGCGATATTTTAGGAGGTCTTACGATGAACAAATCGCAACCTATCGGCGTCATCGATTCCGGCGTTGGCGGCATGACCGTACTGAAATGGCTGCAGGAAAAGATGCCCCATGAGCACTTCATTTTCATAGGAGATACAGCAAGGACTCCATATGGTGATCGTTCTCGTGAAGAGATTATCAAGTTTGTCAGTGAGATGACGGACTATCTGGAACGCAGGCATATCAAAGAGCTGGTCGTGGCCTGTAATACCATTACCGTCCTTGGTACCGATGTCATCCGTGGTTCACACGATTTCGGCGTCATTGGCATGGACAAAGGTTCCCGTATGGTAGAAGGCGTCACAAAGAATAATCTTGTGGGCTTTATGGCGACGGATTTTACAGTTTCTACGGGAGCCCACAAAGCTGAGATTGAGCGGCTTGATCCGGAAGTCAAGGTATTCGGGCAAGGCTGCCCCAAGCTTGTGCCGCTGATTGAAAACGGTGAGTTCCATACGCCTGCGGTCAAAGCTGCAGTGAAGGAGTATGTAGATTTACTGAAACAGCATCATGTGGATACGGTGCTGCTGTCTTGTACGCATTATCCTTTTCTTCAGGATGAAATCCAGGCAGCTTTTGGCAGCGGAGTGACGATTCTCGATCCCGCGGAAATGACAACAGCGGATGCTATGGAAGACTTGAAGGAAAAAGATTTGCTGAATCCGGATGGTGACGGCCGCGCCGATGTCTGCTTCACGGCGGATCTTGAACGGGCAAAAGGTCTGGCTGCCCATATGCTGGACATGAATCGCTGCGATTTCCATCTGATTGATTTAAAAAAATAAGGGAAATGCTTGCGAATTTTGCAGAATTATGATAGAATCATCCCGTTGATGCTACTGTAGCTCAGTTGGTAGAGCGGCTGATTCGTAATCAGCAGGTCGCAGGTTCAAATCCTGTCGGTAGCTCCAGATGCAAGAACGGGCTCTCGAAATATCGAGAGCCTTTATTTTTTTGTCTTTATTTCCGTGATATCATAGAGACTGTAATCGGTGAAGCCCTCAAGGCTTTCGGCAATCGGGTCAGGAAAGGGGACATACCTCATGAATATTACAGTATACTGCGGTTCTTCTTTCGGCAATCGGGACAGTTACCGGGCAGCGGCTCAGGAGCTTGGCCAATGGATAGGCTCGCAGGGACATACCCTGGTTTTCGGCGGCGGAAAAATTGGCCTGATGGGGACGCTGGCAGATGCAGTGCTCGCTTCCGGCGGAAGGGTCATTGGTGTGATTCCTGAGTTTCTGCATACGCCGGAAAAAACACATACAGGCCTTACTGCTCTCTATACGGTGCCTTCCATGGCACAGCGCAAGGCGAAGATGATTGAGCTGGGGGAGGCTTTTATCGCGCTTCCGGGCGGCCCGGGTACTTTGGAAGAAATCTCAGAGGTAATTTCGCTGCGCCGCCTGGGAAAGACCGACGCACCCTGTTTCTTTTATAATGTGGACGGGTATTATGACCTGATGGAAACCTTTTTCCAACAGATTAATGACCGGGAATTCCTGGCGTATCCTTATACCGAAATCGTGCACTTCCCGACTTCACTTGCGGAACTTGCGGCACACCTTCCTGCAAAGAGTGGAAATTCGTGAATCTCCGGTCACCGAGGGAACGGATGTTTTTCCTATGATTTCCATTCGCTCCATGGTAAAATAAAAGGACATATAAAACGGTATGCAGTACCTTTTAATTAAGTACGAAAGGACTTTTTGTAATGGCAAAATCAACTCATAAACCTAATCTCCAGATTCTCCAGGGCGGTAATGAATCAACAATGTCGGAAAAGGATAAGGCCGACCAATTCCTTGATACTTTCCTGGCTCAGCTGCCTGACAAGGGAAATCCCTTGCCATTTTTGGAGGCAATCAAGGCTGAGTTCGGACAGGATCCGTCATGGCAAGCTGTAATGCCCCGCCTTGACCGGCTGATTGAAGAGGCTAAGGCTAAACAGCAGAATAAACCCCGTCCGACAGCCGGCGCTCGTGAAGAGTTTGCTTCCCGCTGCAATGAAAAAATCGAAGAGGCAGATCAGCTGATTGCCCGTAAAGACATGGCAGGGGCTGCCAAAATCATTTTCCCGCTGTTGGAAGAATTTGAGATGAACGGATTTTATGACGATAAAAAGGGAATGGAACTGTGCTCTCCCTGCGCCCCTTATGAATTTCCTCTCTTCCTTTCCCGTCATTACTCCTTATACGACAACGATAACTACGAATTCGTAGAAATTCCTGTCAGCACACTGTACGCAAAAATGGGTGCTATCGTCTGGGCTGCCGACAATGAAGAAATGGCGTCCGATCTCTTTGAACAGAGCATTGCCTGGAACCCCGTGTCGGCTCCGACATACCTGATGTATGCAGCACTGGAACAAAGTTATAAGCATTATGATAAAATGCTGACGATGACCAAGGCAGCTCATCAATGTGCCGTGCAGACGGAGATTATTGCCCATTGTTTTCTCAATTACGGCACCTACTATCAGCACCGGAAAAAGCCTCTCTACGCGCTTGCTATGTTCCGTATGGCTCGGAAATATTTCGGAGAACAGAAAGACGAAAATCTGGATCAGACCATCAGGGAGTGCGAAAAGAATCTCGGTAAGATTATCTCGGAAACGGATTCGGAAAATGAAGCACGGGAAATTTGCCGCCGCCTGGAAGTTTCCTTTGGTATCAGCGAATTCGTAGCGAGCGTGATTTGTACGAGTGTGGAAGAAGGCATTAAGGGAGATGCCCAATTGCCGCTGGAAACCTTCGGACCTATGCTGGAAAAGCTGAATTACGAAGGCGACGAGGCTGAAATCATTGAATTGATTGCTCAGACAAGACAAAAGTACGCTGCTTATAAAGAAAAACATTAAAAGACTGAAAAAATGAGGAACTGCTGCATCATATAGTTGCGGCAGCTCCTCATTTTTCAGATTAACAGTAGGCATTGAAAAGTAAAAGGCGCATTTGGCCTTTAGCATCTTGCATTTAGCCTCGTCTGCAGCAGTGTGGTAAGGCTTTTGATTTAAATAAAAAATAAAAACCTAAAATTCAGCAGATAACCTGAATTTTAGGTTTTATTTTTATAAGTTCGTAGAAAAATGCGCTGGCAATTTTTCTTCCACGGGCGACCTGCGGCCAGCGACTGACGACCTGCGAAAAAAGGGGGCTGTCGCATTTTGCGACGGCCTCTTTTGTATCAAAAGCAAGGCGCGGCCTCATTGAATGAGACCGCGCCTTGGTGTAGAATTTAAATATGCAAAAAAACAAACCTACACAAAAGGATTATACAAAAATTGGTAGTTCTTATCAACTTTTTCTTCCTCTAAATTTTGAAGTACAAATCCCTAATGACGATCCTGTTCGCTTGGTGCGTGCCATGGTAGAAGGGATGGATGTAAAGGCATTGTATGACACGTATTCTCATGTCGAGAATAAATTAACGTCACCAATTCAGCTGCTGGAAATCGTCATTTATGCATGTATGGAAGGAATTCGTGGTTCGCGTAAGATAGAGCAATCCTGTAAAAGAGACACTCATTTCATGTTTCTCTTAGATGGGAAAAAAGCTCCGGATAATGCAACCATTGCAAGATTTTGTTCCCTCCATCTAAAACCATGTATCAAGAAACTCATGATTCAGATGGATAAATGGCTGCTGGCTCGCGGTTTCATCACTCTGGATAGCCTGTTCATCGATGGGACAAAAATTGAATCTGTGGCAAACAAGTACAAATTTGTTTGGAAAAACAGAGTCTTAGGCAGCCAGAACAAACTCATAGAGAAACTGGAGCAACTGGTTCCCGAAATCGAGGAACGTTTCGGAATCAAGGTCTGTTACGGAAACACTTTCCACATCCGTCATTTAAAGAAGCTCCTAAAAAAACTGCTTGTCATAAAGCGGGCTGAGGGAATCGAGTTTGTTCACGGATGTGGGAAAAGAAAGACCATTCTACAGAAGTACTATGAGATTTTAGCTAACTATCTCAAACGGCTTAAGGTGTATACGAAGCAGCTTCACATCTGTGGGGAACGGAACAGCTTTGCCAAAACAGACCCGGATGCTACCTTTATGAGGATGAAAGAAGATGCCATGCTTAATGGCGCCTTAAAGCCGGGATACAATGTCCAATATGCAAACAATTCCGGTTTTACCTTGTTTGCAGATGTGAGTGCACATCCCACAGATATGCGGACACTCATTCCTTTTCTTGAAGGATTTGAAGCCCACTTCGGTCAGAAATTTGCAAACATTGTAGCCGATGCAGGCTATGAAAGCGAAGAGAACTTGGTCTGGCTGAAGAAGAATCAGTATACTTCATATATCAAGCCTAACAATTATGAAAGAAGCAAGAGGAAAAAGTATAAGAACGACATCGGCAAAGCAGAAAACATGACATATTTGCCTGATCAAGACATGTATATCTGTAAAGGTAGGAGACTGCTGAAAGTCAGCAAAGTAACCCAGGTAAAGAACCGGTCGGGATATGTGTCAGAGAAAACATATTACGAATGTAAGGACTGCAGCGGTTGTCCCTACAAGGAACAGTGCATCCATGGGAACAATTGCAGGACACCTATGGAGAAAAGAAACAAGAAATTAGTGGTCTCGAAGAATTTTGCTGCATTGAGGGCAGAATCCCTGAAGAACATTACTTCCGAATATGGTAAGGAACTGAGGATGAACCGCAGTATACAGGCAGAAGGAGCCTTTGCGGATCTCAAGGATTCATTAAACGTCAGAAGATTAGAAACCCGAGGCAAAGGAAATGCCCTGGTAACAGTGGGAATATGTGCCATGGCACGGAATGTCCTGAAGGTCCATCACAAAGTTCAAGACGGCAAAGAGGATTTGCACTTATATCCGCTGAAAAAAGAGGCCTAAAAGATACAAAAAGAGCGCTCGAAAAAAAGCAACTTAGGGTTGCTTAATTTCGTGCGCCCTTTTTTCATCTCAAAACATATCCAACTAAAAAGTAAGGCAAATTGGGGCCTTTAGCAAGTTATTTCAGGGATTAAAAATCGGTCACTTGCGACAGCCCCCTTTTTTAAGGTTCTTCACGGAAATTTGTGGACTAAAAGACATTTGACTATTGAAAAAGGACATTAACTCCTCCAAAATATAATCGTCGAAACCATACCTTGGGAGGAGAAAATGTCCTTTACTAATTACACTATTCAAAATAATGCAGAATGTCAAGATGTCTTTTACAATGTCTTCATGCCGGAAGACCCTTTTGATGACAGCCAGGAGATTGTTATTTGCAGTGAAAAGAAATATACCGACTTCTGTTGTCCTAAATGTGGTCAGAAAATGTATTCTTACGAGCCATTTTCCACCTACTTGAAAAGCTTCCCTGCGTATCCTGAGCATACCAGGATAATCCGCTTTGAAGGGCATCGCTTCCGTTGCTCCTGCTGCCATGCAACCATCACTGAGCCTACTCCCTTTAAATATCCCGGAACTCGCATTACCATGAGGGCTTCCCTTTGGATTGAGACGCTGCTTCGTAATGGAATCCCTGCCAATGCAATTGCTAAGATGTCAGGAATTCACTGGAGCACGATTCGCTATGTCCACAAACAGCTCATGGATGAATCTCTCGATAAATATGAAATGGAATTGGAGCTGACCTCTTACAGGCCCCGTTTCCTGGCCATCGATGAGTTTGCTATCCATAAGGGACACACTTATGCCACTTGCGTCATGGATTTAGCGACAGGTTATATTCTCTGGGTTGGCAGAGGTCGGGCGATAGCTGACTTCGAGCATTTCTTCAAGGAATATGATCAGACGAAGCTGACAGAGGTCAAGGCAGTCGCCATGGATATGAACGCTTCCTACAACAAGCTGGTACAAGAACATCTGCCGCAAGCTAAGGTCGTGTATGATCGTTACCACATGCAGGCTCAATTCGGGAAGGAAGTATTAGGTGTAGTAAGACTTGATGAGGCCAGAATGCATAGGGATAAAGCCAGAGACATGCAAGAAGCATTAAAAGACGCAAGCAATGAAGACAAGCCGGTTTTAAAAGAGCGGATATCCGAGGAAAAGAAGAACTACCGCACATTGAAGAAAGTCCGCTGGCCGTTACTCACCAATGAAGATAAGCTGAATCCTAAGGGCAAAGAAGCGTTGCAGGACATCTTTGCAGAGCACGAGGATCTGGCAATATGTTATTCCATGAAGGAAGAGATGATAGCCCTCTATGAATTAAGGGACTATGACAAGGCTCTTGCAGGATGGAAGCGCTGGTTTGAAGCAGCACTGGGCAGCGGGATTCCGGCCCTGGTTAGGTTTGCTAAGATAAAGCTGCCAAGAATAGACGGACTGGTGAACCATGCCCTGTACCCGATAAACACAGGGAAGCTTGAAGGCTTCAACAACAAGATTAAAGTGGCAAAAAGAAGAGCGTACGGATACAGAGATGATGAGTACTTTTTCACGTTAATTCGCTACCTCTCAATTCCGACCGTAAGGGGTATACTCCCGAAAAAACCGTGAAGAACCTTTTTTAATTACTCGTTTTTGTCATTATCATGCAGCCAAGGCATCATATCACGCAGCTTGGCACCGACTTTTTCAATCGGATGTTCTGCATGCTGACGGCGCATTGCCAGGAAGTGTGCACGGCCGCCGGCACGGTTTTCAAGGAGCCATTCCTTGGCAAAGGTACCATCCTGAATGTCTTTCAGAACTTCCTTCATAGCCTTCTTGGATTCCTGGGTAACGACTCTCGGACCGGAAACATAATCGCCGTATTCAGCCGTATCACTGATGGATTTTCTCATCTTGGCCATGCCGCCTTCATACATCAGGTCGACAATCAGTTTCATTTCATGGAAGGTTTCGAAGTAAGCGATTTCAGGCTGATAGCCGGCTTCGCACAGAGTTTCGAAACCATTGGTGATCAGCTGGCAGACACCGCCGCACAGAACGGCCTGTTCACCAAAGAGGTCGGTTTCGGTTTCTTCCTGGAAGGTCGTTTGGATAACGCCGGCACGAGTACCGCCGATGCCGCGTGCATAGGCGAGGGCCAGGTCAAAGCATTTACCCGTAGCATCCTGTTCTACGGCAAAGACATCAGGCACACCGCCGCCTTCTACAAAGGTACGGCGAACCAGATGGCCCGGGCCTTTCGGAGCAACCATGAAGACATCTACGTTTTCAGGCGGAACGATTTGTTTGAAATGGATGTTAAAACCATGAGCAAAAGCCAGAGCACTGCCCGGTTTCAGATTCGGACCGATTTCGGTCTTGTAAACATCAGCTTGTTTTTCATCCGGAATCAGGACCATCGTGACATCAGCTTCAGCAACGGCTTCAGCAACGGGTTTTACTTCCAGACCGGCTGCTTTGGCTTTTTCGATGGACTTGCTGCCCTTATACAGGCCAACCACAACGGAAACGCCGCTTTCTTTCAGGTTCAGCGCATGGGCATGTCCCTGGCTGCCGTAACCGATAATAGCAACTTTCTTATCCTTCAAAACGCTCCAGTTTACATCTTGATCATAATACACTTTTGCCATGATTCATTACCTCCGTTTAATTATTTTTGGCAGATTTTTATGTTGTAGGGAAATAAAAAATCCGTCCCCCGCACTGCGAGGGACGGATTTAAAATTCCGCGTTACCACCCTGATTCCCAGCCGGTTACCCGGACTGAGCACTCTACTACGTACTAACATACGCGTTTCTGTTAACGGTGAAAAGCCGTCTGTGCTTAATAAGGCTTCAGCACATCTCCTACGGGAGGATTTTCGCTAATCTGTGATTTACCGGCTTTCACCAGCCGCCGGCTCTCTGCAAATCAACCTGATCGGTTACTCTTTCCCATCATCGGATTTGGATATGAAGTTTTGTCCACTTGGAGAAGTCATCTCTCGATGAACACAAACGCATTCTAACGAAAAACTTTTAACTTGTCAACGGATTTTTAAAATATTTTTTTGAAAGTGTAATAAAAACGAGAATAGTGTTAAAAATAATACAATAGTGAAGGACACAAGCGTCACTAACAGTCAAACTGCAGTCAGAAATTCGTCAAACTGGCACAGTAGTTTTTCGTGAAAGTCTGCATCTGCGCGGATATATGCCTTACTTTCTTCCCAGATACCACCGCACAAACTGATGGGCAATGCGTCCGTTGCGGCCGGAGTGTTCCATTTCCCACCGTACGCCTTCAATGCGCAGCGTTTCAGGCGGCAGAGTAATCCCGGCCTTTTTCAGTTCGTTGTCGATCATTGCGAGGTATTCGTCCTGGGTCGGGGTCGAATAATACAGATGCAGGCCGAAACGGTCAGACAGGGAGATGGATTCATTCGTGCTGTCATCACGGTAAACTTCGTCCAGTTCGTCACTGCGGTCTTTCCACGTTTCCTTGAGCAAGTGACGGCGGTTTGAGGTAGCGCACAGCATGATATTCGAGGGCTGCGGAGAAACGCCGCCGTCCATAGCGGATTTCAGATATTTGTATTCAGTTTCATTCTCATCAAAGGAGAGGTCGTCAAAGAAGAAAATAAACTTTTTGCTTTTCAGGACACCCAATTTTTCCATCAGTTCCTGCAGCAGGGGAAGCTGGGTCCGGGTGACCTGGACGAGGCGCAGTCCTTCCTCACTGAAACGGCTTACAAGCGCTTTGATGGAAGTGGATTTGCCCGTCCCGCGGGCCCCCGTCAGGAGCACATTGTTGTAAGGACGGCCTGCCAGAAAGGCTTCCGCATTAGCGAGCAATTTCTCCTTTTGAGCGGCATATCCGATGAGGTCATCCCAGGCAAAAGGCGGAAAGGGGTCAATTCCGATGAAATGCCCCTCATCATCCAGACGGAAAGCGGTATAACGGGCAAGCGGCCCGCGTCCGCAGTGGATGTAGTGATTAATCAGGGCACCGGCAGCCTCTTCGGCATTTTTCTGGCTCAGTAATACATTTTGCAGCTTTTCACGATATGCCGGTACGCTGCCGCCGGCCGGTTCGTAAGCGTCGAACAGATCCGTACCCATATAGGTCGAGGGTTTTTCTACCAGATAGGGCCACAGGATGGCCAGGTCAGACGCGAAAGCTTTTTGGAGGCTGCTTCCGGCACGGCCGGCCTTTTCCACGGCCTCGGCGGCAGGAAAATTGCCTTCTGCAAGCAGATAAATCAGATAGGCCTGTACCGCATTTCCGGTGAGCGGCAGGTCTTCTGCTTTTTGCAGCAGCAGAGAGGCTGCTGCTGCCTGGGCGGCAGTCAGTTCGGACGCCGGAGCATTTTGCAGCGCCTCGATGCGGGCCAGAACCGGATCTTCCAGGAATGCGCGGCAGGCGGCGAGGCCATTCAGACTTTTGTTGTTATCCATAAGCATCATCCTCCTTCAGGTGACACGCAGGTGATACTGCAAGCAAGTTAATTTTACTTATTATAAACGCGAAAATCATGATTTTCAATGCATTCATCAGAGACTGCAGGCTGCTTTTTTGTCAGGAATTTATCATTCCTAAAAAGAATGGTAAAAATGAAAAATGACCATTTTACTGAATATTTGTAATCCTCTATAATGACAATTGAAGGAAGCCTAACGAATGTGATGGTAGGCACGAAGAGCCGAAAGAAAAGCCTTCATGGACGGCAGTTCCGATTGCCCGTGGGAAACCAAGACGTAGGTACTGCGCAGGAAAGGCGTTCCGTCGGCGTAAATGATAGGCTTCAAATTTCCTCTGAAAGTATCGAGACAAATCTTCGGAAGAATCGACCATCCCGTTCCCTTCTGGACCACATCCCGGCAGGCGTCAATGCTGCTGAGCCACATGGCAGCATCAGGCAGCGGCAGGTGATGCTCGAAAAACCAGCGGTCAATATGAAACATCGTATCCGAATCTGTCCGGTGGCCGATATAAGGCTCTTGTTTCAACATCTCCTGGGAAAGGGGATGGGTACTGACAAGGTAGAAGGGCTCCGAATCTAAAAGAATGCGGGTGTCCGACCACTTATATTCTCCGCGGATGACGGCCGCATCGAGCCGGCGGTTCAGAAGATCGCTGTAAAGTCTTTCGCTGTGACCGTCAATGACCGAGAGATGCACATAGGGGTACGCTTTTACGAAGCGCTGCAGCAAGGCCGGGAAATGATGGTTCATGTAGTTCAGGGAAAGCCCGATAGTGAGCGACCCGGTTACGGCATTTTCCGGAGCTGTGACAGTTTCACGAAAGCGGCTTTCAAGCTGCAGGATATCCCGGCAGAGTTTGACAAAGAGTTCTCCTTCCCGCGTGAAACCGACACCTTTGCGGGAACGGGTCAGGAGCTTGCAGTGATATTCCTCTTCCAGCGACTGAATCATCTTCGTCAGGGCTGACTGAGTGATAAAAAGTTCCTTGGCCGTGTGCGTAATATTTCGGTTTTCGTAAAGACGCAGAAAATATTCAAGTTTTTGAGTGTCCATGACAATTCCTTTCAGGAATGAAAAATAAAATATTTAGATTCTAATCAGAATGATTTTAACACAGAAAAAACGCGGGTGTCAAAACGCGGAAAACAGCATTGGCAAACAAACCGCACTGCGGTTTGTATATAAAAAATAAATTTTGTTGTGTAATTTTTAAGTCTTTAATCACTGTAGGGTTGAAGTGATCTTGCATTCAAGGAGGCAATGTAAAATGGCAGTAAGAAAGTTTCCGTGTGTGTATATGAGAGGCGGTACGAGTAAGGCCGTAATTTTCCACAAAGAGGACCTTCCGGCGGACAAATCCCAGTGGGATGAAATTTTCCTGAAGGTAATGGGAACTCCGGATGTCAAGCAGATTGACGGTATGGGCGGCACCGTTTCCTCAACGAGTAAAATCGCAATTATTTCCAAGTCGGAACGGCCTGACGCCGACGTAGATTACACTTTCTGCCAGGTGGATATCAAGCAGCCGACACTGGGCTGGAATGCCAACTGCGGCAATATCTCCTCGGCTGTAGGACCGTACGCAGTAGATGAAGGGCTGGTCAAAGCCGTGGAACCGGTTACTGTCGTTCGCGTTTTCAATACGAATACCAAGAAAATCATTGAAGAACATGTCCGCGTCAAGGATGGTCATGCAGAAGTATATGGAGATGCTTCCATCAAGGGCGTACCGGGAACGGGTTCCCCGATTGACATGTACTTCCTGGATCCGGCCGGTGCTGCTACGGGTAAGCTCCTGCCGACAGGCAACAAAAAAGATACACTCGATGTTCCGGGCTATGGACCGATTGAAGTCTCTATCCTGGACTGCTCTAATCCGGTTGTGTTCATCCGTGCAAAGGATCTGGGCATCAAAGGGACGGAGCTCACCGAACTGAATGCCAATAAGGACGTAATGGAGCATATCGAACGCATCCGTGACCTCGCTGCCGTGAAATGCGGCCTTGTAGAAAAATGGGAAGATGCCCGCACAAAGAGTACTTCCATTCCGAAGGTTTCTATTGTTTCGGCACCACAGGATTACGTTAGCATGGACGGCGTGACGGTCAAGGCAGAAGACATGGATCTCTGCGTCCGCGGTATTTCCGTGGGCTCTCTGCATAAGGCTTATCCTATGACCGTGACGGTCTGCACCGGAGCCGCTGCCCTCCTGCCGGGAACGATTGTCAATGAAATCGTAAAACCCGCACCGGGCACGCATAAACTTATGCTGGGTCATGCCAGCGGGGTGACGGACGTTGATATGGAAATGGACGGCGAACGTGTCGTGAAGGGCGGCGTTCTGAGAACGGCCCGCCGCATCATGGATGGCTATGTGTATATCCGCTGAAAGGGGAGCACGAAATGATTAAATTATACAGTGAACCGACTTACGTACTGAAAAACCAATGCATCCACACGGGCGAAGAAAACGTGGGGACAACCCCGGAGGAAGCCCGCAAGGAAACCATGACCTATCAGGTTTTGAAAGCACACAATCAGACCAACGATATGAAAAACCTGAACATCAAGTTCGATTCCATGGGTGTATATGACAATACGTACGTAGGAATCCTGCAGACGGCAATTGCCAGCGGCCTCAAGGAATTTCCGATGCCCTGCGTATTTACGAACTGCCACAACTGCCTGAATGCTGTCGGCGGTACCATCAACGAAGATGTTCATAAATATGCCCTTTCTGCCTGCAAGAAGTACGGCGGCATCTTTGTACCGCCCCACGAAGCCGTTATTCACCAGTACATGCGCGAAATGATGGTCAACAGTGGTGAAATGTCCATCGTTTCCGACAGCCATACCCGTTACGGTTCCCTGGGTTCCCTGTCCATCGGCGAAGGTGGTCCGGAACTGGCCAAAGCCATGCTCGGTAAGAGCTATGCGCTGAAGTACCCGAAAGTGGTCGGTGTCTTCATGACGGGCACACCGAAACCCTGGGTCGGCCCGATGGATGTAGTTCTGTCCATTATCGGTCAGGTCTTCAAGAATGGGTTTGTCAAAAACTGCGTCCTCGAATTTGTCGGTCCCGGCGTCAAGAATCTTTCTATGGACTTCCGCAACGGCATTGATACGATGACGACTGAATCGGCTTGCCTGTCCTCTCTGTGGACGACGGACGAAAAGACCGAGGAATATTTTGCCATTCACGGCCGCCCCGAAGGCTACAAGGAAATGAAGCCGGGCCAGGCAGCCCTCTACGATAAACTGATTGAAGTAGATCTCGATACGATTGAACCGGTCATCGCGCTTCCGTTCCATCCGAGCAATGTCTACAGCCTGGATGAAGTGATCAAGAATCCGAAGGATGCTCTGGCTGTTATTGATGCGAATGCTAAGAAAACCTTTGAAAACAACCCTAATGTACATTGGGACCTTGCCGGTAAGATCCATGATGACGGTAAGCTTTATGCCGATCAGTCCATCATCGCGGGCTGCTGCTCCGGTTCCTTCGAAAACATCTACGCCGTTGGCAAGATTGCGGAACACATGAACAAGGGCGTCGGCAGCTACAACTTCAACGTGTACCCTGCCAGCCAGCCGATTATGACGGCCCTGATGGAAGCCGGCACGCTGGAAACCCTGATGAATTACGGTGTCCGTGTCAAGACCGCATTCTGCGGACCTTGCTTCGGCGCCGGCGATACACCTGCCAACAACGAATTCTCCATCCGTCATACGACGCGTAACTTCCCGAACCGCGAAGGTTCAAACCCTGCTATGAACCAATTCTCCTGTGTGGCCCTCATGGATTCCCGCAGCATTGCCGCTACTTCCTTTAACGGCGGCCGTCTGACAAGTGCTGCCGACGTCTGGGAAGATTTCACTTATCCGAAATATCATTTTAACAGCAAGATTTATGACAACACCGTTTACAATGGCTTCAAAAAGCCGGAAAAAGAGACCGAAATGGTTTACGGGCCGGATATCCGCGACTGGCCGAAGATGACGGAGCTTGCCGATGATCTGCTGCTCCGCGTGACCAGCGTCATTCGTGATGAAGTCACAACGACGGATGAACTGATTCCTTCCGGCGAAACGGCTTCCTACCGTTCCAACCCGGAAAAGATTTCCGAATTCACCCTGATTCGTAAGGATCCGAAGTATGTCGGCCGCGCCAAGGCTGTCCGTGAGTATGAACGGGCTCGTCTGGCCGGTGACAAGGCAAAAGCTATGGAATACTTTGACATCCTGAAGAAGGCCGGCATCGAGGTCGATGAAGATCGCCTGATGAAGCATACCGGCATCGGCAGCGTCCTTTATGCAAAGCGCCCCGGCGACGGCAGTGCTCGTGAATATGCTGCCAGCTGTCAGAAAGTGCTTGGTGGATTTGCCAATATCTGCATCGAATATGCTACGAAGCGCTATCGTTCTAACTGCGTGAACTGGGGCATCCTGCCTTTCACTTGCGCTGATTACAAGATTCAGCTGGAACCGGGTGAATACATCTATCTGCCGGGAATCCGCAAGCAAGTGGAAGACGGCGTGACGGAAATCAACGCAACCGTTATTTCCCCGGACGGAAAAACCAGAACCCTGAAACTCAACCTGCCTGACGTGACGGAGGCTGAAAAAGAAGTTCTGCTGGCCGGCTGCCTGATCAACTACTACAAACTCAGTAAATAACAATCCATACTTCGCCGTTAATTCCCTGAAATGTGGGAGAAAGGCAAAAAGGGAAACGGGTAGTACAATCTCCCGTTTCCTTTTTTATACATTTTGAAAGTGAAGGTGACTGAATATGCAGGCGATTTCTTTGCTTGTGCTCATTGCATCTATTGCCATCGGCTTTGTCAAGAAAATCAACGTCGGTATCGTGTCCCTGGCTCTGGGCTTTGTGCTTACTACCGCGACCGGCATGAGTGTTAAAGTGCTTGTGGCGGGATTTCCGACCAAACTGTTTCTGACACTGCTTGGAACGATGTACTTCTTCGCACTGCTGCAGGATAACAAGACATTGGAACTTCTTTCGCAAAAAATAATCGGAATTTTTCGAACCAGACCTTTTCTTATGCCTGTTGTTATTTACGTTGTTTCCTATGTCATGTCAGCAGCGGGCCCGGGCGCTATATCCGTGCAGTCCGTTATGGTTATCTTTGCGGTAAGTCTTGCCGAGCAGATGCATGCCAATCCGGTGCTGCTTGCCGTTATGGCTATTTTGGGAGCAGTCGGCGGGACTGCTTCTCCGATTGCCCTCACCGGGATTATCGTTACGGATCTGACGGCTTCGCTTAATGTGCCGGGCATTGCCACGCCGGTTTTCTACGGTGTTACGGCAGCGAATCTCTTTATTGCAGTTGTATTTTACTTTGCCTTGGGCGGCTACAAGATTCGCATGGACGCTTCCCTGGAAGCCCAGGCAAGCACGGCCTTTACCAAGAATCAGAAAGTTTGTCTGGTCGGGCTGCTGGCCCTCGTTATCATGGTCGTTATTTTCCGGATGGACGTCGGATTTGTATCTTTCTTCCTCGCTTTCGTTCTGATGCTTCTCGGTGCAGCCGATAAGAAGCGCCCGGTCAAACTTGTTCCGTGGAACGTCCTGATTCTGATCTGCGGTATCAGCGTCCTCATGAGCGTCATTAAAAAAGCCGGCGGCATCAAGCTGCTCGCCGATCTCCTGGCCTCCATGATGACGGAGGGCACGGCAGCGGGACTTATCGTGGCAACGGCCGGTTTCATGAGCTGGTTCAGTTCTGCCAACGGTGTTGTTTTCCCGACTCTGATTCCGACCTTGCCGGAAATCATTGCTAAAGTAGGCGGTAACGTTCGCCTGGTGGATATGCTCGTCGGAGTAGTCGCTGCAGCGACGGTAGCTGGTATCAGCCCGCTGTCTACGGGCGGAAGTCTGATAATGGCAACGATGGCACAGGCGGAAGATATTTCGCCGAAGAGTCTTCGAAGCTCTTTTTGAAGCTGTTCCTCCTGTCTTTCTGCGCTGTTGTCTTGGTCGTGGTATTTGCCCTGGCGGGCGGAACCAAACTGATTGTATATTGAGTCACTGCTGAAAGGAGTATGCGAATATGTTTGCTTATATAGGCTGCCGGACTACAAAGGAACGCAATGCAACGGGAAAGGGCATTTCCGTATATCAGATTGGAAGTAACGGCAAATGGAACCTGATCCAACTGGTTCCCCACCTGGTCAATCCTTCGTTCCAATGTTTTGATGAAACAGGGAAATATCTATACTCCATCCATGGGGATTTCAGTGAAATCAGCGCTTTTAAAGTCAATCGTAAGAACGGACATCTGACATATTTGAATACGGCAAATACAGGCGGCACCAACCCCGTCCATCTGACCGTGGACCGCAATAACAAATGGATTTATGTCGCTAACCTGGCGACCGGCATGGTTTCGGTCATTCCTCGTCATGAGGACGGTACCGTCGGAGATTATCTGAACCGCTACGCCATTCCGGGCAAGGAAGAGGGCCATATTTCCCATCCCCATCAGGTGCTGCAGGATCCTTCCCGGGAATACCTGATTGTTTCCTGCCAGGGCAGAAAGTATGGGTATGGGCAGGTAGACGTATTTAAAATCAACCACGATGGTACTCTGACGCGTACGGACATTGTTCACAGCCGGGAAATTGCCGAACCGCGTCATATCGCTTTTACCGGACCTGAGACCTGCTATGGAGTCAATGAAAAGGATTATACCGTGACGGCTTACCATTTTGACGCCGCTGAAGGCAAGCTGAAGCCTTTCCAGATTGTGCCGACGCTGCCGGATACTTTTACCGATGACGGATGGGCAAGCGGAATTGTGGCCGGAAAAGATGGCCGGTATGTGTACGTGTCCAACCGTAAAGCGGATTCGGTCAGTGTCTTTGCTGCGGATCCTGAGTCCGGGAAACTCAGTCTCCGGCAATGGATGCCCGCGGGCGGAAAACAGCCGCGCTTTATTACATTGACTCCGGACGGAAAGAATCTCGTTGTCGCGAACGAGCTTTCCGCCTCCATCCGGGTATATAATATTGATGAAGAGACCGGAAAGCTGATGCAGTGCGTTGAAACCATTGAAACGCCCAATCCGGTGTGTGTGACTTTTGCCGAATAAGTAAATAGGGGATCTTGTGCTGAAAGGAACGTAAAAATGAAAAATCCTGTGAAGCTCGTATCTTGTGATTTACGTGATGGACAGCAGGCCTGCATTGCCACCCGTATGACGACGCAGGAAATGCTGCCGGTACTGCAGCCGCTGGATCATTTTGGCTTTGCGGCACTGGAAGTGTGGGGCGGTGCTACGTTTGACGCGTGCATTCGTTTTCTGAACGAAGACCCTTGGGACCGGCTCAAGACAATCAAGAAGTACTGCACCAGGACTCCGCTCAGGATGCTGCTGCGCGGACAGAACCTCCTGGGGTATGCACCGTATCCGGATGATATCGTCGATAAATTTGTTACGAAAGCTGCTGAAGACGGAATCGATATCTTCCTGATTTTCGATGGCTTGAACGATGTGCGCAACGTGCGCCGGGCGGCGGAAGCTGCCTTGAAGGCCGGGAAAAAGGTCGAAGCCAACATTCAGTTCACGTCCAGCCCTGTTCATACGATAGAGTCCTTTGTCAAAACGGCGCAGGACTACGTAGACGTCGGAGCGACGGCACTGCATCTGGAGGATATGGGCGGTATGATTACGCCGCGGGCAGCTGCGGCAACGGTCAAGGCACTTAAAGAAAATTTTGATTTGCCGGTGCACTATCACGCTCACTGCACGGGCGGTATGACAGATGTCACCTATTGGGAAGTCATCCGGGCCGGAGCAGATGTCGTGGATGTGGATACAGCCGCATTTGCACTGGGGACGGGCCAGCCCTGCGCCGAGAGCATGATTGCGATGCTGCAGGGAACGGAGCGCGATACGGGACTTGATTATACAAAATTGACGCCGATTTCGGATTATCTGAAGCTGGTCAGGGCCAGTCACCCCAAGTATGAAACAAAGCTGAAAGGCGTCGATATCAACGTCGTCCGGCACCAGATTCCCGGTGGGATGCGGTCCAATCTGGAATCGCAGCTGGCCGATATGAAGGCACTCGATAAACTGCCGCAGGTGCTGGAAGAAGTCGTGAATGTACGCCGTGACCTTGGCTATCCGCCGCTGGGAACACCTTTCTCCCAGATGTGCGGTGCCCAGGCCACGATGAATGTCATGAGCGGCGAACGCTATAAAGTTATCATGAAAGAAATCAAGGACTATGTCATGGGGAAATACGGAAAAGCACCGGGACCTGTGTCGGAAACCTTGAAAAAAATGATTTTGAAGGATGGGCAGCAGCCGCTGACGTGCCGCCCGGCCGATCTGATTCCTCCCGGATGGGATAAGGCAGTTGCGGAAAGCCGCGCTTTTGCCCGCAGCGAGGAAGATGTATTGACATATGCTCTATTCCCTCAGGTGGGAAAAGAATTTTTGCAGAAAAAATATCATATCAGGAGTTAATAGCATGGAGAAAAAACAAGCCTATCATTGGAGATTGATGGAACAGGAAAATCCTGAACTCTATACGAAGGTTCAGGCCTGGAGAAACGAACTGAGCGATAATGACGTGATTCCGCCTAAATATAAGCAGCTTATCATGCTTGCCATGGCGTGCGCACTGCGCTATGAAAGGGGCATCCGGACGCATGGCCGGATGGCACTGGAAGCCGGGGCCACGAGGGAAGAACTTTATGCCACGGTAGCACAGTCCATGACGATTGGCGGCATCCCGGCCTATCGGACCGGCTGCGATGTGCTGGAAGAAATATTTGGGGAAGCATAAAAAGCACCTGGCCAAATAGAGTCCTCGGCTTGTCTCGGACGTCTATTTGGCCAGGTGTTTATACAGATGTTTTAACAGGCAGGCTGCGAAAAAAGGCGCATTTGGCTTTTGGCCTATGGCATATAGTCTTCTCTGCCACAGTGTGTTAAAACTTTTGATTCAAAGGGCGCTCCGCGGTCAGCGACCGGCGACCTGCGTAAAAGGGGCTGTGAATATAATGCATGTGCATTATTTCACAGTCCCTTTATAAATTTCACGTATAAACAGAATTTTAACTAAGAACTACCTTACTGTCACAGAATAGGAAAATTACGCTCCTGGGGCAAATTTCACGCTCATAAGACCGTTTTCTTTTATGAACTGGCTTTGCTGAATTTGTTTGCCTCTGACATAGCCCGTTTTATGTCTGCATTCCGGCTGCGAAGCTTCGCTTCAAGGGCACTGCAAAGGCGGGCAAAAGTTTCCGTCCGCAGCGCTTTCCTGGGCAGATGAATGACCGCGATGCCCTTCTTTCCGAATGATCTGGTCCGTTGGGCGGCCGGTGTCGAACCTCTTTGAAAATCGTGCTTTTTGGCATTGATTTCGATCACAACTTTCAGGGAGGGAGAATAAAATTCGGCAAAGCAGCCTTCAATCCACGTAAGGCGGTGGAAACGGCCGGGATGCTTTTTGAGAAAATGCTCCCACAGAAGGCTTTCTTCCGGTGTCATATGATTTTTTCTTGCGTCTGCGTAGCGCATGCGTTTTTCGAATAAAGGATTGGGATTGGTGTTCATATAAATTCCTCCGATTGGACTGGGATGCGGGGTGGGAATTGAGTGGGAAAAGGGCGGCGCAGTGCGGGCAGTTACCAGTTGCCCAGGTAGACAAAGTGCAGATATTTAGTGGCTTCTTCCTTGAGTGCCATGAGGGTCTGGTCCGGTGTCATGGGGATGCTGCAGTGCCAGCGCGGGAAATAGCGAGACAGATGGAGCGGCAGATCGGGAGACAGCAGGGAAAGCCACCGGGCCTCCCGGTTCATATCTTCCAGACTGTCATTTTTGCCCGGGATGACCAAGGTCGTCACTTCGACGTGGACGCCGGCATAATAGGCGGCCTTGATGTTTTCTTTGACCGATGCGAGATCTCCGTGGCACCAGTCGTAAAATTCCTGTGTAAATCCCTTGAGATCAATGTTCATGGCATCGACCAGAGGGAGCAGCTCGCGGAACTTATCCGGCTCCAGACAGCCGTTCGTCACGAGGACGACGATGAGATTCTTTGCTTTGAGCAGTGCGGCTGTTTCTTTGACAAATTCGAAACTCATCAGCGGTTCGTTGTACGTAAAGGCAAGCCCCAGATTATGGCTCTTGATGTGGTACTCTTCCGCCAGATCGGCCAGTTCCTGCGGGGTGGCCACCAGCTGTGAGGCCTCGGGGCCGGCCTGGGAAATGGTATGATTCTGACAGAAAGGACAGCGCAGATTGCAGCCGAAACTGCCGACGGATAAAATAAAGGAACCAGGATGGAAGCGGGCGAGCGGCTTTTTTTCGATGGGATCAAGAGCGAGGCTGGTAATCTTACCGTAATTTATCGATTTAATCTGCCCATCGAGGTTAGCCCGGGTCCGGCAGAAGCCAACGGCACCGGGAGCCAGTTTGCAGTGATGGAAACAGAGCGGGCAGGTAAGTGTCTCTGTATCAGCCATATCATCATCCCTTTCAAAAGACGCAGGTCATGGGCACCGGGCAGCTTTTTTAACAGGTACCATGACCGTCAGCCGATGACAATCAAAAATTCAATGGTGCCTTGTGACCGTAAACCGCCAAAGCTTGATCGGTTCTTTCGGCCCGATATTTCCCTTCTGACGAGCGATACTGATTTGCTTAGCAACTGTGTCAACGCCATCCAAATCAGGCAGGAGAAGCCCTCTGCGGCTGTCAGAAGCAGCCTGGACAATGACACCATACTTCTTAACGTCCAGAGCTTCCGGACCGGCAATGGGTTCGGGGTCTTCCAGCACATCGACGCTGTATTCCAGATCCGGCAGCTCATCGGGCCGTACCGGATAGAAGCGTGGATCCTGGGAGCAGGCGGATATCCCATTGTAGAGGATTTCCTGAGCCACATTCTTCCTCACGGGCGAAATTGTCCCGATGCAGCCGCGCAGCTGCCCGTAAAGGTGCAGGCTGACAAAAGCACCGTGACGGGCGGTCAGCATTTCCGGCGGCAGATTATCCGGGAGTGAAGCAGGGCTGCCGGTCCTGACATACGTCTCTACGCTGCGGCGCGCCAGTTTTACGTAGGGATCTTCATTGTTTTTCCGGATTTCCCGGCGGTGAAACATGACATCGTGAAGCTGTTCATACCAGTTGTTTTCCGGATCATCACCCTTGATGGTGATGGCAGCGACACCATAGCCGACACCGAAGACGTCTTCGTGGGAAAGCACCTTCGTGCTTACGGCTTTGCGGTCAAGCGCCCCCGTCATAATCCAGAAAGAGCGGAGACCGCATTCGGCCGCGCGTTCGCAGAGACTGTGATCCATTGTAAGAAGGGCCAGAAAATCGCCGCGGGCAATGGCATCCATGCAGTCACGGTCGAAAACAGGGCCTTCCGGGGCAAATCCGTAGGGCCCATCTTCCTTGAGCTTGTGGGATAAGTCGCCGCTTGCGATAAAGACGACCCGGCGGTTCAGCTTATCCGCACATTCGGCAATCGTTTTGCCCAGGCGGTAATGCTCGCCGGCAGACTGCCCGGAGAGTCCGATACGGACGACTTTGACCTGATCGAGCGGCATGAACTGGCGGAAGAAATAAAGCGGAATCATCGTGCCGTGGTCGAGCTCATCATGACGCGTAGCTTCGAGTCCGGCAGGAATTTCTTTTTCCTTGCAGGCCTTGGCAATCGTTTTGGCCAGCTCTTCATCGTAGGTTACGTGGATTTTGACCTGAGGTGCGCGGAACTGACCGAAGTCGCCGTATGCCTCCCGGCCCGGTGAGATGGGATGATAATCCAGATAGGCATCGGCATGCGGGCTTGTGATGACAAGGGTATCCGGCTTTAATTCAGCCGCAGCTTTCATGACCTGACGATACGCTTCCGTAGTACGCGCAATTTTCTTTTCTTCACCGCGTCCGATTTCCGGCAGGATAATCGGGGGATGAGGAACAACAAAAGCAGCTAAAATCGCCATGGTAACACTTCCTTTTTGAAACCAGCAAATACAAGTCAGCAAAGGGTAAAGTACTGCTATTTTCCCATCTTCCATTGTAACATAATTCTGACAGAAATTTTAACGGCGCAAGGGGGCTGTGAAAAAATAAAAAGCGCTTTTGGCTTTTAGCATATGGCATTTAGCCTAGCCCGCAGCAGAGTGTTAAAGCTTTTGATTCAAGTAAGATATGATATAAAACCTGAAATTTAGTACTTAACCTAAATTTCAGGCTTTATTTTTATAAATTCGTAGAAAAATGCCCTGGCAATTTTTCTTCCACGAGCGACCCGCGGCCAGCAACCGGCGACCAGCGGAAAAACAAAATCCCGTACGGAATGATTTTGCTCCGTACGGGATTTTTGTATTCGCAGGAATATTGCTTTAGAAAAGAAAGGAGTCTAAGATAAACTGTGGTGTGGTCACCCCTTTAAACAAAATTGTGGTCGGTACTGACCTATAGCATTTCTGTGGTTTGCTTTAAATTATCCTGTGGTCATACCTTTAACGAAGCTGTGGTTTTGCGTTTTAAAGGCAGGCGGGAAAATTAGTCTGAAAATATAAAGAAACCTCTTCCATTAAAATAGAAGCGCTTGAACTTCTATTTCTAATTAGGAGGTAAAACAAATGTCGTTAGAGCAGTTTATTTCAAAATTTTTAACGTAAAAACAACTTAGATTCAGAAGCTTATCACTGTTACCCTCGATAATGTCGTTGTTCTAGTTGATCTGTATTTGATGCTTTCAGTGTCTGAGACACTGATTAATACTCGCGATTTTACAAAAGCAAGAAACAGAATTTTGTATTGTTTCAATAAGGAGGACATTTCCATTATAATGGGTAAAAAGCCGGACTCAAAGCAGCATATGCTGCTTTGAGTCCGGCTTTGAATTTGCTTTAAATGGTGTCAAAACCACAATTTTTGGAAAGCACCCACCACAAAAATATTTAAAGCAAACCACAATTTTGATAAAGGGTACACCACAGTCGGTTTGGAGGGCCGACCACAGGAAAATTTAAATACCCGAAAAGAATATCAGAAGCTTCCTGCTTCCTTCTCAGCCAGGAATAACTTCGTCCGAACGACTCGGTGAACAGCTTCATCCACTCGTGCTTTATCAATTTTGCCGCTTTCGTAAGCTGACAGAAGTCCATCAAAGACCTCTTTCATATGGTCATAATCATGGCAGACAAGAACGATATCAGCGCCGCTTTCTACGGCACGGACACCCATTTCAGAAAAAGCATAATGCTTGGCCATCGCGCCCATTTCCATATCGTCCGTCAGGATAATTCCCTCATAATGATAGGTGCCGCGCAGCAGCGTATTCATGACAGCCGCAGAAAGACAGGCCGGTTGGCGGGCATCCAGCTGAGGAAAGGTAACATTGGAAACCATCACATAGGTGTACTCCGGATGTGTCTGGGAAATGAGTTCCCGAAAGGGTCTGCCGTCTTCCTGGTTCAGTTCCTCACGGGTCAGCGTCACGACATCCCCGTCGTCATGAGGATCGGTCTGAACTTTGCCAATGCCGGGAAAATGCTTAAGGCAGGTGGAAAGGCCCACGGAAGAATAGCCGTCAATCGCGGCTTTGGCATACGGAACGACTTGCTGCGGCGTACTTCCGTAGGAACGATTTTTAGCACTGTTCAAATCCACGACGGGCGCAAAGTTCAAAGTAAAACCAAGATTTCGAAGGGAACCGCCGGTTTTTACGGCCCACTGCTTTGTCTGTTCAGGAGAAGTCTGCCCCAGGGCGCGGGCTGAAGGCATAGCCGGCAGATAATTCTTCATGCGTCTGACATAGCCGCCTTCCTGATCAATGGCAACGAATGGCTGCAGTCCGCCGCTGGTGTTTTTCATCGTCTTTTTCAGCTCCTGATTGAGTGTGCGGACCTGGTCGGGATTTTTCAGGTTGCGGTCAAATAAGATTACATTGCCGAAAGGATATTCCTTCAGCATCACCCGTGTCTCTTCATCCAGGTGGGAACCGGAAACTCCTATCATCAGCAGCTGCCCGATTTTTTGACGAGCGCTCATCGCGGACACTGCCTTATCCGCTTTATCGTCCCAGGTCTCCGGAACGGTGCCGGGAGGCGCCGCGGTCTTTTCCTTCGGCAAAGTATGACAGCCGCTGCCGGCAGCTGTCAGCAGAAGCAGTAAAAGTATAACGAATTTTTTCATCTAAATACGGGCAGGATACTCCCGCCTCTTTGGGCGGTGGGGTGGAATGCCCGCCTCACTTTCTTAAATATTGGATTTTGACAAAAGATATAATTCCTTGATGAAGCAATTGTGACCCATTGCATATCTAAAACACTCGTCGAGCAATATGGCAAAGACACGCTTTTCGTACTGGAAGACCTGACTATTCCGTTTCCACAATGACGATACCGGCCATAATCATGATCATGCCAATCAGAGTCTGCAGGGTTGGGATTTCGCCCAGGAAGATGATGCCGCCGGCGACACTGACGGCAGGAACTGCAAGCAGGGCGGTTGAGGCTTTGCCGGCTTCGGCATGACGCAGTACGATGTTCCACAAATACTGGATGTAGGCAGAAGGAATGAAAATGCCGAAGAGTAGCGTCCAGACGGCCGTGAAGTTCCAGATGACCGGTTCCTGCGGAGTGAGAAGATAATATAAAAAGAGCGGCACGGCGCCGGAACTCATCTGCCAGCCTGTGACAGTTAGCATGTTCTGACCGGTCATTTTCAGTTTGTAGATAATATTGGCTCCGGCCCACAGCACACCGCTCAAAAGACCGAGTAGCAGGGCAGATAAGTCACCGGAGGCGGAGACACCCATCAGTATGGCGAGGCCGGCAAAACTGAGCAGGATGCCGCCGATTTTGCGGAAGGAAAGGGATTCGCCAAGAAAGAAATAGGCAAGGAGTGAAACCCATAGCGGCATACTATAGTTCAGCACGGAAACCATGCCGGCGTCCAGCGTTTTGATACTGATTTGGACGGCCAGGTTGCACAGCGTGACCTGCAGAATGCCCGCTGCCACAATCCAGGGCCAGCATTTGCGTTCCGGCTGGGGATAATGGTTCAGCATCCCAAAGAGCAGCAGCACGGCGCCTCCCAGTCCAAAGCGGACCGATACGTAGAAAGCCGGAGGGAAGCAGCCGGCCGCCAGTTTCATGACGACCCAGTTGAGTCCCCAGCCCAGATAAATCAGGACCATTTCTTTCCAGAGCATCACGCACGTCTCCTTCCGCTGCCGGCTGCTGTTGCCGGGGATTGATTAAAAATATTTTAGCATACTATGAATGAAAAATCCGCAACCCGGGAAGGAATCACTAAGTGGTCAGTGATTAGGATTAGTGGTCAGTGGCCAGTGGCTAGTACAATAAGTAAAATATGAAATAAAGCCTGAAATTTAGGAGTTAGTCTAAATTTCAGGTTTTATTTTTTAAGTTCAAAGCAAAATGTCTTGGTCATTTTGCTTCCATGGGCGGACAGCGGACGGCTGGAATGCGGACAGCGAAAAATAGGCTGTGAAGAATAAAAATTCATTTCTTCACAGCCTATTTTTTATGCATGTCTTCTCGTCAAATGTTCAAAGAACGGGTAAGGCTTTTCTGATTTAAATTGATAATTCGGAACTGCTTCCAGGGCCTTTGCCTTGGCTGCCTGGAGATCATGGAAGACGTCCCACTTGGCGGCTGTCTGGGCCTGGCCATGGAGCCGCAGGAGATAGGATGGGTGATAGGTTGCGATGGTATCAAAGCCTTGATAGGTTTTGAACCAGCAGCCGCGCGCCCTGGAAATGCGGGCATCCGGTCCCAGCAAATAATGCAGGGCGACGTTGCCTAGTGCCACAATCACTTTAGGCTGCAGACAATCCAGTTCCTTGTACAGGAAACGCTTGGCACAAAAGTCTGCTTCTTCGATGGTAGGTGTACGGTTGCCCGTGGGCCGGCATTTGATGACGTTAGTCGTCAGCACCCGATCCCGCGTGATGCCGACGGACCAAAGTGCTTTATCGAGCAGCTGGCCGCTCGGCCCGATCAGGGGGCAGCCGTAGCTGTCCTCGACGCCGCCGGGGCCTTCGGCCACAATGACGAGGGGGCTTTCGGCCGCACCGAACCAGCCTACAGGGGCGATGCATTCGCCTCGCAGGTGGCAGGCTGCACAATCCTCCAATTCACGAGCAAGATTAGCGAGTACTTCTTCTTTTTTTGGATCTGCCACGACGGGTACCTCCCTTAGAGACACGTTTCAGAAAGATTCCGGCCAGGGTCCCTGTAAAGAGGCCGGTCGGGATGCCGATGGCGATAAGGACGGGCAGGTAGGTAATAATTGCTGTCGTTCTCATCAAAAACATAGCCACAATTAACTGGCCGCAGTTATGGGTGAAGGCTCCCAGTACACCGACACCAACTGCTGAAAACCAATTTCTGCGAATGGCTGCATCCATGGCTAGGAAGCTAAGAACTGCACCTCCGAGACCAATCAGAAAGCCCGGTGTGAAAAGGCCTGTAAACAAAAGGCCTGTAATCAGGATGCGCGTCGCTAAAAAGAGGGCACCGCGTTTTGTCCCGTACAGGTACAGGACGATGATCGTGACACAGTTGGCAAGACCTAAGCGGAAGCCGGGAATGGGCAGCAGGTAACCGGATGCCATTTCTACAAGACGCAGGGCAATGGCAGCGGCCAGCAGGACTCCCAACTGGGTAATATCCCGGGTCGTTAGTTTACCGGACGATGGCGTCATTCGCATTCTCCTTTTCCTTGTCGTTTGTAGTGAGCGTAATCAGGATTTTTTCAGGGACGCAGGCGATGGTTTGACCGCCGCGCGTGATTTTGCCCTGATGGATGCAGACTTTATCGGGACAGGGGGAAGAAAGGACGCGTGCTCCTTCCTGATCATACTGCAATACCAGCTGCCCGTCATCCACGGCGAGGGGCAGCTTTTTTTCCGAGGTTACTTTGCTGAGATCGATGCGTTGGACTACTTTTTGTTCTTTTTGGACAATCAGGATTTTTTGCTCTTTGCCTGCGCTGCCGCGCAGCGCCAGCCAGGCTGCTGCGCAGAAGACGGCAAGGATAGCAATGAGCCGTTTGTCGCTTTTTCTCATAGGTAATTTCTCCTAGCTGCCTTGCTTGAAAGAATCTTTCAGTCCCGATGATACGGTAATGGTACCGTCGGCAGCCACATAGATCATTTCAAGATCAGGCGTTGCGTCGACAAATTTCATGGCCGCGTCCGGTGTCATGACAAATAGCATGGTTGAATAATAGTCTGACATGGCCGCGGATTTAGTCACAACCGTTACGGCGTGGGCATGGCGGGCCGGCCATCCGGTCTTGGGATCGAGAATGTGATGGTAGCGGATGCCGTTCACTTCATAGTAGCGCTGATAATCGCCGCTCGTGGCAATGGCAGTACCGGAGGGTACGGTCAGGGTACCAAGCAGTTTTTCCGCATCAGCCGGGTCCTGAACGCCGATGCGCCAGGGCTTGCCGTCCGGCTTTTTGCCGATGACTTTGATGTTGCCGCCGGCATTGATAAGAGCGGAAGTGATGTTCTTATCTTTGGCAAGTTCCTGAGATACTTGTTCCACCGCGTACCCTTTTGCTACAGCCCCCAGGTCGAGCTGCGTACCGGCAGCAAGTGTCAGGGTCTTTTGATCATCAGAGAGTTCATAGTGCCCTTTTTGCGATGCATCGAGGGCCGCAGCGACTTCTTCCTTAGTCGGTACGGTACCCGCTTCTTTATGGCGGTTCCACAGCGAAATAGCAGGCCCCAGGGTGAGACTGATTGCGTCCTCGTGATGCAGAGGCTGCAGCATTTTTAAAAGGTCGTAGAGGTGAGGTGCTGCTTTTTGCGGGCCTTGTCCCGCTCTGCTGTTGATGGCATAAAGCATATCATCGCCCTGGGCCGTGTAGGAATCCGTTTCATCAGCAATCGTCTGGAAAAGCGTAAAAGCATTGTTCGTTGCTTCGGTCAGCGCTTTTTCGTCTTTACCGGTCGTCTGGATGGAAACGATGGTATCCATGACAAACCGGGTATCTTCATGTTTTTTCTCTTGAAAAAAGCAGCCTTGCAGAAGCAGGCTGCTTAAAAGAAGTATAAAACTCTTTTTTATGATGTGGTTCATTGTTGTTGACTCTGTTGTGCTTGGGCAGCCTGAGTCGGCTGTGCAGTCGCTGCAGGGTCTACAGCCGGTTTGGCAGCGGGTGCCGGTTTAGCGGCAGGGGCTTTCTTCGGCAGTTCTCTCGGCTGTACGGAAGGTTCCGGTTCAGATACCTTGGACGGGCAGCTTGCAGCAAGTTTGCAGGACTGGCATCCGGCAGCAACCGGATTCTTGACGACAACTTTGCCGCCTTCGATAGGAACCACTTTGACAAGGCACTTGCGCGGGCACTTCATAGTGCAGAGACCGCAGCCAACGCACTTGTCGTAGTCGATAACAGGGATACTGCCGTTCACGCCATCTTCAATGGTGATAGCTTGTTTCGGGCAGGTCTTGGCGCAGATACCGCAGCTGATGCAGGAAACGTTGCAGTTGGTCATAGCAGCTTTACCCTTTTCACGGTTGTTGCACTGAACCAGAACTTTGTTGGTAGCTTTCTGCATTTCAATGAGGAGCTGCGGGCAGGCCTTGGAGCAGGCACCGCAGCCAACGCACTTGTCATAGTCAAAAACAGGCAGGCCGTTTTTACCGATCGACAGGGCACCGAAGTTGCAGGCGTCAGCGCAGGCACCGAAGCCGAAGCAGCCGAAGTTGCATTTCAGGGAACCGCCGAAAGTAGCAGCTGCTACGTAGCAGTTCTTGATGCCTTCGCGGTTAGCAATCGGTTTACGGTTTACTACGCAGCCATTGCAGTGCAGGCGCGGAATCATGCGGACAGCGTTTTCGTCGTCGCCTTCATCCAGGCCCATGATGGCTTTAATTTGTTTTTTGTTTTCGGCGGAGCAGGCAGCGCATTTTACAGCACCCGGTTCCTTGCCGGAAACAATCGCATCAGCCATGGAAGCGCAGCCGGCGTAGCCGCAGCCGCCACAGTTGGCGCCAGGCAGCAGGCCGACGATCTGCCCGATACGGGGATCTTCTTCAACGGCAAATTTCTTGCTGGCCGTGGCCAGTACCAGACCGAAGACACCGCCCAGTACTGCGACCAGAATAGCAGCAGTTATAATCATAGTGTTCAGCTCCTAACTCAATGGATACCGCTCATTCCCATCATGGAGATGGACATGCAGCTGGCAGTGATCAAAGCAATAGGAAGGTTCTGCAGGCACTTGGGTAGGGCCTTTTCGTTCAGACGTTCACGGATGCAGGAGAACAGCAGGATAGCCATCGTATAACCGATGGAAGTACCGATGGAGTTCACGCAGGAATCGATGAAGTTGTAATTGCTTTCTACGTTGATCAGGGCAATACCCAGGATAGCGCAGTTGGTGGTGATCAGAGGGAGGTAAATACCCATTGCCTTATGCAGGGCAGGCATTGCTTTCTTCATGAACATTTCAACCAGCTGTACCAGCGTAGCAATGGCCAGGATGAAGACCAGGGTCTTCAAATATTCCAGATGGAACGGAACCAGGAGCAGGTGGTAGCAAGCGTAGGAAAGCATGGTAGCCAGCAGCATTACGAAGGATACTGCGGCGCTCATCCCTACAGAGTTCTTGAAGTTCTTGGACACGCCCAGAAAGGAGCACATACCAAGGAACCGGGACAAGATGATGTTGGAAACGAAGATGGAACTAAAGAGAATGCCAAAAGTACCGTTCATTAATGAGCACCTCTTTCCTTGAAGTAGTTAACTGCGGCGAATACAAAGCCCATGGTAAGGAATGCACCGGCCGGCAGAATGAAGATCAGGATAGGCTGATAGGATGCAGGCAGAACGACATGGTCGAACAGTTTGCCGGAACCAATCAGTTCACGGAAGAAAGCGATGCAGCACAGAGCGAAGGAATAGCCAATGCCCATGCCGATAGCATCGAGTGCGGAAGCAACAATTCCATGGTCGCAGGCGAAAGCTTCGGCACGACCCAGAACGATACAGTTAACAACGATCAGAGGAACGAATACGCCCAGAGCTGCATACAGCGCCGGAACAAAAGCGTTCATCAGCATTTCCAGTACAGTTACTACGGAAGCAATAACTACGATGTAGCAGGGAATGTGGATCTGGTCCGGGATGAGTTTCCGGATGGCAGCGATGATCATGTTGGTGAAAAACAGTACGAAGGTAAAGGCACAGCCCATACCGATTGCGTTTGTCAGGGAAGTACTCGTTGCCAGTGAAGGACATACACCTAACAGCTGAACGAACAACGGGTTTTCCTTGATGATACCTTTAGTTAATTCATGCAGCATATCAATCATTCCTTTCCGCCAGCATGGTTCTTCATGTAGTCCTCACGGGCCGCATTCAGACCGGAGACAACGCCTCTGGAGGTGATGGTGGCCGCCGTGATGGCTTTGACATCGTTCGGTTTAGCAGGATCTTGTTTGGTAACAACCAGAGCATCTTTCATAGGTTTACCCTTGAATTGCTCCTGCCATGCAGGGTCCGTGCTCTTGGCACCCAGACCAGGGGTTTCGCTGTGGCTCATGATTTTGATACCGGTCATTTTGTCTCCGTCCTTGGAGATGCCAAGCATGATGGTGATTTTTCCGCCGTAGCCGCTCGGGGTTACGGTGTAGATGTAACCATTGACTTTTCCGGACTTAGTGGATTGCTGCACGTCAGTGATAAGACCGCCGGGAGCCGGCAGTTTTTTCAGTTCACCAACGTCAGGAAGAACAACTTTGTAAGCGGCAAGAACATCTGCCTGATGTTTTTTAGCAATGGTATCCTTGGTGCCTTCGTTTGCGGCTGCGACCAGACCTACGCTGACGCCGCAGATGACGGCCAGGATGCCCGTGTATTTAACAAAGAGGTTACTCATTTCTTCTGACCTCCTCCGAAGGATACATTCCGTACGAAACGGTCAATCATAGGAGTGACCATGTTCATCATCAGGATAGAGTAGCAGACACCTTCGGTGTAGCTGCCACGCAGACGAATCAGAGAGGTCAGGACGCCCAGACCGATAGCATAGATGATTTTGCCTTTTCTGGTGATCGGGGAAGTTACCCAGTCAGTAGCCATGAAGAAAGCACCAATCATCAGGCCGCCGGCACACAGATGGTACAGCGGGAAGACGGAAGGATACCCCATAACGGCACCGTAAATGCCGGTCAGGATGGCTACTGTCAGCAGATAGAAGACAGGAATGCGCCAATCGATAAGTTTCTTGTAGATGAGGTACAGACCGCCAAGAACAAGGGCCGGTACACAGGTTTCACCGAGGCTTCCGCCGACATTGCCCATGAACAGGGCACCCAGATCGGGGAGCTTGGCGGCAGCAGCGGCACCGCCGCTTTGCCAGATTGTTTCAGTAGCTCTCATGACAGCCAGCGGCGTAGCAGCCGTCGTGCCGTCTACCGGAGAAATAAAGGTGGTCATCTGCTGAGGGAAAGATGCCAGCAGGATGGCACGGCCGATATGAGCCGGGTTGAAGATGTTGCAGCCCAGACCGCCGAACACAGCCTTGCCGATAACGATGGCAAAGAAGCTGCCGATTGCGGCGAACAGGGGAGAGAAGGTCGGGGGCAGGCACATAGCCAGCAGCAGACCGGTCAGAGCGGCAGAGCCATCACTGATCGTATTGGGCTTACCCATGACCTTATTTGCTAATGTTTCAAATACGATTGCAGAAATCATGCAAGTGACCATCACAATCACTGCATTCATACGGAAATAATAGATAGAAGCGAGAACTGCAGGTACCAGGGCCAGCATCACTTCTTTCATGGACTTGCTGATGGTCAGCCCGCAATGCATATGCGGGGAAGAGGAAACGAGAACCATCGGCTTTGGCTCTTTGATAGGTTCCATAGTTTATATCCAGTCCTTTCGCGTTATTTATTTACTCAGTTTATAGAACGGGTTGTGACCGCCGTCACCTTTTCCTCTGACAAACTGCTTACCCATACGGATGTATTGGACCAGAGGAATGTGTGCCGGGCAGACAAATGCACAAGAACCGCATTCGATGCAGGCGTGGCAGTAGAATCTTTCTGCTTCGTCCCAATCCTGCTTCTTGACGGCTTGTACAATTTCCGTCGGTTCCAGTCTCATCGGGCATGCATCTACGCAGCGTGCGCAGTGTACGCAGGGACCGGGTTCTACATAAACGGCGAAAGGAGATTTGCTGTTGAATACGAGCAGACCGCCGGAACCTTTGGTAATCGGATAATCCAGAGAGTTGACGGCAAAGCCCATCATCATACCGCCGGAAATAATCTTGCCGGGTTCACCTTCAAGACCACCGGCTGCCAGGTTGATGGCATCGCTGTAAAGCGTACCCAGACGGACAATGTAGTTGCCCGGCTTCTTGACGCCGTCACCGCTGATGGTAACGACTCTTTCCACCATCGGGATGTTCTTCTTCACAGCACGGTAGCAGGCCACAGCCGTTCCCACGTTATCTACGATAACGCCGGCATCGGCAGGAAGCCCGCGGTCAGGAACCGTACGGCCCGTAGCTGCGTAAATCAAATGCTTTTCAGAACCTTGCGGATACTTTTCAGCGCATACGCAGACTTCGATGTTCGGTTCATTGGCGACTTTTTCTTTCATCAGGGCAATGGCATCGGGCTTGTTGTCTTCGATGCCGATAACGCCCTTCTTTGCGCCGGAGGCCATCATAAAGTACTTCAGGCCCTGGATGATTTCATCCGGGTACTCAAGCAGGGTACGATGGTCGCATGTTACGAACGGTTCACATTCGATACCGTTCAGGACTACCGTGTCAATCGGACGAGCCCCTTCTTTAGGAGGCGCATACTTGACAGCGGTCGGGAAGGTTGCACCGCCCATACCGGCTACGCCGGCATCCCGTAATACCTGGCGGATGAGATCGGGAGTGATTTCACTGTCATCGCGGTCTTTAATCGTGTCACACAGGGTATCCTGTTTGTCATTCTTAATGACTACGCATTGGGAAATCAACCCGTTTGGACTGTAGCGATTTTCCAGTCTCATAACCATACCGCTGACGCTGGAATGGATATTCGTGCTGACGAAACCGCCTGCCTCACCGATGACCTGACCGAGCGTTACCTTATCACCAGGTTTGACAACCGGAGTTGCCGGTTTGCCAATGTGCTGGGATAGGGGAATATACACCATGTCAGGGGCGGGACATTTAGTAATGGCCACCTTGTCGGTTAAGGACTTGCTGGGAGGTACTGCGACACCACCCACAAAAGTTGCTTCTTGTGCAGACATGTAGTTCACCTCTAACCTTTCATGTGTCAACTTCAAAATAAAATTATATATTGTTAGGTAATAAAAAACAAGTATTAGACGTTAGTAAAATTGTAGATAAGCGATAATTAATAAAGGAAAATATTTTTCAAAAACGTTACAAAAATTGGTGTAAAAAAGTGTAAAATAGTTTATAATAATTAACACAATGCACATATGTCTATATAAGTGTGTGGTTTGTTCCCATAAATGAGCCATTATCATAATATATTGGAAAGAATTTTCCAGTGCTACAATAAAGAGGAGGGGCGGGACCATGTTTGGACTCTATTTCGATGACTATGATACGCCTGTTTTTCGTCCTCCCAGTGAGGCTAATAGCTTTATTCTGCGGGTAACGCGGGGGTGCGCCCATAATCAGTGTACGTTCTGCGCCATGTATAAGGATGTTGATTTTGCTGTCTGCCCGGATCAGGAAATTTCCCGGCAGATTGCGATGGCGGCCCATTATGCCAAGAATCAGGTCAGACGGATTTTTCTGGCAGACGGGGACGCGCTCGTGCTTCCTACTGAAAAACTGCTCCGGATTCTGGGTGCGCTTTATAATCTTTTTCCGAATCTGCAGCGTGTGACTTCTTATGCGGGACCGAAGGATATCCTGCGTAAAAGTGACGAAGAGCTCAGGACACTGCGGGAGGCGGGTCTCAAAATGTTGTATTTTGGCCTGGAAACAGGTGATACTGAACTGCTTCGTAAAATCAAAAAGGGTGTGACTGCCGAGGAAAGCATTGCAGCAGGACAGAAAGTCGTCCGCAGCGGCATGAAGCTTTCCATGATGGTTATTGCCGGCCTTGGCGGCAAAGCAGGCACCCATCAGCATGCCCTGGAGACCGCAAAAGCAGTGTCCGCAATTTCTCCCGATATGCTGAGCTTTCTGACCCTGCGCTTATACAAAGGTACGGAAATGCTGAGACAGTACGAGAACGGCGAATTTGAACTGCTTTCCCCAAAAGAACTGGCTGAAGAGGCGTATGAGATGCTGGCACACATCGATATCGCAGAAGGGCGCCATACGCTCGTACGCAGCAACCACATTTCAAACTATGTCAACCTGAAGGGAACCCTGCCGCAGGATAAGGAGAAGCTGCTGCAGGATTTGAAAACTGCCATTGCCCATTTGTCAAAATTGACGGATTGGGAAGTTTATACTAACATGGAGTATTGAGAGTCATTTGCGAAAAGAAGAAGTTGTAATTTGAAAGAAAAGAGGCTTTTTATGAATATTCGTAAAACGTTAACGACTATGCTGGTCGTATTCGTTGCGCTGCCTCTGTCTGTCAGTTTCGCAGCGACGAAAAATCGGCCTTTGAAAGTCGGGGATAAGGGTTGGAAGGTGAAAACCGTCCAAATCAAATTGAATACGCTGGGTATGAAGACTCCGAAGACGGGCCGCTATACCCGTGAGACGGAACGTCAGGTTCGCGCCTTCCAGCAGACTCACCACCTGAAAGTAACGGGTAAGGTGGATGATACCACCTATTTCCGGATCAACGAAGCGGCTTTTGAAAAGGAAGGTATCCACGGTATCCGGGGTAAAGATATCGTCAAGACGGCTTCCAAGTACAAAGGCGTGCCATACAGCTTCGGCGGTACGACGCCGCGGGCATTCGACTGCTCCGGTTTTGTGCAGTATGTATTCAAGAAACACAATGCGAAGCTGCCGCGCACGGCGGATCTTCAGTATCAGCAGGGGCTCTTTGTGACGCAGCGTCAGCTGCAGCCCGGGGATCTGGTATTCTTCACGACGTATGAACCGGGGGCTTCTCACGTCGGTATCTACGCCGGCAACGGACTTTTCTGGAATGCCACTTCTTCTCGCGGCGTCCAGCTGTGCAGTTTGTCTGATGATTATTGGAAGAGACGGTATTACGGGGCGAAGAGGGTACTCGTCCCAGTAGATAAAAAAAGATCATATCGCTAAATGATGAGGGAGGATCTTGATTTGTATGATAAGGGAACGGCGGAATAAAGAAAAACTGACAGGTTATTACAATAAGTTTATTGATGAGGGCATTATCGATCCTAACGTGCATCCGTGGGTTGCCGAATCCTGGCGCCGCTGCGACGCTCGTCAGCTGAACCACGAAACCATGCCGGTAGACGGCGTACGCCTGAGCCAGGAAGAACTGGCCGGCAGACTGGAACTGCACCGTGATGTGCTGCATTATGTGGATGGCTTGTTTGAACAAAACAAGCAGTATTTCAACTCCCACAACCTCTCCATGATTCTGGTGGATGAAGATGGGTACGTACTGAAGAATTATGCTCTGCCGTTTTTTCAGCGCAGTATCGAAGATATCCAGGGCATGCGCGTCCTGGAGGAGGATGTAGGTACCTCCAGTCTTTCTGTGGCACGCGCTCACAATGTACCTTTCCTGATGTTCGGCCCGGAAATGTGGATCCGCGAATGTCATTCCGGTGATGCGTGCTCCGCTCCAATCAGTGTAGAAGGTGAAGCCCGCTATTTTCTGGCTATGTTCTCTTTGGACCAGAACGAGCTCCCTTATGATATCCTGCTGAGTCTTCTGATGACGATGAAGTACTCACTGGAAAATTATCTCAGTATGTTGGAATATTGGAAAGCCAGCAGCTTGATGGCAGAAGATATTCCGGCCGCCGTGTTCTGGGTCAATCGTGACGGAAGCATCCGCTACTGTAACGAACGCGCCCGGAAACGTCTGGACGGCCATGAAAAATTGGAAGATGTCTTCCTGAATTATGAGCATATCCCTGTTCAGAAGGGATTTGAAGGTAAAAAAACAGTCCGCAAGGAAATTACCTGGATTACCCAGGATCGTACGTATGAAGATGTAACGAGCGTCCTGCCTGTTACCATCAGCGGCCGTGTCGACAGTGTGGTAGTGGTGACGATGGCTATCGAGGATTTGAAAACAACCATTGCTCACGCAACGGGATACAGCTCCCGGTACAGCCTCTACAGCATGGTCGGTAACTCCAGCGAGTTCCTGGCTTTGCAGCATAAGGCAGCCCGTGTGGCCCGCGGCGATAACAATATCCTTCTTCAGGGTGAACCGGGTACGGGCAAGCAGCGTCTGGCCCATGGCATCCATCAGGCCAGCCCGAGGGCAGCGGCTCCACTTATTACGGTCCGCGGTCACGAAGGCAATGAAAAAGAATTGGAAGAAGAATTCTTTGGTCACGATGACGGTGCCGGCCATGTAACGCCGGGCAGTCTGGAACTGGCTAACGGAGGAACACTGTTCCTGGATGAAATCGAGAAGTTTCCGACGGCCCTGGGCGATGTACTGGCAGATGCCCTGAAAAATGGTGTCCTCAATAAAGAAACCGGCGTCCGCCGTAAATTCAACGTGCGGGTCATCGCCGCCTGCGATTCTAACTTGAAACGGCTTACTGATAAGGGCCTGTTCTCCAGAGCCCTCTATGAACTCGTCATTGGTACGGTAATCCGTGTTCCGCCGCTGTGGGAACGCGGGGAAGATGTGGAAATCATTGCCAATCATATCCTTACGGAAATGGCAGCACGGCATAATCTGCCGGCTAAGACCCTTTCGAAGGAAGCCATGCAGCTTCTTAACACGTGCCATTGGCCCGGCAACATCAAACAGCTGCAGGGTGTTATTGAGCAGGCATTCTTCCATACGGCGGGCAGCGTAATCGAAGCTGATCAAATCAAGCTGCCGGGTGAACATCGCATTGAAAAGTCCTGGAAACATGATAAGGATGCCTTTATTGCTTCCTGGAAACAGGCCGGCGGTAATATCAGTAAACTGGCACTGATGCTGGATGTCAGCCGTGTTACGCTTTACCGGTACCTGAAGAAGTACGATTTAGGGCCTAAGAAAAACAAATAAAAAGCGGCTGAAAAAGTCGGGAAGATGCGCTTTGCAATACGACAAAACGCATCTTCTGTGATTTTAGGGGATTTTTAATCCTGCGGAAATTCGTTTTACGAATACGCTGCGCATTGAAGCCTATACTAGAATAAACAAGAAATCATAGGGAGAAAATTGTAATGAGACTCAGAAAGAAACCTTGGATGGCTCAGGCTCTGGAAGCTTATACAGGCAAAGAACTTCTGGAAGAGGGACTGGAGGAACATAAGGGACAATGGTCCGCTTTTATGGGCGGACGGCCGATTCGTCTGGAAATTGGCTGCGGTAAAGGCAAATTTCTGGCCACTCTCAGCGGAATGCATCCGGATATTGCATTTTTAGGGATGGAAAGCCAGCGGGATGTGTGTTACTATGCTGTCAAGAAACTGCGGGAGCAGAAACTGGATAATGCCCGTGTGCTTCGGGCCGATGCTGCTCATTTGCTTGACTGGTTTGAGCCGGGTGAAGTGGATATGATTTACCTCAATTTCAGTGATCCCTGGCCGAAGGCCCGTCATGCCAAGCGCCGTCTGACTTTCCACACGTTCCTGGCGGAATACAAACAGATTCTTAAGCCGCATGGTCATTTGCGTTTTAAGACGGATAATGATGATTTGTTTGATTTTTCCCTTGAGGAATTTAATAATTTCGGCGTGCAGATTGTAGCTCTTACACGGGATCTTCATCAGTCCGATATCTTGAATGAGGCTACTACGGAATATGAAGATCGTTTCAGTGGTCTGGGCAAAAATATTAATTTCTGTGAGATTGTGTTTTAACATAGAAAAGGAGCTAGAAAAAGATGTTGCGTAAGCGTTTCCTGATCTGGGATAACCCTAAGGATGCTATGGTGGCCTTTGTGCTTTTTTTAATGGGCCTTGGGGCTATAAATGTATTCAGCGCCAGCTTTGTCATGGCTGCCGCTTCAGGGTCGCCTTACCACTATTTGTTTCGTTATTTGATTTTTGCTGTCATCGGCGTTGCCGTGATGATTTTTCTCGGCAGGAAGGATTATCATATCTGGCTGAAACATGATCATCTCATCTATGGTTTCTGCCTGGTAATGCTGCTTGCGGTAGAGGTACTGGGCCGGTCGGTCAAAGGTGCCCAGCGCTGGATTATCATCGGACATTTTTCCTTCCAGCCGTCAGAAATTGTCAAGCTGGCCATTATCCTTGTGGGGGCCGCCTGGCTTGGCAAGATGATGGACAAGGGAGTCCGGCCCCAGCTCTTTTCACACACGATGCCGCCTATTCTCTTTATGACGCGTAAAGCAGTCCCCATGATTGCCACGTTGATTCCGGCAGCGCTCGTTTTTCACCAGCCTGATATGGGCACTGCAGCAATTATTCTTGCACTTATACTCATCATGTATTACCTTGCGGGGCTGGAAAAATGGGAGATAGGATTGATATTTCTGCTGCTTGCAGCCGCTGTCGTCATGGCCGTTAAGATGTTTCCGTACCGACTGAACCGCATTTATGTCTGGCTGGATCCATGGAAAGATGCCCAGAATTATGGATATCAGGCTGTTCAGTCATTCGTGACTATTGGCAGCGGCGGACTTATCGGCGATCCGGTGGGCATGGGATCCGGTAAGTTTTTCTACCTGCCGGAAGCACATACGGACTTTGCTTTTGCTATTTTTTGCCAGGAAATGGGCTTTATCGGTGCAGTGGCGCTGATTCTGCTCTTCTCTTTGCTCTCTCTTGCAATTTTCAATATTGGCCGGAATACGCAGGATAGAAGCGGATTCCTTCTCGTGACGGGGGTTAATTTCCTTGTCGTCGGACAAGCTTTTGCTAATATGGCCATGGTAACGGGAATTCTCCCCGTCATCGGTGTGCCCCTTTCCTTTATCAGTTACGGTGGTACCAGTCTGATTGTGAGTCTGGCTGCCATTGGCCTCGCTATTTCGGTGTACAGGGATGAAGTGCGCCGTGAAGAGGCCGAAATACCGAAGAAACCACCGGTACCGGTCTATCATGATTCCCATTATGTGGGACACAGACGTCCCGGCGGGAGGTGGTCACGGTGAAACTGAAGTTTCCGCACCTGGGAAAGAAGAAAGAAACGAAACCGGAAGAAACTAAGAATTCGGTGCCCCGCTGGCATCATCCGGGAGCGAGTGAATATCGGACCTTTCTCAGAAAAGAGGGTGTACGGGGAGATTTTCATCCCCAAAATAAGATTTTGAAACTGGAACCGGACAAGGGACTGCTCAGTCAGGGCAAGAACCGGGCTCGTCATATTGTTTTTGTCGTCGGAGCTGTACTTGTCGTAATTATAGGCCGACTTTTCTATCTGCAGGTTATTGACCGGGCCAACCTTCAGCAAAAAGCGGTCGAGCAGATCAGCGGGGAACATATGGAAGTTTCTCCCCGCGGCAGTATTGTGGACCGCAACGGGGAAGAACTGGCTGTCAGTATGATCAGCCAGTCCCTCTACGTGGACCCGCAGGAAGTTCGCGACAATCCGGAAAATTTCCCGGGCGGCAAAGCCCCCATTCGTGATCCCCGCCGCGTGGCGGCTCAAAAGCTGGCTCCAATTCTTGGGATGGAAGAAAATGACCTTTTTGAGCGTATCAGTTCGCCGGATCTCCGCTTTGTCTGGATCAAGCGTATGCTGGATCCTTATGAAGAACTGGAAGTCAAAAAGATGCTCAAGGAAGAAAAGCTTACAGGCTTCCATTTCCAGGAAGAAAGCAAACGTTATTATACAAAGAACAAACTGGCGGCCCAGCTTCTCGGCTTTGTCGGTATGGACGACAAAGGACTGGAAGGCATTGAATCGTCCATGGACGATGTGCTCAAGGGCAAGCCAAAGAAACAGAACAACTTCTTCGATGCTAAGGGCAACCGCATCGGCAAATCCGGGTTTAATGAGGTCATTACACGCCGCATGAACACAGTGGAACTTACAATCGATGCGAATATGCAGTTTATCCTCGAAAGAAGTCTGGACGATGCTATTGCCCGGACCAAGGCCGCCAGTGCGGCTGCCATCCTGATGGACCCGAATACAGGGGAAATCCTGGGGATGGCCAGCCGGCCGACCTTTGATCCGAACGATTTCAGTGAGGCCAACCAGGAAGCCTTTAAGAACAGGGCTGTCAATATCATTTATGAACCAGGTTCTGTCTTTAAACCTATCATGGGCTGCGCCGGGCTGATGGAAGGCATTATCACGCCGGATACTCCCTTTGACGACCAGGGATCCATTGATGTCGGCGGACGCCGGATCCGTAACTGGGATGGTCACGGCAGAGGACATATAAAATTTGAAGATGTTATCAAGTTTTCCATCAATACCGGTATGGCGGCCTTAGGCCTCAAGCTGGGCGGTGAAAAAGAAACGGAATATGCCAAGAGTTTCGGTTTTGGGGCACCGACGGGTACGGATGTACCAGGTGAACAGAGCGGCATCCTTTATGATCCGAAAGATATGGTACCTTCCGATGTGGCTACCATGGCTATCGGCCAGGGCATTGCCGTAACACCGCTCCAAATGATTCGTGCCATCTGTGCGATTGCCAACGGCGGGAAACTGGTGCGCCCCTATGTGGTGCGCCGTGTCATCGCGCCGAACGGTGAGGTCATCGAAGAGACTAAACCGCAGGTAGATCGTCAGGTCATCAGTGAAGAAGTAGCCGCAGAAATGCGGGATATGATGGAAAAAGTAGTTTCTGAAGGCGGCGGCAGGACTGCTCAGATTAAAGGCTATAAAATTGCCGGTAAGACGGGTACGGCTGAAAAATTGTCTCCCAAGGGAGGCTATATTCCCGGTGTTTACATCGCTTCATTTGTCGGATTTGTACCTAGTGATCATCCGCAGTATGCCATGCTGATTATGCTCGATTCCCCGCAGGGGGCTTTCTACGGATCTCAGGTTGCAGCGCCTATCTTTAAGGACACGCTGCAGCAGATCCTGGTGGCCAAGGGCGTACAGCCGAGTGATTCACGGGATCTTCCTTCCGTTGAATCCCTGACTTTGAAGAATCAGCCTGAACCTGTTGAACTGCCGGAACTTACGCCGGACGAGGAAGGAAATGTAAAACTGCCGAAACTGGAAGGTTATACCATCCGCCAGGTACAGACAATCCTCTACGGAGGCGGACTTTTCCTGGTACCGGAGGGCAGCGGAATCAGCTGGAAGCAGGATCCTCCGCCGGGCACGGTACTTCATGCGGGAGACACGGTGACCGTATCGTTCCGCTAGCGGGCAGCTGTTTTCCGGGGAATGAACCGGAGATAGCTAAACGGTGAGAAATCGAACCAGAAACTGGTAAATCTTGCCGCAGTTCGTATCTCGGCTGCCAGCGGCGGTCCGAGTGGAAAAGCTATTCTTTCCGGCCTTCTCCGTTTGCCATAGCTGCTTTCTTTGTAGTAAAATAAACCGACGCAGTAATGGGATGCAGATTCCATTTTGACAGACAATTTCTGATAGGAAACGGTGAAGCTGTGCCAATCCCGGCTGCGTAGCTGATGAGGAGGATGCAAGTTGAAAAGAACGCTCGTTCTCAGAGGAAAACCGGTTGCTGATGAAATTCGCAGCAGTTTGAAGGAAGTTTTTGCGAATTCGGAAGCCACGCTGGCAACCTATATTATTGGAGATGACCCGGCGGCCCATGTCTACAAGCGCAGTTTGATCAAATGTGCCCATGGGCTTGGCGTCAATACCCGTGATGTTGAACTGCCGGCTGATATTTCTCAGGAAGAAGCGGAAGCTGAGCTGATAAAACTCAGCGAGGACCCGACTGTGACAGGCATCTTGCCGCTTATGCCGGTACCGCCGCAGATCAGCCAGATGGCTCTGATGAATTGTATCGATCCCAGGAAGGACATGGACTGCCTGCATCCGCTGAACAGCGGGGAGTTCTATCTGGGCATCAGTCCCTGGGGACCCTGTACGCCAAGAGCCTGCATGAAAATCATAGATTACTACCATATTCCGCTGGTAGGCCGGCGCGTTGTCATGGTCGGCTACGGAGACGTAGTTGGCCGGCCGCTGACTTTAATGCTGGTCGATCGTCATGCCACAGTGACGGTTTGCCGCTCTAAAACAAAAAATCTGCCCAACATTTTGAGTCAGGCAGATATAATTTTCAGTGCTGTCGGAAAACCGAACCTGATCACTGAAGATATGGTGCGGGAGAACTGTGTACTGATTGATATCGGACTGTCCTCCCAGGACGGGAAACTGGTCGGTGACATCTCAGAAGGAGCAAAGCTCCATAAGGCAGCGGCATATACGCCGGTGCCCGGCGGTGTCGGTGTACTCAGTAACCTGATGGTCATGGAAACACTGACCCGCAATCTTTAAGTGGATTAGTCGTTGTATTTGGCAGCGAGCTTGGCCATGAACTTATCCTTTTTAACGAGGAAACGTTCGTGGGAGCCTTGCCCGATAATGCCATGTTCGTCGGAAGCTGTGACCTTGAAGGAAAGCTTTCTTCCATCCACGCCGACCAGGACGGCTTTGGCAGTGACTTTTTTACCGACGGCCGTAGGTGCATCGTGAGAAATGGAAACACTGATACCGACGCTGGTCGTGTCTTCATCGAGACACGGATCTACAAGTGCGCAGGCGGCTTTTTCCATGAGACCCAACAGGGCGGGCGTAGCATAGACATCGAGAGATCCGCTGCCCATGGCCTTGGCCGTATTCGTGTGCATAACCATTTCACTGGCTTCGGCGGCTGCACCGATTCTAAGTTCTTTCATGAGATTCACTTCTTTCCATAAAGTTTATTTTAGTTTACCGCAATCATTGTATTCGTTTTCCTGCGTGAAAGCAAGTTGAGCGCAGCGCAAGGAGGGGGTAGCGCGCATGCTGTTTTTTGATATTTATGCCAATCATCCTGATGAAGCAGAAGCCATTATCGATCAGGACCGTCATGTAACTTACGGAGAACTGCGGAGACTCGTTGATCAGTGGGCCGGCGTGTTCCAGAAAAAAGGTGTTCAGCCGGGTGACCGGGTAGGTCTGTTCAGTAAAAACTGTATTGATTTTATTTTGACGTATTTTGCGGTAGTGCGTGCCGGCGGGGTTGTTGTACCTATTAACTTCCAGCTGGTTCCGCGCGAAGTGGCCTATATTGTTCATGATGCAGGTATCAAGCTGCTTGTTGTTAAAAAACCGATGGCGCTGGAAGATCCCCTGAAAGAGATGGGCGGCCCTGAATGCGAGCAGGTTACGTTTGCTGAGCTTGAACAGGCTCCTGCGGAAACGCTGAAGGAAGTTCCGATGCAGCCGGATGATAACTGCAGCATTATTTATACATCCGGTACGACGGGCAGCCCGAAAGGGGCCATGCTGAGCCATACGGACCTGTGTGCCAATGCCCGGGATTTCACCATGGCTGTCCCATACAATGAAAAAGATACGGTCTTGTGTCTGCTCCCGATGTATCATTGCTTTGCCTGGACCGTGTGTGTTGCCAGCACCCTTCTGCACGGCGGACGCATTGTCATTCAGTCCGTTTATAACTTCAAGACCGCCATGCGGCTTGTGAGAAAACATAAAGTTACGGTGTTTACCGGTGTACCGGCTGTGTTCCGTCTGCTTTGTGAAAGCCGTGACCTCGAGTCGGTGGAATCGGTGCGCTTCTTTATCAGTGGTGCCGCACCGCTGGGCCTTGATCTCGGCCGCACGTTTGCTGTGAAATACGGGCGCCCCGTCTTTGAAGGGTATGGCCTTTCCGAAGCATCTCCGGTTGTTACTTTTAATTATCCCGGAAAAATCAAGATCGGTTCCATCGGAGTACCTATTCCGAACGTACAGGTGAAAATTGTCAGCCCCGACGGTAAGGAAATGGAACGCTGCGAACGCGGCGAAGTACTCGTCAAGGGACCTAACGTCATGTTAGGATATCTGAACCGGCCTGAAGAGACAAAGAGTACAATCGTTGACGGATGGCTTCATACTGGTGATGTGGGATATATTGACGAAGACGGTTTTGTGTTCCTTGTTGACCGGATCAAAGATCTCATTATTTCCAGCGGTGAAAACGTATATCCCCGGGAAATCGAAGAGGCCGCCTGCAAGTTTGAAGGCATCGCGGAAGCGGCTGTCATTGGTGTCCCGGATAAACTTCGCGGTGAATCAATCTGTATCTATGTGGTGCCGCAGGAAGGCATAAAGCCGAATCTGAAAGCGCTGCGTCAGTATTTGCTCGGTCAGGTTGCTCCTTATAAAGTCCCTCGCGAGTATTTTCTCGTTTCCGAGCTTCCGCGCACGGGACTTGGAAAAGTGCGCAAACCCGAACTGCGTAAAAAGGCGATTGCCGTGCTGTCGGAAAACAGGCTTGCCGGGAGGGTTTTATGAAAAAGCTGCTTGCAGCGCTCTGCGTATTGCTGGCCTGCCTCGTAAGCGGGTGTGCCAAGGGTGTCATTACTTTGGAAGTCACACGTCTCGGGGCAGCTGACGTGACGTGCCGCCTGACGGCACTTCCGATTTTGCAGCCGACGGCGCAGACTTTTGAGGAAGATTTCAGGAAGGACGGCTATCAGGTTCGTCCGGTGGATGATGGTGATTATAAGGGCTTTGAGGCTCATAAGCATTTCAACCAGCTGAAAGATATCAAAAAATCCAAGGTGCTGCGCACGTTTAATTTCAAGACCTGGGAAGAGGGCGCCCGCGGGGCACTCGGACAGGCGGATACGGGTAACGGCATTAATCCGGACGCAAAAGGCGCCACGAATGATGTACGGCCGAAATTGCCTGACAAAGAAGAAAAACCGATTGTGACGATGCACAGCGGACTGCTTTTTGACACGATTGACGTGAATACTACGATGGCCCTGGAATCTAAGGAAAGCGTCAAGGATGAAAACGTCAAGGCCGTATTGAAGAACCTGATGAGCCAGTTTGACCTGCGGTTTGTGCTTAAACTGCCGACTCGTGTGGATCAAAGCAATGCCACTAAAGTCAGTGATGACGGGCGTGTCCTCGTCTGGAAGATTCCGATGGGAGAAGATACGCCGCTTCAGGCGTCTGTGACTTATCTCAATCCCGTTAAAGCGGCCGGCTGGGTGGTCGTGCTGCTTGTCATCGGTGGTGTGGCAGCTGCTTATTCGCGTAAACTGCGCCGGCAAAAAGCTCTGGAGGAATGGACAAAGAAACAAGAAAAAAGTGATCATATATTGCCGCTTCCAGAAGAGCAAATCGATGATAATAGCGAGAAAGACGCTCATAAAGACGAAAAATTGTAAGTATATGTTACAAAATCAACAAATTTTTGCCAAAATTCCTATGTTATGCTAAAATACAGAAAAAAGGAATGGAGGGTAAAAAATGGCAGCGGAATTCATAAAATTAAAACAGCTTATTATATTCGTCGGAGAAGATTTTTTCTGTGGAGACAGACCTTTTTATAAGGTCATGCTGGATGTAGCAGCAAAGTATAAACTTGCCGGCTGCACAGTGTTCCGCGGCCTTCAGGGCTATGGCAGCCGTGTACGCGGCCGTGAGAGAAGAATGCTCATCAGTGTTTCCGATGCAATTAATCTGCCAGTCATCATCACGATCATCGATACGGAAGCACAGATTAACAGAGTCATTCCTTTCCTGCAGGAAAATCTGACCCATGGTGTTGCAATTGTTGACGATGTCAACATGCTGGCTACTGATTTTGTGAAAAAACGTTTCAGTAAAGCTGTGGAAGATCGTGAAAATCCTGCACTGCAGGAGTAAATCAGAATTGAAAACAAAATCAGCCGGTACTTGTATACAGGTGCCGGCTGATTACTTTTTAGATTTTGTCTCTTTGCTGAGATAGGGAAGTACAAAAGTGGGCTGCCGCGTTTTGCGGCAGCCCATTGTAAAGGAAAGAAGAAAGATAAAAGAAAGATAAAAGAAAGAAGAAAGAATAGAGAAAATATTTTATTTAACAGCAAGCTGCTGACCTGCTCCTTTGACAGTGACAATGAGAACCTGTCCGGGCTGGATGGCCTGGGTTTGGTCCAGTTTATTTTCTTTGACGATACGATCAATCACTTCGCGGACGTCTTCACCGTCGGCAGTCCGACGGCTGGCAATGCTCCAGAGACTGTCGCCGGAGTAGACCATGACGCGTTCTTTGTGGAATTGTACAGTGTCTTCTTTTGAGAATGCAAAACCAAGGCAGAAAAGTCCGGCCATGACCAAAAGTAAAAGACAGCTCAAACGTTTCATGATATTCACTCCTATCTAACGAACTTTCGTTCGGTTATTTGCATAATATCACTATGAATGTAATTTTACAAGAGAAAAAAACAAAAATTTGTTCGTTTTTATAACTAAAAAGCGTACAAGTCCTGAAAAATGACCACTTTATAAAAAATAGTTGCAAAGGTATGAAAAAAGTGATATAAAGATTAATTTTCTGACGATACAGCGGTCATCGAAAGGGAAATGAAGCCATATTAGTATAGATTTGAGGATGTTTCGGGCCACTGCCGAAAATGCAGCAGAAAAAATCGGATACTGCCGCAGAGGAAAGAATGAGTGTAAATTTGCATCTTCGTAAATTGGAAAAAGCGTGACAACAGTCTGTGCATGAGACTTGTCTTTAATCGCCCACAGTGCTGTTTTTCCCAATTGTCACAATTTTCCACATGCGGTATGGTATAATGTCACTAAAGAATGTCCACAAAGTGAGACAATATAGGAGGGATTCCTTATGAGTGAAGAAACCCGTGAATTTGACAATGAGAACCAGGCTGCTGCCGATCAGGCTGCAGAAGCTGCAGCGGACAAGGCTGCAGAGAATGCCGCTGATACTTCGGACGATGTTGTGGAAGCAGAAGCTGAATCCATTCCGGAAGGTACCCTTGTCAAGACAGAAACAGAACTTGATCCGCAGGACATTGAGAAAGAAGCCGAGAGCATCTGCCGCTGGGGTGCTGCCCGTGCCAGTGTCATTGTTATGACGCCGTTTTTAGGTTCCCTGGCCCTGATGGCAAACGAAGTCTATATGGTTGTCCGCCTGGGTGATCTGCGCGGTATTGAATTGGAGTCGAGCGCTATCACCGGTCTTATCAGTTCCCTGGGCGCTTCTTTTGTCGGACAGACTCTCTTTACTCTGATTCCGTTCCCGCCGCTTCAGGTTCCTATGGGCGTGGCAATTACTTATGCCGTAGGTAAGGCCGCCAATGCCTGGCTGAAAGCCGGCCAGCCTAAAGATATGGAACGGATCCGTGAAATCTTTGAAGAGGCCAAAAAAGAAGGATTGGCCCGCTTTAAAGAATTCAAGGAAGATCCTACCCGCAACCTGCCTCTGGGCGATGAGACAAAGCTGAAAATGAAGGAGAAAGCTCGTCCCATCTTCGATAAGATCAAAACGACAGCAGATGAAGCTGCTGATAAGGTTTCCAGCACTTATGAGGATATCCGCAATAGTAAGGAAGGCCCGAAGGGCAAGGTGGCTTCCGTGATGAATAACGTTGAGGAAGTTGCGGACAGTGTAGCAGAAAAACTGCAGCCTTATAAGGAAATAGCCACTCGTTGGATTTCCGTTCAAACCTGGGAGCAGCTGAGAAGCGGTGCCATTGTAGTCCCGTACCTGGATTTGTCCAAGGGAATCAGTGAAGCCTTGAAAGACAGCGATTTCAAACTGGCAGGATGCTCCTATTACGGCGATCATAAGCTTTCCCTCTCCGTAGAAAATGAAAAATACGGTACCATTACGGCCGTAATCGGTATTGAAGGATTTGCCCTCAATAATACGGCCTCCTACGGGCGTTTCAAGATTTATGATTTTGCAGTTGCTGATAATAAGCTTGGCGAATTGGTCGTCAAGCTGCTGGGTACGAGAATTATCATGTCCCTCGTCAATGCTGTTTTCAATATGAAAACAGTAAGCAAGGATGACCTGATCTGCACATATAATCAAAATACGTTAACAGTTGACTTTACAGACGTTATTAGAAAGAATAAAGTATCACAATACAAAATTGCGGACAGAAACTTGTTCGATGTTGTTCAGCTGACTGCTCTTGTACCCGATGAAAAAGGTATTCATGTATGCAGCAAATGGACAATTAAAAAATAAACAGGAATTTTTGAAAGGGCAGGAATTTAGACCTGCCCTTATTTTTTGTTCTGTTTGTCCTTTCTGGACCGGCAATTGTTTATTTGCCACATACAAAATTGAATGAAAAATCATAAAGATAATGAAAATAATAAAAATTGTATAGATTTTAAATTGTAAAGAGTCTATAATGAAAGGGTAAATGAAAAAGCGAAACTAAACTTTCGCAGAAGGGGGTTAATGTAATGATTAGCTTTTTTGTGTGTCTTGCTATCCTAATTCTTGGCTATTTCATTTACGGCGGGTATGTTGAGAGCTGCTTCCGTCCTCCTATCGATGACAGAAAGACTCCGGCATACAGACTGGAAGATGGCGTTGACTATGTCCCGATGGACACGCCGCGCGTATTCCTTATCCAGCTGCTGAACATTGCTGGCCTGGGTCCTATCTTTGGTGCTCTGGCTGGTGCAATGTGGGGTCCTGCCGTATTCCTGTGGATCACCTTCGGTACGGTGTTTGCCGGCGGTGTCCATGACTTCATTTCCGGCCTGCTGTCCGAACGTAATGACGGCGCCAGCATCGCTGAAATCGTAGGTAAGTACCTTGGCCCTACGATGAAGACGGTTATGCGTGTCTTCTCTGTTGTCCTGTTGATCCTTGTAGGTGTTGCCTTCACGACTGGCCCTGCCGGCCTGCTGACGAAGATTACGACTCAGAGCTTCAACTTCTGGCTGGTTGTTCTGCTGATTTACTATTTCGTCGCAACCTTCCTGCCAATTGATAAAGTCATTGGCAGACTGTATCCGGTCTTTGGCTTCTGCCTGATTTTCATGGCAGTCGGCGTTTGTGTAATGCTCTTTGCTAAAGGTTACAACATTCCTGAAATTGCTTTCGTCAATATGCATCCGAAAGGAACTCCGGTTTGGCCGATTATGTTCATCACCGTTGCCTGCGGTGCTATTTCCGGTTTCCATTCCACTCAGTCTCCTCTGATGGCTCGCTGCATCAAGAGTGAACGTGAATGCCATAAGATTTTCTACGGTGCTATGGTTTGCGAAGGTATCATTGCTCTGATTTGGGCTGCAGCTGGCTGCTCCTTCTACAATGGTACTTCCGGACTGGCTAAAGCTTTCGTCACCTACAAAGGTGCCGGCGGCGTTGTCTATGATATCTGCAAAGGCCTGATGGGCGGTGTTGGTACCGTTATCGCTATGATCGGTGTTATTGCCTGCCCTGTATCTTCTGCTGATACGGCATTCCGCAGTGCTCGTTACACCATTTGCGACTGGTTCCGCATTGATCAGAAGACTATTGCAAGCCGTCTGAAACTTTCTGTACCTATCATCCTGATTGGTGGTATTCTGACTCAGGTTGACGTAACCATTCTTTGGAGATATTTCTCCTGGACGAACCAGACTCTGGCTATGTTTGTTCTGTGGGCCGGTGCTATGTACCTGCTGGCTAACAAGGGCAACTACTGGATTGCTCTGATTCCTGGTACCTTCATGAGTGCAGTATCCTGCACCTACATTCTGATGGCTAAGGAAGGCCTTGGTCTTTCTACTACCGTCGCTTATCCTGCTGGTATCGTTGTCGCTATCATTGCAAACATCCTGTTCTGGAAGCGCGCAAAGAGAGTTGAAAAGGGCGAAATCGATCTGGCTGATAAACCTGTTGAAGGCTGATTGCTTTACAAGACACGAAAAACTGCGGTGCGAATGCACCGCAGTTTTTTTTATAATAAAATAATTCAGGAGGTTTTTGCTTTACTCCTGCAATCAGCTTCCGCATAGTCGGAAGCTGGGGAAACTTATTGAGGCAGAGGATTGTCATCAATCAGGGCAACCGGCACAGAAAATTTATCATTTTATAAAGGCGTTTTATTTGCAGCGTTCACTATGTGGGCACTCACCAAATCATAAAGAATTCATAAGAAAATTCACAAAAAAAACACAAAGTATTTATAATATATTCATGTTTTCTTCATAATTTAGATTTAAATTTATACCAATGACTGAAGAGTCAAGTTCTTTTAAATTGATGTCAAAAAGGAAAACGAGGAAAGAAGGCATTGGTATGAAGAAGAAGGTAGTTGTTGCTACGCTGATGGCACTCGTTGCTGGGGCTTCTATCGCCAGCGCAGCACCGCAAACAACTTGGGATCAGGGAGAATGGCAGCTCGATTTGGGCGCCTGGGATCCGAAAGCAAAAACCTATGGACATGACAGCGAGACGAAATGGAATTTCTATGGTGGCCTGGGTTACGGTATTTCCGATAAATGGGCTCTGCGCTATGACTATCATGGCCTGAAGACCGACGCCGGTGATTTCGATACCGATGGCGATGAACACGAAGTTAATCTGCTGTACAGCCTGGGCAAGAACGTTGCTCTGTTTGCCGGCTGGAACCGCATCAACAATGACTTTGGACATGGCTTTGACGAAACCAACAACGTGGCTCAATTTGGTGTAGCTACGAAGTTTGATCTTGCTAAGAACCTGGCTCTGTACGCTGAAGGCGCACTGGGCACGAAGAGCACTTCCCTGTGGGAAGCTGGTCTTTCTTACACGATCAATGATGACTGGGACATCAACGCCGGTTACCGTTATGTTGATACCGAACTGAATGATGACCACAACATCAAATATCGTGGCTTCCTGGTAGGTCTGTCCTATCGTTTCGGCGGCCATAAGGCAGAAGCTGCTCCTGTTGTTGAAGAACCGGCTCCTGTAGTAGAAGAACCGGTTGCTGAACCGGCTCATGTCTACAATGATTACTATCTGGACAGCATCCACTTCGCTTCTGACGAAGATCAGCCGCTTGCTTCTGAAAAATCTAAGATGGATAATATCGTTAAGGTAGCTAAGGATCATCCGGATTCCACCTTCAAACTGGTTGGCAATACGGACTCCGATGCTTCTGATGCTTACAACGAAGACCTGTCCAAGCGCCGTGTTGACAACGTAGCTCAATATGTTGCAAACAACGGTGTTTCCAGTGATCGCCTGACCCTGAACTATAAGGGCGAAAAGGATCCTGTTGCTTCCAACTCTACTGAACAAGGCAAGGCTGACAACCGCCGTGTTGATGTTTGGGAACACAAATAATTTAATAGAATGATGCCGCTTCGGCGGAGAAAAAAATCGTCTCAGGAATTTTCCTGGGACGATTTTTTTAATTAAATAAAGCAAACCGACAAAGGAGGTTTGCCTTTCCTCTGCCACCTCCTTCCACAAAGTCGGAAGGAGACGGACCACGAAGTGGTGGAAGAAAGTTCCTTAGTAAGCCAAGCCATTGGTTTGGCAATCCGCTAAACCGACGAAGGAGGTTTGCCTTTCCTTATCTCCAATTAGGGTACTAGGTTTCAATGCGGCCGGCGGCAAGCGACCCGCGACCAGCGAAAAAGTGACTATGGAATAACGAACAATCGTCGTTCCATGGTCACTTTTTATAAAATATTTACTTTTTGGTTGTTGTTACTTCGATGAAGCTGAGATCGGTTCTCGAATCGTGGCTGCCAGTCATCTTACCCGTTTCCGGGTCAATGATGATGGCGTTTACGTCGCCCATATAAGGTTTCACTGTCAGGTGATAGCCGCGGGCTTCAAGGTCAGCCTTATCCTTATCGGATAAACCGTTATCCGGTTCCAGCCTGATCTCGTCAGGCAGCCACTGCATGTGGAAGCGAGGTGCGGAGACGGCTTCATTGACGGGCATTTTGTGATCAATGACGTTGGAGATAACCTGGAGAACCGTCGTAATGATGCGGCTGCCGCCCGGGCTTCCGACGACCATGAAAATCTTTCCATCTTTGGAGATGATGGAAGGGCTCATGGAGCTGAGAGGCCGTTTGTAGGGGGCAATCGAGTTGGCATCGCCGCCGATAACCCCGTACATATTAGGAACGCCAGGCTTTGCTGAGAAGTCATCCATCTCGTCATTAAGGAGGAAACCGGCACCCTCTACAGCAACACCGCTTCCGTACCAATCATTGATGGTGTACGTGACGGAAACTGCATTGCCCAAACGGTCAACTACGGAATAGTGAGTGGTCTGTGTGCCTTCTTTAATCGGGCCCAGGCCAGGTTTTACAAGGCTGCTCGGCGTAGCCTTTGTAGCATCGATGGTTTCATAAAGTTTTTTGGCATACGCTTTATCAGTGAGTTCTTTTACCGGGACATCGACGAAATCAGGATCTCCGAAATACTCGCTCCGGTCCGCGTATGCGCGGCGCATCGCTTCTGCCATGATGTGGATAGTTTGCGGTGTCCCGAATCCGCTCTTTTGGATATCCGCATTTTCCATGATATTCAGGATTTCCGCAATGATGGGCCCTCCCGATGAAGGCGGAGCCATGGAAATAATCTTATATCCGCGATAGGTGGTCTCACTGGGCTTGCGCCATACCGGTTTATATTTGGCCAGGTCATCAGCTGTGATGAGCCCGCCATTTTCTTCCATATCCTTTACAATGAGCTTAGCCGTTTTTCCTGTGTAAAAATCACGCGGATCATCGGCAATACGGCGCAGGACTTTGGCCAGATCCTTCTGTACAAAGAGTTCGCCTTCCTTATAAAGGCTGCCGTCCTTGTGGAGGAAATATTTGCGGGATGCTTTATAAGGTGTGAAGCGTTCTGTTCCGACATCTTGTAAAGTTCCAGCCATGTTTCTTGAGACAGTAAAGCCTTTTTCTGCCATTTCGATAGAGGGAGCAATCAGTTCTTTCAGGCTCTTGGTTCCGTATTTATTGAGCATCTCGCTCATACCGGCGACCGTCCCGGGGACACCGACGGAAAGGTAGCCTACGCGGCTCTTGCTGCTGTCGACATTTCCTTCGTCATCCAGGTACATGTCACGCGTAGCCTTGCCCGGTGCGACTTCACGAAAATCAAGGGCCAGGTCTTCTCCGTCTTTCAAATGGATGACGGCAAATCCACCGCCGCCGATGTTGCCGGCATTGGGGTGACAGACGGCAAGGGCGTATCCTACGGCAACCGCTGCGTCGATAGCATTTCCACCCTTATTGAGAACGTCTTGCCCAATCTTGTCGGCCAGAGGCTGGGAAGAAACGACCATGCCCGAACCGTTACTGGTTAAAAGTTCGTTTGCCGGAGCGGCCATGGTGACTGATGAGCCTAAGAGCGACAGGACCAGCGCCATCGCTGTAAAGGCTTTCTTTCTTCCCTTTGCTTTTGCACAAGTAAACATACAATATCCCTCCTTATTAGAGCAAAACAAAAAAGAAGATATCTGACGATTAAATTATAATGTAAAGTCAGATGGAGAACAAAGGGAATGCAGTAGTAAGGGAAAATATCGGGAAAAGCTGTAATAAAAGATACACAGATGCACAACTGAAAAAACAGTGGATTCGCCCGTACAGTAATCTTTTTTTCAGAGGGGGATTTCTTTTTGACGGGACCATATTATAATGGAGTGGTAAGGACTAGAAAGGAGCGAGTCACTATGGAAACCGAAGAACTGCAGCAAAAGATTGAGACTTTGGCCCAGTGGGTCAGAGATAGCGACAATATTGTCTTTTTTGGCGGTGCCGGCGTTTCGACAGAAAGCGGGATACCTGACTTCCGTAGTGTGGATGGCTTGTATCATATGAAATATAAATTCCCGCCGGAGACGATTTTGAGTCATACATTTTTCTGTGAAAATACCGAGGAGTTTTATCGTTTTTATCGTGATAAAATGCTGTGCCTCGACGCGCAGCCCAATGCGGCACATAAAAAATTGGCTCAGTGGGAACAGGAAGGCAAACTAAAGGCTATTGTGACACAGAACATCGATGGGTTACATCAGGCGGCGGGCAGCAAGAATGTATTGGAACTGCACGGCAGTGTGCATCGGAATTATTGCACAAAGTGCCATAAATTCTTTGATGCTGCTTACATGAAGCAGACGACGGGAATTCCGCATTGTGATAAGTGCGGCGGACTCATTAAACCGGATGTTGTCCTCTATGAAGAAGGGCTTGATATGGATATCCTGGAGGCTGCAGTGCGTTTCATTTCTGACGCAGATATGCTGATCATCGGGGGCACTTCACTAGTGGTTTATCCGGCAGCCGGGCTGATTCGTTATTACCGCGGTCATAAACTCGTACTCATTAACAAGGGGAGTACGACTTATGACCAGGATGCTGATCTCATTATTCCGGATGCTATCGGTAAGGTCATGTCACAGCTGCCTTGATACGTCTGTACAGGACTGCCTTGATGGAGAGATGATAACCGGACGTATCGTTCCGGAAAAACTGCCTGTTTTATAGGCAGTGCCGATTTTCAAGCATTTTTCTTTACGGCTCAATTTGTGCTATAATGGGCACATGATACTATTTGGGGGTAATGACCATGTTAGATTTGAAATTTGTCCGTGAACATACGGATGAGGTAATCGAAGCCTTGAAGAACCGCCATACCGAAGTCGATATGGATGCGTTCAAGAAACTTGATCAGCAGCGTCGTGATTTGCTGCAGGAAGTGGAAGCAGATAAGAGCCTGCGCAACAGTGTTTCCGCGGAAATCAGCAAGATGAAGAGGAATGGGGAAGACGCTTCCGAGAAGATTGCTGCGATGCGGGAACTGGGCGATAAGATTGCCGAAGGCGATAAGAAGTTAAAAGATGTGGAAACCCGCCTTCATGATATTATGCTGACTATCCCGAATATGCCGGCTCCGGACGTACCCATCGGCAAAGACGATTCCGAGAACCCGGAAGTCCGCAAATGGGGTGAACCGACTCATTTTGATTTTGAACCGAAGGCCCATTGGGATATCGGGGAAGAACTGGGCATTCTTGATGCAGAACGGGCCGCTAAAGTATCCGGCGGCCGCTTCTACTATTATCTTGGCCTCGGTGCTAAACTGGAACGTGCGGTCTATAACTTCATGCTGGATCAGCACACTCAGAAAGATGGCTATACGGAAGTGATTCCGCCCTATATCGTTTCTCGGGAAACCATGACCGGTACGGGCCAACTGCCTAAGTTCCATGAAGATATGTATCGTCTTGACGGTATGGAAATGTACCTGATTCCGACGGCTGAAGTTCCTCTTACGAACTACTACCGCGATGAAATTATTGATGGCTCCAAGCTGCCGATTTACCTGACCGCTATGACGCCTTGCTTCCGTGCTGAAGCAGGTTCTGCCGGTCGTGATACGCGCGGTTTGATTCGTCAGCATCAATTCCACAAAGTGGAAATGGTCAAATTTACCAAACCGGAAGATTCTTATGATGAACTGGAGAAACTCACCAACAACGCAGAAGATATCCTGAAAGCGCTGAAACTTCCGTATCATGTCGTTTGCCTCTGCACGGGCGACCTCGGCTTCTCCGCTGCAAAGTGCTATGATCTGGAAGTCTGGTTCCCGGCACAGCACAAATATCGTGAGATTTCTTCCTGCTCCAACTGCGTGGACTTCCAGGCAAGAAGGGCCAATATCCGCTTCCGCCGCGACAGCAAGTCCAAACCGGAATACGTCCATACCCTCAACGGTTCCGGCCTCGCTGTTGGCCGTACGGTGGCCGCTATCCTGGAAAACTATCAGCAGGAGGACGGCAGTGTCGTAGTTCCTGAGGTTCTCAGACCATATATGGGTGTAGACGTCATTACGAAACGCTGAGATAGTAAGAAAAACGTTACAAGAAAAAGCTGTGAGAAGATGATTTTTCATCTTTTCACAGCTTTTTTATATAATGGAATCCAGCTATAAAAATAGTGAAAAAATCCTCTGCCCCTGATTTTCTTCAGGATGAGTTCCTCCTATTTTACGGGAAGTCATGAACTTGACTTAAAAATGCTCAAGAAGCATCGTTTTTTCGAAAAATGTATAAAAATTCATTGTGATTTTTTTGCAACATATACTTAAACTATTAAAATTACGCATAAATGTGTATGGATGGACAGAAAAAGCAGCACATTTTGCAGAATAATCGGGGCCCTTCATTGAGACCTATGTGAGAATATTCATTTTTCTGCCTTCTTGGATTTAAGTTTTTGGACGAATGAGGGCGTAAGAGCTTGATTGAGGCCGATTGAGCGAGTAAATGGAATAAAGCCTATATATACATAAAATTTAGCTTTTTTTAAGGATTTTTTATTGTTTTTCTTTTATCTCCTCTAAACTCCTTCATTTTCCTCAAATTTCCTATTGTGTTTTCTGCGCTCTGATGTATAATAAACTACGAAAAAAAAGAGCGTCACCAGACGCAAAGGAGGACGGATAATGAACGAACAAAGTTTTTTCCAATTGTCTCAAGATGCAGTAACTCAGTTAGCTGAACGCTATGGTACTCCCTTACTGGTGCTTTCTTTAGAACAAGTTGAGAAAAACTATGATATTCTGCAGAACCATTTTCCGCAGATGAAAATTCACTATGCAATGAAAGCCAATCCGGATCTGCGGATCCTGGAGACGATGATAAATAAAGGTGCTGAATTCGATGTCGCCAGTGACGGAGAAATCAATCTGCTGTCCAGCATCGGCGTGTCCGGTGACCGGATGATCTATGCTAACCCTATTAAGACCGAAAGTGGTCTGAAGGCCTGTGTGGAAGCCGGTGTGACCCGCATGACTTTTGACAGCGAAACCGAAATTGCGAAGATTGCCAAGTTTGTACCTCACGCAACGGTTCTGCTGCGTCTGCGTATCGATAATCCCAAGGCTCATGTGGACCTTAACAAGAAATTTGGTGCACCTCGCGACAGAGCTATTGCTCTTATGCTGAAAGCCCGCGAAGCAGGCCTTGATATGGCTGGCATTGCCATTCATGTCGGCAGTCAGGTGACGGTGGCAGATCCGTACCTGCACGCCTTTGACATTGTTAAAGGACTTCAGGAAGAAGCTGCAGGCTACGGCCTGGAGCTGCCAATCCTGGATATTGGCGGCGGTTTTCCGATTCCTGAAACGGGCGTTCATTACAATTTGTCAGCCATGCTCGACCAGATTGCTGCCCGTCTGTATGAAGATTTTCCGGATAAGGAAATCTGGAGCGAACCGGGCCGTTATATGGCCGGAACGGCACAGAACCTGATTACAAAGGTTATCGGCGTCAACGAACGGAATGGCCAGACCTGGTATTTCCTGAATGACGGGATTTACGGAACTTTCTCCGGTGTGATTTTCGATCAGTGGGATTTCAAACTGATCAGCTTTAAGGAAGGCCGCAAAATTCCGGCAACCTTTGCCGGCCCGAGCTGTGATTCCCTTGATATTATGTTCCGCGGTAAGATGACGGAACCGCTCGAGGTCGATGACCTCCTGCTTGTACCTGTCTGCGGCGCTTACACGTCTGCTTCCGCAACTACCTTCAACGGTTTCAAGAAAGCTCGTACGGTAATTTGGGAAGAAGTTCGCAAGGAACTGGGCTTGGAGCAGCAGGAACAGCTGTCCCTGGCTGTGTGATGTAGAATTTAAAAAAGGTACTGTCGCATTTTATGCGGCAGTCCTTTTTTATTTTCAGTTCAAATCAGAAGATTGAGCAACTGGTACCGCTCTGTCAAAGACCGAATCTAAGAAGTGCAGCCAATGGCCATTTTGCAGAATTCGTCTATCTATGGGTTGACGCTGCGTGGTATAATGACACGCGGAGAGGATGATTATTTTTATGCGAAAAATGAAGTACTTCTTTTTATTAATGATTGCGGCAGCGCTTGTAATAGGCGGCTGCGGCGGTAATACAAAACGGCAGGTCAATATACAGCCGGAAGATTATCCGGGATGGGTACAGGTGAAGGCCGGCGATGATGCTACGTTTGCAGTGCCGCCGCAGCTGGCGCCTGAGACGGATGAATTTCGTAATAATCTCATGAGGAGTCAGGATACGGATCTTTTTGTGAAGACGATTTTATCTCGTGATGAGATGATTGCCAAAGCAAATGGCAGTGCAATGCTCGTTTCGACGGACTTTACCAAGACACCGTGGGAACCGGGAACCCATTATGCCCGCGTGACTTTTCAGACGCTTACCAGTCCCATGAAAATGCCCCGTTACGGACAAAATCTGGGGATGGATGAAAAAGCTATCAAGGAATTCGATAAGGCAACACAGGAGGGTGTGCAATTTGCCGTAAGCCGCAGTCTTCCGGAAGGATATAAAATTGAATGCCGCAACTGGACACCGATGAAAACACAGATTGTCAATGGTATCGAGCATCTTTACGTGACTTATGACGAAGTGATTACGCGTGACGGCCAGCCGGTGATGATACTGAATGTTCGCCGCTGGACATTCCTTAACAGTGACCGGCTCCACGTACTTATTGCATATACTAACGCAGCCGATAAGACGTATTGGGAGGATCCGCACCGTAATATTTCTAACCTTGTAAAAACCCTTGTCATTACACCTTCCTGTGTGGAGGAAGAAGATAGCGGAATCCTGGGTAAGATAAAAAGTTTATTCTGATGAAAAAAGAAGCTGTGAAAAGCGCTTTTGGCTTTTTGGCATATGGCATATAGCACAGTAAAGTGGATAGTGGCTAGTGGAGAGTGGTTAGCATTGTAGTGCTGGCAGCTATTTTGGCAGATTCTTGAGATAGAATGCAGCGAGCAGCTAGTAGAAAATAAAGGCGCTTTTGGTTTATGGCATTTAGCCTCGCCTGCAGCAGTGTGGTGAAGGTTTAGATTCAAATAAATATTATGTAAAACCTGAAATTTAGCAGATCACCTAAATTTCAGGTTTTATTTTTTATAAGTTCAAAGAAAAATGCCTTGTCATTTTTTTCCACGGGCGGGATGCGGACAGCGGGCTGCGGAAAGCGTAAAAAAGAGCCGGTTATTTGCAAAACAATGAGTGTCTGTAGAATATTTTCTACTTTTTCACTAGCCCTTTCCTTTTACTTAACTTATAATGGAGACGGTAAGATTAATGATAAATATCAGCGCTCATACTTTGTCCCACGCGGAAAGGGAGGAGATCTACGTATGAAAAATATTGGATTTATCGGAACCGGCATCATGGGAAAATCGATGCTTCGTAACCTTAAAAAAGCAGGCTACACGATGCACTGCTATGCTCGTCACCCGGAGAAGGTGGCAGATCTGAAAGCAGAAGGCGTTACGGTTCATCCGACCATTGCCGAATGTGTCAAGGCCTGCGATATCATGATTACTATCGTCGGGTTCCCGAAGGATGTGGAAGAGGTATATTTTGGCAAGGGCGCTATTTTTGAAAGTGCTCATGAGGGAATGTACATCATTGATATGACAACGACGAGTCCGACACTTTCCAAGAAGCTCTATGCTCAAGGGAAAAAGCAGGGCCTTCATGTGATGGATGCTCCTGTGACCGGCGGTGATACCGGGGCTCGAAACGGGACCCTTTCTATTCTGGTCGGCGGTGATAAGGCTGATTATGAAAAGATGCTGCCTGTATTCAAAGGGATGGGGACCAATATCAACTACATGGGTGCAGCCGGAAATGGACAGCACGCCAAAATGGCAAATCAGATTATGATTGCCGGTGCCATGTCAGGTGTTTGTGAAGGCCTGAATTATGCCAAAGCAGAGGGCCTTGACCTTGAAACGCTGCTTAAGGCTGTTTCTACGGGCGCGGCCGGCAGTGCTCAGCTCAATGCTTTCGGAGCTAAGATGATTCAGGGCGATTTTGCACCGGGATTCTTCCTGAAGCATTTTATTAAGGATATGCGTATTGCTGTGGAAGAATCCGATGCCGTGGGCCTCAAATTAAACGTTTTGAAGCAGGTGCTTTCGGAATATAAGGAACTGTCCAAGGAAGGGCTGGACAGCGAGGGAACTCAGGCGCTTTATAAGTATTATCAAAAATGATTTTTAAATGAATCCAGGGGCCGTGAAGAAATGAAGTTTTATTTGGGTATTTAAATTTTCCTGTGGTCGGCCCTCCAAACCGACTGTGGTGTACCCTTTATCAAAATTGTGGTTTGCTTTAAATATTTTTGTGGTGGGTGCTTTCCAAAAATTGTGGTTTTGACACCATTTAAAGCAAATTCAAAGCCGGACTCAAAGCAGCATATGCTGCTTTGAGTCCGGCTTTTTACCCATTATAATGGAAATGTCCTCCTTATTGAAACAATACAAAATTCTGTTTCTTGCTTTTGTAAAATCGCGAGTATTAATCAGTGTCTCAGACACTGAAAGCATCAAATACAGATCAACTAGAACAACGACATTATCGAGGGTAACAGTGATAAGCTTCTGAATCTAAGTTGTTTTTACGTTAAAAATTTTGAAATAAACTGCTCTAACGACATTTGTTTTACCTCCTAATTAGAAATAGAAGTTCAAGCGCTTCTATTTTAATGGAAGAGGTTTCTTTATATTTTCAGACTAATTTTCCCGCCTGCCTTTAAAACGCAAAACCACAGCTTCGTTAAAGGTATGACCACAGGATAATTTAAAGCAAACCACAGAAATGCTATAGGTCAGTACCGACCACAATTTTGTTTAAAGGGGTGACCACACCACAGTTTATCTTAGACTCCTTTTTATTTCTTCACGGCCCCTTTTCGCTTTTCGCCGTCTGCAACCAGCGACTATTTGTTGGTAAATACATATGTCCTTCTTGTATAAACAACAAGTAACTATTCATAAAGCAATGTAAGATTAAGTAAATATTTTCAATATAAAAATAACATTCTGAAAAATCTACCGTTTTTTATTGAAGTTGTTAGGTGAATTATATATAATAAAGGGAGGCTCATAATGGTGTGCGCTATTTGAAAAGCTGCGCTCCATTATGCTGTCATATTTGTATCCTGCAAAAAGAAAGATGAGTCATAACGGCAGTTTTTTTGTTTTGTTTGACTCAAGAAAACTTAAGGAATTGTTTTTAACGAGTGATTGAGTTGCTGAAAAACAGTACTAAAAAATGTACATAAAACAAGACTTAACTCTGTCTGCAGCAGTGAATTGCCATATTTTTACGAAATCTTTACAAATTGACTGCATCCATGTATGGTCTTAATACTTGCATTCCACTTTATGTGGGTTTTAACCTGGATTTTCCGGCTGCAAACGCGTTCCGGACAAGATGGCCCGAGTTGCCATTATTGATGTCAGCGTTCTTGGGAACAGGTCAACTGTTTTTTAGCGCTTTCACGGTATTTGGAAACATATCAACGATTTTATAGTTCTCGGGAACAGATCAACTCAAATCATTTCATGGTTAAGCCTTTATCGATAGCTTCCTGAATAATCTTATGACAACAAACCCCCAACGGATTGTTTTCTTTACAATTAGGATTTTTCATTGCTCCTGTTATGGCATTTATTTCTTTTACGGTTTTCGCACCATGCTTTACAACTGCTTCAATTACCTGACCTTCTGTGACTTCGCTACAATAACAAGCATACTTAGGATCTGCATCTTTCTTAAACCAGACAGGAACTTTAACTTGTTCTTTTAAGAATCTTACCCCATTATCAACGTTATAGTAGACAACACTACAATCTCCATTCATGCAAATCTTATATTGCTCCCCATCTACTAACTTGAGATAATCGTCTGTTACTAAGTGCTCAACGGTCACTTTACTAACAGAAATTCCTCCTTTATTGCATACCGGGCAATTATCCTTAGTTTGATCTATTTTCTGTGTATTGCACTCATGGCAACATTCATTAACATTGTTCATTATATATCCTCCTCGTCTTTGCTTCGCATTAAAAGAAGATGCACACTGCCTGCTATCAAAATTCGCCGATTAAGATGAATTCTACTCCCAATCGGCGATAAAAAAACTATATTTTCGTAATACTACAGATTTTTAACATTCAAGGCTCTAAAAGCATTTAATACTGCAATGATAGTTACACCTACATCTGCAAATATAGCTGCCCACATAGTAGTTATTCCAAAAGCACTCAAAATAAGAACAATTATTTTTATTCCAATAGCAAATACTATGTTTTGATTTGCAATTTTTAATGTCTTTTTAGAAATCTTCATTGCAGTAGCAATTTTCGATGGCTCATCAGTCATAATTACAATATCAGCAGCTTCAATGGCTGCATCAGAACCTAAACCACCCATTGCTATTCCAATATCTGCACGAGCTAATACAGGTGCATCATTGATTCCGTCACCGACAAAGGCGAGTTTACCTTTTGTGGATTTTTGTGAAAATAATTCTTCTAGTTTTTCAACTTTGTCTGCTGGCAATAGTTCTGCATAAACCTTATCAAGACCAAGCTCTTTAGCAACTTTTGAACCAACACTTTTATTATCACCTGTCAACATAACTGTTTGCTTAATATTAGCTGCCTTAAGTTCCTTGATTGCTTGTGCTGAATCTTCCTTTACCTCATCGGCAATTACAATGTAACCTATATATTTATTATTAACAGCAACATGTACAGCAGTACCGATCAGCTCTCCCTTGAAATAAGGGATATCCATCATTTTCATAAGTTTGATATTTCCTGCCATAACCTTTTTGCCATCTACTGTTGCAATAACACCATGACCTGATATCTCTTCTACATCTGAAATACGTCCATTGTCTATTTCTTTGCCATATGCACGTTTCAGTGAAAGTGAAATCGGATGATTGGAATAGCTCTCCACATATGCAGTTAATTCAAGTAGCTCTTCTTTGGAAACTCCTTCTGGATGAATTTCCTGTACATTAAATACACCTTTCGTTAGTGTACCTGTTTTATCAAAAACAACAATCTCTGTTTGAGCCAATGCTTCAAGGTAGTTACTACCTTTAACTAAAATACCTTTTTTTGAGGCTCCACCTATTCCACCGAAGAAACTCAAAGGAATTGAAATAACTAAAGCACACGGACAGGATACCACAAGGAATGCTAGTGCTCTATATATCCAATCACTAAAAGTCGCCCCGTCTATAACAAGAGGCGGTATAATAGCTAGAAAAACTGCAATTATAACCACAACTGGTGTATAATATCTCGCAAACTTAGTAATAAATTGTTCTGAATTGGATTTTTTACTACTTGCATTTTCAACTAAATCAAGAATTTTGCTTACAGTAGATTCTCCAAATTCCTTGGTAACCTCTGCTGTAATAACTCCATTAATATTGATGCAACCACTCAGGATATCACTTCCTACTTCTACTTCACGAGGAACAGATTCACCAGTAAGTGCCGATGTGTCAATCATTGAACTTCCCTCTATTACCTTGCCATCAAGAGGAATTTTTTCTCCTGCTTTAATTACAATAATATCTCCAATTTGTACTTCATCTGGGTCAACTTTGACAAGTTCATCGCCTTTTTTAACATTTGCATAATCTGGTCGAATATCCATAAGGCTTGCAATTGACTTTCTCGACTTGCCAACTGCATAGCTTTGAAACAGTTCTCCAACTTGATAAAACAGCATAACTGCAACACCTTCAGGATACTCACCAATAAAAAATGCACCAATTGTTGCAATACTCATTAAAAAGTTTTCATCGAAAACTTGACCTTTAAAAATATTTTTTACAGCTCTTTTTACAACATCTCCACCTACAATAATGTAACTTATTATAAAGAGAGCAATCTGTAACCATTCATTATTTAAATTAAGCAATACTGCTGTAGCTAACAAGGCTGCACCAATAATTATTCGCCATAGTCGTTTTGTCATACTAAATAGCCTCCTTTAAGCCTTTTTCATAGTTGTATCGGGTTCAATTTTTTTAACTATTTTTTCGGCCTCTGCTATTATTGTTGGCATTTTTTCATCCTCACCATCAATAACGAGTTTTGTGGTCATAAAGTTAACAGTAGCTTCTTTCACTCCATCAAGCTCATTAATAGCCTTTTCCATTTTTGCCGCGCAATTTGCACAATCTAAACCTTCAAGTATAAATTTCTTTTTCATTATTAAATCCTCCTAAATATTATTTGTAATTTTATTTTGAATACTACAAGTCTTTTTCAAATTTTCTTAAAGCATTGCTCATTTGAAATGAAGACTTAAATATCTGCCCAAATATCTTCAAAAAATATTCTATTCTACCGCATTACTACTTCTCGTTGATATGAATTAGACCTTGGTCAAATATTTCTCTTACATGATCGTCAACTAATGAATAATAATTCTTCGGCCTTTTGTTTTAATTCCTGAATTAATTTATCGTTCATAAAAATCCACCTCACTCTTAATAATAACTCTCATATAAATTTCATAGTTATATTTTACTCTTCATCGCAGCATGTCGTTGGCTTTGTAAGGCATGTACCACCACAAGCACAAGGTTTTGGCACTAATCTCACTTTTGATGGTGCCTTTCCGCGTCTTTCCCATTCGCTGCTTACTTCTTTATTAAACTCTTCATATGGTTTAAGGGGAAGACAAGTTTTACAAGCAAGGCAGGAATGCTTGCCCTGATACCCAGCATCTAACCATTGTTCAATATCTTTAAATATGGGCTCACCTTTATCAACCCCTATTTCAGTAAGATCTCCCTGTACCGCTTCTAACACATTTAAAAAGCATTCACATTTTTTACACTTTTCTATTTGTTGAACCCCGCTAAGTTTTTTTTGAATTTTATTAATTACATTGTTGTGTTCTTCCATTTTATCTCGCCCCTTTACTAAACCTTCTAAAATTACTTCCTTCTTTAACATTACTGACCCTCCTTTACTTACTTTCTTCTGAAATATGAATTAATCCCTGGTCAAATATTTGCTTTACATGTTCATCTTCAAGAGAGTAGAATACAATCTTTCCTTCTCTTCTGCTCTTTACTAGTTCAGCCTGCTTTAAGACTCTTAGCTGATGTGAAATTGCTGATTGGGTCATATTTAATAAGAATGCAATATCGCAAACGCACATCTCTGATTCATCTAATGCCCAGAGTATCTTAATTCTTGTTGAATCTCCAAAAACTTTAAATAGTTCTGCTAGATCATATAGAGTTTCTTCTTGAGGCATTTTTTCTCGCACTTTATTTACAATTTCCTCATGTATTACATCACAGTCGCATCTTTCAATTGGTTGAATTTTTTTTGCCATATTTATATCACCTCCTTATCATTCAATTGAACACTTGAATAAGCTTTCATATATATTATAAAACCTCAATTCTCCGTTTGTCAATAAAAACATATAAGTAATTGTTCAAGTGTGTTTATCTTTTAGCTTTACGGTCAAGACCGCCACCTCTAAGCGCAGCGTAGGTGGGTTTTAATCAGGTGGAGTAGACTCTCCATCTGATTCCCCGATGTTTCAGCTTGCTGAAACGAGTTCACTTATTAGATTATCCCCAAGTATAAATAGAAAAGAACCGCCCATCAAGAAGTATTTCTCCTCAATCGGCGGTCAAATTCGTTTTATTTTTCTATATCAATTTCTACACCAGATTTAAATTCAATGGAGTCCCACAGTTTTTCAATCTGTTCCATACTCCATACATACTGTCTTTGGAATGCTGGCATAACATATTTTCCGTCTTTGATATGCTCAAGAGCCTCATAAATCGTAATGCTGTTATCAATTAAAACGCTCATCGTTATGCCTCCTCTACATAAAAACTGTTCTTATATTTCATAAGGGTTTCTTCTACTTCATCCCAGATCCAAACTCGGTCACCGTCATCCTCAAAAACCTTACCATGAGATTTAGGACCGTCCAGTTTCATCTGTGAATAGTTATTTTTAAAAGTAGGAACATACAAATCCGGGCGTTCTTTATCACTGCACAAACGCTCCATCATCAACAGGGTTGCTTCTCCTGCGATATGTTCTGCCATAAAGTAGGCTTTGATTATCTTATGATTATATTGGCTTGGCTTTAACGCCCACATTGGTATGCGTTGAATTGCCTTACCGTAAAAATCTTTATCTGCACTATCAGATACCCTTGTTGCCCTCGGTGTATATTCTTTCGATACATTTCCGAAAGCCTGGGCAATATACCAACGAAGGCACGAATCTGCAGCCTCGTCAGATGTTTCACCGGAAAGATTAAGCGCCATGTTAAATTTATCAAACACATCTGCGTCTACATTAAAAGATATACTTTTTCTCATCGAATAACCTCCGTCCATTTACACTTTAACATTATATATTATAATACAGATTAGTAAATTTGTCAATACTCACGGACAAATTTACACAACTCCTTTAGACAGAAAACACCCTGCATTTCTGCAAGGTGCTAACTGTAGGGAATATTTCTTTATCTTCTTACGTCCACGCTTGTGCCGGATTTGAACTCCACAGTAACCCTCTCATCATAGACCGTGATTTTCTCAATCAGTCTGCGAACCAACTGCTCATCGTATTCCGTAATGTCCTGCTGCTGTTCGGCAAGGAACTGTTGCATTTCGCTGATTCGCTTTTTCATACCCTCACGCTCTGCACCCGCCACCTGGGCATTCTGCTTTGCCTCACGAAGGCTGTATATCTCATCTGCGATGCTATCGTAGTTTCCTTTGGCGTTGGCTACCTTTAGGAGTTCCTTTTGTAGCTGTTCCAAACGGCTGTCAATTTCGTCAAGCGGAATGCCGTCTGCTCCGGTAAGCACCGCCTCGACATTTTTCTGCAAGTTTTCGCTCATGGTATCCTTTTTGCAGAGTGCCATGTTGATGGCTCTTACCACAAGGTTCTGCAATTCTGATTCGTGGATAGCATCGGCATTGCAAGTTCCCGGACCGTGTTCCATCCTGGTGCAGCAACGCCATACAACAGACTGCTTACCGTGATTGTTCCAGACAACTCTACGGTAAATGTCGCCACATTTAGGACAGTACACGATACTGGATAATGCGTATTTGCTACTGTAAACACGCTTTTTTCGATTCTTCCCACTGTGCAGATTGGCTCGTCTGACCATCTCTTCCTGCACCTGCATATAAAGGTCGCGGGGGATAATGGCTTCGTGGCTGTTTTCTACATAATACTGCGGAACCAAGCCGTTATTCTTCACTCTCTTTTTGGTAAGAACGTCCACGGTATATGTCTTCTGTAAAAGGGCATCACCAATATATTTTTCGTTTTTCAGGATTTTCTTGACCGATTCAGGACGCCACTTTGCCTTTCCGGCGGCTGTTAAAATTCCATCATCCATCAAGCCATCTCCGATTTGCTTTAGGCTTGCGCCCTGTAGGTATTCACGGTAAATTCGTTTGACGATTTCTGCCTCGGCAGGCTCTATGATGAGGTGTCCATCTTCGTCTTTGGTGTATCCCATAAAGCGATTATTCGTAAATGTATCGGCATGATAAGCACCAAGGTCTGCATCAAGGCCACGAATCGTAAGATTCATGATGGCCATCTTCCAAGTGTCCGGATTGGCCTCTTGACCATAAATTGAAATCGAGCCACGATTGCCGGAATGTGCTTGAATAAACTTCGCACTTTGTACAAACATACCGCCACTGCCACAGCAGCAATCATATACGCGGCAGTTTGAATATGGTTTCAGGATTGAAACCAGTGTGTTTACGATGCTTGACGGCGTATAGAATTCACCACCGCCTTTGCCTTCCTTTTCGGCAAACTGAGCGATACAGTATTCGTAAGTTCTACCGAGAACGTCTCGGTTACCTTCGGTCTCTCCCATATCCATGTTGGTAAAGAGGTCAACGACATCTCCGAGGACTCTCTTGTCCAGATCTGGACTGGCATAATTCTTTGGAAGCACGTTCTTGAGTTTCTTGTTGTCGGCTTCGATTGCACGCATAGCATCATCAATAACCGTTCCGATTTCCGGCTTATGTGCTGCTGCCGCAATCTTATCCCAACGAGCATCCTCCGGCACGAAGAATACGTTATCCTCAAGATATGCATCCGGATCATTCTCGAAGCCATCTCCTTCGGCTACAAGCTGTTGATACTTCTTGTCAAATGCCGTAGAGATATACTTCAGGAAAATCAGCCCAATTATTACGTTTCTATATTCGGATGCCGGAATATGTCCCCACAAAACGCAGGCCGCATCCCAGATTTGTTTTTCAAAGCCGATATTGGCAGTATTCTTTTCAGCCATTGTGTTTACCTCACTTTTCTTTTTTTCATTATTCTACCAAGCCATCGGTACAATAATCAGGACTTATTCCAATTCCTCCATCATGTGCTTAAAGTGCTGTCCCTGATTCATCACCTCGAAGATGGAATAAAAAACGCTTCTGTACTGGTCACAATCGATGCTCTCATCTACAAAGTGGAGTCCATCGTTGAAAGCATCCGACCTATTGATGTAAGACAGCATAGCTTGTGCCAGATGGTATTTTGTATAATCTGGAACGCCACCGGCAGCTTCATCCATGATCTGCTTCTTTATCGCTTCAAGCACTGTAGTGCTAAGAACAGTGCTTTCAAAGCCACACAATTGTAAAAAGTAGTATTCAAGGATTCTCCGGATCACGTTCATGAGCGGAATCGGTGCATCCAGCTTTTCATATTCTCGCCAGAGTGCCGCATAAGAATTCTGAACCGGATTGAAGTTCCTATCCTTCTCAGAGACTTTTGTGGCCTCGATTACACATTTCTCCACAGTCGAGATGTTGTTCTTCTTGTTTACCTTAAAGAACGACACGTACCGGTAATGGCTAACCCGATTGTATGTGATCTCTCTGTGGAAGAAGGCATTGTGCGTCAGGATAAATATCTGCTGAATATACTTTCCTTTATATTCGTGGTCTTCCAGTCGGACGTTATTGCTGCATACGCCCAACATTTCACGCACCAGTGCACTGACGATAAAGAGCGCACTGGAGTCCATACTGGAAACAGGATCATCTATGACCACGATCTTATCCTTGCCGGAGTCCGTCTCGGTCTGGCTGCCGCGCACCAAGTGGTAGAAGTACAGGAAAGCAATGAAGTTACGCTCACCCTCGCTGAGCTTTTCCGCAACCTTGCCATCCTCCCTGATGACCTCGTAAGTACCTTTGACGCCTTCCTTTTCGCGGAGCCGGAATCCTTCAAATCCAGAATCCTTCAGATGGGCATTGATGCTTTCCACCGTAGTCGCCGTGTTGATCACGCTGGCATTGAGTTTATTAATTTCAGCCGACAGAGCTTTATATTTCTCCTGCAGCTTTTTGACCTCTCCGTCCAGTCTCTTAGCCTCAGCCTCAATATCGCTCTTGCTCTTTGTATAGGCCGCCACTTTATCCTTCAGGATAAATGCGATTTTCTCCCATACCATATTGAAGCATTCAAGCTGCTTGTCCGGCTTGGTAGCTACGATGTCGTTATTCTCCTGAATCAGTTCATTGATACCCGCTACGACTGTATCAATATCAGAGAGAATGGTATCTGTATCTTTGAGCGCCACGGCCTCACCCGGTGTAGTCCGTTTCTTTGCTATCAGCTGCTCATTCTCTGTAATGACTGTCTCAAGCTGTGCCACCAGCTTCTCATATTCTGCAGTCTTTGCCTTCGGGAAAACGTCGTTTAGGTTATTCTTTAGTAGCTCAAGTAAAGCCTCCATTTTCCTTTTGTACTCTGCCTCGAAGGTTTCAAGTGCATCAAGCGCCTTCTGGTAACCTTCATCGAAAGCCTCTGCGATGTCTTCCTCGAAGGTATCCGGTAACTTTCTCTGACAGAACGGGCATTTACCTTCTTCGTGACCGACCACATAATCAGCATGACCTTGCTTCACCCATTCGGTCGCATTGAGCGCTTTCATGAACTGAGCAAACTGTGTCTCACTCCTGCTCGTCACTTCTTCGCCAAGATAGCTTGCACCGGAAAGATCATATTCACCTTCCAACTCGCCAGAGATTTTGAACAATGGGTACCTCCGTGCCTTTGGATCATAGGCGATATCGTATAGTTTCTGGATATCTTCCTTTTTGTGTTCGACAGCTGAATGCTTCCCGGATAAAACCTCGTCTGCAAACTGGAGCTTCTTTTTCTTACCACCCTGCGTCTGATCGAAGCTCTTTCTGATATCCTCGGTTTCATCCCAACAAGTGGTTTCAAACGTATCGCGTAACGGCTTGAGCTCACTGCTCTTCTTATCACGATCCTCAGCAGCCTGTTTACCGTCAGCAACGACACCTTTTCTTTCCTCGGTCTTATCGTCGATCTGTTTCCTTGTTTCGGCATTTTCTTCGCTGAGCGTGAACACACCCTTGAGGTCGCCATAGTTAGCCAGATTACGGTCAATAAACTCTTGATTATAAATAAGAATCGTGTAGTCGGCAGGATTTACACCATTCTGCCATTCAAGGCACTCCGGGTGCTCAAAGGCATAAGCAACTGTGCTCTTACCCGCACCGTTCTTTCCAAAAAAGAAATTGATATATGTAGGGTCTACCGTCTCACCGTGAAAAGTGGCAGCGTCCAATTTTATATTTGTTATGAGGGACTTCATCTTGTCCTGCATAGGCATTCTCCCTTCTGCCACATTTTTGCGTGCGACATTTAATCCGTGATTTTTCCACCACGTAACCATTCATCCACTTCGGATATTTTGAACTTATAACGTTTCCCAGCTCTGTAGAATGGCAGTTTTCCGTCTTTTATCCAATTCCTGACGGTATCCGTACTAACGCTGAGGTGTTCAGCTATATCCTCAAGGTTTACCCATTTTTCTGGTGTTGCTTCTTGTATTGTTTCAGATGTAATATTCTCGTTTTCGTTGCTCATGTACTCTCCTCCATCAATGTGAGTCCCCAATGGTAAATACGGGAATTTGGACTCCGCCTTCAAGCAGCTCCTGAATCAGGTCGCAGCGCTTGATTGACCAGTGAGTCCGGTTCAGTTCGTTGAATTTATCATTGCCTACAAGTTGAAGCTCCTCTAACAACTCGTTCAGTCTCCACTGCGGAACATCGAGTTTGTATCCGCAATAGTAGACTTTCACGTAATTGTCGTAGACCTTTATATCGGGCACAAACCCGTAGATCACATTCTGGCTCTCATCTGCTTTGCCATACTGATTGTTCTCAGCCATAAATAGCGATGGCATGGTTTTAATTTGAACGCGATTCTCCTCAGTCATCGGAGCAAACTTATCTATAGTTTCCTGTGTCATGCATTGATTCAAGGCTCGGTCACGCGGAATCTTAATGTATGGCCTGTCGAATTCCTCACCAGCAAGCACGAAAATGTTGTAATACTCCCGATCCACCTTTGGCGGGAGATAGATATTTCCTCCGAAATACGGCATTGACACAGTCTGCTGCGTAATCTGCATATTGATGGTGCCGTAGTTCGGGATCATCACAGCATCGTTTCCACTCTGGGAATATTGCGGCTTCCCGTTTGCCGGAAGATTCGCAGCGGATATTACTCTTATTTCATTACTCATTAGAGCCACCTCCGTGCTTACCCAGTGTCAAATTCATCGTTCCGTAATTCGTGATGACATTACTGTTGTCTCCGGTCTGCGAAATAAACAGCGGATTATTTATGATCTGCTGAATGGGAGGAGGCGTGCCAGTTTTTGCATCCTCATCTCCAAAGTCGAAATCATAATCTGCCTCTGCTTTATCTGATGGCTGTTCTGCATCCTCGTCTCCGAAGTCGAATATCTCATCATCCTCGGATAGAGCTGTTCCCGGCATACGAACATTTATTGTCTTTGTGATACTCTTACCCATGCCACCAGAATATGTTCTTGGTGCTCTGCCATTTTTCGGGCACCACATGTCATAGGTATCACGGCCTACGCTGTTGTCCTTTCTATAAACAACCACATAGTGCCATACACCCAGCAGGAATGCAGGGAGACAGACATCGTCGAGTCCGCCAAGTGCGGTCTTTTTTATTTTCTGACCGGTTTCTTCAATATAAAATCCCTCATCCGGCTTGATGCTGTCGTCCTGCTCAATCAGGTCGATCAGCGCCTTCACGAGTCTTTCGTCTTTCTTTACCTTTGTTCCGATTTCAAGGAACAGCGCAACGAACTCCGTCATCGCACCCAGTGCATCCTGATACTCATTCCGGATGCGCTCATCAAACGCCTCGATCTCCAGTGTCTCGCCAAATGGCAAATACTGACCGGTCGAGGTCTTGCAGGATTTGAAGTCGTTTGTTTTTCCTTTCAGCGCACCTTCCTTCGGTTCTTGATAGTCGGGATTGATTACCTTAATCAGCCCAATCAGAACTTCCGGATCAGAGAGGCCATCCCTCTCGCCTTTATAGTGCTGTCTTGCCTTAACGCGTTGTTTTAGCGCCTGCAACACAAGCACAAAGAAGGTGCCGCCACATAACCGTGGATTGTCACCTTTTGTCATTGATTTTCTCTCCAATTTTCAAAGTCGAACCCTAAGAACCTTACGAACTATAGTAGCCGACCTACCGAACGATTGGATAGCTCTTGTGAGTAGTCACAAGGGCAATATGGCGTCCGGGAAGAGGCTGGATATACGGGTACAGTGGTTCGTGGTGTTTCCGATTTATTCCCATCAATTCCTATTATATCAGAAATACATGTGAAATTCAAGATATCCAGATGTATTTCCAATGAACAGGCCATGAATTTCCCCACTGTGATTGCTCACTAAAAAGCAAATCACAGGAGGAAATCTTATGACAACAGAAGAAAAGACCTATTTCATCTACGTTCGCAGCACCGGCGAAAAGGTACCGGTCACCAAGGCGCAGCACGACGCCTTCTATAAGGAAGCTGACCGCATCCGCCACAAGGAGCAGAATCACGGCAGGTGCATGTGTCCCTACCGCTTCATCTGGAAATGCGACGGCGACTGTATCGGCTGCGAATATCACGCGGCAGGTGACGTCACTTCTCTGGATCAGCCTCTCCCTGATGGCAACGGCACCCTCGGTGACTATATTCCCGACCGCAGTAAGCCGATGGACGAGGTTATCGCCGACCGCATGCTCTTAGAGCAGCTCTTTGCCAGACTGCGTGAGCTTGATCCGGAGGCCGATACCATCATTCAGCTTTGGAAGGATCATCCGGAGGGCATCTTCGATCGGGCAATCGCCAGAGAGCTCGGTCGCCCGCAGAAGACCTTCGCGGATCAGATGAAGAAGTATCGCACTGACCTGCGCAGGATTACCGGCGACAAGTAATACCAAAACCACGAACCACACCATTTCCGGCCATTGTCCCACCTTGGGATGATGGTCGGAATTTTTTTATAAAATCCTCCGCTCAAATCGGCAGTTCATCTCCAGTGGAAGATGAAGGCAAGAGAACACAGCCTTCAGAAAGCGAGGTGAACATGATGTACCGCAATTATGCAGACACCGGCGGCAACGTGAACGAGGAGATCAAACTCCTGAATTCCATCAGTCACGTATCCGCCAGACTGGCAAGGAACCTCCGGGTACTTGCCGCAAGCCAATCCGAGGAAGGAGGAAAAGAAAATGTCAAAGATGGCAGAAATGGCACAAACCATCGAAGAGCTCCGCACCGCTGCTGCTTCTATTAATGCCGCAGCCGACTGGCTCTACCAGCAGTTTTCTGGAGACGACAATTCTAAGCAGCAACATTTTAAAAGTGCTGCTAAGAAGGAGGAACCCAAGCCAGAGATCAAGCTGGAGGATGTAAGAGCCGTCCTTGCCGAGAAGTCCCGTGCCGGTCATACCGCAGAGGTTCGCACCCTGCTCCAGAAGTACGGTGCCGCAAAGCTCTCAGCCGTAGACCCGGCAAATTATGAAGCCCTGTTGAAGGACGCGGAGGTAATCGGCAATGGCAGCTAAAGCACACGCGATCCTCTCCGCATCTTCATCCGATAGGTGGCTGCACTGCCCGCCATCAGCAAGGCTCTGCGAAACCTATGAGGATAAAGGAAGCGACTACGCTGCGGAAGGTACCGACGCCCATGCGCTTGGCGAATTCAAGATCAAGTCCGCTCTTGGACTTCCCGCAGAAGACCCGACCAAAAGCCTCAAATGGTATTCCGAAGAGATGGAGAACTGCGCCAGCGGCTATGCCGAATACGTTCTGGAGCAAGTCGAAGCCGCCAAGGAAACATGCAGCGACCCGGTCGTCCTGATCGAGCAGCGTGTGGACTTCTCCCGCTGGGTAGAACAGGGCTTCGGAACAGCCGACTGCATCATCATTGCAGACGGCACACTCAGGATCATCGATTACAAACACGGTCTCGGCGTTCTGGTCTCAGCAGATGAAAACCCGCAGATGCAGTGTTACGCGCTCGGCGCTTTGGAGCTTTTCGATGGCATCTACGACATCGATCAGGTTTCCATGACCATCTACCAGCCGAGACGGCAAAATGTCAGCACCTACGAAATCAGCAAGGACGACTTGTACCGCTGGGCGGATGAAGTCCTAAAGCCCACCGCAGATCTGGCATTTGCCGGTGACGGGAACTTCCTGTGCGGTGAATGGTGCGGCTTCTGTAAGGCTAAGAACGAGTGCCGCGCCAGAGCCGAAGCAAATCTGAAGCTCGCGCAGCATGATTTCAAGCTCCCGCCACTGCTTACAGATACCGAGATCGAGGTCATTCTCGGCAAGGTAGATGAACTGGTTAGCTGGGCTTCCGATATTAAGGAATACGCTCTGCAGCAGGCTCTCTCCGGTAAGGAATGGACAGGTTTCAAGATCGTCGAAGGACGCAGCAACCGTAGATACAGCAATGAGGCCGCCGTCATTGACGCGGTCGAGAAAGCAGGCTTTGACCCGTATGAGAAAAAGCTGCTCGGCGTCACCGCCATGCAGAAGCTCCTCGGTAAGTCCCGCTTTGATGAACTCCTGACGGCTTATATCGAAAAGCCACAGGGCAAACCCACACTTGTGCCGGATAGTGACAAGCGCCCGGCCATGAATACAGCCAAAAATGATTTTATGGAGGAAAACGACAATGAGTAAAAATGTAAAAATCAGCAATCCCATGAAGGTTATCACCGGTGTTGACACCCGCTGGAGCTACGCAAACGTCTGGGAGCCGAAGTCCATCAATGGCGGCACTCCCAAGTACAGCGTGAGCCTCATCATTCCGAAGTCCGACACCAAGACCATCGCCAAGATTCAGGCTGCTATCGAAGCTGCCTACAAGGAGGGCGAGGCCAAGCTCAAGGGCAACGGCAAGTCCGTTCCAGCGCTCTCTGTTTTGAAAACTCCTCTGCGCGATGGTGATGCAGAACGTCCGGACGACGAGGCCTACAAGAATGCTTACTTCGTCAACGCCAATGCAACCTCTGCACCCGGCATTGTGGACGCAGACCTGAATCCGATTCTCACCCGCTCTGAAGTGTACAGCGGCGTGTACGGCAGAGCCAGCATCACGTTTTATGCTTTCAACTCTTCCGGCAACAAAGGAATCGCCTGCGGGCTCAACAACCTGCAGAAGATCCGTGACGGTGAGCCTCTCGGCGGCAAGGCAAGCGCTGAGTCCGATTTTGCTACTGATGACGATGAAGATTTTCTCAACTAAGGAAAGGAGCGCAAAACAATGGAAAGCACAGTTATGATTTCATCCCTTCTCTGCAACATCCTGATCGGATGCTTCTGCATCGTAGTTCTGTCTTGGGCAGTGGTCGCCATCCAGACGGTGATCAATGACTTCAAGCGTGAGAAGCGCGAGGAGAAAAAGGCCGCGCAGGACGACGAATACCATATCAAGCGTATGGAATCCCTGAAATAATCCAGTAACGGCAGGCGGCTTAGGAGCAATCTTAAGCCGCTTGTTTGAATTGAGGTGAAAATCTATGCAAACACTCAGTATCGATATTGAAACCTACAGCAGCGTGAATCTGCCCAAGTGCGGCGTTTATAAATATGCCGAGTCGCCGGATTTTGAAATACTGCTATTCGGCTACAGTGCCGACGGCTCCGAGGTGACGGTCATCGACCTTGCACAGGGAGAACGCCTGCCGAAGGAAATCATAGAAGCCCTAACTGATGATACTGTCATCAAATGGGCTTTCAATGCAAATTTTGAACGGGTGTGCTTATCCCGGTATCTCCGTGATCTTGGAGTAAGCCTTGATCCCTTCCGTGATAACCATCCTCTCTCGACCGAATGCGCACGATTTTTAAATTCAGAAAGCTGGCGCTGCTCTATGGTCTGGGCGGCCACAATGGGACTTCCGCTTTCTCTGGAAGGTGTCGGTGCCGTCCTTGGCCTCGAAAAGCAGAAGCTCACGGAAGGCAAAGACCTGATCAAATACTTCTCCGTGCCCTGTGCTCCGACAAAGGCCAATGGCGGTCGCACGAGGAACCACCCTTTCCATGCGCGGGACAAGTGGGAGGCCTTCAAAAAATATAATATCCGTGATGTGGAAACCGAGATCGGCATTAAAGATCGTCTTGCCAAATTCCCCGTACCGGAGGAGGTCTGGGATGAATATCACATCGATCAGGAAATCAACGACAGAGGTGTCCGGCTCGACATGGATCTTGTAAAGGAAGCCATCGAAATGGACTCACGCTCCCGGTCAGAACTGACTGCTGCCATGAAAGATATGACAGCACTTGATAACCCAAACTCCGTCCAGCAAATGAAACAGTGGCTCTCTGACAACGGTCTCGAAACTGACAGTCTTGGAAAGAAAGTCGTGGCAGAGCTTATCAAAACTGCTCCGCCAGAACTTCAGACCGTTCTGGAACTTCGACAGCAGCTTGCCAAATCCTCCGTCAAGAAATATCAGACGATGGAGCGTGCGGTCTGTGATGACGGCAGGGCTCGCGGCATGTTCGCTTTTTACGGAGCCAATCGTACCGGACGCTGGGCAGGCAGGCTTATACAATTACAAAACCTCCCGCAGAATCATCTCCCGGATCTGGCCGACGCACGCGCTCTTGTAAAATCCGGCGACTTTGATGCCGTGAAACTCTTATATGAAGACGTCCCGGACACCCTCTCTCAACTGATTCGGACAGCGTTCATCCCGAAAGACGGTACGCAGTTTTATGTTTCCGACTTCAGCGCCATCGAAGCAAGAGTCATCGCGTGGTATGCCGGTGAGACGTGGCGTCAAAAAGTCTTTGAAACCGGAGGTGACATCTACTGCGCCAGTGCCAGTCAGATGTTCCATGTTCCGGTTGAGAAGCATGGCATTAACGGCCATCTGCGTCAAAAGGGCAAAATTGCGGAACTCGCGCTCGGCTACGGCGGCTCGGTCGGAGCCTTAAAGGCAATGGGCGCTATAGAGATGGGACTTTCCGAAGATGAGCTTCCTCCGCTGGTGGATGCGTGGCGTCAGACAAATCCCAACATCGTAAAATTCTGGTGGGATGTCGACAGCGCTGTCATGGAGGCCGTGAAGTATAAACACACAACCAGCAGCTATGGGCTTACTTTCTCCTGCCGTTCCGGGATGCTCTTTATTACGCTACCCTCCGGACGGAACCTCGCCTATGTAAAGCCAAAGGTCGGTACGAATAAATTCGGAGGCGAGTGTATTACCTATGAGGGCATCGGCAGCACGAAAAAATGGGAACGGCTCGATTCATACGGGCCGAAATTCGTGGAAAATATCGTGCAGGCAACCTCCCGCGACATTCTCTGCTATGCCATGAAGACGCTGCGCTGCTGCTCCATCGTCATGCATATTCACGACGAACTGGTCATTGAAGCAGACCCTCGCATGTCACTTGACGTTCTCTGTGAACAGATGGGCAGGACTCCACCGTGGGCAAAAGGCCTGAAGCTCCACGCAGACGGTTACACCACGCCCTTCTACAAAAAAGATTAAAAATCGTCCGCTCAAATCAGGCGTTCATCTCCAGTGGAAATTGGAGGTGGACGCCTTTAAGTCTGCCCGGAAAGGAGGACTTTTGAGTGAGCAACGATTATCGCAACAGCGAAGGCTATCCTGACCCAACTGCAGGTGAAGCACTCTCCCGGATTGCTGCAAATGAAAAGCAGTCCCTTCGTGCTTTCCGGCCTATCGTCTACATCTGCTCTCCGTTTTCCGGAGATGTGGAGACAAACGTAGCTGCTGCCAGACGCTACAGCCGCTATGCCGTGGACAAGGGATATATCCCTATCGCACCGCACCTGCTATTTCCGCAGTTCCTTGATGATGACAATCCGGAAGAACGTGAGCTTGGTCTTTTCTTCGGAAATGCCCTCATGAGCAAGTGCGCTGAGATCTGGGTATTCGGCAGCCGCATCTCATCCGGTATGGAAGCAGAAATCAAACGCGCCAAGTGGAAAGGCTACCACTTGCGCTATTTCACAGAAGAATGTCAGGAGGTTTAACGCTATGTATGAAATTAAAGAAAGTCGCAGAGAGCTTTTTGATGGCACTGAGATCACTACCTACACCCGCGATGTGGTAAGTGCCAATATCCTGCAGGTCGAAGCCGGAACAACCGGTTACAAAGGTGGCGACACCGGCCACGGCGGACGCACCTATTTCCGCATTTCCGATGAATCCAGCACAGATATCCATGTCACACCTTTCATGGACAGATTCGGCTGCAACGGTTTTGAAGTTATCCTTGGCGGCGACTGCGAACTGGAAACCATGATCCGCGCCCTGAAATTTATCACGAAGGTGCTGGAGGAAGAATCGGAGGAGGTGTACGACTGATGTTTACCCTGTATAGTGCTGATTTTATCGGCAATCCCGGAAACTGCTCCTACCCGCATAAGACCGTTGTCATGGACGCAGACAGTATGAGAGCTGCAGTCGGTCACGACTATGTGTGTGCGGAGTACAAGAATCACTACCGCAACAGCGACAACTTTCTCTCCGCCGACTGTCTGCCCGTGGACTGTGATAACGACCATTCAGAAGATCCGAAAGATTGGATCACACCGGCAGACGTGCTGGAGGCTTTTCCGGGAGTAAGCCTTGCCATCCATTACAGCCGTTTTAATCAGCGCGAGAAAAACGGCAAACCTGCAAGGCCAAAGTTCCATGTGCTCTTTCCCATCGACCGGGTGACGGATGCATCCCTCTATAGCGATATGAAGAAGCTGGTCAATTCCATATTCCCGTATTTCGATACGAAGGCACTGGATGCTGCTCGCTTCTTCTTCGGAACACAAGAACCGGATGTGGAGCTCTATCCCGGTCGCATGAACCTCACGGAATTTTTGAACGACGACGAGTTTGATGCAGACCTTCCCGGCGGGCATGAAAAGGACGTCGTGATCCCGGAAGGAAGCCGTAATGCTACCATGTCCCGCTTTGCCGGTATCGTCATAAAGAAATACGGCGATACGGAAAAAGCCTACCAGAGTTTTTTGGAAAAGGCTGCGACCTGCGTGCCACCTCTGGATAACAGCGAGCTTAATACCATCTGGCACAGCGCCCAGCGTTTTTACTCCAAGATCAGCCGTGAGGACGGTTATGTCCCTCCGGAAGTCTATAACGACAAGAACAGCTATAAGCCGGAGGATTTTTCCGATGTGGGACAGGCTGAGGTGCTCTCGAAGTATTTTGCAAACGAGCTGCGCTACTCACCGGCCACACACTTTATCCGATACAGCGATCACTACTGGCAGGAAACAGAACCCGGCGCACAGGCTGTCGCTCATGAACTCACCCGCAGGCAGCTCGCAGAAGCCAATCGCAATATGATGGAGGCTTTGCAGAAGCTCAAAAACTGTGGTGCGCAGGAAATCCTCGATAACACATCCAAATCAAAGGCCGAACAACTGATGAACGATGAGCAAATGGAGGCCTATCAGGAGTTCCTTGCTGCAAAGGCCTACCAGAGCTTTGCCGTTCGCAGGCGCGACTCCAAGAACATTACATCAACCCTCAAAGAGACGCACCCGATGCTGGAAATCTCACCAAGGGATCTGGACGCGGACTGCTTCCTGCTCTGCACACCGGAGGCAACCTATGACCTAAGAAAAGGCATGGCCGGAGCCCGCGAACACTCTGCAGATGACTTTATTACGAAAATCACGTCCGTGTCACCCGGCACTAAGGGAGCGCAGCTCTGGCAGGATAATCTGGATTTGATTTTTCAGAAGGATCAACAGCTTATCGACTATGTACAAATGATCTGCGGCCTTGCTGCTATCGGGAAGGTTTTTGTGGAGGCACTCATCATCGCATACGGTGACGGACGCAACGGCAAGTCCACCTTCTGGAATGCCATCTCCCGCGTGTTGGGACTCTACAGCGGAAACATATCCGCAGACACCCTGACTGTCGGCTGCCGCAGAAACATCAAGCCGGAAATGGCTGAGGTCAAGGGTAAGCGCCTGCTGATTGCTGCGGAAATGCAGGAAGGCGCAAGGCTCAACGACTCCACTGTCAAGCAGCTCTGCTCCACAGACGATGTGTTTGCGGAGAAAAAATATAAAGATCCGTTTTCCTTCAAGCCCTGCCACACGCTGGTGCTGTATACGAACCACCTGCCTCGCGTCTCCGCCTCCGATGACGGTATCTGGCGCAGGCTTATCGTGATCCCGTTCAATGCCAAGATCGAAGGCAAGGCCGACATCAAAAATTACGGTGAGTACTTGTATGAAAATGCCGGTGAAAGCATTCTGGCATGGATCATCGAAGGAGCTAAAAAGGTCATCGCGCTGGACTACCAGATTCCGGTACCGGACTGCGTGACGAAGGCCATCGATGAATATCGCAGCCAGAACGACTGGTTCGGACATTTTCTGGATGAGAAGTGCGATGTAGATGAGTCCTTTAAGGAAAGCTCCTCGGCGCTCTATCAGGCATACCGCAACTACTCGCTGGATTGCAATGAGTATGTTCGCAGCACGGCAGATTTTTACTTTGCGCTGGAGAAGGCCGGATTTGAGCGGCTGACACTGAATCGGAAGCGTTATTTCAAGGGCTTAAAGATTCATGAGGTGAGCGGCGCAGAGGAAGATTTTCTGCAGTAATCCGGGACTATGACAAGGTGTATCAAGGTCTTATATAAAAACTCTCTTAGGCCTAAAAAAATAGCTCTAAGAAAAAGTTTGGTAAATACCATTGATACACCTTGCACATCCCCTGAAATTAACGCCTGACGGAGGTTTGCAATGATAGAAAAACAGATAGAAAACAAGTTAACTATGGCGGTGAAAAAGAACGGCGGCATTGCACTTAAGCTGGTGTGTCCCTCTTTCGTAGGAATGCCCGACCGCCTGATCTTACTCCCTGACGGCCATATCGGCTTCGCAGAGCTGAAGGCACCCGGCAAAAAGCCACGCCCACTCCAGCTTTCTCGCCACAGGCTGCTGCGGGAGATGGGCTTTGCGGTATATGTCATTGACGATCCGGAGCAGATTGGAGGGATGATCGATGAACTTCAATCCACATGATTATCAGGACTATGCCATCCGCTATATTGAAAAACACCCTGTGGCCGCAGTCCTTTTAGATATGGGACTTGGAAAGACGATCATCAGTCTGACGGCAGTATATGACCTGTTGTTTGACAGCTTCGAAGTGCATCGCGCTTTAGTGGTAGCTCCCTTAAGAGTCGCCCGCGATACATGGCCAGCAGAAATCCAGAAATGGGAGCACCTTGCCGGTCTAACCTATGCGGTCGCAGTCGGGACACCGAAGGAGCGAAAAGCCGCTCTCATGCAGCAAGCGGATATCACGATCATCAACCGTGAGAACCTGCAGTGGCTCATTGACGAGTCCGACTTTCCCTTTGACTTCGATATGGTGATTATCGATGAGCTGTCGTCCTTCAAAAATCATAAATCCAAGCGATTCAAGTCGCTGATGAAGGTACGGCCACGGATTCACCGGATTATCGGCCTGACCGGCACTCCTTCCTCCAACGGTCTCATGGATCTGTGGGCAGAGTTTAAAGTGCTGGATATGGGCGAGCGCCTCGGACGCTTTATCACGCAGTACCGGACAAATTACTTCATGCCAGACAAGAGAAATGGCGAGATCATCTACTCCTATAAGCCACTGCCCTATGCGGAGGACGCTATCTATCGGAGGATCTCGGATATCACGATTTCCATGAAATCTACCGACCATCTGAAGATGCCGGAGCTGGTTTCAACAGAATATGAAGTGCAGCTCTCCGATTCCGAGCGCAGCCGTTATGATGATTTGAAACAGGAGCTCATATTGCAGCTCCCTGATGGTGAGGTGACTGCTGCCAATGCCGCGTCACTTACGGGCAAGCTCTCCCAGCTTGCGAACGGTGCCATATATGCCGATACCGGTGAGGTCATCGAGTTCCACGATAGGAAGCTGGACGCTTTGGAGGATATTATCGAGGCCGCCAATGAAAAACCGCTCCTTGTGGCCTACTGGTTCCGGCATGACTTTAGCCGCATCAAGAACCGCTTCAATGTCCGGGAGATCAAGACCAGCCGCGATATTGCTGACTGGAATGCGGGAAAGATTCCTGTAGCAGTCATCCATCCGGCCTCTGCCGGTCACGGTTTGAACCTTCAGGCCGGAGGCTCCACCCTTGTGTGGTTCGGCCTTACATGGTCTCTGGAATTATATCAGCAGACCAACGCCCGTCTCTGGCGGCAAGGTCAAGAATCCGGCACTGTCGTGATCCAACACATTATTACCAAGGGCACCATCGACGAAAGGATCGTAAAGGCGCTATCCAAGAAAGAAATGACGCAGACCGCACTGATTGATGCAGTCAAGGCTGACCTTGAGGTGGTGTGATGGCCGATCCTTATGAAAATCTCGCCAACGCCATCGTGCTACAGGCAGTAAAGGATTACCGGGACGCCCTGAAGCGCCTGAAAAAGAAGCCCGGTAATCAAACTGCCATGTTGGACGCAATGGAATGTGAACGGTTCTTCCGCTCCGGCTGGTACAAGACCTTAACAAGTGTAGACGGCGAGTATCTCATACAAAAACTACGAGAGGAGGCGAAGCCCTTATGACAGTAAAAGAATATCTCCATCAGGCCTACCGCCTTGATCAGAGAATCAAGTCCGACACGATAGAAGCACAAAACCTGCGTGAGATGGCAGGCAGCGTGTCGGCTATCCAATATGATAAAGACCGCGTGCAAACATCACGAAATACGGAAGCTCCCTTTGTCCGGACGCTTGAGAAACTGTGGACACTGGAAAAGAAAATCGCCGGTGAGCTGGAAATGCTATCAGACCTCAAGAAACAGATACGGGAGGTCATTGAGGCAGTGCCTGATACCGACGAGCGCATGGTACTCAAGTACCGGTACATCCATAACTATACATGGGAGCAAATCGGGGTGGAGCTCTGTGCAGATGCCCGTACCATTCGCCGCTGGCATGGCAAGGCGCTTCTTCATGTGACGCTTCCGGATGATCCGATTATCATTTGAAATGCGCCCGAAATGTCCTGCTTTGTCCTAAGATGTCCACCCGTCCTTTATGATAGTATATAATCAGCAAAACAGAATAAAGAACAGCTGCACACGCAGCACACGAGCCTTGCGGGAACACCCTGCAGGGCTTTCTTTATGCCCTGAAAGGAGGCACGGCTTATGCCAAGAAAACCACAACGACCGTGCCGCTATCCCGGATGTCCACACCTTACGGACGGCGTTTATTGTGAAGAGCACGCAAAGATCATGGATCAACACTACGAGAAGTTCCAGCGTGGCTACTCTACCGGCAAACGCTACGGCAGAGCATGGAAACGAATCCGTGACCGCTACGTTCACAAGCACCCGCTTTGTGAGCAGTGCTTAAAGGAAGGACGCTACGTCGCGGTCGAGGAAGTCCACCACATCGTGCCGCTTGCTGACGGAGGATCGAATGACGAGTCCAACCTTATGAGTCTTTGTCGTTCGTGTCACGAGAAGATTCACCGCGAGCGCGGCGACCGGTAGGGCGGTCAAAATCTCTACGACCCTTTTCCCCGGAAAACGGCGCGGGGTCTTTTACGCAAAAATTGCAATTCAAACAGGGTATTAAACCCTGCACCACAGAAATGGAAGTGATCGACATGGCGAAAGACGGAACCTATCGCGGCGGGCGGCGTGTCAAAGCTGGCTCCAAGCCGGACGCCCTCGCCGACAAAATTATGAAAGGCGCACCTGCAAAGCGTATGGAGCTGCCGGACTTCACTGACGACATGACCGACTTCGATGTTGACGACATCGGTGACAGCGTGGAGCTGGAAGGCATGGATATGCCAAGCCCGGATGATTACCTCTCTGCTCTTCAGAAGGACGGTAAGCCCCTCGGTGCAGATGAAATCTATAAGGAAACATGGCTGTGGCTCAAGGAGCGCGGCTGCGAGAGGCTGGTAAACAAGCGCCTGCTTGAAAGCTACTCTGAGGCCTTTGCCCGGTATATCCAGTGCTCCGAAGCTGTCAGCAAATACGGCATGCTCGGAAAGCACCCGACCACCGGCGCTGCAATTGCGAGCCCATTCACACAGCTTTTGATGAATTTTCAGAAGCAGGCCAACCTGCTCTGGTATGAGATTTACGACATTGTGAAGCAAAACTGCACCGAGCCATTTGAAGGTAGTCCGCAGGACAGCGTGATGGAGCAGCTGCTTCGAAGCAGGAGGAATATGTAAATGAACACACAGAAATTAGAACAGGTACCTATTGATAAACTGGTGCCCTACGCCCGGAATGCCCGGACACATAGCAAGGAGCAGATCGCACAGCTCCGGGCTTCTCTCAGGGAGTTCGGCTTTGTGAGTCCTGCTGTCATTGATGCGGACTATAACATCCTCGTCGGCCACGGTCGCATTACGGCTGCCCGCGAGGAAGGATATGAAACCGTGCCCTGCGTCTTTGCAGAAAACCTGACGGAAGCACAAAAGCGTGCGTATATCCTTGCGGATAATCAGCTGGCGCTCAACGCAGGCTGGGATGAGGAAATGCTGTCGGTCGAATTGTCTGATCTGCAGGATCAGTCCTTTGACCTATCTCTCCTCGGCTTTGATGCCGGTGAGCTGGATAAACTGCTCGGCACCGGAAGCGAAAAGGACATCGCCGATGATGATTTTGACCTCACCGCTGCCCTTGAGAAAGCTTCCTTCGTAGAGCCCGGCGACATCTGGACGGTTGGCAAGCATAGAGTCATGTGTGGAGATGCCACCTCTCCGGAAGATGTGGAAAAGCTCATGGACGGCAAGAATGCAAACCTTGTTCTGACCGATCCGCCCTACGGCGTATCCTTCAAAGCCTCGGATGGTCTTACGATCAAGAACGACTCTCTCAAGGGCGAGGAATTTTACAAGTTCCTGCTGGCAGCGTTTAAGAACATGGCTGACCACCTCGAAAAAGGCGGAGCCGCTTACTGCTTCCACGCGGATACTGAAGGGCTCACTTTCCGAAAGGCATTCATTGACGCAGGTTTCCATCTCGCCGGTGTGTGTATCTGGGTAAAGAACAGCCTCGTGCTCGGTCGATCCGATTATCAATGGCAGCATGAACCTGTGCTCTATGGTTTTTTGCAAAACGGCAAGCACCCGTGGTATTCCGACCGCAAGCAGACCACCATCTGGAACTACGATAAACCAAAGCGCAATAAGGATCACCCGACCAGCAAGCCGCTGGATCTTCTGGGCTATCCCATCCAGAACTCCTCTCAGGAAAATTCTGTAGTTATTGATACCTTCGGCGGCTCCGGTTCCACACTGATGGCCTGCGAGCAGCTGAACCGCGTCTGTTACATGATGGAGCTCGATCCGAAATACGCCTCTGTCATCCTTCGCCGTTACGTGGAGGATACCGGCGATGAGGAAAATGTGTATGTAATAAGGAACGGCGAAAAGCTCCTCTATTCCGCTCTGGCAAAGGAAGTCGAGACTTCTCCGACGGCGGGTGTATAATACACAATTTCTGCCCGGATTCTTCGGCAATTTTCTACCTCAGAAAATGTCGGAAATCGCTTGATAAATAAGGCTTTCAGAGTGATGTATATACATGCCAAAAGGCACAGCCTAAAACCTTAATTTCACAAAGGAGGAACACACTCATGAAAGCAAATTACAACGTAACCGGAAACGACAGAAAAGCATTGGTCGCAGCCATCGAAAACCTCACCGGCGACAAGGCGATCTACATGCGTATGCCGACCTGCGCTTACGAGATCGGCGACGTCACGGTCGACAAGGAAGGCAGCGTAACCTGCGAGGACGCAGACAAGCTGGAGCGCATCATCCACAGCCTGATCGCGGATGGCTTCACACCGGAGGATACCGAAGAGATCGAAAGCGACGATGAAGCCACTGGCCTTACGGTCAGCCTCCCGATCGACAAGGTGGCGGTCGGAAACCTCACCAACCTCCTCACAGCCAAGGAAAGCCTCATCAAGAAGGCACTCGGCATTGACGACCTTGGCATCGAGGTCACAGAGGATACGGTCAGCTTTCCTTGGTTTACTGAGATGCCGGAGCCGGACGTGGTCAAGGCCTACACCCACTTCATTGCATCCCTTGGCAAGATGAGCCGGGATTTGAAGCGCATCAGTGCCACTGAAAAGGAAGTTGACAACGAGAAGTACGCATTCCGCTGCTTTCTCCTGCGGCTTGGCTTCATCGGAAACGAATATAAGGCAGAGCGCAAGATTCTCCTTAAGAACCTCTCCGGCAACTCCAGCTGGAAGAACGGCGCACCGGAAAAGGAGGTGGCAGCATGCGAATGATCACGAAAGAGCAGCTTGAAGCGCTCCGCTCCCGCTACCCGGCAGGCACCCGCGTGGAGCTTCTCCAGATGGACGATGTACAGGCACCGCCCATCGGCACCAAGGGAACCGTTACGGGAGTCGACGATACCGGGAGCCTTATGGTGAACTGGGACAACGGCTCCGGCCTGAATGTCATCTACGGTATTGACCGTGTGCGAAAGGTGGTGGACTGATATGGACGAAAAGGTAAAGGAGCAGATCCTCGCCATACGGGATACCGGCCTTACAAATATGTTCGATGTGAACACGGTGCAGCGGCTGGCCTATGAACGGGACTTCTACGAGCTGGTTTTATACCTTGAGGATCACCGGTCTGAATACGTGAAATTCATCATGTCCGGCGAGGCATAAACTACACAATTTAGGCCTCAAATGTTCCCGCAGGATTGTCACATATATTTCGATAAATAGCTTGCTATTACAGGCGTTCAGAGTGATATATGTACATACCAAAAGGGAAAACAACCACAAGGAGGAACCACCATGAAGTACACAATCGAAGCCATAGAAAACGCGAAGCCCGGAATGTGCTGGGAAGAAATCGGATGCCAGTGGACACTGGGACAGGCCTACCTTTACAGTAAGGAAGCTGGAAACGACCTGCCGAACTTCGCCGAAGTCATCTGGGATTACGACATCGAAGCGATCCTTGCAGATTGCCGGAAGCTCGGAGTGAAGGAATTCACCATCAGCTCCACCTTCTCAAGCCTTATCGAGACCATTGCAAAGTTTGAGGAGCTCGGCTGCACACTGGACGGAATTGTAAAGGTCAAGGAGCGCTACACCCACTTCGGAAGCGACGAGCACGCCCTCATCCCGGCTTTCAAGATGACGGTAAAGGAGGCGTAAGGAAAATGTGGAGCGAAGGAGTTATCGGCATCCCGGATGCCAAGGACAAGGAAAAATACACCAAGTGTCACTACTGGGTAAAACACTACGACGAGCCAAGCGAGACCTACGGCATTAACGGAGGCAGGATCAGCAAGCTCATGATCAAGATTGACGGCGAGACCGTTTGCAACTACGACAGAGGCTGGGACATTCATCCCACCTGCAAGGAAGCAGAGATAGCGCTTTGCATCCTGCTGGATAACCACAACTAAACATTAAACCCTGAATATGAATATTCCGGGAGACTGAGCCAGAAGGCTCTTTCTCTCGTACTGATACCGGATCGCTTAAGCGGTCTTTTATTTTGCCCTGAAAGGAGGCGGCCACCGTGCCAATGCGAAAACTGAAAAACTATAAGCCGACCCGCTTCATGGCAGAGACTTCTCACTACAGCAAGCAGATGGCGGACTTCGCTGTGATGTTCATCGAGCAGCTCACCCACACCAAAGGCACATGGGCAGGAAAACCCTTCGAGCTCATCGACTGGCAGGAACGAATCATCCGCGACCTGTTCGGTGTCCTGAAGCCGAACGGTTACCGTCAGTTCAATACGGCCTACATCGAAATTCCAAAGAAGATGGGAAAGTCAGAGCTGGCTGCCGCGGTCGCCCTGCTTCTTTGCTGCGGTGACGGTGAGGAACGCGCCGAAGTCTACGGCTGCGCTGCCGATAGACAGCAGGCCACCATCGTTTTTGATGTTGCTGCGGATATGGTAAGGATGTGCCCGGCGCTTAATCGGCGCGTCAAAATACTGGCCTCCCAGAAACGGATCATCTATGAGCCTACCAACAGCTTCTATCAGGTGCTCTCCGCTGAGGCCTACAGTAAGCACGGCTTTAATATCCACGGCGTGGTATTCGATGAGCTGCACACCCAACCGAACCGGAAACTCTTTGATGTAATGACAAAGGGCTCCGGTGATGCCAGAATGCAGCCGCTGTATTTCCTGATTACCACTGCAGGGAATGACACAAACACCATCTGCTATGAAGTCCACCAGAAAGCGCAGGACATCCTCGACGGCAGGAAGGTCGATCCAACCTTTTATCCGGTCATTTACGGCGCGGAACCTGATGAGGACTGGACTGATCCGGAGGTGTGGAAAAAGGCAAATCCCTCTCTCGGTATCACGGTCGGCATTGACAAGGTAGAAGCGGCCTGCGAATCGGCAAAGCAAAACCCCGGTGAAGAGAATTCCTTCAGGCAGCTGCGCCTTAATCAATGGGTAAAGCAGGCTGTACGCTGGATGCCAATGGATAAATGGGACGCCTGCGCCTTTCCGGTCAATGAGGATGACCTCGAAGGACGTGTCTGCTATGGCGGTCTTGACCTGTCCTCCACTACGGATATTACATCTTTTGTGCTGGTATTCCCGCCACGGGATGAAGACGACAAGTATGTGATCCTCCCGTACTTCTGGGTGCCAGAGGATACGCTGGATCTTCGCGTGAGACGCGATCATGTGCCCTACGATACTTGGGAGAAGGAAGGCGTGCTGCAGACTACCGAAGGCAACGTCATCCATTATGGTTATATCGAGAAATTCATTGAACGCCTCGGCGAGCGCTTCAATATTCGCGAAATAGCTTTCGACCGCTGGGGAGCAGTCCAGATGGTTCAGAACTTGGAGAACATGGGCTTTACTGTCGTGCCCTTCGGACAGGGCTTTAAGGATATGAGCCCGCCCACAAAGGAGCTCATGAAGCTGACACTTGAGCAAAAGCTCGCCCACGGCGGTCATCCTATTCTCCGCTGGAATATGGATAACATCTTCATCCGTACTGACCCAGCCGGAAATATCAAGGCTGACAAGGAAAAATCTACAGAGAAGATCGACGGAGCCATCGCCACCATCATGGCGCTTGACCGTGCGATCCGCTGCGGCAATGACAACGGTGCTTCTGTCTATGACGACAGAGGCATTTTATTTATCTGAAAGGCAGGTGATCAATATGAGCATATTTTCAGGACTGTTTCGTTCAAGAGATAAGCCTACCAATTCAACAACCGGAAGCTCCTACCGCTTCTTCTTCGGCGGGACGACCTCCGGCAAGGCTGTAACGGAGCGCTCCGCCATGCAGATGACGGCGGTCTACTCCTGCGTGAGGATTCTGTCCGAGGCAATTGCAGGCCTGCCGATACACCTCTATCGATACGGCGAAGGCGGCAGCAAGGAAAAAGCGATAAATCATCCGCTATACTTCCTGCTTCACGATGAGCCAAATCCGGAAATGACATCCTTTGTATTCCGGGAAACATTGATGACGCACCTACTCCTGTGGGGAAACGCCTACGCGCAGATCATTCGGAACGGCAAAGGTGAAGTGGTCGCGCTCTATCCTTTGATGCCAAATCGTATGACGGTCAACCGTGATGAAAACGGAGAGCTTTATTACGAATACCAAACATCGCAGGACGAAGCGCACACGATGAACGGCAGTCGTGTGAGGCTCCAGCCGTCCGACGTACTGCATGTTCCCGGCCTTGGCTTTGACGGCCTTGTAGGCTATTCTCCCATTGCCATGGCCAAGAACGCCATCGGCATGGCCATCGCCTGTGAGGAATTTGGGGCCAAGTTCTTTGCCAACGGGGCTTCTCCCAGTGGCGTCCTGGAACATCCAGGGACCATCAAGGATCCTCAGCGGGTCCGGGAAGCCTGGCAGTCCCAGTTTGGAGGCAGCAGCAATGCTGGCAAGGTGGCCGTGCTGGAAGAAGGCGTGCGCCCAGATGGGCGTCATTGATAGTAGTGTTTGGTACTACCACCCACAATCATGGGTGAGTTGACCTGTCTTACCGCAAAGTGAAAGCTGATACGGGAACATAGCACGACAGGAAAGCGGTAAGTTACTCAAAGGCTAAAGGGTACGACTGAACCGCCACAACAATCGGATATGAGGTTTAAGGTATCTACTGAACGTGAGACTTGAGTGTCCATTTCCGAGGGGAATTGGGAAATTAGCCTGTTACCCATTCCGTGACTGACTGTCTTTACATCCTTCAAAGGCGGCATGATTGCGAATGTCACGGCACGAGCAGGAGAACCTGTGTTAAAGAGTCTAAAGCGGAACCGATAATTCGAGCATACCAAGCAATGACGCTAACTGGGGATACCCTAAAGGCGGATGCCGAAAGGCTATAGTCTATAGGACTTGAATACCGCCCATGGGTACGGAGCGTTCGTAGTAGTCCGAGAGAGTTAATAGCTCTTACATGGCGAAGGAACGCAGCTTATGCAACTCTAAAAGGAAAGGTGAAAGGGAGGAGAAACCTCAATGAAACCAACATCTGAAATTTTAGAACGAATGTACAGAAATTCTGAAGAGCATTCAGACGGTATCTACACGCGGCTCTATAGGTATCTTTTGCGAGAGGATATTTACATGACCGCATACAAGAACCTTTACGCAAACAAGGGCGCAGGAACTGAGGGTGTGGACAATGATACGGCTGACGGTTTTGGAAAGGAATATGTGAATCAGATTATTGATGAACTGAAAAACCAAACCTATGAGCCAAAAGCGGTAAAACGTGTCTACATTCCTAAGCGCAACGGAAAAATGCGTCCATTAGGTATTCCGTCATTCAGAGACAAACTGATACAGGATGCGATACGGCAGATACTTGAAGTAATCTATGAGCCTGTTTTCAGTACTCATTCGCACGGATTCAGACCGAATAGAAGCTGTCACTCAGCGCTGAAAGAAATCAGCCGTTCTTTCCGCAGTACGAAATGGTTTGTCGAGGGAGACATTAAGGGATGCTTTGACAACATTGACCACACGGTTCTGCTGAATCTGCTTTCTGAGAAGATTAAGGACAGCAAGTTCATAAATCTGATAGGAAAGTTTCTGAAAGCGGGCTACATGGAAAATTGGGAGTACCACAAGACATACAGCGGAACTCCGCAGGGCGGCATTCTTTCCCCGATTCTTGCAAATATATATCTGCATGAGTTGGACAAGAAAGTAGAAGCCATGCAGAAAGAATTTAATGCGCCTGCTGATTATGCCTATACACCTGCATACGGCAAAAAGGTGAGAGGAATTGTCAAATTGCAAAAGCGTTACGGCGAATGCGTTGATGAAGCGGAAAAGAAAGAACTGTTAAAACAGATTCATAAGCTTGAAGTGGAAAAGCGCAGATTGCCATACAAGGACGCTTCCGACAAGAAAATCGCCTATGTACGCTATGCTGATGATTTTATTATCGGTGTCAGCGGAAGCCGTGAGGATGCGGAGCGTATAAAGCAGGAGCTTACGTTGTTTGTGGCAACAAGATTAAAACTGGAATTGTCTGACGAGAAAACAAAAATCACGCACAGTTCCGGCAATGCTCATTTTCTCGGATATGACATCAACGTGCGCAGATGTCAGGAATCCAAAAGGAAAACCAATGGGGTTTTACAGCGGACGCTTAATAACTCTGTGGAATTGCTTATTCCCATGGAGCGGATTGAGAAGTTCATGTACGACCGTGAGATTGTCATTCAAGGTAAGGACGACAAACTCATCCCATGGCAAAGAAACTCAATGGCGGGTCTTACTGACCTTGAAATTGTAGATACCTATAACTCGCAGACTCGTGGAATCTGTAATTATTACTGCATAGCCAGTAATTTCTCAAAGCTGACGTATTTCGTTTATCTGATGGAATACAGCTGTCTGAAAACACTTGCTAAGAAACATAAAACCAGAATATCAGGCATAAAGAGGATATTCAAGTGCGGAAAGTCGTGGGGCATTCCTTATAAAACGAAGAAAGAGAAAAAGCGCATGATGATTGTGAAATTCTCGGACTTCAAACGAGGAACTGTCTTTGACGAACCAAGCATTGATACGGTGAAGAACCATATCCATTTCAACACAAGAAATTCTCTTGAAGCCAGGTTGAAGGCTTGTAAATGTGAATTATGCGGTGCGGAAGGTGATGGCATTGCTTTTGAAATTCATCACATCAACAAGATGAAAAACCTCAAAGGTAAGGAGCAATGGGAAATGGCGATGATTGCAAGAAAGCGGAAAACACTTGTTGTTTGTAAAGAATGCCATAAGAAAATCCATCATTCGTCATAGTGTAAATGGAAAGCCGTGTACATCGAGAGGTGTAAGCACGGTTTGGGGAGAGGCTTGTGCAAACCGACATTGGAAACAATGCACGGCGGCACTTGCCTACTCTACATGAAATATACGCCTATCTCCATCTCACCGGAACAGGCGCAGTTTTTGGAGACAAGGAAGTTCCAGATCAATGAGATCGCACGTATCTTCCGCATCCCGCCTCACATGATCGGCGACCTTGAGAAATCGAGCTTCTCAAATATCGAGCAACAGTCGCTGGAATTCGTAAAATACACGCTCGACCCGTGGGTATGCCGCTGGGAACAGTCCATGCAGAGAGCCCTGCTCTCTCTGGATGAAAAGAAGGAATACTTCTTTAAGTTCAATGTGGACGGGCTTCTCAGAGGCGACTACCAGAGCCGCATGAACGGTTATGCGGTCGGACGTCAGAATGGCTGGATGTCCGCTAACGATATTAGGGAGCTTGAAAACCTCGACCGTATTCCGGAGGAGGAAGGCGGCGACCTGTACCTGATCAATGGCAATATGACCAAGCTCAAGGACGCAGGCATTTTTGCGGTCTCGGCACAGACGCAGGAGGAAGCTGATGAAACGAAGGAAACACAAACCGAACCGGAACCCGAAGACGGGCGCACCCGGTTCAGAAAGAAGGAGGCACTATGACCAGAAAGTTTTGGAACTGGGTGCGAAACGAGGAGCCGGACAGTTTTGGCTCCGACCGAACACTCTACCTCGACGGGGAAATTTCCGATGAGACATGGTTCGGCGACGAAGTAACACCCAAGCTATTTAGTGATGAACTGCATGCAGGCGATGGAAACATCACCCTCTGGATCAACTCTCCGGGCGGTGATGTTTTTGCTGCTGCGCAGATCTACAACATGCTGATGGATTACCCGCATGATGTGACGGTCAAGATTGACGCTCTTGCTGCTTCGGCGGCATCTGTTATTGCTATGGCCGGAACAAAGGTCTGCATGAGCCCCGTGGCCATGATGATGGTACACAACCCTGCGACCATCGCCATCGGTGATACCGAGGAAATGCAGAAAGCCATCGACATGTTAAACGAAGTCAAGGAATCCATTATGAATGCCTACGAAATCAAGTCCGGGCTTTCCCGCCACAAGATTTCACAGCTCATGGATGCTGAGACATGGATGAACGCCAAGGAGGCCGTGAAGCTCGGCTTTGCTGACGAGATTCTGTTCAGGGATGGTGAGAAATCTGTCCCGGAGGATACGGCTGACGCGGAGATGCTTTTCTCCCGCAAGGCTGTCACTGATTCGCTGCTTTCCCGACTGATTCCTAAGAAGAAGCCGGAAGCAAATAAACACATGGTACCAGTAACCGATCTTGAGAAGCGCCTTTCGCTTCTCGCACATTAAAGGAGGAATTTTACTATGACTCAGATTATGGAACTCATGGACAAGAGAGCGAAGGCATGGGAGGCCGCTAAGGCGTTTCTTAATAGCCACTCTCAGAACGGCGGCATGGTTTCTGCGGAGGATGCCGCAACCTACGACAAGATGGAAAAGGAAGTCACCGACCTCACCAAGGATATCGAGCGCCTGCAGCGTCAGGAGCAGATCGACAAGATGATGAGTGCACCGACTTCTACTCCGCTCACCGGAAAGCCCGGTGTAAAGGATGAACCGGAGGATAAGCCCGGCAGAGCTTCTGCAGCCTACAAGAAGGCCTTCTGGGACAACATCCGTCATCCCGGCAATCCTGCAATCCGCGATGTACTTGAGGAAGGAACCGATGCAAACGGCGGATACCTTGTTCCGATTGAATTCGAGCACACCCTTGTTCAGGCGCTTAATGAAAACAACATCATGCGTACTATCGGCTGCAAGGTCATTACCACACAGAACGAACGCAAGATCCCTGTGGCAAATGGCCACACGCAGGCGGCGTGGACTGCCGAGAACGGTGCCTACACCGAGAGCAATCCGACCTTCGCTCAGACCAGCATTGACGCTTTCAAGCTGACTGACCTCATCAAGGTGTCCGACGAGCTGCTTTCCGACAGCTTCTTTGATATTGAGGGCTACATCTCTGAGGAATTCGGTCGCGCCTTCGGTGAAGCTGAAGAGGATGCCTTCATCAACGGTGCTGTGCAGACCGGCCAGACGGCTATCGACAGACCTACTGGCCTGTTCATCCCTTCTGCCGCTGGTGGTGCTCCTTCCGGCGTTACCGCAGCTTCCGCTACGGCAATTACCGCCGATGAGCTGATCAGCCTTGTGTACTCTCTCAAGGCTCCTTATCGCAGCAAGGCGAAGTTCCTCATGAACGATGCCACTGTCGCAGCTATCAGAAAGCTCAAGGATCTGAACGGCGTCTATGTATGGCAGCCTGCACTTACTGCCGGAGAGCCCGACAGACTGCTTGGCTATCCGCTCTACACCTCTCCGAAGGTACCTACAATGGCCGCAGGCGCAAGAGCCATCGCATTCGGCGACTTCTCCTGCTACTGGATCGCTGATAGAGCCGGTCGCACGATCAAGCGTCTCAACGAGCTTTACGCTACCAACGGTCAGGTCGGCTTTACCTGCACGGAGCGTGTTGATGGCAAGCTGATCCTTTCCGAAGGCATCAAGATTCTCGACATGAAGGCAACTTCCGGTTCTTAAGACAGGGAGGTGAACGACCGTGGCTTTGATTTCAACTGAAGATGCGAAGGCCTATCTGCGCGTAGATTCGTCGGATGAGGATGCCACGGTCGGTATCCTCTTGGCCTCCGCAATTCGCTTATGTATTGATATTGCAAGACTTACGGATAATCAGTGGGAAGTGATCGACTCCGATGCCGCTTCTTCTGATGAATATACCGAGGCGGAGCTGTCTGCAATCCGTGAAACCATGAAGGTCGCTATCCTCTATACCTGTGCCTATCTCTTTGAGCATAGGGAGGAAGCCGACCACCATGCTCTTACCATGACACTGCGCTCTCTTCTTTTTGCAATACGGGAAGGAGCGTTTTCATGAATATAGCAGCTATGAGGGTGCGAGTCACCTTCCAGAAAAATACGGTCATCGTCGACAAATACGGAAACCACAAAACCGGCTGGGCGGATTATTTTTCCTGCTGGGCGACTGTCGGCACGAGCTCCGGTTCCGAATCTTCCGGTGTAGTCATCAATCCGGAGGAATCGCTGGACTTCACCTGCCGCTACTGCTCTGAGCTTGCGGATGTGGAATCGACAAAATACCGGATCATCGCGGAAGGCCGCACCTACAACATCACCTATGTGAATCCGATGGGCTATAAGCATAACAGCCTGAAATTCAACTGCAAGCTGGAGAAGAACGCATGAGTAGAAATGTATCAATAAGCGAGATGGGCGACGCCATTATGGAGGAACTCGAAAAATATTCAAAGCTCGCTACAGATGACCTGAAGGCTGCAGTGAAAGAGACTGCCGCTTCCGTCCGCAAGGATATTCAGACTGGCGCTCCGGTCGATACCGGCAAATACAAGAAAAGCTGGTCGGTCAAGAATATGCATGAGGATTCACAGAGCATTGGCCTCGTGGTGCATTCGAAAAACCGCTATCAGCTGGCACACCTTCTGGAGCACGGGCATGTGAAACGTGGCGGCGGACGTGTTCCGGCGCAGCCTCATATCGCCACAGCCGAGGAGCGCGGAAACGAAAAGCTCGTCAATACCATCAAGCAGAAACTGGGAGGTGGATCATGACATACGACGATGTAATCACCATGTTAGAGGAAGCCGGTCTGCCGCTTGCCTACGACCACTTTGCCGAAGGCGAGTCACCAGACCCGCCCTTCCTCGTTTTTCTATATCCGGGCTCTGACAATATGTTCGCGGATGACACGGTGTTCAAGAAAATTGATGAGCTGAACATCGAATTATACACGGACGTAAAAGACCCGGAAACAGAAACCCAGATCGAGGACATCTTAATCGCCCACGACCTGCCTTATGAGAAATCTGAGGTATGGATCGAGTCGGAGAAGCTGTACGAGGTCTTATATCAAACACAGATCATAGGAGGTTAAAAACTATGCCTAACACGAGTAACAAGGTCAAGTTCGGCCTTAAAAACTGCCACTACGCCATTGCTACGCTTGCCGCTGACGGCACTGTCACCTTTGGTACACCCGTAGCAATGCCCGGTGCCGTATCCCTTTCGCTGGATGCTGAGGGAGATAATGATCCATTCTATGCGGACGACTCCGTATATTACATGGTTTCAAACAACAACGGCTATTCCGGCGACTTTGAACTGGCGCTGATTCCGGAGAGCTTTCTCACGGACGTCATGCACGAGACCGAAGATGCCAACGGTGTCATTGTGGAGAACAAGGACGTGGAGCCGGAGCATTTTGCTCTGCTTTTCGAGTTCTCCGGCGATCAGAGAAAGATCCGTCACTGCATGTATTACTGCAGCGCGACCCGCCCTTCCGTCACCGGCAGCACCAAGGAGGACTCTACTGAGGTGCAGACAGAGACGCTCTCCATTACGGCTTCTCCGCTCCCTTCCGGCATTGTGAAGGTCAAAACCGGCACGAACACTACAAGCACTGTTTACGACGCATGGTACAACGCTGTATATGAGCCGAGTGCTTCGGTAAGCAACGGTGACGACGGTGAGTAAGGAGGCGCAATATGGCTGTAACAAAAACAATCGAGGTTGACGGCAAGGAGGTACAATTCCGCGCCTCTGCCGCCATTCCTCGCCTATACAGAAACAAGTTCCACAGGGACATATACAAGGATTTAAACGAGCTACAGAAAGGCATCGATGAAAACGATGCAGAAAGCTCCAATCTGGACACTTTCAGTCTGGAACTTTTTGAGAACATCGCATGGCTGATGGCAAAGCATCAGAATCCTGATGTCCCGGATACTCCGGAGGACTGGCTCGACCAGTTCAACACCTTCTCCATCTATGAAATCCTGCCCCAGATCATCGAACTGTGGGGACTGAATGTGGAACAGCAGGTGGAATCTAAAAAAAACATCATCCGACAGAGCGGGAAATGACAACCCCGCTCTTTTTACTCCGGTGTGTGCAGATCGGGCTTTCCATCTCGGAGCTCGACCTGCTCACTATCGGGACTGTCAATGACATGTATGCAGAAATGAGCAACGACGATTTCAACTATCCTGCGCTCGCGACACAGGAGCAGATGGATCGATTTTAACAGGAAGGAGGTCATCGCATGGCTGACAGAATAAAAGGCATAACCGTGGAAATCGGCGGCGATACGACCGGCCTTTCCAAAGCCCTATCCGGTGTAAACAAGGAAATCAAATCAACACAGTCGCAGCTGAAGGATGTCAACAAGCTCCTGAAGCTCGACCCGACAAATACCACGCTGCTCGAACAGAAACAGAAGCTCCTACAACAGGCAGTCTCCGAAACGAAGGAAAAGCTCACACAGCTGAAGTCCGTGCAAGACCAGATGGATGCTGGACTAAAAAACGGTACCGTCACCCAGCAGCAATATGATGCATGGCAGCGTGAGATCATAGAGACAGAAAACGAGCTCAGAAGCCTCGAACAGCAGTGTAAAAATACTGATACTTCAATCACCGCGACACTCAAGGCAACCGGCACCAAGCTGCAAGAGGTCGGCGGGAAAATATCTGATGTCGGTACAAGTCTCTCGACACATGTCACGGCTCCCATAGTCGCCATCGGCGCTGCCTCCATTGCTGCCTTTAACGAGGTGGACGCTGGCCTCGACATCGTTGCACAGAAAACGGGCGCTACCGGCGATGAGCTGGAGGACATGTGCCAGATCGTAAAAGACCTCGCCACAGAGATACCGACGGACTTCGAAACTGCCGGTGCTGCTGTCGGCGAGGTCAACACCCGTTTCGGCCTGACCGGGCAGGCGCTGGATGACCTCTCGGCAAAATTCATCAAGTTTGCCCAGCTCAATGATACCGATGTTTCGACATCTATCGACAATGTATCCTCCGTCATGAACGCCTTCGGCATGGACGCTTCCGAGGCAGATAATCTTCTGGATGCCTTAAATGCTACCGGTCAGGCCACCGGCATTGATATGGATACACTGGCAAACGCCCTCTCCTCCAATGCCGCGCAGCTAAAGGAAATGGGACTCACCGCCCAGCAGGCTGCTGGCTTTATGGGCATGGTGGAAATGTCCGGCCTTGATACCTCTGCCGCTATGATGGGCTTAAAGACCGCCATGAAAAATGCAACGGCAGACGGCAAAACGCTGGATCAGGTGCTTGCGGAATTCTCTACTACTATGCAGGGAAGCGGCAGCGATGCAGAAAAGCTGCAGGCGGCCTATGACCTCTTCGGAAGTAAGGCCGGTGCCTCCATTTATAATGCCGTGCAGACCGGAAAGCTCAACCTGTCGGATTTCTCCGGCTTCCTCGGAGATTTTGAAGGCAGTGTCGAAAATACCTTCAATGAGACACTCGACCCGATTGACCAGTTTCAGATGACCATGAACTCTCTGAAGGAAACCGGTGCGGAGGTCGGCAACTCCCTGATGTCAGTTCTCGCTCCTGTCCTTAAAGAGCTCTCTGACAAGCTGAAATCCCTCGCCGAATGGTGGAACAACCTCGGAGAGCCTATGCAGCAGATGATCGTAAAAATTGCGCTCGTGGCTGCTGCAATCGGGCCGGTACTTGTAATCGTCGGCAAAGTTATATCCGCTGTTGGTACGATTATGACAATTATTCCTACTGTTACCACTGCTATGGCTGGAGTAAAGACGGCGATGGCAGGCCTGAATGCCGTCATGGCGGCAAATCCGATAGGCCTGATTATTACAGCCATTGGCCTGCTGGTAGCTGCATTTATCTACCTGTGGAACAACTGCGAGGGCTTCAGAGAATTCTGGATCAACCTCTGGGAGAAGGTTAAAGAAATCGCCATTACTGTATGGACGGCGATCAAGGACTTCTTCGTCAGTATCTGGGAGGCAATAAAGAACACCTTCACCACCGTGGTAAATGCAATCAGCAGTTTTCTTACCACAGCATGGAACACGATAAAGAGCACGGTCGAAACCGTGATGAATGCCATAAAGACTGTTATCTCTACGATCTGGAATGGCATCAAGAGCTTTTTTGAAACCATATTCAATGTAATCAAAACTGTGGTGACCACCTATTTCAATATCTACAAGACGATCATCGAAACCGTCCTGAATGTGATAAAGACCGTGGTTACTACTGTTTGGAATGCGATAAAAACAGCTGTTGAAACTGTCGTGAATGCCATAAAAACGGTCATCACCACCGCATGGAATGCCATAAAGACTACGACCTCTACGATTTTCAATGCCGTAAAGAGCGTGGTCACCTCCGTTTGGAATGGCATAAAGAGCGCGGTCATGAATGTAGTTAATACCATGAAGTCCGGCATCAGCAATGGCTTCAATGCGATCAAGAGCACGGTGTCCAATATCATAAACGGGATCAAAAATACGATCTCCAATGTGTTCAATACGATCTGGAGCACGGTATCCGGCATCGTAAACAAGCTAAAGAGCGTGTTCAACTTCAGCTGGAGCCTGCCGAAGATCAAGCTGCCGCACTTCTCCATCACAGGCAGCTTTTCGCTGAACCCGCCATCCATACCGCACTTTTCTGTGGACTGGTATAAGAAGGCGATGTCCGGCGGCATGATCTTAAAGGATGCGACCATCTTCGGCCAGAGCGGCGGCACTCTTCTTGGCGGCGGTGAAGCTGGTGATGAAGCTGTGGTCGGTGTAAGCTCGCTGCGCTCCATGATTCAGGATGCAGTAAGCAGCGCTACCCTCAGCGTTTCAGGAGATCAGCCTCTCATCAATATCGAGGAAATGAGTGTCAGAAGCGATGATGATATCCGGAAGATTTCTCAGCAGCTCAATACTCTGCTGACTGCCGGACGCAGGGCGAAAGGACTGGTGTAATATGGGATTTTCATTTAACGGAACAACCTCCCAGTCTATGGGACTTGCGACAAGGATTACAAACGAATACCGTATGCCGGAGCTTAGAAACAACACGATTACCATGCCCGGACGGCACGGCGTATTTGATTTCGGAGAAACGGTATCCGAGCGGAAGATACTGATTTCCTGCTTCATTCCTCCGGGAAGTACAGACGAACAGTTTCTTTCAAAGAAGGACGATATTATCGAATGACTGAATCCGGACAACGGCCTCTGCCAGCTCATTCTGGATAAGGAACCGGGACGAGTGTATGAAGCAAGGCTTACGTCCGGATTCTCCTTTGACCGGGCAGTCCGCAATTCCTGCACCTTCGATCTGGAATTTTTCTGCCCAGACCCTTATGGCTATGCCATATCAGATGAGACTTTTGATTTTGCGGAAAACGGAACCTTTACCGCTTCACGCGCTCTTGGGAATATCGAGTCCTACCCGGTCTACTCCTTAAAGGGTGTAATTCCTTCCGGGACGGACTCATATATCTCCATAACTACAAACGGCAGCGAGCTTCAGATCATTGGACGGCTTGCCGCCGGAGAAACATTGATTATTGACTCCGACCTTATGACAGCAAAAGTAGTTGACTCTAATGGAGAAACCCTCCGAAACGGTCTCCCGCTTCTGTCGGAGCTGAATTTCCCGGTCTTAAATACGGGAGATAACGCCATCGTGATCGCTGCGGTTGGTACAAATACTACATTTACGGAACTGAACATTCAAGCCAGAAGCCGCTGGAGGTGATATTGCATGGCTCTTAAAAATATATTGAATACCCAAGATGCCTTCACCGGCGAGTTCCCGGCTGCATGGGCTCCAGACGGTCTCTGGCGCTTTAACGAGTCCGAACCGGATGCAAATGATTATCTGGCGGATTCCTCCGGGAAGGATCGCAAGGCATATATTCATAACTGGAGCGGCACCACCGCAGATATGAAAACAGGCAATTTCGGTCGCTATTTTCAGATGAACATCAATAATCCTTCATCGGAGAAAACCTACCTGAAGGTAGAAAACGACGGCAGCATCTTTTCAAGCCTCGGTGAAACCATCGTGGTCGGCGGCTGGATGAAGCCTACGACATATTCAGTCGGCAACACCTATACTCCGATCCTGAATACCCGCTATGGTTCCGGACAGCCGATTTTCTATTTGTCGCTGATCAGAGGAAAACCGAGGATTATGCTGTATAACTCCTCCGGTTCTCTGATCCTCGATACATCGGTAACGCCATCATTTTCTCTGCTTAACGGCTACTGGTATTTTATTGCCTGCGTGATTAAGCCAAATGCCAAGACAGCGCAGTTTATCCTTGGCGATAAAAGCTCTGGCACAGTTTGGCAGTCAAGTGTGCTGACCTTTACCGGAGAGCTGAATCGTAGCTGTGTGGCAGACCTCATCTGGGGAATGCACGCGGACTCCTACTGGTATGCAGGCGGCTTTGATGACTGGTTCCTCGACTGCGATTCTGACCTTACAGCTGACGATCTTGCTGAATATTTTCTTGAATCGCTCTCTGCAAACGGCGCAAATCTAACCGGTGATGTGGACGCTCTAACGACACCGGATGTCGTTACGCTTCGAGCTGCAGACTCTGTATATCCGTCAAGTGGACAGCTCATTACCGCAGCAAGGGACTGTGGCGTGACTGGCAACGGCAGAGTTTCTGTGAAGGCAGATTACTCTCCGGGAGAGACCTCTATCTCGCTTGTGGAAACAGCCACCACAGATGACCTCTCCACTTGGACAGAGTGGCAGGCTGTCGGTGCAAACGGCGAGCTGGAATCTCCTGCAAGGAAATACATCAAATACCGCGTCACGCTTTCCACCACAAATACAGCAAGGACGCCTACACTGATATCCATCAGTCTGTACGATAATCCAAAGCCGCTCTATACCAAACTTGGTTATGCAAGACCGGTCATTCTGGACTCGGATGGGAATGTGGAAGCTGTGCTGGATAACGCCTATGACATCATCGTGACCAGTGAGATCAACGGTGTGGATGAGCTGGAATTTAAGCTGCCGTTTCAGGACAGCAAACGCACCTATATCGATAACGAAAAGACCGTGCGTATTGTCAGCGACACCTATCGCATCCGCACGATTACGGACGACAAGGAAGAAAACGGCAAGGCCATCACCACGGTCTATGCTGAGGCGGCATTCTATGATCTTGCCTACTCTGTAAAAAAGGACGAGATTACCTTTAATGCAGACACGGCTGATGTGCCGATGGCTTATGCCCTGCAGGGTACCGACTGGGATGTGGGCACGGTTAATGTCTCCACAAAGCGTACTTGGACTTGTTCTGAGAAAAACGCGCTGGCGATCCTGCGAGCAGTGCAGAATATTCACGGCGGTGACCTGATTTTCGATAACGCAAACAAGATCGTGAAGCTCCTGACCTTTTCTGGTGAGGATTCCGGCGTGCTGTTCTGCTATAAGAAAAATATGAAATCCATCCAGCGCGTCATTGATACAACCAGCCTGATTACAAGGCTTTACGCCTACGGCAAGGACGGCATGACCTTTGCTTCGATCAACGGCGGCAACGAGTATGTGCAGGACACGACCTATACCTCCGAAATACGAATTGCTACGCTGGATTGCTCGAACTTCACCAATCCATATCAGATGCTGGAATATACCAACATGCGACTTGCGGACTATGCCTCTCCGCGTATCTCCTATGTGCTAAAGGCGATGGATCTGTCGGTGTTAACCGGCTATGAACATGAAACATGGGAGCTGGGCGATACGGTCATGGTGAAGGATGACGACCTGAACCTGTCTGTAAAGACCAGAATCGTCCGCAGGGAATACAACCTGCAGGAGCCTTGGAATACCGTATTGGAGCTTTCCACCACGCTCCGGGAGCTGGGCGATTCCTCCTCACGCTGGGATAGCGCAGCCGATACTCTCGAGTCTACCGATCTGATAGACAGTCAGGAAATGAAGGATCTGGTGCCGTTTAATCACCTGCGTAATTCCAGAGCAGATTCCGGCCTTACCTACTGGCAAAACTCCGGATTTGCCGTGGATGCAGATAATGGCGTATCCGGCATGGCTTCCTTCAAATGTGAGGGCGCTCTGAATACCACAAAGAGTCTTTCACAGACCATAACACCCGCTAACCGACAATGCTATACCTTCTCAGCGCAGATTGCCTCCGAGAATCTCTCAAAAGGCACGAATGGACAGGTGGGCATCGAGGTTACCTTCGAATACGAAGATGGCACAACGGAAACACGATTTATAGACCTGATCTGAAGGAGGGATTTCTATGGCTTCATTTACACACGTGGCACAGGATATCTCTCCTCAGTATGGACGTGTCACGAAGATCACCATCCGGGTATGCGTGACAGACTGCACCGGTACGGTCTATATCACAGATATGCTCTTGCAGGGCGGCTCTATCGCGACCGGCTGGGTAGGACATGTATCAGAAATTCAATGGACGGAGGACGGATAAATGCCGGAGTTTACACGCTTTTCAGAGACAATTACAAAAAAGCAGGATAAGCGCATCGTAAACATTACGGTAAAGCCCACTGTCACAGATTGCACCGGTTCGGTCTGGTTTACCGACCTGATGCTGCAGGAAGGTGATAAAGTCACAGGCTTTGTCATCAATACCGAAACGCTTCTGGGAAAATATGATGGCGATGATGCTACAGACGGAAAGAGGTTTTATAACGGTATCGTCCGCTCCGCTGCAACCTGTGTCATCTTCAATCTCGGTTCCACCGCTGCCGGTCTTGATTACAAGGTCTATCCAATTCAGGCAATGGCTGCCGGGAGTATATCGCTTGCACTGGGTGAAGGTGCCCATAAGGCTACTTTCAACGCAGCGGCTGCTGCCGGTGATGAGTTTGACCTTTTTGCTTCTACGAGGAAGTGCCTGAAAAACGGTGCTGCAACAGCCAAGGACGGCTTTTTCCAATACTCTGCCGCCGGTGACAGCAAGCACCCTATTACTGTGGCAGATAAAAAATCGGCTCGAATCTACGTGGAATTTCAGGAAATGCAGGATGGAGGTGATGCCCAGTGAGCTATGATTATTTAAAAGGCCGCAAGTGCATGGTCTGGACATTCATGGGCAATTCCAGAATGTATCAGGCACTTGCCGCATATGGAGACCGCCTCTCACAGGTAGGTCTCTTTTCTTTTAAGGTATCGCGCACCGGTATCATCACAGAAAGCGGCGTGGCCATTTCCAATATGATGACCTACATCAACCGATGGCCGCACATTAAATGGCTGCTGACGATATCCAATGATGGCACAAACAGTATCTTTGCAGCGCTCCGCGATAACACCGACGGTGCTCAGGATACTTTCCTTTCGGAGATCGTTCGCATTATGGAAAAATACCCGTGGTGCGACGGCATCGACATTGACCTTGAGAAAGGCGACGGATATTCCACGCACGCTGCCTCTACGTCGATGTTTCGGAATATCTATAACACAGTAAAAGGCTATGATAACAGCAAACTCATGAACATCTGCCTGCCGGGTATGAATTCCATCAACGGCTCGGTCGGCGGCGAGAACTGGTGCGTTTACGGCGACCTCAACGCTTACTGTGATACGGCGGCCATCATGAGCTATGGCATGGCGTGGGCAGGCTCTGCTCCCGGTGCTGTCTCTCCAAGGGACTGGCTGGAGGGCATTTACGACTATGCGGTCACGGTCATGAATCCGGAGAAGATATTCTTCGGACTTCCCGCATACGGCTGGAACTGGCAGATTTATGATCTTCCCGCAAATCTCGGTAAAACCTATCGCGGCACATCAAATACCTACTACGCGGCAAAGAACTGGATGACCGGGCAGTACAACTTCACGGACGATGCCCCACCGCAGCCCTTCATCCCGATCCTCGCATATTGGGATGATTATGATATGGTGCCTTGGGCGCTTCCGCAAGTCTACGACTTCATGGAAGGCAGAGATGCCACAAGCTATGAGTATCCTCTGATGAACGGAACCTATAACAGGCGGCATTACCTGACGGCTTACAGCAAAGAGCAACACACAGAGTTCGGCACCATTTATGTGGATGCGGATGGAACGACAAGCTCCTACTCCGGCATTGTATCCTTTGAAAACGGCGTGGCCACTCTCGGTGATGCTGGCTCTGCCACATATACCTTTTCCGTTTCAAGCGCCGGAACCTACGACATTGCCATCCGGCTCTGCTATCCCTTCTGGGATAAAAACGGCATTTATGTTTCGATTGACGGTAATCGGATGCATTTTACGGAAAGCAGGCTCTGGTGGCCATATTGGAGAAGCACCTTCTGGACGACGCTCGCCAGCAACATTTCACTATCTGCCGGAACGCACACCATCGTGATATCCGTAGATGTAAAAGGCGTACAGTTTTACGGCTACCGTGTTTGCAGCAGCTTTTCGGAGGCTCCCTCTGCGGGCACTGCGACCTTTACGCTCTCTCCACGCCACTTTATCGACGTGGACGGCAACGAGTGTCAGCCGGACAGAGCTTTCAAGCTCACCTGCGAAATGCTGAGGCGAAAGCCGGACTCTGCCCTTATCTGGTATGAGGATTTTCGGGACTACGGTGTGCTGCAAACAAACTACTGGACGACCCTTTCAGGCTCTTGGACGGTATGGCGCGAAGATGAATATTCCGAAAGCCGCGTCTACTCCCAGCTTGACGGCTCCGGAAAGCTCGCATGGCGATACGACGGCTTTTCCGATATTCACCTGCGGGCAAGGCTGGCCTTCCCTGCGACAGGAAGTGGCAAGGCCGGAGTATTCTGCGGTGATCTGTTCTGCTGCCTGAATTACAACACACAGGCCGTTGAATTATATAACGGCAGCACGCTACTTGGAAGCTATAGCCAGACCATAGAGCGGACGGCAAATGCCGACCTTCGTACCAATCCATCCATGTACACAGTCGAGATGCGTATCCGTGGAAACAAGGTGCGTGTCTATTCCGGATCTTCCTATACGCTGCGCTTCACAGCTACAGTCAGCGGCTTTTCCGGAGGCTATGCCGGATACCGGTCAGATAACCGGACGGTCTGCGAACTTCTCCGCCTTGGCGACGCATGGACTTACGAGCCCTACGAGCGCTTTGATGTTACCTTCCCGGACGGCACAGTTACGCAGTATGGAAGGATCAGCCGGTCGAATACCACATGGGATACGGAATTTCAGGTGTTTACGTTGACCTCAGATATCGAGGAGGATGCGACACGCAGCGAGAGCATTTCTCTGGATTATGAGTTCTACCACTCCCATGAGCTTGCCCTGACCTGTGGGAACGATTATACGGTGACCATCACACCAAAGGACATCGACATCTGGATAGCAAGGCTCTTTCTCGGTGACGCAGACGGCTTTTCCATCCTCTACTATCAGGATATGGACTCGCTCGTTTACTGGGCAAATGAAGCAGCCTACCGCTGGGGAGTGAGAGGCTTTGCCATGTGGTCGCTGGGACAGGAGGATATGCGGCTCTGGGAAGCGCTGCCGAAACAGATATAACTTCATACACGGATACAGTTCACGAGGCTGTCTGCAAAATGCAGGCGGCTTTTATTTTGCACAAAGGAGGGATTTTTTCATGAAAGAATTCTGGAACACGATTCAACTGGTATTTGCCGCTGTCGGAGGCTGGCTTGGCTATTTCCTTGGCGGCTGTGACGGGCTCTTGATTGCACTTGTGATCTTCGTGGTCTGCGACTACCTTACCGGCATCATGTGTGCCATCGCAGACAAAAAGCTCTCAAGCGAGGTCGGCTTTAAGGGAATCTGCCGCAAGGTGCTGATCTTCCTACTGGTAGGCATCGGAAACGTCATTGATGTTCAGGTACTTGGACATCCGGGAGTGCTTCGAACAGCGATCATCTTCTTCTACCTGTCCAATGAAGGCCTGTCACTGACGGAGAACGCAGCACATCTCGGCCTGCCGGTACCGGAGAAATTAAAGGAGGTCTTGGAGCAGCTCCACGACCGTCACGATGAGGAGGAAAAATAATATGACGAGAAAAGGAATCGACGTCAGTCATTGGCAGGGAACCATTGACTGGAATAAGGTCAAAAAGGCCGGTATCGAGTTTGCCATCATCAAAGCTGGCGGCTCCGATGCCGGTTTTTATACGGACAGCAAATGGGAAGCAAATTACAAAGGTGCGAAGGCTGCCGGTATCCCGATCGGCGCTTATTACTTTGTCGGAAAGGACTGCGTGACTGCTGCCGCCGGAAAAGCAGATGCCGAGCGCTTCCTGCAAATCCTGAAGGGCAAGCAGCTGGAATACCCGGTCTACATGGATAACGAAGCGCAGCCTGCCTCTGCCAAGGCCGGAATCACTGAGGCCACCATTGCTTTCTGTGAGACGATGGAGAATGCCGGATACTTTGTCGGGATCTACGGCTCCGCTGTTTCCGGGTTCAAGGAGCGCATGGATGACACGAAACTCACGCCATACGCTCACTGGGTAGCGCAGTATGCGAGCAAATGCTCCTATAAGGGCGACTACGGCATCTGGCAGTATTCTTCCAAGGGCTCTGTTGACGGCATCAGTGGTAATGTGGATATGGATTACGCCTATGTGGATTATCCTGCCATCATCCGGAACGGCGGCTTCAACGGCTTTACAAAGTCTGCGTCCGATGACAGCAAGCCTGCCACTTCTGCTCCGGTCACTCCGGCAAAGACCGTAGATGAGCTGGCGCAAGAGGTGCTGGACGGCAAATGGGGAAACGGAACCGACCGCAAAGAACGCCTCACCGCTGCCGGGTATGATTATTCTGCCATGCAGGCAAAGGTCAATGCTCTGGTGAAAAAGCAGGAATCTACTCCTGTCTACTACACCGTAAAAAGCGGTGATACCCTCTCCGGAATTGCTAAGAAATACAGCACCACGGTTTCGGCGATCCAGAAGCTCAACCCGACGCTCATCAAAAACGTCAACCTTATTCTGACCGGCTGGAAGATCAGAGTGAAATAACTGAATATCCAATCTGCTATGCCTGCGAGTGTTCTTCGGAATGCCCGCAGGCTTTTTTTATTTTCCTCCGCTCAAAAAGGCAGTTCATCTCCAGTGGAAACTGGAGGTGGATATGTTATGACAGACGAAATCACAAATGTTCAATCTGGATATTTCACGCAGGAGCGGATTCAGGGCGATCTGGACTACCGTAGAGCACAGACAATCGCGAAAAAGATGCTCGATGACGGCCTCATTTCTGTGGCTGAATTCAACAAATTAACCGCCATCAATCGGGAAACTTTCTCTCCCTTGTTCGCGGAAATAATGCCGAAAATCCCTTGATATGTAGTCGCTTTAGAGTGATGTATAGACGTACGGAAAGGAGGGACTTCCCTTGAAAAAAGTCACGAAAATCGCGGAAACAGCGAGCTCGAAGGTCAAACTCAAGAAGATCAGGGTAGCCGCCTACTGCCGCGTCTCTACGGATTCTGATGCCCAGCTTGAGAGCCTTGATGCACAGAAAACCCACTACGGAAATTACATCACATCACGTGATGACTGGGAGTTCGCTGGGCTCTACTACGACGAAGGCATCACCGGCACCAAGAAGGACAAACGTCCGGAGCTCTTACGGCTCATTGATGACTGTAAGGCCGGTAAGGTGGACTTTGTTATCACAAAATCCATCAGCCGCTTCAGCCGGAACACAACGGATTGTTTGGAACTGGTCAGGAAGCTCCAAGCCCTGCACATTCCCATCTATTTTGAAAAGGAAAATATCAACACCGGCTCAATGGAAAGCGAGCTTTTTCTGGCGATCCTCTCCAGTATGGCCGAAGGCGAGTCTGTTTCCATATCAGAAAACAACAAGTGGTCAATCCAGAAACGCTTTGAGAGCGGCACCTATAAAGTCAGCTACCCACCCTACGGCTACGATTGGGATGGCGAGCAGATGGTAATTAATCCGGAGCAGGCGGCTGTGGTAAAAGAAATCTTCGCAGCGCTGCTCTCCGGCAAAGGCACCCACGCCATCGCGGATGACCTGAACCGGCGCGGCATTCCTACCAAGCGAAACGGACGCTGGACAGCCACAACCATTCGTGGGATGCTCTCCAATGAGAAGTATGTCGGCGACTGCCTTTTCCAGAAAACGTACTCGGATTCACGCTTTGTCCGGCACAACAATCACGGCGAGCAGACACAGTACATGGTCAAGGATCATCACGAGGCAATCATCAGCCGGGAGGACTTTGAAGCTGCTCACGCTTTTATTCACCAGCGGGCAACGGAAAAAGGTGTCGTCAAAGGGAGCGACAAATACCAGAATCGCTACACCTTCTCCGGGAAGATCATCTGCGGCGAGTGCGGCGATACCTTTAAGCGCCGGATACACAGCTGCACCGGATACAAATACACCGCATGGTGCTGCAGTACCCACATCAAGGATAAAGATAAATGCCACATGCTTTTTGTAAAAGACGATGATCTGAAGCAGGCTTTCGTCACCATGATGAACAAGCTGGTCTACGCGCACAGGATCATCCTAAAACCATATGTGGACGCATTGAAAAACACTTCGTCTGATGACTCGCTTCGGCGCATTCAGGAAATACAGACCCTACTGGCGCAGAACACAGAAAAGCGCGAGACGCTGACAAAGCTCATGACACAGGGCATCATCGACCCGATCCTTTTTAACAAAGAAACGAACGAGCTGCTTTCTCAGGCAGACAGTTTCCGGGATGAGATCAACGCCTTAAAAAACGCTGTTTCCGGAGATGTAACAAAGGTCACCGCAGCTACAGCGCTTTTGCACTTTACAGAAAAAGGTGGAATACTTCAGGAATTTGATGATGCTCTGTTTAAAGAATATGTGAACCGCATCATTGTGCGCTCCAGAAATGAAGTGTGCTTTGAACTGAAATGCGGTCTGACACTTCGGGAAAGGATGTGAGAACATGGGACATACACCTTACGGCTACAGCATTGAAAACGGCTGCGCCACCATTAACAAGGATGAAGCTGATAAAATACGAAAGCTCTATGAGAATTACATCTCCGGGATGGCACTGGCCAAGGCTGCTGCCGCTGCTGGCATTGAAACCTACCACGGCACGGCAAAGCGCCTGATGGAAAACAGGCACTACCTCGGAGACGATTTTTACCCGGCTATCATCGATCAGGAGACCTTTGATGAAGCTGCTGCCATCCGTCTGGAACGTGCCGGGAAACTCGGCAGGTTGAACAGGAAAAAAAACTCAAAACCTACAGCGTCTCCGACCGGCTTTCGTATGGCAGCGGCAGAGCAACATTATGAAGATCCGAGGCTGCAGGCAGAATACCTCTACAGCCTCATTGAAAGCGAGGTAAGCTAATGGGAAATGTTATGGTGATTCCGGCCAGACGGCAGGTCGGAAATACAGTAAAACAATCAGCTCTGAAAAAGCTCCGTGTTGCAGCCTACTGCCGCGTCAGCACGGATTCAGAAGAACAGGAAACAAGCTACGAGGCTCAGGTCACACACTACACCGAGTACATTCAAAAGAATTCGGAATGGGAGCTGGCGGGCATATTTGCAGACGACGGTATCTCCGGCACCAACACAAAAAAGCGTGACGAATTCAACCGAATGATCGACGAGTGCATGGCCGGTAACATCGACATGGTCATCACCAAATCCATCAGCCGATTTGCCCGAAACACTCTTGACTGCCTCCAATACATCCGGCAGCTGAAAGACAAGAACATACCAGTTTATTTTGAGAAGGAAGCCATCAACACACTGGACGCTAAAGGCGAGGTGCTGATCACGATCATGGCGAGCCTTGCCCAGCAGGAAAGCCAGTCAATGAGCCAGAACATCAAGCTGGGACTTCAATACCGCTACCAGCAAGGTAAGGTTCAGGTTAATCACAATCGCTTCCTCGGATACACAAAGGATGACAACGGGCACCTGATCATTGATCCGGAGCAGGCAGAAATCGTAAAGCGCATCTACCGAGAATACCTTGAAGGCTCCAGCATGGATAAGATCGCCGACGGGCTTATGGCTGATGGCATCCTTACCGGCGCTGGCAAGACAAAATGGCACACCAGCACCATCAACAAGATTCTCCGCAACGAGAAGTACATGGGCGACGCGCTGCTTCAAAAGACCTATACCACAGACTTCTTAACAAAAAAGCGGATCAAGAACAACGGCACCGTCCCTCAATACTACGTCGAGGGCGACCACGAAGCGATCATTCCGAAGGAGCTCTTTATGCAGGTGCAGGCAGAGCTTGTCCGCCGCCGGGTAGTCCACGTCAGCCCGACAGGCAAGAAACGCAGCTTCTCCTGCAATCACTGTTTTGCACAGATGGTTTTCTGCGGAGACTGCGGTGAGCTTTACAGGCGCGTTCACTGGAACAACCACGGCTGCAAATCCATCGTCTGGCGCTGCATCAGCCGTCTGGAACCGACCTCGGCTGAAAAGAACTGCACCAACCGGACGGTGAACGAGCTCCTGCTGCAGGAAATTACGGTCAAGGCCTTCAATCAGCTTCTCACCGAACGCGACGTGTTTCTTAAAACCTTACAGCAGAACATCGCCAAGGCTGTGGTCAACGCTGACACCCTCTCACCGGACGGCATTCAGAGCAGGCTCTTGGAACTGCAAAAGGAGCTCATCAAGAAGGCAAACAATAAACAGGACTACGATGCCATCGCTGATGAGATTTTCCGGCTCCGTGACCAGAAAGAACAATCAGAGCTTGACAGCCACCACCGGGAAGAAGCCATGAACCGGATCAAGGAGCTGCAGGACTTCATCTCCGAGCAGGAAACCGACATAACAGAGTTTGATGAGGCTCTGGTCAAAAAACTCATCGAGAAGATCACCGTCTTCGCCGACCACTTCACCGTGGAATTCAAGCCCAGCATCACAATCGATATCGAAGCGTAAAAAGGCTCCTCGCCACTGAACCCAATCAGTAGTGAGGAGCCTTATCCTTTTTTGCTTACAATAGTTTCTCTACATCCTTTGCCTTCAGCACTTTTCCTGCAGAAACAATTTTGTCATCAATCATAAGAGCGGGCATGCTCATCACCCCATATCCCATGATTTTTTCCATATCGGTGATGTACTCGATTTCAGCATGAATCCCCTTGTTTGCTACCGCCTCTTTTACTGACTTCAAAAGTGCCTCACAACTTTTGCAGCCACCGCCTAAAACCTTAATATTCATTTTACTTATCCTCCTGTTCGAAAAAGTTATAAAAACTCTTTTAATTATAACCGTAAATCACTGTGCTATATACTCTTTCAGCTCTACAATTTTCGTATGGATCTTCCGAATCGTTTCGATAAAAACTTCATCACTTGCTCCCGTTGGATCATCCAAGCCCCAATCAAATCTCTCCCTGCAAGGGAGAAATGGGCATTTAACATTGCATCCCATCGTAATAACAAAATCTACGGGTGGGATATCTGACAGAACCTTGCTGTGCTGCGTTTTTTCCATGTCAATGCCATAGATTTGCTTCATCAGGCGTACTGCATCCTGATTGATCTGAGGTTTTGTTTCTGTTCCGGCAGAGTAGCTCTCAAATACATCAGACGCAAGATATTTTCCTAATGCTTCGGCTATCTGGCTGCGACACGAGTTATGAACACAGATAAATGCTACTTTCGGTTTGTTCATTGAATTTTTCTCCTTACACCAGCAAGTACGCTATGGCATTGAAGCCGTATCCGACAATGATGATACCCACTGTGCAGATGGCTATAAATGTTCCAAGCAGCTTGGGCTTAATCGCTTTCTTCAGCATGATAAGAGACGGAAGGCTGAGCGTGGTAACCGCCATCATAAAGCTGAGAATCGTACCGAGCAATGCTCCCTTTGCCAAAAGTGCCTCGGCAATCGGAATCGTGCCGAAAATGTCTGCGTACATGGGTATGCCGACAAGCGTGGCGAGTATCACACCGAACGGATTATTGTCGCCGAGAACGGTTTCCACCCAGCCTTCGGGAATCCAGTTATGGATCACCGCGCCGATAGCCACGCCGATAAGGATATAAGGGAACACTTTCTTAAAGGTGGATGCAACCTGATCTCTGGAATAGAGCAGCCGATCCTTTACGGTAAGATTTGGAGACTCTATATCCACCTTGCTATTATTATTGCGGATAAAATCAGCAATCTGATCTTCCATGTGAAGGTTTTCTATCAATGTCCCGCCAAGAACCGCAATGACAAGACCCAGCACCACATAGGTCACGGCAATCTTCACGCCAAAGATACTGGTGAGAAGCACAAGACTCCCCAAATCCACCATTGGCGATGAAATGAGAAATGAAAATGTCACCCCAAGCGGAAGCCCTGCGCTCGTAAAGCCCATGAAGATCGGAATGGAGGAACAAGAGCAGAAAGGTGTCACCGTCCCAAGCAGAGCGCCTATTATATTTGCTCCTATTCCATGAAATCTTCCCATGATCTTCCTGCTCCGCTCCGGAGGAAAGAAACTCTGAATGTAAGAAATCAGAAAGATCAACACACAAAGCAATACTGTTATTTTAATTGTGTCATAGATGAGGAACTGTATGCTTCCGCCAATCCGACTATCCGTATCAAGTCCGGCTGTAAGCAGCAGTTTTCCAATTATGGTGTTCAGCCACCTCATCCCAAGGATCTGATCCTGAATAAAAGTCCACATTATGCAAAACTCCCTTTCGTTTTATTTGCTATCCGCACTAGCAGGAGCATGACGGGTACCTCCGTCAGAACGCCTACAGTGGTGGCGAGAGCTGCAGGGCTCGTCGTACCAAATAGTGCGATCGCCACAGCTACCGCAAGTTCAAAGAAATTTGATGCACCGATCATCCCGGCAGGAGCCGCAATATCATACGGTAATTTCAGCAGCTTGCTTGCTCCGTAAGCGATAAAGAAGATCAAAAATGTCTGAATGGTCAGCGGCACCGCAATCAGCACAATATGAAGCGGATTAGACAGAATCACCTCTGCCTGTGAACTGAAAATAATAACCAGCGTCAGCAACAGACCTATTGTTGTGGCATTGTCGAACTTATGGACAAACGTGCTCTCAAAGTAATCCGCACCTCTTTGCTTCGTGACTGTTATCCTCGTGAGGATGCCGCCCACAAGCGGAATCACAACGAACAGAAAAATGCTGACGAACAGAGTGCTGTAGGGAACAACCACATCGGAAACACCTAAAAGGAATTTTACAATCGGAACAAATGCCACCAGAATAATAAGGTCATTGGTGGCCACCTGAACAACCGTATAAGCAGGGTTTCCATTTGTAAGCGTACTCCATACAAACACCATCGCTGTACACGGAGCAGCTCCTAAAAGCACAGCTCCGGCAAGGTACTCCGTTGCCAATCCCGGAGATATGAAGGTCTTGAATACGACACACAAAAACAGGTACGCAATACCGTACATGGTGAACGGCTTGATCAACCAGTTCGTCACCCATGTGACCAGAAGTCCCTTTGGATTCTTTCCAATCTGTTTGACGCTCTGAAAATCTACTTTCATCATCATAGGGTAGATCATGACCCAGATGAGAACAGCGATAGGAATCGAAATTCCGGAAATCTGAAATCGACCGAGCGTATCAGGAATAGCCGGGATAAAATGCCCAATCAGTACTCCAATGGCCATGCAGAGCAGTACCCACACAGAAAGATAACGCTGAAATGTATTTATGCCTTTGCTTTGATTGCTCATGACTTCGCCTCCATTAGTTTTATATATTGAAATGCATCTATGTTTATGGCCTTTATATAGGCAATCCCAAGGGACTGCCTATGTTAATGAAAGATATTGATTATTCCTTTTTCTTGCATCCGCAGGATACGCTCTCGTCCGTTTCGCAGTCACATCTTGCGTAGGAACCGATCATGTCCCGGAACTCCCTGACCCCGTCTGCGGAGATGGAGTAATGCATCCATTTTCCCTCTTTGTAGTAATCTACAAGTCCGCTGTCCGCAAGGATCTTCATGTGATGCGAAAGAGTCGGCTGTGTGATATTCAGTTCCTCCAGCAGATCACATCCGCACTTCTCCCCATGCTGGAGAGCAAGCATGATCGCAAGGCGGTTCTCATCTGTGAGTGCCTTTATTTTTTTGACGTCTTCTCTGAATCCCATGATTTTCACCTCCGAGAGATGTACATATTATATCACACACATTTACAGTTGTCAATGTATGAATATAATATTGTTTCAAAAAACTCCCCGACTCTGATGGCAGTGTGGGAGCCTTTTTTCCGACATCTATCTCACAGCCACAACTACCCAACATCTAACTCGGCAACTCAACATAGTGACATCTATCGTGGCAACTCAACTCTAACACTTTTTGACCCAGATTGCCCTTCGATAAGTTACCGAGAAGCGTTTTGGCTGCCCAATGCCAAATTTGCCCGAGTGTCCGAAAGCCGCAGTATTAGCGGGCTTTCGCGGCTATTTTCCTTCGACCCTTGACATCAAACATACCATCTCAACGTGGGACGTTTTGGAAAACAGGATCATAGATAAGATAAAAAAGCAAGGAAAAACAAGGAAAGGAAATGATCAAGATGGTGAAAAAGAAATGGTTGAAGGCAGCAGCAATCCTGATGGCATGCGGTGCCCTGCTCATGGCAGGCTGCGGCGGAGGCGGCGATAAGAAAGAGGCGTCTTCTTCCGGCGGCAAGAAAATTTCGGGTAACTTGATGGTTTATACTTCCATGTATCCTGATGTCATCAATTCCCGTGTAAAACCGACCGTTCAAAAGGCATTCCCTGATCTTAAGGTGAGCTGGTTCCAGGGCGGCACGGAAAAAATCAAGACCAAGATCGGCGGTGAAATCAAAGCCGATAAAATCAGTGATGATGTGCTGATGGTGGCAGATCCGTCCTACTACATCTATTTGAAAGAAAAAGGACTGCTTCTCAATTACAAGTCTCCGGAAACGAAACATCATATCATGGAAGTGGATAAGGATGGGGCATGGGCTTCTGTCCGCGTCTGCAATATGATTATCGCTTACAACAAAGACAAACTTGCTAAAGAAGATGTTCCGACCAGCTGGGAAGATTTGACGAATCCGAAATATAAAGGCCGTATCGCTATGCCGAACCCTCTGCTTTCCGGTACTGCTTACGTAGCTGTGGGCGCGCTTGCTGATAAATTCGGCTGGGAATATTTTGATCGCCTGAAAGCCAACGGTATCCGCGTGGAAGAAGGCAACAGCGCGATTCAGAACAAGCTGCTGACCGGTGAATACATGGCGGCCATTATTCTGGAAGAAAACGTACTGAAACTGCAGCAGACCAAGAAGGAACCGCTCGAAGTGGTTTATCCGAAGGAAGGCTGCATCCTGATTTCTTCTCCTATCGGTATCTTCAAGACCACGAAGAACCCGGAAGGTGCTAAGGCTCTGGAAGATTGGTGGCTGAGCCAGGATGGTCAGAAAGCCGTAACGTCCGGCTGGATGTACTCCGTACGTGACGACGTCGATAAACCGGCAGGTTCCAAGCATACGCTGAAGGAACTCCTGAAGACGGCTCTCAAGGTCGACTGGGAGAAGCTGACCAAAGAAGAAGCGAAGATCAAGGAAGAATTCCGCACCCGCGTTCTGGATAAGTAAGCGTTTTCGAAATCTTTTTTCTGCAGCATGTTGTATTCGTCACAGGGAGTCGGAGAAAGTGTGCTTTCGCCGGCTCCCTGTTTGTCAGAGTGCCCCGGTTTTATGATGACACCGGGCAGCCTTGTCCGGTGTCACTGCCTGACCTGGGGAACAAAATGTGATAGGAGTAGTGCATAGTGAAGAAGAGTAATTTACCTCGATTAGACAGTAAATTTATTGTCATTGCACTTTCCGTCCTTGTGCTGCTGTATTTTATTGTGCTGCCTTTAGGCGTATTGATTTACGACAGTATTGTTGTGGACGGGAAATTAGATTTCAGCAGTTATCTTGCCGTTTACAGCCAAAGCGTCAATATGAGAGCCTTGACTAACACAGCCAAACTCTCCATTATCGTCATGATTCTCAGTGTTTTGATTACTTTCCCATTGGCGTGGCTGATCGGCAGAACGGACTTGCCGGGACGGCGGTATTTCAGGACCATTCTGGTAGCCAGTTACATGATTCCTCCTTATGTCGGGGCTATTGCCTGGACACAGCTCCTCAATCCCGATGTAGGATACTTGAATGAACTTTTCAAAACAATTTTTTCTCTTTCCGAGGCACCCTTTAACATCTATACCGAAGGCGGGCTGGTTTGGGTTCTGACCTTGTTCTATTCGCCCTTTGCTTTCATTACGATATCCCGTGCCATGGAAAAAATGGATCCGACGCTGGAAGAAGCGGCACGTATTGCCGGGGCTTCGCCGCTCCGCGTATTGTGGGATGTGACTTTGCCGCTGATGGCGCCGAGTGTTCTTGCCGGCGGTCTGCTTGTCTTTATCGGTGCCGGTTCCTGCTTCGGAATTCCGGCCATCGTCGGCATGCCGGGCAACGTGGAAGTGCTGACGACGCGTATCGTTTCCTTCGTCTATATGGGGGACGATACGGGTATCCGCAACGCAACAACGCTGGCTGTTTCCCTGATGATTCTGGCCAACGGTCTGCTCTTTTTCATGACCTGGCTTATGGGACGCAAGGACTATACCACCATTGGAGGTAAAAGTACACGCCCGGTTCTCGTAGAACTCGGCAAATGGAAGGGGCCTGCGACGTTTCTCGTCAGTGCCTATGCTTTTATCGCGGTGGTCCTGCCGCTTGCCTCCATTGTTGCTACGTCCCTGATGGTCAGCATTTCCAAGGGCCTCAGTCTCGACAACTTTGGCTTTGATGCCTGGAAACCGGTACTGGAAAACAGCCAGTATCTGGACTGCATCTGGCGCTCTCTGGGATATGCCTTTACGGCTGCCTGCATTGGTACGGTACTGTCCCTGTTTGTCGCTTATCTTTCGACCAAGACGAAAGTACGCGGCCGTACGCTGCCGGATATCCTTGTTATGGTCGGCGGCAGCACGCCGAGTGTTGTTATTGCTCTCGCCTTGATTATTACTTTCTCCGGCAACTTTGGCCTGAACTTGTATTCGACGATGTGGATCCTCGTCGTTTCTTATCTGGTGAAATACATGACCATGAGCGTCCGGACCATTGCTGCTTCCCTCAGTCAGGTGTCGAGCAGCCTCGAAGAAGCAGGGCTCAATTCCGGCGCCAGCTGGCTGCGGATCTGCAAAGATATCATTATGCCGCTGATTGCACCGTCCATCGTTGCCGGCTGGTTCTTGATTTTTATGCCGTCATTCTACGAACTGACTATGTCCAACCTGCTCTATGGCAGTGATACCCAGACCATTGGCGTCCTGCTGTTTGAACTGCAGACCTATGCGGATACCCAGAATGCTTCCGTTATGTCCGTTATCATCTTGTTGATTGTCATGATCGGCAACTTGATTCTGAACAAGGTATCCAAGGGACATATTGCCATCTAAGAGGAGGGAAAGATCTTGTCTCAAGTTAAACTCGAGCATCTGTATAAACGTTTTGGAGATGTGACTGCTGTCGGCGATTTTAATATTGATGTCGCCGATGGAGAATTTATTTCGTTCCTGGGGCCTTCCGGCTGCGGAAAATCGACAACGCTGCGTATGATTGCCGGTTTTGAACGCCCGACAGAAGGTACCATTACACTGGGGGATACGGTGGTAAGCAGCGCGGAAACCGGTGTCTTCATGCCGCCGGAAAAACGCGATATCGGTATGGTATTCCAGTCCTACGCGGTCTGGCCTCATATGACGGTGGAACAAAATGTCGTGTACCCGCTGAAAATCCAGGGTGTCAGCAAAGAGGAACGCAAAAAACGCGTGGAAGAGGCACTTAAAATGGTGCATCTGGAGCGCTATGGCTCCCGCTATCCTAACCAGCTGTCCGGTGGTCAGCAGCAGCGCGTGGCTCTGGCCAGAGCGCTGATTGCCCGTCCGGGCCTGCTGCTGCTTGACGAACCGCTGTCCAACCTTGATGCCAAACTGCGTGAGAGCATGCGTTTTGAAATCTCTTCCCTGCAGAAGAAGTTAGGTATTACTGTTATTTACGTAACGCACGACCAGTCCGAAGCTATGACCATGAGCGACCGCATTGTCGTTATGAATGCCGGCGTGGTGCAGCAAATCGGCCGCCCCTTTGACGTCTATAACCATCCTATCAATAAGATGGTGGCTGACTTTATCGGCCTCGTTAACTTTATTCCTGCCGATGTCCGCGGTGACCGGGTCTTTGTCAAAGGCACTGAAGTGTCTTTCCCAAATACGAAGAACCTGCCGGAGGGAGATGGCGTTATTGCTGTCCGTCCGGAAAATATTACCCTTTCCAAGACAGGCGGTATGCTGACCGGTACCGTGAACCACCGCTTCTATATGGGTGATTCCGTGGATTACCGCATCCAGGTAGGGGAACATGTCCTGCGTGTCATCACTCACGGCAGCGCTTATCACCAATGGAAAGACGGGGAACAACTCTATCTTGATTTGAGTGATATAATCTTGTTAGGGAATGAAAAGAGTAACTATATTATTACCTGACAGGAGGTTGTTCCATTGAAAAAAGAACTCGCAACGAAAAAGGCTCCTTCCGCTATCGGCCCTTATTCTCAGGGTATTGAAGCCACGGGTACGACGGTGTATGTATCCGGTCAGATTCCTATTGATCCGGCGACGGGTGAATTTGCCGGCAAGGATATCGTAACCCAGACCAAACAGTCCCTGACAAACGTCAAGAACATTCTTGCGGAAGCGGGATGCACCATGGATGATGTGGTCAAGACGACGGTGCTGCTGGCTGACATTAAGGACTTTGGTGCCATGAATGAAGTCTACGGTACCTTCTTTAAGGGAGTATGCCCGGCACGCGCCTGCTTCCAGGTTGCGGCTTTGCCGAAGGGTGCCCTTGTTGAAATCGAGGCTTTTGCTGTTAAGTAAAAAAGAGAATGTGGAGGAATGATGTTCCATTTCTCCACATCTTTTTTTTTGGCTGATTATAGACCGCAGAACATGATCTGCGTCTTTTTAAAAAGACTGCGAAAAAATAAAAAAGCGTCTTGGGCTTTTGGCATATGGCATTTAGCCTCGTCTGCAGCAGTGTGGCAGGGCTTTTGATTCGAATAGAATATGATATAAAACCTGAAATTTAGCAGATAATCTAAATTTCAGGTTTTATTTTTATAAGTTCAAAGAAAAATGCCTTGGTCATTTTTCTTCCTTGGGCGAGATGCGGACGGAGGGCTGCGGAAAGCGTGAAAAAGAGGCTGTGAAATATGTGTGAGCATTATTTCACAGTTCCTTTTCACTGTTTATGATTTGCTTCCTGCAGAGCAGGCTCTGTTTTCAGAAACAGCCATAAGAAAATTTCCCTGTCTAAACATTAGTTACCATAAACTAATCTTAATGCAAAAGCATTTCTTAACAAAATTTGGGAAAATCGGTTAAAAATAGGGAATAATATCTCTAAAATCTACAAAATTCCCTTGTGAATAGGGTAAAAAACCGTTATAATGGCTGAGTAAGAGGATTTAACTAACTAACATTATTAAATATAAGTTAGTTAAAACTACTAAACATAAAAGAGGTGCTGTATATGGAAAGAGAAGATTGGATGCATGTCGGGATGGTTGCTGGCGGTGCTGTACTTGGCCTGGCGGCCCGGCTTCTTTTGAAATCCAAGGTCATGAAGAAAGCAGCCGTATCGACGACGGCTGTGGCTCTGCGTGTTCAAAAATGCGCAGAAAAGGGAGCGGCTTCCCTGGAAGCTCAGGCAGATGATATTGTGGCTCAGGCCAGAGAAGAAAATCGGAAACGGGAAGCGGCGGAAGCCGCTGACGAAAAGGCCAGGGAAGAGGCCTTGAAACCCGTGGAAGACCAGGCCTGAATCCCTGAAACATTCCAAAAAGAAAGGATGGAACAGTCGTGAAATTTCAGATGTTACACGAAGTCCAAGACCGAATTCATATTCGGTGCTTGTCGAGTAAGGGTTCCTTCCTTCGGCACTTTGACGCACGGCAGGGTGCTGTCATCATGGAGAGCCTGGAACAGATCGGAGGGGTTCGTAAGGTCAAGCTGTATAGTGCGGCCGGAGAAATAGCCGTTTCTTTTGATCCTGCTCCATCTCTTTCGGTTCGGACGGCTCTCGTTGATGCACTGGCTCATCTTGATCCCAATGACCGGGCTTTACAAAAAGAGTACAGACATCAGGCGGATGCTCTGATTTTGAATCGGACCTACCGCAGCCGTCTCATTTCTCTCGTTTCCCGGCATTTTGCCTGCAAGTGGTTTCTGCCCTGGCCCATTCGGATGGTTCGTGCGTGGTACCACACTATCGGATTCATTCGCAGCGGAGTTAAAAGTCTCATGGCGGGAAAACTGGATGTCCCTGTCCTCGATGCGACGGCTATTACGGCGGCTATGCTCCAACGTGATCTGGGTACTGCCGGATCCATTATGCTGCTCCTTGGGATTGGTGATCTCCTGGAAGAATGGACACTCAAAAAGTCAGTTTACGATTTGGCTTCCCACATGTCCATCAATGTCGATACGGTTTGGAAAGTTCTTGCTGACGGTACAGAAATGGCAGTGCCCATTACCAGCATCAGCCGCAATGACTGTATCAATGTGAAAATGGGCAGTACGATTCCCTTGGATGGAATCGTGACAGCAGGGGAGGCCTTGGTGAATCAGGCTTCTATGACAGGAGAGTCCCTGCCGATACGGAAGAATTCCGGCAGTCCTGTTTTTGCAGGAACGGTTGTGGAAGAGGGCGAAGTCGAAATCCGTGTGACGGGAGAAGCGGGAGCGACTCGCTTCGACCGGATTGTCAAGATGATCGAGGAATCAGAGGCCTTTAAGTCAAATCTTGAGACGCGGGCCAATAACCTGGCTGACCGCCTTGTGCCATGGTGCCTCGGCGGAACGATCCTTACCTACCTGCTCACAAGAAATGTGACGCGGGCTATGGCAGTTCTTATGGTTGACTTTTCCTGTGCCTTGAAACTTTCCATGCCTCTCGCTGTTCTTTCAGCGATGCGGGAGTGCAGCATGTACAAGATAACGGTCAAGGGCGGCAAATTTCTCGAAGCCGTGGCAGAAGCTGATACGATTGTTTTCGACAAGACCGGTACGCTGACCATCGCCAAGCCTAAAGTAGCTGATATCATCTGTTTTGGCGGATACGACAGGACGACGGTATTGCGCTATGCGGCCTGTCTGGAAGAACATTTTCCTCATTCTGTCGCTAACGCTATAGTCCGTCAGGCCGCTGAGGAAGGAATTACCCACGATGAACTGCACAGTAAAGTGGAGTATATCGTAGCTCACGGAATTGCTTCGCGGGTCGATGATAAACGAATCGTTATTGGCTCTTATCATTTCATCTTTGATGACGAGCACTGCCGCGTTCCCGAAGGGGAGGAAGAACGGTTTGAAAGTCGTCCCCGCTATTATTCCCATGTGTTTATGGCGCTTAATGGTGTCTTGATGGCCATTATCTGTATCGAAGATCCGCTTCGCCCGGAAGCCCGCGACGTGATGCAGGGTCTGCGCCAGGCAGGGTTCCGGAACCTCGTCATGATGACCGGTGACAGCCGCCGGACAGCAGAAACCGTGGCCGGGATGTTGGGGCTCGACCGCTTTTATGCGGAAGTTCTTCCAGAGGAAAAGGCCCGCTTCGTCAAAGAAGCTAAGGCGGAAGGACATCGGGTCGTCATGGTAGGAGACGGCATCAATGATTCACCGGCTCTGTCGGAATCCGATGCCGGGATCGCTATCGCGGAAGGGGCCGATATTGCCCGTGAAATTGCAGATATCACCATCTCTGAACGGGACCTTCATCAGCTCATCGTCCTTAAACAGATCAGTAATCTGCTCATGAAGCGGGTTAACTTTAACTATGATTTTGTCGTCTCTTTCAATACGGCTCTTATTGCTTTGGGCGTGTTTGGCATCCTGCCGCCGGCGGCAACGGCGCTTCTGCATAACGGATCAACCATTGCCATTAGTCTCCATAGCATGACGAATCTTAAGAAAATGGCATAAGGACGAGTTCGAAGCTTTGTTATCATTTTCTTTGGGATGAATAGCGGCAGGCAGTAAGAATATGTTGATGTATACCCTCTCTATTGGGCTCCCCAGTAAAGAGGGTATATTTATGCGTCAGGAGGGACAATACCGGGAGATTCAGAGTTTTGGATATAAAAAAATAAGGATGCCTCTGCAGAACGCAGAAGAGCATCCATACGTTTGTTTATTGAATAGATCTATGCTGTCACATCACTGCCGCGTTGCCCACTGGTTTTTCAGGTGTTTTTCCATCTGCGGCAGTACAATCCACAGTACAATCGTCTTGACGACAATTCCGACGCCGCACTGAAATAGACGCGGCCATAAAAGAATCTGGAATGACGTATGGAAAAGCACGGTAAGCCAGAACGTGTTGAGCAGCAGGCTGATTCCAATTTGGGTGAGAAGAACAGCGATGAGAATATTTTTGCGGGTAACTCCGCGTTTCAGACAAATTCCGTAAAGGGCACCGTCAAGGAACGAAGAAAGAGTGAATCCCGGAAAATAGGGTCCTACGGGGAAAAGCGTCGCCCCGATAAGATCCCCTAAAGCACCCGTCAGCCCGCCGGCCAGAGGCCCTCCTATGAGGGCAGCGGCCGCGACGGGCAGAAAGCTCAGCCCAATCTTGAGATTCCACGTACGAAGGGACAAAAATCGGGCCAGGATGATTTCCATGGCTACGCAAAACCCAATCATGGTAATCCATTGAACAGGGCGCATCCGGTTTTGTCCCTTAGTCTTCATTATTTTTCTCCTTTTTCTTCCCTGGCCTTGGTGGCAAAGCCCAGCAGGTCAGAAATGAGACGGGCTGCAAGATAGCCTGTCGTGCCGCCTACGTCATCAAAAGGCGGTGCCACTTCGGTCATAACGACACCTTTCAGTTCGGTGCTGCTGCCGACAGCTTCCAGAATATCCACGGCTTCGTCGTAGTTGAAACCACCGAACATAGGGGAACCCGTGGCCGGCGCATAGACGGCGTCCATAGCATCAATATCAAAGCAGACTACAACCTGCGGTGCCAGCTTGAATTCTTTCAGGATGGCATCAATGCCCCTGCGGCGGATTTCGCGAACGGAATAGATGCCGTCGCCGTGTTGTTCGGCTTCCGCAAAATCATCCGGACCGCTGCTGCCGATGCCGCGGATACCAAGATGCAGCGTCCGTCCTACGTAAGGCAGTGTAGCTGCGTTGCGCATGGGAGAGCCGTTGAAGAACTTTTGTCCATCCAGCGGCTTGGTCCAGTCAAGATGGGAGTCGATATGTACAATATCAAACTGCCCGATTCCCTCGAGGCCCTGCAGTACAGGAAAGTCTACGGCGCAGTCACCGCCAAGCACAACCGGCAGCGCATGCTGCTTCTGGATAATCCGGACGGCTTCGCGCAGGTTGTTCATCGTGCTCATAAGGTCACCGGGAATATAATCTACATCTCCACAGTCTACCACGTGCCACTTGGCGGCGTCCATATAAAATTTCCGGCGTTCCGAATCATAGGTACCGCCTTTGCGATAGGAAAATCTCGTGGAACCGAGACGGATACCACGGGGACCGAGGCGGCAGCCTGTTCTGCCCTGGATGGCGAGATCAAACGGAGCACCGAGCACGGCAATATCTGCATTGAGATGGTAGATATCGGTGGCAAGATCGCTCTTGGCAAAAGTAGCAATGCCCGTAGGGGCCATATTCAACGGTTTTTGTAAGCTGAAGTTATCCATAGGAATTCTCTCCTTTTATACCAGAAACATTGTGATGAAGATTTCTTTCATGTTGGCCTCATTATAGAGAAGTGGAATCGGAAAAACAATCTTTTTAGACACTATTTTGCAATTTGTGCACTATAATGAAACTTTTCTTTGACTTTCACAATTTGAAACGGCTATAATGAAGATGTGAAAATCGGATGATGGACTTATTCTGAATACCGTTAACATGGGAGAAAACATGAACGAAACAGATATTGCAAAAACTCAAACTCCATCCGTGCCGCTGAACCATTCTGTGCTGCACGCGGCCAGACTGCTTGAACTCTACGCGGCACAGCGCAAGGAATCCCTGTCACTTACTGAAATCAGCAAGGCTCTGAAGCTGCACAAGACTACCGTGTACCGGCTGCTGCGTACGCTGCAGTACGCCGGCTGGATTGAGCAAAGTGAAAAAAGCGGCCGTTATCGTTTGGGTACGGGTATTTTGCTGGTAGCCTCCGCGGTTTCTGTTCATAATACGGTGCGGGATCTTTTGACGGAGGAAATCAATCACCTGGCTGATCGATTCAATGAAACCGTCGTCGTTTCAACGCTTCTCGGGCATACGGGTATCTGCACAGAAATGGCCCAGTCCCGTCACAGTCTTTCTATTACCAGACAAAAAGGATATGTGGTACCGCTTCATGTCGGTTCTTCAGGGAAAATGCTGCTGGCCATCCAGCCTGAACCTCTGCGCACACAGCTTATTGCGGAAATCTACGAGAATCGGACACAGCAGCGGCTTTTACGGAACCAAATCCTTGCCATGCTGCAGGCCGGCTTTGCCGTATCTGAAGGGGAAGTGGATGAAGGCGTGGCTGCCGTGGCAGTCCCTTTGATCCTGGACGAAAAACGCTATGTCATCAGCTTTTCCGGCCCCGTGCAGCGGCTCAAGGACATCGGTTATGAAGTCCTTCGCGACGGACTTCTCGAAGCTGCTGAACGGCTGAAGAAAAAGGCAAGTCTGCTGAGATAGAAAAAACGAGGGACTGCCGTAATATGCGACAGTCCCTCGCTTTCAGCTCTCTCTTACTCATGAAGAGAGGCCCTTGAATCCAAATCAGTACTTTACAGGAGATACTGCAAAATTCCAAATACAACGCCGCCGCAGACAACCGCGGCTCCCAGGGATTTTGTCTTGACGACGATGGGCGCAATGATGAGCGTGGTAAGGAGCGGAATATTTTCCAGGGACAGGTATAATTCGTTATTTTTCAAGAAGATATCCGGAAAGACAAGGGCTCCGAAAATAGCTGGGGGTACAAAGTGCAGCCATGCCTCGAACCAGTGCGGCAGCGTCCTTTTTTTGAGCAGTGCCATGGGGAGGTAACGCGGCAGGAATGTCGTCAGCGCCATGGCAAGAATGCACAGAATGACATAAGAGTTGCTGAAGCTGGCAGTCAGGCGGAAATCTTTTAAAGCTTCAATCATGGTGACGACCTCCCCGCAACGATAAGAAAGTCATGAGCCCGGACACAAGCAGTGAGGCCAGCACAATGTGCAGTTTGTAGGGAACTACTGTGGCCAGAAAAACGGAAAGCAGGCCGGCACCTATTCCCGTCACAACGAGGCTGCGGCTGCCCATATAGTTGGACCAGATACCCAGGAACATGGCAGTGAGAATATAAGAAACAAGTGCCAGGTTCAGATGTATGAAGGAAGAAAGGAAACAGCCAACCGCGTTGCTGACGGCCCAGGTGGACATACAGAGCAGATTGACGGCCATGGCTTCCCCGGGCTGCCAATCAATCTTTTCTTCGTAAGAGGCAAGATTGACTGCAAAACATTCATCGGTAAGCCCATAGGAAAAAAGCGTTGTGAAGGTATCGGTGCATTTCCGTACGTATGGTGCAAGAGACGAAGTAAACAGGGCATTTCTCAAGCTGACGACAAAGACAGTAAGACCGATGGAGATGAAAGAGGCACCCTGCATCATCATCGCAATTCCGATGAATTGAGAGCTGCCTCCATAAACGAGGACGCTCATGACAAACATGATGCCCGGCGTCAGCCCCGCTTTTTCTCCCAGCATGCCGCAGGCCATTCCCAGTGCAATGTAGCCGATAACGACGGGAGTGATCTTTTTGAGCACGCGTGGTGTAATTGTGATCATTGCATGCCGCAGGCCATTCCCAGTGCAATGTAGCCGATAACGACGGGAGTGATCTTTTTGAGCACGCGTGGTGTAATTGTGATCATTGCTGCACCTTCTTTTGCGAAATGATAGCTGCAAAAATTGCGTTAATTTATTATAACTTATGTAGAAAGAATTTAAAATAGAACGCTAACCTTGCAGCAACTGCCGGGAATAAGTCACTTTTTACTTGCTTATTACCAAATCCTTACGGTAGTCTGCTATACTAATAAAATAAACTGACAAATCGAAAATACTATTAATAAAATAAATCAATTATATTAAAGTTATTAATAGCTGTACATTTTTTAACCTAATGTTTTTATTTATGATATAATAATCGCTGTATTGTTACAGTTTTGATTATAAAGTTTGATTTTTTAAGCATAATTTATTTTCAGGAGTGATTTTATATGGCAACGATTAAACCTTTTGCAGCACTGAGACCTATTCCCGAACTCGTCAGCAAAATTGCTGAACTTCCTTATGATGTGATGAGCACGTCCGAAGCACGTGAGATGTTAAAGGCTAATCCGCTGAGCTTTATCCAGGTGACGCGCGCAGAGGCGGACCTTCCCGAATCAATCAAGGAGGATGATGCCCGCGTTTATGCAAAAGCCGCGGAAAATCTCCAGGCTTATATTGACAACGGACAAATGAAGCAGGATCCGACGCCCTGCTACTATATTTATCGTCAGCAGATGGGGGCCTATATCCAGATCGGTCTTGTCGCCGCTGCTTCTCTTAAGGATTATGAAACAGGAATCATCAAAAAGCACGAGCTGACCCGGGCCAACAAGGAAAAGGACCGCGTGAACCACATTCTCGCGACAAAAGCCCAGACCGGCCCTGTCTTCCTGGCCTATCGGAGCAAGGGTGTATTGAACGCGCTGCTCCTTGATTATATGGGCAATCATACACCGGTTTATAATTTTACCGGCGATGACGGCGTTCGTCATACGCTGTACGTCATCTCCGAACCGCTCACAATCCAGAAAGTGACGGAGCTGTTCCGGCAGATTCCGGCACTTTATATCGCCGACGGTCACCATCGCTGTGAAGCAGCCTATAAAGTCGCTAAAAAGCTCGGCGCTCGTCCGCATCAGACCGGGGAGGAAGCTTATAACTACGTGCTTTCCGTGATTTTCCCGGCACATATGCTGCATATCCTGCCCTATAACCGTGTCGTACGGGATTTAAACGGTCTTACGGATGAAACGCTGCTGGCCAAACTGAGCGAAAAGTTTACCATTTCCCAGGCTGAAAGGCCTGTGCAGCCGGCAAAAGTCCATGAATTCGGCATGTATGTCGGCGGCCGTTGGTATGTACTGACAGCCAAGGAAAAAATTGTGCACGATGACCCGATTGAGGGCCTTGACGTCAGCATTTTGCAAAACGAAGTGCTGAAGCCGGTTTTGGGCATCAAGGACCCGCGTAAGGATTCACGTATTGAGTTTGTGGGCGGCATCAAAGGAATCCAGGCACTTCAGGATGCTGTGGACTGCGGCGATTATGCCGTTGCATTTGCATTGTATCCGACAAGCATGGATCAGCTGATTGCCGTAGCTGATTCCGGCAGGACCATGCCCCCGAAATCGACCTGGTTTGAACCGAAACTGCGGGATGCACTGACGATTCACTTGATTGGAGATGAACAAAATGGCAAGAGTTTATAATTTTGGCGCCGGCCCTTCCATGCTGCCGCTGCCTGTTCTGAAGCAGGCCCAGCAGGAGCTCCTCGATTACCATGGAAGTGGTATGTCCGTCATGGAAATCAGCCATCGATCTGCTCTTTATGAAGAAATCAATACGAAGGCACAGGAAAATATCAAGACGCTGCTCGGGATTGACGACAATTGGGCCGTCCTCTTTCTGGGAGGCGGCGGGTCCCTGCAGTTTTCCATGCTGGCCATGAACTTTTTGACGCCCGGTAAGGTCGGCGCGTACGCTGATACAGGGAACTTTGCCCATAAAGCAATGGTGGAAGCCGCCAAGGAAGGCGAGGTTGCCATTGCCTATTCCAGCAAGGAAACCGGATATGATCGGGTGCCGAAACCAAATGAGATTCAGATGCCGCCTCAGGCAGCTTACTTGTACATTACGTCCAACAATACGGTCTACGGGACGGAATATCGTGAATATCCCGATACGGGGTGGGTGCCGCTCATTGCTGACTGCTCCTCGGATCTTCTGGCAAAACCGCTTCCGATGGAGAAGTTTTCTCTGATTTACGGCGGAGCCCAGAAAAATATCGGTCCGGCCGGTGTTACTGTCGTGATTGCAAAAAAGAGCTTTCTCCGCGGACGGGATGCTAATCTGCCTTCCATGCTGAATTATGAAAACATCATGGATCATGATTCGATGTACAATACGCCGCCGTGCTTCAACGTGTATATCGTGGAACTCGTCACGGAATGGCTGCTGAGCCGCGGTGGCCTGGAATCCCTGCAGATTGCCAATGAGCGGAAGGCTAGAATCGTCTATAACGTCATTGATACGTATCCGGAATTCTATCGCGGCAGGGCTCAGAAAGACAGCCGCAGTATGATGAATGCCACGTTCACGCTGCCGAGTAAGGAACTGGAAGCTCAGTTCCTTGCTGAAGCCGGTGAAGCCGGCATGGTCGGACTCAAAGGACACCGCGTTGTCGGAGGCATCCGGGCGTCCATGTATAACGCTATGCCGCAGGAAGGCTGCGAGCGCCTTGCTGCCTTTATGGAAGATTTTTATCACAAGAACGCATAAACGCTGCAGATTACGGGCCGCTGGTTTCTGTGGGCGTCCTGTGAAAAAATAAAAATGCGCTTTTGGCTTATAGCATATGGCCTGTAGCTTCGTATGCAACAGTGTATTAAGGCTTTTGATTCAGATAAATATTATATAAGACCTGAAATTTAGCAGTTAATCTAAATTTCAGGTTTTATTTTTTTATGTTTGAAAAAATGTCCTGGTCAATTTTTTCCACGGGCGATTTGCGGGAAGCGTGAAATGAGGGCTGTGAAATAATGCGCGTGTATTATTTCACAGCCCTTATTTTTGTATATAAAGCATAATCTTATGGAAAAGGTTTTGAAGTCCACACAAGAAAATAATAATAAGAAATTATTATTGATAATAAGCGGTAATCGTTAATTTTTACTTAACTTTTACTTAACTATCTAAAAATAACATATATTAATTATAAAATAATATCGAAAAATAATTTAAAAATTTAAAATTCGTTTAAAATAATTCTTAAAATTGTAACACTATTTATAAAAAATATCATTTTATTCAAAATGATAAAAAAACAGAAACAATAAGCAAAAAATATTGACTAAAGGGATTTTTATATTATATTGTAACAATAAAGAATATTAATTAATAGAATACTGCTTAAGATAATAAAAAACTATGAACTCGGGGGATGCCCCTTTAGTCATTTCGGCTGATGGAGACAGCTGTGATGAACTGATAAAACAATTAACCTGAAGATTATGGAGCAATAAGTCAAGTGCCGGCAGGTGCTTTTAGTCATTTCGGCCGATGGAGACGGACGTGAGGACTGACAAAAACAAATTATCTTAAGGTTATACAACAATGAGCAGCATGCAGGGAGGTGCTTTTTTATTTTTTCGGCCGGTGGAGACGGCCCGCTATAAACCAACAAATGATACCTGGGGAAAAAGTATCTGAGGAGGAACGTTAAATGAATAAGATCTACAAAGTTATCTGGAGTAAGGTAAAGCATTGCTATGTCGTAGTATCGGAACTTGCCAAAAATAACGGCAAATCAAAGGAAAAAGCAGTCGTGGGCACTTCTGCGCCCGGAAAACTGAAAAGAATTGCAGCAGCCGCTCTGACCATAGGAGCCCTGTTGCCTTTTTCTATGCCTGTAGCATGGGCTGATAACGTAGTTGTTGAAGTTCCGAAAACTCCGTCGGAATGGCAAAGTCGTTCACAAGGAAGCGGGCACAGTTATCCCTTTAGTGGTGGAGCGACCGGTTTGACTACTGCCTATCAAATTGTTGGTATAGGTGACGACGGTACTTTGATTTTTGAACAATTTTATGAACCGGGAAGTACCACAAAGAACAAGTTTAAAGTTGTACGTATTGCTGATTACAGTACACCGGGCAATACGTCAGGAACTGATACCTATTTCGGAACCCCGACAGATGCCGTTACTGGGATTGCAATCGGTAACTATGCTGATAATATTTCCTTTAATTCTACCGTTGAACAGGATGGGGTATATTACAGTGCTTCCGGTATTGCGATTGGCGACTACAGCCGGGCTAAGGAAAGGTTTGCCATCGCCTTTGGTGCAGCTGCCAGTGCTACTAATCAGGGAAGCATGGCCATTGGTACGGCTGCCGGAGCCACTGGTATGGGTGCTGTAGCTATTGGTCGACAAAGCGCTGCCACCAATGATGCCTCCCTGGCGTTAGGTACGGCCTCTTCTTCTCAGGGCACCGGATCGGTAGCGATTGGTCATTCGTCACATGCCGTTGGTGACAGAGCGATTGCGATTGGTACGACCAGTGGTAATAAGGGTCAGATTGGTACGACAAGCGGAACTCCTTATGACGAGGCCCATAATACGGAAGCGATAGGGGATCGTTCCATTGCCTTCGGTATCCAGGCAGAAACGACAGAAAATGCTGCCGATTCTTATGCCATTGGTAATGCTACGAAGATTGATGGCAGCAAAGCCATCGGTATCGGGTATCAAACGACTATTGACAATGGCAGCGTAGCCTCTACGACGGACAATAATTCCATTGCTATCGGTGCTAATACCACTATCAAGGGCGTCAATAACGTGACGGAAGGAAACTCGGTAAATGTTACAGGTTCCGGTAACGTCCTGCAGGGAAGCAGCATGACGGTCAAAGGCGACAACAACGTCGTGCAAGGTTCCGGAAACCAGATTAATGCGGATACTGCTGCGGTAGCCGCCAATGATTCCGTCGTCCAAGGTAATAACAATACCATTGAGGGCGCGAGAGATTTGGTCCGCGGTTCCAGCAATACGGTTCAAGGCTCTCATAACACAGTGGATTCTTATGGGGGCAAGGTTTACGGTGATAACAATATTGCTATCGGTGAAAGTACTGAGATTGGCAGTACTTCGCAGACTATTAGCAACGGCGTGGCTGTTGGCTATGATTCATCTGTTACAGTTGATGGCGGTATCGCTCTCGGCAGCGGGTCGGTGGCTTCGACTGCCAGTGGTGTCGTGGGTTATGATCCCGCAACCCGTGCAGCTTCTACAAAGACGGATGCTACCTGGAAATCTACACAGGGTGCAGTTTCCGTCAGCAGCGGTTCCGATGCTTCTCGCCAGATTGTTGGCGTTGCTGCCGGTACGAATGATACGGATGCTGTGAACGTGGCCCAGCTAAAAGCAAATTCCACCAAAGTTGCAGCCGGGACGAATGTGAGCGTCGAGGAGACGACAGACAGTACTACCGGTGGGAAGATTTATACGGTAAATTCCACGGGCATGCAGTCCTTTAAAGTAAACAACAACGGCTCGGAAAAGGCTACCATCAAGGATGGCAACGTTGTGAATTTCAAAGACGGTACCAACACGAAGGCCGTTGTAACCCAAACGACGGATGGCGTCAATGTCCAGTACGATTTGGGCGATAATGTGGCCACTAAGGACGACGGCCTGAAATTTGCCGGCGACGACGGCCAAAGTGACAGCACAAAAGTCATCTCCAAGAAGTTAAATGAACAGCTTGATATTGTCGGCGGTGCTGATTCCGGTACCCTGACGGAAGGCAATATCGGCGTCAATAATGTCGACGGCAAGCTGAAGATTCAGCTCAATAAGGACGTCAATTTGACAGGAACCGGTTCTTTGACAATCGGCAATATCAAATTGGCTAAGCAGTCCGGCGGCGGAGCTAATACGGCAGAAGGCCATTATCTGACCGGCCTTGACAATAAAGAGTGGGACAGCAGTAACATTGCAACCGGACGTGCTGCCACGGAAGATCAGCTGAAGAAAGTCGCTAACAGTGATAAATACGTAACAAGCGGTGCGGCCACGTATCAGGACAATGGCTCCGGTACGGCAACTCTCCAGGTGGCCAATGGTACGGCGGCTACTGTGACGGATTTACACGACTACTATGTGACAAGTGCCACCGTGAGCAATGATGGCAAGACGCTCACCATGACCCGCAACGATAATGTGACCTTTGATGTCAGCCTGCAGAGCGTCCTGAACCAGGATTATCGTCTCGTAAAGAACCCTGACAGGTCGGATGGAAAATATCCGGTCGGTGATGACGGTACCATCAATCTGAAGGTACAGAACCAGAACGGCAGCAGCGAAACCGTGACACTCTCCGGCATCGCTACGAAAAACGATGGCCTGAAGTTCAAGGGTGACGATTCCACGGTCATCAGTAAGAAACTGGGCGAACAGCTTGAGATTATCGGCGGCGCCACGGGTACATTGACTGACGGCAATATTGGTGTCAACAGCGATAACGGCAAACTGAAAATCCAGCTGAACAAAGACATCAATCTGACGGAATCAGGTTCCGTGAATATCGGCAATATCAAGCTGGCTAAACAGGCCGGCGGCGGAGCTAACCCCAACGACGGATACTATCTCACCGGTCTGGATAACAAGACATGGGATAAAGGCAACTATACATCCGGCCGTGCTGCAACAGAAGACCAGTTGAAGACGGTATCTGACGTGGCCAGCGCCTATACGAAAGTGGAAGCAGGTAACCATGTAACGGTTCAGGAAGCTACGGATGCCACGACCGGTGCGAAGACGTATACGGTCAATGCCAATCTGGAAGGCCTTGGCGGAATGGATTCCTTCAAGGTACAGGGCAACAGCGACGCGGCAAGCGAAGTCAAGATTTCCGACGGTAAGATTGTCGACTTTAAGGACAGTGATAACCTGACTGCTTCCATCAGCAAGAAGACCGATAATACGGGCGTCGAAGTCACCTATGATCTGAAAAACAATATCACCATCAACGGTAAAGACGGTGCCGATGGTCATATCGGCGTCAACGGCCAGGACGGTAAGGATGGTCAGGATGGCAAGGACGCTGTCGCCATCGATGGCAAGGATGGCCATGAAGGTCATATCGGCATCCATGGCAAGGACGGCGAAAACGGTGCAGATGGCCTTAATGCGTACAGCGATATTACAACCCATTACGGACCTGTTACGCTGAATCCTGAAAAGAACGTAACCTTGACGGATGGTACGAAGGCGGCTACGCGCCTGCATTATAAAGATCAAAATGATATTGAACACGAAGTCGCCACGATGGACGACGGTCTGAAATTTGGTGCCAACAGCGGCACCCCGAATCCGGCTTCGAATCTGCTTAACACGACAGTTAACGTACTGGGCGGCGGTGAAAAAGAAGATGCTCAGTACAGCGGTAAGAACCTGAAGACGGTGATTTCCCAGGATAGTGATGGCAATACGACAATCAATGTCCTGATGGATAAAGATATTACAGGTGACAGCGTTACCGTAGGTGAAAAGGGCGAGGCTGGTCAGGATGGCAAGGACGGCACCATCGGCGTCAACGGCAAGGATGGCTCTGCTGTTGTGATTAACGGCAAGGACGGCAGCATCGGTCTGACGGGCCCTGCCGGCAAGGATGGTATTGCTGGTAAGAGCGCCGAACTGACACTGCGTCCGGGCATCGGTGATCCGAGCCTGGATTCGGAGAAGAATCTGACTGTAACCCAGAATGGGACAACGGTAGAAAAAATGACCCGTATCATCTATTCGGATGAAAAGGGTGAGCATCAGGTTGCCACAATGGACGATGGCATGAAGTACAACGGCGATTTCGGCGATACTTCCAAGGTTAAGCTGAACAAGCAGGTCAATGTGAAAGGCAATGCTGAAAATGAAGCTGATCTGACAGATAAGAACATCGGCGTTGTATCCAGCCAGGATGGCGAAAACGGACAGCTTCTTGTCAAACTGAACAAGGACATTGACCTCACGGAATCCGGTTCCGTAACAATCGGCGGCATCAAGCTGGCAAGCCAGACAGTTGCGAACACAGTGGGCGGTTCCGAAACTGGCAGCTACCTGACAGGTCTTTCCAATACGACGTGGAATCCTGCGACGAACGGTATCGTCTCCGGACGCGCCGCCACGGAAGATCAACTGAAGACAGTGGATTCGCACCATACTATCGTAATAGCTGGAACTAATATTCAGGTGACTCCGGGAACGGATGCCGAGGCCGGCGCCACCACGTACACCGTAGCCACCGATTTGCAGAGCCTTGGCGGTATGAGCGGCTTCAAAGTTCAGGAAAACAGTGATGCTACGCACGAAGTGACCATCTCTGACGGTAAGGTTGTCGACTTCAAGGACAGCGATAACCTGAAGGCGACCGTGAAAGCTAAAGATAATGGCACGGGTGCCGAAGTGACCTACGACCTGAGCAACGATATTACTGTCGGCGGTAAAGACGGTAAGGACGGTCATATCGGCGTGGCCGGTAAAGATGGTCAGGACGGCAAAGACGCCGTCGCCATCGATGGCAAGGACGGCAACGAAGGTTATATTGGCCTGAACGGCAAAGATGGTGAAAAGGGCGCAGACGGCAAGAATGCTACGGCCGACATCATCACGCACTTCGGACCTGCCAGCCTTAATGAAGCAAAGAACGTGACCTATAACGGCGAGCCGGCGATGACGCGTATCCATTATAAAGACCAGAACGGCTACGAACACGAAGTGGCTACCATGGATGACGGCCAGGTCTATGCCGGTGACGACGGACAGGCCGATACGTCGAAAGTCATCAAGAAGTACCTGAACCAGCAGCTTGATGTAGTCGGCGGAGCCGATGCTAATAATCTCACAGAGAACAATATCGGCGTCAACAATGTGGATGGCAAACTGAAAGTCCAGTTGGCACAGGACATTGACCTGACAGCCAATGGATCTGTGAAGATCGGCGATATCAACTTGTCCAAACAGGATGTCACGAGTACAACGTCCCATGCGGAAAATGGCCAATATCTGACCGGTCTTGACAATAAGACCTGGAACCCGCAGGAAAATGGCTACGTCTCCGGACGTGCCGCTACAGAAGATCAGTTGAAGGCAGTGGCTGATAACGCTATCAGTGCTCATACAGCAGTAACGGTCGAAGGCGGGACGCTTGCCGGCAGCGGCAAAGACGCCGAGAATAAGGATGTATACACAGGTAAAAACCTGAAACTCCATGTCACAACCGTTGATGGAAAAGATACGTATGATTTGAAACTCAATGATTCCATTACCGTTGGCGGTCAGGACGGCCAGGATGGTCACGTCGGTGTCGCCGGTAAAGACGGTAAGGATGGCGTTACCATCACTGTCAAGGGCGACGATGGTAACGAAGGTCACATTGGTATGAACGGCAAAGATGGTGAAAAAGGTCAGGATGGTAAGAATGCTACAGCTGATATCATCACGCACTTCGGACCGAAGAGCCTGAACGATGAAAAGAACGTGACCATGGCAGACGGCGTGACAAAGAAGATGACGCGTCTGCATTATACCGACCAAAACGGCTTCAACCATGAAGTTGCAACCATGGATGATGGCCAGATTTATGCCGGCGACACGGGCACTGACGTGAAGCGCTACCTGAATGAAACAATTAAAATCAGGGGCGGCCAGATGGACGAAAGCAAGCTCAGTACTGCTCAAAATATCGGTGTCTATGCCGATGGCACGGATACGCTGCATCTCCGTCTCAGCAAGGATCTCAGCGGTCTTGACAGCGTGACGACGGGCAATACGGTCATCAACAATGAAGGCCTCACCATCAATAATGCGGACAACAGCAAGAAAATCACCATTAAGACCGGTGACATCAACATGGGCGGCAATAAGATTACCAACGTCGATGCCGGTGTAAATGATACGGATGTCGTCAACGTGTCCCAGCTGAAAGAAGTTGAGACGCTGGCCGGCAAGCATACCAAGGTGACGGTTGAAGGCGGTACGGCTGCCGGATCCGGAAAGGATGCTGACGGTAAGGACATATATACCGGTGAAAACCTTAAACTCCATGTCACCGATAACGATGGCCTGAAGACCTACGACCTGAAGCTGGGTGATTCCATCACCATTGGCGGCAAGGACGGCAAGGACGGTCATATCGGGGTCGACGGCAAGGATGGCCAGGACGGCGAGGATGCTGTTTCTATCGATGGTAAGGATGGTAATGAAGGTCATATCGGCCTGAAGGGCAAGGATGGCGAAAACGGTGCAGCCGGCAAGGATGCCTACAGTGACATTTCGACCCATTACGGACCGGTTACACTGAATCCCGATAAGAACGTGACCTTGACGAATGGTACGGAAGCGGCTACGCGCCTGCATTATACTGATCAGGACGGTAAGACACACGAAGTTGCTACGATGGATGACGGCCAGATTTACGGCGGCGACACGGGAACTGACGTGAAACGCTACCTGAATCAGAAAGTCAACATCAAGGGCGGCGTTACCGATGAAAATAAGCTGAGCGAGGCAGATAATATCGGCGTCGTAGCTGACGGCACGGATACTCTGAAAGTACGTCTTGCAAAGAACCTGCAGGGTATTGATTCTGTCCGGATTGGTGGCTCAAAGAATGCTGACGGTAACTGGATCGGCGGAATTTACATTGCCAACCAGAATGCCCAGTATACGAAGAACGGTGCGCCCGGGGAAATCGAAAATGGTAATTACGTGACGGGTCTCGATAACAAGAACTGGAACCCGAAGGACAAGGGCATCGTCAGCGGCCGTGCAGCTACGGAAGATCAGCTGAAGATGGTGCAGGATTCCATTACGAACGTAGACCAGGGCGGCGGCTTCGGGCTGAAGGCTGAAGACAATCAGACCGTCATGAAGAATCTGGGTGAAGCCGTTACTGTCAAGGGTGATGGACGGAACATTGAAACGAGAGTGGAAGATGGTGAAGTCAAGGTTGCCCTGAAGCGGGATATCAACGTGGATTCCGTGACGATTGGAGACAATACGGGTATTCGGCTGGACGGTGGTGGCCTGAGCCTCGGCGATGGAACCAACAATCGCCAGATTACCAATATGGGCAGCGGCGCCAGTGATCATGATGCCGAAGGCAGACCGATTTACGATGTGGATACCAACGGTGCCAACATCGGCGATGTGAAGAACATTGCTAATAGTGCTGCCGAAGGTGCCAAGGCTAAGAGCGGTAAGAACATCACCGTCCGTGAGGACAACACGGTGAACCTGAATGACCACATCGTCATGGGCGACGGCAACGGTGCGCCCGGCAGCGGCGATGCAGCAAGACAAGTCGAAATCGCAGGCAATGATGCTTCCATCCGTGCCGGCAGCGGCGATAATAAAGTGTCCATAGACGGTAAGAATGGCAAGCTCGATGTAGGCGATAACGGGAAGGGACTCCTCTCCATCGGCGGTGATGCCGGCGTGAAACTGGGCAATCAGACGATTGCAAATCACGATGACGCTGAACCGAACGCGGCCGAAGGCAAGTACCTCACCGGCCTGGAAAACAAGAACTGGGATCGTGACCATATCGTATCCGGCCGTGCCGCTACGGAAGATCAGCTGAAAGAGGTTGATCAGAGAATCAATGGCGGCCGTGTCTTCCAGGGAGATGACGGAGAAAACGTTACTGTTGGCCTTGGTGATACTATGAATCTTAAAGGCGGTGCCGATACCACGAATCTGACCGATAATAACATCGGCGTCGTGAAGGACGGCAATAACGGCGTAGCCATCAAACTGTCCAAGGATATTTCCGGCCTGAACAGCATTACCGTCAACAATGTCGATAACACCAGACATGTCACTATTAATGGCGATAACATCAATATGGGCGGCAATAAGATTGTCAATGTCCATGATGGTGATATTACCCCGACCTCGAAGGATGCCGTTAATGGCAGCCAGCTGTATCGGACCAACCAGGCGGTCAATAATATCGGCAGTGCCGTAACTCGTCTGGGTGACCGCGTCGACCACGTCGGTGCCGGTGCAGCAGCGCTGGCAGCGCTCCATCCGCTGGATTTCGATCCGGACAGCAAGCTTGACTTTGCAGCTGGTTACGGTACGTACCGCGGTGCTGATGCTATAGCTATCGGTGCCTTCTACCGTCCGAACGAAGACGTGCTCTTCAGCGTCGGCGGCAGCATGGGCGGCGGTGAAAACATGGTGAATGCCGGTGTAACCTTTAAGCTTGGCGGCAAGAATCATGTCTCCCGGTCCCGTGTAGCCATGGGCAAGGAAATCCTTGACCTGCGTCAGACTGTGGCACAGCAGAGCGGTGAAATCGAGAAACTGAAGAGCATACTCAATCAGGTGGCAGGCAGAATCCTGGCTCCTGTCCGTGAAGAAAAGCTCTTCCCGGATGTGGCGAAGAACCACTGGGCTTATGAAGCCATCAAGAAACTTTCCGAAGCGGGCCTCATTGAAGGCTATCCGGATGGCAACTTTGGCGGAGACCGCCTGCTGACCCGGTACGAATTTGCAGAAATCGTTTACCGCGCACTCATGAAGGGCGTCGATGTAGGCGACCAGCTGATTGAAGAATTCGAACCTGAACTCTCCAGAATCCGTGTGGATGCTATCCAGCGGAACAAGCAAGGCTTACCGACCATTGAACGTGTACGGCTTAACGAAAACTATCCGGAAACTTTCAACATGCCGAAACAATGATGAAATGATGTGAAGGGGCTGCGGAACAATGCTGCGCATTGTTTCGCAGCCCCTTTTCACGCTTTCCGCAGCCTGCATTCCACCGGCGGACGAAAAATGACTAAAGCATTTTTCTTCAAACTTATAAAAACAAGACCTATATTATTGTTACTTTGCCTGCAAGGTTGTACCGACTGCTGGCACCTGATTGCTGTCGTAAAAAAATTCCTGTATTTTCATGTCACAGTTCGTTCACTTGACAGCAAGTGCTTCATCAGATACAATCAAAAATGTACCCGTACGGGGTATAAAGATAAAATAAGCAGAAAGGATGAAGAAATAGATGAAAAAAGTACTGATTGCGATTGTTGTCGTAATTGTTTTGATTGCAGGTGCGCTGATGGGCACGTATAACGGCCTGGTTTCGGCAAACGAAAATGTGACTAGTCAGTGGAGCCAGGTGGAAAACCAGCTCCAGCGCCGGAACGACTTGATTCCGAACCTTGTGAATACCGTTAAAGGTTATGCAGCTCAGGAATCAAAGATTTTTACGGATGTAGCTAACGCGCGTGCCAAGCTGGCCGGTGCTAAGTCAGTGGCTGATGCTTCGGCTGCGAATAATGAACTCGATGGCGCCCTGTCTCGCCTGCTTGCGATTGCTGAAAACTATCCGCAGTTAAAATCCAATACGAACTTCCTGCAGCTGCAGGATGAACTTGCCGGCACTGAAAACCGGATTGCCGTGGCACGCCGGGATTACAACAACTCCGTACAGGCTTTCAATGCCAAAATCAAATCTTTCCCGACGAATATTCTGGCCGGGATGTTTGGCTTCACTCCTCATGATTATTTCAAGGCTGATGAACAGGCAAAGCAGGTTCCGCAGGTCAAGTTTTGATCCGCGCTGACGGAAGAGGGAAAATCAGATGAGGAATTTATTACTTGGGGTACTGCTGCTTTGTCAGTTCCTCTTTTCCTTCCTCGCTCCGGTAAGTGCGGCCCCGGCGATTCCGCCCAAACCGACAAACAATATCTATGTGGATGACCGGGCGGGTGTGCTTTCATCGCAGACCAAGAAGACGATTCTTGCCTACAGCAGGGCTCTGGAACAAAAAACAAAGGCACAGGTTGTAGTTCTGACTGTGCCGACTCTGGACGGGGCCTCATTGGAAGAATACAGTCTTGCCGTGCTCCGCGGCTGGGGAATTGGTGATAAAAAACTGAATAACGGTGTTTTGCTTCTGGTTGCTGTCAACGACCGGAAATCAAGGATTGAAGTCGGTTATGGCCTTGAGGGAACACTGCCCGATGGACTGACCGGGCGTATTCAGGACGAGTATATGATTCCGTACTTCCGTAAAGGAGACTATGACAAGGGAATCCTGAACGGCTACGCCGCCATACTTCAGACAACGGCAAAGGGCTACGGGCTGTCTGTCAAGAATCTTCCTGTCGAACGGGCACCGGATGTTCCGGACGATACTTCCCAGAGTGGGGAAATGCCGTTCTTCTTTAAACTGTTGATCCTCGCAGGCATCCTGGTGTTTATATTGCTCGACCGGGTACTCTTCGGCGGTGCTATTTTAAGAACGCTTTTCTACCTCTTCTTCTTCCGCGGCGGAGGAAGAGGCGGTGGTGGATTTGGCGGAGGCTTCGGAGGAGGCTTTGGCGGTGGCGGCCACTTTGGCGGCGGTTCCGGCGGAGGCGGCGGGTCCAGCCGCAGCTGGTAAAAACAGAAGGCTGTGAAAAAATAAAAAGCGCTTTTAGCTTTTGGCCTATGGCATATAGCCTCGTCTGCGACAGTGTATTAAAGCTTCTGATTCAAGTGAAAATATGATATAAAACCTGAAATTTAGCTGGTAATCTAAATTTCAGGTTTTATTTTTATAGGTTCAAAGAAAAATGCCTTGATTATTTTTCTTCCACGGGCGACCCGCGGCCAGCGACCGGTGACATGCGAAAAAAGGCTGCGAAACAATGATTGCTCATTGTTCCACAGCCTTTTTATAATTATCTCTTATTTATATTCGAGATCCTGGTAACCAATGTAGCAGGTTGCAGGATTCAGCAGAGCTTCGCCGGCAAAAGCATCGGTTTCAAAGGTTGCCTTATAGACAACAAACGGAGTGCCTTCCTTGTCATCCTTAACGGTTTCAACAACGATGTTCTTGGCATCAGGATAGCGAGCCGTAATAGCTGCTTTTACGTCTTCCGGAGTCTTATTTACCGTAACACTGCCCGGATAGTTAGAGCTCTTAACTTCAACTTCTTTTACTTTCTGGGTTGCACGGTCAACTTCAACTTCATAGCGTTCCAGCGTATCCGGATCCAGATATTCCAGTTCGAATTCGTCTTCGCCCGTCTTAGCGCCTACCAGCTTTGCAGCAGCAGGTACAACCTGGGATGCATTGTTGATAGCAGTTTGTTTAGCCGAAATGGTGTCGGAAACGGCAGCTGCATATACAGGGACAGCAGTACCTGCTACAGAACCGGTTACGGCAGCGGCTACCACAGCGGCAGCTACATATTTACTTAATTTCATATTTAACACTCCTCTCATAAATTCACTACGCTATATTATACAATGAAAAAAATGAATTTTTAGTGAAGAATCATAAAAAATTTGCAAACTAAGAAAAATAAAGAATTTGTTGCCATAAACTTGTATCAATTATTACGTTTTATACATCAGGGGAGAATGCTCTGAAAGCCCTTATAAATCAATGCTAATCATGTGGCATTCTAGTGCATGATTTTGTACAATAATAAGCTTGCTCTTCAGAACTATTGCTTTGCCCACAAAATGCCTTAGTTGCTATTTATGATAATATATATGTATGATACGTTTAATATAGGAAGAAGGGATTATCCATGAAGGTATTATTGGTCAATGGCAGTCCGCATCAAAAAGGAAGTACTTACCATGCTCTGGAGATTGTGGCAAAGGCACTTCAGGCAGAAGGTATCGACACAGAACTTTTTCAGGTAGGGCCGAAGCCGGTGCAGGACTGCATCGGATGCTGGCAGTGCATGAAAAAAGGGGCATGCGTCTTTACGCAGGATAATGTTAATGCTTTCGTAGAAGCGTCTCGCAAGGCAGACGGATTTGTGTTCGGAACTCCGGTTTACTTTGCACATCCGGCAGGGCAGGTACAGTCGTTCCTCAACCGTGTTTTTATCAGCGGCGGCGATGCTTTTGCCTATAAACCGGGAGCTGCCGTTGCCGTGGCCCGCAGGGCGGGTACTACAGCCTCCCTCGATGTGCTGAATAAGTACTTTGGAATTTCCCGGATGCTGACCGTTGGTTCTTCTTACTGGAACTTGATTCACGGGGCTGTTGCCGCGGACCTTGAACAAGATCCCGAGGGAGTGCAGACGCTTCGCGAGATGGGAAAGAATATGGCTTGGCTGCTCCATTGTTTGGAAGCCGCGAAAAAAGCCGGCATTGCCTTCCCGAAACCGGAAAATAAAGTGATGACGAATTTTGTGAGATAAAAAAGGAGCTTTTGGCCTTTAGCTTATGGCATTTAGCATTGGATTGGTACTATCTTCCGCCACTTCGTGGCCTCCTTCTTCCGACTGCGTGGAAGGAGGTCCCAAAGGAATACCCAACCTGACGGTTTGGTTTAATGAAAGGCAATTTTTCTTCCATGGGCGGCCAGCGATCTGCGACCCGCCGCAAAAAAGAACCTGCCACATTGTGTGACAGGTTCTTTTTTGTCAATTAGAATCGGAAATCACGTTCCCCATGTACAATTTTGTCGAGGTAAGACTCACATGTTTCACGAACCTTAGGGTTCGGAATTTTCGTGAGTTCCCGTTTGATGACGGCCTCACCTTTTCTTCTGGTATCTTCGGAAGCGTAGTCCGTAAGATATTCCTTGAGGGTGAGAAGTGCGTTGGGCTGGCAGCAGTTGGAAATTTGTCCGGTTTTGGCAAGAGACATAAAACGGTCTCCTGTGCGGCCTGCGCGGTAGCAGGCGGTGCAGAAACTGGGAATGTAGCCATCGGATAAGAGCCAATTGATGACTTCATCTAAAGTCCGGTTATCGTTGACTTCAAACTGGGAAGAATCCCGTTCCTCTTTTTCAGCATAACCCCCGACGCTGGTGCGTGATGCCCCGCTGATTTGGGAGACACCGACTTCAATGACGGAAGCACGGGTCTTGGCGGATTCACGGGTCGAAATGATGATTCCCGTATAGGGCACGGTGATCCGGAAGATGGCAACGATTTTTTTTAAGAGATCATCGGAAATGGAATTCGGGAAGGAGTCAACGGAAATATCGTCGGCCGGACGGATACGCGGGACGCTGATTGTGTGGGGGCCGACGCCGAAGACGGCTTCCAGGTGTTCCTTATGCATGAGCAGACCTGCAAAATCATAGCGATAGTTGTTGAGACCGAAGAGGACACCTACCCCCACATCGTCGATGCCGCCCGTCATGGCACGATCCATGGCTTCCGTATGATAGGCATAATCATGCTTGGGACCATGGGGATGGAGCATCTCATAGTTTTTGCGATGATACGTTTCCTGGAAAAGAATGTAAGTGCCGATACCGGCTTCCTTCAGCTTGCGGTAATTTTCCACTGTTGTAGCCGCAATGTTGACGTTGACGCGGCGAATGGCACCGTTCTTATGTTTGATGCTGTAGATTGTGTGGATGCTTTCCAGAATATATTCAATCGGATTGTTGACCGGGTCTTCTCCCGTTTCCAGAGCAAGGCGTTTATGGCCCATATCCTGCAGCGCCGTGACTTCCTTCACGATTTCTTCCTGGGTCAGTTTCTTTCGAGGAATGTGGCGGTTCTCAGCATGGTAAGGGCAGTAGACGCAGCCATTGATGCAGTAGTTGGAAAGGTACAGAGGTGCGAACAGGACAATGCGCTGCCCATAGATATGATCTTTGATTTCACGGGCCAGTTCATAGATGGCTTCCGTCACATCAGGATCTTCGTTCCTCAGAAGAACGGAGGCTTCCCGGTGGGTCAAGCCCTTCATGCCGTGGGCTTTGTCAATCAGGGAAAGGCAGTACGCCTTGTCCTTGCTTTTTTCATCTGCAAAGGCCAGGGTGGCGAGGATTTCCTCATGGTTGATGAATTCATCGGCCTTTTTGGAAGAGGGGTCGTAGATTGCCGTCATAGTGGATGATTCTCTCCTTTGGATTATTTACTTCCCAACAGTGGTTTGGAGCAAAAAAAACATGCCTGAAAAGGCATGCAAATAGAATCGGTCCATTCACTGCCTTAGTACTTGGAGGTCCTCGTACGCAGGGAGCTTTTGCCATTCTACCGTAATTCATAAAGAAGCGCAAGGGGGAAAAAATATCAAAAATATCGCAGCCCGCTTTCCGCCCATGGAAGAAAGAAGAAATATGATCAGAGCATTTTTCTTTGAACTTATAAAAATAAAACCTGAAATTTAGATTAATTGCTAAATTTCAGGTTTTATATCATATTTTACTTGAATCAAAAGCTTTAACACACTGTCGCAGACGAGGCTATATGCCATAGGTCAAAAGCTAAAAGCACTTTTTATTTTTTCACAGCCTTTTCTTTGTTAAGACAACGTCACATCAAGCACCATCATGATGGTAAATCCGAGAGAGAAGCTGAGCACTCCAATATCGGAATGGCGCCCCTCACTCATTTCGGGGATGAGTTCCTCAACAACCACATAGAGCATAGCTCCGGCGGCAAAACTGAGGAGATAGGGTAAGAGGGGTACGATAATTTCGGCAGCCCACAATGTAAGCAATGCACCGATGGGTTCTACGATTCCGGAAAGTACGCCGCAGATAAATACCGCACCTTTGGACATGCCGCTTTCCCGCAGCGGCATGGATATGATAGCTCCTTCAGGGAAGTTTTGGATGGCTATACCCAGCGACAGCGCCATGGCCCCGGCAGCTGTGATGAGCTCACTGCTTGTCACATATCCTGCATAGACCACACCCACTGCCATGCCTTCGGGTATATTGTGAATCGTAACAGCAAGCAGAAGAAGCATTTGACCGCTCAATTGAGTAGCTGGCCCTTCAGGTGTGGTGCTGCGCTGATGCAGATGCGGAATCACCCGGTCTAAAAAAAGCAGGAAAGCAATGCCAATCCAGAAGCCGATGAAAGCCGGTATAAAAGCAAACCGCCCATAGACTTCTGATTGGGCAATGGCCGGTTGCAGAAGGCTCCAAAACGAATCCGCTGTCATAACTCCGGCAGCGAATCCAATTAACCCTCGCTGTAATTTCTCATTGAGTGTTTTCTGCATAAAGAAAACACAGAAAGAACCAAGAGAAGTTCCGATAAAGGGAATCGCAATCCCCCAAAATACGTTAGCTTCCATAAACTTCAGCCAAACAGCCGGCCGAAGAAGCCTTTTTTCTGCTCATAGGGTTCTGAGGTTACTTCCAGACAGGTGTAGCCGGTTTTATTGATGGCGTCTCGCAAAACTTCTGCGGAGATGGGTTTTTCCGTGATAAAGGTGACCTGCTTTTTATGACGAGAGGCGGAAACGTGGGATGCTTCCGGAAAAGTTTTGCGCACCGTATCATTGATATGGGCTTCGCACATGCCGCAGGACATACCTTCTATATGAGCAATTGTTTTTAGCATAAGGCAACACTCCTTTGACAATAATTAGCTATAACTAACTTATGCGTAATAAGTGTATATAAATATCAATGATTTGTCAATGGACGTGTCCAGAATAGCGGCGGAGCGCTTGCCGCTCTGTAGGAAGCAATCTGAAATGTGGTTTGCTGCAATAAAAACTGACGACGATCTGCAATCTATCTCAAGAATCTGCTGAAATAGGTACTCGCACAATTGTGCTTAACCACTGGCCACTTTTTAATAAAATAAAAAACCGTGGAACGATTGTTCCACGGCTGATCTCAATTGGTGGCCCCGGAGTGATTCGAACACTCGACCTTTTGGTTCGTAGCCAAACGCTCTATCCAGCTGAGCTACGGAGTCATAACTGAACATTACTTATTATACTAGAATAAAAAATAATGTCAACATGTTTTTTCAAAATTGGTAAGGAGTTTTTGTTTTTTAAGTCACACTTTTTTTGCGTTTTTGGAGGATTAAAGCAAGGATAGCGTCTGCAAGTGGTATTTTTATCAAATGTATTATATAATTTACTACTACGTGTTTGTCGAGCGACATAATTTTTTATGATAAAGAAAGGTTAGTTTCCTATGTTATTTACAGATAAAGCAAGAATTTATGTAGAGGCAGGAACCGGCGGTGATGGTGCTTCCAGTTTCCGGAGAGAAAAGTTTGTAGCTCACGGAGGCCCTGACGGCGGCAACGGCGGGCGCGGCGGCAGTGTCTGGCTTGTCGTGGACGATAATTTAAACACTTTGGTGGATTTTCGTTATAAGAGAAAATTCGTGGCTTCTCGCGGCGGCAATGGCGGTGCCAAGAACTGTACCGGCCACAAAGCCGATGACGTGGAAGTCAAGGTGCCAATCGGCACAGTAGTCATCGATGACGCGACGGGTGTAGTGCTCGCCGATTTGTCCCACAAGGGTGATCGTTATCTGGCTGCCAAAGGAGGACGAGGCGGTAAAGGCAATGCCTGTTACGTGACGAGTACGAAACAAGGCGTTACTTTCGCCGAGAAAGGGGAACCGGGTACGAAGGGCTGGCTGCGCCTGGAACTGAAGCTGCTGGCTGATGTTGGTATGGTCGGCTACCCAAGCGTCGGTAAATCCAGTATTGTGGCACGCGTTTCGGCAGCTCGTCCGGAAGTAGCGGCTTATCATTTTACAACGCTCAGCCCGGTGCTTGGCGTAGTGCGGCTGAACCCGGAAAACTCCTTTGTACTGGCAGACCTGCCGGGACTGATTGAAGGAGCGTCCAAAGGCGTCGGACTGGGACATGATTTCCTGCGTCATATTGAAAGAACCCGGGTCATCATGCATGTAGTGGACTGCAGTGGCTGTGAAGGCCGTAATCCGGTCGAGGATTTTAAGAAAATCAACGAAGAATTGGCGCTTTACAGCGATAAGCTGGCCAAACGGCCGCAGCTTGTCGTAGCAAATAAGATGGATTTGCCGGGTGCCGAAGAAAATTATCCGGCGCTTGAAGCCTATGTCAAGTCCCAGGGCTATCCGATTATGAAGGTGTCCGCAGCAACGGGGCAGGGACTCAGAGAAGTCATGTATAAGGCCTACGAAATGGTGCAGAAAGCACCGCATGAACCTGAATTTTTGGAAATCGGACACGTTAAGGAAGTGGATCCTGATTCTTTCGAAGTTTTGACGGATACGGAAGATGCCGATTTTGAAGTCAAGGGCAAAAATATTGAACGGCTTGTGGCCATGACGAATTTTGATAATGAGGAAGCTTTATATCGTTTCCAACTAATCTGGCGGCGTCTGGGTATCGAAAAGGCTTTGAAGGATAAGGGTATCGAAGAAGGACAGTCTGTTAAGATCGGGGATATGATTTTCGATTATCACGATCAGTACTAATTCGGCTGCAGCTGAGACGCCTGTACTGATTAGCAGAAAACTATGGCGCAGTGCCGGTGAAGACAGATAGTTGTAATCACATTTTATTTTATTGATAGGAAAAGCGAGAAAGTGGTGTGGATGATGGAGCGTAAGAGTCTGACAGAAGCAAAGAGAATTGTGGTCAAAGTAGGGTCCAGTACGATTACGTACCCGAATGGGAAGGCCAATTATGAAAAAATCGAGAAATTGGCCCGCGTGATGTCCGACTTGCAGAATCAGGGAAAGCAGATGATCCTGGTTTCTTCCGGTGCCGGTGCCGTGGGTGTAGGCAAGCTGAAATTTGACAGCAAGCCAAAGGATATCCCGGGCAAGCAGGCCTGCGCCGCAGTAGGGCAGGGAATTTTGATGCATATCTACGAGCGCCTTTTTGCCGAATATGGCCAGTCTGTGGCTCAGGTGCTTCTTACAAGAGCCGATACGGTGGACCGTCATCATTATGCCAACTCCCGCAACACGTTCCAGAAGTTGCTTGAGTGGGGCGTGATTCCTGTCGTTAATGAAAACGATGTAGTGGCAATTGATGAATTTAAAATCGGCGACAATGATAATTTATCTGCGCTCGTAGCCGGTATTGTCGATGCCGACGTTGATATCCTGCTTTCCGACGTGGATGGCCTTTATACGGCTAACCCACAGACGCACCCCGATGCCAAGTTGATTCCGGAAGTTGACGAAATTACACCGGAACTGGAAAGTATGGCAGGGGGAGCCGGTTCGAAGAATGGTACGGGTGGTATGATCACCAAAATTCAGGCCGCTAAGGTCGCCAATTCTTCCGGGATTTCACTCGTGATTGCTTCCGGAGAGGATCCTGAAATTTTGCGCCGCATCCTGCGCGGGGAGCGCGTCGGTACCGTCTTTTTCCCACGGGTTTCCCATTTACAGTTCCGGAAGCAGTGGCTGGCCTTCGGGGCCCGGGTGGAAGGTACGCTCGTCGTGGACGACGGGCTTGCCGCAGCCATTCGCCGGGAAGGCAGCTGTAGTATCCTTCCTGTTGGCGTGACTGCAGTCAAGGGAGATTTTGATAATGGAGTTACGGTCAGCGTGGTCGATAAGGCCGGGCATGAACTGGCCCGCGGGCTCGTCAATTATGGATCGGCCGACTTGAAAAAGATTCTGGGATGCCAGACAAAAGATATTGAAAGTATTTTAGGATTTATCCATGCAGATGAAGTGATTCACCGGGATAATCTGGTGATTATGTAAGGAGGAGTCATCATGTACGAAAAAGGAATGGTTCGCCGCCAGGCAGAAGCTGCCAAAGAGGCTTCTGTAGATCTGGGGCTTTTGAATTCAAAGGTTAAAAATGATGTGCTGCTTGCCATGGCCGATGGACTGATGGAGTCGGAAGCAGCAATTTTGAAGGCCAACGCGGAAGATATGGCAAGTGGGAAGGAAAATGGGCTGAAGGATTCTTTCCTTGATCGCCTTTTACTGACCCATGACCGTCTGGCTCAGATGGCTAAGGGAATTCGCCAGGTGGCTGAATTGCCGGATCCGGTCGGGAAGATCCTGAGCGGTTCCAATCTGCCGAATGGCCTTACTATTATGAAAGTGACAGTTCCACTGGGACTTATCGGGATTATTTACGAAGCGCGCCCGAATGTGACGGCAGACGCGATTGCACTGTGCGTCAAGAGCGGCAATGCCGTTATCTTAAAGGGCGGAAAGGAAGCCATTCGTTCCAACAAGGCAGTCAGTGACGCTCTCATTGCGGCAGGACAGAAGGCAGGCCTGCCGGAAGGTTCCGTCCAGTTTATCAATATTAAAGAACGCGAAGCCGTTGATGAATTGATCCATCTGGATGGACTCGTTGATGTCGTCATTCCGCGCGGCGGGGCAGGACTCATTCATGCCGTTGTGAGCAATGCGTCTGTTCCGGTCATTCAGACGGGTGCCGGCGTCTGCCATACCTATGTAGATAAGGATGCCAACGTTGATATGGCTGTCAAGATTGCCCTGAACGCCAAGATAAACCGTCCGAGTACGTGTAATTCCATGGAAACGCTCCTTGTCCATAAGAATATTGCTGACAAGTTTATGCCTGTCATGTTGGAGGAATATAAGAAGGCTCATGTGACGCTGTTCGGAGATGAAAGAACGCGTTCTTACGATGCTTCCATGGCGGCGGCTACGGAAGAAGATTGGAGCACGGAATATAATGACCTGCGCCTCAGCGTGAAGGTTGTGGATTCGCTGGATGAAGCAGTAGCCCATATCCGGAAATACGGCACCGGTCATTCCGAAGCCATTGTGACGGACAATTATGAAGCAGCCCGCCGCTTCCAGCAGCGCGTCGATGCTGCCTGTGTCTATGTCAATGCTTCTACCCGCTTTACGGATGGGTTTGAATTCGGTTTTGGCGCTGAAATCGGAATCAGCACGCAGAAACTGCATGCACGCGGACCGATGGCCCTGCCGGAACTGACGACGACGAAATATTTGATCCAGGGCAATGGCCAGGTAAGAAAATAAGACAGAAAGCAGCTTGTTTCAAAGGGCATGGCAGGGGTGGCCAGAGCCTCGTATCCGCAGCGTGTCGATGCTCCGGAAACATTTGAGATAAGCTTGTAAGATGAAGGAAAATATGATGGTTTATTGTTTCTTGTTTTTCTGTTCATCTTTTATTCATAAATAGATGTTAAGATGTAACGGCAAATCGGAGAAACTCATTCTAGATAAGCGAGGTGGGGAAAACAGTGAATTTCTTTAAGAAACACAAATATCTTTTGATTTTTGTGGCAGTACTCATAGTTGCTTCCGTTGGCGGCGGCATCTGGTACAAGAATAAACAGACGAAAGATGCTATCGCCCAGATCCGTACGGACGAGGTAGCACGGGGTGACGTGCGGCATACGGTTTCCGCAACAGGCTCCCTCAGCGCTCTTGATAACGTTGAAATCAACTCCAAGATTACGGGACGTATTACCCGCGTCTATGTGAAGGAAAACCAGCATGTTACAGCAGGACAGGTCCTCGTTCAGCTGGATGATACGTCCAGACGGAAGACTATGGAAATGAAACATGCAACCCTGGTTGATAAGGAAGCTACGTACAAGCGTGACACGGCACTTCTTAACGAGGGCGCTATTTCCCAGAGCACGTATGATACGGCTAAAGCGGATTATCTTTATGCAAAAGCTGATTATGAGCAGGCTGTGTCCGACCTCAACGATACGGTCATTACGTCCCCGATTGACGGTTATGTCATCGGTAAACCGACTGCCGAAGGGCAGACTGTATCGGCCGGTATTTCTTCGCCGCAGGTTATCATGAACGTGGCGACTTTGGACAACATGCAGATCGAGCTCATGGTGGATGAATCCGATATCGGGCAAATCAAGGACGGCCAGACTGTTGAATTCACAGTCGATGCCTATCCTAACGAAACCTTTATGGGTATCATCTCCCTTATCAGCCGGAATGCAACGACGACCAACAACGTCAACTACTACACCTGTTACGTAGATGTAGACAATGTCGATGGCAAGCTCCTGCCGACCATGACGGCCCGTGCCAATGTCATCATCGGCGAAGTAAAGGACGCTCTCACTATCTCAAGTAAGTGCCTCTACTCGGACGGCTCTCGTTCCTATGTCAAAGTGCTTGATCCTAAAACGGGTGATACCCGTGAAGTGGATGTCAAAGTCCTGATGACGGGAGAAGACCGGGATGCTGTAACCGGCGACCTGAATGAAGGGGATCCCCTTGTAATCAAGACGGTTACCGTGAAGACAACGAACCGGGGAGGTCCTCCGATGTAATAAGGGCAGAGGGGGAAAAGAGACATGAACGTCATTGAATTACAGGATATAGTAAAAGCTTACGCCATGGGTGATACGACAGTGTATGCCCTGAACCATATCTCTGTTTCCTTTGAACAAGGAAAATTCACTTCCATCGTGGGGCCTTCCGGAAGTGGGAAGTCGACCCTGATGAACGTGCTGGGCTGTCTGGACAGGCCGACCTCCGGGCATTACATCCTGGAGGGCAAGGATATTGCACAGTATTCTGATGACGAACTGGCCCATACCCGTAACGCACGGATCGGGTTCGTTTTTCAGAGTTTCAACCTGTTGTCCCGCCTTACGGCAGTGGAAAATGTGGCCCTTCCCCTTGTTTATGCGGGGGTAGGTCTCAAAGAGCGCACGGAACGGGCTGAGAAGGCCCTGCAGGAAGTAGGACTTGGGGCTCGTATGTACCACAAGCCCAATGAGATGAGCGGTGGTCAGCGTCAGCGTGTAGCTATCGCCCGGGCCCTTATCAATAATCCTGCTATCATCATGGCTGATGAACCGACAGGTAACCTTGATACAAAATCTACGCTGGAAATCATCGATATCTTTGAGAAACTGAACCATTTGGGAAAAACGGTTATCATGGTCACCCATGAACCGGAGCTGGCGGATATGACGCAGCGAATCCTGACCATACGGGATGGCAAGCTCATCAAGGACGAACGGAGGGAGTGATACAATGCTTCGCGAATGCATAAAAATGGCTTTCGAGGGGATGGTCTCCAATAAACTCCGGACTTTCCTTACGATGCTGGGTATCATCATCGGCGTTGGCGCTGTCATCGCCATGGTCTCTCTGGGCCTCGGGATGCAGCAAAAAGTCAAGGAGAACATCACCAGCATGGGCAGTAACCTCCTCATCGTCATGAGTGGCGGCCGTACTGCCAACGGGCAGCGTATCACCAGCGGCAGCGGTGCTCATTTAACCTATGAAGACGCCAAAGCCATCGAAAAGAACGTCGATGGTATCAAATACGTGGCTCCTGGAGTTCAGAGCAGTTATCAGCTGGTTGCCGGCAACCAGAACTGGAATACACAAGTTCAGGGTATGCCGCCCAATATCATCGAAATCCGGAATTATACCATTAATTCCGGACGGATGTTTACGGAAAAGGAAATGACGAGCCGTGACCGTGTCTGCGTCATCGGGAAAACCGTGGCAGACAACTTGTTCCCGGAAGGGAATCCTGTGGGGAAGACCTTACGAATCAATAAGGCTCCTTTCAAGGTCGTGGGGCTCCTTAATACCAAAGGACAGTCTTCTATGGGGCAGGACCAGGATGATATCGTATTTGTCCCGCTCACAACGGCCATGCAGCGCCTCATGGGCCTCACCTATATCCGAAACATTACGATTCAGTGCCAAAACGAAAATACGATCGACCAGGTTCAATCTGATGTGGTGACGCTTCTGCGTCAGCGTCATAAGATTAAGAATGGCGAAGACGATGACTTCTCTGTCAGAAACCTGGCTGAAATCATCAAGACAGCTCAGGAAACGACGGGTTCCATCACCTTGCTGCTTGCTATTGTAGCAGCTATCAGTCTGCTCGTCGGCGGCATCGGCATCATGAATATCATGCTGGTATCCGTGACCGAACGAACCCGTGAAATAGGGATTCGTAAGGCACTCGGGGCCACCTACCATGATATCCTGCTGCAGTTCCTGGTGGAGTCCATGGTAATCGGCGTGACCGGCGGAACGACAGGAATGATTCTCGGAACTATTATCTCCGTCATTACTGCCAAGATGATTGGCTGGCCGGTTGTCGTTTCCGTGCTCGCTACCATTATTTCGGTTGTGTTCTCCGTGGGTATCGGCCTCTTCTTCGGTCTTTATCCGGCAAAGAAAGCGGCTCTGCTTGACCCGATTGAGGCACTGAGATATGAATAAGGAACCGACCCTGCGGGAAAAATGTAATGGCCTCAGAGAATGGCTGCATCGGCCCAAGACGCGATTTGATATCAAGGATCGTTTTAAAGCTTTACTGCTGCTTGTTGTTTTGACTTACATTGTGACCCGCCTATTAAAACTAATATTGAACATAGCTTAAATTGAGGGGCTGTGAAATAATGATTGTTCATTGTTTTGCGGCTCCTCATGTTTCTTCATAAGGCGCTTGGAGCTATAACCTGATTACTTTGTTTTTTAAAAGTTACTGAGTAACAGGTATATATACTTAAATTTTATAGTAATGTTCCTATATATTATCAGAAAATTCGAAATAATGACATATCACAGCAAGGTATCGTATAAAAATTATCAATATATTTTAAATAATTCGTTTTTTTGTGTATTATTTTTGACATTTTTACTACTTGTTTTTTTTAAAACAAGCAGATTTATTCTATTAGTTGACAAGACAATATGGATACTGTATAACGAATACAGTTGCTTGAGGGACTCTTAGAGTACTGTAGTAAATCGAAACGGGGGACATTTTTCCCTCTTTGTTCGTGCTCTTTCTCCCTCTTTTTGCTCCGTCGTGGGGACGGGAGCTCATATTTTTAGGAGGTGTCGTTGTATGAAGGTCGATCTGAATTCTGATTTGGGAGAAAGCTTTGGTGCCTATACAATTGGTATGGACAAAGAAATTATCCCCCTCGTAACAAGTGCTAATATTGCGTGTGGTTTCCATGCCGGAGATCCACGGGTTATGCAGAAGACTATTGCTCTTGCTCATGAAAATGGCGTAGGCCTTGGAGCTCACCCAGGCTATCCGGATCTCGTCGGGTTTGGACGCAGAAAACTTGCCGCGTCTCCGGAAGATGTATACGCTATGGTCGTTTACCAGGTGGGAGCCCTCGCAGCTTTTGCTAAAGCAGCAGGTGCCCGTCTGCAGCATGTAAAGCCTCATGGAGCTTTGTACAATATGGCCGCTAAGGATGCCGCTCTTGCTGAGGCTATTGCTCAGGCCATCTACGATGTCGACAAGGATCTCATCCTTTTTGCACAGCCTGGCACCCAAAGCATCAAGGCAGCAAAAAAATTGGGCCTTACGACTGCCTCGGAAGTCTTTGCCGACCGCAGTTACCAGGATGATGGGACACTGACGCCGCGGTCGCAGCCCGGTGCGATGATTACTGATGAAGAAGCTTCCATCAAACAAGTTCTTTCCATGGTTCTGGACCATAAAGTGACTTGTCTTTCGGGTAAGGTTATCCCTATAGAAGCAAATTCCATTTGCGTTCATGGTGATGGCCCGAAAGCGCTTCTGTTTGTACAGAAAATTCGGAAAGCATTGACAGAACACGGTGTAGAGATTGCCCCTGCAGGGTCGTTCCTTCGTTAAGGAACTCGTTCTATTACCCTTGTCAGATGGGCACCTGGTAAAAAGGAGCAACCCCTATGAAAGAATCCAACCTCAGTGTCCTTTTGGGCGCTGCATTTCTCATGGCGACCAGTGCTATCGGCCCTGGTTTCCTTACACAGACCACAGTCTTCACTAATCAGCTCAAAGCTAGTTTTGGTTTTGTAATCCTGGTAACAATCATTATCCATGTTATTACACAGATGAACGTATGGCGCATCATCGCAGTAGCGAAGAAACCCGGGCAGGATATTGCCAATGCCGTCCTTCCGGGACTGGGCTACTTCGTTTCTGCTCTTGTTGTTGCCGGCGGGCTTGCTTTTAATATCGGCAATATCGGCGGGGCCGGCCTTGGGATGAACGTTCTGTTTGGAATTTCTCCTGTTACCGGAGCCATCATCAGTACCGTTATTGCTGTCTTTATTTTCCTGAATAAGGAAGCCGGGCGTCTTATGGACCGATTTGCCCAGATTGTAGGCGGCATCATGGTCCTGCTTACTATTTATGTAGCCTTTACGAGTCATCCGCCCATCGGTCTGGCTATTTCTAAGACAATCATGCCGGATACGATTGATGTGATGAGTATCGTGACTCTCGTAGGCGGCAGTGTCGGCGGCTATATTACTTTTGCCGGAGGGCATCGTCTGCTGGATGCGGGAATCTGCGGAGAAGAAAACCTGGATCAGGTCAACCGGAGTTCCTTCATGGGTATCGGCATTACTAGTCTTATGAGAGTTCTCCTCTTTCTGGCAACGCTTGGCGTCATTGCCCAGGGCTTGACCCTGGACCCAAAGAACCCGCCGGCTTCTGTTTTCCAGCTGGCTGTCGGGGATGTTGGGTATAAGATTTTCGGAATCGTTATGTGGTCGGCAGCCATTACGTCCGTTGTAGGGTGCGCTTATACGTCCGTATCTTTTATCCGCACCTTCAGCCCCGTACTGGAAAAGTACCATCGGTATCTGATCATTGCGTTCATTATCTTTTCTTCCCTTATTTTCTCCTTCATTGGCCGTCCGGTCACCGTTCTTGTTGTCGTCGGGGCTCTTAATGGTCTGATTCTTCCGATTGTCCTTGGTGCTTTGCTCCTTGCGGCACGGAAGACTTCTATCGTAGGAAGCTATCATCATTCCACATTCCTTTACTATGCGGGATGGGGAGTCTTTCTTGTCATGCTTTGCATGGCTGGACAGACTATCGTCAAGATGCTTCCGAAACTGTTAGGATAAGGAGGCATCCATATGGAATATGATGCGAAGGCTTGGCTGAAAAATCCCCGCATTCAGCCGATTGGGGAAGCGGCCTTCATGATTAGTTTCGGGGATAAAATCGATCCGGGCATCCTGCGCTGTGCCAGCGCCCTTGTGGCCGCTCTCAAGGCTCATCCATTCCTGGGGCTTAAGGAAGTGGAAGCTTCTTATACGGGGGTAACCGTGTTCTATGATCCCCTTGTCTTGTCGCGCGAGAGTCATCTTGCCGAAGATGCCCGCCTGTCCAAGGGATACAGGGAAGCACGGGCACGGGTCGAAGCACTTCTCGACGGGCTTGATGTCACGGAAGAAAGTGCACGGGACAAGGTTCGGATTCCCGTCTGCTACGGCGGAGAGTATGGGCCGGATCTTGAGTACGTAGCCGAATATCACCATATGACCCCGCAAGAGGTAATCGATATCCACACCGGTGGGGATTATCTGGTATACATGATTGGATTTGCACCTGGTTTTCCTTATGTCGGCGGCCTTTCTCCCAAGATTGCAACGCCGCGCCGTGATACACCGCGCCTTGCTATCCCGGTGGGGTCGGTCGGCATTGCAGGATCACAGACAGGTGCCTATCCTCTTGAGACTCCCGGCGGCTGGCAGCTTATCGGGCGGACGCCTTTGGATCTTTTCCGTCCCTATGATCTCAGCCACCCAAGTATGCTCGAAGCGGGAGACCGTATTGAATTCTATTCCATTACACCGGAAGAGTACGAAAAGCTTAAGCGCGAGGAAGAAGGGAGGCGGCCGAAATGAAAATCCTTGTCAAGAAAGGCGGTCCCCTGACAACCCTTCAGGATCTGGGACGCTACGGCTACCAGAAATTCGGAGTGCTTGTAAGTGGTGCCATGGATGATGTGTCCCTGCGCCTCGCTAACCTTCTCGTCCAAAACAATCCTGGGGAAGGCGCACTGGAAATGACCATGAGCGGTCCTCTCCTTGTATTGCCGGCAGGCCTTACTTTTGCCCTGACCGGAGCGGATATGAAAGCTACTCTGGACGGGAAACCGGTACCAACCTATCGGCCTGTCTATGTTCGCAGAAAAGCTACACTTGCCTTTGGTTTTGCCCAGAACGGGTGCCGGGCTTATATGGCTGCTGCCGGCGGCTTTGACGTGCCGCCTGTCATGGAGAGCAAGAGCACTTACCTCAGAGCGAAAATCGGAGGCGTTGAAGGCCGTGCCCTCAAGGCAGGCGACGAACTTGCTATTGGTACTATCGATCCCCATCAGGCAGCTTTTGTGGGCCGTATGGAACGCAGCGCCAAGGGTGATGCTCCTTTCGTAACTGTTCCCTGGTCCATCGATGGACGCTTTGTATTCAATAAGGGCCCTATCCGGGTCACGGAAGGCCTTCAGTACGATTGGTTCAAGGAGGATAGTCTGAAGGCATTTGTCACTGAGCCTTATACTATCACGACGCAGGCTGACCGTATGGGGTATCGCCTGGATGGGACAAAACTGCAATTCAAGGAGAAACGGGATCTGATTTCCGAACCGGTTACTTTCGGAGCTATTCAGGTGCCGGCAGACGGAAAGCCAATCATCCTTATGGCAGACCGGCAGACTACGGGCGGTTATGCCAAAATCGGACAGGTCATTCTGGTCGATCTGCCTCGTCTGGCTCAGCTTCGCCCGGGTGACACAATTCGTTTTGAATGGACGACTCTGACCGAAGCAGAGCAAAATTATGCAAAACAAGAGGGTTACATGGGTGCTCTCAAAGACTCCCTTGCGGAAGCCCTGCAAAAGAAGATATAATGAATACAGGAGCTCCTGTGTAATGATGGGGGCTCCTGTTTTATTGAACTCGTCTCATCAAAGGAGTCAAAGGAGTTTGCTATGGACGAAAAAACTTTTCTTGGGGAACTGAAAGAACTTGTCAGTATTGAATCTTTTAGTAAAGATCCGGCTGGTACCTCTGCCGTGGCGGCCTGGCTACAGAAACGTCTTGATGCGGCCGGGTGGAAAACAGAACGGATTTATCTGGATGATGAGGTAGGCCCCTGCCTTAAGGCAGAATATGGTACGGGAGAACGCTACGACGTGATGCTGCTGGGCCATATGGATACGGTATTTCCGGCAGGCACTGTGGCTGACCGGCCGTTCTCCATTGTCGGAGATGAGTTTCGGGGCCCTGGTGCCGGCGATATGAAATGCGGGGATCTTTTCATGGTTCATCTGGCGGAAGAAATGGCTGCAGAAAAACCGAAAGGTCACGTCTTGCTTCTTTTCAATCCGGATGAAGAAATCAGTTCTCGCCATTCCCGTCCGGTGATTGAAGCCGAAGCGCGCAAAGCGGATCATGTGCTGATCATGGAGTCGGCACGGCCTAATGGGGACCTGGTGAATGAACGCAAAGGAATCTGCAAATATAAATTGGTATTTGACGGGATTGCTTCCCATGCCGGTGTCAATCCCGATAAAGGGGCCAGTGCCATTCATGAATGCATGCACTGGGGGGATAAGATTATCGGCCTTATGGACTGGGAAAAAGGGACAACCATCAATATCGGAACGATCAAGGGAGGTACAGCAGCCAACGTGGTAGCAGCTCACTGCGAGTGCGTCATTGACATTCGGATCAAAGACCCGTCCGAGGGCAAACGCATTGACGACGCGCTGCGGGCCTGGGCTGCGGCTCCACGGGACAGTCGGGTGAAGGTTCAGGTTATCGGCGGTATGACCAGACCGCCGATGGTGCTTCACGAAGGTTCCAAAAAGTTATGCAAACTGGCTGAAGAAGTGGCGGCCCGGCAGGGACTTTCCTTTGCCTGGCAGTCGGCGGGCGGCGGCAGCGACGGGAATCTGACGGCTGCTCTCGGTGTACCGACCATTGATGGACTGGGACCTGTTGCCGGTAATGGGCATTCTGTCAAGGAATATGGCCTTATCTCGAGCATTGTACCGCGCTTTAACTTCATGAAAGCGTTGGTGTACAGATTAATGCGGGCATAAAAAGGGGCTGTGAAAAAATAAAAAGCGCTTTTGACTTTTGACCTATGGTATGCAGCCTTGTCTGCAGCAGCGTATTGAAAGTTTTGATTTAAATAAAATATGATATAAAGGGGCTGTCGCATTTTGCGACGGCCCCTTTTGTATCAAAAACAAGGTAAAAGCAAGGCGCGGCCTCATTGAATGAGACCGCGCCTTGGTGTAGAATTTAAATATGCCAAAAAACAAACCTACACAAAAGGATTATACAAAAATTGGCAGTTCTTATCAACTTTTTCTTCCTCTAAATTTTGAAGTACAAATCCCTAATGACGATCCTGTTCGCTTGGTGCGTGCCATGGTAGAAGGGATGGATGTAAAGGCATTGTATGACACGTATTCTCATGTCGAGAATAAATTAACGTCACCAATTCAGCTGCTGGAGATCGTCATTTATGCATGTATGGAAGGAATTCGTGGTTCGCGTAAGATAGAGCAATCCTGTAAAAGAGACACTCATTTCATGTTCCTCTTAGATGGGAAAAAAGCTCCGGATAATGCAACCATTGCAAGATTTTGTTCCCTCCATCTAAAACCATGTATCAAGGAGCTCATGATTCAGATGGATAAATGGCTGCTGGCTCGCGGTTTCATCACGCTGGATAGCCTGTTCATCGATGGGACAAAAATTGAATCTGTGGCAAACAAATACAAATTTGTTTGGAAAAACAGAGTCTTAGGCAGCCAGAACAAACTCATAGAGAAACTGGAGCAACTGGTTCCCGAAATCGAGGAACGTTTCGGAATCAAGGTCTGTTACGGAAACACTTTCCACATCCGTCATTTAAAGAAGCTCCTAAAAAAACTGCTTGTCATAAAGCGGGCTGAAGGGATCGAGTTTGTTCACGGATGTGGGAAAAGAAAGACCATTCTACAGAAGTACTATGAGATTTTAGCTAACTATCTCAAACGGCTTAAGGTGTATACGAAGCAGCTTCACATCTGTGGGGAACGGAACAGCTTTGCCAAAACAGACCCGGATGCTACCTTTATGAGGATGAAAGAAGACGCCATGCTTAATGGCGCCTTAAAGCCGGGATACAATGTCCAATATGCCAACAATTCCGGTTTTACCTTGTTTGCAGATGTGAGTGCACATCCAACAGATATGCGGACACTCATTCCTTTTCTTGAAGGATTTGAAGCCCACTTCGGTCAGAAATTTGCAAACATTGTAGCCGATGCAGGCTATGAAAGCGAAGAGAACTTGGTCTGGCTGAAGAAGAATCAGTATACTTCATATATCAAGCCTAACAATTATGAAAGAAGCAAGAGGAAAAAGTATAAGAACGACATCGGCAAAGCAGAAAACATGACATATTTGCCTGATCAAGACATGTATATCTGTAAAGGTAGGAGACTGCTGAAAGTCAGTAAAGTAACCCAGGTAAAGAACCGGTCAGGATATGTGTCAGAGAAAACATATTACGAATGTAAGGACTGCAGCGGTTGTCCCTACAAGGAACAGTGCATCCATGGGAACAATTGCAGGACACCCATGGAGAAAAGAAACAAGAAATTAGTGGTCTCGAAGAATTTTGCTGCATTGAGGGCAGAATCCCTGAAGAACATTACTTCCGAATATGGTAAGGAACTGAGGATGAACCGCAGTATACAGGCAGAAGGAGCCTTTGCGGATCTCAAGGATTCATTAAACGTCAGAAGACTAGAAACCCGAGGCAAAGGAAATGCCCTGGTAACAGTGGGAATATGTGCCATGGCACGGAATGTCCTGAAGGTCCATCACAAAGTTCAAGACGGCAAAGAGGATTTGCACTTATATCCGCTGAAAAAAGAGGCCTAAAAGATACAAAAAGAGCGCACGAAAAAAAGCAACTTAGAGTTGCTTAATTTCGTGCGCCCTTTTTTCATCTCAAAACATATTCAACTAAAAAGTAAGGCAATTTGGGGTCTTTAGCAAGTTATTTCAGGGATTAAAAATCGGTCACTTGCGACAGCCCCTTTATTTTATAAGTTCAAAGAAAAATGTCTTGGTCATTTTTCTTCCACGGGCGGGAGACGGACGGCGGGCTGCGGAAAGCGTGAAAAAGGGACTGTGAAATACTACGTGTGCAGTATTTCACAGCCCCTTTTTTTATTTTTTGCTCCTGTGGGATAAACATACCATACCACAGATTTCAGGGAACGCTTCGCTGATAAATCAGATGTACAGGCCGGCACCCGGTCCTACTGGCAGTCCAGCCAGCATCCAGAGAGCCATCATGATGGTCCAGAAGCAGAGGAAACTCATGGAATAGGGGAGCATCATGGAAGTGAGCGTACCCAGACCGGCATCTTCATCGTATTTGTTCATGAAAACGACAATCATGGCAAAGTAGGACATAAGGGGTGTGATGATATTGGTAGAAGAGTCCCCAATACGGTAGGCAACCTGTGTCAGGGCCGGGGAAAGGCCGAGGCGGTACATCATGGGAACAAAAATCGGTGCCATAATGGCCCACTTTGCGGAGGCAGAACCCATGAAAAGGTTCAGGAAAGCTGACAGGATGATGAAGAGGAGAATGAGGGGAAGACCTGTAAGACCAGCCGCTTCCAGAGCGTCCGCTCCCTTGAAGGAGACGATGAGACCAAGGTTGGTCTTGCCAAAGTAGGCGATAAACTGGGAAGCAAAGAAGGCCAGAACCATGTATCCGCCCATGGATTTCATGGCGTCCGTCATGGCAGCAACAAGGTCGTGGGAGGTACGGAGTTTTTTCGTGGTCCATCCGTAGGCAACGCCGGGCACAAGGAAGAGCAGCAGGATAGCAGGGATGAGGCCATCATGGAGGAAGGCCTTGAGTGTCAATTCCCCGCTGGGTTCAGGGGAACGGAAAAGTGCATTCTGCGGGAACATGAGCAGCGCCATGACGACGACATAGACCAGAAGGGCAATCATGGCATTCCGAAGAGCCTTGTTTTCAAGATCCGTAATGGGCGTATTGTCCGGACGATATTTGCCCGTATAAGTTCCCAGATTGGGTTCCACAATCTTATCTGTGACGATGGTACCGACGATAGTCAGCAGGAATGTAGAAGCTGCAAGGAAATACCAGTTGCAGGTAGGATCAAGAGTCATATCGATTCCGGCTGCAATCAGGGCCTGGTTGGTAATACCCGTGAGCAGGGGGTCCGTAGTTCCGAGCAGCAGGTTAGCGGAAAAACCGCCCGATACGCCGGCAAAAGCAGCGGCCATACCGGCCAGGGGATGACGTCCCGCCATGGCAAAAATCAGGGCTCCGATAGGGATGACGATAACGTATCCGGCATCGGAAGCAATGTTTGACATGATACCGGCAAACAAAACGATAGGAGTCAGATACCGCGGGTTGGCATTCAGGAGGACTTTCTTCAAGGTTGTATTGAACAGCCCTGTCCATTCAGCAACGCCGACACCGAGCATGGCAACCAGTACAGTTCCCAGGGGCGCAAATCCTGTAAAGTTTTTTGTCGCGGAGTTAAACATATACCGCAGTCCATCGGGTGTGAGAAGAGAAACCGCTTTTCTTGTAACCTCGGCTTTGGCACGGGCGTCAAAGTACGTGACAGAGACACCCTGGGCAGCCACAAAATGAGAGATAACGACAACAATCAGTGCGAGCATCAAGAACAGCATGGCGGGATGGGGCAGCTTATTGCCGATGACTTCCACGCCTTTCAGGAAACCACTCATTTCTTTTTTCTTTGCTTTTGAGGAATCCGTTTGAGGATTCTGCTTTCTCATTTTTTCTTCTTGCATTTTTTTCTCCTTGTGTTCATGCGGGACCTTGAATATCCGTACCGGTCCCTTGTTTTGGTTTTGAGGACGAATTTGAGTCTGATAAAGACTGATTGCAGCGTTTTATCCCTGATGGGGTCGTTTCCCCGGGAGAAAATATCCTCCTTTCTGTAAAGTTTGTATCAGTATAATGCTATTTTACCAAAAACTTAATAATTTGAATAGTACGAAATTAACAAAAGGCAATCATACTCGTCCGCCCCATGGTAAGGGCATTTTTTGTGTAAATAGGGAAGATAGCTCCGGAAAAACTGTGGTATGATAAATAAAAACTTGATGGCAGTGTTATTGTTTCGCCAAAACAGCAGGGGAGGCAAATAGAATATGCGGGATACGTCGTTGGTTTATCTGATTGACCATGTAGGCCGTGTTCTTTTGGGACACAAACGGCGCGGAATGGGATTTGGCAAATGGAACGGTTTTGGCGGTAAGATTGAAGCCGGTGAAACGATGCGGCAGTGCGCCGTGCGGGAACTTAATGAAGAGTGTGGACTCAGCGTTAGTCCCGATGCTCTGCAGCTCGTTGCCGATTTATATTTTGACCAGCCTTCGGATGCCAAATGGTCCCACGGCGGTATGGTGTACTTTGCTCGTTCCTGGACGGGGACCCCGGTGCTGTCGGATGAAATGGAACCGAGGTGGTTTCGTCTGGAAGAACTGCCTTATGATGAGATGTGGCAGGCAGATAAGATTTGGCTGCCCATGCTGCTTCAGGGTAAGCAGCTGCGGGGTACGATTGTGTTTGCCGAAGATGGAGATACGGTCATAGATTCTGTATTTCGGGAGGTTCATCTTGACTCCGCAAAATAACTGGGTTTCGCTGCTTCTGGATTGGTTTGACCGCAGTAAAAGGGAACTTCCCTGGCGGGAAGTAAAACCGCGTAATCCCTACCACGTATGGGTTTCGGAAATTATGTTGCAGCAGACGCGGACGGAGACTGTCAAGGAATATTTTATCCGCTGGATGCAGCAGTTTCCCACGGTAGAAAAACTGGCTTCGTCAGAGGAAGAAACTGTGCTTCGCGCCTGGCAGGGGCTGGGATATTATTCACGGGCCCGTAATCTTCTGAAGGCGGCGAGGGAAATCATGATTCATGAACAGGGAAAAGTTCCGTCAGATCCCGAAGTTCTCCGGAAACTGCCCGGCATTGGTGAATATACAGCCGGTGCCATCGCTTCGATGGCTTACGGTGTTCCGGTTCCCGCGGTGGATGGAAATTTGCTGCGTGTGCTGGCGCGGCTTTATGCGGTTCGGGACGATGTGCTGTCGACGTCCGGTAAAAAGAAGATCGGAACCCTGGCTGAATCTGTGATCCCGTCCGCGCGGCCGGGAGATTTTAACGAGGCTATGATGGATCTGGGCGCTGACATCTGCATCCCTAAGAAACCTCGCTGCGAGAAGTGTCCCTTGATGGGCTGCTGTCAGGCTTATGCAAAGGGAATGACAGAAGAATTGCCCGTACGCAGGCGCCGCCAGACTCAAAAAGTCTATTATGCGGCATGCCTTTTTGCCAGACAGGAGGGCCGTGTGCTGCTGCACCGCTGCCCTGCAAAGGGCCTTTTGGCGTCCTTATGGGAATTACCGACTTTTCTCGCGGTCTCCGAAGAGGAGAGCAGGGCACTTGCTGCCGAAGCAGCCGGTGCGCCGCTGGAGAATCCGGTTTGGTCACACAAGCATGTCTTTACCCACGTCATCTGGTATATGACTGCTTATCCCGTCGTTTTGCGGGACAAGCAATTTGAAGAACGTGGAGATTACTGCTGGGCAGCGCCGGAAGACTACAGACGCCTTCCGCTCTGCGGTCCTTGTGAGCGCTTCTTCAAGGATATCCGGAATGGCACGGAAACCGAGTTATTCAGGTGAATCGGCGACTGGGTGTCAGTCGCTTATACCCTTATATTGTTCTCTATAGACCCCTGTGTTATAATATGGACAGTTTTCAGACTGAGTAGTCAGAAGGAAAGGTGATGTGCATGAAGGATAACAGACAGCCTTCCAAAAGTGCGCTCTACTATTATGTGGCGGCCATTATTGTGATTTTGGTCATTAATACCATCATTACACCTATGTTCTTTAAACCCCATGTACAGGAGGTTACCTATACGAATTTCCTGAAAATGGTGGACGAAGGCAAGGCATCCAAAGTTGAAATCAACCAGAATCGGATTGCACTTCTTTGCAAGGGTGATGACGGCAAGGAAATGATCTATGTGACGGGGCGTGTCGACGATCCTGAACTGGTCAATCGTTTGGTGAAGGCCAATGTAGAATTTTCTCAGGTTGTACCGAAGGAAGAATCTCCGATTGCAAAGTTCTTTAATAACTGGATCTTCCCATTCCTGCTCTTTATTGTCATCGGACAGCTGATTATGCGGTTCCTCGGGCCGAAACTTGGCGGCGGAGGCAATATGATGAGTTTTGGCAAGAGCAATGCCAAAGTCTACATCGAAGCACAGACCGGCAAGACATTCAAGGATGTGGCCGGGCAGGATGAAGCTAAGGAAGCTTTGCAGGAAATTGTTTCCTATCTGCATAATCCGACAAAATATAAGGAAATCGGTGCTACGATGCCGAAAGGCGTTCTCCTTGTGGGACCTCCGGGTACTGGTAAGACACTGCTTGCCAGAGCTGTTGCCGGTGAGGCCAAGGTGCCTTTCTTCTCGATTTCCGGCTCCGAATTTATTGAAATGTTCGTAGGTATGGGTGCTGCCCGTGTTCGTGATCTCTTTAAACAAGCACAGGAAAAAGCTCCTTGTATCGTCTTCATCGATGAAATCGATGCCATCGGTAAGAAACGTGATAACGGGTCTTTCGGCAGCAACGACGAACGGGAACAGACACTGAACCAGCTGCTTTCTGAAATGGACGGTTTCGATGGCAGCAAAGGGGTCATCATTCTGGCTGCAACGAACCGTCCGGAGGTGCTCGATAAGGCACTGCTCCGTCCGGGCCGTTTTGACCGCCGGGTTCCTGTTGAACTGCCGGACCTGCAGGGCCGTGAAGCTATCCTGAAGGTTCATTCTCATGATGTCAAGATTTCTCCGGATGTCGATTTTCATACGATTGCCCTGGCAACGAGCGGTGCTTCCGGCGCAGAACTGGCAAACATCGTCAACGAAGCAGCCCTGAGGGCCGTACGTATGGGACGTAAGGAAGTCATCCAGGAGGATCTGGAAGAATCTGTCGAAGTGGTTATTGCCGGTGCACAGCGTAAGGGTGCCGTGATTTCTCAGGAAGAAAAGCGGATTATCGCTTATCACGAAATTGGTCACGCGCTTGTCGCTGCCAAGCAGACGGAATCGGCGCCGGTACACAAGATTACGATTATCCCGAGAACTTCCGGTGCACTCGGCTACACGATGCAGGTAGACACGCAGGAAAAAGTCCTCATGACCAAGGAAGAACTGTTCAACAAGATTGTTACACTGACAGGCGGACGGTCCGCAGAAGAGTTGGTTTTCTCCAAGGTAACAAGCGGTGCTTCCAATGATATTGAACAGGCAACGAAGCTGGCACGGGCTATGATTACCCGGTTCGGTATGACGGATGAGTTTGATATGGTGGCACTGGAAACCGTCAATAATGCTTATTTGTCCGGAGATACGTCTCTGGCCTGTGCTCCTGAGACGGCCGCTAAAATTGACAGCGCTGTCTTTGAAGTCGTGAAAAAGGCTCATACGGAAGCACGCCGTATCTTAAATGAAAATCGTGACAAACTCGATGAACTGGCAGCCTATCTGCTGAAAAAAGAAACGATTACGGGTGACGAATTCATGGCTATCTTGAATGGCAAGGATCCGGATGGCCCGAAACCGGTCGAGGCCGAAGTTGTGCAGGAACAACCAAATGCTTAACTGCCTGTAATAAAGGGGCTGTGAAATAATGCATGTGCGTTATTTCACAGCCCCTTATCGCTTTCCGCCGTCCGCAGCCCGCATTCCGCCTATGGACGAAAAATGACAAGGCATTTTTCTAGAAACTTATAAAAATAAAACCTAAAATTTAGGTTTTCTGCTAAATTTCAGGTTTTACATAATTATTTATTTGAATCAAAACCTTCAATACACTGTTGTAGGCGAGGCTAAATGCCATAAGCTAAAAGCCAAATGCGCTTTTTTGTTTTTTCACAGTCCCTTTTCAAAAAGGATTTGTGCTGATTTTGATGCACTTTCCTCCTGTTTTGTCTTATGCTTTGACGCCTCTTTTCCCATTCTTCACATTATATGATATAATAACGGGTACAATTTTCTGATGACGCTTCTTCGTGGCGTGCTCCCCGCGAATTTGCACGCATTTTCGAGTGGGCGGAAGGAATGATGGATATGGAAATGAATAATTTACCCTGGAAAAATGAACCCGGTATTTTTAATCTCATAAAAGAACATCTTGATGAAAATGGTTTCTTCGCACCGGAACAAATTAAGGATAAAAATTTGCTTGAAAGTTATCCGACGGTTTTTCTGGATCCGGGAGCTGCCGATATCTTTCTCTCGGATATGCATATTGAAGGGCAGGAGGGCCTGGCAGAACCGATTTGGCAGACACTTATCGCCTATGCAGAGAATCCCGACCCTGAAACTGCCAAGAAAATCTATTATGGACTTTCGGCAACGCCGTTTATCTTCTATTATGATGCCATCGTCGAGCTCATGTCACAGGCACCCATTCCCGATGCGCTGTGGCAGCTCTGCAACGACTGGCTGCACGAGGCGATTAATCCGGAGCCGATAAAGCTGGCCATCACTGTGGCCGGGCTGTATTTGCTGAATGAAGAAAATCTGAACCGTGCCCAGAGCCTCAAAAAGGATTTAATGCTGATGGCGCGCTGCGAAGAATTCACGAATTATGTCATCTATGCACTGGAGCTCGGCCATATGCTGGAAGAGAATGATTTGTGGGAAATCATGAACCACACAAATCGCTGGGGCCGCGTCAGTGCCATGGAGATGTATAATTACGTAACGCCGGAGGAAAAGCATTGGCTCCTGCTGAACGGATGGGATTTGAACGTAGACTATCCGGCAATTTCTCTGCTGATTTTAAAGCGGAGCGACATGATGGACCTGCTGGAACAGGACGCCATGTCCGCAGAAGATTTTGCGGCCGTAATGCATACAGTTGTTGATTACGTGGACTTTTTACTGAACTTTGAACCGCCTACCCGGAGGGCGGCGGAAGAGATGCCGGTCATTCAGCTGTACAGCCTGCTGCAAAAATGCATTCTTCATGCCAAGGCGCATCATAAGACGTTGGAAGAGGCGGCCGTCCTGATGAATCTGTCGCGCGAGCTGCAGACTATGGTGGATCAGAAGAATTGGGATCAGCTCAGCATGAACCAGTGTCACACCCTGATCAGTGCTATTGAGTCCCTTGTCTATGAGACGCCCTGGAAGGAAATCCTGCCCAAGCATCTGCTGAATGAAGACGGCAGTACGAATCTGCTGGCCGTACAAATGGCCTACGCCATGGAAATCCCAATCCACACCAGGCTGTGGAATCTTTTGAAAAAGGATCCGATGCGGACGGAACTTTATCCTTTCCTGCTTTCGACGGAAAGCAAACGGTCTTTTGACCGGGTACTAGCTTTCGCTGAAGCCCACGTCAATGAGTATCTGGTGGATGAGCGGACAATTGTGCCGCTTTTGGTGGCCTTGACTCAGCACCCCGGCGAAGGTGAAAATATTCTGGCACCGGCGCTGACGAGTCTTTACGAAAGCGTGCGGGCCAATGCCATTACTGTCCTGGAAACCTGGCCGGATAAAAACTGGTCCCCTACCATTCAGCTTGCACTGATGAAAGCAAAGGAAATGACGGCGCAGCCATTTTTGACGTTGCGTCTGAATGAACTGCTTCGTCATCGGGCACTGCAGGTGGAAGATTTGAGCGCTGCGTTCTTCTCACATTTATCATAACCATAAAGGGGCTGTGAAATAATGCACACGCATTATTTCACAGCCCCTTTTTCACGCTTTCAGCTGCTCGCCGCCCGCATCCCGCCCATGGAAGAAAAATGCCTTTCATTAAACCAAACCGTCAGGTTGGGTATTCCTTTGGGACCTTGTATCATATGTATTGGGACTTTACCCCTCTTCTGGGGGAAAGTGCTACACTGTAGAAGATGCTGTGGATTGGTTTTGGGACCTACCGATTAACGGTTTGAAGAAGACTCCAACCACAGCTCTTTGCAGCGATGTTAATTAGTTAGATACCGCCAGACGGTTTATATAGAACAAGGATACATGGCAGAGAGTCTGTGGTTTCAGCATCATATTTTTTAGGAGGTTTTATATTATGATCTACGTTGGAATTGATGTGTCCAAAGACAAACATGACTGCTGCATCCTTGACCCAGAGCATAAGTCCAGGTACAAGCAATTTACTATTACCAATGATTGGGAAGGCTTTGACTTTCTGCTGAAGCAGATATGCTCTTACAAACAACCGGCAGAAAACATAAAAGTAGGGCTTGAAGCCACCGGACCTTACAGCGAGAATATCACCAGATTCCTGCTGAATAACGGGCTACCAACTTATGTCTTCAATCCCATGATGACAGATCAATACAAAAAGAGTCATAGCCTTCGCAAAACTAAAACCGATCGCATTGATGCTCATTTTATAGCCTGTATGTTCATGTCCGATTTGGATCTCAAACCCTACGTTCCTAAAGAATACCACAATGAACGTCTCATGTCACTTACCAGATCTCGGTTCAGAATGGTTCAGGCAAGAACAAAGATTAAACAAGACGTGGATCGGCTTGTGGTTCTCAACTTCCCTGAACTAGGAAAATATATGAACCTGAATTCTGCTACTGCTCACGCTATATTCATGGAATATCCTACCCCCGAGGAGCTGGCAAACGCCAATTTGAAACACTTGAAAAACATTATTCACAAGGCATCCAGAGGCAGCTTAAATGAGGATTTGGCTGAACAAATTCGTGACGAAGCAAAAAAATCTATCGGTAAACACAACAATCTGGGCAATGAACATGAATTGCGGGCGAACATCCGGATTCTTGAGGACTATGATGAAGAAATTCGCAAAATCGAGGCTGAGGAAAAGGAGCTGCTGAGCGAGCATCCGGAACCTATACTTACAATTCCTGGGATTGGTGCCGTCACAGGGGCTGCAATTTTAGCGGAAGTCGGGGATTTTTCCAGGTTCTCTTCTCCCGACAAAGTTCTAGCCTATGCCGGGCTTGCACCGTCCAGGAACCAGTCAGGACGCAGAAGTGGGATAGGTCGAAGCGCCCACATGGAGAAAAGAGGGTCACGTTATCTACGATTTGCGCTCTTTAACGCAGCGATATTCGTCTGCCGGTACGAACCCGCCTACAAGGAATATTTGGCTAAGAAACTAAACGAAGGCAAGCATTACTACATAGCAATCTCTCATGCAGCCAAAAAGTTGGTACGGTTAATTTATACACTTCAGACAACAGGAAATACATACAAAACATCTGCTCAATTAATGCTTCAAAAGCAGATAAATACTAGCTCCGATTCGCAGAATTTTGCACTTGACATATGATAGTTAGTCTCCTTCCACGCAGTCGGAAGGAGGAGGCCGCGAAGTGGCGGAAGATAGTACCAATCCAATGTTAAATGCCATAAGCAAAAGGCTAAAAGCATCTTTTTAAAATAAAACCTGAAATTTAGATTAACTGCTAAATTTCAGGTTTTATATCATATTTCACTTGAATCAAAAGCTTTAACACACTGTCGCAGACGAGGCTATATGCCATAGGCCAAAAGCGTTTTTTATTTTTTCGAATTTTACCAGGCCGGATGCAGTCCGGCATGTTATCAAAGAATTGCTGTCTCAGCGGCGTGCGAGAGCAACACCCTGATAAGCCAAGAGACCGCCGCAGATGTTGCCGGCCGTGATGACAAGGAGACGGCAGAAACCGGTTCCGTCCATGGCTCCTGCCATAAAATAATAGAACATATCGGCCACGCAGTGCTCATACCCGCTCAGAATGAAAACGGTGATACCGACAAAAATGGCAAGGTATTTACCTATTTGAAGCGGAATGCTGCGAAAGCCTTCCACCGCAAGAAAAACGAATACATTGCAAAACATGCCCAGAATGAACAGGGACAGCAGCGTATCGTTATTTTTGACTTGTACCAACGCCTGGGCCGCAGCCTGATTCGCTGCCAGCAGCCGGGTCTGACGGAGCAGGAATGCTACGATTCCCGTTCCCAGAAAATTTCCGACCCAAATCACCGGGAATTCCCAAAAGCTGTTCACGGGACGTTCGGTGGCGTAGCAGACTTTTCCGGTAAACAGGTGAAATTTAAATTCACAGATGGCGTAGAGTCCGACACAGAAAAGTACGGCGCCGAGGGGTTTATTGCTGATTTGGGCGACATAAACAGCTCCGCCGAGTCCGATACAGAAACCGGCACAAATTGCGGATAGTAAGAGTTTGAGAGGATTTGTGGAAGCAGTCTTCATTTACTTGTTGTCTCCTTATTGCCAACATGGATAAAAATAGGGATTGCTGCGTTTCGTCCTAAAAACGTCAAAAGCCTCAAAACAGGGCGGAATTTTTCCACGTCTTCTTTCTGTTTTAAGCCGGACGAATTTTGTTCAAGCCCGGTTTTTCGACGTTTGACTGTAAAAAGGGGCTGCCGCATGGCGTCAGTCCCTTTACGTGGTTAATCTACAGTTGTATAGATCAAGTCAACGCTCTTTTTCATCACTAAAGTAAATGCATCAGCCGGATTATCGGAAACGTAGAGCGTATCCGGTGTCAAGGCTATTCCGTTTAATGTGCAGCCGGTAAGATTGGAAGCGTCAACCAGCGGTACGTAGAGAAAGCGATGGGGTGCCGGAAGCATTTCTTTAGACGTGTTGACAATTTCATAGAAAGCTTTCAAGCCTTTCTTGTACATGACATTGAAATCAACGGCTTTGCCTTCGGAATGGGTATGCCAGCCGCCGTCAAAAAAGGCTTCTTCCAGCGGCTTCAGTGTTTCGGACTTGCCGGTTTCGGCGTACGTCAGCGTAAAGCCTCCCTTCAGCGGCGTGATGATCCGGTTGTAGTCAGGAAGCATTGTAAAGTCGGAGGCATCCAGATCGACGGTAGCCGAACTGATGCGGATTTCGAAGCGGCGGTCTTTGTAGGAACCATCCTTTGGAAAAATGTAAAATTCCGTAGTCGTCCCGCCGGACCAGGTCGAAGTGGTGGCTTTGGAACGAGGAATTACGGATACTGTCATAAAAAATCACCTCACATATTAATCCATTGCTATGCTAGGCCAAAAACGTCAAATATTTGTCAAAAGAGAGCTTTTTTCAGTATTTTTTGTGTTCAGACGTTTTTTAGGCGAAGCATTGGTACAATGACCACGATGTTTGCGGCAGGGCAAGAAATGCCGCGTGTTCTTACAAATTTATGGAGGTGCTCAAATGGCTAAGAAGTTAGTAGAATTTGTACCGAATTTTAGTGAAGGCCGTGACCTGGAGAAAGTTGAAAAGATTGTTGATGAAGCTCGTAAAATCAAGGGCTTGACGCTGCTTGACTATTCTTCCGATCCTAACCATAACCGTTCTGTTGTAACCTGCATCGGTTCTCCGGAAGCAGTAACCGAAGCTGCTATCAATATGGCCAAGGTTGCCATCAAATTGATTGATATGAGAACGCACCATGGTGCTCATCCTCGTTTTGGTGCCGTCGACGTTGTACCGTTTACTCCGGTTATGGGCGTCACGATGGACGAATGCGTTGAAATCGCTAACAAGGTTGGTAAGGCTTATGGCGAAATGGGCATCCCTGTTTACCTGTATGAAGATGCAGCAACCTGCGAAGAACGCCGCAACCTGGCTACCGTCCGCAAAGGACAATATGAAGGTTTCTTTGAAAAGATTAAGGATCCGGCTTGGAAGCCTGATTACGGCCCCAGCGAAATGAACGCTGTTTCCGGCTGCTCTGCTGTAGGTGCTCGTGTACCTCTGGTTGCTTTCAACGTAAACCTCGGTACGGACAATGTAGAAGTCGCCCAGGCAATTGCCAAGAAAGTCCGCAATATTGGCGGCGGCCTGCATTATGTCAAGGCTATCGGCCTGAAGCTGGAAGAAAGAAATCAGACCCAGGTTTCCATGAACCTCGTCAACTACGAAAAGACCGCTGTTTACAGAGCTTTTGAAATGGTTAAGATGGAAGCTCGCCGTTACGGTGTTCCTGTGGTTGGCAGTGAAGTCATCGGTACCGTTCCGATGAAGGCTCTGCTCATGGCTGCTGAATATTATCTGCAGATTGAAAACTTCGATATCAACGAAATTCTTGAAAAACGTCTGCTGGATGCAGAAGACTGACCGAAAAGGGAGGGTAAGACCGTGTTAAGTGATATTGAGATTGCTCAAAAAAATGTAATGGAACCGATCAGCAAGATTGCTGAGAAGCTCGATATTCATCCTGAAGAGCTGGAACAATACGGCCATTATAAAGCTAAGATTTCCCTGGATGTCCTGAAACGCCTGGAAGATAAGCCCAACGGCAAGCTTGTGCTGGTAACGGCTATCACGCCTACGCCTGCCGGCGAAGGTAAGTCCACGACGAGTATCGGTCTGGTTCAGGCTCTGAATAAAATCGGTAAAAAGGCTATTGTAGCCCTCCGTGAACCGTCCCTGGGACCTGTCTTCGGAATCAAGGGCGGTGCTGCCGGCGGCGGATATGCCCAGGTAGTTCCGATGGACGATATCAACCTGCATTTCACCGGTGATATGCATGCTATTACGGCTGCTAACAACCTGCTTGCCGCAATGATTGATAACCATATCCAGCAGGGAAATGAACTGCGTATTGATGCTCGTCAGGTAACCTGGCGCCGCGTAATGGATATGAACGATCGTGCCCTGCGTCATGTTGTTGTCGGTCTGGGCGGCAAACCCTGCGGGTACCCGCGTGAAGATGGCTTTATGATTACGGTTGCTTCCGAAATCATGGCTATCCTCTGCCTGGCAACGGATCTGCAGGACCTGAAGAAACGCTTCGGCCGCATTATCATCGGTCCGGATCTGGACGGCAATCCTGTTTATGTACATCAACTGGGCTGCGAAGGCGCTATGGCACTTCTGATGAAGGACGCCATTAAACCGAACCTGGTTCAGACACTGGAACATACCCCGGCCATTATCCATGGCGGCCCGTTCGCCAATATCGCTCACGGCTGCAACTCCATCCTGGCTACCAAGATGGCCATGAAACTCGGAGATATCGCAGTGACGGAGGCAGGCTTCGGTGCTGACCTGGGTGCTGAAAAGTTCATGGATATTAAATGCCGGTACGGCAACATCTTCCCGGATGCGGTTGTTCTGGTAGCTACGATTCGTGCCCTGAAGATGCACGGCGGCGTCAAGAAACCCGATCTCGGCAAGGAAAACGTTCAGGCTGTCAGCGATGGCTTCTCCAACCTGGCAAAACAGGTCGAAAATATGAGAGCTTTTGGTCTCCCTGTACTGGTAGCTATCAATAAGTTTGCTACGGATACGAACGCTGAAATCGAAATGCTGCTCAAGAAATGCGAAAGCTACGGCGTAGAAGTTACCCTGAACGAATGCTGGGAAAAGGGCGGCGAAGGTGGTATCGATATGGCTAACAAACTGGTGGAAATCCTGGATGAAAGCCATACGAAACCGACTACGCTGTATGATGTCAATGACTCTATTCCCGACAAACTGAAAACAATCGTGACCAAGATTTACGGCGGCAAGGGCGTTGAATTCACTCCTAATGCCAAGAAGCAGATTAAACAACTGGAAGACTGGGGCGTTGACAAGCTGCCGATCTGCGTAGCAAAGACGCAGTACTCCCTGAGTGATAACCCGGCTCTTCTGGGTGCCCCGAAAGACTTCGATATCAGTGTACAGGATGTCCGTGTCTCCAACGGCGCAGGCTTCATCGTTGTACAAACGAGCAACATCATGGTAATGCCTGGCCTGCCTAAGAAACCGGCTGCCCTGAACATGGATATTGATGCCAACGGTAAGATTACCGGTTTGTTCTAATAAAAATAGCAATAAGACACTGATTCACTTGTTGAATCAGTGTCTTATTTGAGAGAAATGAGGAATTCACATGGAACTGAAAAAAATGACCGTAGCAGATTTTATCCAGGAAACCAGTTCTTCTTCTCCGGCTCCTGGCGGCGGCAGCATCGCTGCCCTGAACGCGGCTTCCGCAGCTGCTCTGATTGAAATGGTTGCTCATCTGACCATCGGTAAGGAAAAGTATGCCGCTTCCGAAGCTGAGATGAAAGAAGTCGCTGCAAAAGCTGCTGACCTGAAGAATCAATTCTTGTCTTTGATCGATGAAGACAGTACTGCTTTCAATAAGATTATGGCTGCTTTCAAGATGCCGAAGGGTACAGACGAAGAAAAGAAAGTTCGCCATGAAGCTATCCAGACAGCTACGAAAGGTGCTGCCCTGGTACCTTTTAAAGTCGGTGAAACCGCTAATAAGCTGTTTGCCCTCGCTGACGCTGTCATTATGCGCGGCAACCCGAATGCCGTAACGGACGGTGCGGTGGCTTCCATGAACGCCCGTGCTGCCGTACGCGGTGCTTTCCTGAACGTTAAGATCAATCTGGGAAGCATCAAGGATGAAGCTTTTGTAAAAGATCTGACGGATAAAATGTCTGCCATTGAAGCTGAAGTAGACGGCAAAGAACATGAACTTCTGAGCAAAGTAAATCTTTGATTGCCTGATCTGAACACAGCGCCTGACATTTCCTATGTGAATAGGAGATGTCAGGCGTTTTTTCGTATATGAAGCAAAGCGATACAGGAAATGCCGCTGTTTATAGTCTGTATTCATAATGATATGAATGATTCGTAAATGAAGTGCCATAGAATCTATTAATCTTAAAGAAAATTTTGCAATAAAATTACTTCTTTAATGAGCCGACGGTATGATGAGGCGCCTGAAAAGCCCTTTATCGCTTATAAATTTCCTGCAAATAAGGGCAAAAAAATGACCAGTGAACCAATACAATTCAGAATTATACAATTTGGAGAATCACTTTAACATACGATAAGGGCCGAATAATTTATTTGACGGTACAGAAGAGAAATGTCATAAAAAGACTCAAAATCTGTGTTGTGCTATCAATTTTAGAAAGTAAAAAAAGCGCATGAAACCTTGTATTTTCGCATACTGACAACAAAAAGTTACAATGTTTAGCAAAGTAAAACGGTAAAACGATAAATTCCGTCAAAAGTTTCAGAAAAGAAAAAGACAAAAGAATCAGAAAAATAAAAACTATAATCGCTGTTTTTTGACGTTTTTCAGTCAGTCATGACGTACAATGGGGCCGTAATTTAAAAAAGAAGCTGAGCAGGCAGCTTCCGGACTCGGTAAAATTCATATAAAGGAGTTGAGAGTTTCATGGGTATTTTGTCCAACCCAATTGTACTTTCCGTTATTGTAATGACAGCTTTATGCTTGCTGAAAATGAACGTGCTCTTAGCCATTCTGGTTTCAGCCGTTGTAGCCGGTCTCACCGGGGGCATGGATCTTCCCACCACGTTTTCTACACTGATTAAAGGTATGGGCGGCAACTCTGAAACAGCTTTAAGTTATATCCTGCTTGGTATCTTAGCTGTTGCCATTGGCCGTTCCGGTGTGGCGGACATTGCAGCCCGCAAGATTGCAAAGCTCGTAGGCTCGAAGAAAATTCTTTTCTGCTTTACCATTGCTTTCTTCTCTTGCTTCTCTCAGAACTTACTTCCGGTTCACATTGCTTTCATTCCTATTCTGATTCCGCCTCTGCTGCACGTTATGAACAAGATGAAGCTGGATCGCCGTGCAGTGGCCTGTGCTTTGACATTCGGCCTGAAAGCTCCTTACGTTTCCCTTCCTGTTGGTTTTGGTCTGCTCTTCTTCACTATCATTAAAGACCAGATGGTTGCCAATAACGTTGACGTAGGAATTGGTGAGATTTCTTCCGTAATGTGGATTGCTGGTGTGGCTATGGTCGTCGGCCTGATCCTGGCTGTGTTCCTGTATTGCGCTCGTGACCGTGAATACAAAGATTTGCCGATTACCGGCGTGCAGGATGCCACCGAAAGTGAATCCAAGATGACTGCGGATTGCTGGAAAGCACTGGCAGCTGCTATTGTCGCTTTTGTAGCACAGCTTTACTTTGAATCCCTTCCTATCGGTGCTGCCTGCGGTCTTGCCCTGATGATTATTACTGGGGCTATCAAGTGGAAGAACATTGATGATTATGTCAACGGCGGTGTTGCCATGATGGGCTTTATTGCCTTCGTAATGCTGGTAGCTGCCGGGTATGCCCAGGTACTGCGTGATACTCACTCTGTAGAAGCTTTGGTCAACGCAACGACTTCCGTCATCAACACGAAGTTCGGCGGTGCTTTTGTAATGCTGGCTGTAGGCCTTCTCATCACGATGGGCATTGGTACTTCTTTCGGTACGATTCCGGTTGTCGCTTCCATTTACATCCCGATGGGATATAAACTGGGCTTCTCCACCGGTTCCATCATCCTGCTGATTGGTATTGCTGCAGCTTTGGGCGATGCAGGTTCCCCTGCTTCCGACTCCACGCTGGGCCCGACTTCCGGTCTGAATGCGGATGGTCAGCATAACCACATTTGGGATACTTGCGTACCGACCTTCATTTTCTACGATATTACCCTGTTTATCGGCGGCTTGATCGGTGCCATGATTCTCGGATAAGAAAGATGACTTCGGCTGCTGTTCCTGTTAAACGGCAGCCGATTTACTTGGAAAATTCACTTCGATGAAGTAAAAGAAATAAAGTTTTTAGAGGTTTAAGGAGGATGTATTTAAAATGTTATTAAAGGATGTAAAGGCTATCAAAGAAGTTACGCTGAATGGCAATGACCTGACCCTGGAAGAATTGATTGCTATTTCCCGCTACGGCGCCAAGATCAAAGTTGATCCGGATGCTGTTGCCCGCATCAAAGCTTCTCGTGCTCTGATTGATGACATCGTTGAAAACGAAAAGGTTGTTTATGGTGTAACGACCGGTTTCGGTTCCCTCTGCCGCGTTTCTATTTCTAAGGAAGACTGCAGCCAGCTGCAGGAAAACCTGATTCGTACCCATTGCTGCGGCTACGGCAACCCGCTTTCCCGCGAAGTTACCCGCTGCGCTATGACGATTCGTGCTAACGCACTGGTTAAAGGTTACTCCGGTGTTCGTCTGGAAACCCTGAATACCCTGGTTGACATGATTAACAAAGGCGTTCATCCTTATATTCCTGAAAAAGGTTCCCTCGGTGCTTCCGGTGACCTGGCTCCTCTGGCTCACATGGTACTTCCGATGCTCGGCCTTGGCAAAGCAGAATATAAAGGCGTGCTGATGGATGGTAAGGAAGCTATGGAAAAAGCCGGCATTCCTATCATTAAACTGGTTGCTAAGGAAGGCCTGGGCCTCATCAATGGTACCCCGATCCTGACCGCTATGGGCACCTTCGCTCTGTGGGACGGCATGATGCTCCTGAAACAAAGCGATATCGCTGCTGCCCTGACGATTGAAGCTAACCGCGGCATCATTGATGCTTTCGATGAAAGACTGCATACGATTCGTCCGCATCGCGGCCAGCTCGATACTGCCTACAATATGCGTTCCCTGCTGAAGAACAGTACTTTCGTAACCCATCAGGGCGAACTCAAAGTTCAGGATCCGTACTCCCTCCGCTGCGTGCCGCAAATTCACGGCGCCAGCAAGGATGCGCTGGGCTTCGTAAAAGAAAAGGTAGACATCGAAATCAACTCCGCTACGGATAACCCGATTGTGCTTCCGGATGGCGATGTAATTTCCGGCGGTAACTTCCATGGTGAACCGATGGCTCTTCCGTTCGACTTCCTGGGCATTGGCCTTTCTGAAATCGCCAACGTTTCCGAACGTCGTCTGGAACGTACCATCAACAACTCTCTGTCCGGATTCCCATCCTTCCTGGTTAAGCATTCCGGCCTGAACTCCGGCTTCATGATTACGCAATATGCAGCCGCTGCTCTCGTCAGCGAAAACAAAGTTCTGGCTCATCCTGCTTCCGTAGACTCCATCCCGAGCTGCGAAAACCAGGAAGACCTCGTTTCCATGGGTGCCTGCGCTGCCCGCAAAGCTGAAGAAATCTGCGGCAACGTTCGTCGTGTCGTCGCTACCGAAATCCTCGCTGCCTGCCAGGCCATTGACCTGCGCGACGGTGAAGGCTTCCATCTGGGCGATGGTACTCAGGCCGCTTACAACGCTGTTCGTAAATCCAACAAGTTCATTGAATACGATAAGGATATCCAGATGTTCGACGAATTGCAGAAGATCACCAAGACGGTTGCCGATGGTGATATCCTTGAAGCAGTTGAAGAAAAAGTCGATCTCAAGTTCTTCTAAAATCCATACCCTCGAACAAAGCTCCCGCTTATCGGGAGCTTTGTTCAATTTTGGAGGGAAACGGAAAGTGCTGTACGAATTATGCTGCATCAGGTTACCAGGAGGCTGGCACGTGATGGCATGACAGCTCGGCGACCGGATTGGTTCATAATTTTGAGCTGACTGCCCGTACCGGAATAATATTAACTGTTGCTTTTTTGCAGGGATGGTTTTCCACATTGTGTTCAATGAGAATGCTGTAGACATTGCGTGACTGCGGCATTCTTTTGTAGATTGAGTTATTTTAATTTTTGTTTTTTATTGACGGAAAAGTTGTTTTTTGGACGTTTTTGGTCATTTCATTGACGTTTAGCTTCTATTTCCGTCAAAAAACGTCTAAAAAGATTATTTTAAAAATATGCTAAAAATTGAATAAATTAGACGTTTTTTTGATGTAGGCTTCGTACAATAAGGTCGTAAGAAACGAGAGAATGCGATTCCTCGTAAGTGATATAGAAAAAAGGAGTGGATTCAAATCATGAAAAATGCTGACATTGCAAAGGCTATGACCATTAAACTGGAATTTCCTAACGGACTGCCTCCAAAGAAAAAATTTGTGGAAGGTATCCGCAGAGCTCCGGATCGTGGTTTCCGTCTGACCCCTGCTCAGACCGAAGTGGCTCTGAAGAACGCGCTCCGTTATATTCCGGAAGAATATCATGAAGAACTGATTCCTGAATTCCTGGAAGAATTGACGACCCGCGGCCGTATCTATGGTTATCGTTTCCGTCCGGAAGGCCGTATTTATGGCAAGCCTATCAATGAATACAAGGGCAAATGCACTGAAGGTAAAGCTTTCCAGGTCATGATTGATAACAACCTGGACTTCGAAGTGGCTCTGTATCCGTATGAACTCGTTACTTATGGTGAAACTGGTTCCGTTTGCCATGACTGGATGCAGTATCTGTTGATTAAACGCTATCTGGAAGAAATGACACCGGATCAGACCTTGGTTATGGAATCCGGTCATCCTGTAGGATTGTTCCATTCTAAACCGGAAGCTCCGAGAGTCATTATTACCAACGGTCTTATGGTTGGTGAATATGATAACCTGAAAGACTGGGAAATCGCTGAAGAAATGGGCGTTGCTAACTACGGTCAGATGACTGCAGGCGGCTGGATGTACATTGGGCCGCAAGGTATCGTTCATGGTACGTTCAACACCATCCTGAATGCCGGCCGTCTGAAACTGGGCATTCCTAACGATGGTGACCTGAGCGGCAAACTCTTCGTAACGTCCGGTCTGGGCGGCATGAGTGGTGCTCAGGGCAAGGCTGCTATCATTGCTAACTGCGCTGCTATCATCGCTGAAGTTGATGAATCCCGTATCAAGACCCGTCTGGATCAGGGCTGGATTACCGGCGAATCCGATTCTATTCCTGAAGTTATCAAACTGGCTCAGGATGCAATGGCTAAGGGCGAAGGCAAAGCCTATGCTTACCATGGCAACATTGTAGACCTGCTCGAATACATTGCTGACCATGATGTTCATGTAGACCTGGTTTCCGACCAGACTTCCTGCCACAACGCTTATAACGGCGGTTACTGCCCGCAGGGCCTGACCTTCGACGAACGTACGAAGATGCTGGCTGAAGATCCGAAACACTTCCGTGAACTGGTTGACAAGTCTCTCCATGCTCACTTCAATGCTCTGAAGAAAATCACCGCCAAGGGTGTATACTTCTTCGATTATGGTAACTCCTTCATGAAGGCTGTGTTTGATTCCGGTGTCAAGGAAATCTCCAAGAACGGCATTGACGATAAAGACGGGTTCATTTGGCCGTCCTATGTAGAAGATATTATGGGACCGCAGCTGTTCGACTACGGCTATGGCCCATTCCGCTGGGTATGCCTGAGCGGCAAACCGGAAGATCTGCATAAGACCGATATGGCTGCCATGAGCTGCATCGATCCGAACCGTCGTTATCAGGACCGCGATAACTATATCTGGATCCGCGACGCTGAAAAGAATAAGCTCGTTGTTGGTACCCAGGCTCGTATTCTCTATCAGGATGAAGTGGGTCGTGTAAATATTGCCCTGAAGTTCAACGAAATGGTTCGTAAGGGCGAAATCGGACCTGTCATGATGGGCCGCGACCACCACGACGTATCCGGCACGGATTCTCCGTTCCGTGAAACTTCCAACATCAAAGATGGTTCTAACGTAATGGCTGATATGGCTGTACAGACCTATGCTGGCAACGCTGCCAGAGGCATGAGCCTGGTAGCTCTCCATAACGGCGGCGGTACTGGTATCGGCAAGGCTATCAACGGCGGTTTCGGCCTGGTACTGGACGGCAGCCATCGTGTAGACGAGATTATCCGCAGTGCTCTGAGCTGGGATGTTATGAGTGGTGTTGCACGCCGCAGCTGGGCTCGCAACGAACATGCTATGGAAACGGCTGTTGAATTCAACAAGACCCGTGCCGGCATTGGCCATCTGACCATTCCGTATCTGGCTGACGATAAGAAAGTCCATGATGCTGTAGCTAAGGTTTATCCGACCGCTCATGTCATCAAAGACTAATGTGTCAACTTTAAATTGAATCGGAAAGCGATTGCTGCCGCAGGGCGGCAATCGCTTTCCATGTATTCACAGGAATATGAAAAAGGAGCCGAATGATGGGAAAAACTCTGTTGATTAAAAATGCGGCCCAGATAGTAACTCCGCAGGGAAAAGAAGCTCATTTCGGCAAAGAAATGAGCAATTTGAAGATTTACGAAAACGCTTCTATCCTCGTTGAGGATGGCAAAATTGCTGCCATTGGCACCGATCCTTCCTGGGAAAAGAAAGTTCCGGAAGAAAATCAAATTGATGCGGCCGGCAAGGCCGTTTTGCCGGGCTTTGTAGACTCTCATACTCACCTCGTTTTTGGTGGTTATCGTCCGGATGAATTCCTGTGGCGCATGGGCGGTATGAGCTATATGGATATCATGAACCGCGGCGGCGGCATCGTAAATACCATGAAGGCAACTCGTGCTGCTTCCGAAGAAGAATTGGCTGATCATGCCATGGACCATTTAAAAAAGATGCTTGCCATGGGCGTTACGACCGTGGAAGCAAAGAGCGGCTACGGCCAGGATTATGATACGGAAATCAAACAACTTCATGTAACTCAGAAACTCAATGCCTCCCAGCCCATTGAACTTGTTTCCACATTCCTGGGAGCCCATGCTGTACCGCCTGAATTTGCAGGACGGGGCGATGATTTCATCGAATTCCTGCTGAAGAAGGTTATGCCGACGGTGGCCAAGGAGCATCTCGCTGAATTTTGTGATGTCTTCTGCGAAAAAGACGTATTCTCTGTGGAACAAAGCCGTCACTTACTGACGGAAGCCCGCAAGATGGGCTTTAAGCTGAAAATCCACGCTGATGAGATTGTTTCTCTGGGCGGCAGTGAATTGGCCGGTGAGCTGCACGCTACCAGTGCTGACCATCTGCTGCACGCTTCCGACGCAGGGATTAAAGCAATGGCAGAGAACAAAGTCGTCTCTACGCTGCTGCCGACAACGGCTTTCTGCCTGCGTGAACCTTTCGCCCGTGCACGTGAAATGATTGATTCCGGCTGCGCTGTGGCACTTGCTACGGACTTCAACCCGGGCAGCGGCTTTACGTTCTCTGTACCATTGATGATTGGTCTGGCTGTAATCTATATGCACATGAGTGCTGAAGAAGCGATTACCGCACTGACTCTGAACGGTGCCGCCGCTGTTGACCGTGCGGACCGGATTGGTACGCTGGAACCGGGCAAACAGGCTGATATTGTTATTCTGCAGTATCCTTCTTACAAGTTCCTGCCATACCATACCGGCATCAATATTGTCGAAAAGGTCATCAAGAAAGGTGAACTTGTCATCGGGTAACCTATAATACTCTATATAAGAAGGGGCTGTGAAATAATGCACACGCATTATTTCACAGCCCCTTTTTGCGTCTTATAAAACTCCCCGAAAGGATTTTCTTTTCTGTTTTCTTCCTGCTGCTATATTGAAACTGGTAAACTCGTTCTTTCCTTTGTTTTCTGTATGATTTTATATTATAATGTATAGGTATTATGGGGTAGTATGTTGTTTTTAACTGGAGAGGAAAATACTGAAATCAAAAGATTTTTAAACTTATCAGTATTTTCTACCGGTTGCCTGATTTTATTTGAACGGTGAGGAGGATGGCATGTCTTGTAAGTTGGAAGCGCGCTTTCTTGGCGCACCGGTCATAAAAAAAGATGGGAAAGAAGTCTTTTTCCCGTACAACAAGGTCAATGCCCTTGTGTATTATATTCTCGTCAAGGGAACCGTCATGCGCGATGAGCTCAGCGGAATCCTGTGGGGTGATAAGTCGGATGCCGTTGCCAAAAAGAATTTGCGTAATGCGCTCTACGAGACCAAGAAGCTGCTTGGGAACGATGTCTTCGTATCTCCACGAAAAGCCATTATCAAGGTCAATCCGGACGTTTCCTTTACTGTGGATGTCAAACAGTTTGAGGAGGATCCGGGCAACCATCTGGAAACGTATCAGGGAAGTTTTTTACAGGGGTTCTATATCAAGGATGCTCCCGAGTATGAAAACTGGTACCTGACGGAGCGCGATCGGCTGGAAGGCATCTATATCGATGCTCTTTTTCAAAAATTGAAGGAAGCTGTGGCCACGCGCAATATGGCCCATGTGTCCAGGTATGGAAAGCAGCTGATTGCACACAATCCATATGACGAAAGTATTTACATTCTGCTTTTGAAGACGTATTGTGAATCCGGGAATATGCGCCAGGCTTTGGAACTGTATGACGAAATGAAGAAGCTTTTCCGTGAGGAACTGCAGAGCAGCGTACCTCCGGAAATCGAAGACATGATGAAACATGCCGAAGCCAGGGAGCGCAGTGCACAGGCTGAAACACAGCCGCAGATGGAAAATACGGCTACGGGCCGTGAGAAAGAGCAAAAGGCTGTAGCTGAAATCCTGCAGCATTTCCTGCGCGGTGACGGAGGAGACACACTGCTGCTTCGCGGGGATGCCGGAAGTGGCAAGACTATTGTGAAGGATATGGCACTCAAAACGCTTCCCCCTGATGTGGCTGTGATACAGTGTCACTGTTATCAGCCGGAGCAGAATATTTTGCTGCGCCCCTGGACGGACGTGATGGAAGGGCTGCGGAATATGATTCAGAAAGAACATATCCGCGTTCCCGATGTCGATGCGAATCGCCTGTACCGTCTTTTTCCACAGCTTGACCTGACGGAAGGCAGAGAAGTCGGACTCGGGGAAATCAAGGAACTTTTAAAGTTTGATGCAATTTTCCATACTCTTTATTCCGTGCTGGATGCTGTGACGACCAATCATCCCGTCGTAATCGTCTTTGAGGATGTGCAGTGGATGGATACGCTCAGCTTGTCTCTGCTGAGCAGTTTGATTCTTCACAAGAAATCGCGCCGTTTCATGTTTTTCCTGACGGCTCGGGAATCTCAGGAAAAGGAATTTCAGCAGTTTGAAACATCCGTTTCCATGTATGGTAAGATGCAGATTTTTGACTTGCAGACTCTTTCTTTGGAGGACGTGCGGCACTTGGCCGAGCAGCGTGACCTGGGGGTCAAGGTAGATGATAAGCTGGTGCAGCGTCTTTATGACGAGTCGGAAGGGAATTTATTCCTTCTGAATGAGTACATGATGGCTCTGAAGACGACGGGCAGTCTGGATAATCTGACCGAAAACGTCCGGGCGATCTTTAAGAGTGAGTGTATGACACTGAATGATGATCAGCGCAAGATCCTGGATTTTATTTCGCTCTTCTATGACGGTGCGCCGCTGGCCATGATTTCGGAATATATGCATATGAGTAATCTTCAGGTTTTGGAAAGCCTGGAAGTACTGGAAAAGAAAAACTTTATCCGTCCGATTCCGCAGCAGCCTGAGGTGCTCTATGAAATCGTTCAGCAGAAACTAAAGGACTATCTTCACTCCCAGCTGTCTCCGGAAAAATGCCGGATTTTGCATGGCTTTGTGGCTGAACTGTGGGAAAAGCGCCTGACGCACTCCACTCAGGATATCCGGATTTATCGCCACCTTGAATATCATTACAAAGAAGCAGGCGAGCTGGTCAACATGGGGCGCTACAAACTGAAGACCCTCATGTATTATCTGGACTTCAGCAACGAACTTTTCCCTGTTTTAAACAGCAGCGACGGCCAGGAAGACCGGGCGGAAAGCACTTCCATGGAGCTTCATCTGGACGAATTTCTTGCCGAAGTCAATGAGATGATGCATACGATCCATCGGACCTACGGGGATACGGCCGAGGTCAAGGATCTGGAAATGACCTACATGCATCTCATGGGACGCCATTATATCCGGACCGGTGAATATGAAAAGGGTGTCCGCAACATTCTGAGTCTGCTGGAACTTGCCGGTGAAGTCCATAATCTGGATTACCTGCTTATGGGTTACAAGCAGATGATTTATTATGATATCCAGATTGGCAATACGGAAGAAATGAAAAATTACCTGGAGCTTGCCCTCAATGTGGCTGATGAGTGCAACTACCACAAGGAAATGGGTATCCTGCTGAGACTGAAGGGCCTGAACATGATTATGCAGGGCGACTTCAAAGAGGCGGAACGTCTGCTCCGGGAATCCATCTCGACGCTTATGGTTACACAGAGTGTCCAGCGCCGGTATGCTCTGAATATTGCCGGTGCCTATAATTACCTTGGTGAAATCCGCCGCGGTCAGGGCCGGCTGCAGGAGGCCCTTGATTTTTACAAAGAGGCAATGCAGTATGCTTCGAATCAAGACGCCTATAGTTCGTGGGTTGTTTTTTCCTGCAACGCCGGTATTGTGTCCTATGAAATGAAACAATATGACCTGGCGAAACAGTATTTTAATCAGGCTTATGAGCTCTTCCCCCGTTATAATTTCTATTGGCGGCACCCGATTGTTGAAGCGTATCTGGCGCTGCTTAATATGCAGGATGGAAAAGAGAAAGAAGCTCAAAAGTTTTTGGATGACGCCCTGGCTAAACTGGGGAAGATGAATAATCCCCGGGAAGCCGGATATGTCTATATGGTCATTGCTTTGGTCAAGCATGGTTACCCGGAATCGGCGCTGGCAAGTCATTATCCGGGAAGCATGTCAAGTTATGCAACGCGGGCCCTGCAGGTTCTGGACCAGTACCGGGATGCATGGGAACGCCAGGAATTAGAAAAATTGTTCTGTATTACCAGAAGGTAAGGATGAAGGAGGAACGAATATGATTACGTTACAGCAAGCTGTGGATGTGCTGCAGGCCCAGGTCGTTTCCGGAGAAAATCTGCTGAACCGGGAAGTCAAGACGGCGTGCGGCAGCGATATGATGAGTGATGTGCTGGCTTATGCCAAGGAAAAGGCTATTCTGTTGACCGGTCTGCTCAATATTCAGGTTGTCAGAACAGCTGACGTCAGCGACGTGGCCGCACTTGTCTTTGTCCGCGATAAACATCCGGAACAGGATGTGCTGCGTGCCGCCAAGGCGAAGAATATCCCCGTTCTTTATACCAAATGCACTATGTTTGAAGCCTGCGGCCGTCTGTACCAGTTGGGAATCCGCGGCTGTACGGCCAAAGACGCGGAGAAGCGCTGACGTGGAAAGAGAATATACAGTAGCTAAAGATGATTTTGAACGGGCAGGCGCAGCTTCTATTTCCCTGAAGGAGCTGCTGCAGAAACTGGGCCTTTCTCCGGAGCTGATCCGTCGGATTGCCATCGGGACTTACGAAGGGGAGATTAACTGCCTCATTCATGGGGGCGGTGGTACCGTGAAAGCCGAAATTGACGGAAAAGCGATCAAAATCATCATCAGCGACCACGGTCCCGGTATTCCCGATGTGGGAAAGGCGATGCAGGAAGGGTGGTCTACGGCCTCCGAAGAAATCCGTGCCAAAGGGTTCGGAGCCGGTATGGGACTGCCGAATATGAAAAAGGTATCTGATGACATGGTCATCAATACGACACCGGGCGAGGGTACGACTGTAACAATGACATTTAATTGTTGATAGAAAGTGCAGGTGAGGTCTGTGGAGAGTTCCTATCTGAATTCCGTTTATATCAACAAGGAGCGCTGTACCGGCTGTCTCCTGTGTGTCAAAAACTGTCTTGTCCAGGCTATCCGTGTTCGCCGCGGCAAGGCCGTAATCATTACGAATCGATGCATTGACTGCGGTGAGTGTGTCCGTCACTGTCCGACTCATGCCGTGGAAACTCTGGCGGAACCACTTTCGGAACTGGCCAACTATAAAGTTAATATCGCACTCGTAACACCGTCTTTTTACGCACAGTTCGGCAGTGATATTCCGGCTTCCGTGCTGTGGGCGGGCCTCAAAGAAATCGGCTTTGATTCGGCTTTTGACGTGCCTCTTGCCGGTGATTATATCAGCGAGGAGATGGAAAATTTCCTGAAGCACCATGAAGGACCGTTTCCGGTGATTTCTTCCGCTTGTCCTGCCGTACTGCGTCTGATTCAGACAAAGTATCCGGAGCTTCTGAAGCATGTGATTCCGGTGCTGGCACCGGCGGAAGCGGCGGCCATTTACGTCCGGAGGGAAACAAGCAAGCGCCTTCAGCTTGATCCTGACAAGGTTGGCATCTGGTTTTTGTCGCCTTGTCCGGCTAAAGGAACGAATATCCATCAATCCGTCGACGTGGCCCATACTGCTGTGACCGGTTCGTTTACACTGTCGTCTTTGTTTGCCCCGCTGACCAAGGCAGTCAAAAAACTGCGGGCCGAGCGTAATGAGTTTCCCTCGATACCCCTTGGAACTTCCTACGGGCTTAGCTGGGGGGTGAAGACGGGAGAAGTAGAGGCTATGGGTGAAAAGAACGCCCTGGCTGTGAGCGGTCCACAGGATGTAGATGAAGTGCTCCAGCAGGTTATGCTCGGAAACCTTTCAGATGTGAAATACATCTGCTGCTACATTTGTGCCGGCGGCTGTATTGGCGGGCCAAGTGTGGCTGTCAATAAGTTCGTCGCCCTGAAGAACCTGAATCGACGCATTGCACTGCGGCGCGGCCGCGAGCTCGAAGACCGGAGAGAAGCCATGAGGGCAGCCCGCATTTGTGAAGATTTTCCAAAATCAGCCGCTTATATAAAACCGCTTCAGCCGAAACCGGCGCCGCCGCTGGATGCCGACTTTGGAAAAGCATTGGAGAAAATGGAGACTCTCACAGCGCTGGAAAAAGAATTGCCTCAGCTTGACTGCGGGGCCTGCGGCGCACCGACGTGCCGCAGCTTTGCCGAGGATGTAGTGCGCGGCTACGCCCGGAAGGAAGACTGCATTATGAAAAAGAGGGAAGCTTGCACATGTTCTCCCTGATTTCTTCTATGTGAAGTTTGGGAAAATGTGATGGCCGTGTTTAAAAAAGTTTTTCTTTTTGCAGCGGCATTTCCCTTGCTAGTTGTCAGAAAAATTGTTATGATTGAGTATGCAGTTTTGAGGCAGTCGGGCGGCAGAAAAAATGCAATTTTCCTCTGTCGGACGGTGACGCGGATAAACGCAGGCACAAGTCATAGAATTATTCAAGGATTTTGTATAAAAAACTTGTTAATGATTGAGCTTTTATGTTAGAATTGTGCTATTGCTTTAAGAGAATAGGACTGTATGTTCTGTTGTCAGGGAGGTGCGTTATTTGACTACAGCTGAAAAGATTCAGGATTTACTCGCACGTTATGAAAAGATCGAGGCCGGTGGTGGTGCCAAGAGAGTTGCCAAGCAGCATGATTCCGGTAAAATGACCGCACGGGAACGCATCGATGCTTTTCTGGATAAAGGAAGTTTTGTAGAACTCGATAAATTTGTTGAGCATCGCTGCTCTAATTTTGGCCAGGAAAAGAAATATCTGGCCGGTGACGGCGTAGTCACAGGGTATGGTACGGTAAACGGCCGTACGGTATTTGTCTATGCCCAGGATTTTACCGTAGAAGGCGGCAGCCTTGGTGAAATGCATGCAAATAAGATTGCCAAGGTTCAGGCCATGGCACTCAAAGTAGGAGCTCCGATTGTTGGTATGTCCGATTCCGGTGGTGCCCGTATTCAGGAGGCTACGGATGCACTGGCCGGCTTTGGTAAGATGTTCATGCAGAACACCAAGGCATCCGGGGTTATTCCTCAGATTTCCGCTATTATGGGACCTTGTGCCGGCGGTGCGGTATACAGCCCGGCACTGACGGATTTCATCTACATGGTGAAAAAGAGCTCCAAGATGTTTATTACGGGGCCTGAGGTCGTAAAATCCGTTACGGGTGAAGACGTTGGTCAGGAAGACCTGGGCGGCACTTTTACTCACACCACGCGTTCCGGCGTTGCTGATTTCCCGGCGGAAAACGATGCGGACTGTTTGGAACAGATCCGTTATCTGTTGAGTTTCCTTCCGTCTAATAACCGTGAAAAACCGCCTGTGTATGAAACTGGCGACAGTGCTTACCGGACGGATGAAAGTCTGAATACGATTGTTCCGGACGGATCCCATCTCCCGTACGATATGTACAAAGTAATCCGCAGCATCGTTGATAACGGTGAGTATGTAGAACCGCATAGAATGTATGCCCGCAATATCATTACCTGCCTTGCCCGCATGGACGGCAGCACGGTAGGTATCATTGCTAACCAGCCGCGCATCATGGCCGGTTGCCTTGATATTAACGCGTCCGATAAAGCGGCCCGTTTCATTCGTTTCTGCGACGCCTTCAATATTCCGCTGATTAACATTGTTGATGTTCCGGGCTTCCTGCCGGGAACTGACCAGGAATACGGCGGCATTATCCGTCATGGTGCCAAGATGCTGTATGCATACTGCGAAGCCACGGTGCCGAAGATTACGCTGGTAACGCGTAAGGCTTACGGGGGTGCTTATCTGGCTATGTGTGCCCAGGATCTGGGTGCGGATCACGTCATTGCATGGCCGACAGCCGAAATCGCTGTCATGGGGCCTCAGGGCGCTGCCAAGATTATTTTCCGTCATGAAGACGACGTGGAAGCAAAGACCCAGGAATATATTCAGAACTTTGCTACTCCGTACTATGCTGCCAAGCACGGTATGGTTGAAATGGTTATCGAACCGAAGGTTACTCGCCCGACGCTGATTAAAGCTCTGCGTATGTTAAAATCAAAGCAGGAAGACCGACCAGAAAAGAAACATGGTAACATTCCTCTGTGATTTTGATATAATTCATTCATCAACAGGAAAGAGAGGTGACATTCATGACTGAAAACCCTTGGTTAATTGCACTAATCAACATGACGATTGTGTTCGGCGTGCTGATTGTCCTGGGTATTCTGATGAAGATTATTTATTGGATTGACCCGACAAAGAACAAGAAACCGCAGGCCAAAAAACCGGTTCCGGCTAAACCTGCTTCTGCAGCAGCTGCTGCAAGACAGGAAGAGGAAAAGGTGGCTGCTATCGCAGCTGTATTAGCACTCGTACAAGATGAGGACGATGCAATGGCCGCGGCCCTGGCAGCTGCAATTGCCGAGCATAAGAAAAAGATGGAGCCGATGGCTCTGCCTCATCACTTTTTCTGATAAACAGAGGAGGGCTGTTTATCAGGGGAAAAGTATGTGAATGCCGCTTGAGCGGATAAAACAATAAACATCAAGCAAGTAAGGAAAATTAGGAGGTTATTGTAATGAGAAAATTTAATGTAAACGTTAATGGTACTGTTTACCAAGTAGAAGTTGAAGAAGTTGGCGGCGCCGTTTCCGCTGCTCCTGTTGCTCCGGCTGCTCCTGCTGCCGCTGCTGCCCCTGCTGCTGCTCCTGTAGCTGCTGCTCCTGCCGCTGCTCCTGCTGCTGCTCCTGCACAGGCTGCTCCTGCTGCTGCTCCTGCTCCTAAGAAGGAAGCTGCTGCTGCACCTGCCGGCTCTGTAACTGTAGAAGCTCCTATGCCTGGTAAGGTTCTGTCCGTTAACGTTAAACCCGGCGACAAAGTTGAAGCCGGTGATGTCCTGCTGATTCTGGAAGCTATGAAGATGCAGAACGAAATCATGGCTCCGGAAGACGGTACTGTTTCTGACGTCCGTGTAAGCGCTGGCGATACCGTTGCTACCGGTGACGTGATGGTTGTTCTCTAATCTCACGCCACCTGCTTAATAAGGAGGACGTAAGAATATGGATGCTTTTCTTGTAGCTCTGCAGTCTATTATCACAGACAGCGGATTTACAGCTTTTACGATGGGCAATGCCATCATGATGCTGGTAGGCTGCATCCTGCTCTACCTTGCCATTGTAAAAGGGTTTGAACCGCTGCTTCTGACCCCGATTGCCTTCGGGTGCCTGCTGGCTAATATTCCTAAAACCGGGTTCGAAACCGATCCTGGTGTTATGAAGCTGATCCTGGCTGGTATCAAATACGAAGTCTTCCCTCCGCTCATTTTCATGGGCGTAGGTGCTATGACTGACTTTGGCCCACTGATTGCTAACCCGAAGACGCTGCTCCTTGGTGCTGCTGCTCAGGCCGGCGTGTTCGTAGCGCTGCTGGGTGCCATGCTGCTGGGCTTCAATGTCCGCGAAGCTGCTGCTATCGGTATCATTGGCGGTGCTGATGGCCCGACTTCCATTTATCTGGCCACTAAGATGGCTCCTCATCTGTTAGGTGCAATCGCTGTTGCCGCTTATTCCTACATGTCTTTGGTCCCTCTGATTCAGCCGCCTATTATGAAGCTGTTTACTTCCAAAGAAGACCGTAAGATTAAGATGGCTCAGCTGCGTACGGTTTCCCACTTTGAAAAAGTGGTATTCCCGATTGTCTGCACCATTTTCATTTCCCTGCTTCTGCCTTCCGTATGCTCTCTGATCGGTATGCTGATGCTGGGTAACCTCTTCACCGAAGCTGGCTGCCTCGGACGTTTGTCCGATACGGCTCAGAACGCTTTGATGAACACCGTTACTATCATGCTGGCAACTGGTACAGGTCTTACCATGAAGGCTGAAAGCTTCCTGACTTATCAAACCATCCTGATTATCTTCCTGGGTCTGGTTGCCTTTGCCGGTGGTACCGCCGCTGGTGTTATCTTTGGTAAACTTATGTGCATCCTTGACCACGGCAAGACGAATCCGCTGATTGGCAGCGCCGGCGTATCTGCCGTTCCTATGGCTGCCCGCGTATCTCAGGTTGTAGGTCAGAAAGCCAACCCAAGTAATTTCCTGTTGATGCATGCTATGGGCCCGAACGTGGCTGGCGTTATCGGTACGGCTGTTGCCGCCGGTACGATGTTGGCTATGATTGGACCTGCAAAATAAGGTCGGTCTTGAACAACGTCCTTCCCAAATGGGAAGGACGTTGTTTTTTATATTAATTAAGGGGCTGTCGCAAGTGACCGATTTTTAATCCCTGAAATAACTTGCTAAAGGCCCCAATTTGCCTTATTTTTTAGTTGAATATGTTTTGAGATGAAAAAAGGGCGCACGAAATTAAGCAACCCTAAGTTGCTTTTTTCGAGCGCTCTTTTTGTATCTTTTAGGCCTCTTTTTTCAGCGGATACAAGTGCAAATCCTCTTTGCCGTCTTGAACTTTGTGATGAACCTTCAAGACATTCCGTGCCATGGCACATATTCCCACTGTTACCAGGGCATTTCCTTTGCCTCGGGTTTCTAGTCTTCTGACATTTAATGAATCCTTGAGATCCGCAAAGGCTCCTTCTGCCTGTATACTGCGGTTCATCCTCAGTTCCTTACCATATTCGGAAGTAATGTTCTTCAGGGATTCTGCCCTCAATGCAGCAAAATTCTTCGAGACCACTAATTTCTTGTTTCTTTTCTCCATGGGTGTCCTGCAATTGTTCCCATGGATGCACTGTTCCTTGTAGGGACAACCGCTGCAGTCCTTACATTCGTAATATGTTTTCTCTGACACATATCCCGACCGGTTCTTTACCTGGGTTACTTTGCTGACTTTCAGCAGTCTCCTGCCTTTACAGATATACATGTCTTGATCAGGCAAATATGTCATGTTTTCTGCTTTGCCGATGTCGTTCTTATACTTTTTCCTCTTGCTTCTTTCATAATTGTTAGGCTTGATATATGAAGTATACTGATTCTTCTTCAGCCAGACCAAGTTCTCTTCGCTTTCATAGCCTGCATCGGCTACAATGTTTGCAAATTTCTGACCGAAGTGGGCTTCAAATCCTTCAAGAAAAGGAATGAGTGTCCGCATGTCTGTTGGATGTGCACTTACATCTGCAAACAAGGTAAAACCGGAATTGTTTGCATATTGGACATTGTATCCCGGCTTTAAGGCGCCATTAAGCATGGCGTCTTCTTTCATCCTCATAAAGGTAGCATCCGGGTCTGTTTTGGCAAAGCTGTTCCGTTCCCCACAGATATGAAGCTGCTTCGTATACACCTTAAGCCGTTTGAGATAGTTAGCTAAAATCTCATAGTACTTCTGTAGGATGGTCTTTCTTTTCCCACATCCGTGAACAAACTCGATTCCCTCAGCCCGCTTTATGACAAGCAGTTTTTTTAGGAGCTTCTTTAAATGACGGATGTGGAAAGTGTTTCCGTAACAGACCTTGATTCCGAAACGTTCCTCGATTTCGGGAACCAGTTGCTCCAGTTTCTCTATGAGTTTGTTCTGGCTGCCTAAGACTCTGTTTTTCCAAACAAATTTGTATTTGTTTGCCACAGATTCAATTTTTGTCCCATCGATGAACAGGCTATCCAGCGTGATGAACCCGCGAGCCAGCAGCCATTTATCCATCTGAATCATGAGCTCCTTGATACATGGTTTTAGATGGAGGGAACAAAATCTTGCAATGGTTGCATTATCCGGAGCTTTTTTCCCATCTAAGAGGAACATGAAATGAGTGTCTCTTTTACAGGATTGCTCTATCTTACGCGAACCACGAATTCCTTCCATACATGCATAAATGACGATTTCCAGCAGCTGAATTGGTGACGTTAATTTATTTTCGACATGAGAATACGTGTCATACAATGCCTTTACATCCATCCCTTCTACCATGGCACGCACCAAGCGAACAGGATCGTCATTAGGGATTTGTACTTCAAAATTTAGAGGAAGAAAAAGTTGATAAGAACTGCCAATTTTTGTATAATCCTTTTGTGTAGGTTTCTTTTTTGGCATATTTAAATTCTACACCAAGGCGCGGTCTCATTCAATGAGGCCGCGCCTTGCTTTTACCTTGTTTTTGATACAAAAGGGGCCGTCGCAAAATGCGACAGTCCCATTCCTCTGCCACCTCCTTCCACGAAGTCGGAAGGAGGAGAATCGCGCAGCGATGGAGGATAGTTTTTAGGTTTTATATCATATTTCACTTGAATCAAAAGCTTTAACACACTGTCGCAGACGAGGCTATATGCCATAGGCCAAAAGCGCTTTTTATTTTTTCACAGCTTCTTACCCATAAACAGACGGAGGGGGTTGGAAAGATACTGCCGCCGTGGGACGCCAGCCGCAGACAGGATTGGAGAAAGTAAACCAATAAACCGGTTTGCAGTGAACTAAAAGGCTGACTGCTGCCTGTATTCTCTTTTCAGAATCAGCTAAGGCAGATGTTTGCAGGATTGTACTAACCACCACACGCTAACCACTTTTTGTTCAGAGAGGGCAGGCTAATGATTATATGCACTTTTTTATGTTTTTGCTGTCTCTCTCTTCCAATTTCGTGTCAAACTGATTTCCAGTATGAAAACTGTGCAAAGTTTGTTATAATAAAATGATGTCTCTAAGAGAGTGTATTTTTTCTGCCTGAAGTAACCCATTTTTGTTCGGGCAATGTACAATGAGGAGCAGTTCATGGAAAAAGAAATCAAAGAAATGTCAACAGTCAGCCCGGCACGCCGGCCGTTCCAATACGTGGCACTGGCACTTATTGTGCTGGATTTTGTTTATGAAGGTTATCGTACTTTCGGACTTTACGAGTTCAGCCTTTTGGGCTGGGGATATGCTGTTCTTTTTCTGGCCCTCTGGCTGTGGCGCTGTGCGTTCCAATATTCCTATGCGCTGACGGATCGGTCTTTTACTGTCATTATGTTCGGTCTTGGTATCGAACGACGGATGACTATTCCCTTTGCGGATATGGAAAGCTTCAGTAATCACTACAAGAAGCGGTTCTTCCGTAAAACAAAGGTCAGTATGTATACTTACCGCTATTCGTCGCTGGATGGGAATCCGGTCAGAATTCTGGTGTACCGTCACGGAACAAAGCTGCGCGGATTGCTCTTTAAATGCAGTGACACTATGATCGATGAACTGCGCCGGCGCTATCCGGATCGCTTTATCGATCTCACAAGTTGATTAAGAGGTGGATTGTGACGTATTTTGTAGGTAAAGTGGTTTCGCGGAATGGGCAGCGTGCGACGGTATCTGTCGAACGCAAGAAAACTGATGGTACCAACGTGCCGCGTTTTCTTGACTGCTGGAACGTCTGTGAAGCAAAACCGGGAGCCCGCGTCCGTGTAGAACGGCAGACGCTTGACGAAAGTAAGGGAAAGTGGATCGTGCGTGGAATTCCGATTCTCTGTATTCTGGCCGGAGCGGCCTTTGGCAAAGCGGTTTCCCATTATTTGCCGCTGAATCCATGGATAACCATCGCTTTGAGTACACTTATCTGGCTGCTCATTGGCTGGAACTATGCCCATACTTTTGCCCGTGATGTTTCACACCGCGGTGAGCAGTGGTCTATTACGGGTTATTACAGTGAAGGGGAGATTCCCGACGAGGAGAAAGCGGGAAAAGACGGGGTGAAGTAACATGTTTGGTTCCAAAAATAACTTTTGGTTTTTTCTGTTTCTTGCGGCGGGAGCGATTATCGGCGGTCTTTTGGGAGACGCGCTGCAGGCTTCCCAATTTTTCGGTGAGGGAACAGAATTTCTGGTTCATAAATACCAGGTACTTTCCATTCCGCCCGTAACGATTGATTTATATATTGCCCAATTGAGTGTAGGTTTTAGTTTTTCACCGAATCTGGTATCCATTATTGGGATGGTTCTTGCCATGATTCTGTTTAAGCATCTCTAAGGAGGAAGTCATGAATGTAATTTTGGCGTCGGCCTCCCCGCGGCGCCGGGCTTTGCTTCGGCAAGTCGGAATCAATCCGATTGTAAAAATAAGTCATGTCAAGGAATTTTCCTCGGCGGAGTCTCCGGAGGCTTTGGTCAGGGAGAACGCGCTGCTGAAAGGCCGGGCTGTAAGCCTTACCACAAATAAGCAGGATTTGGTCATCGCGGCGGATACAGTTGTCGCGCTGGATGGGAAAATCCTTGGTAAACCGCATTCTCCCGAAGAAGCGGCGGCCATGCTTGAGCTTTTGAGCGGCCGAACCCATCAGGTTCACACGGGACTTGCCGTTTTTTATCAGGGACAGGAAAAATGTCTGGTCGAAACGACGGATGTCACTTTTGCACCGTTGTCTCCGAAGCAGATCAAGTATTACGTCGCTTCCGGAGAACCGGCCGATAAGGCAGGGGCTTATGGCATTCAGGGTATTGCCGCCCTTTTTATTCCGGCAATCAGAGGATCCTACAGTAATGTAGTAGGGCTTCCGTTAGCAACACTATTCGCAGCATGTAACGCACTAGGAGTGAATTTTTATGACGCAGTACAAAATCAAAGATTTAGCACCGGAGGAACGCCCCCGGGAGCGTCTGATGACGCAGGGGCCTGAGTCTCTGAGTCTTTCTGAACTATTGGCTATTTTAATCGGTTCCGGTACGCGGGGCCGCTCGGCACTCAGCATCGCCCGGGAACTGACGAACGGGAGCCTTGATGAACAGCAGCTGGCACGTGTCCGGGACATTCACGAGCTTACCGGCATAAGCGGACTTGGTCCGGCACGGGCTGCCGTAATTGTAGCGGCCCTCGAAGTAGGACGCCGTCTTTCAGGTGCTCAGAAGCAGCGGGGTACGGTCGTCCGTAGTCCGCAGGACGCAGCTCAGTTCATTATGGACCGGCTTCGTTATGAAATGCAGGAACACTTTTTGACGATGCTTCTCAGCAGTAAAGGCAAAGTCATGGCCGTCAAGGAAATTTCGCGGGGGTCGCTCAATGCAACCGTAGCTCACCCGCGGGAAGTGTTTGCTCCGGCCCTTGTTCATCACGCCGCTGCGATTTTAGTGATTCATAATCATCCGTCAGGTGATCCGACGCCCAGCAGGGAAGATGAAAAACTGACCCGTAAATTGGAAGCGACCGGGAGAGTCATGGATATTCCGCTTCTGGATCACGTAGTTATTGGTGACGGGATTTACTATAGTTTTAAGGAACATGGATTGTTATAGAGAAAGAGGGATGCAGGTTGTTAGGGTTATTCAACTCTTTTTCCGTGGATATGGGTATCGACCTGGGAACGGCCAATACCTTGATTTGCTCAAAAACTGCAGGAATCATCCTGCGTGAGCCATCCGTTGTGGCTGTGCACAAGAAAACAGGGAAAGTTATCGCCGTGGGAAGCAACGCCTATCGGATGATCGGAAGGACACCGGAATACCTGACAACGGTTCATCCTTTGAAGGACGGAGTCATTGCCGATTTTGATATGGCCCGCATCATGCTTCATGCTTTTTTGAAAAAAGCACTGCGGGGACGCTCGTTTGTGCATCCCCGGTTTGTCATCAGTATTCCCTGCGGCGTGACTGCCGTCGAACGCAGGGCGGTCATTGACACGGCCATTCAGGCCGGCGGCAGGGAAGCTTTTCTTATTGAAGCACCGCTGGCAGCCGCCATGGGGGCCGGTATGTTCATTCGTGAAGCGGCCGGCAATATGGTTGTCGATATCGGCGGCGGCACGACCGAGGCTGCTGTGATTTCCCTGGGCTCCATTGTTCAGTCCAGGACACTGCGCATCGGGGGCAATCGTCTTGATGAAGCACTTGTGCGATATATCAAGAGAAAGTATAATCTCCTTATCAGTCTGCCCATGGCAGAAATGATGAAAGTAGAAATCGGGACCATTCTGGAAACTACACGGCCGGCTTCTATGGAAGTCAGCGGCCGGGATCTCGTTTCCGGACTGCCCAAAACGCTGACCATCAATCAAAACCAGGTGATTCCGGCACTGGCCGATACAGTCCGGGAAATCGTGGATGCTGTGAAAACAACAATCGAGCAAACACCTCCGGAACTGGCTTCGGATATCATGGATCGGGGAATTGTTCTTACCGGCGGGACAGCACTTTTGCGTAATTTGGACCGCGTGCTTTCCCGGGAAACAGGTATGCCGGTTGCGGTGGCTGAAGACGCGCTTTCCTGTGTCGCTCTCGGTACGGGAAAAGCAGCAAAGAATTTGAATTATGTACGGCGGACGGCGGGTGTGCCGGCCCATAAAAAATAAGGAAGTCTGGAAGTATGATGCAGGATAAGAAAATCAAATTGGCTTTGCTCGTCGGAGGAGTACTGCTTGTTTGTGGAATTATTTGGGATGCAGTGTCCCATTTTCCCGCGACAAACAGTGTCTTGTCCACGATAGCGCGGCCAATCTATTTTGTCGTAGGAGGCGTGGCGAAAGGAGTTCGTAGTACGTCTGATTTCTTTACGACAAGATCTGCTTTAGAAAAAGAGAATAAGGCGCTGAAATCCGAAAATGAAGACTTGCGCCAGACCAATGTGGAACTCATTGCCATGAAGGCAGAAAATGAGCGTTTGGCCAAACTGCTCAAATTTACCCAGCTTCATCCGAAGTACGAAACGCTGCCGGTCAAGGTTATCAGCCGGGACCTTGGCGATTTTAAAGATGTCATTCTCATTGATAAAGGGAGTGTAGAAGGTCTGCGTGTCAACATGCCGGTCGTCAATGCATCAGGTTTGATCGGGATTATTGATAATGTCTATCCCCATATGTCCAAAGTGCTTCTTATCACAAGTTCGCGCAGTAGTATCGGCGGGCTCAATCTGCGCGGTGATTCCCGTGCACCCGGTATTGTTAACGGTGTAGGAGGCCCCGATCTTTCCCTGGAAATGAAGAATCTTGCGCGCAATGCCGATATTCTGCCCGGTGATACGATTGTAACAAGCGGCTACAGCGGGTACCATCCCGAAGGGCTGGTCATCGGTACCGTGGAAGAAGTCCAGATGGATGCCGGCGGACTTACCAAACGGGCCATGATTTCTCCTGCCGTGGATTACAGTCACCTGGAGGAGGCTCTTGTTATTACTAACTATGCAGGATTTGCCGATTTCCTGAAACAGGAAGGGAAGGATCCGGAGTATAAATCTTCCCGAGGGGGCAAAAAGTGATGAATGTACTAGCCTTTTTGCTCTTGAATCTTGTTCTTTTTTCGATTCAAAATCATTGGTTTATGGCTTTTACGACATGGCAGTCTCCTGATTTGCTGCTGCTCATGTTGATTTTGTATGCCCTGAAGAACGGGGGCAAGAAGGGTGCTCTCTACGGATTGGGCATCGGGACCTTTTTGGATGTAGTCACGTTCAGTTATTTTGGCTACCATATCGTGACCCGTACTTTTTTGGGAGCGGTCATCGGCAAGAACAGGATGAATATTTTTGCCGACCGGCTGCCTACGTATTTGATTCTTACAGCCATGACGACACTGCTGCTGCAGGTCTCCCATGGGCTGTTTCTGTGTGTGGCAACTCGGCGCTGGCTGCCCTTTTTTCCTTTTGTGGGCATGACACTTCGCAGTATCGGATGGAATCTTGTGTGTGCTCCTCTGGTCTGGGTGCTGTATCATAAACTGCAAAAGCGTCTGCAGCGCCGGGATACGTATTATTATCATTTCTAGGAAGGATTTAACGTGCTGAATAAAAAATATGCTTATCGGCTGGAGTTCATGCTGGTGGCTTCGGCGCTTATTATTTTCCTCCTGATTGGCCGTATGTTCTACCTGCAGATTATTCGCGGCAGCTACTACAGCAGGCAGGCCGAAGGAAACCGGACGCGGTATACGCGGATTGCGGCGCCCCGTGGGATTATCTATGACTGTAATGGTGAGGAACTGGCAAATAATAAGCCGGGATTCATGGTTTCCCTGGCCCACCGCAATGACGGGTACAAAGAGGAGACGCTGGATCGCCTGTCCACGCTGATTCATATGCCGGTTTCCAAAATTAAAGAAACGATAGAACTGCATGGCGGCAGTGCCGAACCGATTCGTTTGGTACGCAATGCGTCGCCTGATGTCGTAGCTCAGGTGGAGGAGAATCTGCGGTATTTGCCGGACGTCATGCTGGAAGTGCAGCCGGTCCGGAACTACCCGAATAAAGATCTGGCTGTCCATGCCCTGGGCTATGTAGGCGAAGTGAGTGAATACGAAATCAGCCAGGGCGTGTACAGTGACTTGAAGGTTGGCGATACGATCGGTAAATTTGGCCTTGAAAGTTACTACGACTCCTATTTGCGCGGGACAGACGGCAGTTATCGCGAAGAAGTCGACGTCAATGGCCGCGTTATACAAATTATGGACAGGGTGGAACCTAAGCCCGGACAAGGCCTGGTACTTACAATTGATGCCAAACTGCAGCGCATCACCGAACAGGCTGTGGACCGCCAGTTAAAAGCAATTGGTGCCAGAGGCTGCGCGGTTGTTGTCCTTGACCCGAATAATGGTGAAGTCAAGGCGCTTGTCTCCCGCCCGGGATTTGATCCTAACTGGTTCGTCAACGGTATCAGTGAGAAAAACTGGAAATATTTGACGACAGATCCGTTCCATCCCATGATAGATAAGGCAATTACCGGTGAATATCCGCCCGGTTCTACCTTTAAGATTGTTACCGGCTCGGCGGCGCTCGAAGAGAAGAAAGTGACGCCGGATGAACTCATTTATGACTCCGGCCGGCACTGGCTCGTTGATATGAGAAACGCCGGAGGTGAGGCACTTGGCTGGATCAATTTCAAACGAGCGCTGTCTGCTTCGGATAACGTATACTTCTACGAAATGGGTAACCGTCTCGGCATCAAGGCTCTCGATAAGTATGCTGAGGAGTTCGGTTTCGGTGCAAAGACCGGTATTGATTTGAACGGCGAGGCATCGGGACTTATCGCTACGCCGGCCTATAAGAAAAAGGTATTCGGTGAAGAGTGGTACCTCGGTGATACCTTTAACACGGCTATCGGTCAGGGCTTTACCCTTGCAACTCCGATGCAGGTAGCTGAGATGCTGGCTGCTGTGGCTACGGACGGCAAGCGGTATAAACCGCACCTGGTGAGCAAAATCATTAACGACGACGGCAGTGTAGCCAAGCGCTTTGATCCACAGGAAGAGGGATCCCTGCCTGTGTCTGAGGAAACATTGAATCTGGTTCAGGAAAGCCTGCAGGCTGTAACAGAAGAAGGCGGTACGGCTTCTTCCCTGAAGAACCTGCCTGTCGAGGTGGCCGGCAAAACCGGTACGGCAGAAAACCCGCATGGACTGGAACATGGCTGGTTTATTGCCTATGCCCCGGCCAAAAAAGCACAGCTTGTGGTTGTCTGCATCGTTGAACAGGGCAGTTACGGCTCCATTTCTGCCGCGCCTATTGTTAAATCTATCCTGGAATATGCCTTTACGACTCCGGGTGTGAAGAGAGCTAATACCGCTTCGGGTACGAAGAGAAAGAGTTAAGGAGTTTTATGCTGAGAAGTGCTAAAAAATATTTGCAAAATATGGACAAGGTGCTTTTGGGCAGCGTCCTGGCTTTGATTTTTATCGGGATTCTGCTGATTGCCAGTGCCACGCACGCCAATATTCCGGGGCCCCGGCGCTACAGCTATGTACTCCGCCAGGCAGCTTTTGTCGCTATCAATCTGGTTCTGGGAGCTTATCTGCAGCGGTTTGACTACCGCGTCTTGAAGCATCTGGCCAAGCCGCTATACATTTTTAATCTGGTCATGCTGCTGGCTGTTATGTTCTTCGGTAAGTCTGCCCTGGGTGCACAGCGCTGGCTGCAGATTGGTCCTATCAGCCTGCAGCCCAGCGAATTTTCCAAGGCGATTATGATCATATCGCTTTCCGCTTTTGTGGATCAGAGACTGCCAAAACTCGGCACTTTTAAAAGCTGGCTGCCTGTTTTCGGGTTTGTCTTTGCACCATTTTTTCTCGTAATGCGGCAGCCGGATTTAGGGACATCCCTGGTCTTTTTGGCGATTCTTCTGGGTACCATGGTCATGTGTGGATTCCGGATTCGTTATTTCCTGGCGATGGGCGGTCTGGGACTTGCATCGGCACCTCTTGTCTGGCGCCTGCTTCATGAATACCAACGGAACCGGATTCGCGTGTTCCTGAATCCTGGTCTGGAACCGTATGGCAGCGGCTATCACGTCATCCAGTCCATGATTGCCATTGGCTCGGGGCTCTTTTTCGGCCGCGGACTGTTTGGCGGGACGCAGAGCCAGCTGAACTTCCTTCCGGAAAACCATACGGACTTTATCTTTGCCGTGGCCGGTGAAGAATTCGGCTTCGTCGGAGTCACGATTATCCTGATTCTCTATTTTATTGTGATTTACCGCGGCATCTCTATTGCGATGCATGCTGCGGATGATTTTGGAACATTGCTCGCCGTAGGTGTCGTTTCCATGTTGTCTTTCCATATTCTGGTCAATGTCGGTATGACGAGCGGCGTAATGCCTGTTACCGGCGTGCCGCTGCCTTTTATGAGCTACGGGGTCAGCTCGCTGACGACAAATATGCTTATGATTGCACTGCTGCTGAACATTCATGCTCATCCGCAGAAATTACGTTTTATATAAGGAGATTTTATGCGCAAGGAATTACCCATTGATATTTTGAGTGCCGTCGAAAAACCGGCCCGTTATACGGGAATGGAGTTCGGCAGCATTGTGAAGCCCGAAGGAACGACGGATGTTTCCTTCTGTCTTGCTTTTCCTGATACTTACGAAATCGGGATGAGCTATCTGGGTTTCAAAATTCTCTATGCGATTTTGAATAAACGATCCTACATCCAGGCGGAACGCGCTTTTGCGCCGTGGGTCGATATGGAAAAGAAAATGCGGGAGCGGAAGATTCCGCTTGCTTCGCTTGAAACGATGCGTCCTCTGGGTGAGTTTGACCTTGTCGGGTTTACACTCCTTTACGAGATGTCTTATTCCAATATTTTGAATATGCTGGATATGGGGGGCATTCCTATCTGGCAAAAAGACCGTGGCATTGACGATCCTTTTGTCTGTGCCGGCGGGCCTTGTGTTTTTAATTCTGAACCGCTGGCTGATTTCTTCGACTTTTGCATGCTGGGGGATGGAGAACATATCATCCTTGAAGTGACAGAGTGCTACCGGGAATGGAAAAAGGCCGGCAAGCCAGGCGGCAGGAATGAATTCCTGCATCGCGCTGCCCGCATCCAGGGTGTCTATGTGCCGTCCTTTTATGACGTGACCTATCGGGAAGATGGGACACTGGCGGCAGTAAAGCCGAATACAAGCGACGCTCCTGCCGTCGTTTACAAACGGGTCGAACCGGATATCAATACGCTGGAATACCCGACACATCCGGTCGTTCCCTATGGGGATACGGTTCATGACCGAATCATGCTGGAACTTTTCCGCGGCTGCAGCCGTGGCTGCCGGTTCTGTAATGCCGGTATGATTTACCGTCCTGTGCGGGAACGTAAAATGGAAAATGTGCTTAAACTCGCGCGGGAACTGGTACCGGCTACCGGTTATAACGAGATGTCACTGTTTTCTCTGAGTACAGCGGATTATTCCCATCTGGATCCGCTTATCCATAAACTGATTGACGAATTTAAAGATGACAAGGTGAGTGTCTCCCTGCCGTCACTGCGCATTGACAGCTTTTCAGTCCGTCTAGCCAAGGAAGTGCAGGCTGTGCGCAAGAGTGGTCTGACTTTTGCGCCGGAAGCCGGCAGTCAGCGGATGCGTGATGTCATCAACAAGGGCGTGACGGAGCAGAATCTGATGGATGCCGTGGGGGCCGCTTTTGAAAACGGCTGGTCCACGGTCAAGCTATATTTTATGATTGGTCTTCCGACTGAAACTGATGAGGATGTCCTGGCCATTGCTAAACTGGCTCAGGCTGTGCAGCGCAAGTACAAGGAAGTGACCGGTCATTACGGGGCTAAAGTGACGGTCAGCGTGTCGAACTTTGTCCCCAAGCCGTATACGGCTTTTCAATGGGTAGGCCAGAATACGAAGGCAGAGTTTGACCGGAAGCATAATCTGCTGAAGGAAGCTTTTTCTTATTTGAAGAACGTACATTACCAGTATCATGACTCCCTGACGAGCCTCATGGAAGGGGTTCTGGCGCGCGGGGACCGGCGCCTTTCACGCCCCATTTATATTGCCTGGGAAAAAGGTGCCCGCTTTGACGGGTGGGGTGAACTATTTTCTTTTGAGCGGTGGCAGGAGGCTTTTACGGAAGCCGGAGTGGATATGGCATTTTATAATCAGCGGGAACGCGGCAAGGATGAAATTTTTCCGTGGGAGCATACGAGCTGCGGCGTGAACCGTGCTTTCCTCGCTAAGGAGATGGAACGGGCAAAGGTGGCTGCTCTGACGCATGACTGCCGCCGCTCAACTTGTACGGGCTGCGGAGTCTGTCAGAACCTGGGAGTAAAAATTATCGACTGGGAGGATGGGACGAAGTGAAACTGAGAGTGCAGATTACGAAGGAACGGGGTATCCGTTTCATTTCCCATCTGGAATACCAGAAAACCATCGAAAAGGCGATCCGGCGGGCACGGATTCCTGTCGCTTATTCTCAGGGTTTCAATCCGCATATGCGCTTTTCCCTGGCTTCGGCTCTGGGCGTGGGCGTGACGAGTCAGTGCGAATTTATGGAACTGAAATTGCGGGAAGAACGCCCCCTTACGGATCTCGTGGAAGCGCTTTCCGCTAACCTTCCCATGGGGATTCACGTGGTAGCAGCCGATTTGGCGGATGATAAGGCTCCCAAGCTGATGGCAAGGGCTGCCGGCGCGTCCTATCACGTCAGCGTGCCCTGTTCGGAAGATCCGGCAGCGGCACTCAGAACCTATGAAATCACACCGGAAGTTACTTTTACCAAGGAACACACTAAGAGTAAGGGAAAACCGCGGACGATTGACGTCAAGGACTTTATTTCTGAGCTGCACTATGCCTGGGACGGGAAAGCACTGGAGCTCACTTTTGACTGCAAAATCACGCCTACAGGCAGTATGAAGGCCCGGGAATTTCTGCAGGTCCTCAGGGAACAATTTGGCCTGGCGCTGAACCTCGACGCGGCGGATATCGGCCGTACCGATCTTTATGCCCGCGATGACGGCGGACGCAAAGTACCGCTCCTTGCAGCTTCCAGGGCCTGAACAGAAGGGTGTTGCCATGAAGACCATTTACGTAAGTGTGAGACCGGAAGAAACCCGGATGGGCCTTGTTGAAGATGGCAGACTGCAGGACTATGCCGTCGAAAGGCGCAGCGGGGAAAATCTTGTCGGCAACATATATCGCGGCAGTGTCCGTAATGTGGTGCCGGGTATCCAGGCGGCGTTCATCGATCTTAATCTCGGGAAAAACGGATTCCTGACGCTGCGCAGTGAAGATCATCTGACTCAGGGACAAATGATTCTGGTACAGGTCGTCAAGGACTGCCGCGGCAACAAGGGCCCCGGTGTGACGAGAAATATTACCCTTCCCGGCCGTTATGTAGTGCTGGAGCCGTTTGGCAAAAAAGTTTCCCTGTCGCGGAAACTTACGGGACGAACCAGACGCAACCGCCTCCGTGAGCTGGCGGAACGCTGTCTGCCCGATGGTATGGGGCTTGTCGTGCGTACCGCTGCCGCAGATGCGGAAGATGAGGAAATTCAGTCGGACGTGGAACAGCTTCTCCATAACTGGGAGGTTATCCAGAAACGGAGCAAGGTGGGGCGCGGACCGCAGCTCCTTTACCGCGAACTGGATCTTTCTATCCGCATGATCCGGGACTATGTGACGGATGAAATCCATAAGATTATCGTGGATGATTCTGCAACCTATCGTACCGTGCGGGAACTCCTGGAGAATATGGGACTGCAGTCGGTACATACCGAGCTGTACATGGAAGCAGAAGATCTTTTTACCCATTATGGCCTGGATAACGAAATTGCAGCTGTTTCCGACCGGATTGTCTGGCTTCCCGGCGGTGGATACCTGGTTTTTGACTATACGGAAGCGATGACGGTCATCGATGTGAACAGCGGGCACTATGCTGAAGGCGAAAGCCGCGAGGAAACTTCACTGCGGACAAACCGGGAGGCAGCGGTGGAAATTGCCCGCCAGCTGCGTCTGCGGGACATCGGCGGCATTGTTGTAGCCGATTTTATCGACATGGATACGCAGGAAGCACAGGAAGAAGTCCTGCAGCTCTTGAAAAGAGCCTTCGCTTCGGATAAGATGAAACCGAGGGTACTTGGATTTACCCGGCTGAATCTTGTTGAAATGACGCGGCGGAAAGCCCGGCGCAATCTGGCAGGAGCCCTTTATACGACCTGCCCTATGTGTCAGGGCAGCGGACGCGTGGAATCCCCGGAAACGGTTTATGTGGAAATCAGGCGCCGCCTGCGCGGCCTGTACTCGCAGCACGCCATGGCAAGAAGTCTGCTTGTCACGGTGCACCCGCAGGTGTATGAATGGCTGACAATCCGCGGTGTCCGTGATATGGAAGAGGAGTTCAAGTGTCATATTCGCATAGCCAGTGACCCGGCCCTGACAGCCGGTACGTTTACTATCCTGAACCATTCTGCTTAAGGAGTACGAAAGGGCGTGAGGACAATGAAACTGACGTTTCCCGATTATGTAGTGACGGTAATGAAGCTTCTGGAGGCACAGGGCTTTGAGGCCTATGTCGTAGGTGGTGCTGTCCGGGATATGCTGCTCGGCCGTACACCGGAGGACTATGACATTGTAACCAACGCCCGCCCGGATGAAATCAAACTGGCTGCCGGACGGAGCGGCCTCGATGTCATCGGAACCCTGGGGCAGAACTTTGGCGTGGTCAACCTGAAGCTGGGACGTCATACCGTGGAAGTCGCTTCTTACCGCAATGAAACGTATGGCAGTGATGCCCACCGGCCCGCTGAGGTCTGGTACTGTGAGCGGCTGGAAGATGATCTGGGAAGGCGCGACTTTACTATTAATGCCATGGCAGCTGATCGCAGCGGACGTATCATCGACTGTTTTGATGGAATGAATGACCTGCGGGAACGCGTCCTTCGGACCGTAGGCAATGCACAGAAGCGCTTTCAGGAAGACGCCCTGCGTATGTTCCGTGCCTGCCGTTTTATTGCACAGCTTGGTTTTACGCCTCACGAAGGAATTCTGCCTGCCATTGAGGCTAACCTGGACCGCGTCAGTGGTCTGTCCCTGGAACGTGTGCGCTCTGAGCTCAATAAACTGCTTTGCGGCGCCTGGGCGGGGCAGGGCATGGATCTTATGGTAAAGAGCCATTTGGCGGCGCAGAGCTGCCGTATCAAGGCTCATGGAGCCTATGTGCCTGTGCCTATTCTCCCCGAATTGGAAGCACTTGTCGGTGTGCCCCAGAATCCGGCCTTCCATCCTTATGATGTCTGGACTCATACGGCAGTGGCTCTCAATAAGACCGACCGTCAGCTGGCAACCGGGTGGGCCGTGCTGCTTCATGACATCGGGAAGGGGCGGGAAGGCGTCCGGACCTATAACGAGGAAGGACTGCCCCATGATAACGGTCATGAAAAGGTGGGCGCTGTCATGGCCCGGACCATTATGGAGCGTCTGCGTCTCCCGGAACCGCTGACTGACCGGGTTGCCTGGCTGGTGCGCAGTCATATGCACTTCGGCTTTGCGAGTGCTCTTGAAGATGAGGCTACCTGGCGCTGGCTTCGGAAAGAGGCAAGAAGCGGTCACTTCCGGCTTAATAAGGAAATGGCTGAGGCTTTTAAGCAGCTGACCGCTGTCTGTGTAGCTGACGTGGCTGCTACTGCCGCGACACGCAGCGATGTCATTCACGCCCAGATGTATGGCGAGCGGCTGATCAGGATGGCCTATCTGATGCCTGTCCATACGTCTGACCTCAACATCAACGGCAGGCAGCTCCTGGAAATGGGCGTGCCGCAGGATCAGCTTTCACGGATTCTGCCGCTTTTTCTGCAGCGTATCCAGGATCGGACGTTGAAAAATGATCCGGAGGAGCTGCGGAAGACGGTAAGACATATTTTAGAACGGCAGGAAAAAAGAAAGTCCTGAAAATGAGATGAATTGTCTTCCTATAGAGGAATATGTCCTGCTTTTTGTGCTCGATTTGCAATATTTATGTGATTTTTTGAGCCGTTTTACGTGATTTTTTGGGAGTTGTATACAGAATTTAATAAACTAAAGAGAAAAATACGAAAGTATTTAACATAGCACAATTAAATTTTTAGAATTCATAAAAAACTTATAAAAATCGAAGAATATGGCCTAAAAGAATGTAAAAAAAATGTTATTTGTGTTATAATCCAAATGTACTATGGAGACGTAACCTTTGGAATTCCACTTCGATAATTTCTGAACAAAAGGGGGATGGATGATTTTTATTAAAGGAGAATTCCGAAATCTTCAGCAAGGATTGGCAAAAGAATATATTTTTGTAAGGAGGTTTTTGCTTTGAGTAAAGTAATGACGTTACATGACGCTATTGCAAAGTATGTCCACACTGGAGACCACATCGCGTTAGGTGGTTTCACTACTGACCGTAAACCGTATGCTGCTGTATACGAAATCCTGAGACAAGGGATTACCGACCTGACGGGCCTTGGTGGTGCAGCCGGCGGTGACTGGGATCTGCTCATCGGCAATGGCCGCGTAAAAGCTTACATCAACTGCTATACTGCAAACTCTGGCGTAACCAACGTTTCCAGACGTTTCAGAAAATGGTTCGAAGGCGGCAAGCTGACTATGGAAGACTATTCCCAGGATGTTATTTACCTGATGTGGCATGCTGCTGCACTGGGACTTCCGTTCCTGCCTGTTTCCCTGATGCAGGGCTCCGGTCTGGAAAAAGAGTGGGGCATCAGCAAGGAAGTCCGCAAGACCCTGGATAAGGTTCCTGATGACAAGTTTGTAGAAATTGAAAACCCCTTCAACAAGAACCAGCGCGTCCTGGCTATTCCTGTTCCTGAAATCGATGTAGCTATCATTCACGTACAGCAAGCTTCTCCGGACGGCACTGTCCGCATCTGGGGCGGTAAGTTCCAGGATGTTGATATTGCTATGGCTGCTAAGCACACGATTGTTACGTGCGAACAGATTATCAGCAATGAAGAAATCCGCAGAGATCCGACTCAGAACGATATCCCCTGCATGTGCGTAGACGCCGTGGTACAAGCTCCTTATGGCGCTCATCCGTCTCAGTGCTATGGCCTGTACGACTACGATAATCCGTTCCTGAAGGTTTACGACGTCGTCAGCAAGACTCAGGAAGACTTCGATAAGTTCTGCAAAGAATGGATCTTCGACGTAAAGGATCATGACGAATACCTGAACAAGCTCGGTGCTACCCGCCTGATCAACCTGAAGGTTGTTCCTGGTCTGGGCTATCACGTTGATATGACGAAGGAGGGCAAATAAGGATGTCTGATTACACGAATTATACCAACAAAGAAATGCAGGCTGTGACCATTGCCAAGCAGATTAAAAATGGTCAGGTTGTCACTGTAGGTACCGGTCTTCCTCTGATTGGTGCCAGCGTTGCAAAGAGAGTCTATGCTCCTGACTGCCATATCATCGTCGAGAGCGGCCTGATGGACTGCTCCCCTGTTGAAGTACCTCGTTCCGTTGGTGACTTGAGATTCATGGCTCACTGCGGTACGATTTGGCCTAATATCCGCTTCGTAGGTTTCGAAATCAATGAATACCTGCATCATGCAAATCGTCTGATCGCTTTCATCGGCGGTGCTCAGATTGATGCTTACGGCAACGTAAACTCCACTTCCATTGGTGATTATCATCATCCGAAAACCCGTTTCACCGGTTCCGGCGGCGCTAACGGTATCGCTACCTACTCCAACACCATCATCATGATGCAGCATGAAAAACGCAGATTCATGAAAGACATTGACTATGTCACCAGCCCTGGCTGGATTGATGGCCCTGGCGGACGTGAAAGACTGGGTCTGCCCGGCGATGTAGGTCCTCAAATGGTTGTTACCGACCGCGGCATTCTGAAATTCGACGAAAAGACGAAGAGAATGTATCTGGCTGGTTACTATCCGACTTCTTCTCCTGAAGATGTCATTGAAAACACCGGTTTTGAAATTGATGTTTCCAGAGCTGTTGAACTGGAAGCTCCGGATCCTGCTGTTATTAAACTGATCCGTGAAGAAATCGATCCGGGCCAGGCTTTCATTAAGGTTCCTGTAGAAGAAAAGAAATAACTCAATCATAGGGAGGACAACCAATAATGGGTTTTTATTCAATGCCTAGATATTTTCAACAGATGCCTCAAGTCGGCAAACCGTTGAAAAAGGCAAATCCTGAAAATGAAGAACAATTAAAGAAGATTGAAGCAGAGATTCATGAGCTGATTAAGGCCGCTCAGTCTGCGGGCCGCAGCGATGAATCCCTGAACGAATCCGGCCAATTGACCGCACTGCAGCGTATTGAAAAGCTGGTTGAACCGGGCACTTTCAGACCGTTGAACTCCCTGTTTAACCCACAAGACAACAAGAACGGCTCTGTCAGCATCATCAAGGGCCTGGGCCGTATTAACGGCAAATGGGCAGTGATTGTAGCTTCCGATAACAAGAAGCTGGCCGGTGCCTGGGTACCGGGCCAGGCTGAATGCCTGCTCCGTGCTTCCGATACGGCTAAGACGCTGCATATTCCTCTGGTATATGTCCTGAACTGCAGTGGTGTTAAATTCGATGAACAGGAAAAGGTTTATCCTAACCGCCGTGGTGGTGGTACTCCGTTCTATCGCAACTCTGAACTGAACCAACTGGGTATTCCTGTCATCGTCGGCATCTATGGAACCAACCCTGCCGGCGGCGGCTACCATTCCATCAGCCCGACCATCCTGATTGCTCATGAAAAAGCCAACATGGCTGTCGGCGGCGCCGGCATCCTGGGCGGCATGAGCCCGAAGGGCTACATCGATATGGAAGGTGCAGAACAGATTGCTGATTCCGTAGCTAAGAGCAAGAAGGTAGAACCTCCTGGAGCTGTAGATATTCACTACACCGAGACCGGTTTCTTCCGTGAAGTATATGCTTCCGAAGAAGGCGTTCTGGAAGGCATCAAGAAATACATCGGCATGCTGCCGAAGTATGACCCCGAATTCTTCCGTGTAGATGATCCGAGAGAACCGGCTCTGCCTCTGGATGATCTGTATTCTCTCGTTCCTCTGAACGATAAGAGAGCCTATGATATGTACAATGTCATCGGCCGTCTGTTTGATAACAGTGAATTCAAGGAATACAAGAAGGGCTATGGCCCCGAAATGATTACCGGTATGGCTAAAGTCAACGGCCTGCTCGTTGGTGTAGTTGCCAACTTCATGGGCCTCTTGATGAACTACCCTGAATACAAGACGGGTGCTGTAGGCATGGGCGGTAAGCTTTATCGTCAGGGTCTCGTTAAGATGAACGAATTTGTTACCCTGTGCGCCAGAGACCGTCTGCCGATCATCTGGATTCAGGATACTTCCGGTATCGATGTAGGCAACGATGCAGAGAAGGCTGAACTGCTTGGCTTAGGTCAGTCCCTGATCTATTCCATCCAGAGCTCCCATATTCCGCAATTCGAAATTACCCTGAGAAAAGGTTCCGCCGCTGCTCACTACGTACTGGGCGGTCCTCAGGGCAGCACGAACGCATTCTCCATTGGCACGGCTGCTACCGAGATTTATGTAATGAACGGTGAAACCGCTGCTGTGGCTATGTACTCCCGCAGACTCGCAAAGGATAAGAAAGCCGGCAAGGATCTGCAGCCGACCATCGATAAGATGAACAACCTGATCCAGTCTTTCCACACCAATTCCCGTCCGAAGATCTGCGCAAAACTTGGTCTGGTAGACGAAGTGGTAGACTTCTCCAAGTTGCGTGACTATGTAGTAGCATTCACTGAAGCTGCTTATCAGAATCCGCAGTCCATTTGCCCGTTCCATCAGATGATGCTGCCTAGAGCTATCAGGGAATTTGATACGTTCGTGAAAAAGTAATCCTTGTGGAGGAACAGGCAACTAATGAGTATTTATACACTTGGCATTGATGTCGGATCCACGGCATCCAAATGCATTATCCTCAAAGATGGAAAAGACATCGTCGCCAAATCCCTCGTGGACGTTGGGGCCGGTACTTCCGGCCCGTCTCGGGCGATTTCTGAAGTCCTCGAAAATGCGCACATGAAGAAGGAAGATATGGCGTATACCCTGGCAACAGGGTATGGCCGTAACTCCCTGGAGGGCATTGCGGACAAGCAAATGAGTGAATTGTCCTGCCATGCCAAGGGCGCATCTTTCATTTGGCCGAATGTCCACACCGTTATTGATATTGGCGGTCAGGATGTAAAAGTTATCCATGTGGAAAACGGCGTAATGACCAACTTCCAGATGAACGATAAATGTGCAGCTGGTACGGGACGTTTCCTTGATGTAATGGCTCGTGTGCTCGAGGTCAAGGTGGAAGATCTGGCTAAGCTTGGTGCTCAGTCCAAGAAGCGTATTGCCATCAGCTCCACGTGCACGGTATTCGCTGAAAGCGAAGTAATCAGCCAGCTGTCGAAAGGTACGGACAAGATTGATATTATTGCCGGTATCCATCGTTCAGTGGCCAGCCGCGTGATTGGTCTTGCCAACCGCGTTGGTGTGGTGAAGGATGTCGTCATGACCGGCGGCGTTGCTCAGAATTACGGCGTAGTAGATGCCCTGCGGGAGGGTTTGGGTGTAGAAATCCACACGTCCCCGCTGGCCCAGTACAATGGTGCTCTTGGTGCTGCGCTGTATGCCTATCGTAAAGCATCTAAATAAGCTTTTTACTTATAAAAGAAGGAAGGATAATTATGGCGAAAGTTGTAAGCCCTGGCGTCCAGGCTTTAAGAGATGTAGTAGAAAAGGTTTACAGAGAACTGCGTGAAGCAAAAGAAGCAGGCCAGCCTGTAGGTTGGTCCTCTTCCAAATTCCCCTGCGAATTGGCTGAATCCTTCGGTCTGCACGTAGGCTATCCTGAAAACCAGGCTGCCGGCATTGCCGCTAACCGCGACGGCGAAGTAATGTGCCAGGCTGCTGAAGATATTGGCTATGATAACGATATTTGCGGCTATGCCCGTATTTCCCTGGCATATGCTGCCGGTTACCGTGGCGCCAACAAGATGGACAAAGACGGTAACTATATCATTAACCCGAACAGCGGCAAGCAGAAGAAAGATGCAAACGGCAAGAAGATGTTCGATGCCGATGGTAAGCCTGTCATCGATCCGAAGACCTTGAAGCCTTATGCAACCGTAGATAATATCTATGAAATTGCTGCTCTGCCCGATGGCGAAGAAAAGACCCGCCGTCAGAATGCACTGCATAAGTATCGTCAGATGACGATGCCGATGCCGGACTTCGTACTGTGCTGCAACAACATTTGCAACTGCATGACGAAGTGGTATGAAGACATTGCTCGTCGTCATAACATTCCTTTGATCATGATCGACGTTCCTTACAACGAATTCGACCATGTCAACGAAGCCAACGTAAAGTATATTCGTGCTCAGCTCGATACGGCTATTCGTCAAATGGAAGAGATTTCCGGCAAGAAGTTCGATGAAGATAAGTTCGAACAATGCTGCCAGAACGCAAACCGTACCGCTAAGGCTTGGTTGAAAGTTTGCGATTACCTCCAGTACAAACCGTCTCCATTCAACGGCTTCGACCTGTTCAACCACATGGCCGACGTCGTTACGGCTCGTGGCCGTGTAGAAGCTGCTGAAGCTTTCGAACTGCTGGCCAGCGAACTGGAACAGCATGTCAAGGAAGGTACCACGACGGCTCCGTTCAAAGAACAGCATCGTATCATGTTTGAAGGTATTCCTTGCTGGCCGAAACTGCCGGCTCTGTTCAAACCTCTGAAGGCCAACGGCCTGAACATCACCGGTGTTGTATATGCTCCGGCATTTGGTTTCGTTTACGACAACCTGGATGGACTCGTAAAAGCATACTGCAAGGCCCCGAACTCCGTCAGCATCGAACAAGGTGTGGCATGGCGTGAAGGTCTGATTCGCGACAACAAGGTTGACGGCGTTCTGGTTCACTACAACCGTTCCTGCAAACCTTGGAGTGGTTACATGCCTGAAATGCAGCGTCGTTTCACGAAGGATCTGGGTATCCCGACCGCCGGCTTCGACGGCGACCAGGCTGACCCGAGAAACTTCAACGCTGCTCAGTATGAAACCCGTGTACAAGGCTTGGTCGAAGCCATGGAAGCAAATGACGCAAAGAAGGGGAATAAATAATGGCTATCAGTGAACTTATTGAAGAGTTTAAGAAAGTATCTGCCAGCCCGAAGACCATGCTGGCCAAATATAAAGCTCAAGGCAAGAAGGCTATCGGTGTTCTGCCTTACTATGTTCCTGAAGAACTGGTTTATGCAGCTGGAATGGTTCCTATGGGTGTATGGGGCTGCAACGGTAAACAGGAAGTTCGTTCCAAGGAATATTGCGCTTCCTTCTACTGCACAGTAGCTCAGCTGTCCCTGGAAATGCTGCTGGATGGTACGCTGGACGGCCTGGACGGCATTATTACGCCTGTTCTGTGCGATACCCTGCGTCCTATGAGCCAGAACTTCAAAGTCGCTATGAAGGGTAAGATGCCGGTTATTTTCCTGGCACATCCTCAGGTTCGTCAGACTGCAGCCGGCAGACAGTTCACCTATGACGCTTACAATGAAGTAAAGGGTCATCTGGAAGAAATCTGCGGCCATGAAATCACTAACGATGCCATCCGCGATGCCATCAAAGTGTATAACAAGAGCCGTGCTGCCCGCCGTGAATTCTGCAAACTGGCAAATGCTCATCCTGACCTGATCTCTGCTTCCACTCGTGCTGCCATCCTGCGTGCTGCTTACTTCATGCTGAAGGATGAATACACCGAAAAGCTGGAAGAACTCAACAAGGAACTGGCTGCTGCTCCTGTCGGCAAGTTCGATGGCCATAAGGTCGTTGTTTCCGGCATCATCTACAACATGCCTGGCATCCTGAAGGCTATGGATGACAACAAACTTGTCGTTGCTGCTGATGACTGCGCTTATGAAAGCCGCAGCTTTGCAGTAGATGCTCCGGAAGATCTGGATAATGGCCTGGCTGCACTGGCTGTACAGTTCTCCAAGCAGAAGAACGATGTGCTGCTGTATGATCCGACCTATCGTGAAAATACCAGAAGCGAACATGTCTGCAGCCTCGTAAAGGAAAGCGGCGCTGAAGGCGTTATCGTTTATATGATGCAGTTCTGCGACCCTGAAGAAATGGAATATCCTGATCTGAAGAAGGCTCTGGATGCTCATCACATTCCTCACGTCAAGATTGGCGTAGATCAAATGACCCGTGACTTTGGTCAGGCTACGACCGCTCTGGAAGCATTCGCAGAAAGCCTGTAATTCTCAAAATAAAAAGACTGTCGTCCGTTGGGCGGCAGTCTTTTTTTGAGGCAAACCGACGCAGGTGGTTTGTATTCTTCTACAACATCCTTTCACGTAGTCGGGAGGAGGGATGTAGACGTGATGGAGGATAGCTTCAGGTTCGAACCTTGAGCAATCTGCGACCAGTGTCCGGCGACATGCGAAAAAGAGACTGTGAAAAATGAAGGTTTTTTCACAGTCTCTTTATATTTTACAAAATTTTTTTCGCGGAAGCTTCCAACAGGTGAAGCAGTTGTTTGATATGTGGGTTCTTTTTTTGATTGGGAAGATAGCATACCATCAGCCACGGGGTATTTTTAGGAGTATCGGTGCGGAAAAAACGAAGGTTTTTAAATTGTGTGACTGACCCTACATAAGATTCCATCAGAAAACCAACGCCGCTCTCGCCTGACACGAGACGCATTGCATTTGGCGTACTATCGATTTCAAAAGTAGAGAAATTCTTGATTTTTCCGGAATGGAGCAGTTTATCTTCCTGCCAGCGCAGTTGTTGGGCAGGCTGCTGAATAATGAATCGTTCGCCTTCCAGTTCATGTATTGGCAGGTAAGGGAAACGTTCTCCGGGAATGGAAATCGCTTTTTGACATGCTGGATGATTTTCCGGAAGTACCAATAGCAGGGGAACCTGTTTTAGCAGTTTTGTCTTGACCCCGGGATCCGGTTTATCTTGGATGCAGAGGATGGCATCATAGCGGCCTTCACGCAAACCCTTTCTGAGTGCTTCGTTATGTTCATGCTGTAATTTCAGCGTAAAAGGCAGTTGTGTAGTATTTACTTTAGGCAAAAAAGAGTCCAGAAGCAGGAAGTACAGCATGGCGTAAGTTCCGACATGGAGTTCTTGTTTTTTCTCTTTACGGAAGGCCCCAGCCTTTCTTCCAATTCCTCATCAAGGGACAGCATTTTTTTGGCGTAGTCAATGACAAGTTCGCCGGCTTTTGTCAGTTCGATTCCTTTACTGGAACGTTCAAAGAGTGGGAATCCCAGGTGGTCTTCTAACTTTCTGACCGCGATACTCAGCGTAGGCTGCGTGATAAAGAGCCGGTCTGCGGCAGCGTGATAACTGTGTGTTTCGGCTAGTGTCGTCAGATACAGAAGCTGGCGCAGGTTTAGTATCATTCTGGGTCCCTCCTTACAAATAAATTTCCTTTATTATAAACTAGTTTTCTGTAAATTAATAGATAAAATTTATCAGGCAATGAAATTAAACAATTGGAAAAGTCAGATAATTTTCATTACAATAAAATCATCAAAATAGAATTGATGCCAGGAAGTATTGTAGGGAAGGAGTCTGAATAACTATGAAAACTACAACAGCGGCACCTGTGAAAAAAGTGACTGTACCGCATACCTTTATCATTATTTTTGTGATGATCCTGGCTGCGGTATTGCTGACGTGGATTGTTCCGGCCGGCTCCTATGAGTTTGTAAAGAACGCATCGGGCCAGAAAATGGTGGACCCGGCTACTTTCAAATTTGTGGCCAGCTCAGCGGTCAATCCTATCAAAATTCCTCTGTATATCGTAAAGGCGTTTTCCAAACGTATTTCGCTGTTGATGGTTATCTTCATGGCCGGGTCCGTGTTCCATATTGTGACGAAGACCGGCGCTCTGCAGGCACTGCTTGCCCGCGGTGCTCGTAAGTTCTCGGACCGTCTGTACGTATTTATTCCGGTTCTGATGCTGATCTTTGGCCTGATTTGTACAACGCAGGGTGTAAATACGTTCATCCCGTTTGCACCGGTTATGGTTATGCTCAGTATGGCTATGGGATTGGACAGTATTACAGGTGAAGCTATCATGGTGCTCGGCGGTGCTATCGGGTTCTCTACGGGGACTCTGAATGTTTTCACCACACTCGTTGCCCAGAATATTGCTGGGCTGCCGCCTTATTCCGGATTGGGGTACCGTTCGTTCTGCTTTGTCGTATTCTACATTGTAACGAGTATCTACGTAGTTCGCTATGCGCTGAAAATCAAGAATAAACCGGAACTCAGCCCGATGTATGAACTCGATAAGGAAAGAGAAGAAAATACCTCCGGCGGCATGAATCTTGATGAAGCCAGCCATTTGACAGGCCGTATGCTGCTTGTAATTGTGCTTCTGGTGGCCATGTTTGCCCTTGTCATTTACGGTTCTATCTTCTGGAAATGGAACATGGACTATATGTCTGCGGCCTTCTTGGTCTATTCGGTTGTAGCGGATGCGATTGCCGGAGCAAGTCCCAATCAGATTTGCAAGGATATCATTGATGGCAGTAAGAAGATGCTCGGCGCTGTTTATATCATCGGAATGGCTACGGCCATTAGCAGCATTATGACGGATGGCAAGATTACCTACACCATTGTGCATTACCTGACTGACATGATGGCGGGGCTTCCGGCTGTACTCATTGCTCCAGGTATGGTCATTGCCAATACGATTATCAACGTGTTCCTGACTTCCGGCTCCGGACAGGCCGTAGCCGTAATGCCTATCATGCTCCCTATTGCCGATGTGCTGGGAGTTACTCGCCAGACGGCGATTCTTGCCTTTAACTTTGGCGACGGCTTCTGCAACTTTATCCTGCCGACTTCTACGGCACTGATGGGAACTCTGAGTGTCACCAATATTCCTTACGACCGTTGGATTAAATTCATGTGGAAATTGTTCCTGATCTGGCTGGTAACGGGATGCCTCCTGACCACGCTGGCACAAGTCATTCACCTGGCTTAAATGAGAGGAGTTAGTCTGAAATGGAAGAAGAAATGCAGCAGCAAGTAAATACCTGGATTGAAAAAGAATTACCTGTCCTGACCGCAATGGCCGATGATATTTTTGATCATCCTGAAATCGGACCCCATGAGGTATATTCCCACAAGGTACTGACTTCGTATCTGGAAGCCCATGGCTTTACGGTAACGCATGGCCTGGGAGGTCTTGAGACGGCTTTTAAAGCTGTTTGGCAGCATGGTGAAGGCGGCCCCAATATTGGTCTTTTATGCGAATTTGATGCGCTGGCCGGAATGGGCCATGGCTGCGGGCACCACATGCAGGGACCTGCTATTTTAGGCGCTGCCTGCGCTTTGAAAGAGGCCGCCGGGGATAAACCTTTTACTTTGACCGTATATGGCACGCCAGGAGAAGAAAATATAAGCGGCAAATATATCATGATCCAAAATGGAATTACTTTCGAAGAACTGGATGTGGCACTGATGATGCACGGCGGACCGGCCACTCAGACAGATATTAAGTGCCTGGCCTGTGCGGATATCAATCTGGTCTTTCACGGTAAGGCGGCTCATGCTGCACTGAAACCGGAAGCCGGCAGAAGTTCCCTCGATGCGACGATGCTTGCTTTTCATGCGCTGGAATGCCTGCGGGAACACGTTCCGGGAGATGTTAAAATTCACTATAACATTATGGATACGGGCGGGACGAAGGCTAATGTTGTTCCCAGTTATACCCAGACTGATCTTTACGTGCGCGCCGATACGGTGGGGACAGTCAAATCTGTGCTGCAAAGGGTTGAAAAGATTGTGCGCGGCGCTGAATTGATGACTGAAACGACGGCTGATTTTACGGTGTCGAAGATTCTGGATAACAAAATTCCCAATCTGACCTTAAATGATATCCTGATGAAACATGCCTGTTCTTTAGGGGCCCCGAATTGTCAGGAACCCAGAAAAAGGACGGGTTCTACAGATTTTGCCAACGTTATGCATCGGGTCCCCGGTTCCTGTATCCGTGTGGCTTTTGTGCCTGACGGAACTGCATCCCATTCGCAGGCATTTATCGATGCCGGTAAATCAGAAAAAGCCCATCAGGCCGTTAAATTTGGTGCTCAGATTCTTGCGGATACCTGTCTTGAACTAATTTATCATCCGGAAGAATTAAAGGTCGTAAAAGAAGAATTTCAAACGCGTCTTGCCAAAGAGCAGGCTGGCGAAGCGTAAAGCTGCTGGCCGCGGATCACTTGTAAAGGAAAAATGACGCGGCGCTTTTGCTTTTAATGGGTTAAAACAGCTGTAGTCCCTAATGTAGGTCTGCAGCTGTTTTAGTATTTTCGGGCAAAGCCACGTATATTCGTAACATGGACTTTTAGATTTTTTGCTCATGGCATCTGCTTCTTTGGAATTGTGAAAAATGTCCATTTTTTCACAACCCTGTTTTCATCAAATGATTCGGGAGAAAATATTCGAAAAAATTCTGCTTGTCCATAAAAAGTTGTAAACAATAGGAATTCCTGTTTAAAGGCTCAGAAAGGGCATTACTGTTTCCTTTCCTCCTCTTTTTAAAGGAAAACGGGAAAAATTAAAATAAGCAAAAAAATAAGTAAAACGTAACGCCTGTCTGTTTACCATGTGCAAAACTACCTGTTGTGTATATTTGTCGAAAAATGACATAAAAACCACAATATATAGTTGCACAGGCTCCCTTTTTGGTGTATTCTATTAATGCGGTTCCGAAAGGGAACTGTATTTATTTCTGTTTTCTTTTAGATTGGAATATCAATTTTTACTATTTATCAATTGAATTTGATGGGAGGAAGATGGAAGTGGCGCCGTTGGGGAAGCAAGTCATCAAACGTAATGGGACTACTGTAGCTTTTGACCGCAATAAGATTGTCGTCGCCATTCAGAAGGCAAACAAAGCTGTGGATGAGACAGAACGCCTGCCTCAGGAGGATGTGGAAGCAATTGCTTCTTACGTGGAAGGAAAGAAACGTAAACGTTTGCTTGTAGAAGATATTCAGGACATGGTGGAAAAGCAGATTATGAAGCGCGGCCGTTATGAACTGGCCAAAGCATATATCATTTACCGCTACAACCGCGCCCTTGTACGTAAAGCCAACACGACGGATGAATCCATTCTTTCCCTTATCAGTAATAAAAATAAGGACGTCATGGAAGAAAACTCCAATAAGAATGCCGTCATGATTTCTACACAGCGTGACCTTATTGCCGGTGAGGTATCCCGTGATTTGACGCGCCGTGTGATGCTGCCGGAGAAAATTTCCAAGGCCCATGATGAAGGCATTTTGCATTTCCATGATTCCGATTATTTTATTCAGCCCATGATCAACTGCTGCCTGATTAATATCGGTGATATGCTGGATAACGGTACTGTGATGCATGGCAAACTGATTGAAACCCCAAAGAGCTTTCAGGTAGCCTGCACGGTGATGACACAGATTATTGCTTCCGTGGCTTCTGCTCAATATGGCGGTCAGTCTGTCGATGTGTCTCATCTGGGCAAATACCTGCGCCGCAGCCGTGAAAAATTTAAGAAACGCCTGCTCGAAGCCTCCCACGGCAAGATGGGAGAAGAGGAAATGAAAGCAGTGCTGGATGCCCGCATGAAAGAAGAACTCTCAAGCGGTGTCCAGACCATTCAGTACCAGATTAATACCCTTATGACGACCAATGGCCAGTCTCCGTTTGTTACTCTCTTCCTCCATTTGGATCCGAATGATGAATACATTGAAGAAAATGCCCAAATCATCGAGGAAATTCTGAAGCAGCGTCTGGAAGGAATTAAAAATGAAGCCGGTGTGTATGTCACGCCTGCTTTCCCGAAACTGGTTTATGTACTGGACGAAAATAACTGCCTGAACGGCGGTAAATATGATTATCTGACGAAGCTGGCCGTGCGCTGCTCCATCAAGAGAATGTATCCGGATTATATCTCCGCTAAGAAGATGCGCGAAAACTACGAAGGAAACGTGTTTTCTCCGATGGGCTGCCGTTCTTTCCTGATCCCTTGGAAAGATAAAGACGGCCACTACAAATTCGAAGGCCGTTTCAATCAGGGCGTCGTTTCCATCAATTTGCCGCAAATCGGTATTATTGCCAAAGGTGATGAAGATAAGTTCTGGAAGCTGCTCGATGAACGCCTGGAACTCTGCCGCGAGGCATTGATGGTACGCCATAACCACCTGAAAGGCATTAAGAGCGATGTATCTCCGATTCATTGGCAGTATGGTGCCATTGCCCGCCTGAAGAAGGGTGAGACCATCGATAAGCTCCTGGAAGGCGGTTATTCTACGCTGTCTCTGGGATATATCGGTCTCTATGAGTGCACGGTAGCCATGAAGGGAGTCAGCCATACGACTCCGGAAGGCGAAGAATTTGCTCTGCGCGTGATGAAGCATCTGAATGAAGCCTGCAAGAAATGGCGTAAGGAAACCGGTCTGGGTTTCTCTCTTTACGGAACACCGGCTGAATCACTTTGCTATCGCTTTGCACGCATCGATAAAGCTCGTTTTGGTACAATCAAAGATATTACCGATAAAGGGTACTATACGAATTCTTACCATGTGGATGTCCGCGAAAAAATCGATGCATTCAGCAAGTTTACTTTTGAAAATCAGTTCCAGCCGATTTCGACGGGTGGCTGCATTTCCTATGTGGAAATTCCGAACATGAAGAAAAACCCGACTGCCATCGAAGACCTGGTTCATTTTATCTATGATAATATCCAGTATGCTGAATTCAATACTAAGTCCGATTATTGCCAGGTCTGCGGCTTTGACGGAGAAATCAAGATTAATGATAATCTTGAATGGGAATGCCCGCAGTGCCACAATAAGGACCAGCGTAAGATGAACGTAGTACGCCGGACCTGCGGCTATCTTGGAGAAAATTTCTGGAATGTGGGGAAAACCAAGGAAATTAAAGCCCGGGTATTACACTTATAAAAGGGAGTGTTGGCGTTGAATTACGCAGCCATTAAAAAAACAGACGTAGCAAACGGACCCGGAGTGCGGGTGTCCCTCTATGTGAGCGGGTGCCGGCATCACTGTAAGGGCTGCTTCAATCAGGAAACATGGGATTTTGCCTATGGTCATCCTTTCGGGCAAGAGCAGGTTCAGGAAATCCTGGAAGCACTGGCGCCGAGTTATATCAGAGGATTTTCCCTGCTTGGCGGGGAACCGTTCGAACCGGAAAATCAACTTGTCCTTGTTGGATTGCTCCGGCACATACGGGAACGTTACCCGAAGAAAACCATCTGGTGTTACAGCGGGTATTTACTCGATTCCCAAATCCTTTCCGGAAAACTCGGTGATCCCGAAGTTACACGGGAAATGCTGGGATATATCGATATTCTTGTGGATGGTGAATTTGTCGAGGCCGAAAAGGATATCAACCTGCGGTTTAAGGGGAGCCGAAACCAGCGGATCATTAATGTACCGGAATCTTTAAAAGAGGGCACGGTGGTTCTCTGGGGCGGCCAGGAGTATGCGTAAATAGTCAAGGGGCTGTGGAAAATGAAATTTCATTTTTCACAGTCTCTTTTTTAAAGGCCGCAGGCCGCAGAATTCAGGACTGTGGCTCCTTCTTGCAAACCATGGGTAAAATGTTAAAATACGTTATATAGTGGTCATTTTAGGAGGTACCCTCATGGACGTTCTGCATATGACAGAGGAAGAGTTGGAACAACAATGTATTGAATGGCGGCGCTGGTTCCATCGTCATCCTGAAGTCAGTACAAAAGAAGAGCATACATCGGAAAAGATTTTTGGTATATTATCTGACTTAGGGCTCAATCCTGTGCGCGGCAAAGGTCATTACGGCATTGCGGCGACACTCAAGGGTGACAAACCGGGACCGATGATTGCCCTGCGGGCCGACATGGATGCTTTATCCGTCAAGGAAGAGACAGGGCTGCCTTTTGCTTCTGAAAGTGAAGGCGTGATGCATGCCTGTGGTCATGATGTTCACATGGCGACACTGCTCGAGACGATACTCCGCCTGCTTCGCCGCAAGGACGAAATCGAAGGCAGTATCCGTATCCTTTTTCAGCCTTCGGAAGAACTTTCTCCGACTGGCGGTGCCCGTTATATGATGAATGACGGCTTCCTGAAAGATGTGAAGGGCGTATTTGGCCTGCACGTATGGCCGAATTATCCTGTAGGTAAAATTGGAGTGAAACCGGGAGCTCTTATGGCCGGTTCTGACCGGTTCCGGGTGGAAATCAAAGGCCGCACTTCCCATGCCGGACACCCTCATGAAGGTATCGATGCGATCATGGCAGCGGCAGATTTCCTCGAACAGGTCAACCATATTGTAGCCCGCCGGGTCAGCCCGCTGGATACAGCGACTATCAATATCGGTACGATTCACGGCGGCTCGCGCTACAATGTAGTTCCCAGTTCTGTGGTAATGGAAGGCACTATTCGGACGTTAAACGAGACAACCCGCAATCATATTCCGGAATGGCTCAAAGGGATGCTGGAAGGACTGAAATTATCTGCGGGAGTTGACTATCAATTCGACTACTATCGCGGCTATCCTGTCGTAATGAATTGGCCGGTTCCTGCCAAACTCGTCGCAGATACTGCGCGGGAAGTGCTCGGGGAAGATGCTGTGGAACCCCACGTCAATCCCGACCTGACGGCGGAAGATTTCGGCGTATATCTGACTGAGGTGCCGGGTTCTTTCTTGTGGCTCGGTGTTGGTACTCCGGGAGAGCCCGTCTACGGACTGCATAGTTCAAAATGCTGTCCAAACGAAAAGGCGCTTGTTGTAGGATCCAAATTGATGAGCCAGGTGGCGGTCAATGCACTGAAAGCTTTGAACGCCGGTGCAGATTTCAGTAAGGATATTTAATGCAGATGTCTTGAAATGACGTGCGGTCGGCATCGGAAGTACAAGAGGTGAAGTACATGAAAATTATGGTAATTGGCGGCGGCGGTGTCGGCGGCTACATCACTGCGTATTTAGATAAATATTGTCCCGGGGAAGTTACTTTGGTAGAACGGGGCGAACATAAGGAATATCTGGAAGCCCATGGCCTTTCCGTATACAGCGAGGCACTGGGAGACCGGCATGTGGAGGTTCCCGTATTGGGACAGGCTGCTGATGCAGGTGTACAGGATGTCATCTTCATCTGTGTCAAAGCAGATGCTCTTGGAGAGGCACTCAGAAATATCAAACCGGCAGTAGATGAACATACGATTCTGGTGCCGCTGATGAACGGTGCGGAACATGAAAGATGGATTCGCCGCGTGCTGGATAAAGGAATTGTTGTGGACACTGCTCTCTACATCAATAGTGAAGTGGCATCAGACTATTCCATTCACCAGCGTGGCCATGTAGTACGTATTTATGTTGGTTCCGAAGATCCGGCAGCCCTGGAGGAAATTCATGACTTGCTTAATCATCCGGGTATGAGAGCTTACCAGGCAGTCGATATCCGTCTGGAGACGTGGGAAAAATATGTCTTTAATTTTGCCTACAACCTGATAACCGCTTATTACGGCATGACGCTGGGTGAGGTGCTCGCCCAGGAGGGCAGCCATACGATTATCCAGCGACTTCTTGAAGAAGTGTGCTCCGTAGCAGATGCTATGGGTGTCATCCTGCCTAACCGAATCGGAGAAGCTCAGTACAACCGGATTTGTACCAAAGAAGATAAAACGGTAAGCAGCTCGCTGGCTCGTGACATTGCAATGGGCAGAGAAGGTGAGCTCGATATGTTTTCCGGCTTTCTTATCCGTATGGGCAAGCGTTATCATGTGCCTGTACCGATGACAGAGAAAGTCGATCAAGTCATCCGCGAACGGTTGACAGCTGTCCAAAAGGAGAAAAAATGATGAAATTCGTTTTTGTCGGAGACAGCCTTGTGAGCTGTCCCAATGTGAGACTTGCAGAATCCTGGCCGGAAGCAGCTGCCCAAAAAGTTGGGTTTAAAGCCGTCAATAGTGCGGCTGGAGGTCGTCTGACCCTGATTATGCGCGGCATGTTCCGGACCGATGTGATTGCAGAAAATCCAGATGGTGTGTTTATCCTGTGCGGTACCAATGATGTGCTGCTTGATGAACCTCTGGAAAAGATTAAAGAAAATATTAAAGTAACGCTTGATCAGGCAGAAAATGCCGGTATTAAAATGATTGTACTGGGACAACCCAGCTTTACGCGGCCTGAGAGTGCTGATGCAGGCTGGCAGATTCCCAGTGAAGTAGATAAGCATAATAAAGTACTGGAAGAGTACAGGGCCTGGCTTGAAAAAGAAGCACAACGCCGCCGGATTCCGACACTGGATCTTGAAAAAGTTCTGGCAGCTGGGGAGAAAGCGGCCGGTCACTCTTTATTTATTGACGGACTGCATCCGACAGCCGAAGGAAATGGCCTCATTGCGGACGCTTTTGTGACGCTTCTTAAGAAGCACTTCGGAGATCAATTATGATGCAGCACGAAAAACCGCTTGCAGTGATGGAACGCTCCGTCATGCTTTCCATGGCAAATTCTTCCGGCCATCTTTTCGGCGGACGGCTGATGGCCTGGATGGACGAACTTGCCGGCATTACAGCGCACCGTTTTGCCTGGACGCGGGTCACGACAGCTGCCGTCAAATCCATGAATTTTTATGTGCCCATCCATTACGGCAGGGTGCTGAAGCTGGAAGGACGAGTCGTCCGCGTCGGCGGCTCCTCGATGGATATCGAAATTCAGGTCTTTTTGGAGCCTGAAGAAGAAAATGGCATTTGGGTCAAAGCGGCTGATGCTGTTTTTGTGTACGTTTCTTTGAATGATGCGGGAAGACCCATCCGAATTCGCCGTAATCTTGATGGGTCCGGCAGAGTATAAGATCGAGGGATGCTAAGATGATATATTATTTTTCCGGGACAGGTAACTCCTACCACCTGGCTAAAAAATTGGGTGAAGCCCTGAACGAGCCTATTGCTTTTATAAGTCCAATGGGCGTGGACTGTCAGGACGAAGAGGTAACAGGACTTGTTTTTCCGGTATATTTTGGAGAAATCCCCGGACCGGTCCGGGCTTTTTTGAAAAATAGTACATTTTCCCCAAGGGGTTATTTCTTTGGCGTCGCTACCTGCGGGACGACGATTGGTTCTTCTCTGAAGACCGTCGATACGCTTCTTCAGGCAAAAGGCAGACGTCTTGATTACGGCGCAATGATCGCTATGGTGGCAAACAGTACGCCCGCAATCCGCAGTCATATCCGGTATGCTGTGGAAAAACTAGATAATGAGCCGCTGGTGGTAGAAGGTATTGCGGAAGGAGTCAGAAATCGCAAGGAAGATCGCAGCCTCTGTAAGTCCTCCTTGATGGGAATCCTGTTCCAAACCGGCCCGGGACAGGATTTTTCTCATTGGTATTTTAACCTGGGCGTAGACAACGATATTTGTACGGGATGCGGCCTTTGTGCACGCCTCTGCCCGGTGCATAATATCGTTATAAAAGACGGGAAGGCTGTGCACGAGGATCACTGCGCCGAGTGCCTTGCCTGCCTGCATGCTTGTCCTGTTCAGGCGACGACGGTTCGCGGCCGGCACATCTTAAAAGAAGATCAATACCATCATCCCGAAGTTACGTGGAAAGAATTGGTAAAAAGATAAGAAAAAACGAGCGAAGCCGTGGAAAATGAGCTTTCATTTTCCACGGCTTCGCTCGTTTTAAAGGGAAACTATTCTATAGTTCTCTCCAGCGGGGGTTAATTTTTCTCAATCGCCTGCCTTGGACATATATCGAAACAAGTTCCGCAATGGCGGCACAAAATTTGATCAATGACGGCTTTTCCATCTTCAATTCGGATTGCGTTTGCAGGACATTCGGCAGCGCACTGACCGCAGCCGATACAGTTGTCGCCTGCAAAATAGTGAATTTCAGATGCCAGTGCGGCTGCAGGAAAGGCGGAGAAGAGCGTAGTCAAACAAAATAATTTTCCCGAACCGATTACACAGGTTTTTAAGAATTCTCTTCTATTCATTTGACTATTTTTGCTTTCTTATTTTATTGCGGCAAGGGCCCAGTTTCTGATATCAGCCGCCGAATAACCATTCAGCATAGTGCCTTTTTGAACCTTGGCACCCTTGCATATTTTCTTGAGCGCCGTATCAGAACCGCTGATGCCGCTTCCTCCGGACACGGCAAAGGGGATGATTCTTTTATTGCTGAAATCAAGGGATTCCGCGAAACTATAGATGATCATCGGGGCATTATACCACCAGATAGGATAACCGATAAAAATCGTGTCATACGTTTCCAGCTGGGCCTGTGTAAGCTGGACTTTCATCTGAGGGCGGCGGCTGATGCTCTCCTCATCCCGTGCCCTTGTGAGGCACTCATTATAACTGGCGGGATAGGCAGCGGCAGGCTCGATGGGAAAAAGATCGGCTCCCACGGCTTTTGCAATTTGCTCTGCAGCCCGCTTGGTATTCCCGCTGTAAGAAAAATAAGCGACCAGTGATTTCATTGTTATCATATCCTTTCATGCTTTTATGACGCTCTATCGAAAAAACGTATCCATGGGATGATTTAGCTGGCATTCAATCCCTTTGACACTATTATATTTTTAAAAAGAATATCGAGAAAATACTTGTTTTTCATAGAGCACCATGCTGAAAAGGTATGGAAATTTGAATCACCGTGGCACAAAAAAGGGGCTGTGAAAGTAATATACACGCATTATTTCACAGCCCTTAAGGATAATTGCAGATTGCGGATAGCTTTAGGACGAAAAGCGCTTTTGTTCTATGGCTTGAATTCAGGAAACCGTTTTTATTTTAAGACAAAATTGTGGCGGCAATTTTGTCTCCAGCGGCAATTCGCAGTCTATGGGAAAAGGCCGTAAGACAATGATCCATCACTATTTTACGGCCCTTTTCTTCCAGTTCTGACAGATTCTCTATTCTTTTCCCAGCGTTACTCTTTTAACTTGCGGATAACGTCGACAACGGTACCGTCGCGATACTCAACGATGCAGACGACGTCATCGGTCGTTTCAATTGGTTTTGGCACGCCGGTCAGATCTTCGGCCATCTTTTGCAGCTCTTCAATGGAAACAAGAGGCAGGCTGGTCTTTTTCAGATCCTCTTTCAGCATTTGATAATTTTTGTGACGCGGGTTCAGGGCAATGCCGGCTTCGGTAACGACAACAGCTACCGTTTCGCCAGGCGTGCAGGCCGTAAACACGTGCTTGACGATGGAAGGCGTCCGCCCACGAATCAGGGGAATGGTGACAATGGAAACCTGTGCGCCGCCTGCAACATCCGGGCCGCCGCCAAGACCGCCGCGCATTTCACCGGATGAACCGGTCAAAATGTTGACGTTGAAATCAGTATCAACTTCTAGGGCACCCAGGATACCGAAAGTTTCGCGGTTCAGGAAACCACCTTTTGTATAGGCACTGGCGTAGTCTTCTGTGTCAATTTCCACTACACCCGGACGGTCGTTGATGGCTTTGGCAGCTACCGAGTCGAAAGACTGGTTGCATTCAACTGCACGAACCAGGCCTTCATCGTACATATCAATGATGGCAGAAGTAATCCCACCGAGGGCGAAGCTGGCTTTTACACCTCTGGCGCGCATGCAGTCGGCCAGGTACTTGGTCGTAGCAATGCTGATGGCACCGGCACCCGTCTGGAAGGAGAAACCATTCTTGAAGAAACGGGAAGCGGCCATAACTTTGGCTGCGCGTTCTGCAATCATCAAGTCACGCGGATTCTTGGTTAAACGAGCAGCACCGGATCCGATTTTTGCGGGATCCCCGATACTGTCAACCTTGACGACATAATCCACATACTGCTGACTGATACTTGCCGGGATGCAGGGATATTCGACGAGGTTATCCGTAATTACAATTACACAGCCGGCATTGTGCACATCGACGAAAGAATAGCCAAGTGCGCCGCAGGCATTCGGACCAATGAGCCCCGTGCTGTTGCCATAGTCATCAGAAGCAGAGGCACCAATGAAGGCAACATCAATCTGCAGTTCGCCCGTTTCAATAGCGCGGGAACGGGCACCATGCGTTCTCAGGATAACCGGTTCAGAAAGGGCACCATGAAGTACAGCATCACCTAACGAGCCGCGGATACCACTGGCTTCAATGCGGTTGATTGTGCCGGATTTAACGAAATCGACAATAGAAGGATTCTTCAGGTCTACAACGGCACTCGGAGCAAAACGCAAGTTTTTGATGCCCAAGTCGCGGATTGCCGTCAGAACCTGACCAATCACCTTATCACCGGAACGGAAACTGTGGTGGAAAGAAATTGTCATGCCGTCTTTCAGCCCGGAAGCCTTGATAGCTGCTTTTAAATCGGGAAGCAGTTTTGACTCACCGGGAATGCGCAGACGCTGTGTTCTTTTGGTTACAACAGGTGTAGTCGGGGCTGGGGTAACATGTGCGCCGGCATAAGGCTTTACCTTATAAGTTCCAATTGTTTCAGGCAGTTCGCGCCCTAATTTATTTACAATCATTTTTCCGAACCTCCTACTTTGATACCGGCAGCAATGGCCTTAGCCAGCGTCTGGCGGGCTCGTAGTTCCATGGGCTTATCAACCATGGCGCCGTCCAGGGTGCAAACACCTGTATGATTACGAGCAGCTTCGTCCAATACTGCAAGAACGCGCTGTGCATTTCGGATTTGCTTCATGCTGGGCGTGAAGCATTCGTTAACAGCCTCAATCTGACGCGGATGGACACAGGTCTTGCCGTCAAAACCAAGCGAACGAGTCATCTTCAAATCTTCGGCTAATCCGTCGGCATCATTGATATCCGCAAATACGGCATCTTGTGCACTGATGCCAGCGGCCCGGCAGGCCATCAGGATAGCATTTCGCGCATAAAAGATTTCCCAGCCTTTTTTCGTACGCTCTGCACCAATACTGGCCGTCAGATCTTCAGCACCGATAGCCATAGCGGCTACTCTGGGGCTTGATTTAGCGATTTCCAGTGCATTGATGACCCCCATATAGGATTCAATGTTGCACCAGAACTGAATTTTACCCGGCTCGACACCTGCTTTTTTCTCGATTTCCGTTACTTTGGCATCGAGTTTTTTGACTTCATCAGCGTACTCTACTTTCGGAATACGGATAGCATCAGGCTGTGCCCGGACGGCCATTTCCAGATCTTCGTCAATAAAATCGGAATAGATGCCGTTGACACGGATGATTACATATTTATTATTGGGACGATGGTTTTTAATCAGGTTGTAGATGAGAAAACGGGCTGCGTCTTTTTCACCGACTGAAACAGAGTCTTCCAAGTCGTAGACCAGGCAGTCTTCTCCATAGAAACCAGCCTGAATCATGCGAGCCGGACTGGTTCCGCCTGCGTACAAAGTAGTTCTCATTAATCTGGTTTCAGACATGGCCTGCATCCTCCTTTGACCAGTCATACGGCTGTTCGGCAGCCCTGGTGATGGCGCATTCAAGTCTGGCACGAATCACGCAGTCAAGTGCGCCTTTGTCCTGTATTTCTACCTTGGCATCTTTTACTTGAAATTGAGAAAGTACGTCTTGTACAGACTCCACAATGGAGTCTCCAAACATGGCCTTGACATCACTTTCCAGGTTAATGTCGATTCCTTTGCCGGCCTGGGGATAAATTGTAATCATGGCGTCACTGGATTCCAGGGTTCCAGCGACGGCTGGCTTTTTGAGTTCCATAAGAGAAGAGCACCTCCTTAAAAATTTATCCAATTCATCTTTGCTGCCATCACCTTACCATCCGGCTGTTTCTTTGTTAAATACAGGTTCTACATGGGGATATAAGGATTTTATTTAAACTCCCTTGCTGCGTCGTTATAAATTGATATCGCTGCTTCATATACACGACTAGGGAAAGTGACGGTAACAATCCGCAAAAAATACATTTCATTGGTTCATTGGACTGTAATAATAAGAGTTGAGTTATATCCGGATATTATTTCTTATCTTGATAGAGCCAGTCAGCACTGGCTCAGTGAAAAACTATTTTCCAAAGCCGTAAAGTTCTTCCGGGTTTTTGACAAGCGCAAGTTCGCGAGCGTGCGCGGTTGGGAACCAAGAGGCGGCCAATTCTGTCAGTTCTATTTCACTGGGTTTTATTTTTTCTGTTGTATGTGGAAAATCGGTACCAAAAACAACACGTTCCGGTGCGTAAGAAGCAATTGCCTTGGCTACTTTGGCTGCATCAGGCCAAGGTCTTCCTACCGTTGTGTTTAAATAGGGACCGCTGAGTTTTACCCAGGTGTGTCCTGCATCGATCAGGGAACAAATAAAACGGAACGCCGGGTCATCTGTGCCTTTAGCAGGGTCAAGGCGCCCCATATGGTCAATGACGATAGGGCAGGGCAGACTTTTGAGGTCGTCAGCATGTTCCAATAATTGAGCAGCACCCATGTGTAGTTGAACATGCCATCCCATATCGGCAATGCGTTTTGCAAGTGGTAAACAGTCCTCATAGGAAACAACTGCATTTTTGGGGTTCCAAAGACTGAAACGCAGCCCTACGACGCCTTTCCTCTCCAAATCCCGGAGTTCAGCATCGGAAATGCTGTTGTTTACGACTGCAATTCCCTTGGCTTTACTGCGGCCGTAAGCAGCGATGGCGTCAGTTAAGCAGGTGTTGTCGGTACCAAATACTTTTGCTTGTACAAATACAGCCCGCTCAAAGCCCAATTTTTCAGCAATTTTGCGATATTCTTCTACTGTCCCCTTTTGGGCGGCTGCCTTGCCATTATTGGGATACTTGGGATCAATAATGTGCAGATGAGAATTGCAGGCATTTTTTGGCATCTGAAAGGACAAGATTGAACTTTCCATAAACTGAACCTCCTTTAATTTATTTTGTCTAAGTCAAATATATCGGAGAATTCAAATAATGGATAATATCATTATTGCCTGGAGACATAAAGTTCTCGTATATCTTCTTTATTTCTCTGTTCCAAATAGACAGGTGATTATAAAACTAGATATAATAGAACTAGAGAGAAGGGATGTATTCATGAAAATTCAAAATTTGAAATACATGATGGTAGTTGCACAGGAAAAGAGCATCACAAAGGCTGCGAATAAGCTTTTTATTGCTCAGCCGGCGCTTTCTCAAATTATTAAGCAAGTTGAAAAAGAAGTAGGAGCTTCCATATTCGTCAGAAACACCAGTGGCGTAACCTTAACGGAAGAGGGGCGCATCTTTTTAGATTTTGCCGAAAATGTGGCACGCGATGAATATCGTTATAAAAAACGGATAGAAGAAGTTCGGAGTAATGCAGCCCGGGAAGTACGAGTGGGGCTTACGGGTACTCAGGGAACTTATAGTCTTCCTTATTTTCTGCCGCAGTTCAAAAAGAAATATCCTATGGCGCGTGTTACCCTTGTTGAAAACAATAGTGGAATCATTGAAAGAAAAATCCTGGATGGCACTGTAGATATTGGTTTGATTCACCCTCCTATCCAGGTGGATGGATTGGAAAATTTTGAAATCAGCCATGACGATTTTGTTATCATTCCTACGGAACAAAGTCATTACCAGCGGTATATTTATTATCGAGAAGGAGATGATCGTCCTTATCTCGATTTAAAATTTCTGCAAGATGAACCTATAGCGATTACCACACCGCAGCAGCGCAGCCGGCGACTATGTGACGAAGTTTTCCTGCGTGCGGGCATAGAACCTCGAATCCTCCAGGAGTCTAAAAATCTTATTACCCTGGATGCGCTTGCACAAGTTAACTATGCTACCGTGCTGCTTCCGCGAAAACAGCTGTCAGCCGAGCTGAAACGACGTGCTTATTTTTTTATTGATCCTAAGTACGCTGCCTATTATCCGCTATATGTGTCGGTAGCTAAAGGTGCTTATCGCTCATCAATGACTGAAAAATTACTGGCTTTTCTCCGCAGCTTGATTTATACGTTTTAAATAGGTGAGACCGTAAAAAATAAAAAGATGTCTTGGCATTTAGCCTCACGTGCGTTGACATAATGAACTTTGCGGATGATGAAAGGCAAAAAAGGGACTGCGAAAGAATGAATTTTCATTTTTCGCAGCCTCTTTTTTATTTCCGCTAACTGATGATGTTCGTTTAAATTATATAAAAATCCATATGCCCCTATATAGATTCTGTATTTTTCAACGAAGTATTTATGGTGATACTGTTTAATAAACAAAAATTAAATGGCGGATTAGAGGGGGGATGACAATGAAGATAAATAAAAAGAATATTAAAACAAGTAAGAGTCGAATTATACTGAAATGCGGTAAGTAACTTTTTACTAGAGAAGGATTTGAAGCATCTGTCTGCTGCATGTTGCTTCTGGGATATGCCGCGGCGGGGACCGGTTCGGAAGAAGTTGTTGGGTTACCTGCAGTAAATCAGACAGTATGCCGCGCTGTTACGTATCGTAAGGATAGCGTAATGATGTTATTCGTGAGGTAGAAAAATGATTAACATAATTATCGTCATCAGTATTGTCATCGCTATTGTTTTAGGCTTTAAAACAAAATATAACATTGGCTTCTTCGCCATGACGTTTGCCTATTTTATTGGCTGTTTTGGCTTGGGAATGAAGCCAAAAGCCATTATTGCGCTTTGGCCTATCAGTACGTTCTTTGTCATTTTTTCCGTCGGTTTATTTTATAATTTTGCCGTTGTTAACGGCACGATGGAGAAAATTGCCGGCTACGCATTGTACGCGACTCGCAAATTCCCTGATTTCTTGCCGCTGATCATTTACTTAGCCAGTGTTTTTGTTGCTGCTTTAGGTGCCGGCTTCTTTACTGTTATGGCTGTTTTTTGTCCTATGACGCTGATTCTCTGCGAAAAAGCACACCAGAATAAGTTGATAGGGGCTTCAGCCGTTAACTGGGGAGCCTTGTCCGGAGCCAATCTTATGACGAGCGGATCTGGTGTTGTCTTTCAGGGGCTCATTAAAGATGCCGGCTACGAAGAACAGGCTTTTGTCATGGGGATTCCTCTTTTCGTGGTCACGGTTGTCTACCCTATCGTTGTTTTGTTAATTTATATTCTTGGTAAACGCTTGTTAGGAAAAGGCGTGCGGGGAAGTTTGGAAGTGCCTCGTCCCCAGCCGTTTGACGCAACGCAGAAAAAGACACTGATGCTGATGGCACTTACCATTGTATTAGTTCTGATTTTCCCAATTATGCATATCATAATGCCTGGTAATGCTGTTATTTCACGAGTCAATGCCAGCATAGATATTGGTCTGGTCTGCATTGTTATGTCGGTTGTTGCGTTGTTTATGCATCTGGGTTCCCAGAAAGCCGTTGTAGATAAAGTGCCCTGGAATACCATCATCATGATTTGTGGTGTCGGGATGCTGATTAAAGTGGCAGTTAAGGCTGGTCTGATTGATATTATTGGTGCCTGGATCGGTGGAAATATTCCTATTTTCTGGCTGCCTGTGGCCTTTGCGTTTATCGGTGCCGTGATGTCCTTCTTCAGCAGTACGCTGAGCGTGGTAGCCCCGGCCCTGTATCCGGTGGTAGGTGCTATGTGTGCGGCGAATCCGGCTCTCAATCCTGCTGTTCTTTTTGCAGCTGTTGTCTGCGGAGCACAGTCTTCCAATATTTCCCCATTTTCGTCCGGAGGTTCGCTTATTCAGGGCTCTTGCCAGAACGATGAAGAACGTGACTGGCTTTTCCCACGACAGATATTTATCGGTGTTCCTATAAGTGTTGGATCAGCTTGTATTGCTACCCTTATTATGAGCTTGATATTAAAATAATGAGCTGATTTTCATAACACATAAAAAGGTTTTAAATAATTCTATGATTTTCTATTGTAGGACTATTAGCGCCCCTCTATAAACCCTTATGTGGTTATAAAGAAGACTCGAAGAGACTATAATTGCTTCGAGTCTTCTTTTATTTTTTGGCTTTAGCTGGTCGAGCTCCGCGACTGAATAAGGCGCGAGCGAAACAAACAACCACCCGCTATGCGGGTGCGCGTCGATTGTTATACAAAAAAATCACCCTTTCAAGGTATAATACAGCTGCTCAGACCGTATTGTCCTATAGAAAGGATGATTTTTATGGCAATGATGGCTAATAGCCTTGCCCACACCAGATGGATTTGCAGATACCATATAGTGTTCTGCCCAAAGTATAGAAGAAAAATTGTTTATAATCAATATCGAGAAAGCTTGAGAGACATTATCCGAGTACTTTGTAAATACAAAGGAGTCGAAATTATAGAGGGACACCTCATGCCCGATCACGTACACCTGCTGGTATCGATACCACCGAAACTAAGCGTAGCACAGTTTATGGGATATCTGAAAGGGAAAAGTGCTCTGATGATGTTTGATAAACACGCAAATTTGAAATACAAATTTGGGAACAGACACTTTTGGGCCGAAGGCTACTACGTAAGTACAGTAGGAGTCAATGAGGCCACAATAGCAAAATATATCCGAGAGCAGGAAAAACGAGATATAGCAATGGATAAATTAAGCGTAAAGGAATACGAAGACCCCTTCAGGGGTCCAGGCAAGTAATACAAACACCCTTTTAAGGGTAGCTACGAGTCAAGGGCAATACGGCTTGAGCCAAGCCAGCGCCTTGAGACGCAGCCGGTAACAGGGGCTTATAGCCCCAGAGCAAACCGGGGCTGTCGCAAGTGACCGATTTTTAATCCCTGAAATAACTTGCTAAAGACCCCAAATTGCCTTACTTTTTAGTTGAATATGTTTTGAGATGAAAAAAGGGCGCACGAAATTAAGCAACTCTAAGTTGCTTTTTTTCGTGCGCTCTTTTTGTATCTTTTAGGCCTCTTTTTTCAGCGGATATAAGTGCAAATCCTCTTTGCCGTCTTGAACTTTGTGATGGACCTTCAGGACATTCCGTGCCATGGCACATATTCCCACTGTTACCAGGGCATTTCCTTTGCCTCGGGTTTCTAGTCTTCTGACGTTTAATGAATCCTTGAGATCCGCAAAGGCTCCTTCTGCCTGTATACTGCGGTTCATCCTCAGTTCCTTACCATATTCGGAAGTAATGTTCTTCAGGGATTCTGCCCTCAATGCAGCAAAATTCTTCGAGACCACTAATTTCTTGTTTCTTTTCTCCATGGGTGTCCTGCAATTGTTCCCATGGATGCACTGTTCCTTGTAGGGACAACCGCTGCAGTCCTTACATTCGTAATATGTTTTCTCTGACACATATCCTGACCGGTTCTTTACCTGGGTTACTTTACTGACTTTCAGCAGTCTCCTACCTTTACAGATATACATGTCTTGATCAGGCAAATATGTCATGTTTTCTGCTTTGCCGATGTCGTTCTTATACTTTTTCCTCTTGCTTCTTTCATAATTGTTAGGCTTGATATATGAAGTATACTGATTCTTCTTCAGCCAGACCAAGTTCTCTTCGCTTTCATAGCCTGCATCGGCTACAATGTTTGCAAATTTCTGACCGAAGTGGGCTTCAAATCCTTCAAGAAAAGGAATGAGTGTCCGCATATCTGTTGGATGTGCACTCACATCTGCAAACAAGGTAAAACCGGAATTGTTGGCATATTGGACATTGTATCCCGGCTTTAAGGCGCCATTAAGCATGGCGTCTTCTTTCATCCTCATAAAGGTAGCATCCGGGTCTGTTTTGGCAAAGCTGTTCCGTTCCCCACAGATGTGAAGCTGCTTCGTATACACCTTAAGCCGTTTGAGATAGTTAGCTAAAATCTCATAGTACTTCTGTAGAATGGTCTTTCTTTTCCCACATCCGTGAACAAACTCGATCCCTTCAGCCCGCTTTATGACAAGCAGTTTTTTTAGGAGCTTCTTTAAATGACGGATGTGGAAAGTGTTTCCGTAACAGACCTTGATTCCGAAACGTTCCTCGATTTCGGGAACCAGTTGCTCCAGTTTCTCTATGAGTTTGTTCTGGCTGCCTAAGACTCTGTTTTTCCAAACAAATTTGTATTTGTTTGCCACAGATTCAATTTTTGTCCCATCGATGAACAGGCTATCCAGCGTGATGAAACCGCGAGCCAGCAGCCATTTATCCATCTGAATCATGAGCTCCTTGATACATGGTTTTAGATGGAGGGAACAAAATCTTGCAATGGTTGCATTATCCGGAGCTTTTTTCCCATCTAAGAGGAACATGAAATGAGTGTCTCTTTTACAGGATTGCTCTATCTTACGCGAACCACGAATTCCTTCCATACATGCATAAATGACGATCTCCAGCAGCTGAATTGGTGACGTTAATTTATTCTCGACATGAGAATACGTGTCATACAATGCCTTTACATCCATCCCTTCTACCATGGCACGCACCAAGCGAACAGGATCGTCATTAGGGATTTGTACTTCAAAATTTAGAGGAAGAAAAAGTTGATAAGAACTGCCAATTTTTGTATAATCCTTTTGTGTAGGTTTGTTTTTTGGCATATTTAAATTCTACACCAAGGCGCGGTCTCATTCAATGAGGCCGCGCCTTGCTTTTACCTTGTTTTTGATACAAAAGGGGCCGTCGCAAAATGCGACAGCCCCGGTGCTGATTTTTCCATCTTACTTTTTAAAAGAGATTAGATTAATTTCCGGATTTCTTCTGTTTCAATCTGTAAACTGAAATAGGGTAAAATACCTCATATATATTTTTTCCTTGGAACAAATTGGGGGAATGTATTGTTAAAGGAATAAGCGCGTCACAAAGTTGTTTTACGTGTCTTTTTTCATAATGCATAAAAAAGCGGAATCTCCCATATCGCTCAGGCTGGAGAGGTTCCGCTTTTTTGTGCAGATATTTTTATTTTTTGCTCTTAACTGTCCCCATGCTTCCGTAAAGGATATACAACAGGAAGCAGGCAGCGATGCAGAACCATTTGATGAGAGCACCGGTGCCCTGCTTCACAAACATGTCGTAGTAGCCCTTCAGGTAGATTGTCAGGATAAAGAGCGGAAGGATATACATTAAGTAGTTCTTAACGCCGGCAGGCATCTTGGTACCAAGACCGTCATTAGCCTCGGCCAGGAAGTTTTCCCAGGTCCAGCCGTTTTTCTTTGTACAGAACAGAACAAAGACAAGACTGCCTAATGGCAGCAGGTTATTGGAAACGATGAAATCTTCCAAATCGAGGATGCCCGTACCGGGACCCAGTGGCTGGAAGCCGGACCAGATATTAAAACCAAGGACACAAGGGACACTCAGGATTACTACAAGAATGCCGTTAATCATAACGCTCTCTTTGCGCTGCCAGCCGAAGAGGTTCATCCCAAAGGCGATGAGGTTTTCAAAGACGGCAATGACCGTCGACAAAGCGGCAAAGGAAAGAAAAACAAAGAACAACATACCCCAAATCTGACCGCCCGGCATTTGAGCAAACAAGTTTGGAATGGTCAGGAAGATGAGGCTCGGACCGGCATCCGGTTTGATGCCATAGGCAAAGCAGGCCGGGATGATGATGAAGCCGGCCATCAGCGCTACAAATGTATCAAGCGCTGTGATGGTGACAGCTTCGCCGAGCAAGCTGCGGCCGCGGGGCAGGTAGGCACCAAAAATCAGCATAGCGCCGATACCGATGGACAACGTAAAGAATGCCTGGCTCATGGCGGCAAAAATTACGTTGCCCCAGCCAATTTTGTTAATCGCATCAAAATTGGGTACCAGGTAAAATTCGATTCCTTTTTCTGCGCCTTCCAGGAAAACGGAATGGATGGCCAAAGCAACCATTAAAAGCAGCAGGGCGACCATCATGACCTTCGTAATGCGTTCAACGCCATTTTGAATCCCGAAATAGCAAACCAAAAAACCGATGACGCAGGCAAGTACCATCCAGAACATCATTGTAGAGGCACTGCCCAGCATGGCTCCGAATGCGGCTCCGATGACTTTTGGAGTAGCTCCGATAAAGGCACCTCTGAAATGAAGATAGCAATAGTAGAGCATCCAGCCTGTTACGGTCGTATAGTACATCATCAGCATGTAACAGCCGATGATACTGATCCACTTAAATTTGTGCCAGCGTGTGCCGGGCGGTTCCAGTACGTCAAAACTCTTGGCGGCACTGCGGCGGCTGCCGCGGCCGATGGCAAATTCACAGACCATGACGGGAATGCCCATAATAAGAAGAAATATCAAATAGATCAGGATAAAGGCAGCTCCGCCAAACTGACCGCACAGGTAAGGAAATTTCCAAACATTGCCAATACCGATAGCACATCCTGCCGATACCAGAATAAACCCGAGCCGGGTCGCAAAAGAGTCCATAGGATTATCTTGTCCTGCCATAAATACACCTCATTTTAGTCGTTTTGTTTTATTTTGTGCCGAAGTGCTCAGCGTGGCTTATTCGGCGTGATGGGAGTTGGCTGCATTGCTTTTATATTAGAATGGGGCTGCCCGGGAGCCGGTGCAGAGACATTCCCTTTATTGCTGTGGGGAATTGATCCGGAAGGAAGCTGAGAACCACTTTGGCTTTTAGCAGCAGGAACCTGCGGTTGGGAAGATTTGAACCTTTTTTTGAATTCCTGAAGTGCACGGTTCTTATCTGCCTGATTCAGCTTTACCTCCTGTTCAAGACGCGCTTTTTCTGCCCGATAGCGTCTGACATAACGTGTCCAGACGAAAAGACCGCCTGCCAGAATAGCAATCAAAAACATCGCAATCAACTTCGTTGTTCTGTTGTCATGGGGCTTGGTCCCGCCATTATTTTTGTTTTTATTATATTCATTCCACGGAAATACCATATCGATCTCTCCTTACAAGATTGATATATCCTTATTTTACTATTTATGTCTTTAAATAGAAATAGGATGTTACAAAAAAGTCTGTTAATATTCAATAAAATAAGAAAAATGGGTTCTTCTTTTTCTGCTTATCAGGGAATCATTATGGTATAATCATGCTAATTCAGAAAGTAAAAGGATGGGAGTATGATGCGGAAACTCGATTATGGAAGCGGGAGTGTCGGAAAAAATATCCTGTATTCGGCAATTCCTCTAACGATTGCCCAGCTCCTTTTGATTTTTTATAATATCGTTGACCGCTTTTATATCGGCCGAATTCCGGGAAGCGGGACCCTGGCCCTGGGCGCTGTGGGAATTTGTTTTCCGGTCATCGTTTTGGTTACTGCCTTTACTAATTTATTCGGAATCGGCGGTGCACCGCTGTTTTCTATCGCTTTAGGGCAGAAGAATCCGAAGAAGGCGCAGGAAATTGTCAATACGGCCTATCGATTGGAGTGCATTTCTGCTCTTTTGATTTTGCTTATCGGGGAAGCTGCAATGGTTCCGCTGCTCCATCTTTTCGGGGCCGGAAAAGAAGCAATGCCTTATGCAGTTCCGTACCTCAGGATTTACCTTTTGGGGACATTCTGTGTGATGATTTCCGGCGGTATGAATCCCTACATGACGGCACAGGGATATCCCAGAGCCGGAATGATTGCAATCCTTATCGGGGCAATAGCTAATTTGATTCTGGACCCGATCTTTATTTTTGCATTTGGCATGGGTGTCAGCGGTGCTGCCTGGGCCACCGTGATTTCACAAACACTCTCCTGGTTTTATGTGAGGCGCTTTTTTGCTTCTTCCCTCTCGTCTTTCAAGTTATGGCTGCGTAAAAAAGACAGTGAAAAATATTTACCTCATGCACTTGATATCATGGGACTGGGTGTAGTGCCTTTTATTATGCAGGCGACTAACAGTCTGGTACAGGTTGTTGCCAATCATGCTTTGATGCAGTGGGGCGGAGCTCTTTTCATTTCGGCGATGACCATCATTTCTTCTGTCCGCCAGGTAATCGAGACGCCGGTTGCCACCATTGCTCAGGGAGCGGCACCGCTGGTCAGCTACAATTACGGGGCACATGATGCTGCAAAGGTACGGCGGGGTATTCAGATTACTACCATTGTGGCCGTAGGATATGCCCTGACTGTCTGGATTTTGATAGCTTCTTTCCCGCACTTTTTTGCCCGCATCTTTACTTCGGATGAAGCGTTGATCGAGGAGACAGTACACGCTATTCATTTGTACTTTTTTGCTTTTATTTTCCAGGCTTTTCAGGTTACGGGACAAAATATTTTTCGTGCTCTCAATAAGAGAAAGCAGGCTATCTTCTTCAGTTTGTTCCGTAAAGTGATCCTGGTGGTGCCGCTGACTCTGCTGTTGCCGAATTTCATGGGACTTGGAACCGACGGCGTATTTATAGCGGAACCGATTTCCAATTTAATCGGCGGTACATTCAGCTATTCCACCATGGTCTGGATTGTCAGCCATGAATTAAAATCCTGGAAAGAAAAAACAGATTCATCTCAAATGGCTGACGGCAGGTAGACAGACCTGGTCTGGTGTACGGACGGCGAAAAAAGGAGAGTGGAGAATGCAGGTGTGTTTCTCTGCTCCCCTTTTTTATAACCGGAGCTGATTCTGGATACTTTTTTTCCTTCGTGTTATAATTGCATTCTTGTAGGTAGGAAATTATGCAGCATGCATTATGAAAGGGATTGTCATGAGAAAAAAATATTTCTTTTTTGATATCGATCAAACCCTGGGAATCGGCATCTCCCAGATTGTTCCGCCGGATGCACAGGCCTGTCTTGATGCCCTGCAGGCAGCCGGCCATTTTGTGGCGCTAGCGACAGGGCGTCTGCAGTGCGATGCAGCAGCGTTTGCCGATAAACACGGTATTCATTCTATTGTAGCTGACGGCGGTAATAGTCTGACAGTAGATGGAAAGATTATCTTTATGGAAGGTCTTCCGCTGAATCCGGTAAAAAAGATGCTGCACTATCTGACGGATATCCATCGTCCCTGGGCAGTGGTCAAAGATAATACATTCTATCGGTACTCGCCTTACTCTGATTATCCCCGCAAAGATCCGCGGAATTATATGATTACTCGCGTGGCACCCGTGGATATTGATGCTCTTTCCACAGTGTACAAGGTTACTTATGCTCAGGAACCGGAAGGAGAAGAGCCTTCTCCTCAATTTGGGCTTCCGCATCTTGATTATATCGATCGAACTTATTTGGTAGAACCTGTAGATAAAGGCCTTGGCGTGGAACGCATGATGGAGCGTTTGGGAGCAGATCCTTCCGATGCTGTCGTATTTGGAGACGGGATGAATGATCTCACCATGTTCCGCCCGCCGTTTTTCTCAATTGCTATGGGCAATGCACGGCCGGAACTCAAAAAACAGGCTGATTACATCACGGACCCGGTTGATCAGGGCGGAGTCATCAATGCCTGCCGTCATTTCGGCTGGATTAAATGAGGAGAGAAATTATCAATGAAAAAAGGATTTTTTCCTAGAATTGCCCAGCATAAAAAACTGCTGATTGGAATTTTTACTTGTCTGCTCGTACTGACGGGCTGTTTTACCCTGGGATACAAAGGTGCAGGAGCCTTTTCGGAGGAGACAAAAGGCCGCGTCGTAACTTCTGTCGGCAAGACAAAGCTTCCGAATGATCCGAAGACGACTGCTATGAAGAATCAGCAGGCAGGAGAGGCATCAAAGGCTGAGGAGAAGCCGGCAGCACCAGTGTCCCTGACACCGGGAAAAACGTATAAAATCATCGTTGATAAGAGTGAACATATGCTGTATTTGTATGACGGGGATATGGTTGTCCGGAAATGGACCTGTGCCGTAGGACGCGGCGGATTGGGACAGAAACAGCGCCGCGGCGATAATATGACGCCTGTTGGCACATTCCGTATCGATGAAATTGATGATGCGTCTTCCTGGACTCATGATTTCGGAGATGGTAAAGGCGCCATTGCCGGAGCTTATGGACCCTGGTTCCTGAGCCTTGATACCAATGAACTGAGCGGGGGCGCCTGGGACGGCATCGGTATCCATGGTACGCACGACCCGGCAAGCCTGGGAACGGATGCTTCCGAAGGATGTATTCGGCTGGATAACCGAAACCTGGAGGAATTGCATCGTATTGCTCGTGTCGGAATGCTTGTGGAGATACGGGATTAAGAAAAAGGGACTGTGAAAAAATAAAAAAGCGCCTTTGGCTTTTGACCTGTGGCATTTAGCCACGTCTGCAGCAGTGTGGTAAGGCTTTTGATTCAAATAAAAAATAAAAGCCTGAAATTCAGCAGATAACCTGAATTTCAGGCTTTTATTTTTATAAGTTTTTGGAAAAATGCTTTGGTCATTTTTTTTCCCACGGGCGGGATGCGGACGGCGGGATGGCGGAAAGCGCTCAAAAAGGGGCTGTCGCATTTTGCGACGGCCTCTTTTGTATCAAAAGCAAGGCGCGGCCTCATTGAATGAGACCGCGCCTTGGTGTAGAATTTAAATATGCAAAAAAACAAACCTACACAAAAGGATTATACAAAAATTGGTAGTTCTTATCAACTTTTTCTTCCTCTAAATTTTGAAGTACAAATCCCTAATGACGATCCTGTTCGCTTGGTGCGTGCCATGGTAGAAGGGATGGATGTAAAGGCATTGTATGACACGTATTCTCATGTCGAGAATAAATTAACGTCACCAATTCAGCTGCTGGAAATCGTCATTTATGCATGTATGGAAGGAATTCGTGGTTCGCGTAAGATAGAGCAATCCTGTAAAAGAGACACTCATTTCATGTTTCTCTTAGATGGGAAAAAAGCTCCGGATAATGCAACCATTGCAAGATTTTGTTCCCTCCATCTAAAACCATGTATCAAGAAACTCATGATTCAGATGGATAAATGGCTGCTGGCTCGCGGTTTCATCACTCTGGATAGCCTGTTCATCGATGGGACAAAAATTGAATCTGTGGCAAACAAGTACAAATTTGTTTGGAAAAACAGAGTCTTAGGCAGCCAGAACAAACTCATAGAGAAACTGGAGCAACTGGTTCCCGAAATCGAGGAACGTTTCGGAATCAAGGTCTGTTACGGAAACACTTTCCACATCCGTCATTTAAAGAAGCTCCTAAAAAAACTGCTTGTCATAAAGCGGGCTGAGGGAATCGAGTTTGTTCACGGATGTGGGAAAAGAAAGACCATTCTACAGAAGTACTATGAGATTTTAGCTAACTATCTCAAACGGCTTAAGGTGTATACGAAGCAGCTTCACATCTGTGGGGAACGGAACAGCTTTGCCAAAACAGACCCGGATGCTACCTTTATGAGGATGAAAGAAGATGCCATGCTTAATGGCGCCTTAAAGCCGGGATACAATGTCCAATATGCAAACAATTCCGGTTTTACCTTGTTTGCAGATGTGAGTGCACATCCCACAGATATGCGGACACTCATTCCTTTTCTTGAAGGATTTGAAGCCCACTTCGGTCAGAAATTTGCAAACATTGTAGCCGATGCAGGCTATGAAAGCGAAGAGAACTTGGTCTGGCTGAAGAAGAATCAGTATACTTCATATATCAAGCCTAACAATTATGAAAGAAGCAAGAGGAAAAAGTATAAGAACGACATCGGCAAAGCAGAAAACATGACATATTTGCCTGATCAAGACATGTATATCTGTAAAGGTAGGAGACTGCTGAAAGTCAGCAAAGTAACCCAGGTAAAGAACCGGTCGGGATATGTGTCAGAGAAAACATATTACGAATGTAAGGACTGCAGCGGTTGTCCCTACAAGGAACAGTGCATCCATGGGAACAATTGCAGGACACCTATGGAGAAAAGAAACAAGAAATTAGTGGTCTCGAAGAATTTTGCTGCATTGAGGGCAGAATCCCTGAAGAACATTACTTCCGAATATGGTAAGGAACTGAGGATGAACCGCAGTATACAGGCAGAAGGAGCCTTTGCGGATCTCAAGGATTCATTAAACGTCAGAAGATTAGAAACCCGAGGCAAAGGAAATGCCCTGGTAACAGTGGGAATATGTGCCATGGCACGGAATGTCCTGAAGGTCCATCACAAAGTTCAAGACGGCAAAGAGGATTTGCACTTATATCCGCTGAAAAAAGAGGCCTAAAAGATACAAAAAGAGCGCTCGAAAAAAAGCAACTTAGGGTTGCTTAATTTCGTGCGCCCTTTTTTCATCTCAAAACATATCCAACTAAAAAGTAAGGCAAATTGGGGCCTTTAGCAAGTTATTTCAGGGATTAAAAATCGGTCACTTGCGACAGCCCCTTTTGAACCTATAAAAGTAAGTTCTCAGATTCAAGTCAAGTGCTGAAAACTGAATGCCATTTTCGCTTTTCTTAAGGGACGGCTTATTGGTCCGGGCAGTCTGCCTGTTCACTAGATGATACCGATTTGTTTTCGGTACCAAAAATATGTAAAGAAAACTGGATAATAAAACGACTAAATAGGCATGATTTTATTATTTATTATTTAATGTTCGGAAATTAAATAATATCAATTATTTAATTTTATATTGCTTTGATTTAAAAATTTAGTTTGTAAAAGCAAAAATACGAAAGTAGTAAAGATTATTATTATTATTAGAAAAGAATATAGAAAATATCTAAAGTTTTTTAAAATCGTTATTGACATTTAGCACCAAATTATATATTATTAAATTGTAATAATCGTTATTTGTTTGAGAGGGAAAATAACCAAAGTAAGGATATTAATTAGGGAGATGATTTTAATGTATACTGCAGTGGAGCTTGCAAAAATTTTGAGGGATCACGGATGCAAAGTAACCCCGCAGCGTCTTGTTGTCTATGATGTATTGGCTCATACCAAAGAACATCCGACGGCTGAAATGATTTATGAAAAGGTTCGTGAAGAGTACCCGACCATGAGTTTTGCTACGGTGTATAAATCCGTGGAAATCTTTAGCAAACTCGGTATTATTCAAGTATTAAACACTGGCGAAGACAGCTTCCGTTATGATGCAAACACGACGGAACATCCGCATATCAGATGTATCAAATGCGGTAAGGTATGTGATGTATCCCACTTGGAAGCAAAGGCTGTTGAAAACATGGTATCTACAGAAACCGGTTTTGATGTAAAGGGTCATCAGTTCTATTTCTACGGTGTATGCCCCGATTGCCAGAGCAAGAAATAAGATTTGATAAAAAGAGTGACTGTGAAGAAATAAAGGGTGCTTTTGGTTTTTGGCCTATGGCATTTAGCCTCGCTTGCAGCAGTGTGGTAAGGCTTTTGATTCAAATAAAATAATAAAAACCTGAAATTTAGCAGATAATCTAATTTCAGGTTTTATTTTTATAAGTTCGTAGAAAAATGCCTTGGCAATTTTTCTTCCACGGGGGCTGCGAAAAGCGTGAAAAGGGGGCTGTGGAATAATGCACACGCATTATTTCACAGCCTTATTTTTTGTCTGTTCCTGTTTTATGGGCGTCGCTGGTTACTCCAAAAACTTTAAAAAGGCGTCAGCCTGCTTTTGCAGTTCTGACTTCGTATTGTCGCTGAGCACAAGGACATTCGTCTGCATTTCTTCCGGCGTAAGCGATATCCCCACCTGAGTATCCATGAGCTCAAGTCCCATGAAATCAAGCAGGTCTGTGAGTTTAGCCCGGGAAAAACTTGCGGCAGAGCGCCCGGACACACCACTGATGGCTGCTTTCTTTCCATAGGTTACAGCCGATTTCCGTACTCCTGGCTGTACGGGACGGGAGAGCCAGTCTAAAAGATTTTTCAGGATACCGGGATAACTGTGGTTATATTCCGGCGTAAAGAACCAGAGACCATCGGCTTCAGACACTTCTTTTCGCACGCGGGCCACTTCCGGGGGTGCAGGAAATTCTTTGTCCTGGTTCATGTAGGGGAGGTCCTCATAGGAAAGTAAGGAGACTTCTGCTTTATTTTCCACCATCTTTTTTATCAGCAGGGCTGTTTGACGGTTAAAGGATTCCCTTCTCAGAGATCCAACGATGAGCAGTACTTTTTTCATGGTTTATCGACTCCTTTCATAATCAGATGAAGATGACCAGGAAGGTTTTCTTCATTAAGTTATTAAGTTGAATGAGTTATTGTACCATATTTCCTACTTAATTACTATAATAAACTCTTTATTATTTTGCCGCCATCTGCTACAATTCTATCTGTTGGAGACCTTGTTTTGATAGTTCACGCCGGAATATTCACTATCTTAACCATAGGGTCTCTCCTTTGTTTATTGGCATTAAAAAATGCGAATCGCCGGCCGCTCTAAAGCGAAAGTGCCGGGGCAATTATACACCGAACAAAGCGAGTTCTTAAAATCAGATTAAAAACCATATTTGATATGCTGAATGCAGTTTTCGTCTCAATATAGTTTTTTTGTTTTTCGGCGCTGCCGTAATGACCTCTGTTCTTGCTTGACGGTCGTTATTGGCTTTGAATGTATATTTATCCGTGAAAAAGTCACATTTTGCCACGTTTTCTTTCATAAAATGTCACAATCAGGAAAGCCCAATTTTAGTGAAATTTGTTATAATAGGGCAAATATTATAGAATAGACGAGTAAATTCAACTTTTATAGCAGGTGTAAATCATGCATACTCATTTCGAAATTGATCTTTTAGCCAGCGGCAGCAAAGGCAATTCTGCACTTATCCGTGCGGGCGGAACCGCCATTTTGATTGATGCCGGAATTTCCTGCCGCCGTATTGTCCAGGGACTGCAGGCCTGCGGACTTACACCGGAAGACTTATACGGAATTTTTCTCACTCATGAGCATCGCGATCATATTGCCGGCCTGGAAGTGTTTTGCAAGCACCATACAGAAATTCCCGTTTTTGCCAATGAGCGGACTTGGGAGGCGATGCCTCTGCGCAGGCAGCTTGAACGTTCCCAGATGCGAGTTATCCCCCGGAGCTGTACGCTTGGCAGTCTTCGTATAGCCTCTTTTAAGATTCCTCATGACGCGGCTGATCCGGTTGGTTATCAAATTTTTTATGGTGATGAAAAATGTACGTACCTGACCGACTGCGGGGTATTGACAGATACCTGTGAACGGGCCGTGGATGGAGCGGAAGCCCTGATTCTTGAAGCCAACCATGACGAGGAGATGCTGAAGGCTGGTCCTTATCCGGCCGATTTGAAACGGCGCATCCTCGGGAGGGAAGGGCATCTCTCCAATCTGGCTGCCGGCAAGCTGCTCGCTTCTATCGGGAAGCCGCCGCGGGAAGTTTTCCTGGCGCATCTCAGTGAAGTCAACAATAACCCGGAAACGGCGTTTCATACTGTGCATGATCAGCTGGAAACGGCGGGTCTTGAACGGCAGGTTACCTTATATGTCGGGAACCAGCATCATATGGTCAGCAATATAAAAAAAGAGGGTAATTTATAATGAAAAAGTGGCTGTTAACGGGAGGTCTTGTCTTTTTGCTTGCGTTCCCATGCTTTGCGGCAGAACAGAGCGCGGCACCTTCGACCCCGGGGCAGAAAGAAACGGCTATGGAGAAAGCACTTCAAGAAGAAAAAGAACGCTCTGAAAAATACGGCGTTTCTTTTGGGGAATGCTTGTCGCTTGTCGAGGACGGCGACGTTTATGAGGATTTATCCCCTCTGCCGCCGGCCAGTGAGCCGATGGACGTTCTGAATTCCATGGTACTTGATATGTCTGGCGGCCGGGTAAAATCCGTTAACATGGTGCTCCGCAGCGCACGCAAAGCAAAAGATGCCGCAAAAATAGAAATCGGCAAACCGACCATGGTTTTTCATGCAGTCGACACAGTCAATGTAGATGTCAAACCGGTTAAGGATAAAGAAGCAGCCGTGGCGATTGAATTCGTCGGCGCCCACAGGAAAGAATGCAGCAAGTTATTTACCTACGTACTGCGCTGCTATATCCGGAATCCGAAAAAAAATACTTACACTTGTGTAGACGCTGAGGATTTGGCGAAAGATAAAATTAAAATCAACAGCCTTGAAGATTTTCTTAAGGCCCCGCAGCGTAAAATCAAGAAGGGCAGCAGGGACTGGGAAATCGCCGAGATGATATTCCATAAAGAAGCAAAGTCGAATGAACAGCAGGTAGAAGTAGTAAAAAAATAGTGAGGCTGCTGCGAAGAAGATGAAGGAGTGGATACTATGAAACAGGCAATTGTCAAGAAAACGATGGCCGCTCTCCTGGCCATGTCTTTTACAATGAGCTTTATTACGACAGGCTGCAGTTCTGCCGGTAAGGCTAAAACAGAAAATACTCAGCCGTCAAAAGAAGTTGCACAGCAGCAGGAACAGATGCAGCAGGCAGAAAAGAAGATGAGCGCAGCCCGTAATACAGCTATCGTGCAGGCAGCTAAAAAAGTAGGACCCGCTGTTGTCGGTATTACTAATAAAGCCCTGGTTCGGGATTATTTTAACCGTACCCAGATGGTAGAAAAGGGATCTGGTTCCGGTGTTATTTACAGCAAGGACGGGCTCATCGCTACGAATAACCATGTGGTGGAGGGTGCTCAGGAAATCGTTGTCAGCCTGTCCGACGGGACGACCTACAATGGGAAAGTACTGGGCCGTGACTCGACGACCGACCTGGCCGTAGTAAAAATCGATGCCAAGGAACCGCTCACGGTCGCAGAATTTGGCGATTCCGATTCACTTATGGTCGGCGAACCGGCCATCGCTATCGGCAACCCGCTCGGCATGGAATTCCGTGGTACCGTTACTGCCGGCGTAATCAGTGCATTGAACCGTTCTGTGGATGTAGGCGAGCGTCGTTTCAAACTGATTCAGACGGACGCAGCCATCAACCCCGGTAACTCCGGCGGGGCGCTTGTTAACGCAGATGGTCAGGTCATTGGCATCAACAGTGCCAAGATTGCGGCAAGCGGTGTAGAAGGCATTGGATTTGCCATTCCTATCAACGAAGCTAAACCAATCTTGGAAGAGCTGGCCAAGAATGGCCGTGTCGCTCGTCCTTATCTGGGAGTCAGCCTGATCGATGAAGATACGGCAAGACGTTTCGGTATCGGGCTTGACCTGAGAGGTGGACTCTTTGTAGCCAAATTGTTTCAGAATGGTCCTGCCTACAAGGCTGGTATCAGACCTAATGACATTATTACAAAGTTTAATGGCAAAGCTGTCAAGTCTGTGGCCGATTTGAGAGAAGCTTTGAATGAATGCAAGATTGGTCAGCAGGTGTCGGTTACGGTACTGCGTGGTGATACGGAAACTGATATTACGGTGACGCTGACTGAAATGCCAAGGACTACCAATGATTAAGATTACGCTTGCCTGTGTCGGCAAGCTGAAAGAAGATTATTTAAAAGCCGCGGAAGCGGAATTTCGGAAGCGCCTGGGAGCTTACTGCCAGCTTGAAATTTCTGTGATTAATGAAGAGAAGATGCCTGACAATGCGTCTCCCGCAGAGGCGCAGCAGATTCTCCGCAAGGAAACGGAGCGGCTGCTCAAAATCATTCCCGACCATTCTTACGTGATTTTGCTTGATCTTAAGGGTAAGGAGATTACTTCTCCGGCGCTTGCGGAAAAAATGGAGTCACTGATGGTAGGCGGCGTCAGTCATCTGACGTTCGTCATCGGAGGACCTTTCGGATATACGGATGAACTGAGAAAAAGGGCCGATTTTCGCTGGTCCTTTTCTCCGCTCACCTTTACCCATCAAATGATTCGGATTCTCTTGTTGGAACAGATTTATCGGGCCTTCAAGATTATGCGAAAAGAAAAATATCATCATTGAGGATGGCAAAAGTTATGGAAAAACGCGTTGACCTGCATATTCATACCGTTGCTTCTGACGGCAGCTGGACACCGGAACAAGCCGTGACGGCTGCCGCGAAAGCAGGGCTTGGCCTGATGGCTATTACGGATCATGATTCGGTTGCCAGCGTGGCGCGTGCACAGGAAGCAGCCCGGAGGGAAGGAATTCAGTGCAGGACCGGTGTTGAAATCTGCAGCACATTTCGCGGTCATTGTTTTCACATTTTGGGCTATGACTTTGATGTGGAAAATAAGCATTTGCTGGAACACCTGGCTTATAACACGAAGCTCCTCGATGACTGCGATGACGCTGCCATAGGCACTCTTGCCCAGGAAGGGTGGCCGGTATCCGTGGAGGAATACCGCGCCTATCAGTACGACCCGGCAAGAGGGGGCTTTAAAGCCTTATGTTATCTGGTCGACAAAGGGCTCTGCAAAGACGTAAAGGACTTCTTTTCCCGTATCTTTGTCAAGGAACGGGGTCTTGATTTTCCGACCTTTCCGACTATCGAGGAAACGGTTGCCGTGATTCATGAGGCCGGAGGCAAGGCACTTCTTGCGCATCCGGCCAGTCATTTTCATGGGCCGGGCCTTCAGGAGACGTTAAGGGAAGTCGGGGGAAAATCCCTGGATGGGTTTGAGTGCTATCACACGGCGCATAATGCGGAAGACACAGCAGCTCTTGTCGAGTACTGCCGGAGCCACCATAAACTGATCAGCGGCGGCAGTGACTGCCATGGCCGTTTTGTGGACGGCCGCATCATTGGTAAGCCTGTGGTATATGAAAATCAGATAAAGCTGAGCTGAAGGGCTGTCGTACCAATTTGAATCTGTGCGAGAATTTATCCTCATGGCAGCATGACGGCCGTCTGCTGTTTTATCTTAAAATGTGCGCGGCATACTAGATGCGGCAGATCAATTTATCTATTGCTTTGTGTGAAATTTGTGTGAAATAGTGCCTGCATATGATACAATGAAAAGAGTACATAGAGCCGAAAAACGCACCTTGTTTAAAGGCGCGTTTTCCTTTATTTCAACATGGTACGGAGGGGATAACTATGGAAAAAGCAAAAGTATATATGACGGATTTTCGTGTTCCCGTGGGAACCAGTCTGCCTCAGAAACTGCAGAAGCTGTGCCGCTTTGCCGGCATGAAGAATATTGATTTTGAAGGAAAATTCACGGCCATCAAGATGCATTTTGGAGAATTGGGCAACCTGGCGTCCCTGCGTCCGCAGTATGTAAAAGCGGTTGCTGACCTTGTCAAGGAATTTGGGGGCATGCCTTTCCTGACAGACTGCAATACCCTTTATCCGGGCAGCCGTAAAAATGCACTGGACCATTTATACTGCGCGGCCATGAACGGCTATAATATGACAACAACCGGCTGCCAGATTATCATCGGCGACGGCCTGCGCGGTACTGATGAAGTGGAAGTCCCCGTAAAGGGCGGGGAATACATCAAGACAGCCAAAATCGGGCGTGCTGTCATGGACGCTGATGTATTTATCAGTCTGGCTCATTTCAAGGGACATGAAGCGACTGGCTTCGGCGGTGCCATTAAAAATATCGGTATGGGCTGTGGGAGCCGTGCCGGCAAGATGGAGCAGCATTCTTCCGGAAAACCCGTTGTAGATGAATCCAAGTGCCGTGGCTGCCGCCGCTGCGCCAAGGAATGCGGTTCCGACGCCATCAGTTATATCAATAACAAAGCGCATATCGACGAAAATCTCTGCAAGGGCTGCGGCCGCTGTATCGGCGCTTGTGCATTTGATGCCATCAGCAATGTGCAGTGGGACGCCAACGAACAGCTGGACCGCAAGATGGCTGAATATGCCAAGGCGGTTTGTGACGGACGGCCTTGCTTCTATATCAATCTGATTGTCGACGTATCCCCGAACTGTGACTGCCATGGTGAAAATGATGCCCCGATTCTGCCGAATATCGGCATGTTTGCTTCTTTTGATCCGGTGGCACTGGATCAGGCCTGTGCCGATGCCTGCCTGAAAGCTTCTCCGCTGCCAAACAGTCAGCTTTCTGACAACCTGGCAAAACCGGATTGGAAGTGCCATCATGATCATTTCCTTGACAGCAACCCGCGGATTGATTGGCAGACTACCTTGGAGCATGCCGAAAAGATTGGACTTGGCACCCGTCAATATGAATTAGTTGTTATGAAATAAGAGGAGCAGAGTATGTCAGATTATCAGATCAGTCCGGTCTATCCGGGCGACAAACGCACTATGGAACAAGTCGAGGCGCTGCTGCACCAGGAAGGAATCCGGCTTGATCCGAACTTGGACTATACCTGCGTTATGTTTGACGAAGATTATAATGCGATTGCCACGGGAAGCTGCTTTGGAAATACGCTGCGCTGCTTTGCAGTCAGCCATGAGCACCAGGGCGAAGCACTCATGAATGAAATCGTATCTCATCTGATTCAGTACGAATACGACCGCGGGTACGTTCGTCTTTTCCTCTACACCAAATGTTCTTCTGCTAAGTTTTTCCGGGATCTGGGATTCCATGAAGTAGCACGGGTCGAAGGCCAGGTTGTTTTCATGGAAAAGGAAAAAGATGGCTTTGAGCACTATCTGGAAAATCTGGAATCCCAAAAGGTGTCCGGAGCCCGCATTGCTGCCATTGTCATGAACGCCAACCCATTTACCCTGGGACACCGTTATCTCGTGGAAACGGCGGCCCGGGAAAATGACTGGGTGCATCTTTTCATGGTCAGCGAAGATGCCAGCTTATTTCCGTATGCCGTGCGCAAAAAATTGATCCTGGAAGGTACGGCGGATTTGAAGAATCTGGTCTACCACGACAGTGGTCCCTATATCATCAGCAATGCTACGTTCCCAAGCTATTTCCAGAAGGACGACATGGCTGTCATTGAAAGTCACGCTAACCTGGATTTAGCCGTGTTTGTGCAAATCGCGGCACGACTTGGCATTTCCGTGCGTTACGTCGGCGAGGAACCGACCAGTACTGTGACAAAACGATATAACGAAATTATGGCACAGAGACTGCCGGAGGCAGGTATTGCCTGCCGCATTATTGCGCGTAATCAGACGGTCAATGGAGAAATCGTCAGTGCATCGACGGTCCGAAAAGCTATCCATGACGATGACTGGGAGACGGTGAAGCAAATGGTTCCTGAAACGACCTGGAACTTCCTCCGGAGCGAGGAGGCTAAGCCGATTATCGCAAAGATTAAAAAAACAACAGACGTCGTGCATTATTAAAGTTGCGGCTCGCTGCCAGCGACCAGTAAAAAGGGGCTGTAAAAAATAAAAAGCGCATTTGCCTTTTGGCCTATGGCATATAGCCTCGTCTGCAGCAGTGTGTGAAAGCTTTTGCTTCAAGTAAAATATGATATAAAACCTGAAATTTAGCAGTTACCCTGAATTTCAGGTTTTATTTTTATATGTTCAGAGCAAAATGCCCTGGTCATTTTGCTTCCACGGGCGGACTGCGGACGGCGGAAAGCGACAAGGGGCTGTGAAATAATGCACACGTTATTTCACAGCCCCTTCTTTTCGCATCATAGCCAGCCGCCAGGCGAAGTGTCGCGGCTGACTGCTTTTTTGTAGGCTGTCATGTTGTCTGCTTTCTTCGAAGTGCCCTCTTGTAATTTTTAAATATATTCAGTATAATTAGATGTCACAACTGAATATGCTCATCAAGAGTAGGGGAGGGAATGGCCCTGTGAACCTACAGCAACCATGGCCGTATGACCAACGGTGCTAAATCCTGCAATGTTTTTTGTTGTGAGATGAGAGTTGATAGGTGCTCTCATTTCGTGAGAGTATTTTTTTTGTTATCTTGAGGAGGAGCCATGAAAAAATTTTTTACTTCTGAATCCGTAACAGAAGGTCATCCTGATAAAATTGCGGATCAGATTTCGGATGCCATACTGGATGCTATTCTGGAAAAAGATCCGCATGCCCGTGTGGCCTGTGAAACGCTGGTAGCTACCGGCCAAATTCATATTGTAGGCGAAATTTCTACCGACTGCTATGTCGATATCAATAAGATTGCCCGTCAGACAGTTATTGATATCGGCTATGACCGTGCAAAGTATGGTTTTGACGGCTATACCTGCGGTGTGCTCATTTCTTTGGATGAACAGTCCCCTGATATCGCTCAGGGTGTCAATGAATCCGATGAAGCTAAGCAGGGCAATAAGGATGATGAAGAACAGATTGGTGCCGGCGATCAGGGTATGATGTTTGGCTATGCAACGGATGAAACTCCGGAATACATGCCGCTGCCAATTTCTCTGGCTCATAAGCTGGCACGCCGTCTGGCTGAAGTCCGTAAGAACGGGACGCTGGATTATCTCCGCCCCGACGGCAAGACCCAGGTGACGGTCGAATACGATGATGATAAGCCTGTCCGCGTTGATACCATTGTCGTTTCTGCTCAGCACAGTGAAAGTGTTACCCAGGAACAACTGCGCAAGGACATTATCGAACAGGTTATTAAACCGATTGTGCCGGCTAACCTGCTGGATGCCAATACAAAGTACCATATCAATCCGACGGGCCGTTTTGTTATCGGCGGACCGCAGGGTGATTCCGGTCTGACCGGCCGTAAGATTATTGTTGATACCTACGGTGGTATGGCACGTCATGGCGGTGGTGCTTTCTCCGGCAAGGATCCTACGAAGGTTGACCGCAGTGCTGCTTATGCTGCCCGCTACGTAGCTAAAAACATCGTAGCAGCTGGTATTGCAAAGCGCTGCGAAATTCAGCTCGCTTATGCCATCGGGGTAGCTCGTCCGGTTTCTATCAGTGTCAATACTTACGGTACCGGCAAGCTCTCTGATGAAGAAATCGTTTCCCTCATTGAAAAGAACTTCTCTTTGACACCGGCAGGTATCATCAAGACCTTGAATCTGAGACGCCCGATTTACAAGCAGACTGCTGCTTACGGGCATTTTGGCCGTACTGACATCGATCTGCCCTGGGAACATCTGGACAAGGTGGAAGTCCTGAAGGAAGCATTGAAGAAAGCACAGCATTAAGATGAAATATGCAAAAGTAGCCATCAATCTGCCGGCAAAAAATCTTTTTCGACAGTTTACCTACCGCGTTCCTGAGACGCTGGATTTCCTGGGCGAAGGCTGGCGGGTTGTGGTTCCTTTTGGCAGACAGATGCTGGAGGGCTTTATCGTCGAGGAAGATCGGAACGTGGATTTGTCCCTGGACATCAAAGATATTGCCGATGTTATTGGGACGCAGCCGTGGTTCGATGCGGAAATGCTCGCTACAGCGCATTGGCTGTCGCAGTATTATCTTTGTTCTTTGGCTGAAGCTTTACGGCTATTTATTCCGGGTAAACGCACTGTAGCCGCCATCGGGCGCTACCGTGCCGTTCCCGACAAAGAGGGTCCGCTGACGGAATCGGAGCGGGCCCTCTATACGTATATTGCCATCAAGGGACCGAAAACCCGCAAAGAAATTGCCCGTCTGGATGAAGGCGAGAAGGCCTTGAAAGGACTGATTACAAAACAGTTTGTAAGCCTTGATTATGAAGTGACCTACAAGATCAAAGAAAAGTGGGAACGTACAGTCAAAATCCTGCCGGAAGGGTACAAAGCGCTGCAGGAAGGCGGCATTCGGGGTAAGAGTCAGAAGGCAGCACTTTCACTGCTGCAAAACGGAGAAGAAACTTCGGCCCGGGACGTGGAAAAACAGGGTATTTCCGCAGCCGTGCTGCATTCGCTGATTCAAAAAGGCTGGCTCGCTGAAGGAAAGCGGCGCGTCCTGCGGGACAGTTATGACGATTGGCAGGGAACCAAGGAGACTATGACGCTTACTGAAGAACAGCAGGCCGCTGTCGACGCGGTCGAGGCAGAACGTCAGAAGCATCGGTTCCGCACTTTTTTGCTGCGTGGTGTTACGGGAAGCGGCAAGACAGAAGTGTATCTGAGGCTCACGGACAAGGTGCTGCGCGCAGGCGGGCAGGTCATGGTCCTGGTGCCGGAAATCGCGCTGACGGGACAAATCGTAAAACGTTTCAAAGCTTGGTTTGGAGATATTGTTGCCGTGGCACATTCCCGCCTTTCTGCCAGTGAACGTGCCGATGTCTGGGAGCGCATGCGCTCCGGATCGGCACGGGTTCTCATCGGAGTCCGGTCGGCTGTCTTTTGTTCTTTTCATAAGCTCGGGCTGATTATCCTCGATGAGGAACACGAGGGAACTTATAAGCAGGAGGAACGGCCGGGCTACCATGCCCGTCTGGTGGCCCAGGTGCGGGCCAGCCACTACCAGATTCCCGTTGTGCTGGGCAGCGCTACGCCGGATCTTGAATCTTATGAAATGACCAGGCAGGGCCGATATACTGAACTTGTCATGACTCACCGCGCTCACAGCGGATCGCATCTGCCACAGGTTTCCATCGTCGATATGCGCGAGGAGCTGCAGCACGGGAATCGGTCTGTTTTTTCCGATGAGTTGCGTGAAGCTCTGGAAACGACGATAAAAAATGGGGAGCAGGCTATTATCCTGCTGAACCGCCGCGGTTTTTCCACTTTTGTCATGTGCCGTGACTGCGGGGAATCGATTCAGTGCCCGAATTGTGCTGTATCCCTGGTATACCATGCCAAACAGCAGATGCTCGTCTGTCATTACTGCGGCCATACGGAACCTGTTCCGACTGTTTGCCCGAAATGCGGCAGCAAACGGATTCGCTTCTTCGGAACGGGGACGGAAAAGGCCGAAGCAGAGATTGCCGCACTGTGTGAAGGAGTTAAACCTCTGCGCATGGATCAGGACTCGACGGCGCGTAAATTTTCTCACGAAAAAATTCTGCGGGCTTTCCGCAGTCAGGAATATAATGTGCTTCTTGGAACCCAGATGGTGGCAAAGGGACATGATATTCCTAATGTGACGCTTGTGGGTATCTTATCAGCCGATTCACAGCTCAATCTGCCTGATTTTCGCAGCGGGGAACGCTGTTTTGCCCTGCTTACACAGGCAGCGGGACGGGCCGGCAGGGGTACGAAACCGGGCCGCGTCATTTTTCAGGCCTACGATGCAGACAATCCTATCCTGAAACTGGCTGCCGATCAGGATTATGTGACTTTTGCCGCACAGGAACTGGAACAAAGGAAACAGCTTCATTATCCGCCCTTCACGATGCTGCTCAAAGTCGTGGTGACAGGTAAGAATCAGGAGGAAGCTCTTGAAACAGCCCAGCGGGTTGTGAACGGCCTGCAGGCCTGGCAGTTGGAGACAAAATATGAGCTCGAAATTCTGGGCCCGTTCCCGGCTATTGTTCCGGTTATTAACCATATCTGGCGGGTAAATATCCTGCTGAAAAGCCGCAGCATGAAACCGGTGAAAGACTGGATCAGAAAGTCCGAATTCATCAATCTGCCGAATGTATATTTTGATGTGGACCCAATCAGTGTAATCTGAAAAACGGGGCTGCCGCATACTGCGGCGGCCCCGTTTGTGTACCATAAGGCAGTTGTTAGCCGACAAAAAATATCAAAGGCGCTTTTGGCTTATCGCCTTCAGCCTTGCCAGCATCACGGTACGGCCCGGCGGCCGGAATAAAATCAAACCGGAAGCATGCTCTTAGCATTTAGCTTGAATTCAGGAATCCGCTTCTGTAAGTTCAGCGCAAAATTCTTTCGGAAATTTTGTCCCTACGAGTGGGCAGCCTGCTGGCGGTTTGATATTCCTGAACGAGAGCCGCCCTTTTCTTCCCAAAAACGTGCATTCTATATCTGTCCTGTGGTAAAATGAAGGGTAAATTTGTAAAGGAGTAAGATTATGTCACTTTTAAAAATTGTAAAGGTGGGAGCACCGATTTTGCGCGAAACTGCTGAACCGGTTACCCGCTTTGATAAAAAGCTTCAAAAAACATTAAAGAATATGGCAGAGACCATGTATGCAGCTAACGGATGCGGCCTTGCCGCTCCGCAGATCGGCCTCAAAAAGCGTATGGTTGTCATTGATGCGGGCGATGGTGCCGGCATCCGTGAATTCGTTAACCCTGTACTCAGTGATTTTAAAGGAGAAGCCATCGATACGGAAGGCTGCCTCAGTGTGGATGAGTATGAAGGCGAGGTTAAGCGGGCCGCGGAAGTGACCTGCATTTTTCAGGACAGCAAAGGAACTCATTGGAAGCTGGAAGCTCATGGCCTTCTGGCCCGGGCACTGCAGCACGAATGTGATCACCTCGATGGCATTCTTTTCATCGATAAAGCCATCAGCCTGACTCCGAAACGGAAGGAAGAATAATATGAGAATCATCTTTATGGGAACTCCTGAATTTGCCAAGGCTAGCCTGCAGGCTTTGGTGGAATCGGGGCGTCATGAAATTCTTGCCGTGGTTACGCAGCCCGATCGTCCGAAAGGGCGGGGGCATAAGCTGATGATGTCGGCAGTCAAGGAATACGCACTTTCTCAAAATCTGCCGGTACTCCAGCCGGAAAAGGTTAAAACTGAATCTTTCCTTGCCCAGGTGAAGGCTTATGCTCCGGACCTCATTGTGGTGGCGGCTTTCGGACAATTTTTACCCAAGCGTCTCCTTGAGCTTCCTAAATATGGCTGCATCAATGTGCATGCTTCGCTGCTTCCAAAATATCGGGGTGCAGCACCGATTCATTACGCCATTTTAAAGGGTGAAAAAGAAGCCGGTGTCACCATTATGCAGATGGATGTCGGTATGGATACCGGTGCTATGCTGGCCAAAGTCAGCACACCCATCGGACCGGAAATGACCCAGGGTGAACTTCATGATGTGCTGAAGGAAAAGGGAGCGGCCCTGCTTCTTGAAACGATAGATGGCCTGGCGCAGGGAACCGTTAAAGCCCAGGCACAGAACGAAGCGGAAGCTACTTATGCCACGTTGATTACGCGGGAAATGGAAAAGCTGCAGTGGCAGAATACGGCCGATGCCCTGCATAATCAGATCCGCGCTTTTAATCCCTGGCCGGGATCTTACACGCTGCTGCCTGACGGCAAGCGTCTTAAAATATGGAAAAGCCGTGTCCGCACGGATGTTTCCGGAAAGGCGGTACCGGGAACAGTTCTTCAAGCCGATTCCAAAGGATTTTTAGTAGCCTGCGGTACGGGCGTGCTGGAAATCGTGGAATGCCAGCCGGAGGGGAAAAGGAAAATGGCGGCAACCCAGTTTGTCAATGGCAATCAGGTTTCTGCCGGTGTTCTCCTTTCTTGATGTAACATGATTGTAAGCAGACCTAAAAAGAGATTATTCATCGTACTTATTTCCCTGTCAGCTCTGCTCATGGGGGTTGTGGGCTATGCCGTCTGGCGCATCATGGTGCCGGGGCTTGCTCAGATCCATCCAGTGCTGCCAGCTATTATTGGCGGCGCGATATTATTTATTACGGTAGCCCTTTTTGTCGGAATTGCCGGGATTGTCCTGGCGATTTTGGGATTTCCGACAATTCGCTTTTTCTATTTCTGGGCATGGAATGTCATTAACCTGATCTATCCGATTGCCATTTTTCTGGGCAAAGCCATGCATATTTCCAAACGTAAAGTAGAGCAGTCTTTTATTGAGGTCAGCAACCACCTTGTTCGCCGCCAGCATATTCGCGTGCCGGCTGACAAATTGATGATTCTGACGCCTCATTGCCTGCAGCTGGATACGTGTCCCTTTAAAGTGACACGGGATATCCATAACTGTCATCAGTGCGGGCGCTGCGGGGTGGGCGATCTTCTTCGCCTGTCCCAAAAGTACGGTGTCCACGTCTATATTGTAACGGGCGGCACCCTGGCCCGTCAGGCGGTTAAAAAAGTTCGCCCCAAGGCTATCCTGGCCGTAGCTTGTGAGCGCGACCTGACAAGCGGTATCCAGGACGTTTTCCCTATGCCGGTTATCGGAGTGCTCAACCAACGGCCAAACGGGCCTTGTTTTAATACATGTGTAGACATGAAACGCGTTGAAGAAGAAATTCGTTCGTTTATTCTGGAAGAGGACAAGCATGAATAAATCCACCAACCCGAGAGCAGCTGCGCTCTTTATTCTCCATGATATCTATCACAAGGGAGCTTATGCCAATCTGGCCTTGAATAAGGGCCTGAAGCAGGCTTCCTTGTCGAATGTCGACCGCAGACTGGCAACGGAACTTGTATACGGTACGGTGCGCACTACAGGTACGCTTGACTGGTATCTGGGTAAAGTCGTAAAGCGTCCTCTCTGGAAAATGCTGCCGCTCTTAAGGACGCTGCTGCGTCTGGGTGCCTATCAGATTCTGTATCTGGACCGGATCCCCGATGCGGCGGCTGTCAACGAAAGTGCCGAGCTCTGCCGGCATTTTGTCAATGAAAATAGTGTCAGTCTCGTCAATGGTTCTCTGCGTCAGCTTTCACGGGTCAAGGGTGAGCTGCATTTTCCTGAAGGGGAAGAGCATCTGTTGGAGAGAATCGCCCTGGAAGAATTTCACCCCGAGTGGCTTGTCCGCCGGTGGAAGTATCGCTTCGGTCTGGACGAAGCCATTGCGCTCTGCCGCTACGACAATACGGTGCCGCCGCTGTCTCTGCGTGTCAATACACTGAAAACGACGCGGGAAGCCCTGCGGGAAAAACTGCAGGAAGCCGGAATCGGAACCGAACTTTCCAAGTGGTCTCCGGACGGACTCCTCTGCCATAAACTGCCTTCATTGGAACAGCTTATGAAGGATTTCGGAACTTGCCTCTATATTCAGGATGAAAGCTCCATGCTGGATGCGGCAGCACTTGCTCCCAAGCCGGGTGAAACTGTGCTGGATCTGTGCAGCGCTCCGGGCGGCAAAGCGACGCATCTGGCCCAAAAAATGCAGAACCAGGGAAAACTTGTGGCCATGGATATCTATGATCACAAATTGGAACTTGTGAGAGCAAATGCCGAGCGTTTAGGGATTACCTGCCTTTCCACCAGGAAGGCAGATGGTACCGTATTTTTGCCGGAATGGGAAAATCAGGCAGATAAAGTGCTCGTCGATGCTCCCTGCTCCGGTCTCGGTGTTTTGAACCGCCGGGTGGAGGCTCGCTGGACAAAGGTAGAAAAACATCTCAGCCAGTTCCCTCCGCTGCAGAAAAAAATCCTGGATAATGCAGCCCGATATGTCAAATCGGGCGGACGGCTTCTTTATAGTACGTGTACGCTGGAACAGGACGAAAATACACGAGTAAGGGCAGCTTTTTTGAAGGCGCATCCGGAATTTAAGTCAGCTTCCTTCCCGCACCCTGTAACGGGAGCGCCCTTGGAGGAACTGCAGATCCTGCCCTGGCGGGATGGTATCGACGGTTTCTACCTGTGTCTGTTTGAGAAACAAAAAGAGGATTAAGGTATGACTAAAAAAGAAATCATGGGCCTGACTCTTCCTGAATTGCAGGAAGAACTGATGGCCCTGGGTTTTAAAAAATTTCGGGCCGAGCAGGTTTTTCGCTGGCTTTATGAAAAATCAGCCGTGACGTTTGACGAAATGAGCAATCTTTCTAAAAAAGACCGGGCGCTGCTAGCCGAAAAATATTCTATTGCGGCGGGAGAAGTCAGGATTCTGAAAGAATATCGTTCTACTGACGGACTGACGCATAAAGTCCTGCTGGAACTTTCTGACGGGGCCTCTGTGGAAACTGTGCTGATGCACCACGATTATGGCTACAGTGCCTGTTTATCCAGTCAGGTGGGCTGCGCTATGAATTGTGCTTTCTGTGCCAGCGGACTGCATGGGTTCGTCAGAAATCTGAAACCAGCCGAAATTCTGGCTCAGCTTTACTATTTTCAGCATATCCTGCAGCAGAAGGGGGAACGCGTCAGCCGTGTAGTCATCATGGGCAGCGGGGAACCGATGCTGAACCTGGATAATGTGCTGAAAGCGCTCGATATTCTGCACAGTGACCGGGGACAGTGCATCGGATACCGCAATATGACGATTTCGACCTGCGGTGTCGTACCGGGCATCCGGGAACTGACGCGGCAGGGCAGGACCATCAATCTGGCAGTTTCCCTGCATGCGGCGACGGAAGTACTGCGCAATCGGCTTATGCCAATCAACCATAAATATCCCTTCCCTGAGACCATTGCTGCGGCCGATGAATATGAGCACAGCAACGGACGTCAGGTGATGTATGAATATATTCTCCTGGCTGGCGTCAACGACAGCGAAGATGATGCCAAAGCACTGGCCGATGTGCTGACCGGACGGGAATGTGTTGTGAACCTGATTCCTGCCAATCCGGTACCGGAAAAGGGCTTTGCACGGCCTTCGGACAAACAGGTTGACCGCTTTTTCCAGTATTTGAAAAAGCGGCACATCAATGTGACTGTGCGCAGGGAAATGGGTAAAGATATCAATGCGGCCTGCGGCCAGCTGCGGGCCAGTATGCTGAAGGAGGCAAAAGCATGATAGCAGTGATGAGGACCAGTACGGGTCACGTCCGTAAGAATAATGAGGACATGACGCTTGTACGCGAGCCCGATTTTTATGCGATTGCTGACGGAATGGGCGGCGCCGATGCCGGGGAAGTTGCCAGCTTTGAGGCAGTGAATCAGCTGAAGCGGCTGGACTTTTCGGGTCTCAAAAAATCAGAAATCCTTCCTTTTCTGGAACGCAGCATTCAAAATATCAATCGTAAGGTATGGGAATTATCCCAGCAAAAAGAAAATTTGAGCGGCATGGGCACAACGCTGACAGCATTGTATCTTCCTGACCGCACCAAAGCCTTTGTAGGTCATGTCGGTGACAGCCGGGTGTACGTCTGGCAGGACGGCGTGCTTCGCCAATTGACGAGCGACCACAGCTACGTAGCGGAACTTGTCCGTCAAAAGCAAATTACACAGGCAGAGGCTGATGTTTCGGATCAAAAGCATGTCATCACCCGGGCCATCGGAGCGGCTCCGACCGTGGAAGTCGATACATTTGAAATCCTCCTGGGCGGAGTTCAGAAAATCCTGTTGTGTTCGGACGGTCTGACGAATATGATTTCAGAAACGGAGATTGCCCGTATCATGGGAGACTCTAACCCGGAACGACTGGCCGACGGCCTGATGAACGCGGCCATGACAGCCGGCGGGGATGACAACATCTCTTTCATCATTATTGATCTGGAGGCTGCGGAATGGAAGAAAGAATAACCCTCAATCATCGCTATGAAATCATAGATAAGGTCGGGGGCGGCGGTATGGCCGAAGTGTTCCACGGCTATGATATTGTGCTGCACCGCGATGTTGGTATCAAGATCCTGCGGGATCAATTTATTCAGGATAAAGATTTTGTGGCTCGTTTCCGTCAGGAAGCCTGCAATGCGGCCGGCCTTTCGCACCCTAACATTGTAAATATTTACGACTGCGGCAGCGAGCATAACATTTATTACATCGTCATGGAATACGTGGTCGGCCGAACCTTGAAAGAAGTCATCGAGGAAAATGGCCCCCTGGATTACATGACGGCTGTGCGGTATGCGACAGGCATCGCTTCTGCTCTGAAGCAGGCTCATGATCACTCCATTGTCCATTGTGACGTGAAGAGCCAGAATATCCTCATTGACACCAAGGGCGTCGCGAAAATCACTGATTTTGGCATTGCCCGTGCTTACGGTCAGCCTTCGAACGGGCCGGATAAAAATGTCATGGGTTCTGTGTATTACCTTTCTCCGGAACAAGCCGCCGGTCAGGAAGTGACACCGCAGTCAGATTTGTACTCACTGGGTGTCGTTTTATTTGAAATGCTGACCGGTAAGCTTCCTTATGACGGCAATACGCCAATCGAGGTGGCAAGGATGCATCTGGAATCGTCGACGCCTTCTGCACGCCGTTATGATCCGGATATTCCGTATTATCTCGACAATGTCATCACCAAGGCACTGGCCAAGAATCCACGGCTGCGCTACGCCAATGACGATGATTTCCTGGCCGACTTGCATGATGTGCAGGAACGACTGATGCAGGAAGCAAGAAACGGGGCGGATCCGGATAAGTGGGGCTATCGTGAGGCAACTAATCCCGTGAGCCAGCAGACCATGGTCATCAGTAAGACCGAAATGCTGGATGGGATTTTGCATCCGGACACGCAGCCTGTGGAAGAATCCTCAAATCAGCAGAACGAGAGAGAAGAAAAGAAACCGCCCAAGACAAAAAAATGGATTGCCATTTTTATTGGGGCCATTATTGTTTTGTGCGGCATTATTTACGGCATTGCCGGCTATTCCAGCGGTGATATCCTGGTACCGAATGTGGAAGGAAAGACGATTGTCGAGGCAGAAACCATTCTGAAAGAAAAGAACCTGGATTATACGCTGACGGAACAGTATGATTCCAAGGTGACACCTGGCGTAGTCATCAAGCAAAAACCGGGAGCCAATGCCCGCGTGAAAGCGGGACGGAAAATACAGCTCTTTGTCAGCAAGGGTGCAGAGCCTGGCGTAGTTCCTGATTTGAAGGGTAAAACTCTCGCCGATGCCACGGCTCTTCTCCATGAAGTAAAGTTGTCCCTGGGCAAAGTGACCGTACAATACAAGGAAGGTACGGCACAGGGTGTTGTACTCAGTCAGAGCGTCAAACCTTCATCTAAGGTGGATCTTGGGACGAAGGTGGACGTTGTTGTGAATATCAGTGAAGGACAGACCGTGGTGCCCTCTTTGAGCGGTATGAAAGTCAGTGAGGCCCGGGAACGCCTGGCATCTATGGGCCTGAGTGTAGGCGCTGTCAAAGAACAGGAAAATGATGCCGAGAAGGGTACCGTTATCGGTACGGAACCGGCTGCCGATGAGGTGATTTCAAAAGGCGGCGTGGTTACGCTGGTCATTTCCAAGGGCAAAAAAGAGGAGCCTAAGAAAACGCAGCCCTCGGAAAGCGATAGCAATAATTCCGGCAGCAGTACACCGAAATCGTATTCGATTGATTTCACGGTACCAGGTTCCGGCAGTAATGCCAAAAAGGTAAAAGTAGTCGCTTCTGATGCGACCAGCTCTCGTGTGCTGTATTCCGGGTCCATGAAACCCGGTACCCGCTTCCATCAGTCTGTAACGCTCGGGCAGGATGCCAGTGTGCAGGTTTATATCAATGGAACGTTAGTGGAGGACAAATCTCTTTGAGTGAAGTGACAGGAAGAATCATCAAAACCTATAACGGCTACTATTATGTGGCAGACAAAGCCGGTACTTTATATACCTGCAAAGTGAAAGGCAGGATGAAGAAAAATCGCTTCGTTCTTGCTGCCGGTGACTTTGTGACTGTTGACGCAGCGGGCAGTGAAGGCATGATCAGCGGGATTACGGATCGGAAAAACCTGCTGCAGCGTCCTCTGGTGGCCAACCTTGACTGGCTTTTTGCTGTTTTTGCCTGCAGCAGCCCGGATCCCAGCTTTCTCCTGATTGATAAACTGCTGGCACTTTCGGAGTGCGCGGGTATTCCCGCTGCTCTTGTTATGAATAAGCGGGACCTTGCCCCGGAGGGGATGGAAGCACGGATTCGTTCCGTCTATGAACCCTTGGGCTATCCTGTCCTTTTTGTGGAGGCTAGAAATGGGCTGGGTCTGGAACCCATCAAGGAAAGGATTGCCGGAGCTACGGTGGCTTTCGGGGGGCCTTCCGGCGCAGGAAAATCTACGCTGCTCAATCATCTTGATACCCGGCTTTCCCTTAAAACAGGCGCAGTCAGTGATAAAATCGGGCGCGGCAGGCACACTACACGATTTGCCGAGCTGCTGCCCTATGCAGGCGGGTTTATCGTGGATACTCCGGGTTTCGGCAACATTAATCTGGCCGAGCTTGAAATGGAGTCCGCTGCGGCGGGATTTCGGGAGTTCCGAGCTTATGAAGGACAGTGCCGGTTTACGGGCTGCAGCCATACTCACGAACCGGACTGCGCTGTCAAAGCAGCGCTGGCAGCAGGAAAAATCGCCCAGAGCCGGTATGATTCCTATCTTGTCATTCGTGAAGAACTAGCAAGTCAAAAGAAAAGAGGAAAAAAGTTATGACGATTATTGCACCATCCATTCTCTCATCTGATTTTTCCCGTTTGGCCGAAGAGACGGCACGCATCAAGGATGCCGGTGCCGACTGGGTTCATATTGATGTGATGGACGGGCAGTTTGTACCTAACCTGACATTTGGCGCTCCCGTCGTAAAGTGTCTGCGCAAACGGACCGATATGTTTTTCGACTGCCACCTGATGGTAGAGCACCCGGAAAACTATATTGATGCTTTTACTGCCGCCGGCGCCGATATGATTGTGGTGCATGCCGAGGCTACAAAACATCTGCATCGCCTGATTCAGACTATCCATGGCAAAGGAATCAAGGCCGGCGTTGCGCTGAATCCTGCAACTTCTCTTTCGGCTGTTGAAGAAATTCTGCCTTACGTGGATATGGTGCTTATCATGTCCGTAAACCCTGGTTTTGGCGGTCAGAAATTTATTCCGACGAGCGTGGACAAGATCCGTCGTCTGAAGAAGATGCTCACGGATAGAAAGTTGGACGCCTTGATTGAGGTTGACGGCGGCGTCAACGCCGAAACGGGGCGGCAGGTACGGGAAGCCGGAGCTAATGTGCTCGTGGCCGGCTCCTATATTTTTGGAGCGACGGATATGGAGGCCGCTGTTTCTTCACTGCGGTAATACAATATGTATCCAAAACGGTTTTGGAATAAACATAAAAGAAAAATAAAATATGGCTGTGCAATCTTTTTCGGCACCGTTATTGTTCTTTTTGTCATGGCCTGGATTTTAAGCCGTCAGGCAGCTGCTATCTTCAATATGGTGGCTGCTAAACAGCATTTTTTTGAAGGGACTATCACGGTAGAGGCCTTGTCGGCGACGCCGCTCGGACATGTACATTTTGAGAATCTGGTCTGGAAATCGGAAGGCGGGGAAAACCAAGTTGTCATTCCGGACGGACACTTCCACGTCAAACCGCTTGATTTTATTTTTAAAAGAGTTTCTACATCTACCATTGATAACCTGGAACTGAATGGAGCGGACATTGCGCTTACTTTTGATGACAGGATGCATATCAAGGGAATCCGGGCTATCGAGCGGGTGCAAAAGCCAAAAAAGAAGGACACTGGGAAAAAGAAGAAAAAATTTGATATCAAACTGAAAAACTTGAATGTTGTAGTGACGCTGAACCACTGCCGGCTCACTGCTTACTACAAGAGTCGTGTCCATACGTTTAAAGACGTAAATGCAACACTGCACTATGACAGCAACGATAAGCTGACCATCGACTTCTCTACGGGCGAGCTCGGTGGTACCCTTGAAGGCGGCGGTGTGGATATTCAGGGAACGATAGACCTTAAACCCAAAATTTCTACCTATGACCTGCAGCTTGGCATCAAGGAACTGAATCCGTCCTCCCTGGGGACCGGACTCGATATCCATGAAACGGTTACTGCCGGTGCTGCTGTTACGGGACAGCTTCCGGAACCGGTGATTGTGGGCAAGCTTTACATGAAGAGCCTGACGCTTCCCGGTCTTGCGTTTACCAATCTTCGCGGTAATTTTAAGTACAAAGACGGGTACATCGGGGCGCAGAATGTGACGGCTGATGTTTTCGGCGGTACGTGCGACGCCCATGGTGGGTTTAATATCGATACCAAAGCTTATGACGTTTATGTCAAAGGGCATAACCTGAAGAGTGAAGTGGCGGCCAATGCTCCGTATTTCAAGACTCTGGTAGAGCTCGATCTCACGATGAAATGTGACGGGAACCCGAAATCCACTTTGACGTATGGTTCTTTTACTTCGGGTAAGGGAATCTACGCGCTCATTAAATTTGATTCTATCAGCGGGGCTTTCTCCAACCAGTACAAACGGCTTGCTTTTGATGACGTTCAGATTAAATCGCAGGGCGGCGACATCGTTGCTCCGCAGTTTGAGCTGATCGATGGCAAACTTCACCTGGGCAATCTTTATTTTGTGTCCCCGAACGGTACGCGCAGTCTTATCAGGTTCTAGATGAAAGAGGCTGGGAAGAAATGTGTCAGCATTTTTTTCCAGCCTCTTTTTGCGCAGTTCGTTGCTTGACACATACCTTGCCAGCCACTCAATTTGCATTTCTACTCATATGTGTTATAATAAAGCAGTAATTTAATAGGAATTGTCTTTGGGGCAGGGTGAGATTCCCAACCGGCGGTAAAGTCCGCGAGCCTTCGGGCATGAATTGGTGCAAGTCCAATACCGACAGTAGAGTCTGGATGAGAAAAGACAGCATGGAATGAGTGTAGCCGTACTATCTCCCCAAGGAGTTAGTGCGGTTTTTTCATATGTGAAGAGGTGACTGACTTGACTGATGAAGAGTATATGAGAATTGCCCTGGACCTTGCTGAGAAGGCCCGTGGCTATACGAGTCCCAATCCGCTTGTGGGCTGCGTCATTGTGGCACCGGACGGGAAAATTGTGGGCCGCGGGTATCATCACAAGGCAGGGACACCGCACGCAGAGGTCAATGCGATGGCGGACGCTGGAGATAAAGTCCGTGGTGCGACGGCTTATGTGACCCTTGAACCGTGTTCCCACTATGGACGTACGGGCCCTTGCTGCGAGGCCTTGATCAAGGCCGGTATCCGCAAGGTGGTCGCGGCGACCGGAGATCCGAATCCCCGGGTTTCAGGGCGCGGATTTGCCCGTCTCAGAGAGGCCGGTGTAGAAGTGGTCACAGGCATCCTGGAAAAGGAAGCACGGCGTCAGAATGAAGTGTTTATGCATTGGATGACGACGGGTCGTCCTTTTACCGTTTTGAAATATGCAATGACGCTCGATGGCAAGATTGCCACGGCATCCGGTGACTCCAAGTGGATTACAAGCGAAGCTTCCCGCCGCTATGCCCACCGTCTGCGCGCCTGGTATGATGCCATTCTGGTAGGGAAGGGAACCGTTCTTGCCGATGATCCGTCTCTGACCTGCCGTCTTGTAGAGGGCAATAACCCGGTTCGTGTCATCCTGGATACGCATGCCGAACTTCCAACGGACCGGAAAGTTTTTACCGATGGCGCAGCAAAGACAATTCTTGTTGTTTCAGAGAAAGTGCCGCAGGAAAGATGGAAAAAGATGTCTGAAATTCCGCAGGTTACAGTGCTTCCTCTGCCGGAAAAAGACGGTCATATCGACTTGGAGGCCCTTCTTGATGCACTGGGCAAAGAGTCGCTTACCAGTCTTCTTGTAGAAGGCGGCAGCGCTGTTCTTGGCGCTTTCCTGGATGCCCGGCTGGCTCAGCGTGTGTACGCGTTTATTGCACCTTCCCTGATTGGCGGAAAAGATAACCTGACCGCCATAGGAGGCAAGGGGGCTTCCACAATGGATGAGCGGATTACCTTGCAGGAACCACACGTTGAAGAGGTGGGACCGGACGTTATGGTTACGGGCCTTCTGGAAAGGAGCTGACCTCATGTTTACCGGACTTATTGCCGAATTGGGGCATGTGGAAGCGCTGCGGCGTGAACAGAATTCTTATCGACTGACCCTTTCGGCCGAAAAAATTCCGCCCCAGCTCGTGATTGGAGAAAGTGTCTGCTGTAATGGGGCTTGTCTGACCGTGACGAGTGCGGACAGCCATCATTTTACAGTGGATGTCATGCCGGAAACGGTGCGGCGCACAACAATCGGCCTCCTGAAAAAGGGAGATCCCGTGAATCTGGAACGGACCCTCCGCGTAGGTGACGGCCTTGATGGCCACATTGTGCAGGGCCACGTTGACGGCGTGGGAACGATTGTGCGTATGGTACCGGAAGGTATTGCGAAGGTCACGACAATCAGTGCTCCGCCGGAATTGCTGCAGCTTATGGTGACCAAGGGCTCGATTGCCATTGACGGAATCAGCCTGACGTTAACGGATGTCACGGATACGAATTTTTCAGTGTCCCTGATTCCCCTGACTGTGCAGTTTACAACGTTAGGTGTAAAGAAACCCGGCGATAAGGTCAATCTTGAGACCGATATCCTGGGAAAATATATAAAAAAAATGATGGAAAACCGTAGCGGTGGTCTTACAATGAAGTCCCTGCTGGAAAATGGGTTTGCATAAGGAGTGTGTGTTATGGACAATGAATTTAAGTTTAACACGATTGACGAGGCAATTGCCGATATCAAGGCCGGTAAGATGGTACTGGTAACGGATGACCCTGACCGTGAAAACGAAGGCGACCTGATCATGGCGGCGGATTTTGTAACGCCGGATGCCATTAACTTTATGGCTACTCATGCCAAGGGATTGATTTGCGCTCCCTGCGACGGGTCCATTCTGGATCGTCTGCAGCTGGAGCCGATGGTTGCTAACAATACGGATAATCACGAAACGGCTTTCACCGTGTCCATTGACCATGTGGATACGACCACGGGCATTTCTGCTGTGGAAAGAGCCTATACCATCAAGAAGCTTACCGACAAGGATGCCAAGCCTCTGGACTTCCGTCGTCCGGGCCATGTCTTCCCGCTGCGCAGCAAAGAAGGCGGCGTTATGCGCCGTACCGGTCATACTGAAACAACGACCGATTTGTGTAAACTCGCAGGTCTCACTCCGGCTGGTATCTGCTGCGAAATCATGAGTGCCGACGGTACGATGGCAAGAACTCCGGAACTGATTGAATTTGCCAAGAAATATCATCTGACCTTTATCACCGTGGCCGATCTTGTTGCCTACCGCAAGAGAACCGAAAAGATGGTTCATCGTATTGCTAATGTGGCATTGCCGAGCAAGTATGGCACGTTCCGCGCAATTGGTTACGAAAATGATTTGAATGATAAGTGCGATGTAGCTATCATCAAGGGAGAAGTGGCCGGTAAGAAAAACGTACTTGTCCGCGTCCATTCCGAATGCCTTACGGGGGATGCTTTTGGTTCCCTGCGCTGCGACTGCGGCGACCAGCTGGCAACGAGCCTGCGGATGATTGAAAAGGAAGGCTGCGGCGTGGTTCTTTACATGCGCCAGGAAGGCCGCGGTATTGGCCTTGCCAATAAGCTGCGCGCTTATGAACTGCAGGATAAGGGCCTCGATACGGTGGATGCCAACATTAAGCTGGGCTTCAAACCGGATCAGCGCGACTATGGTATCGGTGCCCAGATTCTGTCCGACCTGGGACTGACGAGTATCCGTCTCCTTACGAATAACCCTGCCAAGCGTGCCGGCCTTTCCGGATATGGCATTACCATTACGGAAAGCGTGCCTATCATCATGAAAGATAATCGCTATAATCATAGATACATGGTTACCAAGCAAGTCCGCATGGGCCATGAACTGCATGAAACGGAGGTTTTGAAATGAAGGTTTTAGAAGGAAAATTACTTGCGCAAGGTCTTAAATTCGGGATTGTCGTCTCCCGTTTCAATGATTTTATTACGAGCAAGCTGCTCTCCGGGGCGGAAGATACGCTCGTTCGTCATGGTGTATCCGCTGATGATATTACAGTAGCCTGGGTTCCGGGCGCTTTTGAAATTCCACTCATTGCCAAAAAGATGGCAAAAAGCGGTAAATATGATGGCATCATCTGCCTTGGTGCCGTCATTCGCGGTGCAACGAGCCATTATGATTATGTCTGCAACGAAGTCTCCAAGGGCATTGCCCTCGTCAACATGGAAACGGAAGTCCCGACGGGCTTTGGTATCCTTACGACCGAAAACATCGAACAGGCCGTGGAACGCGCCGGCACTAAAGCAGGCAACAAGGGATCTTCTACGGCAGAAGCTGTTATTGAAATGGTCAACCTGACGAAGAACCTGTGAGCATCATGGAAGATGTATTAGTGCGTGGTACAGTGGGAGATGCTCGCGTGTATGCGGTTACGACGACCCACTTGACCCAATATATGAATGAAACTCACAAATTAAGTCCGGTAGCGGCAGCTGCCCTGGGGCGCGCCTGTGCCGGAGCGCTCATGATGGCAGCCACGATGAAGGACAACGAAGGTGTAACACTTCGCTTCAAGGGCAACGGCCCTCTGGGCCAGGTACTGGCTGATGCCACAGGATACACGGTTCGCGGTTTTGTGCAGCATCCGCAGGTCATGCTGCCTTCCAAAAACGGCAAACTGGACGTTGGCGGCGGTGTTGGTAAGGATGGGCTCCTTATTGTCACCCGGATTCCTGAAAAGGGTGCGCCTTTTACCGGCTGCTCTCTGCTGAAAAGCGGCGAAATTGCCGACGATCTGACAAAGTATTTGTTTGATTCCGAGCAGACGCCCTCCGTTGTCGCATTAGGGGTACTGGTGAATCCGGACTGTTCCATTGCTGCATCGGGCGGGTTCTTTGTCCAGCCGCTTCCAGGTGCCACGGATGATTTTCTGGAAGCGCTGGAACATAATGTCATGTCCCTTCCTCCTGTAACAGAAATGCTGAAACAAGGGCATACGGCTGAGGATATCATTCGCATCGTCGGCAAGGGGATGACCGTGGATATTTTGGACTCCCATCCCGTATCTTTCCACTGCAGCTGCAGCCGGGAAGGTGTAGAACGCATGATAGAGGGCCTTCCTGATAAGGAATTTGAGGCCATGCTGAAGGATCCGAAGACGGAAGTGACCTGTCACTACTGCGGCCGTCATTACCTCTTTACGCCGGAGGAACTGCGGGCCCTGCCGCGGAAACCCAGAAAAGAAAATGACGCCAAAGCGGTAAAATGATAAGAAAGGGACCGTGCAAAAATGATTTCATTTTTGCACGGCCTCTTTTACGCCGGCGGCTGGCTGCCGACTACAGCAGGCCGATATATTCAGAGAAAAAAATCAGACTAAGTGGCGGAAAGACTTGACGAATCGAACAAATGTTTATAGAATACCAGTATGAAGATATTGCAAGGAGATGAAGTGATGAGCATGGATATGGATAAAAGCAAAGCTTTAGACGCAGCAGTAAAACAAATTGAAAAAGACTTCGGTAAAGGCTCCATCATGAAACTGGGTGCCGCCGGAGATAAAATGAATATTGAAACAATCCCGACCGGCGCTCTTTCTTTGGATATAGCCCTCGGCGTCGGCGGCATTCCCCGGGGCCGCATCATTGAGATTTACGGACCTGAATCTTCCGGTAAGACGACGGTCGCGCTGCATATGATTGCGGAAGCTCAGAAGCGCGGCGGATATGCAGCTTTCATTGATGCTGAACACGCGCTGGATCCGGAATATGCCCGTCATCTGGGTGTCGATATCGATAACCTCTTGATTTCCCAGCCGGATACCGGTGAACAAGCCCTTGAAATCTGTGATGCCCTGGTTCGCAGCGGTGCCATTGATATTATTGTTATTGACTCTGTGGCAGCGCTGGTTCCGAAAGCAGAAATCGAAGGCGACATGGGTGATTCCCACGTAGGACTGCAGGCTCGTCTGATGAGCCAGGCACTGCGTAAATTGACGGGTGTCATTTCCAAGTCCCGTACGGCAACCGTCTTTATCAACCAGATTCGTGAAAAAGTCGGCGTCATGTTCGGCAACCCTGAAACGACGACCGGCGGCCGTGCGCTGAAATTCTATTCGACGGTTCGTATGGATGTACGCCGGATCGAAAGTATCAAAAACGGTAATGATGTTATCGGCAACCGGACGCGTGTCAAAGTCGTTAAGAACAAAGTAGCGCCTCCGTTCAAACAGGCTGAATTTGATATCATGTATGGCCAGGGTATTTCCCACGAAGGGTGCCTGGTAGACCTTGGTGTTCAGTACAACATCATCAATAAGAGCGGTGCCTGGTATTCCTATGGTGATGAGCGTATCGGCCAGGGCCGTGAAAATACGAAGGCATTTCTCAAGGAACATCCGGATATGGCTTTTGAGGTAGAAAACAGAATCCGTGAAGCTGCAGGACTTCCTCCTCTGGCTCCGCTTGCAGGGGATGAAGGCGATTCCGAAAATCTGTTGAAACCGGAAGAGGACCCGACGAATGTGGGCTAAATCGAAAAAAATGCTCCTTTCCTACGCCGATGCGTATAATTTTTCCCTTGATCGCCTGGCAGATCGGGATCACAGTTCGGCTGAACTCACGGCTAAGCTGAAAGAACGCGGCTGCAGCGATGAAATGACAGAGCGTGTCCTTACGGCGCTCCGTTCCCATCATTTCGTCGATGACGAGCGCTGTGCCGGATATGTGGTCGATGCCTGGAGAAGGAAAAAATATTACGGACGGCAGTATCTGCGCCTGATGTTTTCAAAACGGATGATTCCGCAGGACATTGCGGAACGGCTTATGGAAGAAATCACGGAAGCAGAGGAGCGGGAAAGAGCCGGAGCACTGGCCCGGCAGCAGATGCCCAAACTTCGCCGCAAATATGGGGATGAATCCCGCAAGGGCAAAGCCGCACTGGCAAGGATGCTGACATCCCGTGGATTTACGAGCGGCGTGATTGCGGAGACGATTGGTCTCTATGATGATATGGCAGAGTAAAATCGGTCATTGGAATAATTTGTGTAAAAATGCAGTGTCTGGAAAGTATAAACAGCCTTTCAGACACTGCATTTTTGTTTTTGAGAAGAGATTACACGAAAAGGGTGTACTTGTTCAAAGACCATATATAAATCCGTTTAAACCGCGGAAAATCGGGCATGGGCGACGGCTCCTTTGTTGACACTCCTCTCAAAATACTATAAAATAACAATGTCCAATTCATTGGGTATTAAGGCGACCCTCATGGTTGCCTTATTTGTTGTATGTAAAGAAAGTGTGAAAATTCCATAAAAAAGGAGGTGTGAATCATAGATCCCATAGTTATAGTTGTTGCAGTTGGTGCCGTGATTATCGGCGCAGGCGCAGGATACTTCGGACGCAAGAATGTGGCCGAAAGTAAAATTGGCAAAGCAGAAGACGTTTCCCGTCAAATGGTCGAGGATGCCCAGAAAGAGGCAGAGGCGAAGAAGAAGGAAGCGCTTCTCGAAGCAAAAGAAGAAATTCATCGTCTGCGTTCCGAAATGGAACGGGAAAACAAGGAAAGACGTGCCGAACTGGCTAAGAAAGAACGCCGCTTAGTCCAAAAAGAAGAAAATATGGACCGCAAGATGGATGCGTATGAGAAGAAGGAAGAAAAACTTCAGGAACAAAGCAACCATCTTCGCGAAGCACAGAAAAAAGTGGATGAACTCTATGGTCAGCAAGTCACGGAATTGGAACGAATTTCCGGACTTACCAGTGATGAAGCGAAACAGGAATTGCTGGATAATGTGCGGGATGAAGTTAAGCATGACAAGGCAAAACTGATCAAGGATATGGAGCAGGAGGCAAAAGACATAGCCGATCAGAAAGCTCGGGAAATTATTTCCCTGGCGATTCAGCGCTGTGCTGCCGACCAGGTAGCAGAAACTACCGTAACGGTCGTTCCGCTGCCGAATGATGAAATGAAAGGTCGTATCATCGGGCGTGAAGGACGTAATATCCGGACCCTCGAAACCCTTACCGGTATCGATCTTATCATTGATGATACGCCGGAAGCTGTTATTATTTCCGGGTTCGACCCTGTGCGCAGGGAAGTAGCCCGTATCGCTCTGGAAAAATTGATCAACGATGGCCGAATTCACCCAGCTCGTATTGAGGAAATGGTGGAAAAGGCCCAAAAAGAATTGGATCAGAAAATCAAGGAAGCCGGTGAGCAGGCTACCTTTGAGACGGGAGTTCACGGAATTCATCCGGAACTCATCAAACTGCTGGGGCGGTTGAAGTACCGTACCAGTTATGGGCAGAATGTGTTGAAGCATTCTACGGAAGTTGCGCATTTGGCAGGCCTTATGGCTGCTGAACTGGGCGTAGACGTGAACGCGGCAAAACGTGCCGGTCTGCTGCATGATATTGGTAAAGCTGTGGACCACGAAGTGGAAGGATCCCATGTGGATCTGGGTGCTGAGGTGGCTAAGCGGTATCATGAAACGGATACGGTTATCAATACAATTATGTCCCATCATGGTGATGTGGAACCAACCTCTGTTGAAGCTGTTCTTGTTTCCGCGGCCGATGCGATTTCGGCTGCCAGACCTGGAGCTCGTCGGGAGACCCTGGAAACTTACCTCAAACGGCTTACGCGGCTTGAGGAGATTGCCGAATCCTTCGACGGTGTCGAAAAATGTTATGCGGTTCAGGCCGGCCGTGAAATTCGTATCATGGTCAAACCTGATAAGGTGGACGATGATGCTGCCGTTATCCTCGCTCACGATGTGGCAAAGCGCATCGAAGAGGAAATGGAATATCCGGGCCAGATCAAAGTTGTCATTGTGCGGGAAACCCGCGCGGTGGACTACGCAAAGTAAACTCAGAAGCGGTGAAGAAAATTTTCTTCGCCGCTTTTTTAGTCATTATAATCGTCCCTTTGTCATTTCTGCACGTGTCCTGAAGCCTGGCAGATGGAAAACTGACGACTCGAAAGTCATTAAAGTTTCACTGTAATCGGCAGATGATACTGATTATTTCATCCCCTTTCACACTTTTGTGATATACTTATTCCATACGCATTGAAGGGAGCTTGACAGTTATGAGCGAAAAAACGAGAGAAGAAGCCTGGGCTTTAGTCAAGGAATATAATAAAGAACCGTTTCACCGTCAGCATGCACTGACCGTAGAAGGCTGCATGCGCTATTTTGCCCGGACTTTGGGATATGAAAACGAAGAGGATTTCTGGGGCCTTGTCGGACTGCTGCATGATTTGGATTATGAAAAATATCCGGAACAGCACTGCCGTAAGGAAGCTGAAATCCTGAAGGATAAAGGCTGGGATGAAAAATTGATCCACGCTGTAGTAAGCCATGGCTGGCCGCGCTGCAGCGATGTCAAACCGGAACTTGAAATGGAAAAAGTTCTTTATACAGTGGATGAACTTTCCGGTCTTATTGGGGCGGCCGCTTTGATGCGTCCTTCCAAGAGTGTGCAGGATATGGAAGTAAAATCTCTGAAGAAGAAATTCAAGGACAAACGTTTTGCCGCCGGCTGCAGCCGTGATGTTATTAAAGACGGAGCAGAAATGCTGGGGTGGGATCTTAATAAAGTCTTTGAGGAATCCATTCTTGCTATGCGCAGCTGCGAAGAAGCTGTAAAAGAAGCGATGGAAAAAGATTCACAGGAATAAAAACAAGGGACTGCCAGAATGAGAAATCATTCAGCAGTCCCTTTATTTGTAAAGCCATGTAAAAAGTGTACACATTTTAAGAAAAATTTTTACAACCGTGCATTTTCATTTTCAGGCTGCTTTCCTATAATGTAAACCATATAGGGGAGTGATTCTGATGAATTCCGTACAAATTCACAAGCTGACGCTGGCAGGGCTCTTCGCGGCCCTGGCGTTTGCCTGTTTTTCGTATTTGCGGATTGAAATTCCGATGGGGCTGGGTCTTACAGGAAAAATTTATGTCGGCCATACTTTTATCATGCTGTCGGCACTGTTTCTGGGTGCGAAGTACGGCGCTCTTTCGGGAGCTGTCGGGCTGACACTAGCGGATGTTCTTGCCGGTTACACCACGTCGGCACCTCCGACTTTTTTGGCTAAGTTTATACTCGGGTGGGTTACGGCCGCAATTTTTCATGCCGGACATAATGCAGAAAAGCAGGCTTCTTCCCGCCGCGTTTTTCTGGCCTGTGCGGGCGGCGCAGTGGCTAATGTAATTACAGAGCCTTTGATTCGGTTCAGTTTCAAATACTTTATTTTGGGAATTCCGCGCGAGGTGGCTTATGTATCGGCCTTGAATTGCTGTGTCAGCATGGCTGTCAGTAATGTGGTTTGTGTTATCCTGTCTCTGCTTCTTTACAAGGCTGCATTTCCTATCGTCAGCCGGTCGCTGCAAAATTAAAAAACTGCGTGAGGATAGCCCCGTGCCGCACTTGAGGTACGGGGCTGTTTTTATTTTAGTGAAAAATTATACCCACTAAAAGCTGAAGGGCAGCGGAACGTTTTACAATGAAAATTCCTCAAAAAGAATAGTTACTAAGTCCGATTCATGCGCTTATCGGCCAACAGCCGTCGGCAGCTTAAAACAGTCATTACCGCAGATGTACCAATCATCAACTGATTACGTATTGCTTAGATTTCTCTCAATTTTCTGCTTGGCTATGGTATAATTATCTATACGATATATGCCTGAAGAATTAGATTCCGGAGGGAATAAAAATGGCCAATTTTTCCAAACCAGAAGAAATTCTGTATCATACACAATTGTCAAGAAATATGCTCCTGGGAGCCGACACGGCTATTTTGCCGGGGGATCCCGGACGCGTTAAGACGCTTGCGGAAGCGCTGGGTCCGGCCGTAGAGCTGGGCAGCCACCGTGAATATACAAGCTGGCTTGCCCAGGTTCAAAATCAGCCTGTTCTCGTATGCTCGACCGGAATGGGCGGTCCTTCTACGGCTATTTGTCTGGAAGAATTGGCCAGACTTGGGATTCGCCGGGTCATTCGTGTAGGAACGACCGGGTCAATCCAGGAAGACCTTCAGCTGGGTGACGTGGCGATTTTTAAAGGCGCAGTGCGTCTTGAAGGCACTAGTACCCATTATGCTCCGCTGGAATTTCCTGCCGTTGCCGATTTCGATTTGACGCAGCTTTTGGTTTATGCGGCACGGATTGAAAAAATCCCTTGTCAGGTAGGAATTTGTGTTTCCTCGGATACTTTCTGGCCCGGACAGGAACGGTATGACAGTTTTACCGGTTATGTAATCCGCCGCTTCCAGGGCAGTCTGGAGGAATGGCAGGCATTGGGTGCTCTTTGCTACGAAATGGAAACGGCTGCTCTCTTTGTGACGGCACAGGCTCTTGGACTGCAGGCAGCAAGCCTTTGCGGTGTCGTGGCAAAGCGTACTGAAAGTGAACATATTGCACCTCCTGAAGTTTATAAGCAGGCAGAGGAACGCTTCCAAAAAGTTGTTCGGAGAGCTTTGGAAGAACTTTTGGAGAGGAAGTGAAAACCATGGGACGCTGTATCATTCTGATGTTTGATTCGTTTGGTATCGGCGGAGCGGCTGACGCCGGACGTTTTGGTGACCAAGGTGCCGATACGCTGGGGCATATTGCCGAATGGTTTGAATCGGAACACAAAAAAGGAAGCGCTTTGGAACCATTTGCTTTGCCGTATCTTGCAAAGCTTGGCCTTGGCAAAGCGCATGAGATGAGTATTGGCCATGCTTTTGCACCTTCCATCGGTGCGGGTGAGCCAATCCGGGGTGCCTATACCTACGCAGCAGAAAAAAGTACGGGCAAGGATACTTTGAGCGGGCACTGGGAACTGGCCGGTTATCCTGTCATGTTTAATTGGGGCTATTTTCCCGATGTGCCGCACTGCTTCCCACAGGAACTTATTTCCGGCCTGATTGAAAAAGGCGGTCTTCCGGGTGTGCTGGGAGAAAAACATGCTTCCGGAACGGTTATTATCCAGGAGCTGGGGGATGAGCATATCCGCAGCGGCAAGCCGATTGTCTATACGTCAGCTGACAGCGTCCTGCAGATTGCTGCCCATGAAAAATATTTTGGCCTTGACCGGTTGTATAAGCTTTGTGAAATTGCTTTTGAACTGGTAAAACCTTATAAAATTGCCAGGGTCATTGCCAGACCGTTCATCGGAGAAAAGAGCGGGGAATACACCCGCACGGGAAACCGCCATGATTATGCGGTGGCAGCACCGGAAAAGACCCTGCTTGATTTTGTAACGGAAAGCGGCGGTGAGGTTCATGCCGTAGGAAAGATTGCCGATATTTTCGCGCATCGCGGCGTTACGCAGGCTTATCACGCTACAGGGCTTTCTGCGTTATTTGATGCTACCCTGGAAGCGATGCGAAATGCGCCGGACGGTAGTCTGGTATTTACGAACTTTGTGGATTTTGATTCTTCCTATGGTCATCGCCGTGACGTAAAAGGATACGGGGAGGGGCTGATGCTGCTGGATCATCGCCTTCCGGAACTTGAAAAAATAAGAAAACCCGGTGACCTCTTCCTCATTACAGCGGACCATGGCTGTGACCCGACCTGGAAGGGCACCGATCATACGCGGGAACATGTCCCCGTCCTGTTCTTTGGTGACGGTGTGCGCCCGGGACCGCTTGCTCCGATGGAGACGTACGGTGACGCCGGACAAATCATTGCGCAGCATCTGGGAATTACACTTTCCAGGGGGACTGCACAGGAGGTGTGGATGAAATGAAGATTGTCAGAAAAACACTTTTTATGCTGCTTTGCCTGCTGGTGCTCGTTTGCGGCGCCGTTCCGGCTCTGGCAGCAGAACCGCAGAGTGCGGCTCCGGCAAAAGAAACTTCAATCTATAACCGGAAACAGATTGCCTTTCTTGTCATTGACGGAACCGGTCAGGTAAACAGTAAAATGAGGACGTTATGGCAGCGGCAGGTGCGCCAGGCCTACCCGAGAGCGAAATATGAATTTATTTCCGATCCCCAGGTTCTGTTAAGAGGACAGAATTATGTAGAAGTTCAGGCCACAGACGGCGTCAATGAATCCGTGCTGGCCGGGGCTGCCGAAACTATGGGGGCTGATGTAGTTGGTCTGATCGTTGTCAATGACATGCGCGAGTATTTGGTGCAGTCCTTTTTCATGGATTGGGATGATGGACCGGAAACTTATCTTCGTGTGATTACTTCCGCCGATCTTTATATGTACAAGCGGGATGGAGACAAGTTTAAAAAGAAGAAACTCCGCAAGGTGGAAACCACGGATATTTCCCTTGCCGTATCTCCCTATAAGGAAATCCAGTATGCAATGAGCGACCTGGCACGTTCCTTTGAAGGACTTCCACTGATTTAAACAGACTTTTATGCCGAAACTTTGGGTAATACCGAGGTTTCGGTATTTTTTTATGCAAAATTCTCACTTTGTTGTTATAACAACGGAATAAATATGTCTTCCAGGCTACAATGGACTCATCAATCGGAATTGCAATTACTGAAACTTGTCAGTGAGAAAGAGAGGTATATACAATGTTTTGTTATCAATGTCAGGAAACGGCGGGATGCAAGGGCTGCAAGGTGGCCGGTGTCTGCGGCAAGCGTCCGGAAGTCGCTGCTATGCAGGATTTGTTAATTTTTGTAACCAAAGGAATTTCTGCAGTTACGACCGAGCTGCGTAAGGAAGGAAAAACAATTTCCCGCGAAATTAACCATCTTATTACCTTAAACCTGTTCACGACCATTACAAACGCGAACTTCGATGAAGCTTCTATTCGTGAACGTATCACGATGACGCTTCACCGGAAGGCTGAGCTGTTAGCTGAAGCGGAGCACAAAGAAAATCTTCCTGAAGCGGCTCTGTGGAACGGCACGGAAGCGGAATATGCTGCAAAGGCAGCGGAAGTGGGTGTACTTGCCGAAGCTAATGAGGACATCCGTTCCCTCAAAGAGACTATTACGTACGGCTTAAAAGGACTGGCGGCTTATCTGAAACATGCAAATGTGCTGCAGAAAGAAGACGAATCTATCGACGCATTTATTCAGAGCACTCTGGCTGCTCTTCTGGATACCGATAAGGGAGCTGAAGAACTGACTGCTTTGGTACTGGAAACGGGAAAGTTCGGCGTCAAAGGCATGGCTCTCCTTGATGAAGCCAATACGAGTGCTTATGGCCAGCCGGAAATGACGGAGGTAGACCTTGGTGTCCGGAATCATCCTGCAATTCTGATTTCCGGTCATGATTTGAAGGATTTGGAAATGCTCCTGGATCAGACGGAAGGTACAGGCGTGGACGTCTATACACACGGAGAAATGCTGCCGGGCCATTATTATCCATTCTTCAAAAAATATAAGCACTTTGCAGGAAACTATGGCAACGCCTGGTGGAAGCAGCGGGAAGAGTTTGAAAGCTTTAACGGACCTATCCTGATGACTACGAACTGTGTCGTACCTCCAAAAGACAGCTACAAGAACCGCCTGTGGACGACGGGCGCAGCTCAGTATCCCGGCTGCCGTCATATTGATGAAACTGCTGACGGCAGAAAAGATTTCAGCGCGGTGATTGCGCAGGCAAAGGAATGCGCCGCTCCTAAAGCTTTGGAAAAGGGCAAGATTATCGGTGGTTTTGCTCATTCTCAGGTACTGGCGCTGGCAGACAAAGTGGTGGCAGCCGTGAAATCCGGTGCTATCAGGAAATTTGTAGTCATGGCGGGCTGCGACGGCCGTCATATGACCCGCGACTACTACACTAAATTTGCAGAAGCCCTGCCGAAGGATACGGTGATTTTAACGGCTGGCTGTGCAAAATATCGTTATATTAAATTGAACCTGGGTGATATCGGAGGGATTCCGCGCGTCCTGGATGCAGGACAATGCAACGATTCTTATTCGCTCGCACTGATTGCCTTGAAACTTAAGGAAGCTTTCGGGCTTGATGACATCAACAAACTCCCGATTGTCTATAATATTGCCTGGTATGAGCAGAAGGCGGTGATTGTACTCCTGGCACTTCTGGCACTCGGTGTAAAGAATATCCACTTGGGACCGACTCTTCCTGCCTTCCTTTCTCCGAATGTGGCAGCTCTGTTAGTAAAACAATTTGGAATCGGAACCATCTCCAATGTGGAAGATGACATGGAGGTTTTTGGCCTGAAATAAATATAGAGTAAAAATGGTGCGGCTGGTTTACCGGCAGCACCATTTTTATTAAAAAATGAACAAAATATACAATTTAAAAAATAATATCGAAAATCGTTCGGGAAAAGGCGAATTATATTTTAGTTTTACAAAAATATTACGGAAAAGGAACAAAATAAAAAGAAATTGATGTAAAAAGTAGGTAAAAGAAGAAAAATATTGTAAAAATCTCGGAAATGAACGAAAATTTGCCATAAAAATCATTTTGCATAAATGAGACTTGTGTGGTACTATAATCAAGCACTCTCCTCTAGAGAGCGCTCACAAAGAAAAGATGAAACAGCGAAGAAAAAAGTTGTTGACAAGATCTTTTCTGAGTGGTAATATAAACAAGTCGTCGCTAATGAAGCGAACGACAAGGAATGAACCTTGAGAACTGAATATTGATTGACAGATGTGCGGGTCAAGTCACTTTGGTGACGCGACCGAGTCACTTCGAGAAAACGAAGTAAAAAAACAAGAAGCTAGTATTTCAAGAGCCAAGCGGCTCTTCAAAATAATCCTATTTTGGAGAGTTTGATCCTGGCTCAGGACGAACGCTGGCGGCGTGCTTAACACATGCAAGTCGAACGAAGAACTTATTTCGGTAAGTTCTTAGTGGCGAACGGGTGAGTAACGCGTGGGTAACCTGCCCTCCAGTTGGGGACAACATTCCGAAAGGGATGCTAATACCGAATACGATCCCTCCACCGCATGGAGGAGGGATGAAAGATGGCCTCTGCTTGCAAGCTATCGCTGGAAGATGGACCCGCGTCTGATTAGCTAGTTGGTAAGGTAACGGCCTACCAAGGCGATGATCAGTAGCCGGTCTGAGAGGATGAACGGCCACATTGGGACTGAGACACGGCCCAAACTCCTACGGGAGGCAGCAGTGGGGAATCTTCCGCAATGGGCGAAAGCCTGACGGAGCAACGCCGCGTGAGTGATGAAGGTCTTCGGATTGTAAAACTCTGTTGTCAGGGACGAAAGCACAGCGGATCAACAAGACGTTGTGTTGACGGTACCTGACGAGGAAGCCACGGCTAACTACGTGCCAGCAGCCGCGGTAATACGTAGGTGGCAAGCGTTGTCCGGAATTATTGGGCGTAAAGAGCATGTAGGCGGGCTCTTAAGTCCGACGTGAAAATGCGGGGCTTAACCCCGTATGGCGTTGGATACTGGGAGTCTTGAGTGCAGGAGAGGAAAGGGGAATTCCCAGTGTAGCGGTGAAATGCGTAGATATTGGGAGGAACACCAGTGGCGAAGGCGCCTTTCTGGACTGTGTCTGACGCTGAGATGCGAAAGCCAGGGTAGCAAACGGGATTAGATACCCCGGTAGTCCTGGCCGTAAACGATGGATACTAGGTGTAGGAGGTATCGACCCCTTCTGTGCCGGAGTTAACGCAATAAGTATCCCGCCTGGGGACTACGATCGCAAGATTGAAACTCAAAGGAATTGACGGGGGCCCGCACAAGCGGTGGAGTATGTGGTTTAATTCGACGCAACGCGAAGAACCTTACCAAGGCTTGACATTGAGTGAAAGACCCAGAGATGGGTCCCTCCCTTCGGGGACACGAAAACAGGTGGTGCATGGCTGTCGTCAGCTCGTGTCGTGAGATGTTGGGTTAAGTCCCGCAACGAGCGCAACCCTTATCCTATGTTACCAGCACGCAATGGTGGGGACTCATAGGAGACTGCCAGGGATAACTTGGAGGAAGGCGGGGATGACGTCAAGTCATCATGCCCCTTATGTCTTGGGCTACACACGTACTACAATGGTCGGCAACAAAGGGCAGCGATACCGCGAGGTGGAGCAAATCCCATAAACCCGACCCCAGTTCGGATCGCAGGCTGCAACCCGCCTACGTGAAGTTGGAATCGCTAGTAATCGCAGGTCAGCATACTGCGGTGAATACGTTCCCGGGCCTTGTACACACCGCCCGTCACACCACGAAAGTTGGTAACACCCGAAGCCGGTGAGATAACCTTTTAGGAGTCAGCTGTCTAAGGTGGGGCCGATGATTGGGGTGAAGTCGTAACAAGGTAGCCGTTCGAGAACGAGCGGCTGGATCACCTCCTTTCTATGGAGAACCAATCAGGACGGAGGTCCTGGTTCAATCTCTCGTCGACGCACATCTGTCCGGTCAATATTTGGTTCCCAGGGCTTGTCCCTGGAACATGAACCCTGAAAACTTCATAGAAGAGACAAAAAAGTCTTGTATGTTGTGATGAACATGCAAGCACCTCTGATCTAAATGCGAATTTAGAAATGAGTTTAACGAGAAAAGAACCAAGGAACGAACGTTCCTTAGTACTTGAACTCGCAAGAGAAATCTAGCGAGAATTTCACGAAGAGAAATTGCTCTGATCCGCGAAGCGAGGAAGCGAAGCGGGCGAGATAATACTCAGGTATATCGAGCCCGATGAGCGACGAGCGACAAAGGAGCGGACAATTTATCGAAGTGAAAAGATAAGTCAAGCTACTAAGGGCATACGGTGGATGCCTTGGCACTAAGAGCCGATGAAGGACGCGGTAAGCTGCGAAAAGCCACGGGGAACCGCAAGCAGGTCTTGATCCGTGGATGTCCGAATGGGGAAACCCACCAGCCGTCATGGGCTGGTATCCTTCGGGAGGGGAACCCGGTGAACTGAAACATCTAAGTAGCCGGAGGAAGAGAAATCAAACGAGATGCCCACAGTAGCGGCGAGCGAAGAGGGCAGAGCCTAAACCGGTCATCTTCGGATGACCGGGGTTACGGACCTGCATAAACCGAGTCAGGCCCAGCCGAACTACCTGGAAAGGTAGGCCAGAGAGCATAAGAGCTGCGTAGGCGAAGGGCAGAGCGAGGCGGCAGGTATCCAGAGTACCACGAAGCACGAGGAATTTTGTGGGAAGTCGGGGGGACCACCCTCCAAGGCTAAACACTTCTTAGTGACCGATAGCGTATAGTACCGTGAGGGAAAGGTGAAAAGAACCGCGGGAGCGGAGTGAAAGAGAACCTGAAACCGTATGTCTACAAGCAGTCGGAGCGCAAGCGACGGCGTGCCTATTGAAGAATGAGCCAACGAGTTGCGGGCACTGGCGAGGTTAAGCAGGAAATGCGGAGCCGTAGCGAAAGCGAGTCTGAACAGGGCGAGTAGTTAGTGTTCGCAGACCCGAAACTGTAGTGATCTACCCATGATCAGGTTGAAACGCAGGTAAAAATGCGCGGAGGACCGCACCGGTGAGTGTTGAAAAACTTTCGGATGAATCGTGGGTAGCGGTGAAATTCCAATCGAACGCAGAGATAGCTGGTTCTCCTCGAAATAGCTTTAGGGCTAGCCTCAGGCAGTAAGCACAGGCGGTAGAGCACTGATCGGGATAGGGACCATAAAGGTTACCGAACCCTGTCAAACTACGAATGGTTGTGCTGCAGAGCCTGGGAGTCAGACTACGAGAGATAAGTCCCGTTGTCAAAAGGGAAACAGCCCAGACCATCAGCTAAGGTCCCCAATGCCATACTAAGTGGAAAAGGATGTGGGGTCTCACAAACAACCAGGATGTTGGCTCAGAAGCAGCCACCATTTAAAGAGTGCGTAATAGCTCACTGGTCGAGAGGCCCTGCGCCGAAGATTCCCGGGGCTAAAGTATGGAACCGAAGCTATGGATGCGGTACTTGTACCGCGTGGTAGAGGAGCGTTCCCATCGGGCTGAAGTCGTACTGTAAGGTACGGTGGACTGGTGGGAAGTGAGAATGTTGGCATGAGTAGCGAAAAGATAGGTGAGAATCCTATCCACCGAAAGCATAAGGATTCCTGAGCAACGATCGTCGTCTCAGGGTAAGTCGGGACCTAATCCGAGGCAAAAGGCGTAGGAGATGGACAACTGGTTGATATTCCAGTACCGGCTGCGATTGTTTGAGCAATGGAGTGACGCAGGAAGGCAGGTCCGCGCGAGAATGGTAGATCGCGTGCAAGCGTGCAGGCTGGTGCACAGGCAAATCCGTGCACTGAGGCCAAGGCGTGATGCGGAGGGAACTTGTTCCCGAAGGGGCTGGGCCTACGCTGCCGAGAAAAGCTTCTAGTGAGAGAGCAGCCGCCCGTACCGTAAACCGACACAGGTATGCGGGGAGAGGATCCTAAGGTGCGCGGGAGAACCCTCGTTAAGGAACTCGGCAAAATGTACCCGTAACTTCGGGATAAGGGTAGCCACAAGCGTGAAGCGACTTGCTCGCGGAGCGCGGTGTGGTCGCAGAGAAGAGGCCCAAGCGACTGTTAACCAGAAACACAGGTGCCTGCGAAAGAGAAATCTGATGTATAGGTGCTGACACCTGCCCAGTGCTGGAAGGTTAAAGAAGGATGTCCGGGTTCGACCCAAAGCATTTGACTGAAGCCCCAGTGAACGGCGGCCGTAACTATAACGGTCCTAAGGTAGCGAAATTCCTTGTCGGGTAAGTTCCGACCCGCACGAAAGGTGTAACGATTTGGGCACTGTCTCAACGAGGGACCCGGTGAAATTGAAATACCTGTGAAGATGCAGGTTACCCGCGACTGGACAGAAAGACCCCATGGAGCTTTACTGTAACCTAATATTGGGTTCTGATATTCGACGCACAGGATAGGTGGGAGACTTGGATGCATGCCCTCCGGGGTATACGGAGTCACCGTTGGGATACCACCCTTTGAATATCGGGATTCTAACCGCAGGAGCAACGATCCTCGGGACAGTGTTAGGCGGGCAGTTTGACTGGGGCGGTCGCCTCCTAAAGAGTAACGGAGGCGCCCAAAGGTTCCCTCAGCGCGGACGGAAACCGCGCGGCGAGTGTAAAGGCAGAAGGGAGCTTGACTGCGAGCCAAACACGGCGAGCAGGTACGAAAGTAGGGCTTAGTGATCCGGTGGCATCCTTGTGGAAGGGCCATCGCTCAACGGATAAAAGCTACCCTGGGGATAACAGGCTAATCTCTCCCAAGAGTCCATATCGACGGGGAGGTTTGGCACCTCGATGTCGGCTCATCACATCCTGGGGCTGAAGTCGGTCCCAAGGGCTGGGCTGTTCGCCCATTAAAGTGGTACGTGAGCTGGGTTCAGAACGTCGTGAGACAGTTCGGTCCCTATCCATCGCGGGCGTAAGAGATTTGAAGGGGGCTGCTCCTAGTACGAGAGGACCGGAGTGGACGGACCGCTGGTGTACCAATTATCCCGCCAGGGGTATAGTTGGGTAGCTACGTCCGGAACGGATAAACGCTGAAAGCATCTAAGCGTGAAACCATCCCTGAGATGAGATCTCTCACGGAGTGATCCGGTAAGACACCTTGAAGATTACAAGGTTGATAGGCAGGATGTGGAAGCACAGCAATGTGTTAAGCTGACCTGTACTAATATGTCGAGGGCTTGACTTAAGCTCGAGATAGAAGATGTAAGAAGTCTCTTCATGAAGTTTTGAGGGCTCATGCCTTCAGTAAATCCGGTGATGATAGCCAAGGGGATCCACCTGTTCCCATGCCGAACACAGTAGTTAAGCCCTTGTACGCCGAAAGTACTCGACTGGAAACGGTCCGGGAGGATAGGGCGTTGCCGGTTGGATTGACTCCTGAATGACGAATGTCGTTCAGGAGTTTTTCTTTTGTCTACTAGTGCTCAATATTGAAGCTAATTCGAATGTAAGCTATAATGAATTAGAACGATTTAATTTATTATTTAAATGAATTTATAACTATTTAAAAACTATTTGTAATAGTCGTATCACTTTTTGTCTTAAAATTTTTAAAAAATTCAAAATATTAAAGTTTTTATTGTGTTTTATCTTACTTGTATTATAATCTTCCGTAGTGGTGATACAAGTTGTACCTATTTTTGTTACTCTTAAATAATCGCTGCTGCTAGTTTGCTTCTCTTTACTGCCAAATAATCATTGAGTTAATCTATAGTTGTTTTTTGCGGATAAGTTCAGATGGTACTTTTACAATCTAAAACATTTTGATTTTTTCATTTCTTACTCTTTCTTGCAGGGAATCTCACCTTACAAGGTGATGTCTTCTTTGTTTGAGCGGGAGTACGGCAATTAATGGCTATAAAATCAGAAATATCAAAAAATACCGAATACTATATTCGATAGGTGAAAAAAGATGTTGAGGCAAAGGAGGAATTTCTGATGAAGAAAAAGTTTGTTGCCGGTCTAGTTTGTATGTCACTTGCTTCTCTTGCTGTGGCAGGCTGCGGAAATAAATCCGCAGATAGTTCCGGAGGGCAGCCCATTACTCTCAAGATGAATGTAACAACGAGTGAGAGCAGCGTTTGGCATGTGGCTGCAAAGGCATTTAAGAAGGAAGTAGAAGAGAAAACTAAAGGTAAGTACAAAATCAACATTTTCGGCAATGAGCAACTTGCTTCCGGTGATTTCACAAAAGGCATCGAAATGTTGTTCAATGGTTCTACTGACGTTGATATCCATTCGAGTATGATTGTTTCTAACGTCGTTCCTAAAGTAAGTATTGTCAGTATGCCCTGGCTTTTCCCTGAAGGTTATAAGAGCGTAGATGAGTATATTATGAAGGCAGGGAGTCCCGGCGATAAATTAATCAAGGAACAGATGGCTTCTAAAGGCGTGCATTGCCTGGGCATTGGCGAAAACGGATTCCGTCAGGTCACGAACAATGTAAGACCGATTACTAAACCGCAAGATCTGCAGGGTCTTAAGATTCGTGTTCCGCCGATCACAATTCTGATGGACGTGTTCACGACACTTGGCGCCGATCCTACGCAGATGCCATTCAGCGAATGCTTCACAGCTTTGCAGCAGGGTGCTGTTGATGGACAGGAAAACCCTTACGATACTATGCGGTCGGCTAAACTCCAGGAAGTTCAGAAGTACATGACGATTTGGAACTATTCCTATGACCCGATTGTTCTTAGTGTCAGTGGAAAAGTATGGGATAAATTGACCGACGAAGAAAAGAAAATCTTTGAAGAAGCAGGCCGTAAAGCTTGTGCTGAAGAAGTTGCTGCTTCCAGAAAACTGGATGCTACTATCATAAAGGAATTCAAAGACAGCGGAGTTCAGGTTAATGAACTTTCTCCGGAAGTCATTGCCCAAATGAAGAAAGCGATGGTTCCTGTTTATGAGAAATACAAGGACAAGTTCGGTGAGGACACCTTTAATGCTTTCGGGTATAAGTTTTAAGCTTTTGAGAAGCAAAAACTAAAAAGTTTACAGACTTATTTCTTAGAAACGGGAGTGAATCGAATGCAAGGAACGATGTGCGGCCTGGTAAAGAAAGAAGCAGGCCCCGGTAAGTTTGTGTACCGTACAGATTTGCCGATTCCTCAAATCGGGGATGACGAAGTTTTAATCAAAGTTCACTGCAGTGCTATCTGCGGTACGGATTTTCATATCATGGATTGGGATACCTGGTCCCAGATGCGGGTACATCCGCCTCTGATTCCGGGTCATGAAACAGCCGGTGATATTGTTGCTGTCGGCAAAAACGTGACCGAACGTAAAGTGGGTGACCGCGTGTCCTGCGAATCGCATATTTCCTGCGGTGAGTGCTGGTTCTGCAAGCATGATATGAGGAATATCTGCAAAAATATGAAGATTTTTGGCGTCAGCCAGGATGGTGCTTTTGCCGAGTATACCAAAATCCGCTGGGATGTCACTTTCCCTCTGGATGATGATATTTCCTACGAAGCTGCCTGCATGTTTGAGCCCATGGGCGCCGGCGTCCACGGTGTCGAAAAAGCGGATGTACCGGGTCATACGGTGCTTGTCAGCGGCTGTGGCCCGATTGGACTTACTGCGATTTCCGCCAGCAAGACTTTTGGCGCGACTAAAGTGATTGCCTGCGACCTCATTGATGAAAAACTTGAAGTCGCTAAAGATATGGGTGCTGACTACGTATTTAACAGTGCAAAGGTAGACTTGCCGAAAGAGGTCAAAGCCCTCACTGGAGGTATGGGTGTCGACCGCGTCGTGGATATTACGGGGTCCGGCAAAGCCATCAACACGGATTTGAAGTGCCTGCGCGCAGCCGGGCGTCTGGTCTGCGTAGGCCTGCCCAGCAAACCGGTTACCATCGAGGATATGACGGATGATCTGATTTACCGTGAAATTGAACTCACGGGGATTTCGGGCCGTAAAATCTGGGATACGTGGATAGACTTTGCTAAAGTCATGAAGGGCTCGTACTGGAAACTGGACCGCGTCATCGGCGGCCGTTATGCTCTGTCTGATTTTGACAGCGCCGTAAGTGCCGTAAAAAACGGTATGCCCGGTAAGATGCTGCTTTATCCGCATATGTGAGTATTTGTTAGGATTGTTCGCTTGTTTCGAAGATGATTTTATCTTCATCTCTCTTCTCAACTCCATCTTGAGCGAAAAGGATTGCCGTGTATTGTTATGCGGCAGTCCTTTTTGCGTTTTGTGGAAAGGATTTTTGTAACAGTACCTGTCGACTTAATCTTACTTGCTCACTAAAGAATTCCGTGCTATCATTGACTTCCTATTGCATAATAATTAAATAAGATGTATAATTATCGCATTCAACACGAAAAAATCTACACAATGGTTAACAAGGAGGAATATTTATGAAAAAGATAAAGATGTTATCCGGGCTGCTGGCCGGGCTGATGCTCTGCGCTGCGGCAGCTGGATGCGGAGGCAGCAGTGGAAGCAGCAGCGGCAGCAGTGATAAAAAGGCCGAAGCGAAGAAGGAACTCGTTGTAGGTACGAATCCTTCGTTTGCTCCTTTTGAATTCACCGACAAAAAAGACGGTACAATCATGGGCTTTGATATTGACTTGATCAATGCTCTGGCAAAGAAGGCCGGCTTTGAAAAGGTCACTATCAAAAATATTGCCTTTGATGGCTTGATTCCTTCTCTGGAAGCAGGGAATATTGATGCAACAATTACCGGGATGAGTATTACGGAAGAACGTAAGAAGAAAGTGAATTTCACCGATCCGTACTATGAATCCGGGTTGATGGCCATCGTAAAGAAAGATAACAACAGCATCAATAGCCTGGATGATTTGAAAGGCAAGACCATTGCTGTTCAGCTTGGCACGACGGGAGCGAAATATGCAGAAACAATTCCTGAGGCGAAAGTAAAGACATTCGATTCATCCGATCTCGCCTGCCTGGAACTGAAAAATGGAGGAGCCGATGCGGTTGTCAGTGATTTGCCGGTACTTCAGTATTTCCTGAAGCAGGGCGGCAGCAAATATGCCAAGAGCGTAGGAACCCCGAAGAAGGGCGACTTCTACGGTATTGCTACAGCTAAGAGCAACAAGGAATTGTGCGAGAAGCTGAATAAGGCACTGGCTGAATTAAAGCAAAGCGGCGAATACCAAAAGATTTACGATAAATGGTTTAAAGCTGAATAAAACAAAGCAAAGGGTTGTGAAAGGTGATTCTTCCTTTCACAACCCTTTTTTGTTTAGCAGAATTGCTTGTTTTACAGACTGTACCGATTAATAAAATTCCATTCCCTTAAATATAGCTAACAGGCCTTCACGGTCGATGATTTTAATTTTCTTATAAGATAGTTCGATGAGCTTTTCTTTTTCGAATTTATCCAAAACTTTTGTCGCACTGATGCGGCTCATGCCGGTGACGGAGGCAATTTGTTCATGTGTATAGCGAACGAAAGGCGTATGGTTTGAAGCAGAGTAGAGAAGGCAGGCGACTTTTTCGTCGTTATGAAGAAATTGGGCGTAAAAAATCCACCCATGGAGCAGTGTGATTTTTTTCATGAATAATTCCAAAAGTTCACGCATATCACTTTTTTGCTGCATGCAGAGTGTGGTCAGTTTTTGGCTGTCCATGGCATAGACTGTGATATCACTGGCTGCATCGGCGCTTACAATTCTGACGGACGGGTTGCCCACTGCCTCTTCACCAACCAGATTGCCGGATTCGATGAAGCAGAGCGTTCTTTCTTCTCCGTCAGGATAGAGCAGATACGCACGAACCATCCCGGATTTGAGGTAATAAATTTCTTTCGCACTGCTTTCTTTATGAAACAAGATTTTTCCTTTTGGATAGTTTCGTAAAATTCCATACTTTTTGAAGAGAAGTGGGATTCTCTTTGTAATATCCATTAATATTCCTTCCTTATAAAAAATAAACTAAATTTTTATACTATTCTAAAATAAATCACAATTTTGGTAAAGTTCGCTACAAACTTCAAAAAGCATCTCTGCTACAATGAAAGGAGTTAAAAAAAGCCCAGATAGCAATGAGGGGAAATAGAGGAGAGATCACTTATTTGCGCTTTACATCGGAGATTTTGGTACATGATTAAAAATTTAGCCGTTTATCCGGTAAGGCCAAAATTTAAGTCCTGAAATTTTGCAAAAGCCTACTTATTTCATTTTCGTATTTATTTATTTAAAAGTCAATACGAAATAGTAGAGAGTATTGTTTATAATTAATACCTTGGAATTCAGAATGCAAGAAATTGCTCATACCATAAAAATCAGAAAAATCTTACAAATAACTTGAAACCGGTTCTTTTTTTGTTTTTGAATTTAAACGTGGAAAAACTTTACAAGTATTATAAGTGAGTGGATTATATGTGGACTAATTTCAAGGAGGGAATGAAAATGAGTAAGAAGTTTTGGATAGGTTTGGCTTGTATGACTGCTGCTGCTTTTGCAATGACGGGTTGTGGCGGGGATAAAGGTAAGACGGCCAGCAAGGATAACCCTGTCAACTTGAAAATGAATGTTACGACGTCTGAAGCCAGTGTTTGGCAAGTCGCCGCTAAGGGCTTTAAGAAAGAAGTCGAAGAAAAGACCGGTGGTCGTTATAAGATTACGATTTATTCCAATGAGCAGCTTTCTTCCGGTGATCAGACTAAAGGAATTGAGATGCTTTATAATGGAGCAACCGACTGTGATATGCACTCTACGATCATTCATACGAACGTTGTTCCTCGACTTTCCGTAATTAATATGCCGTGGATTTTGACGAACGGTTATAAGAGCGCGGATGAATATTTCTTTAAGAAAGATGCTCCTGGTTTTACTTTTGTCAAGAAAGAAATCGAAGCGAAAGGCCCTCACGTTTTGGCAATGTGTGAAGCGGGTTTCCGTCAGATTACAAATAATGTGCATCCAATTACCAAGGCTGAGGATCTGTCCGGCCTGAAGATTCGTATTCCGGCCATCGCCATTCTGGTCGATGTGTTCCGTACCTTTAATGCCGATCCGACTCAGATGCCTTATAGCGAATGCTTTACAGCACTCCAGCAAGGGGCTATCGATGGTCAGGAAAACCCGTATGATACGATTCGTGCCGCCAAGATTGAAGAAGTACAGAAATACATGACGATTTGGGATTACTGCTACGATCCGCTGGTACTTAGTGTCAGCGAAAAGACTTGGAAACGCCTCAGCGATGAGGATAAAAAAATCTTTACGGAAGCTGCTCAGCATGCTTGTGAAGAAGAAATTAAGGCGTCGCGTTCTCTTGATCAGCAAATCGTTAAGGAATTTAAGGATAAGGGCATGATCGTTAACGAACTGACTCCGGAGATGAGACTCGCCATGAAGGCTTCCATGAAGCCGGTTTATGATAAGTATAAGGATAAGTTTGGTGAAGATGCATTTAAGATTTTTGGATATACCTTTAAATGATGTAAGAATCAAGTTTACGAGATTCAGCTTAAAAGATGGACCACGTTCCCATGGTTTCGGCAAAAGGGATACATCATTAATTGAAAAGAGGCCTTTATCATGAAAATAGGTTTTTTGGGAATGGGTGTCATGGGCGGTCCGATGTCCATGAATGTGGTGAAGAAATGTGGCTGCGAAGTTTTGGGGTATGATGTGGTACCCGATCATATGAAAGGGTTTATCAGTGCTGGTGGTAAGGCTGTCAAAGATCCCGTTGAAATCTACAAAAACTGCGATATCATCATGCAGATTTTGCCGACTCATCCTATAATTATTAATTCTATTGAGCAGGCAGTCACCTACGGGAAACCCGGTAATATCATCATCGACCTTTCTTCTACGGCACCTCATATTATCCAGGAGTTATATGAGAAGGTTAAAGCAGCGAAGATGTTTCTCCTGGATTCGCCTGTCAGCGGTGGAAATCCGGCAGCTATTGCCGGTACACTGGCCATCATGACAGGCGGTGATAAGGAAGCGTATGATAAGGTCGAGAAATATCTGGCCTGCATGGGAAATCCGGTCTATGTAGGCAAGAGCGGCAGCGGGGACGTTACGAAACTCGTAAATAACATGATTGCCGGGGCTTACATGGTAGCCATTGCCGAAGGGTATGCCTTTGCAGCAAAAGCCGGCATCGATCTTCAGACAACCTTTGAAGCGACACGCTGTGGATTTGCCGGCGGGCCTGTCTACGATAATAAGGTTCCTAAAATCATCCATCGCGACTATACGCCGGGAGCACGCATTGCCGTACACCGGAAGGATATCATCAATGCTAAGCATTATGCCCATAAGCTTGATATTGATACGCCAATGACCGACGTTGTGCTTCTGGTCATGGACTGGATGAACGATAACGGTCATATTGATGAAGATCAGGCCGCTATGGTCAAGTATTTTGAAGACAAGATGGATGTGAAAGTGGGATCCGGTCCTGAAAAGAAATAATCCGTTATGCGGTTACGCATTTTTCATCTCTCTTCTCTCATCTCCTACTTTGGCAAAAAGGATCGCCGCTAATAGTTTGCGGCGGTCCTTTTTGTATATGTACCAGTGAAAATATAAAAAATTAGAGACAAGTGTCTCTACTGGAAAGAAACTTATCCACTATAAATTGCCTATATTATTGCAGAATATGAATAAAAGTGAAATATTGTTTACAATAATGTAAATATAGAAAAATTGAGAAAAAAGATTTTTTAAAAGAAAATTGCTAGGATTCATGCGGGTTTGAGCCATATTTACCGAAAAAATAGAAAAATAAACACTGGTATTTATTTTTGAGATACGCTACAATGCAGGTAAAGAAAGACGAAATCGCAAAAGGTTCTGCTCCTTCAGTTATTGGGGAGCAAAAAGAACGAGATGGGAGCGAGTCCAATGGGCAGCGATAGCAAGTAACCACAGGAAGTTTAAACCGATAGGAGGTTTTCTTATGGTTATGTTCAATGGGATTCCAAGGTACATGTTGGAAGAACATTAAGAAGGGAGATAGTCCAATGGGCCAGGAAATGGGTGGTCGCGAATTGTGATCACAAAGGATACGAAGAATCCGAACGAGACGAGTTTTCAGAAGTAAACCTCTAAAGAGAGGAACGTGACGGGGTTTAGTCCCGATGTGGAAATAATTTCAAGTGGTTCTTCTTACAACTGAATAGCGAACGAATGTCTATGGTTGGTAAGCAGGCGAGGAGATGATCCAGCGTCTTTCATCCCGAGCGGATGAATGCAGTTCTGATGATTTATCGACCGATATCTCAGCTAAGGCGGATATCGACGTGGAAGATAGATCGGTTGTCCTGGAAGCTTGCGGGCAGCCAGAGATTAAAAGAAGGGAATGAGTCCGAAATACAATGCAGGATAGTGAAATCGAGTCAATAAATTTGCGATTGGGTTTTTCGAGTGAAGAAATCTGATCGGCCGATGAGTCAGTCGGCCGGTCAGATTTTTTATTAGTTAAGTCAAACCTTTAGGTTTGACTATCCTCTGCCACCTCCTTCCACGAAGTCGGAAGGAGGAGAATCACGAAGTGATGGAGGATAGCCTCTGGCTCAAACCTTTAGGTTTGACCATCTCCTGCCACCTTCTTCCACGAAGTCGGAAGGAGAATCACGAAGTGATGGAGGATAGCCTCTGATCCAAACCAAAAGAAGCGGGAAAGAAAACCATCCTCTCTTTCCCACTATTTTTGCTTGGGGTTAAAAATTTGCTATTTATAAGTTCAAAGAAAAATGCCTTAGTCATTTTTCTTCCACGGGCGGACGGCGGAATGCGGAAAGCGAGAAGAAGGGGCTGTGAAATAATGCGCATACATTATTTCACAGCCCCTTCTTAAGTTCTTGTTATTATGCTTGCTGAGTCTGAGCTTCTTCTACTTCAGTGTCCTTCCCATAGTCTGGATCAAAGCGCGGGTTCAGATAGTTCTGGTACAGCCATGCAAGCAGTGCACCGGAAATATTATGCCAAGCGGAGAAAATAGCGCCCGGAACCGTTGCGGTCGGCATAGAAGCAAAGTGGGCTTTGGCAAGACCAACGGCAAGGCCGGAGTTCTGCATACCGACTTCGATGGAAAGAGCCACTGCTTTTTTCCACGGCATGCCCACAAAATGAGCTACGGCAAAACCAAGGGCATATCCCAGGCAGTTATGCAGGATAACAACGAGGAAGATGATGCCGACGTTGGCAAGAATAGCTGCCTTGCTGCCGCCGATAACACCGGCAATGATCAGGGAAATAGCCAGTGCGGAAACAGCCGGCGTATAATCCGTGGCGACCGCCGCCAGTTTTGGCAGGAAGGTTCTCAGAGCAACACCGAGGCAAATCGGCAGGATAACGATTTGGATGATACTGATGAACATGCCTACAGGGTCAAAGCTGATGCGCTGACCAATCAGCAGATAAGTAATGGCCGGGGTCAGAATCGGAGAGAGCAGCGTGGAAACACTCGTCATCGTCACGGACAGGGCCAGGTCACCATTACTCATGTAGGTGATGACGTTGGAGGACGTACCGCCGGGGCAGGTTCCGACAAGGACAACGCCTACGGTCAGAGCGGGCGGCAGCTGGAACAGCGTAGCCAGGACATAGGCCAGGAACGGCATAATGAAGAACTGGGCAACGGCTCCAAGAAAGACGTCTTTAGGGCGCTTCAATACAAGCACGAAGTCTTGAAGAGAAAGCGTGGTACCCATACCAAACATAACGATGCCAAGCAGCAGGCTCAGCACGGAGACACCGCCGACTTTTCCAAGTACCCAACGAAAGCTTGCCGGAGAGACAAAGCCGAGGATGAGGAATATCACGGCCATAACACCAAAATACTTACTGATCATTGCACATAGCTTTTTCATATCCATCAAATCTTCTTTCTAAAATCTTATTTCAGCACAGCACCCGTATTGGCTGAAGTAACGAGGCGTGCGTAGCGGGAAAGATATCCCGTTTTTACTTTAGGTTCAGGCTGCTTCCAGGCAGCTTTTCTTCTGGCCAGTTCTGCATCGTCTACGAGCAGTTCCAGCTTGCGGTTCGGTACATCGACGAGGATGCGGTCACCGTCTTTAATGAGGGCAATCGGGCCGCCTTCCATGGCTTCCGGGGAAATATGGCCGACGCAGGCACCACGGCTGGCACCGGAGAAACGTCCATCTGTAAGGAGGGCGACTTTAAGGCCCATACCGGTAATTACGGCAGTCGGGTTCAGCATTTCTCTCATGCCAGGACCGCCTTTAGGACCTTCGTAGCGGATGACGACTACGTTGCCTTCCTTGATTTCACCGCCCGTAATAGCCTTGATGGCAGCTTCTTCGGAATCATAGCACTTAGCAGTGCCTTCATAGGTCAGGAGATCCGGTTCAACAGCACTTTCCTTGATGACAGCACCGTCCGGAGCCAGGTTGCCTTTCAGGATGGCGATACCGCCCTTCTTCATGTACGGATTTTCGACGGAGTGAATCACTTCAGGATTTTCAATCTTGGCATTGGCAATACGGTCGGCTACCGTGCCCGTTACCGTCTTGCAGTCGGTGTGGATGAGGCCCAGCTTGGTCAGTTCCTTCATGATTGCGGGGATACCGCCTGCTTCGTCCAGATCCTGCATGTGATAGGTGCCGCCGGGGCTCATTTTCGTGAGGTAAACGGCACGACGGCTGATTTCATCAAAGAGGGAGAGCGGCAGATCTACACCTGCTTCGTGAGCAATGGCCGGCAGGTGCAGCACCGTGTTGGTGGAACCGCCGATAGCCATATCTACGGCAATGGCATTCTTGAAAGCGTCCAGTGTCATGATATCGCGCGGACGGATATCGTTTTTCACGAGGTCCATAATGACATGACCTGCTTGTTTTGCCAGAATGCGGCGGCGTCCGGAGTAAGCGGCAGGAATAGTGCCGTTGCCGGGAAGGCCCATACCCAGGACTTCAGTCAGGCAGTTCATGGTGTTAGCCGTGAAAAGTCCGGCGCAGGAACCGCAGCCAGGGCAGGCGCGGAATTCCATGGCTTCCATTTCCTCCGCGGAAAGCTGGCCGGATTCGTATTTACCGGCGGCTTCAAACATTGTGCTGACACTGATGTTTTTACCCTTCCAGCGTCCTGCCAGCATAGGACCGCCGCTGACGACTACGGCAGGAATGTTAAGACGGCCGGCTGCCATCAGCATGCCCGGAACGATTTTATCGCAGTTCGGAATCAGTACGAGACCATCAAAGGCATGACCATTTGCCATCGCTTCAATAGAGTCGCAAATCAGTTCGCGGCTGGCCAGGGGATATTTCATTCCGTCGTGGCCCATGGCAATACCATCGCAAATGGCAATGGCCGGGAACTCAACCGGCATACCGCCGGCAGCAGCAACTCCCAGCTTGACAGCTTCGGCAATTTCACGCAGATGACCATGACCAGGAACAATTTCATTGAAGGCATCTACAATACCAATCATTGGCTTTGCGAGTTCCTCATTGGAATATCCCATAGCATGGAACAGGCTGCGGTGAGCAGAACGGGTACTTCCTTTTTTAGCAATGTCGCTTCTCATATAAATCCTCCTTCAGATTTTTATAGATCAGGCTATAAAAAAAGTCCCTCACATGATTGTGAGGGACGAATTAACCGCGGTACCACCCTGATTCCTGACTGCGTAAGCGGTCAGGCACTTGCTGCGTACTAACATACGCGTTTCTGATAACGGGGAACAGCCGGCGGTGCTTACTGGGTTCAGCACCGATCCTCCAGGATGATTTTCGTTTACTTTCGAAGACCGATTTCCACCTTACATCGGCTCTCTGCGCTTCGTTTCGAGTAAATTACTTTTCCCTTCACGGGATCTTGCTTCTTAAGTTAACGATAACTATTTTATAGAGTCTCCTATTTTTTGTCAACTAAAAAATTATTAAAAAAATATTTTTGGGCAGATTGTAATAATGGAAACAGAAAATGTATGCAATATTCATAATGACTTTTTTAAACAGGTGTAAAAAGCTAGAAAGTCTATCACCGGTAGAATACGTCCACTGCAGTTATACGTACTAAAACCATAAGCTATTTCCCATCGGCAGGAAATGCCGAGGCAGCATTTTTTTGAGGAACGGTCAAATTATACGCTGCCGGCAGATGATTTTTACTTTCTTCAGCTAGGACTCATACAGTCCCTGTCAGGAGTTGCTCAATCTGCATTGACCTCTCTACCAATATAAAGTAGAATTGGAAGATAACCAGTTATTTTCTACTAAATAATGAGGAGACATTCTGATTATGAAATTACATTTTACAAAAATGCACGGCTGCGGCAACGACTATGTCTATGTGAACTGCATGGATAAGATGCTGCCGAATCCGGGTAAAATTTCCGAATATGTAAGCCCGCGGCACCTTTCAGTGGGATCAGACGGACTTATCTGCATCTGCCCGTCTGATAAGGCTGATTTTCGTATGCGCATGTTTAACGCCGATGCCTCCGAAGGCAAGATGTGCGGCAATGGTTCCCGCTGCGTGGCAAAGTATGTCTATGATAAAGGCCTGACGGACAAAACGACGATTACCCTGGAAACGCTGAGCGGCATCAAGACGATTGCCATGAATGTGGAGGAAGGTAAGGTTACCGAGGCTATGGTGGATATGGGTGAACCGATTACGGATACGCCCTCTATTCCGATGCGGTGGGACAAGCCGCAATGCCTCAATGAAGAGATTGAAGTCGAATTTGAAGGTAAAAAACTAAAAATTCGCGGCACGGCCGTATCTATGGGAAATCCGCATTTCGTCACGGTTGTGGATGACGTGGACAAGGCCCCTGTTACGACGCTCGGACCGATCATTGAGCACTCTTCCTGGTTCCCGGAACGAGTCAACGTGGAGTTTGTACAGATCATTGATAAGAATCACGTGAAGTTCCGCGTCTGGGAACGCGGCAGCGGTGAAACCTATGCCTGCGGAACCGGTGCCTGTGCGGTGGCATATACCATGGTTACACTGGGACTTGCCGGTAAAAGGGATAAATTTTTGGAAGTCGGTGTTCTCGGCGGTACTTTGAAGCTGAAATATGGCAGCGATGGGCATATGATGATGCGGGGTCCTGCCACTACCGTCTATGAGGGTGAAATGGAAATTCCTGACGAACTGCTTAAGTAGGGGCAAGTTCGCGGCAGGATAGGGAAAAAAGTCTTGTCAGGTTCCTCTGAAAGACACAAAGTAAGAAAATCCTGCAACCTTTTTGTGATTTTTTGTTTAATTGATTTGAAATCACGTTCTTCTTCTTATATAATGTAAAAAGCTGTAAAGCGATAACGTTAGTTAATCGAAACGATGTGTTTCCGTACAGCCAGTGAAAATGTGAGGGGGATTTGTTTTATGGCATTAGTGAATGGTAACTATGCAAATTTGAAGGAAAGCTATCTTTTTTCTGATATTGCAAAACGCGTTGCCGAATTTTCGGCAGCTCATCCCGATAAAAAAATCATTAAAATGGGGATTGGCGACGTAACGCTGCCGCTGGCCCCGACGGTCATCAAAGCCATGCAAAAAGCCGTTGAGGAAATGGGCCATAAAGAGACCTTCCGCGGATATGGTCCTGAGCAGGGCTATGATTTTCTGCACGAAGCTATCCAGGCATATTATGCCCGCCATGGTGTTGAAATCGGCACAAAGGAAATCTTCATCAGTGATGGTGCCAAAAGTGACTGCGGCAACTTGACCGACCTTTTCGATGACAGCAATGTGATTTTGCTTCCGGATCCTGTGTATCCTGTATATGCAGATACGAACATCATGCGCGGCCGCAAAATCCTGTACATGAACGGCACTCCGGAAAACAATTTCCTGCCCATGCCGGATCCCAGCGTAAAAGCTGACATTATTTATCTGTGCTCCCCGAATAACCCGACCGGTGCTGCTTACAACCTGGAACAGCTCACTGAATGGGTAAAGTACGCCAAGGCTAATGACGCCATCATTCTGTTTGATGCAGCTTATGAAGCCTTTATCACGGATAAAGACATGCCGCACAGCATTTTTGCCGTTCCTGGCGCGAAGGACTGCGCTATTGAAACTTGTTCTTTCTCCAAGACGGCCGGCTTTACTGGCGTGCGCTGCGGCTACACCATCGTTCCGGAAAATCTGACACGTAAGTCTCCGGAAGGCAAGGAACTGAATCTTAACAAAATGTGGCTCCGTCGCCAGACTACGAAGTTCAACGGTGTAAACTACATTGTGCAGCGCGGCGGTGAAGCGGCTATGCAGCCGGAAGGCGAAAAGGAATGCCAGGAGATGCTGGCCTATTATCGTGAAAATGCCAGAATCATGATGCAGACCTTTGATAAGAAGGGTTACACGTACTACGGCGGTAAGTATTCTCCGTACGTCTGGCTGAAGTGCCCGAACAACATGAAGAGCTGGGAATATTTTGATTATCTGCTGAATAAACTGGCTATCGTTGGCACGCCCGGAGCCGGATTTGGTAAGATGGGCGAAGGCTATCTGCGTCTGACGGCTTTCGGAAGCCGGGAAGGCACAATTGAAGCTATGCAAAGAATTGAAAAAGATAGCTTATAAGACTATAATTAAGAAAGATTAGTCAGAAAGGATGAGTTCCATGAAAAAAATCGTAGCTTTATTGATGATGGTTCTGTCTCTGGGCTTCTCCAGTCTTGGTTTTGCCAGCCCTGCCAGCGACACCCTGGCAAAAGAGGAAGAAGCTGTTAATGCTGTAATGAAAGTCCTGACGACGAATGCTCCGCTTAGCTCTGCTCAGCCGTATTTTTCCGATGACCTCAAGAAAAAATTTGATGAAAAGACCCTGGCTAATATGAAGAAGAGCATTGATGAACAAATCGGTGATATTTCCGATCTGCACCTGGTTGTTCTCGAAAAGGCTCCTGAAGCTGACCGCCTGATCTATGCCGGCAAGGCTAAGAAAGCTCCGGCTGTCCGCACGGTTGTCGTTTTCCAGACCAAAGGTAAGAAACCTCTGATGGAAGGCGTTAGCGTAATGACGGCTGATGTCAAGAAGCAAGCTAACCAAAATCAAAAGACGACTAAATAATTTTGGTAAATTACAAAGAGGCTGACGCAAAGCTGTGTCAGCCTCTTTTGTGGTTCTATAGTAAAAAGTGGAGTGAGGAAAGAGACAGGCTTTCCTCACTCCACTTTTTGTAAAAATCACATCAAATCCCTGCCATGGTAAAAATTTAAATCTCCGTTCTATTTACCTGTTGGAAGGAGTCTGCTGCGACTGTTTTAATACTGCTTCTGCGGAATCTTTAAAACTATCGCCGGTTCTTTTTTCCGGGGCACCGATTTTATTGAAAAAGCAATTCGGTATTTCGTTTAATTTTAAGTTTTTACTGATACAGGGAGCACATCCTTTGTCATGCTTTGTCGGATGCAATGGACATTCTAAATTGCTGCATGTGCAAAATTTTGCGATATTACTCAATTATTTATTCACCAGCTCATTAAATACGGAAACAACGTACTCTGCAACCGTACAATCCTGTGCCTCGGTTCCGCCTCCAACGCCGATTCCTCCAGCGATTTTTCCATTGACAAATATTGGATAACCGCCCGATACAAGCGTAATACGAGGATCGTTAGTCTGGATTGCCATAAGGGCCCCCCTCTGCTGCCGCAGCGGCTACATCGTTTGTCTTACATTGCGTAACTGCTGCTGTGTATGCTTTACCGGGCACCAAAGTGATGCTGAGTACAAGTGCTTCACCATACCTGCGATATACTACTCTCGGAAGCCCATTTTCATCACTGATGGCGAAGCTGATATCGACGCCTAATTCTCTGCTTTTTTCTTTTGCGGCTTCACACAAAAAATAAAAGCACTATGGAAAGAGGGGGATTCCACAGTGCTTTATTTAATCCTGCTGGTGTGATTTACTGGAAGTCTGCCTGACAGTACACGCAGCGGCCATCTTTAAAGGTCATTTGTGGTACGAGAACCTGATGACCGGTAAAGGAATGACCATTGCAGTCCTCATAGGGAACGTCTTTTGTCTTGTGTTTCAAAATTACGATGTCGGCAGGCGTTCCCCTTTTCAGCGTTCCCAGTTCTTCGTGGTGGATAAGTCGTGCCGGTGTCAGGGTTGCTGCCTTTAGGACGTCTTCGAGCTTCATGCCGAAATCAACATATTTGGATAAAATACGGGGCAGGGAGTGGAGCGGCTGGAGAAACCAGCTGGATACGTTATTGTCAGAGCTGATGATATCGGGATAGAAACCCTGTTTTATGGCCTTTTGGGCGACTTCTAAATCAAAGTTGCTCCTGCCATTGCAGGCATCAAAGAGTACGCCGCGCTTACGAGCTTTCCAGAGACCTTCCAGGACAGCTCCTTCTTTCGTCAGACAGGTGTGTTCTCCTTTGCCATGGAAGATATGACAAATGACATCGCCCGGGCGCAGATAAGAGGCTAATTCATCAAGCGGAATCGGACAGTCTGTTACGTGTACAACCACGCGGGTTCCGACTTTTTCTGCAATTTCTACTGTTTTTTTGATAGACTTTCTGGCTAGTTCCGGAGATAAGATGTTGTTTGAAAGTCTTGTCTTGATCCCTACCAGATTATCGGGATAGCGGCGGAACAGCATAGCAATCTTTTCTTCGTCAAAATACCGGGGATCGAGATTTTCCGGGTAACGATCATTGGATTGACCGCCGGAAGCGATAAGGAGGCAATTAAGAATCCTTACGTCCGACATAGAAAGGATAGAACGGCGGTAAAGCTCGTAATTCCCGGCACCCGTTGTTCCGGCGTCGACGGCTGTCGTGATGCCTGTACAAAATGAGGTCGCATCGGGATTGACTCCGTTTTCGCTTCCTCCCTCGAAGTAGTGGGTGTGATAATCAATGAATCCCGGACTGATGAGGCAATCGGCTGCATCAATGATTCTAAAATTTTTTAAAAGGGAAGCTGTCGGAAAATCAGAAATCATTCCGTTTACGACAGCCAGATCCCTTTTTACCCAACAATTTTGTTCAGTATCGTAAAGAGTTCCGTTCTTTATAAGAAAATCCATGGGTAGTTATATCCTTTCTAAAAGCCTTGATGACGAGCATCAAGGCTTTTAATTTTTATTGTATTTCTTATTTTACTATCTTTTTCTATTTTGCCGCTTTTGTTTTTTGAATCGCTTCCATGAGCTGGTCGACAATTTCATCGCCTATATCACGGCGGACCATATCTTGTACAACTTTACCCTTCTCACGAATTTCTTGTACGACGGAGGGTTCAAGCGTAATGATTTGATCACCTGCATCCATGCAAATCTGCTTATATTGTTTAATGCTGGCATCTGCCTTGGCATTACCGTAAGCAGTGGCAGCAGCTGCGCATTCGTCGACCAATTGCCGGACGTTTTCAGGTAAGGAACTGTAGACATCCTTGTTCATGAAGAAGGTAATGATATGGCCGATGTGATTCGTCTCAATAATGTATTTCTGAACTTCCTGGACATTATTCCCTACGATGTTCATGTAAGGATTTTCCTGTCCGTCAATCGTACCTTGCTGCAGTCCCATAAAGACTTCCGTGAACTGCATCGGTGTTGCGGCGGCACCGAGGGCGTCCCAATAAGCCAGGTGGTAGGGGTTCGTCATAACGCGGATTTTCTGTCCTTTGAGGTCATCCAGTTTTCTTACAATCTTGTTGGTTGTGAGCTGACGGAAGCCTGCATCGGAATAGCCAAGCATCTGAATGCCGCCCGCATTGCAGTACTGGTTCATGACTTTCGGAAAATCCCCATTAAGGACGGCTCTCATTTGCGTTACATTATCAAAGAGGTTCGGAATATCAAAGACAGCATACTGCGGAATGAAGTCAACCAAGTCTGTGGTCATGCCTGTCCCGATGTCGATGGAACCGCTGACTACGGCTTCCGTAAATTCGGTCGTGTTGCCAAGCTGTCCGCTCGGGTAAATATCTACCGTGATTTTACCGCCGGATTTTTGATTGATGAGATGAGCAAATTCGGCCACCATCTTGTAGTTGATGGAAGAATCCGCTACCGTCATGGCGGCTCTCCAGTGATATTCGGCAGGAATGGAGCTCGGATCCATAGGTTTAATATCTTTACCATACGTGTCTGCATCCGCATCAAGAGCCGGTGTAGTGGCGGCAACGGCCTTGGTCGTATCTTTCGAAATGGCACTGACAAGGCCCATGGAAATGCCGGGAATATTGGTAATGAGCCCCAGGGAAATCAGGAAAGTGACGAGGAAGGGGACTACCGCGCGTGCCAGCTTGAGCATAGGAATCTTCGTCATGCCGGAAGCTACAAACAGGTTGATGCCCATAGGCGGTGTGACCATACCGATGGCAAGGTTGCAGGTCATGATAATGCCGAAGTGAATCGGATCAACGCCCAGAGCTGTTGCTACAGGAACCATGATAGGCGTAAGAATCATGATATTTGGAATATTGTCGATAAACATGCCGCAGACCAGCATGACAAGGTTCATAATCAGGAGAACGACGTATTTATTATCAGAGAGGGCAAGTACGCCTTCGCTGATGGTCTGCGGATAGCGGAGTAATGTCAGGACTTTGGCAAAAGCCGCCGCGGCAGCAATGACAAAGAGAATATTGACGTATGTCTTGGCGCCTTCCATGAATACGCGTCCCAAATCTTTGAGGGAAAGGGTATGATACACACAGATGCAGACAAACAGACCATAGAACACGCTGATAACGGCAGCCTCCGTAGGACTGCAGACACCTGTATAGATGGTCCCCAGAATGATGACTGGGGTCATCAGGGCAAAGAAGCTGTCTTTAAAAAGGTTCCAGAGTCCATCTTTGTGGAGTTCTTCATAGCTTTCCTGCAGTTTTTCTTTGTCTTCGCCGTGTTTCCTGCAATAAATATAGCAATAGACCATGAGGGCCACGCCAATCAGGAGTCCCGGGAAAATGCCTGCGATGAACAGTTTTGACGGGGAGCAATTGGCAATAGAAGCGTAGACAATGTAGGAAATGGAAGGCGGGATAATAACTCCCAGACCTCCTGCTACTGTCACAATGGAGGTCGCAAAAATTTTATCGTAACCTTTCGAGACCAGGAAAGGAATGGTCATAGAACCAACTGCCGATACCGTTGCCGGGGATGACCCGGAAATGGCCGCATAGAACATACAGGTTACAACAACAGCACAAGGGAAACCGGCTGTTTTGTTCCCGATAAAGTAGCCAAAGAAATTAAAGAGCTTCTTGGATATGCCGCCTCTTGCCATGATCATGCCGGAGACCATGAACATAGGAACGGCCAACAGGGTGAAACTATTAAGGCCGGAGAACATGGCTCTCGCCACGTCGCTCACGCCAAAGGAAAAAGAACTGCTGGCAAGGTGAGGAACCATCGAGAGGAAGGAAAAGACGCCTCCGATAGGAAGGGCTGCGATGATCAGTGCAAATAAGATGAAGAAGAAAACCCCAATATTCATTTGTTCATTCCCTCCTTTTATTGGTCAATATCCCGGCCATTGTCTGCTTCTGTTTTTGCCTTGCCGGCGAAAAGGCGGTACAGAAGCTGTACGTAACGGATGATTCCAAGTGCAATTCCAAGAGCCATGAGACGGTAAAGGAATGCGACAGGGATGCGCAGTGCAGGGCTTGCCTGGTGAATCAGGGCGGCCTTCCCAATCAGTTCCCATGTTCCCTGGAGCAGGAATCCCAAGATGATAACCATAATGATGGAAATGGCAATTTCCAGGTACTTTTGCAGAGAGTCAGGAAGCATTCTGGTAAAGGTATCAACTTTCAGGCTGACGCCTCTTCTGATGGCACAGGGAAGACAGAAGAAAGCGGATAGTGCCAGCAGATAGCAGCATACCTCATCGGACCATGTCAGGGCGTGATGGAATCCGTAACGCATGACTACGTTCGTAAACGACAGGACGCACATGATGGCCAGCATTATGGCGAGCACCAATAGTTCAAAATTTTTTTCAAGCCAGTGCAGTACTTTCACGGTAAAACGCCTCTCTTTCTTTTCTTACCATGACAAGGAAAATAAATAAAAATTCCGATAACTCTTACAATAATTGTACTGACTTGATTAAAAGAAATAAACGTGATATTAATTTATCTTGAAAGTAATAAAACTACTAATAAGGAGGACAGCTATGGACATAAAGATGCTCGATTATGTGGTCATGATTGCCCAGTGCGGGAGTATATCCAAGGCTGCATCAAAACTTTACCTGACCCAGTCCGGCTTGAATCAGCAGCTGCTGAAACTTGAAAAACAATTAGGCATTAAATTGTTCGAACGGGATCACCATCATTTCAGAATTACGGAAGCGGGAAAGATCTACGTGCGCAATGCCATGGAAATCCTGAGAATCCAGCGCAACACGCTTACGCAGCTGAGCGATATCAAAAATAATATGCACGCGGAGATTTCCATCGGCCTGACACATGAGCATGGAATCGACCTTTTTACGGCTGTCTATCCGACTTTTCATGAGCGGTATCCTCACCTCCGGTGTAAATTAGCAGAGCACATCGTGGCCGACCAATACGAACTTATTGAAGCAGGAGATTTGGATATTGGCATCGTGCTCACACAGGCTGATACGTACAAGAAAAATAAGGATCTGCGCTTTCACGAAGTCTACAGGGAGGATCTTTTACTGGGCGTTCCATTGAACCATCCCCTTGCCAAAAAGGCCGTTCCCATAGGAACGGGGCGTCCCCTTCGTGCCATTGATATCCGTCTGTTCAAGGATGATCCGTTTTCCCTGATTTTTGAAGATTCAACCATGCGCAGGGAAGTCATTGACCCCATGTTTGAAGCAAATCATATGCAGCCGATCATCATGCTTGAGACGGCCATCAACACGGCGTTATCACAAATCGTAAGCAAGGGATTATCCTGTACAATTCTGCCGCATTCCCGCGTACTTGCCAGTCGCTATCGTGACGATTGCGCCTGGTTCCGGCTCTTGTCGAATCCAACCTGGAGTGTAGCTGTCGTCTATCGCAAAGATTATGTAGTAAGCCATTCCATTTCTTACCTTATAGGGCTGATGGATGAGTATGGACAGGAAATGGAACAGAAATTCCTGGTCGAAAGCCCCGGGTATTTTCATGCATGAAAAGAATACCTTTCGAGAAACGTTAAATCAGTTCCGAAAGGTAATTTTCAAATTCAAATATTCTCTTTAAGAGGGAACTAGAGAAATAATTTAATTAAAGGAATCAGAAAGGTGATTATTGATACTGCGCAAAAAAGTAAACTTTAGCTTGGTTAATTTTCAGGCTCTTGCATAGATACTGTTGTATGCAAGATAAACAGTAAAAATTAGCTTGAATTTTCTATAAAATATTAAAGACATGGTAACTATCGCTGCTAAATCATTGATATAGCATTTTTTACTTAATCAAGGCTGTAAATGGAATCCTCTTTAGAGAAAAGATTGAGATTCTTTTCATTGAATGAAAAACCATTACCGATTCTTTTGGGAACCTTCATGGAACCATCTGCAATTTCTACTTGTTCATTGAATAAATCTTTGAGCCAGTCAATATGTTCTACCCAGATAGAACCAGCATATGTAGCTGCAAGAGGGAGATGCATTTCCATGACGAAATGAGGAGCAACTGCCAGTCGTTTTTCTCTTGCTCTATCAAGTACTTTGAGAAAAGGTGTAATTCCACCAATTCTTGGTGCGTCAGGCATAATCAGATTAACAGCATTATGATCGATATAGCGAAGCAGGTCAGCAGCACTAGACAACATTTCTCCCGTACCGATGGGAACTTGTAACCTGTGAGTCAATTCATAGTGCCCTTCCAAATCGTAAGCATTCAAAGGTTCTTCCAACCACGTTAGATTACAATCTTCGGTTGCTTTTCCAAAACGTAAAGCGGTCTCAAGATTCCACTGTTGATTTGCATCAACCATGATGGGAACGTTGGGCCCCAACTTATCGCGCAATGTTCTTACACGAAAAATGTCTGCATCTAAATCTGGCTGTCCAACTTTAAGCTTAATACCCCCAATTCCATTGGCCAAAAGTTCCTTTGCCTTATTTATTACTTCATCGATCTTAAAACTCAAGTACCCTGCGGTTGTATTATAGCAACTAATGCTGCTTTTGTAGCTTCCTATAAGTTGAGAAATCGGAAGTCCTGCTTTTTTTGTTTTTATATCCCACAATGCGGTGTCAAAGGCCGCAATAACTTGGTTAATAATGCCGTTTTCGCTCAGCGTATTTCCGCACCAATGCAACTTATCCCATAAATAAGAAATATTAAAAGGGTTTTCACCGAGCAGAGCGGGTGCGAGTTCTTTTGCCAATTCGTACTGGGATTTTCCTCCCGCACGGAGTGCATAGGTATATCCTTCACCTTTGATGTGTGAGGAGGTTTCCATTCTAACGCAAGTTAAATATACGCTGGACAATGGTTTTTGTTTTCCTTGAAAAACTTTGGCATCACTTAAGCTCTTCTGTAACGGTACATTAATATAGTTTAAATGAATGGATTGGATGATTTCTGATTCTATCATCATAATAGATTTTCCTCCCTTGGAAGTTTAATTCATCGATTTGTATTGTAAATTTGCGGAGGGCAAAAGTACACTTAATTATCTTATGATGAGGATAAAAATTATTTTAGGTCAATATTTTTGAGAAAAGGAGGTGTACTATGCAATGGATATTCATATTATGGAAAATATGTTAAAAATAGCGGAAGAAAAGAGCATTACGAAAGCCGCTAAGAAACTTTACCTGACACAATCGGCCCTAAATCAACAGTTATTACGAGAAGAAAAAGATCTTGGGATGGAACTTTTTACTCGGGGAAAATATTTTTGTGAACCAACCAGAGCGGGTCTTATTTATCTGGAAGGCGTAAAAAAAATAATTCAAGTTAAAAAAGAAACTTATCGGAAAATTAGTGATCTGACTAAAAATTTTAAGGATACAATTCATATCGGAGTTACTCCTGTTCGCGGGCCTGATATGTTTGTTCACGTATATCCTATTTTTCGAGATTGTTATCCGAACATTTCTGTTCACCCTCATATCATGAGTGTAGGTGAACAAATAAATGCGTTGGAAAAAGGAACTATAGATATGGGATTTATGGCATTATTCAAGAGTCAAAGAAAGCATAACCAGTATTTGGAATTGATGAAAGAAGAAATTGTGATGGCGTTTCCAAGTAAATGGCAAATAGATTCTTATCGGATCGCGTCTCCGAAAGGAAATGTTAGTATTTCTTATAAAATTTTTGAGGACAAGCCTGTTGTTTTATTAAAAAAGGGGACAACAATGCGCCCAATCATTGATCTGATACTTAAATCCCAAGGTGTTCGTCCAAACGTATTATTTGAGGCAATAAATCCCACAACTATTCTCGAAATGATCCAAGCAAACATATGTTGCGGATTTGTATCGCGTTTATCTTCTGTTGGTTACAGTAAGAATATCGACTATTATTCCTTCCCAATGCCATTACGATGGGATGTAGCTGTTTCTTATCCTAGTGGTGTAAAACTTAGTAAAGCAGAATTAGATTTTGTTGATATGGCTAAAAATTATTGGATGGGCAAAATAGGAGAAGCATGAAAAAAATTTATTTATACTAGACTAGTAATTTGAGAAAATTCTGCGGTCAAGCTATAGAAAATAATCTACGGCATTAAGCAAGAACAGAAGGAAATACAAAATTAGAAAGTACCATGGACATTAGAAAAAGAAAAGATATGAACTTTTCCTTATCTCATTTTCGTGAAAAACTGGAATAGATAGCATCCATTCTCACAATTAAACCATTAGATACAGATGAAAATTTTATGTCTACTATTGATTTGCCGTAGGAAACTGATCTTAAGATAAAAAGAACGAATAAAATGAAAAGCCCCGCTTCATAGAGTGGAGAGGGGCTTTTTGGAAGATTAATTTAGTATACACAGACGGAGAGAGTAATCAGAATTACCGGCTGAATCCGGCGTTGATATGGTACTACTCTCCTTCGGGCGATAAAAGAGATGAGAAAAGAGCTTTTCAAATGAAAATGGCGTTTGCCATGACGGGCTGCATGCCTTCTTTTAAGAGATCACTGTATACGGCAGCGACGGAGCGGTGGTCTGCAATTTCGAACTGGTCGTCTCCTTCGTCCTTTTGATGGCTGTGGGCGCCGATACCCGTACTGACACCGGCTGAAATCTTGGTCGTGGCAATCTGCATGAGGGCGTCGCGGACGCGGGCCACTTCGCGCGTGGAGACCGTAATGGGCGCACTTGGCATGAAGAGGCGGTAAGCGCAGCAAATCTGGAGAAGTTCTTTTTCTCCGACGCCCATGGGATAGATGGTGTCGTTGTTTTTGATGGGACGGAGACGAGGGCAGGAAAAGGCAATTTCAGCCTGAGGATACTTGCGCTGCAGCAGGTATCCGTGAAGCCCTGTGGCAAAGGCATCGCGTCGAAAATCCGAAAGCCCCAGAAGCGCACCGAGACCGACACCGCGCATTCCGCCTAAAATGGCCCGTTCCTGCGTATAGAAACGGTAAGGGAAGACGCGTTTATTGCCGGCCAGGTGCAGTTTTCCGTACAGGTTATGGTCGTAGGTTTCCTGAAAGACGGTTACGAAATCACAGCCGCATTCATGGAGATAGCGGTAGTCTTTGACGTTGACCGGGTAAATCTCAAGACCGACAATGCGAAAATAGCGGCGTGCCATCTTGCAGGCTTCTCCAATGTAGGATACAGGAGACATGTGACTGCTTTCACCGGTAAGGATGAGGATCTCTTCGAGGCCGGTATCGGCGATGGTCTTCATTTCTTCTTCCAGCTGGTGATGGTCGAGACGGGCGCGGTGAATCCTGTTATGGCAGTTGAAGCCGCAGTAGATGCAGTAATTCTCGCAGTAATTCGCAATGTAGAGCGGCGTAAAAAGACATACGCTGTTGCCAAAATACCGATTCCGGACAGTCTTGGCCTTTTGTGCGATAGCTTCGAGGTGAGGAAGGGCGGCCGGAGAGAGGAGTGCCCCGAAATCGTGAGGTGACAGGTGTTCGTGAGAGAGCGCGGTGAGTACGTCGCGGTCCGTGTAGGTGGTCTCTTCAAAAACAGTCATGAGGTGTTCTACGTCTGTAAGCATAGTGGAAGGCAGGACATCCATGCCGGGTTCGTAGACCATAGGGTCATGGTGCTCCGCTTTATAGGTCTTCCGCGCTTCGTCCGTGATAATCGTAGGATTAATCTTTTCTTGTTCCATGGCAGCCTCCTTTATGCTTCATCCCGTAAAAAGCCGGTAAGAGGAGAAGATGGATCGGCACCCTTAGATAAGACGCGGCCGAGCCCCGACCGGTAAGCGAGGCGACCCGACTCGATAGCAAGGCGGAAGGCCGTTGCCATCCCTACGAGGTCGCCGCTTGTGGCAATAGCTGTGTTGGCCATGATAGCTGTTACGCCCATTTCCATGGCGGCGCAGGCTTCCGACGGCTTCCCGATGCCGGCGTCGACAATGATGGGAAGGTCGATTTCATCCAGAAGGATTTGAATCCACTCCTTATTGACGAGACCCTTATTGGAACCGATTGGGGCGGCGAGGGGCATAATGGTGGCCGCTCCTGCGTCCTTCAGGGCACGGGCTGCCGTGAGGTCAGGGAACATGTAGGGCATGACGACGAATCCTTCTTTGGCGAGGACTTCCGTAGCCTTGATGGTTTCTGTATTATCAGGGAGCAGATAGCGGGAATCCTTCATGATTTCTATTTTGATGAAGGGCGTCTTGCAGATTTCTCTTGACAGGCGGGCAATGCGTACCGCTTCCTCCGCATTGCGGGCACCGGACGTGTTGGGAAGAACCGTAACGTCTTTTGGAATATAATCCATAATATTTGCCATGCCGCCGGGATTTACGCGGCGCAGGGCGAGGGTGACCATTTCGGCACCGGCCCCTTGTACAGCGGCTTCGATAAGGTCCAGGGAAAATTTTCCGGAGCCCAGGATGAAACGGGACGTAAAGGTATGTCCCCCAAGATTCCAGGTATCAGATTGTGTCATGATAAACTCCTTTCAGTGTACCGATAAGGGAAGGAACAAGCTGAGAACAGTCCCTGCCCAGAATGAGGCATTATTTTTCATCTAAGAGAAGCTGGGTGACGGTATTAGCCATCATCCCTGCACAGATTGCGACTCGCGGGGCCATAAGCCCGGCATTTTTCCGCGGCGCTGTTTTTTCGTCGCCGCACAGGTAAAAGTGTTCACTTACCTTCCGTACCTTCATGAGATTGCTGTGACCGCAGCCCGCCATGCCGCTGCCGCTTACAAGAATTGCTTCGGGCAGCCTGCGGCGCACTTCCGTGACGAGCATGGCTTTTTGATCGGCCCGGTCAAAGGCCTCACAAATGATGGGCGAGGTTCCGACGCATTCCAGAACATTTTCCGGTGTAATGCGGGCCGTCACAGTTTCATAGGAAAGGTACGGATTGATTTTTTTGAGAAAAGAAAGTAGTGCTTCCGTTTTGAGCATCCCTACGTGTTCGATGAAATAGGACTGGCGGTTGAGATTTGTCCAGTCGACTGTGTCAAAATCCACGAGGCGGAGATGACCCACGCCGATGCGGCAAAGATTCACGGCAATGTTGGAACCCAGACCTCCGAGTCCGCAGATGGTGACGGCACCGCGAGTCAGCTTATCCTGTACAACCTTGCCATGGCGTGCGCACAAGGCTTCATAAAGGGAAATCGCCAGGGAATCGCTATTTTTCTGCGGCGGCCATGTTGTAATACGCTTATCAGCCTCCTCCGACAAAGCTCACCACCTCCAATCGCATGCCATCTTGAAGGGCTGTTTCTGCCCATTCTTCCCGGCAGAGCATGGAACCGTTCTGCTCCACCGCGGTCAGGTCTTTCCTTACACCCATCGCTTCCACGACTTGTGCTACTGTCGTTTCAGGGGGATAAGACTGCTTTTTACCATTGACGATGACCGTAATCATCTTATAAGCCTCCTTTTCCCGGAAAGGTAAAAAAGGCCCACGAAAGTTGGCACCCGAGGTGGTGCCCCCCTTCGTGGACCTTTTGTGTCCCCTCACAAGATTATGCAGTTTTTTAAACAAAAAAGCGGGAATCGATTCCGATCCCCGCATGTGTACGCGTCATCCCTACGTTGGCATTATCCAAATCAGGTTATGGGTCGAAGTCGTTACTTCCTCTCAGCCGAAGCTCCCCGTCTATTCTGTTTACCTTTTTAGCATATCCACTAAACAATTTTTTGTCAAGTCCCGCTGCAAGGGCGTTACAGACTAGAAATTAATTGGCAGAGATTCTGTCCGCACTTTATCTACAGTAAAAACGACGGCCAGCGACCTGCGACCAGCGTAAAAGGGGCTGTGAAATATGCGTATGCATTATTTTCACAGCTCCTTTTTTCATTCAGGCATTCTTGATAACATTGTCGACAATCGTATCCAGAGCGTCACGGCAGCCTTTACTCAGGTTGTCCAGCGGTTTGCCGTTATCTTCCGCAGCAACGACCATTGGATCGATAGGAATGCGGCCGAGGAACGGCAGGTTCTTTTCCTTGGCCAGGGCTTCGCCGCCGCCGACCTTAAAGATATCGACTTCTTTGCCGCAGTGCGGGCAGATGAAACCACTCATATTTTCAACAACACCGCAGATGGGTACGTTGCCCATGCGGCAGAAGTTGACAGATTTTCTGACGTCTGCCAGGGAAACGCGCTGCGGAGTCGTTACGATGATTGCCTTGGCATCGCGAATGGTTTGAATGACCGTCAGCGGTTCATCACCTGTTCCGGGAGGGCAGTCGACAATCAAATAATCGAGGGCCGGCCATTCCGTGTCGGACATGAATTGACGAATGGCACCGATTTTCAGCGGGCCTCTCCAGACCAGCGGATCATCCTCATTGGCAAGCAGCCCCTGTGCGGACAGGAAATACAGGTTATCGCTGTACTTAAAAGGCAGGAGTTTGTCACCTTCAGCGCGCAGATGGGCATCCTCATAACCAAGCATGCCGGCGACACTCGGACCGTGCAGATCGACATCCATGATGCCGACACGATAGCCGCGTTCACTCAGGATGAGCGCTAAGTCAACGGCTACAGTGCTTTTGCCGACGCCGCCCTTGCCGCTCATGACAATCAGCTTATGCTTGACCTGGCTCAGAAAATTGGAAATGGCAATATCCTGAGGGTCTCTTGTATTTTTTTTGCTGCATCCATCACAGCTGGAAGCAGAACAATTTTCACAATCGCTCATGTGTTTCAGATCCTCCTCTTCTTAAAACATACTTCTACAATTATAGGAAATATACGGCAGAATTGCAATTAGTCAAAAAAACAAGATTTACTCATTATAAACAGAGTGTGAGCACAATGGCAGCCGGATTCTTTTTTTCAAAAACTAAATTTCAGTAAAAAAGACACATTTCCTTCATGATTTACTCATTGATTTCATGTATAATAAATAAGATAAAATTGATTGAGGAGGCTTTGCCATGAAACTGCAATGGAAAAAATTAGCGGCCGGTGCCATGCTGCTTTCTATGTGTGCGGTTCCCGCTGCTTTTGCGGCAGAAAGGGGGCCTTTGGCTGATGGTGAGATTTTTGCAACAAATCAGGTAGCGAAAAGTGGTCACGTACTTTATAAAGATAAAACGGACCGCAGCAAGTGGACCCATAACGGCGATGTGAAACCGGATGGATTTGTAGGAACTGCTTTTGTGCCTGATATTTTGGGTGCAACAGACTCCTCCGAGCCGGCTATCGATGCCATTAAGAAAAGCACTCATACGACAGAAAAAATCAAAGCAGCTGAAAAGAAATACAGCGGAAAAGATTACGCTAAATCCCTGGTCGTTTATGCAGCTATGAACACTAACGGCAATGACGGCGATCTGGCTATTCAGAAGGTAGAACTTCTGGGACGTCTGCTTAACGTTACGGTTGCTATTAAGGACAGCGCTGCTCCTGCAGCTGACGGCTCTGAAGCATTGTACAAAGATCAGGCCGTTGTGATTCCTCTGAAGAAACTGCCGAAATACGGCAGCCTTCGCGTTCGTTTCGTAGATACGACAGGACATGGCCTGGAAGACGTGGATGTTTCTCTCGGGTTATAAAATTTGTAACAATTTTTCCATAAAAATGTTAAATTGAATTAAATTGTATCAAAAGTTTGACGGGGAATGGCTGGCGGTGTTAGAATGTCCCCATCAATCATTATTAAAGGCGGTTTCATGATGACAAATGCAATGCTTTCCTGGGCAACTGAACAGTTTGGTTATGCCTACCAGAGCTACTTTTATGGCTTTGGCTATTTTGCATGCGTAAAACTGAATGGTGTGCCGGTCGTAAAGCGAGATTGCTAAGATTTCCGGGCTTCAGTATCCGGAATGGTGAGAACCGTAAATGAGCAGACTCCTTGCGAGTCTGCTTTTTTTATTAGAAAGGGAGGAAAGTAGAAATGATTATTGTAATGAAGAAAGATGCCCCTGTAGCAGCAGTAGAGGAGATTAAGGAAGGGCTTATTAAGAGGGGCTTCAAAATTCATGAAAGTATTGGTGCCACACAGACAATCCTGGGCGTTATCGGTGATACGAGTGTCCTGGATCCGGAAGAATTTATGGTGAATCCCAATGTGGAAAACGCGATGCGGGTGCAGCAGCCCTTTAAGCGCGCTAACCGAATGTTCCATCCGGAGGACAGTATCATCGATGTCAGCGGCGTGAAAGTGGGCGGCCCCAATTTTACCGTGATTGCCGGACCGTGTTCCGTAGAAAGCCAGCCCCAGATGGATACGATTGCCGCGTCTGTTCAAAAAAGCGGTGCTGTCATGCTCAGGGGCGGTGCTTTTAAGCCCCGGACCTCTCCGTACTCTTTCCAGGGACTGGGCGACAAGGGCCTCGATATGATTGAAAGAGCAGGCAAAGCCAATCATCTGCCCATCGTCACGGAAATCATGTCCGCCGACAAACTGGATCTCTTTGTAGATAAAGTAGATCTTATCCAAGTCGGTGCCCGCAACATGCAGAACTTTACCCTGCTTAAAGAGCTGGGCAAAGTCAATAAACCGATTCTGCTGAAGCGCGGCCTTGCCGCTACCATTGAAGAGTGGCTGATGAGTGCCGAATACATCATGTCGGAAGGCAATGAAAACGTCATTCTCTGTGAACGGGGTATCCGTACGTTTGAAACCTATACCCGGAATACTCTGGATCTCAGCGCGATTTGTGCTGTAAAACGCCTGAGCCATCTGCCGGTTATCGTAGACCCGAGCCATGCCACCGGTAAATCCTGGATGGTAGCCTCCATGGCACGTGCTGCCCTGGCCGCTGGCGCTGATGGCCTGATTATTGAGGTTCATAATGATCCGCAGCATGCACTTTGTGATGGAGCTCAAAGTTTGAAACTGGATGAATTTGCGTCACTGATGGATGACCTGCGCAAGATTGCTCCGGTCGTTGGCAGAAAGTTATAAGTATCAGGGATACCGTTGAAACAATAAGGTAACTTGAAACAAGCTGCCGAACAAAATCTTGTTTTCCTGAGGAGGAAAATGGCATGAAAAAACTGGAAGATACCGTTTTTGCCATTGTGGGTCTGGGACTGATCGGCGGCTCCTATGCAAAGGCACTGCGGAATCGCAAAGCAAAGCGTATTATCGGGATGAACCGTAATCATATCGTATCGCTCATGGCAAAAGATGAAGGCTATATCACGGATATAGCCGATGACAATCCGGAACTTCTGCGGGAAGCGGACATCATTATCTGTGCCCAGTATCCGGGAGTGTTTGTTTCCTTTGTGCGGGATCACGTGAAATATTTCAAAAAAGATGTAGTGTTGACGGATGCCATGGGTATAAAGGGAGATATGCCCGATCAGATAGATGCGCTTCTGGGGCCTGATATGGATTTTGTCCCGGCTCATCCGATGGCAGGGCGCGAAGGCCGCGGGTATGGCCAAAGTTCTTCCCGAATTTTTGAAGGCGCAAATTTCATTATCATTAAACGCCCCCATAATAAAAGGGAAAATGTGGAATGGATTCGCGATATCGCTCTTGAAATCGGGTGTGGCCGTGTTGTGGAATTGACTGCCCAGGAACATGACGGTATCATTGCCTATACGAGTGATTTGCCGCATATCATGGCTGTATCGCTGATTAACAGTGAGTCTATGACGCCGAAGACAAAATATTTTGTAGCCGGCAGTTTTCGCGATGCAACGCGTGTAGCCGATATCAATGCGGATCTCTGGACGGATTTGTTCCTGCTGAATAAAAAACCGGTACTTTCTGAAATCGAGCGGTTGGAAGCGCAGCTGCAGAAATGGAAAAGGGCACTGCAGATGGAGGACAGGAAGACACTGCATGAGATGATGGATAGTGCCAAGATGAGGAGAAGGGATATGTTTTATGGAAAACATTAATGTCGAACTCGGCAAAGATTCCTATACAATTGAGATTGAGCGTGGCTTGTGGGCAGAGATGGGAAAGAAAATTCGCGGTCTTTCTAAGGCTGATAAGGTGGCCGTCATTACCGACGAGACTGTGAATGCTCTCTATGGCGAAAGTCTGGATGAGCAGCTTGTCAAAGAAGGTTTTGAAGTGAAACGCCTTGTGATGCCGGCAGGAGAGGACCATAAAAATCTGGAAACCTTTACCCGTATGGTACGTGCCTGCGCCGACTTTGGCATGACGCGGAAGGATCTTGTGATTTCTCTGGGCGGCGGTGTGCCCGGGGACCTGGGCGGTTTTGTGGCCGCAAGCTTTTTGCGCGGCGTTGCTTTTATTCAGATTCCGACGACGCTTCTGTCTCAGATCGACAGCAGCGTCGGAGGCAAGGTCGCTGTTGATCTGCCGGAAGGAAAAAATCTGGTAGGAGCTTTTTACCAGCCGAAAGCTGTCTTTATCGACCCCAATCTTCTGCGTTCCCTGCCGGAACGGTATCTGCACGATGGTTTTGCCGAAGTCATTAAATGTGCTTCCTTCGGGGATAAGGATCTTTTCGAAAAGCTTGAAAAATTGCAGAGCGATAAGGAAATCCTGGACATGGCACCCCTCATGATCAGCCGCTGCATCAAGATCAAAGTCAAAGTGGTGGAGGAGGATGTCCGCGATACAGGTGCTCGTATGGTGCTGAATTTCGGCCATACCATCGGTCATGCTGTAGAACGGTTTTATCATTATGAAAAATATACCCATGGCGAAGGCGTTGCCATCGGCATGGTCCGTCTGACACGCCAGACCGAACGCATGGGGATTACGGAAAAGGGTACGGCTGCCCGCATTGAGCGTTTGCTGGCACGGCATCATATTCCGGTAGATGATCCCATTTCGACTCAAGATGTGCTGAAGGGAATCGCCATGGATAAAAAGAAACGCGGCAATCGGATTACGCTGGTCATTGTACCGGCGCTGGGCAGCAGCCTGCTCAAAAATGTGGCAATGACTGAACTGGGACCTTATGTGGAGCGTATATCATGACAACCATTACCATTAGCCCTTCTGCCCTGACAGGCAGTGTGACTGTTCCTTCTTCCAAAAGTATGGGGCATCGTGCGCTTATTTGCGCAGCGCTTGCTGAAGGGGAAAGCCGTGTCGAAAGGGTCAGTGTTTCCAAGGATATTGAAGCGACCAAGCGCTGCCTGGAAGCGCTCGGCGCCGTAATCAGGGAAGAACCGGACACGGATGGCCGCATGGCTTTTACTGTGAAAGGGCAGCGTCCCTCACAGCATTCTCCGCTCATGGACTGCGGAGAATCCGGTTCGACACTGCGCTTTTTGATTCCTCTTGCTGCCGTGGACGGCAATACGTATTTCTTTAATGGCGGAGGAAAACTGGGAAGTCGCCCTCTGACACCGTATGAGACGATTTTTAAGCAGCAGGGACTGGTATTTCGTTATGGGTCGGAAAATCATTTCCCTTTGACGGTTCGCGGCCCACTTCAAAGCGGGAAGTTTTCTGTGCCCGGCAATGTGAGCAGCCAGTTTATCAGCGGACTGCTTTTCACGCTGCCGCTGCTTGCAGGTGATTCTACACTGGAAATTACGGGGACGCTGGAATCCCAGAGCTATATTGCACTGACGCTTTCTGCCTTAAAAGCGTATGGAATTACCATAAACCAGGAGGACAGAATGCATTACCGGATTCCGGGAGACCAGCACTATCGGCCCCGCCAAGGTCCGGTAGAAGGTGACTTCTCACAGGCTGCTTTCTGGCTGGTAGCAGGGGCCTTGGGAAGAGCACTTACCGTCAAGGGAACCGACGCTGAATCTCTCCAGGGGGACCGCGCGATTCTTCCCATCCTCAAAAAGATGGGAGCTTCTCTGACGCAGGGAGAAGACGGGATTACAAGCCGCGAGGCGGTGCTTACAGGCACGACAATTGATGTATCTGACTGTCCGGATCTGGTACCGGTGTTATCCGTAGCGGCAGCTCTTGCCAAAGGACATACCGATATCATCCATGCCGAGCGGCTGCGTCTCAAAGAGTGCGACCGGCTGAAGGCAATGGCGACGGAGCTCAATAAAATCGGAGCCCATATTACGGAGCGTCCGGATGGACTTTCTATCGACGGAGTAGACCACTTCACCGGCGGCACGGTGGATAGCTGGAATGACCACCGTGTGGCCATGAGTCTTGCTGTGGCAAGTATTGGCTGCAGCGCACCTCTTGTGATTACAGGGGCTGAGAGCGTATCAAAATCGTATCCTGCTTTTTGGCAGGACTTTGCCGCAGTAGGAGGAAAAATATGAGCAGTACTATCGGTGATCGAATTAAAATGACTATTTATGGGGAATCTCACGGTCCGTCCATCGGTGTTGTTCTGGATGGCCTGCCGGCGGGCGTTCCTCTGGATCTTGAAGCCATCGAAAAAGAAATGAAGCGGCGCGCTCCCGGTCAAAATAAGCTGGCAACACCGCGCAAGGAAACTGATAGTTTTACCATTGAAAGCGGTTTCTTCGAAGGCAAAACGACGGGTATGGCCCTTTGCATTCGCATCCAGAACCATAATGCCCATTCCAAGGATTATTCCCTGTTAAAGGATGTTATGCGCCCCGGACACGGGGATTATCCGGGCTTTGTAAAATTTCACGGTGCTAATGATTACCGCGGGGGCGGTTCGTTTTCCGGCCGCCTGACGGCGCCGCTTGTGTTTGCAGGTGCCGTGGCAAAACAACTGCTTGCGCAGGAAGGAATCACCATCGGGGCCCATGTGGCGGAAATCGCCGGCATCAAGGATCGGCCCTTCGATCCCTGCGGAGAGTCTGCAGAAACGCTGCAAAACCTGGGCCGGGATTATATTCCGCTTCTCGATGGTTCCGTACGTGAAAAGATGCAGGAAGCAATCACGGCGGCACGGGCTGACAAAGATTCTGTCGGCGGTATGATTGAATGTATGGCGGTGGGTATTCCGGCTGGCATGGGAGAACCTTATTTTGATTCCGTCGAGAGTAAACTGTCCCATGCTCTCTTTTCCGTGCCGGCTGTCAAGGGCATTGCCTTCGGTGATGGCTTCGGACTTGCCGCTATGCGCGGCTCTCAGGCCAATGACCCGATGATGCTGCGTCAGGACAAAGTCGTCTGCACGACTAACCACAACGGCGGCATTCTGGGCGGTATTACTAACGGAATGCCTATCGTTTTCCATGTGGTTATCAAACCGACGCCATCCATCGGTAAACTGCAGCATACGGTGAACGTCAGAACTCATGAAGAAACGACGCTCGAAGTTACGGGCCGTCATGATCCCTGCATCGTGCCCCGTGCCGTGCCGGTGATTGAAGCCGTGACCGCCTGGACGCTGCTGGATTTGTTCTATCTGATGAAGAGAGGGTGAAGCGTGTGTTGAAGGGAAACTTTCATGTAGGGTACCAGGGCGTCCCGGGCGCCTACAGCTATCTGGCCATGAATCAATATTTCAAGGGATGCACGATTACTTCCGAAGCTTACTCTTCTTTCGACGATGTGGTGGAAGCTGTGAAAGCAGGTACGGTTCAGTACGGAATCCTGCCTATTGAAAATTCTTCTACCGGCGGTATTACGAATGTGTACGATTTGATTCGGCACAATCATGTCAATATTGTCGGTGAAAAAATTGTAAAGGTGGAGCATTGCCTTCTTGCGTGTCCCGGTACGCATCTTGAAGAAATCAAAAAAGTGTATTCTCACCCTCAGGGACTGGCCCAGTGTCATGAGTTCTTTAAGGCTCATCCCGCTATGCAGGAATGTCCCTATACAAATACGGCAAAGGCAGCTCAGCTTGTCTCAGAAAAGAAAGACCACACGCTGGCGGCCATTGCAGGTGCACAGGCTGCGGAACCCTATGGCCTTGAGGTGCTTTTGCGCGGTATCCAGAGCAACAAGAGCAATTACACCCGTTTTGTAATTATCAGCCGTCAGGCGGAAATTCCACCGGAAGCCAACAAGATTACGCTGGTTGTCAGCCTGCCTCATAAGCCGGGTTCTTTGTATCATGTGCTGGGACACTTCGAGCAGAATGGCATCAATATGACGAATATTGAATCCCGTCCGATTGAAGGCCGTCCGTGGGAATATTTCTTCCATATGGATATTACGGGACACCTGAATGACGAAGCAGTGCAAAATGCCCTTGCCGGGCTGAGCCTTGAGGATGCGCGCTATAAACTGCTCGGGAACTACGTGGCTGATGAGCCGGATAAAGGCTGAAAGCTAAACTAAAGGGGTAAGAATCATGATGAGATTAGGATTGTTGGGTGAAGTACTGGGGCACAGCTGGTCTCCGGAAATTCATCAGTTATTTTTTCAGGAAACCGGAATAGAAGGCACTTATAAATTAGTTGAAGTACCGGAAGACCGTGTGGATCAGTTCCTGAAAGAGGCAGGAGAGCAGTTTGACGGCTTGAATGTGACTATTCCTTATAAAGTGAAAGCTTCTGAGGAAGCCTCCTACGTGAGCCCTGAGGCAAAGGCTATTGGTGCTGTAAATACGTTAAAATTTGACGGTGGCACGATGGAAGGGCACAATACGGATTATTTCGGTTTTGGTCGTCTTCTGGCGCATAACAATATTGTGGTAGAAGGCAAAGATGTGGTTGTCCTTGGAAGCGGCGGCGCAGCCCGTGCCGTACTGCAGAACCTGTTGAATCAGAAACCGGCCAGTCTTACCGTCATGGCACGTAATCTGGCAAAAGGGCATCGGGATCTGGAGCGTTTTTTCAGTAAGTATCCGGCGCTTCGGATGATTGACTATGCCCATGCGGACGAAGTTCCTGCGCACGACCTGATTGTCAATACGACACCTGTCGGTATGTATCCGCGTGTCGGAGTTTCGGCAGTTGGCATGGAAGTCCTCGGCAAGACGCGGGAGGCTGCTGTAGATATTGTGTATAATCCGGCGGAGACAGAATTTTTGCGGCTCGCCGGGCAAAGGGGGCTGGTGACCTGCAATGGACTTTATATGCTCGTAGCGCAGGCCATGGCCTCGGAAGAAATATGGCTCGGACGCAAAATTGAGCCGGAGCTGACGGCGCGCATTGCCGCTCAGATGGAGGAAAAAATCCATGCGTAATATTGTACTTATCGGGCTGCCGGGCTGTGGGAAGAGTACCATAGGAAAAAAACTGGCCCAGGCGCTGCATCGGCCTTTTTATGATGCTGATATTACCGTCGTGGAGATGGCAGGGGAGACTATTGCGGATATGTTTGCTAAAAGTGAAGACTACTTCCGCAGCCGCGAAAGTGAAGCAATCCGGGCCCTTGCACAAAAACAGGGCATTGTCATAGCCTGCGGAGGAGGCGTGGTCACGCGCGAATGTAATATGGAAGCACTCAGGAAAACGGGTACGGTAGTCTTTCTTGACCGCTCCGTAGATGATATCGTGGCAAGTGTCGACACTTCCATGCGTCCATTGCTCAAAGACGGCGCGGAAAGAGTGCGGCGCCTTGACAAACAGCGCCGCCCGCTTTATCAGAAATACAGCGATCTGGTGGTGCCGGTGGAAGAACCTTTTACTAAGACCGTCAACAAACTGGCGATTCGTTTTTTACATAAACAATAAGAAAATCCAAAGCCTGCAGTAGGGTGTTGTTTTCCTGCTGCAGCTTTTTAGTATTGCTTTTAAACTTTCGAACCGTAGAGATAAATAAGGTTCACATGAGGTTCCGTTTACAGGTGGAGCTTTACAGAGAGTGGGGAAAAAGGTATGATTAATCCAAATTCTTTATTACAAGGAGAGTCACATGGAAAAGTTTCAAGGTAGTTCTGATTATATTGCATCCGAGGAATTAATCCGGACCGTCAATATTGCCGCCGCACTGCAGAAACCGCTGCTTATCAAAGGGGAACCGGGTACCGGTAAGACGATGCTGGCGCGGTCTATTGCAGACGGCTTGAATATGAAGTTATATATTTGGAACATTAAATCGACGACAAAGGCACAGGATGGCCTCTATGTGTACGATACGGTTCAGCGCCTTTATGACAGCCAGTTCGGGACTGCCGGCGTCGATGATATCAAAAAATACATTCATCTCGGCAAACTCGGCGAGGCGTTTAGTGATCCGGAAAGAAGCGTGTTGCTTATCGATGAAATCGATAAGGCAGATTTGGAATTCCCGAATGACCTTTTGTGGGAACTGGATCAGATGGAATTCTATATTCCTGAAACCGGAGAGACGATTCGGGCTCAGAATCGTCCGATTGTGATTATTACGTCAAATGCTGAAAAGGAGTTGCCGGATGCTTTTCTGCGCCGCTGCATTTTCCATTACATTGCGTTCCCGGATCCGGACATGATGCGCCGTATTGTCAAGGCTCATTACCCCAATTTGGAAGAGGAACTCGTAGCGGCAGCTGTCAAAGCTTTTTATCGTCTGCGTGACCTGGATCTTTCAAAGAAACCGGGCACATCGGAACTTCTTGATTGGCTGCAGGCACTTGTCATCGGAGGTGTCCCGGCAGAGACACTGGAGCATGAACTGCCTTTCATCGGGGTACTTCTTAAAAAGACAGAGGATTTGCAGCGAGTGGGGCATTGATATGTTTACGGATTTTCTGTATATGCTCCGTTCCTACGGACTTAAAGTCAGTCTTGTAGAGTGGTCAGCACTCCTGGACGCCCTTTCCATGGGGCTTGAAGGAGAAAGCCTTCTGGAGTTTTACCATATGGCGCGGGCTATTTTGGTAAAACGAGAGACGGATTATGACCGCTTCGATCAGGCCTTTGCGGCTTATTTTAAAGGAATTGCCGAGCATAGCGAGCTTTCTGATGCCATGGAAGAATGGCTGACCCACGTCTTGGAACGGAAAGAATTTAATGAAGAACTCGCCAACGCAATGTGGAAGAACATGACGCTTGAAGAAATCGAGGCGCTCATGAGGCAGCGTCTGGCGGAACAAAAATCAGAACATCACGGCGGGACCAAGTGGATTGGAACGGGGGGTCTCACGCCGTTCGGTCACTCGGGATATGCTCCGAAAGGTATCCGCATTCGTGGTAAGGGTCGGAATCATCGGGCTCTTAAAGTGGCAGAAGAACGTAATTATCGTGACTTCCGTGACGACCACGTACTGGAAATTCGTCAGTTTCAGATGGCCCTGCGCAAACTGCGTCGTTTATCCAATAAGGATGAAGCGGCCGCGACGGAACTCGATGTAGAGGGAACCATCGAAGAGACGGGAAAACATGCGGGAATGCTGCAGATTGTCATGAAAAAGCCGCGTAAGAACCAGACCAAGCTGCTGCTCCTCATGGACAGCGGCGGTTCCATGGACGCCTATATTACGCTTTGCAGCCGCTTATTTCAGGCTGTGCATGATTCTAATCACTTCAAGGATTTGAAGACCTATTATTTCCATAACTGCTGGTATGAGTATTTCTTTACAGAACCGAGCTGCCGCTGGTCGACGCGGATTTCGACAGAACAGATCCTGAACAACATCAAAAGTGAGTACAAGGTCATCGTCATCGGAGACGCCTATATGGGACCGGCAGAGCTGCTCTATGAAGACGGCAATATTGATTACTATCATGGCAATGAGAAGCCCGGACTGTACTGGATTGAGCGGACACACCATCATTTTCCGGGAATGGTCTGGCTGAACCCGCTGCATGAAAGACTGTGGAATTATGATTACGGGATGCGGACAGTGGGACTTGTTGCACAGAGAGTCCCCATGTTTCCGCTTACTCTGAACGGTCTCGAACGAGCTATCGACTGCTTGCAGAAGACATCGGTGTAAAAGTAAAAAAGCGCTTTTGCCTTTTAGCATCTGGCATTTAGCCCTGTCTGCTGCAGTGGTTAGTACACCCGGGCGGGCTGCGGACGGTGGGGTGTAGAAAGCGTGTAAAAAGGGGCTGTGAAATATGCGCGTGCATTATTTCACAGCCCCTTTTCGGGTCTATTAACGAGATTCTATTTCCTGAATTTTAGTAAGCACAATCTGTGCTGTTTTCTGAGGTCCTTCTACGACTGGTATTGTATAATGGCTGTATTTTCGGTAGAGGTCGATACGCTCGTTATAGAGCTGCTGCAGGCGGTTTGCCGAGCTGTTCAGCAGCGGACGGCCTTTTGTATCGACACTGCGGGCAATTTCCTGGAGATTACGGTCGAGAAAAAAGACTGTACCTGTTTTGCGGAGCAAATCCATATTTTCGGCACGTTTAACGACTCCGCCGCCACAGGCGATGATGGTTCCCTCTTTGGCAGCAAGTTCACGGATAGCTTTGGTTTCAGCATCCCGGAACTTTTCTTCACTTTCCCGAAACAACGCTTTGATATCGCGTCCGATCATCTGGTGCAGATAGTCATCAGAATCTGTAAACGGGCGGTGCAGAGCTTTACTGACAAGGCGTCCAATGGTGCTCTTTCCGGATCCCGGCATGCCGATAAATACGATGTTTTTCATAGATGATGCCCCTTTTGACTTTTGTTTTGCTTAGATATAGAATACAATCATTATAAAATTTTTAGCTCGGGATAACAATAGTAGTGATGGGAGAAAATTGAATGAATAAAGCTGTAAAGGTAAAGCAGATTGTTTTGGGTGAAGGTAAACCTAAAATTTGTGTTCCTCTGACAGAACCGGACATTGCTTCTTTGCGTGTAAAACTAAAAGAGGTCCGCGCTGCTGCGCATGATCTGGTGGAGTTCCGGGCAGACCGGCTGCGGCTTCTGAATGATCCGGAGATTATGAATCAGGCGCTGCAGACCCTGCATGAAGAACTTCCGGATGATCCGATTCTTTTTACCATCCGAACCAGCGTAGAAATGGATGAAATTGAACTGACATCAGAAGTTTATGAAACATTGTGCCGGAGGGCAGTGGAGTCTGGTCTGATTGACCTGATCGATATCGAACTTTCCCGCGGTTTGCCCCTTGTAGAAAAATTGGTCGGAGCTGCCCATGCTGCAGGTGTCAAGGCTGTCGTATCCTGCCATCTGCGGGATGTAACACCAGAGACGGATGTGATGGTAAATTGTCTGCGAACGATGCAGTCAGCAGGCGCTGACATTGCAAAACTGGCAGTCATGCCGCGGTGTGAGCGGGATGTCCTGCGCCTTTTGGATGCTACGCTGACCATGAAGGAAGATCCCGATGCCTGTCCTGTTATTACGATGGCTATGGGTCCCCTTGGGGCTTTGAGCCGTATCAGCGGGGCTCTTACGGGGAGCGTGCTGACCTTTGGCGCTGTGGGCAATACATCAGCACCCGGTCAGCTGCCGGCTGCGGCACTCAAAAAGATCATTGATCTACTGTAGCGGAAGTGAGGGCTGCCAAATGCGAAAAAAGGGCTGTAAAAAATAAAAGAGCGCTTTTGGCCTATGGCATATAGCCTTTTCTGCGACAGTGTGTTAAAGCTTTTGGTTTAAGTGAAATATGATATAAAACCTGAAATTTAGCAGTTAGTCTAAATTTCAGGTTTTATTTTTATAAGCTCAAAGAAAAATGCCTTGGTCATTCTTCCACGGGTGGGATGTGAACGGCGTGCTGCGAGAAGCGCGAAATAGGGGCTGTGAAATCATGCACACGCATTATTTCACAGCCCCTGTTTTTACTTTTCAGGTGCTTTTTCGGGCATTTTTTCTACATATACGCTTTGGCTGGGGAAGGCTGCACTGACGCCGACTTCTTCCATAGCCCTCATGAGTGCCAGATTCACTTCTTCTTTGACTTCGTAGTATTCCGTAAAGGAAATAATATGTGTGTAACAAATGATTGTAATGTTGAGACTGCTGTCAGCGAGCGCGGTAAAAGCGACTGTCATATCTTCATTAAGTATGTGAGGGAGCGACTTCAGCGCGGATTTGATTTTGCTGACGAGTTCTTCCATTTGTTCCGGTGTTGTGTCATAAGTAACCCCGAGCGTGAGCTCAATGCGGCGGCGGTCACGTTTGGTATAGTTCGTAATCGGAGTACTGATGATCATTGAGTTCGGGATATTAACGAGGCCCTGGACCGGGGTACGGACATTCGTACTGCGGAAGGAAATGGACTCTACCACTCCCTCGATGTTATTGCAGACAATCCAGTCTCCGACCCGGAAGGGGTGATCCAGCATGATAATGCAGCAGGCAAAAATATTGGATAACGAATCCTTGGCAGCCAGGGAAACAGCGAGGCCGCCGATGGATAAGCCGGCAATCAGACCGCTGATATCGATATTCCAGAAACTGAGCACCGAAGCTACGGCCAGAATAATGATAAGCAGCCGCACTATCATGGAAATAAAGTTGCTGATGGTGGCATCAAGTTTCCATTTCCCTTTAGCTGTCAGATACTGGAAAACATAGTTCGTGGAACTGAAGAGATTGTAAAAAATCCAGTAGAACGCGATGATAATGAGGGTCTTGAAAAAGACGATGGCCGCGTCACCCCAGATTCCGAGTGACAGGGGAGCGGACGTCAGCAAACCGACCATACCTCCGGAAGCAATAGCCATGCGCCCCGGACGATAAATGGCAGTGGCAATATTCTGGTCAGCATCAATGGGCAGCTTATCCAGAATGAAATGAATGACCTTTATAGAAATTATACGGAAAAGGATATAGACAATGACCGTACTGACAAGTACTGTCAGCGCCGGCAGCCAGTCGTGAAGAGCGTAAGAAGTAATCATGGTACCTCCTTTGGAAGTGCATGGAAAATAGCAGAAGCGCAGCCGGCATCTCTCAGCCGGATGTGGTGAACAGACAAATTGTAGCATGGGAGGTGCGCACTTGCAAGAAAGTATCGTCGTTGGCGAAGGTCATTTTTGAGGATACCTATTGACAAAATAGTAAGTTTTGTCTGACAATGAAATAAAATTAGTAACTTTATACGGTATTGGAGGGACCTACATGACGTTACGGGATGATGCTCAGTTCATTATGGATGCGGCACTGAAGGCAGCTCTGCCGGACGCTGCCGTGGCAAAGGCTTTGAAGAATAAAGATTTTGGCAAAGGCAAGGTAGTCGTGGTGGCTATTGGCAAAGCTTCCTGGCAAATGGCCAAGACAGCAGTAGAACTCCTGGGAAACCGTGTTTCTTCCGGAATTGTGATTACGAAGTATCATCACTCAAAGGGAGCGCTGCCTCCGCTTGAAATTTATGAGGCAGGGCATCCGGTGCTGGATGAAAATTCGGTCAAGGCAACTGCCAGGGCCATTGAAATGGTCAAGAACTTAAAAGCCGAGGACACTGTTCTCTTTTTGATCAGCGGCGGTGGATCCGCTTTGTTTGAAAAACCGCTGCTGCCGCTTTCTGAATTGCAGCAGATCACTTCGCAGCTGCTGGCAAGCGGCGCCGACATTGTTTCCATGAATACGGTTCGGAAACGTCTCAGTGCGGTAAAGGGAGGTAAGTTTGCGCTCCTTTGCGCGCCGGCCAAAGTTTACGCCATCGTACTTTCTGACATCATTGGCGACCCGCTTGATATGATTGCTTCCGGACCTGCTTATCCGGATTCGACAACTTGCAAAGATGCCCAGAATGTGATTGAACGGTTCCATATTACGCTTTCTCCGGAAGCCAAAGCATGCCTTGCTCAGGAAACTCCGAAAGCTCTCGATAATGTGGAAACGGTCGTTACGGGAAGCGTCACAGAACTTGCCGCGGCCGGGAAGGCTGCGGCGGAAGCACGCGGCTATAAGGCCGTGGTTCTCACTTCGAGCCTCAACTGCCAGGCTAAGGAAGCCGGCAGCTTCCTTGCTGCCATTGCCCGGGAATATCAGCATAAAGGAGAAAAAATTGCCTTTCTTGCCGGTGGTGAAACTATCGTTCATCTGCACGGCAAAGGGAAGGGCGGCCGTAACCAGGAGATTGCGCTTGCTGCGGCGGACGGTATCCGGGGGATAAAAAATGCCGCTGTCTTCTCTTTTGGCAGTGATGGAACAGATGGTCCTACTGACGCAGCCGGCGGCTACGCGGATGGAACGACGGCTGACACTCTTGCAAAAGCGGGTATTTCTATTCCCAAAGTCCTTGATGAAAATGACGCTTATCACGCGCTTGAAAAGGCAAATGGGCTGATTATTACGGGTCCGACCGGAACGAACGTAAATGATTTGTCCGTATTGCTTATTGATTAGCAGCAGCGCAGCAAGAAGCTGCTGTGGGCAAGTATTAAAGCCTGCCGGGCCTTTGTTTTTACAGACAGAGTTATACTTTTACAAATACGATGCAAAAGCATACATATAAAAAATTCATATCATATATTTGAAAAATTGAACGAATAAGAGTATGATAGGTGCATAAATATTTTGCAGATGGGAGCGTGGGGATTACGAATAAAGAAGCAATGAAGCAGAAAGTATTTGAGGAAATTGACCAGGCTGCTGAAGAATTGAAAGCCTATGCAGCCAGTGTGGCTGCAGAACCGGAATTTGGGTTCAAGGAATTTAAAACTTCAGAAAAAGTCCAGGCACAATTTGATAAATTGGGAATCCCGTATCGCTCTGGTCTTGCTATAACCGGTGTCAAGGGTATCCTGAAGGGCAGCAAACCGGGCCCGACGATTGCCATTTTGGGCGAATTGGACGCTATCGGCTGTCCGGAACATCCCATGGCAAACCCGGATACCGGCGCGGCCCACGCGTGCGGCCATCATATGCAGCAGTCAGCCATGCTTGCCGCCGCTTATGGACTTGTCCGCTCCGGCGTAATGAAGGACCTGGCCGGCAACGTGGTTTTCTTTGCTGTTCCGGCAGAAGAATATGTGCAGCTTGCTTATCGTAAGAAACTCGTTAAAGAGGGGAAACTTCATTATATCCATGGCAAAGGCGAACTGATTTATGAGGGCGAGTTTGATGATATCGACATGGCAATGCAGATTCATTCCCGCAAGAATACGCCGGAACCGACCGTTGCTATCGGTTCAAGCAGCAACGGATTTATTGGCAAGACGATTCAGTATATCGGAAAAGCGGCTCACGCGGCGGATGCTCCGGATCAAGGCATCAATGCATTGAACGCGGCTATGCTCGGAATCATGGGAATCAACTCCCTGCGTGAAACCTTCCGTGATGATGATCATATCCGGGTACATCCCATCATTACCAAGGGTGGGGACCTCGTCAACAATGTACCGGATGACGTACGGATTGAAACGTACGTCAGAGGTGCTACGATGGAAGCCATCGACAGAACACACAAAAAGGTTGATGCTGCACTTAGAGCCGGCGGCATGGCTATCGGGGCGCAGGTTAAAATTGATACACTGCCTGGTCAGCTGCCGCTGATCTGCAACCCTACATTGAATGACCTTTTTGCAGAAAACGCTAAAACAGCGATGCCGGATGTGAAAATTATCGATGCCGGCCATTTCAGTGCTTCTACGGATATGGGAGATGTTTCCCATCTGATGCCGGCCATCCATCCTTTTATCGGCGGTACGGACGGTCTGCTTCACGGGGCCGATTTTAAAGTGGTAAACTTCAAGGCAGCGGCACTGCTTCCGGGGAAAGCTTTTGCCGGTATGATCATCGACCTGCTCAGTGATAACGCGGCTAAAGCAAAAGCGCTGCTGAAGGATTACAAACCAGCTTTGACAAAGGAAGAATATATCGCGAAATTAGATAGCTACTTTAGTGACAAGTGAGGGGGAAGAAAAAATGAAAAACATCAAACTGCATGTGATTGTAGCCATTATGATTGCCATTGCAGAACTGATCGGGGTCAAGTCCTTCCAGGTCGGACCGGGCAAAGTCGTACTGCTGCCGATGCTGTACGCATTAATCCTGGGTGTCCTGACTACTCCGAGCTTCCTGAAAATTACGAAGCAGAAAGACATGGAAGACGCCGGTTCCCTGATTGGGCTTACGCTGATGCTGCTGATGGCGCGTTATGGTACTCTGGTCGGGCCGACGCTGCCGAAAATCATCAGTTCCAGCCCTGCTCTGATTCTGCAGGAATTTGGTAACCTTGGTACCTGCCTTTTGGGCGTGCCGCTGGCCGTGGCTCTTGGCCTGAAACGCGAGACCATCGGCGCGGCTCACTCAGTGGCCCGTGAACCGAACGTTGCACTTATTGGTGAACGCTATGGGCTTGATAGCCCTGAAGGCCGCGGCGTTATGGGCGTTTATATTTCCGGTACTGTATTCGGTACCATCTTTGTCGGACTGATGGCAAGCTTCCTTGCAGGCCTTGGTATTTTTCATCCGTACGCACTGGCTATGGCTGCCGGCGTCGGCAGTGCCAGTATGATGACGGCTGCTGTCGGGTCTCTTTCCGTAATTTATCCTGAAATGACGGATCAACTGGCTGCTTTTGGTGCTGCAAGTAACATGCTCTCCGGACTGGACGGGATATACATGTCCATCTGGCTGGCTTTGCCGCTGACGGAATTCCTGTATAAGAAATGCTGCATCCTGAAATATGGTCATGTACTGACGAAGGAGGAGGAACAAGAATGAAAGAATATAACTTAGCTGAGACTTTTGTAATCCTTCTTTTGATGGGCGCGCTGTCCATGATCAGTAATACCATGTCTTCCCATGTGGGAATCCTGGAAGCCATTCCCGGGATGCTGATTCTGATTGCAATCTGCATGGCAGGAATTGCCCTCGGTAAATATATGCCGGGTCATATTCCTGGTGTAGCCTACGTAGTAACGCTGGGCTGCATTTTGACGTGCCCCGGATTCCCCGGTGCTGATATCATTAACTTCTATATGAAGAAAGTCGGGTTCGTTGCTCTTTGCACGGTCATCCTGGCTTATGCCGGTGTTTCCATCGGTAAAGATATGGATGCTTTCAGACACACGGGCTGGAGAATCATGATTTTGAGCTGCGTCATTTTCATGGGTACTTATCTTGGTTCTGCTATTATTGCTCAGGTCATCCTGAAGGCAATCGGACAAATTTAATGTAGTAATAAGAAAGAGGCCGTGAAACATGAAAATTCGTGTTTCACGGCCTCTTTTAGTATAGATAGTGAAAAATAAAAGCGCCTTTATACAGCATTTAGTTTCGTCAGCAGCGGTGTGGCAGGGCTTTTGATCCAAATGAAATAATAAAAACCTGAAATTTAGAGATAACCTAAACTTCAGGTTTTATTTTTATAAGTTCGTTGAAAAATGCTTTAGTCATTTTTCTTCTATGGGCGGACTGCGGAAAGCGTGAAAAAGGGGCTGCGAAATAATGCATACGCATTATTCACAGCCCCTTTTTCAGGGTGAGTGACCAGGATGGTGATTATTTTTGTTTTTTCTTTTCTTCCTTGACTTTATCAAGGTATTCACTGATGATGCGGACTGCGCAGTAGTCACCGCACATAGAGCAATATTCATCAGTACTCTTATTTTTGGCTTTGCGGAATTCCGTTGCTTTAACCGGGTCGATAGCAAGTTTCAGCTGTGCATCCCAATCCAGCTTCTTGCGGGCGCGGGCCATAGCGAGATCCTGGGCAACGGCGGAAGGCAGTCCCTTTGCCACATCGGCAGCGTGGCCTGCGATGCGGGCAGCAATAACACCTTCGCGGACATCGTTGATGTCAGGCAGTCCCAGGTGTTCGGCCGGCGTTACATAGCAGAGGAAGTCAGCACCGTTTACGGCAGCGAGCGTACCGCCGATAGCGGAGGTAATGTGGTCATAGCCCGGAGCAATATCCGTCACAAGAGGCCCGAGGACATAGAACGGAGCACCGTGGCAGAGACGCTTTTCAAGCTGCATATTAGTTGCGATTTGGTTGTAAGGTACGTGCCCCGGACCTTCTACCATGACCTGTACGCCTCTCTTCCAGGCACGCTGGGTGAGGGAACCGAGGTTAATCAGTTCTGTAATCTGGGTACGGTCCGTAGCATCGGCGAGGCAGCCCGGACGGCAGCCGTCACCCAGACTGATGGTTACATCGTAGCGGGCGCAAATATCAAGAATTTCATCGAAATATTCGTAGAAGGGGTTTTCCTTGCCGTTTGCCAGCATCCAGCCGGAGAGGAAGGAGCCGCCGCGGCTGACGATATCCATTTCACGGCCTTCATCAATCAAGGTCTTCAGGGCCTGACGTGTAATGCCGCAGTGCATGGTCATGAAGTCAGCACCATCTTTAGCCTGTTCTTCGATGACTTGGAAAATATCATCCTTGGTCATGTCCGTAACTTTGCCATGAGCCTTGATGGCAGCTACGGTTGCCTGATAAATAGGAACAGTGCCGACCATAACGGTGGAGTTCTTAATGATGGCGCGGCGGGAAGCATCGATGTTGTTCCCCGTGGAAAGATCCATAACCGCGTCTGCTCCGGCGTCGATGGCCGCCTTTAATTTTTTCAATTCAGGTTCCGGATCAGGGAAGGCAGAAGAAGTACCAATGTTGGCGTTGACCTTCGTGGACAGGCCTTCACCGACACCGCGCGGTACCAGATTCGTGTGATTGATGTTTGCGCAAATGGCAACAGTGCCTTTGGCAACTCTCTCACGGATGACTTCAGGATCCAGATTTTCCTGACGGGCTACTTCAGCCATGGCGTCAGTAATCTTGCCGTCGAGGGCGGCTTGACGTTGTGTTTGCATATTGCTTTTCCTCCTTAATAAAAAGGAGCTGCTTTTCATTGTAGAAAAGCAGCTCCCAAGCATAAACACACCTGTGAAACACTTTCCTACGTCGGTATTACCCGCGTCAGGTACAAAGGGTCGGCCTCTCGGGCCTCTCAGCAAAAGCACCCCCAGTGCTCGTTTCCTATTCTAGCAGGCATGGCGTGAATTTGCAACACTATATAGCAGCGTAAAGTCGTGTATATTCAGGAGAAAATATCTCGTTTCTAATAATAAAAACAATTTAATGCAGGTGTAAAACGTTTTGTAAAAAAATATATAGAAATTAAGAAGATTATGTGACATTTTCTGGAATTCGGTAAATTGTCGTGAAATAGGAAAAAATTCATTTGTTATTATGATAAATTTGTTATATACTATAGGAGATTAGGGAGACTGTAGATGACGAAATCGTTCGTCATTCATAGTCATTTATCTAAGAAAGAGGGGCTTTGAACAATGTCTAAAAAGCAAATGAAGACGATGGATGGTAACACCGCCGCTGCGTATACTTCCTACGCATTCAGTGATGTTGCAGCAATCTATCCTATCACTCCTTCTTCCCCGATGGCAGAAGTCAGTGATGAATGGGCTTCCCATGGTAAGAAAAACATCTTTGGGCGTCCTGTAAAGATCATGGAAATGCAGTCCGAAGCTGGTGCTTCCGGTGCTGTACACGGCTCCCTGGCCGCTGGCGCACTGACCACCACTTATACTGCTTCTCAGGGCCTGCTGCTGATGATCCCGAACATGTACAAGATCGCCGGCGAACTGCTTCCTGGCGTATTCGATGTAGCTGCTCGTGCTCTGGCAACCAGCTCCCTGAACATTTTCGGTGACCACAGTGACGTTATGGCTTGCCGTCAGACCGGCTTCGCTATGCTCTGCGAAAGCGGCGTACAGGAAGTTATGGATTTGACTGCTGTTGCCCATCTGTCCGCTATCAAAGGCCATGTTCCTTTCCTGAACTTCTTTGATGGTTTCCGTACTTCTCATGAAATTCAGAAGATTGAACTTCTGGACTATGATGATCTGGCAAAACTGGTTGATTACGATGAACTCGAAAAGTTCCGTAAGCATGCTCTGAACCCGGATAACCCTGTTATTCGCGGTACCGCTCAGAACCCGGACATTTACTTCCAGACTCGTGAAGCTGTAAACAAATACTATGATGCACTGCCTGATATCGTTGCTGACTACATGGATAAGATCAGCAAGCTGACCGGCCGTGACTATAAGCTCTTCAACTACACTGGTGCTCCTGATGCTGAAAACGTTATCGTTATGATGGGCAGCGGCACTCAGACTGCTGAAGAAGTTGCCAAGATCCTGTGCGCACAGGGCGAAAAGGTTGGTGTCCTGAACGTTCACCTCTTCCGTCCGTTCTCCCTGAAGTACTTCATGGCTGCTATGCCTAAGACTGTTAAGAGAATTGCTGTTCTCGACAGAACGAAGGAAGCTGGCTCCGAAGGCGAACCTCTGTACCTGGATGTTCGCAGCGCTTACTACACTGCAGATGAAAAACCGATGATTATCGGCGGCCGTTACGGCTTAGGTTCCAAGGAATTCTATCCTGGCGATGCACTGGCTGTATTCGACAACCTGAAAGCTGCTGAACCGAAACCTCGCTTCACCGTTGGTATTACCGATGATGTTACCAACCTTTCCCTGCCGAAGGAAAAGACTCTGGACATCACCCCGAAGGGCACCACGAGCTGCATGTTCTGGGGCCTGGGCTCCGATGGTACCGTTGGTGCTAACAAGAGCGCTATCAAGATTATCGGTGATAAGACTGATATGTACGCTCAGGGCTACTTCGCTTATGACTCCAAGAAGTCCGGCGGCGTAACCATTTCCCACCTGCGTTTCGGACCGGAACCGATTCATATGCCGTTCCTCATCAACTTCGCTGACTATGTAGCTGTACATAACGCTTCTTATGTACGTCGTTACAACGTAGCTAACGGCCTGAAGGAAGGCGGCACCTTCCTGCTGAACTGCCCGTGGAGCGATGCAGAACTCGATAAGGAACTGCCGGGACAACTGAAACGTTATCTGGCTACCAAGAAGATTAACTTCTACACCATTGATGCTGTTAAGATTGCTGCAGGCATTGGCCTGGGCGGCCGCATCAACATGATTATGCAGTCCGCATTCTTCAAGCTGACTGAAATCATCCCTGTAGATGACGCTATCAAATATCTGAAGGAATCCATTGTTAAGTCCTATGGTAAGAAGGGCCAGAACGTTGTTGATATGAACAACAAGGCCGTTGACGAAGGTGTCAATGCTATCCATAAGGTTGAAATCCCTGCTTCCTGGGCTACGGCTGAGGACGAAGTTCTCTATCCGAAGACTGGCAATGACTGGGTTGATGAAGTAATGGTTCCGATGAACGAACAGGAAGGCGCAAAGCTGCCGATCAGCAAACTGATGGGTCAGGTAGATGGTACGTTCCCGTCCGGCACCGCTGCTTACGAAAAACGTGGTATTGCTATCAACGTTCCTGAATGGAACATTGACAAGTGCATCCAGTGCAACCAGTGCGCTATTATGTGTCCGCATGCCGCTATTCGTCCTGTTCTGCTGAGCGATGAAGAAGCTAAGGCTGCTCCTGCTGAACTGAAGACCAAACCGGCTACCGGCGCTAAGGGCCTGAACTTCCGCATTATGGTTTCCCCGATGGACTGCCAAGGCTGCAGCAACTGCGTTGATGCTTGCCCTGTAAAGGCCCTCGAAATGAAACCGTTTGCTACTCAGGAACATCTGAGAGACGCTTGGGATTATGCTCAGAAGAACGTAACTCCGAAAGTCAACCCGATGAACAAGTTCAGCGTAAAGGGTTCTCAGTTCGAACAACCGCTGCTCGAGTTCTCCGGCGCATGCGCAGGCTGCGGCGAAACTCCGTATGCTAAACTGGTAACCCAGCTGTTTGGTGATCGCATGATGGTTGCTAACGCAACGGGCTGCTCCTCCATTTGGGGTGCATCTGCTCCTTCCATGCCGTACACCAAGAACCACAAGGGTCATGGTCCTGCTTGGGCTAACTCCCTGTTCGAAGATAACGCTGAATATGGCTTAGGCATGTACCTCGGCGTTAAGGCTTGCCGCGATCGTCTGGCTGGTCTGATGGAAGCTGCTAAGGACAACTGCTCTGCAGATCTGAAGGCTGCTATGGAAGATTGGCTGGCTCATCAGGAAGATGGCGACGGCTCTCGTGAACGCGCTGATAAGCTGGTTGCTCTCCTCGAAGCTGAAAAGGCTGGTAAGCCTGAACTGGAAGAAATTTACGATGCAAAGCAATTCTTCGTAAAACGTTCTCAGTGGATCTTCGGTGGCGATGGCTGGTCCTATGATATCGGTTACGGCGGATTGGATCACGTCCTGGCTTCCGGTGACGATGTCAACGTAATGGTATTCGATACCGAAGTTTACTCCAACACCGGCGGACAGTCCTCTAAGTCCACTCCTGAAGCTGCTGTAGCTAAGTTCGCTGCCAGCGGTAAGAGAACCAAGAAGAAGGATCTGGGCATGATGGCTATGAGCTATGGTTATGTATATGTAGCTCAAATCAACCTGGGTGCAGATAAGAACCAGGCTCTGAAGGCTCTGAAGGAAGCTGAAGCTTACCATGGTCCTTCCCTGATCATCTGCTATTCTCCTTGCATCAACCACGGTATCAAACGCGGCATGCAGCACTCCTTCCTGGAAGCTAAGGCTGCCGTTGAATGCGGTTACTGGTCTTGCTACCGTTACAACCCTGAACTGAAGGCTGTTGGCAAGAAGAGCTTCTTCCTGGATTCCACGAAGACTCCGAAGTTCGATACTTTCGAAGACTTCCTGAAGGGCGAAGTTCGTTACGCTTCTCTGGCAAAATCCTTCCCGGATATTGCAGAAGAACTGTATGCTAAGACCAAGAAAGATGCTGAAGAACGTCTGGCTGGCTATGTAAAGCTGGATGCTGAATAAGCTTCTTTGAATCGGTAATTCGGTTCTCAAAGGGGCTGTCGCAAGTGACCGATTTTTAATCCCTGAAATAACTTGCTAAAGGCCCCAATTTGCCTTACTTTTTAGTTGAATATGTTTTGAGATGAAAAAAGGGCGCACGAAATTAAGCAACCCTAAGTTGCTTTTTTCGAGCGCTCTTTTTGTAGGTTCTTTTAGGCCTCTTTTTTCAGCGGATATAAGTGCAAATCCTCTTTGCCGTCTTGAACTTTGTGATGAACCTTCAGGACATTCCGTGCCATGGCACATATTCCCACTGTTACCAGGGCATTTCCTTTGCCTCGGGTTTCTAGTCTTCTGACGTTTAATGAATCCTTGAGATCCGCAAAGGCTCCTTCTGCCTGTATACTGCGGTTCATCCTCAGTTCCTTACCATATTCGGAAGTAATGTTCTTCAGGGATTCTGCCCTCAATGCAGCAAAATTCTTCGAGACCACTAATTTCTTGTTTCTTTTCTCCATGGGTGTCCTGCAATTGTTCCCATGGATGCACTGTTCCTTGTAGGGACAACCGCTGCAGTCCTTACATTCGTAATATGTTTTCTCTGACACATATCCTGACCGGTTCTTTACCTGGGTTACTTTGCTGACTTTCAGCAGTCTCCTACCTTTACAGATATACATGTCTTGCTCAGGCAAATATGTCATGTTTTCTGCTTTGCCGATGTCGTTCTTATACTTTTTCCTCTTGCTTCTTTCATAATTGTTAGGCTTGATATATGAAGTATACTGATTCTTCTTCAGCCAGACCAAGTTCTCTTCGCTTTCATAGCCTGCATCGGCTACAATGTTTGCAAATTTCTGACCGAAGTGGGCTTCAAATCCTTCAAGAAAAGGAATGAGTGTCCGCATATCTGTGGGATGCGCACTCACATCTGCAAACAAGGTAAAACCGGAATTGTTTGCATATTGGACATTGTATCCCGGCTTTAAGGTGCCATTAAGCATGGCGTCTTCTTTCATCCTCATAAAGGTAGCATCCGGGTCTGTTTTGGCAAAGCTGTTCCGTTCCCCACAGATATGAAGCTGCTTCGTATACACCTTAAGGCGTTTGAGATAGTTAGCTAAAATCTCATAGTACTTCTGTAGGATGGTCTTTCTTTTCCCACATCCGTGAACAAACTCGATTCCCTCAGCCCGCTTTATGACAAGCAGTTTTTTTAGGAGCTTCTTTAAATGACGGATGTGGAAAGTGTTTCCGTAACAGACCTTGATCCCGAAACGTTCCTCGATTTCGGGAACCAGTTGCTCCAGTTTCTCTATGAGTTTGTTCTGGCTGCCTAAGATTCTGTTTTTCCAAACAAATTTGTATTTGTTTGCCACAGATTCAATTTTTGTCCCATCGATGAACAGGCTATCCAGCGTGATGAACCCGCGAGCCAGCAGCCATTTATCCATCTGAATCATGAGCTCCTTGATACATGGTTTTAGATGGAGGGAACAAAATCTTGCAATGGTTGCATTATCCGGAGCTTTTTTCCCATCTAAGAGGAACATGAAATGAGTGTCTCTTTTACAGGATTGCTCTATCTTACGCGAACCACGAATTCCTTCCATACATGCATAAATGACGATTTCCAGCAGCTGAATTGGTGACGTTAATTTATTCTCGACATGAGAATACGTGTCATACAATGCCTTTACATCCATCCCTTCTACCATGGCACGCACCAAGCGAACAGGATCGTCATTAGGGATTTGTACTTCAAAATTTAGAGGAAGAAAAAGTTGATAAGAACTGCCAATTTTTGTATAATCCTTTTGTGTAGGTTTGTTTTTTTGCATATTTAAATTCTACACCAAGGCGCGGTCTCATTCAATGAGGCCGCGCCTTGCTTTTACCTTGTTTTTGATACAAAAGGGGCCGTCGCAAAATGCGACAGCCCCTTTTTTAATTAAGGCAAACCGACGAAGGAGGTTTGCGATTCCACTGCCACCTCCTTCCACGAAGTCGGAAGGAGGATGGACCACGAAGTGGTGGAGGAAAGTTATTTGGTAAGCCAAGCGGAGTGCTTGGCTATCCTAGAAACCGACGAAGGAGGTTTGCGATTCCACTGTCACCTCCTTCCACGAAGTCGGAAGGAGGATGGACCACGAAGTGGTGGAGGAAAGCTTCTTTTTTCTTTTAAAACCACTTTGCGGCTTCGAAGAGGGGAACCCCATGCTGTGAAAGTAATGTATCTTATTTTCTTCTTAGATTTGGCTTCGTAGCTGCGTATTTGCCCCTTAGAATGCAGATACACGTTCTTATGAAGTTTGTCTTGTCTGCCGTTGAAAATCCATTGTAAAAAAGAATATGCGGATTAAAAAAGAGCTCTCCGTCCTGAGTCGGAGAGCTCTTTTTCGTTTCAATAAAACATAATAATACAGAAAATCCTGATTCTTAACTTCACTAAACACCAAATTGTGAAATTATTTTTAAAAGGCTTGAATCTTCAACCCTTTAGATTTACAATGAATTTATAAATTTTACGAAATTTTTACATTTAATTTATCTTTTGTTTAAATTAATAAACGTAGCTAAATTGGAATTGCCAATATGAGAAAGGGCGGGGAAGAATCATGAATAAAACTCAGAATGCAATTCCTTACGTCACTCTTTCTGAGGCAGATGTCTATGGAAAGGGAAGTCATAAGAAATGCTACTTGATGCCTGACAGGAGCGAGCTTTGCGTCAAGCTTCCTTACAACGATGGCGGCGTCAAGGATCTTGGCAGGGAAATCCGTTATATTCATGTAATGCAGCACCAGCACAAGGAATCATCGCTGCTGCCTAAGTACTATGGCGCTATTCAGACAAATTATGGGGAAGGCCATGTGTACGAAAGGATTACCAACGCTGATGGAAGCGAATGCCGTACGCTGGCTGAAGTGCTGACGGACTTGAAATTACTTGAAAAGTATTTTAAAGGTATCGTAGTACTGCTGCGCAAGATGCATGATGAACTGCTGCAGAAGAGAATCATCACGATGGGATTGTACCCGGAAAATGTTCTTTTTCAGGAAATGGGGGATGGTTCGTATCGCATCCGTCTTGTGAATGATATGGGCAGCAAGACGCTGATTCCTCTCGAGTATTTCTCAGAACATTTTGCTCATCGCCGTGTGGTAGAACGCTGGAAGGAATTCTTACATACCATTGTGAGAAAATACCCTTCTGCCATGGCAGAAAAACTTGTCAAAGAGATTGCATAATCAAATACTTTTAGCGTTAGATAGATGCTCCTTTGCATTCAGCAGGAAGCATCTATTTTGTATTTATAAAATTATCAGAATGAAGAACGTTTTTATTGCGATGCTCTCTATTCTGATAGTTTTTTTATTATGCTCTTTATTATAACAGTTTTCTTTTCCTTTGAATGATATTGAGTCGCTTTTTATCTTTCAATTTTTCTATCATTTGTCTGGAACACTTTTGGATTTTTTAGATTTCACCTGCATTTGCTTATGTGAACAATGCAAAATACCCTCTTCACCGGTTTGCCCAGTGAGGAGGGTATCTTTTGTATTCTTTTATTCCTTAACGATGTCAGTCTCCAACATTAGGAAGCGGACCACCCTGATTCTTTCTCTGCCACAGATAGCAGATAACCAGAATCACAACACCAGCGATATCGGTAACGGTACCAGGAATAATCAGGCACAGGCCGCCAATGAAGAATACAATTCTTTGAATGGCATTCAGCGGATGTTCACAGAACCCGATCATAGCAAGGGACAAGCCCCACATACCGATGATAGCGGTCACCATGGCAAGGATAATGGTCGGCGCCGTAGCGTTGATCATAAGCAGCTGAGGTGCCAGTACGAAAATGTATGGTACGACGAAAGCTGCAATAGCAAGCTTGGCAGCCGTGACACCGGTCTTCATCGGGTCGGAACCTGCGATACCGGAACCAGCATACGCAGCCAGCGCAACTGGCGGGGTTACGTCGGCAACGATGCCGAAGTAGAAAGCAAACATGTGGGCGGCAAGTACCGGCACATGCATCTGAATCAGAGCAGGCGCTGCAATAGTGGACGTAATGACGTAGTTAGCCGTTGTAGGAACGCCCATACCGAGAATCAGGGAAGTGATCATCGTAAAGAACATCGCCGGAATCAACTGGCCATGTGCCAGGTCAAGCAGAGCCGTGGCAAGCTTCAGACCAACACCGGTCTTGGTCACAACACCGATAATGATGCCGGCAGAAGCGCAGGCAATCAGAACGCCCAGTACGGACTGGGAACCATTGATCAAGCCGTCAACAAACTGACGGAAGGTGATGCGCGTATTTTTTCTCAGGCAGGCGCAGACAATCGTAAGGCCGATAGCATAGAGAGCAGCACGCATTGGCGTATAACCGGTAACAAGCAGATATACGATAACGATAAGAGGAATAGCCAGATGGCCTTTTTCCTTCAGCAGAGGACCAATTTTCGGTAATTCTTCACGCGGAGTTCCTTTCAGGCCATATTTTTTGGCCTCATAGTGAACGCTCAGCCAGATGCCGGTGTAGTAGAGGATAGCCGGAATAACAGCTGCTTTAACTACATCAATGTAAGGTACACCCACAAATTCTGCCATCAGGAAAGCTGCAGCACCCATGACAGGAGGCATCAGCTGACCGCCGGTAGAAGCGGCAGCTTCTACAGCTCCGGCAAAGGAAGGACGGTAACCTAACTTCTTCATCATAGGAATGGTGAAGGAACCGGTACCGGCAACGTTTGCTACAGAAGAACCGGAAACCGTGCCCATCAGGCCGGAAGAAAGTACGGCAACTTTTGCAGGACCGCCGACTGCCCAGCCCGCAATGGCGTTTGCCAGGTCAATAAAGAATTTGCCGAGGCCCGTTGCGTCAAGGTATGCACCAAACAGGATGAAGAGGTAAATGAAGGTGGACGATACGCCCATCGGTACCCCGAAGATTCCTTCGGTTGTGAAATACAGGTGACCGACAAGTTCATCGAACCCAACGCCTCTGTGCGCCAGTACGCCCGGCATATATGGCCCCAGAAAGGCGTAGGCCAAAAAGACCAGTGCGACAGTCAGCATCGGCCAGCCAACGGTGCGGCGGGTAGCTTCAAAGACGAGCAGGATACCAATAATACCCACAATAATATCCGTCTGTGTGTTCATACCGGCACGCGTAACAAGTTCCTTATAGTTAACGACCAGGTACATTGTCGCTCCGACAGAGAGTATTGCCAGGATTACATCCAGGGGATTCATCTTCTTGCGGGACCAGGATTTTCTGGCAGGGTACAATAAATAAATTAATGCAAGGCCGAAGCAAAGGTGGATGGCACGCTGCAAATGAGCGTCCAATACACCAAAGATGGCCGTATAAAGCTGGAAGACAGCGAAGAGGATACTTATGGCAGCAATAATATAATGCCACATCCCGCCAGGATTACGCTTATCCGATTCTTTATCGAACTTCTGCATGACCTCTTCCGCGGTCATTTCTGCTGGTTTTGTTTGTTTTTTTTCTTCAGTCATAAAATCACATCCTCCCATATCGTAAAACTTTACAGCATCCAGAATTCATATCGTTTCATGACTGTGACTTCAACCTTTGTGCCCTGTCCGTAGAGGCTGCACAAATCGTACGTCCGCCCATGATATGTGATGTTCGGCATGGCTTGTACAGCAGTCCGAAAAGTAACAGACTGATAAGGACGATTCATAATCATTTTGAACTTTCCTTCTTCCTTCAGACTGATAAACTCTCCTTCTGAAGCATCGTAGGGAAGCCCCACACCGAAAGATTCATAGATTGTATGAGTCATGGTCATATCGTGCGGACCATTGATACGAAAATATTCGTCGCAGGGAGTTTGTTGTACGGAATGCTTGTAATGATAGCGCCACTCCTCCCCAGGGTGGGTCTGCAGGACAATCGGTTCGCCCTTTTCAGGCAGGATCGTCAGGACATCCTGCGTTCCGTACCAGACCGCTCCGCAAAGCACAAAAATCAATAAGATAATGAGGACAGGTTTCTGAAAAAAAGACCGAACCCCACTGGAGGGTGGCGTTCGGTCTATCTGATTCAACATGGGTATATCACTCAGGATTCTTATTTCTCGTTGAAGAACTTTTCAGCGCCGCCGTTCAGAGGAATGGACATACCTTCCTTACCGGTTTCCTTCGAGATATACTTAGCGACGTTATGAGCTGCCTTCATGCGGTCGAGGTTGCTGTACAGGGCCTTAACCACCTGATAGCCCAGGTCATCGCTCATCTTGTCGGTGGTAACGAGCATGCATTTAACTGCTACAGTATCTACATCAGCATCTACCTTGTTGTAGGTCTTTGCCGGGATCTTGAACTTGGTATAATACGGATACTTCTTGATCAGCTTGTCAGCCATCGCTGCGTCTACCGGAACCAGGACTACGTCATGCTGAGTAGCCAGATCCTGAATGGCTGCGGTCGGTGCACCAGCCGTTAAGAAGGCAACATCTACGTTACCGTCTTTCAGAGCGGAAGACGCTTCGCCGAAGGACAGGTACTGCGGTTTGATATCATCGTACGTAATGCCTGCTTCTGCCAAAATCTGACGAGCGTTGGCTTCAGCACCGGAACCGGCAGCACCTACAGCGACGCGTTTGCCTTTGATATCGGCCAGCGTCTTAACACCGGTATTCTTCGTCGTTACAATCTGAACTGTCTCCGGATACAAGGTAGCCAGACCTTTCAGATTCTTGACGTCCTTGCCTTTGAACATTTCCATGCCCTTAACGGCATAGTAGGAAATATCGTTCTGGATAAAGGCAATATCTACTTTACCCTCTTTCAGGAGGTTGACGTTTGCAACGGAAGCACCAGTAGATTGTGCCGAAGCATTGGCACCTTTGACATTCTTGTTGAGAATATCAGCCAGCGCACCGCCCAGCGGATAATAAGCACCTGATGTACCGCCGGTTGCGATGTTGATGAACTTCTGTCCACCGCCGCTGCCGCTGCCACTGCCGGAAGAACTACCGCTTCCGCCGCATCCTGCCGCCAGGGAAGCTGCTGTAGCCATGGCCATCATTGCAAACAACAATTTTTTTGCTTTCATAGAACTCTCCTCCATCTGTAAAAAATTTAGGACATGATCAGAAGACCAAAAACATTAGCCGAACAATAGATTACGAGGAATTCTGATTCGTTCGATAAGAAAAGTATATCCTGTGCGTAACATTTTGTCAAGGAAATGACACATTCTCTGTAATGTAAAATTCATATCACAATTTGAAAATTAAATACGGTATACTGTATCCAATTAGCACTAAATTAGGATAAGAAAGAAGAACAAACTGAAAATTTTAAAGCTAAATGTGCTGAAAAATCAAATACTTACGAAAAGAATAGCCTTTGTAAAATGCGATTGTATAAGGGAAAACACGGGAAAAAGCGTGAAATTACGGACAGACAGAAATGATTTCTGAAAATTCGTTCGGAATGAACAACTATAATAGCGAACAATTAAACAAAAAATAGTAAGATAACTCAGAAAACGGACAACTTAGGGAAAAACGTAAAAAAGTACTGAAAAATAGATACAAATGTCCTTTATATAAAAACATAAAATTTTCTTTTGTTTTAAAAATTTCTCTTTTTCTTTTTTAATTTGATACGAAGAAATACACAAATAAGGCACTTATTGTTCGGTATAATTTCGAATAATCTACGTCGTAGTGACGATTTAGTGTAATAATAAGGTGATTTATTGCGCATTGTAAAAATTAGGTAAAATATTTCCGTGAAAAACGCATTGATTATGGATAGTACGTGTATTTTATGTTAAAATTTACACAAACGATACAAATGCGGATACATACAAATATATATTATCTTTCTGGCACGTGCGTCATAAACGGAGGAAATCGAATTGCTTCATTTATTTCTGTTTTTAGGCGGTATTTCTCTTTTCTTGTATGGCATGCAGCTCATGGGGAACGGGCTGCAGCAAGCCGCGGGAAGTAAACTGCAGCGGATTCTCGGCAAATTGACCAAAAAAACAATCTATGGTGTGGCTTTAGGAGCTGGTGTGACGGCCATACTGCAGTCTTCCAGTGCTACTACAGTCATGACGGTTGGTTTGGTCAACGCGGGTCTGATGAATCTTCAGCAGGCCTTTGGCATTGTCATGGGTGCCAATATCGGGACGACGATAACGGCTCAGCTCATTGCTTTCAAATTAACTGATTATATTACTTTAATACTTGCTATTGGTTTCCTGATCCAAACCGTTGCCAGAAAACGCAATATCCGTGATTTAGGGCAAGTTTTGATGGGCTTCGGCATTTTGATGCTCGGTATGGCAATGATGAGTGATTCGGTGGTGCCGCTCCGTCACAATAAAGCAATTGTAGGTTTTATATCCCGTTTTTCCTCACAACCCATCCTGGGGCTTCTGGTGGGTCTCTGCATGACAGTTGTCATTCAGTCTTCCAGTGCAACAGTCGGTATTCTGATGGCTATGGCCAGCCAGGGCGTGATCCCGCTGGAAGGCGCCGTTCCGGTGCTTCTGGGTGATAACATCGGTACTTGTATCACGGCTGTACTGGCTACGCTGCAGGCGAACATCGTGGCTAAGCGGGTTGCTCTTTCCCACGTGATGTTTAACCTTATCGGAAGTATTATTGCCCTTATCTTTATGCAGCAGTTCCTGCAGGTTGTTCTGGCGGTTTCGCCGGCTCATAATATTGCCCGTCAGATAGCCAATGCTCATACTACATTTAATGTAGTGAACACACTGCTTTTCCTCCCGTTTGCAACTAAGTTTACGCATTTTATTGAACGTCTTGTTCCTAAAAAGGGAGGAGAAATTTCTTATCAGCCTAAATTCCTTAATGAGAATATGCTGGGGACACCGGCTCTTGCACTCAGCCTTGCCAAAAAGGAAGTTATCCGTATGGGCAGTCTGGCTTTGGGAAATATCCGTCGTTCCTTTGCTTGTGTAAATAAGTATGAATCCAAAAAAGCCAAGTATATAACGGAACATGAACCTGTGATTGATAATCTTGAAGAAGCGATTACGGTGTATCTGACCAAGCTCTCCGAAAAGAAAATGAGCCCTGAGCTGACAGCTATGCACACGGGACTGCTGCATTGCTGCAGCGATATCGAACGTATCGGGGACCACGCAGAAACGATTGTTAAGCGTGTCAGATCAATGAATGAAGAAGGTATGAGCTTTTCTCCTCAGGCACAGAAGGAAATGAAAGAATTGGAAGACCTCGTCCTCGAAACGGCAGAAGGGGCCCTCCAGGCACTGGAAGACAATGACTTGATCCTGGCGCAGGAGGCTCTTGATAATTCGCATAAGGTGAGAAAAATGGAAAAAGCCATGCGCAAGAGCCATGTGGACCGTCTGAACAAAGGAATTTGTACGCCGGAGACCGGGTTTGTCATGCTTGAACTTTTGATCAACATGAAGCGTGTTTCCGACCATGCCCAAAACCTCTGCGAAGTAGTATTGGGAGAATTCTAAGTTTACAATATGATTCATTCCGGAAGCGTAAAAAAATTCCGGAATTTTTTTTATGTCTTTTTTCGCGTTATTTAATGCGCCTTCTGCCTTTTTTATGGAGGTTTACACGGTCTTGACGGAAGGAAAATATCCTGCTACCATAAAACACGAGACTTATACTAAATCTAGTGTCTTGTATGTAAGACTTATACAACATATTGAAAAAAGAGGAAAGGACGGGGTACGATGGACGAAATGGACTGGCTCGGCAAGGATAACCAACTGGGCCTTGATATCTGGCATAACAAGTACAAATATGACGGGGAGACATTTGATGAATGGCTTGATCGTGTCAGCGGTCATGATGGGGACGTGGCCGAACTCCTGAAAAGCAAAAAGTTTCTTTTCGGCGGACGTATTCTGGCAAACCGCGGTTTGGAAAACAAGGGAAAGAAAATTACACTGTCCAACTGCTACGTGGTAGAACCACCCGAAGATAATATCGAAAGTATTTTTGACCGCGCCGGGAAACTGGCCCGTACGTACAGTTATGGCGGCGGCTGTGGCATTGATATCTCCGGTCTCAGCCCGAAGGGGGCCCGCATTAACAATGCGGCAAAGGAAACGAGCGGATCTATTTCCTTTATGACGCTGTATTCTCTGGTTACCGAATTGATCGGGCAGAACGGACGCCGCGGTGCCCTGATGATTTCCCTCGACTGCACGCATCCGGATCTGATTGATTTCATTAAACTGAAGACCGACCTGGAAAAGGTGACGAAAGCCAATATTTCCATCCGCATCAATGATGAATTTATGAAGGCTGTGAAGGAACATAAAAAATTCCGTCTCCATTTTACGAGAAAGGAAACCGGTCAGGTTATTGAAAATCTGGTTGATGCGGCTGATGTATTCCATTTGATTGCTGAAACCAACTGGGATTATGCCGAACCGGGTGCTTTGTTCTGGGACCGCATCTGTTCATGGAACCTCTTGTCCAACACGAAGGAATTCCATTTTGCCGGCGTCAATCCCTGTGCGGAAGAACCGCTGCCGGCCGGCGGGTCCTGCCTCCTCGGCAGTATGAACCTGTCTGAGTTTGTAAAGAATCCGTTTACGCCCGAAGCGGCCTTCGATATGGATGAGTTTAAACGCTGCGTCCGGATTGCCGTGCGCGCACTGAATGATGTGTTGGAAGAAGGGCTGCCCCTGCATCCTCTGGAAGAACAGCGTGAAAGCGTTTCTAAGTGGCGTCAAATCGGGCTTGGAATTATGGGCCTCGGTGATATGCTCCTTAAAATGGGCATGACTTACGGCAGTGATGATGCTGTGGCGTTCTGTCACGAAATCGGCTTTACGATGGCTGATACCGCAATCGCCTCGTCTGCACTGCTTGCAAAGGAACGCGGGGCATATGAGATGTGCCATACGGAAGAAATCATGGAAACGCCGTTCTTTAAAGCCAATACGACTGATGAAACAGCGGCTCTCGTCAAGCAGTATGGCCTGCGTAATTCTCAGCTCCTGACTATTGCTCCGACAGGTACGCTTTCCACGATGCTCGGTATTTCCGGCGGCATTGAACCGATTTATGCAAACTACTATGAACGCAAGACCGAATCCCTTCATGCGGCAGACGTATACTACAAAGTTTATACGCCGATTGTAGCGCAGTACATGAAGCAGCATAATATTAAAGATGACTCCAAACTGCCGCCTTATTTTGTGACGGCTATGACGCTGAATTATCGTTCCCGTATCGCCATGCAGGCTGCCTGGCAGCAGCACATCGATGCTTCCATCAGTTCCACGGTCAACGTGCCGAACAGCTTTACGGTGGAAGATACGGAGAAACTTTATATGCTCGCCTATGACAGCGGCTGCAAGGGCGTCACGATTTTCCGTGACGGCTGCAAGCGTGCCGGAATTCTGTCCACTCATGTTGACGAGAAGGATTCTGTGCCTATCGCGGGAGAAGGACTGGCCCGCGGTGAAATTGTAGCGATTGACGATGATGTTATCGGAAAGAAGAGAAAGCTTGTCACGGGCTGCGGCAGCCTGCACTGCATGGCCTTCTTTGACCCGGTGACCGGTGCTCTCTTGGAAACGTACTTGAGCAAGGGCTCTACAGGCGGCTGCAATAACTTCATGATCGGTCTGTCCAGAATGATTTCCATCAGTGCGCGTGCCGGGATTGATATCTACACGATTTATGATCAGCTGAATTCCTGCGGCAACTGCCCGAGCTATGCTGTTCGCCGCACAACCCGCGGTGATACGAGCAAAGGTTCCTGCTGCCCGATGGCTGTCGGCAATGCGTTGATTGATATGTATAACGAGGTTCAAAAGGAACTTCACGCCGATGAGGAAGAACTTGCAAAAGAACCGAAGACCAAACCCGTAAAGCCAAAAGCAACGGACAAGGTTACGGCCGAAAATATTTTCTGCCCGCAGTGCGGGGAACCGCTTGTTTTTGAAGGCGGCTGCAACATCTGCAAGAACTGCGGCTGGAGTAAGTGCTATTGATTTTTTGTAAAATCCTTGACAGATATTCAAAAAATGAGTATACTGTCTGAGTGCTGCGGAAGTAGCTCAGTGGTAGAGCATCACCTTGCCAAGGTGGGGGTCGCGAGTTCGAATCTCGTTTTCCGCTCCAATTGAATATAAGGACTGTGAAAAGAAATTTTTCACAGTCCTTTTTTGTAGCTATGTTTATGATACGGGTCGTTAAGGAATTAGCTGCTTAATGGCCTATAAACTCTGCAGGCGGCTTGGATTAATTTCACCTTAATTATACAAGTGACTTTCTGTTAAGGCCTGTTTATTGAACTCTCATTTTTCTTTTTTGCTTGTAGAAAATACACTTTCATTGTATGATAAAATGATAGAAAAAATCCTGGGGGATACGGCTATGGACGAAATCACAATCGTATTGGCATCTGATGACAATTATGCGCAGCATACGGCCGTAGCAGCTGTTTCTATGCTAACCAACCATAAAGATGAACGGCCGCTTCATTTTTATATCCTGGATGATGGTATTTCCGAAGTCAAAGAGTCCGCCATTGCGGCGACAATTACTGCAAAAAAGGGAATTGTAACTTTTCTTCCGGTGAAACAAGTGGAAGTAAAAGCTTATACGAGCGGACATATTCACCGGGCAGCTTACCTGCGTCTCCTGATTCCGTCGCTGCTGCCGGAATCGATACATAAGGCACTGTATTTTGACACAGATCTCGTCGTGAATGACGATGTGAAGGAACTTTGGGAGTATCCTTTGGAAGGTCATCCTATCGGCGCTGTGAGGGATTTTGGTATTATGGCCTCAGCCCGGATGCGCCGTCAGAAAGCTGAAACGATCGGACTGCAGCCAGGGATGCCATACTTTAATTCCGGCGTTATGGTGATGGACCTGGATGCCTGGAGGGAAAAAGATTATACCGGGCAGGTCCAGGATTGTGTAACGAAAAATGATTACAGGCATCATGATCAGGATGGGCTGAACCATGTCTTCTTGGGAAACTGGGCTTCACTTCCTCTGCGTTGGAATGTAATCCCGCCGGTATTCGGCATGCCTCTGAAGGTACTTAAGGACGCGGCTATGCGCATTGATGCGATAGAAGCTCTGAAGCGTCCGGCGGTAATCCATTGGGCCGGGCGGTATAAACCCTGGGAATTCAAGCGGTCGGAGCACTTTAATAAATCTTATTATAAATATCTGGCGGAAACTGCCTTTCGGGATGCACCTATGCCGCAGCCGGGCAATATGCAGGGAAAGTCCCTGTTTCGTCAGGAAGTGCGGCTGAAACTTGCTAAATTTTGGCAAAAAATCTACGCTAAAAAATAAGTTTTGACACAGGCTGTAAGAAGGTTTTCAATGGGGAATAAATTAGATTCATTTATACTTTTTGTCAGTAATGTATTCTTTTTCTTTTTATGCAGTACCAAGTGGATGGCTGGCTATAATATCAGCGCAGGTCTTGCCGTTCTCACGATTTTGTGGATAAGATTCAAAATGAAGAGGAAGCTTTCATTTTTTCCTGCTCTTTTTTTCGTAGGATATGTTCTCTTCATGGGTGGTCTGCTGCTGGCTTCCTACTTGTCAGGAGATGAAGCCTCCATGCGCGTCGCATCCAAGTTCGTGAAGTATTCTATTTCCCTGTGGATTTGTTTCTTTTTGCTGCAGCAGGACATTTCGCTTGTGCCGGCTGCGCAGTGGGGGATGATAGCTGGAACCAATGTACTGAATATAACAGCAGTCCATGAAGTGTGGAAAGCTCAGAGACTGCAGAGGGTTTATGGATCTTTTGGTTCTCCTAACCATCTTGCCATGGTGATGGAAATTATTTTGCCGTTTTTATTGTTAAATACTTTTTTGACTGTCAAAAAAGTAAACCGTGAATCTCCCCGGCATCAAAAACTTCTTGCGGTTTTATCGGTAATTACCAGCATTCTGGCCATTGGCAGTATTGTATTATCTCAGTCTCGCGGTGGGATTGCAGGTTTTCTCTTGGGGGCTATTGTTGCTCTTAGCGCCGTGTTTCTGAGTCGTTACGGATTAACTATTACGAAAAAAATTTCCGCACTGTTCCTGGTTTTCATTTTATCCGGGGCCGTGGTTTTTGGATTTACGACGAACTATTTGAAACGCAGCTATGATTCGGAACGCATTCTTTTGCTGACTTCTGCTTACCGTATGTGGCAGGATCATAAATTATACGGCGTGGGCATTAGCCGGTGGAATGATATTTACCGGAAAAAGTATATTTTACCGGGAGCCAAGGAACCCACACTGACTCTGCCTCATAATAATATAGCAAACTTCTTTTCAGGTTCAGGTATCCTGGGAGGCGGTGGTTTTGTCATTTTCATGCTGAGTTCCCTCGTGTACTTAATTTTGACGATTCAGAAACGGAAGGAAAACAGATATTCTTACGCTATGCTCTGGGTCTGGATTGCCATTTCAGTGCATGGTATGGTTGATAACAGTATGTTTGGCCGTTATAATGACCGTTTATTCTTTGCCATGTGGGGACTTACGTTGGCTGCTATCCAGCAGGAGAAGCTTCGCCTTGCTGCAAAAAATCATCTGAATCAGCTTTAGAGGAGAAGGCATAGGTTTAGAATTAAGACGTAATCATAATGAGATCTTTTAAAAGTTAAAAATAGCTGCAGCATTGTATGATATACTCGTGTGTTGTACAGTCTGGACAGTGAATGTGGAGAGGGAGTTAATGGCGACAATGTACCATTTTGTAATCAGTTCTGCCAAAGCACCTGAACGGCGTAAGTCCGTTGAGGCTAACTTTGCCGCCCTGGGACTGGAGCCCTGTTTTTTTGAAGCAATTATGGGGGATGAGCTTTCAAAAAGTGAACTGAATAAAGCATCTAAAGCTGAGGGACTGCTGACTCTGGGGGAGATTGGCTGTGCATTGTCCCATCTGGGGATTTATAAGGAACTGCTGAAAAGTGAAGAACCCTATGTATTTGTATTTGAAGATGATGCCCGCCTGACACCGGAATTTGTTACGGCTGTGCCTAAAATCCAGGCTTTTATGGCGAGGCAGAACGCACCGACTGTGCTGAGTCTGCATCGAATTAGGGGCCGTGCACATTGTGTTTATCAGATTGCTGGGAATCAGTGGATTATGCACGCACTGGGCGGCTCTACCGGTCATGGATATGTCCTCAACCGCCGAGCGGCAGAGAATATACTGAAGGCCCAGACACCGGTCCGGTTTGAAATCGATGCGTGGGAAATTTACCAAAAGTTGTGCTATATTTCATTTTATACAACGAATTTCGATTTTATCCTCGTTGATCATGCACTCGCTTCTCAATCCCTCATAGATGGTATTTCTCCCAAACGTCACAATCTGGATGCAAAGATTGTGAAGCGCATCAAGGGCAGTATGGTGAGTGAGTTATATAATCAGAAAAGTTTGGGCGAAAAATTGCAGTGCCAGATGCATAGGCTGGGCCGGCACGTGAAAGAATTATATTATAAAGAACTATGAATCATACTATTTTAAAATAGTACCTTAAATCAAAAAGACGGCAGAAGGGATGAACAGTCCAATCTGCCGCCTTATGCGATACGATTGCAGTACGTATTGCATTGCAAAGGAAAGAGTGAACAACAATGAACGGGCACTATAAAATTTTTCTTGACGGAATTATGCACTTGGGCGATATTTTTATGTCTGCCTCCGTCATTCCCATTTTAAGACAGCAGTATCCCCAGGCAGAAATCCATTATCTGGTGAAAGACAATCTTGCCGGTGCAGCCGGGCTCTTGAGCGGTATCGACCGCATCATTCCCTACACCTATCAAAGCGGCGGTGGATATATGGATGTGTACCGGATGGGAAGAGAACTGGCAAAAGAACATTATGATTTGGGTATTTCCCTGGATCCGCGGGAACGAGTCACTTTAATGAAATGGTTTGCTCGGATTCCTGTACGGCTCAGCATGGAACGGGCTCTTGGCTGGGAGCTTGGATGGGAAAAATATTTCTACACGAATGATTTGCGTTTCAGGAAGCCATGGGATTATCGGGAACATCGCATGAGTGAAAGTTTCCAGCGCCTTATCCGCGATTATTTCGGAGACGATTCAGAGGAGTTCATTCCGCCTTCGGTACGACCCTCGACAGAGGCAGAACTCCGTGAGGCAGACGCCCTGCTGGCTCCGCTTCGTGACCGTGCTGTCAAAGTCGCTTTCAGTGTGGAGACTACGACGAAGACAAAAGACTGGCCGACCCGGAAATTTGCTGAAGCGGCAGACTGGCTTGTGGAAAACTATGGAGCCGGAATTGTCATGACGGGCATTGCTTCCCAAAAACCGCGGATAGCCGAAATTATGCAGCAGATGAAATATCCGGAAGCAGCAATCGATGTCGCCGGTAAGACGTCCCTCACCGTGCTCATTGCTTTGTTCCGGCGCATGAAGCTGCTGCTCACGCTCGATACGGGGTCAGCTCATATTGCAGCTGTGGCCGGCTGCCCGGTCATTACTATTTTTACACATAATTCGCCTGAGATTTACCGGGCTGCCAGTGCGGTCAGCCGGGCTGTCAGCGGCCATGTGCCCTGTTCGGGGAAACATACCTGCATCGGACCTTCCCGCTGCCAGAAAATGGACTGTGTGGACTGCATCAGCACCGATATGGTGAAGAAAGAACTTAAAGAGGTTATGGAGCTGTAACATGAAAACTTTTGAAAAGGGTTATTTTGTACCCGGACGTTTTCTGAAGGACTGCCGGGATTATGATTTTCGGCAGGATGGTGACAAACGTTCTGTCCGTCATGTAGCCTATAATATCAACGACGCGTATTTTCAGATTATGGGGGCGTCTCTCGTTTCTGTATTGGAAAACAATAAAGACATGAGTCTCATTTTCCATATTTTTACAGATGGATATTCTGAAGATAATGCCCAAAAGGTATCCGAACTGGCGAAGCGGTATCACTGCTGGTGCCGGCTCTACACGCTCGATATGGAACCTTTCCAGGATTTTCATGTCAAAGTGGAGCGCTTTTCCCGCATCACTTATGGCCGGACTGTAATGCCGCTTTTGCTGGAAGCTATGACAGATCGCTTTCTCTATCTGGATGCCGATACCATGGTGGTGCGTTCCCTTGAACCGCTGTGGCAGATGGACCTTGATGGATTCGCCATGGGTGCCGTTTCGGAACGGATGCCGGATGCCAAACGGCGGGGAGACTATCTGAAGCTGAAAAATGGCCGCTACTTTAATGATGGCATTATGATTGTCAATATTCCGGAATGGCAGAGACAGCATATCACGGAAAAAGCTTTTTCCCTTCAGAGAGAACCAAAGACTCGTTTTCTGGGACAAAGTCAGGATGTGCTGAATATTGTTTTTGACGGTACGAATTATTTTCTGCCTTCCATTTATAACGAATTCGGTGGCGGGGAAGACGACACGGGAGAGGGCGTCATTATTCACTGGACCGGGCGCCGGAAACCATGGCAGATGGTTCTGGCCGATTTCGATGCCCAGTGGCGTACCTATAACAAATTGTCCCCCTGGGAAACGATTACAAATATCAAGCCGATTGCCAAACCGGAAAACTATCATGATTTCAAGCAATGGGCTAAATTCCGCAAAAAGGACAGTACTGCGGATTATGTAAAAGGGATGGCCATGTATGCATGGCTGAAAATGCGATACAAACTTTTCCATTAAGGAGAAAGGACACCCCAATGACCAATTACCTTGCAGCAGCTATCCAAATGGATACCCAGTCGGACGTTACGATGAACCTCAAGGCAGCCGCTTCTCTTATCGGGGAAGCAGCCGCTCACGGTGCTAAGCTTGCCGTACTGCCGGAAACAATGAACTATCTCGGCCGGGATTTTGTCATGAATGCAGAGCCCGTGCCGGGTGGGACCACTTTTAATACACTGGCAGAACTTGCTGAAAGACATCATATGTGGCTGGTGGGAGGCAGTATTTACGAATGGAACCCGGAAGATACGGCCCGCCCTCTGAATACAGCTTTTTTGATTAACCCGGAAGGTCAGTTTGTGGCTAAATACAGTAAACTGCATCCTTTTGATGTAGTGCTGCCATCCGGAGTGACAAGCCGGGAATCCGATCAGGTACAGCCCGGAAAAAGAATTGTGACGGCTCAGGCAGGCGATAAGGGAACGCTGGGGCTTGCTGTCTGTTATGATATCCGTTTCGGCGAGATGTTTCGTCTGATGGCACTTCAGGGAGCACAGCTCTTTACGGTTCCTGCCAATTTTACCGAGGGAACCGGAAGAATGCACTGGGAAGTCCTTTTGCGGGCGCGGGCCATCGAAAACGAGTGCTATGTGATTGCTGCCAACCAGGTGGGAGAGAAGCCCCGTTTTACGGCTTACGGACATTCGATGATTATCGACCCCAGAGGGAAGGTTCTTGCAGAAGCTGACGGAAAAACGCCTGGCGTAATTTATGCGCCTATTGATCTTGACTTAGTGACCAAGGTACGGCAGGAAACATTTACACTGGACAATCGGCGGGAAGATGTTTATCGTCTGGAAGTTGTAAAATCTTAAATATGGCATTTAGCCTCATCTGCAGCATCTTGGTAAGACTTTTGAGTCAAATAAAAAAATAAAACCTAAAATTTAGCAGAAAACCTAAATTTTAGGTTTTATTTTTATAAGTTCGTAGAAAAATACCCTGGCAATTTTGCTTCCACGGGCGGCTAGCGACTGGCGACTTGCGTAAAAAGGAGCTGTGAAATCATGCACACGCATTATTTCACAGCTCCTTTTTTAGGGGAAAATCTTCTTCTTCCCATGAAGAGTGAGTGCTTCGTCGGGCGTGAGATTATACTGAGGAGATGTAAGTTGGTAGTTTTCGGAAAGTTCGTCATGATGGATTTGGAGAAGACCGGCTATGGTATCGAAGAGAAGATCATTCGTAAAGATTGCCTCTTTGTGCTGGCTGAGAGAAGCAGTAATCTTAGGATAGGTTTTCGTATATGCAGGGGAGAGGTAGATCCAAAAAGGGATATGAACCATATCTTCATAGAAAGGGCTGGATGTATGGGTATATTTCAGATTTTCACCATGGTCGGAACAATATATCATGCTCTGCAGATTGAGATAGGATGTACCGTATTCATAGATTTTTTTGAGAAGCGTATCCGTGTAGAATAAGGAACGCCGGTACCATTCTTTTTTATGATTTTTTGATAAAGGTGTCCATCCCTGTTCATGGGCAAAACTTGGAGAGACTCTCTTTTTCACCATGGTCGGAACAATATATCATGCTCTGCAGATTGAGATAGGATGTACCGTATTCATAGATTTTTTTGAGAAGCGTATCCGTGTAGAATAAGGAACGCCGGTACCATTCTTTTTTATGATTTTTTGATAAAGGTGTCCATCCCTGTTCATGGGCAAAACTTGGAGAGACTCTCTTGTCGTAGCGGAAGTGGCTGCCCATGAGATGAAGGATGATAAAGTTGTTTTGAGAAGCAGGGACTGATTCTAATAAGGATAGAAGTCCTTCGTCATATCCTCTGGTCCAGATGGCATGGTCGGCCTGTTTGGCAATCACCGTGATGGCTGAATCAGATACGCTGTTTTGAGACTGCGTAGAAAACCAGTAGGTGGTGTAACCGGCTTTTTTTGCAAGGGTCATGATATCGACTGCGTGACTGATGGGTTCATGATTATATTGGTTGACACTGGTCAATGCCTGGGTGAGCGCCATTATGGTATTTGGAAAATTTGCATAGGAGTGAGGGAAAAAATAGAACTGACTGTCTTTTGATTTTGAACGTTCCCACGGAGTTGTGTCGCAATCCATCGAGGTGAAAGCGGACATTTCATCCCGATTGGCACTTTCACCAAGAACCAGGATCACGGTACCGGGAAGCGTGTGGGGGAGGGCCGCAGTGCCGGAAATCGAGAATTGGGTACCATTTTTATCGATATTTCTTTCCAAATCAACGAAAGCGCGGATTGCTCCTTGTTTCTGCATAAGATGGAACAATTGATCTAAGGGAAAGACATTCGCTCCAAAATTGAATGTTCCATAACAGATGATGATAAGGGAAATCGGGAGAAGTCCTTTACGATGATGGTAAAGACATTCTGTGGAACGGGTTCCCTTCTGCAGGGCAGCAGCGAGGCCGATAATGATTCCCAAAGCGATGACCGTAAGGGTTATCATTTCAGCGCAAGCGGGAAAGAGGAAAGGTAGTTCCAGGCTTCCTGCGGTGTCGTTGCAATGACGCACAGCAGTGCATATTCATCGATAGTCTGCCCGTAGGAAAAGAAATAAAAGGCTGAGGCAAGCGACGAAAATAGGTAAAAACATACATAAAGAAAAAGAATTCCCTGTCCCAAGCGCTTTATCAGTGAGTTTCTTATGACAGAAAGGATGGACAACACACATAATAAAAATGCAAACAAGAATGGGGCAAAGATAAAGTAGTAGCCGCAGTCATCCTGGAAAAAACGTGGATTTCGGGAAAAAATCCACAGGTAGGGTATTCCCCACATAGCGGTAAGCAAAACGGAAAGTCGGGTACGAGTTCGAAAGGCCTCGGGCGGCAGCGGGGACGGTATACTAAAAAACTGGTACAACACCAGGATCACAAAGAGAAAAAGGGCTCCTCTGAAAAGCCGGATAGCGGTCATATGGTGCATGGGCAGAAAGGATGACGAAAAGAATAAGGCAAATCCCAGAAATAAAAGCGCATAGACGGCTCCAGTCCGGCAGAGCGCTTTTTTTAGAACAGTTATTGTTGTTTTGGCCATTATATTTTCCCCCATTGGGATGAGTGGGACATAAAAATGCCCTCCTACCGGGGTTTCCAGCAAAGAGGACACACGAATACCGTATCTTTGCTCCAGCGGTCCTGCAAAAGTTTTGCTTTTCTCATCCACTAAAATCATTAATTATTATAATCCTTTTTATTATGACACAACTAGTACAGGAAAGACAAAAATGATTCGGCTGGATAAATCTTTCTTTTCATCTGGAAATTCGTAGAAACAATTTGACGTACAGTTTTACAAAATTTTGCAAGAGTTAAAAGAAAAGCGCTGTGAAGAAATAACTGACAGAATTTCTTCACAACGCTCCTTTTATTTTCCTGATCCCTGGTCGGGATCATCTTCTAACGTCTTTTGACCGTGCTGCGTAAGGAGATTTTGACGGGTCATGTGGTAATCAGGGGAGAAAATACTGTAGGCTGATGATGTAAAAGGTGCATTTTGGATACCCAGAAGATCTATCATAGCATCATAAAGTAAATCGTTTGTCCATGGAGATGCGACATGACTTTTTGCAGTTTCGTAAAGTACCGGACGGCTTGCGGCATTAGACGGGGGCAGATAAATCATAAGGGGGATGTGAACCATTTGGTAGGTAAATTTGTCCGGCTGATGAGTACGCCCATCTTCCGGATGTTCTCCGTGATCCGGCATATAGATGAATCCTTTGAAATTTGGATACCGGCTTGTTTTTTCAAAAACACTCTTCAGTACCGAATCGACGTAGAGTATTGAATTGTCATAACCGTCGAGGCGGCGCCCCTTTCCTTTAAATACTTCAAAATTTTTCGGATAGCGGTCCGCATATTTTCCATGGTTTCCCATGATATGGAGGACAATCAGTGTGGGTGTATCCGGTATAGAATCAGGTAAATAGGAAACAAGGTCTTTATCGGGATAATTCGCTTCTGTCGGAGAGGAGGACCTGCCGTTCAGCCAGATTTGGTGGTCAGCCGTAGAGGCCATTTCAGATACCGGAGTTTCAGCTACACTGAAACGGGCCTGATTGCTGAGCCAATATGTTTCATAGCCGGCTGCTTTAGCGATTTCGATGATGGAATAGGCATCTTCAAGATTGACGTCATTGTATTGATTTTTGCCGCTGAGGGCATAAGTGAGGGCTGGGACGGTCTGACAATAATTGGCGTACGCTTTTTTGAATAAGGTCGTACCCGGGACCTCTTTCATCCGGTCCATCCAAGGCGTATTTTCTCTTTCATAGCCATAGGCGTGCATATGATCACGGGAAGCAGATTCACCGATGATAAGCACATAGGTTCCTTTTGCTTCCGGCAGAATGGTGAGATCAGTTAAATTCCGGAGCCTGTCGAGACGCTCCTTCTGATGCTTACGATAGCTTTTGTACGAATTCAGCGAGCGACGGGTGCTGACTATTGTATTAGCAAGATAATAGGTATGGAGTCTTGGTACGGAAGATTTGATATTTAGTATGAGAAGTGCACCTGTAACGACAATAGGAAGCCATTTCTGGACCGAAGCATTTTGCAGCATCTTGTGGGAAATCTTAACTTCCAGAAACAGAAAAAGAAAAAGAGCAAAAATGGCAACAGCCCAGCGTGAGAGCGGCTGGTCTTCGAGAAAAGCAATGGCTTCCCTGGGGTTTGTCTGAAATACGGCGAGAACCAGGTCGGAAGATAACGCGTTTCCGCCGCTGATAAAACCGTACCCCAGGCCGAGAAGCGGAATACCTGCCGTGATGATCATGCCGGCATAAAAAAGAAAAAGAAATACGCCATGCGTAAATTTATGCTTTAAAGAGACAGCAGCAGTGCCTAGAAGTGCAGACAGACTGAAGAGACTCGTTCCCAGTTCAATGGCTTCACTGGCCGCCAAACCGTTATTACTAAAATCTCGGAGCAGATATACAGAAAGCAGATACAATATCAAAATGATAATAAAGTGAATCAGATAGGTTTTATGATATTTCCATAGCGCCCACGTGACTGAAAAAGCAAGGGCACCATACAGCAAAATTTCATTAAAAAGCCGCTGTTCCAGCTGACCAGTCAGGCGGAACCCGAAAGCAATCCCCATGTGACAAAACAGGGCAGCGATAAAGAAGATGAGAGAACGATGGTTGATAGAGTGATTCATGACAAAACGGTAATCCTTTCTTAAATAGAGAATGAATAGATCTAGGTAATGGACTGTAAACCTTTTTATTCTAAATTATACTGAGTGCAAAAACAAATTATCTGTACTCATTATCTCTCAAAAAATGAAGATGGGTAGGGGCAGTCCTTTCGAGGTTTGCTCGCAGCCAATGAATTTTTTATAGTTCAGTGTTATAATGAAACGAGACTGCTCAGTCAGTCTTATGAATATTCACAGTCAGAGTGAAAAGGAGTGTGTCATTTTGGAAGCTCTCGACCAGAAAAAGATTTTGATCACCGGTGCGGCCGGTTTTATCGGGTATCATCTCTCAAAACGGGTTTTGGCTCATGGCGGCAGGGTTCATGGCCTGGATAATATGAACGCCTATTATGATGTGCAGCTCAAAAAGGATCGTTTGAAGCAATTGGAAACGTATCCCGGGTTCTCCTTTACGGAAGGCGACTTGAGCCATAAGGAAACCGTAGATGAGATTTTTAAGACCTTCCAGCCGGATATCGTGGTGAATTTGGCCGCTCAGGCAGGGGTACGTTACAGCATTGATCATCCGAGAGAATACATTGACTCCAATATCATTGGCTTTTTCAACATTCTGGAGGCTTGCCGGTATGCCAAACCGGAACATCTGATTTTTGCTTCCAGTTCCTCGGTTTACGGCAATCAGCAAAAGACACCGTTTTCCACGACAGATCCGGTGGACCATCCGATCAGCCTCTATGCAGCTACCAAAAAGTCCGATGAACTGATGGCTTATACATACAGTCATTTGTATGGAATTCCGGCTACGGGACTGCGTTTCTTTACGGTTTATGGTCCGTTTGGACGTCCTGATATGGCGTATTTTAAATTTGCTAATAAAATCATGAAGGATGAGCCCATTACGATTTACAACCATGGGGATATGTACCGTGATTTCACTTTTGTAGATGATATCGTAACCGGTGTTGAGAATATGCTGCTCCATCCTCCGGTAAACGGCTTTGGGGGAGATCCGTATAAGATTTATAACATTGGTAATAATAAACCTGTGAAGCTCATGACCTTTATTGAGACTTTGGAAAAGGTACTGGGCAGGACAGCAAAGAAGGAATATCTTCCGATGCAGCCCGGCGATGTGTATCAGACGTATGCCGATGTGACGGATTTGGAAAAAGATTTTGGTTTCAAACCGGCTACGACCATTGAACAGGGCCTCAAGAAGTTTGCCCAGTGGTATAAGGCTTATTACGGGATTGAATAAAATCAACAAAAAATAGTCCGCTGGCTTTCATCGAAGAGGCACAGCGGGCTATTTTATTACAGAGGGGAATACTCTGCAGTTTTGATATAAACTGTGGAAGTGAGCGCTTTGTACAGTTTGGAAAAATAAAGCAAACTGAGATAAATGAAGAGCTCAGCAAATTCTTCAATCGTTTCATCCGCGAAACTGTGCAGTAAAAGACCTTTGTCTCCTAACAGGGTCAGGACAGCTGCAAGAATGACAAGTACCATTACGCGGCGGCTCTGCTTTACGCATTGGAGAGCAGTATGCCAGCATACAGATTTTACGAGGAGCAAGATATCCATGCACATGTATAGACCAATGCATCTGTGGATGAACCGGTAATGGGGAATCGATTTCATACTCCAGAAAACAGGCCCCCTTTTCGTAATTTCCTTCAGAAGGAAAACTCTTCCCCAGCTGATTTCCCGGCCAAAAAGGAGCAGAAAAAATCCGGCAAGAAATAGCCATATTTTATTGCGCGAAACGGAAGAAGATCGGAAGTATGTATTAAGGTTCCAAAATACACCGAAAAGAAGCACCATATTTTGCGTCATTTCAATGGGACCATTCTCCCAGGCAATGCGTTCAGGAAGAATAAAGCTCAAGGGGAGAAACACGCAAAAATAAATAAGTGCCGCTTTTGGCCAGACGGTAACGAGGTCTTTGTCTTGTAAGGTCATCCTTTTCACTTCTTTACCATAATTGAATTTAGTAGAATATTTTCTCATTAACAAATTTAAGACTCGCTAGTCACACATAATAACGTACATCAATTTATAAAAAATTTCAAGAAAGTTTAAAATTTGTTTACAATTTGCTGCTTAATAAAGGAGCATGTGAAAAAATAAAAAGCGCTTTTGGCCTATGGCATTTAGCCTCATCTGCAGCAGTGTGTTAAAGCTTTTGATTCAAATAAAATATGATATAAAACCTGAAATTTAGCAGAAAACCTAAGTTTCAGGTTTTATTTTATAAGTTCGTAGAAAAAATACCTTAGTCATTTTTTATCCACAGGCGGAATGCGGGCTGCGGACAGCAGAAAGCGACAAGGGGGCCGTGAAATAATGCACACGCATTATTTCACGGCCCCCTTGTCGCAGCTTCCTTTATCTTTTCTTTAACGAGTCATATCCGGAGCGGCTTTCTCTTCGTGTTCTTTGAGCAGCTGCTGCATGCAGGCTGCGAGCGGCCATCCGAGTTTCCGGTGGAACCGGATGCATTCTGCGCAGTGGCCATGGCGTTTGCAGTTTTCTTCGCAGGGGCAGTCATAGAGAGCATTTTCGTCGGTCATAGGATTTTCCTCATTTCTCGAAATACGTAGCGATTTATTCTGCTGTCTCGCTTAACTTCTCCAAAAGAAATTCACGCAAAACGGCAGCGTTGTTATGAATGTCATCTTTTCTGGCATAGCAAAGAATTATTGGGCCCTTGTGCAGCTGCTTCCTGCAGTACACAATGAACTTTTCTGTTTCGGGATTGGCAATGAGTTCTTTCCGGTAACGGTCGCGAAATCCGGCAAAATCGTTGTTGTGCGCTTTGTACCAGTTGTGCAGCTCACGAGAGGGTGCAATCTCTTTGGCCCAGATGGGTACGGATTCTTTTTTCACGCCGCGCGGCCAGAGCCGGTCGACCAGAATCCTGGTTTCGGAAGGATCCAGGGACGGAGCGTAGATGCGCTCCGTCCGGATTTGTACTTCAGGCGCTGTCATTCTTCTGCCTTTTCGATAGCGCCTACAGGGCAGCCTTCCATAGCTTCCTGTGCGGCAGCTTCTTCACCGGCAGGAACTGTCTCTGCGGCGACAGCCTTGCCATCAGGGCCCATGGAGAACACAGCCGGGCAGGTTCCCGTGCACAGCGTGCAGCCGATACAACTTTCATTGACATGATACTTCATAAGAATCAGCTCCTTTTCTGTATTCAGGGAACCGAAGAATTTGGTTTTTGGTTCCTTGTTTTCTTTTCTGATTCTATTGTAGCCAAACTCAAATAGAATTTATGTTGTCATAACAACAAATGCAAAGAAAATAAAAAAGCGATGCGCGATTATTTTCGCGCATCGCTTTCCGAATCTTAATGTGAATCTTTGACTGCAGGATTTACTTCCAATAGTCGAGATTGCTCTCATCCAAACCGATATTCTTTGCTTTGAAGACCGGTTTCTTTCCTTCTGCGAGCTGACGGCCATAGTCTTTCATGACGGCAAATGCCGTACCGCCGAGGGCCATGATGGAAGGAATGTTGGTCAGGCACATGAAGGCCATCGTGATATCTGCAGCAGCCCAGGCGTTATCCATGGACATTCCGGCACCGACGAAGATAACGAGAGCCGCAATAATGCGGTAAACTTTCATGAAACCGGGGGAAGGGGTCTTCCCTTTAAGGTAAGCCAGGCAGTTGTCTACGTAGAACAGGTTGCCCAGAAGGGTCGTGAACGCAAAGAGTACCATGGCTACGGTAATCAGGACAGGACCGAAGGCACCGAAGTCAACCTGTGTAGCTTGCTGCACGAACGGAGCACCGGCCAGTTCCTTGGTAGGTGTTACACCGGAGAACATGCAGATCATAGCGGTGCAGGTGCAGAGCACCGTATCGATAAATACGGAAAGCATCTGTACAAGGCCCTGCTGAGCCGGGTGGGATACATCGGCAGAAGCAGCCGCGTTAGGTGCGGAACCAACACCGGCTTCGTTGGAGTACAGGCCACGTTTTACGCCGTACATCAGGCAGGAGGCACTGACACCGCCCATAATCTTCTGGAAGTTGAAGGCATCGGAAAATACCAGTCCGAGCACGTGAGGCAGCTCGCCGATGTGCATAATAATGATGGCAAGGGAAAGCAGTACGTACAGAACACCCATGATAGGAACGAGGGTACCCGTTACGTGAACAACACGTTTGCCGCCGCCCATGATGCAGTAGCCAACCAACAGAGCCAGGATTCCGCCGATGACCCAGGGAGTCGTACCCTTGTCATAGAAACTGTAAACGGAGAACGTGGACTGCAGATTGTAGGAAGCCAGCAGGTTAAAGCCGCCCGCATAGGTTACAATCAGAGCAATTGCAAAAGCACAGGCCAGCGTCTTGTTATGCAGCGCCGTTTCAATGTAGTAGGCAGGACCGCCATAGCTGTCGCCATTGGCATCTCTCCGTTTATAGACCTGAGCCAGGGTACTTTCAATAAAGGCGGTGGCACTGCCAATCATAGCAATGACCCACATCCAGAAAACGGAACCGAAACCGCCGAGACACAGGGCTGTGGAGATGCCGACGATGTTGCCGGTACCTACACGGGATGCTGTGGAAACCATCAAGGCCTGGAAGGAAGAAATGGAACCTTCTTTTTCCGGTTTTTCCATAACGACCTTGATGCTTTGGCCGAACCAGCGGAACTGTACGAAGCCTGTTCGCAGCGTAAAGTACACACCGGCAACGAGGAGGACGATGATCAGAATAGGATAATAGAGAACATCATCCAGGGTGGTGAGAATTTGTGACATGCAAATTGCCTCCTTTGTTTTGTTTTCAAGATTCACATTAGTCATCAAGACTATCCGTGTCTAATTATACCATTATGGGAATAAAAAAACAGTATAAAATAAAAATATGACAAAAATATGAAGAATTTAAAGAAATCTCTAGAAGTTTTGAAAACATCTGTTTTAAACAAGCTGAAGGATGGTATATGCTTAATCAGGAAGATAATTAGGGATGAAAAAAGGACCATAAAAACGGTAGGAAATAAACGCAGATAAAAGAAACTTTCATTTTCTATCATTTAATATAGTACAGTAAATCTCGCATTGCAGGACTTTATGCTGCAGAAAAAAGTAAACTAAAAGCTGCAAAGCGAAAATGAATTCATCGCGGACTATTATGACGACAGTATGGCAATAACAAAGAATCAAGGTCGATTTTCTCCCTTTTATTTGCGTATTTAGACCTTTTGTGCTATGCTATATGAGCGGTTTTTTAAGTAATTACAGATGGCATGTTTAGCAAGATAAAAATAGAATTCGCTGACAGCCTGTGAGGAGGATTTTTTTAATGAGCGTCTCTGTAGAAAGAAATGGAAATGATGCAACCCTGAAGATTACCCTGACGACAGAGGAAGTTGCTGAAGGCTTTAAAAAGGCAGTTGCCAGAGTTAACAAGCAAGTAACGATCCCTGGCTTCAGAAAGGGCAAGGCTCCCCGCCGCGTCCTTGAAATCCATGTAGGTAAGGATGCTATCAAAGACGAGGCTTTCCAGATTCTGGCAAATGGAGAATATAGAAAAGCAATCGAAGAAAACAAACTGATGCCTGTTGCTGATCCTGAACTGAAGGAACAAAAGTTCGAAGAAGGCCAGCCGATGGAAGTAACGCTGCTCGTCACGCTGCGTCCGGAACCGGAACTGGGCGAATATAAGAATCTTGACGTTGCTAAGAACGTAAAGAAGATTACCGACAAGGACGTTGACGAAGCTCTGGAAGCTCTGCAAAAGCGTGCAGCTAAGCTGGTTGCCGCTCCGGAAGGTAAAAAGCTGGAAAAGGGCGACATGGCTACGATTGACTTCACCGGTACTATTGATGGGAAACCTTTTGAAGGCGGCGAAGGTAAGGGCTATCCCCTGGAAATCGGCAGCGGTGCCTTCATTCCTGGTTTCGAAGATCAGCTGATTGGTGTCGGCAAGGGCGAATCCAAGGATGTCAATGTAACCTTCCCGGAAGATTACATGGCTAAAGAACTGGCCGGCAAAGCAGCTGTTTTCAAAGTGGATGTCAAGGACATTAAGGTTCGTGAAATCCCGGAAGTTACGGACGAACTTGTTGCTGCCAACTCCGACAGCAAGACTGTTGAAGAATATCGTAAGAAGACGGCTGAACGGATGCAAAAAGCTGAAGATGACCGTGCTGAAGAGCAGTACAGACGTGACCTGCTCAACAAGGCTATCGAAAATGCTAAGTTTGAAGTTCCGCAAGTCATGGTAGATCAGAGAGCGAACCAGATGATGGATGAACTGGCTATGAACCTGGAAGCTCATAAGATGAGCCTGCCGATGTACCTGCAGTATCTGGGCAAGGATGTCAAGACCTATCGCGACGAACAGAAGCCGGCTGCTTTGGAAAACATCAAGACGGATCTGGTTCTCGATGCAATTGCTGAAAAAGAAGGCCTGAAGGTTTCCGAAGAGGAAGCTGTAGCTGAAATGCAGCAGATTGCCGATGCTCAAGGTGCTACGCTGAGACAAGTTCAGAAGATTATCAAGGACAATAACTCCGTAGGTATTCTTTTGAGCAACATTCTGCGCCGCAAAGCCGCTCAGGTTATTTTCGACAATGCCAAGGGCGCTGAAAAGAAAGAAGAAACCAAGACCGAAGAAACCAAGACTGAAGAAGCTAAGGAAGATAAGTAATTATTGAATTACAGGAGGTGGACAGCGTGAGCTATGTCCCCATTGTCGTCGAACAGACCAGCAAGGGTGAGCGGAGCTATGATATTTATTCCCGGCTCCTTAAGGACCGTATCATCTTTGTGACCGGTGAAATTGAAGATCACATGGCTGATTTGATCATTGCCCAGCTGCTGTTCCTGGAATCAGAAGACCCGGACAAGGACATCCATCTCTACATCAACAGCCCCGGCGGCAGTGTAAGCGCCGGCCTGGCTATTTATGATACCATGCAGTATATCCGGCCGGACGTATCCACGATTTGCGTGGGTATGGCTGCCTCCATGGCGTCAGTCCTGCTTGCTGCAGGTAAAAAGGGCAAACGCTTTGCTCTGCCGCATTCCCGCGTGATGATTCATCAGCCGCTGGGAGGCGCTCAGGGACAAGCTTCGGATATTGCAATCCATGCTCGTGAAATCCTGCGCATTCGGGAAGAGATGAACCAGATCCTGTCCCAGCATACGGGTCAGAGTCCGGAAAAAATTCAGGCGGATACGGAAAGGGATTATTTTATGACCGCTGAAGAAGCAAAGGCTTATGGCCTTGTGGATGAGGTTGTCATCCCCGCCGCTGTTCGCTAATTGGGGTAAGACGACCGTCCTGCCCCGACAGATAGGAGGGGTGTCAGATGGCATTCGATGATCATCAAGGGCCTCACGATCAGGACTATACTTGTTCTTTCTGCGGCAAAAAGCAGAGTCAGGTAAAGAAACTGATTGCCGGCCATAATGTCTTTATTTGTGATGAATGTGTTGCCCTGTGCAACGAGATGCTTGCTCAGGAGATGTCGAAACCGGCGGGAGGAATGATTACTGATCTTCCTAAACCGAAAGACATCAAGAAAATCCTGGATGAGTATGTCATTGGACAGGAAGAAGCCAAGATTACCCTGTCCGTGGCAGTTTACAATCACTATAAGCGAATCAACTATGAGCAGCAGGCTCATCATCAGGACGTCGAACTGCAGAAGTCCAATATCCTGATGCTGGGGCCTACGGGCAGCGGCAAGACGCTGCTGGCCCAGACCCTGGCCAAAATCCTTAAGGTTCCTTTTGCCATTGCCGACGCTACGTCCCTGACGGAAGCCGGGTACGTGGGCGAGGATGTGGAGAATATCCTGCTGCGTCTGATTCAGAACGCGGATTACGATATTGCCGCAGCTGAACGCGGCATTGTCTATATCGATGAAATTGATAAAATTTCCAGAAAGTCGGAAAATCCGTCCATTACGCGGGATGTTTCCGGTGAAGGCGTGCAGCAGGCACTCCTGAAGATTCTGGAAGGTACGGTTGCTAATGTACCTCCTCAGGGAGGCCGTAAGCATCCACATCAGGAACTGATTCAGATTGATACGACAAATATTCTGTTTATCTGCGGCGGCGCTTTTGCCGGTCTGGAAAATGTAATCAATGCACGGACCGGTAAGAAGAGCATGGGCTTTGGTGCCGACATTATCACGGAAAAACAGAAAAAATCGATCAATCCGTTTAAACAGGTACTGCCTGAAGACTTTGTAAAGTATGGGCTGATTCCTGAATTTGTAGGACGTTTACCGGTAGTAGTCACGTTGGATCAGTTGGATGAAAAAGCCTTGATCCGTATTCTGACTGAACCGAAGAATGCACTGACAAAACAGTATGAATCATTCCTGGCCATGGACAACGTGGAACTTAGTTTTGAAGATGATGCCCTCAAGGCTATTGCCCATGAGGCATTGGAAAGAAAAGCCGGTGCCAGAGGGCTGCGTGCTATCATCGAAAATATCATGAAGCACGTAATGTATGAGATTCCGTCCCGTGAGGACGTTGAGAAATGCATCGTGACGGCAGATGTGGTAAAACACCATAAAGAGCCGAAACTGGTGCTGAAGACACAAAAACAAACGGACGAACGCAAGAAGGCATAGAGAAAAGGAAAAGGGGCGGGTCCCCTTTTCCCTTTTTCTCTATTTGATTGGATGGTGATGACTATGTTAGATGAATCGACCGTGAGATTACCACTGCTGCCATTACGCGGCGTTATCGTATTTCCCGGCATGATTATAAACCTTGATGTCGGCAGGGACCGATCTATCAAGGCAGTTGAAATGGCCATGGCTTCCACGAAGCGGATTCTTCTGGTATCTCAGAAATCCGCAGAAGAAGCTGATCCTACAGCTAAGAGTCTCTTCCCGTTTGGCGTTATTGCTGAAATCAAGCAAATGCTGAAAATGCCTAACGGAGCGATGAGAATCCTGGTCGAAGGCCTTACCCGTGTGGAAATTATTTCAGTGATTGACGCAGTGGGCTCTCCTTTTGAGGCACATGCGGAAATCCATGAAGATAAAAATGGCGATAGTACAGAAGTTGAAGCACTGAAAAGAATGCTTGTTGAGACTTTCGAGCAATGGGTTCTCGCCAGCAATAAAGTCAATTCCGAAGTCATGCTGACTTTTAAGGATCAGCCGAACGCAGGCCGTATCGCCGATATGATTGCCGGATACCTGACCATTGATATCAGCGATAAGGAAAAAATCCTTGAAGCCGTAGACGTCGGTGAACGGCTGAAACTGCTCTATAGTTTCCTGTGCAAAGAACTTGAAATCGTAAAAATTGAGAAGAATATTTCCCAACAGGTGCGCAAGCAAATTGAGCAGAACCAGCGGGAATATTACCTGCGCGAGCAGATGAAAGCAATCAGCAAAGAGCTGAACGAAGGCGACGAAAAACAGTCCGAAGTGGATGACTACAAAGCTAAGATGAAGGACATGAAGCTTCCGGACAACGTCAGAAAAATCCTCGATAAGGAACTTGACCGTCTGCTCAAGATGCCGCCGATGATGGCTGAAAGTGCCGTTATCCGGAATTATCTGGATACGGTGCTGTCGTTGCCGTGGGGCAAGATGACGCAGGATAATTATGACCTTAAAAAAGCGGCAGCCGTGCTGAACAAGGATCATTATGGCCTGAAAAAAGTCAAGGAACGGATCCTTGATTATCTGGCTGTCCGCGCCCTCACGAAGAGCAACCGCGGACCGATTATTTGCCTCGTCGGTCCTCCTGGTGTCGGCAAGACAAGCCTTGCCCAGAGTATTGCCCGGGCCATCAACCGCAAGTTTACGCGCGTTTCCCTGGGCGGTATTCGTGATGAAGCTGAAATTCGCGGCCATCGCCGTACCTACGTGGGAGCTATGCCGGGGCGCCTGATTCATGGACTGATTGAATGCGGTACTGACAACCCTGTTTTCCTGCTTGATGAAGTGGACAAGATGGGTGCTGACTTCCGCGGGGATCCTGCTTCTGCCTTACTGGAAGTGCTGGACCCGGAGCAGAACAATCATTTTAGCGACCACTACATTGAATTCCCTTATGATATGTCCAATGTATTCTGGATTGTTACGGCAAATACGATTGAGACCATTCCGCCGGCTCTGCTGGACCGTCTGGAAGTCATTCAGCTGAACAGCTATACTGATGAAGAGAAAATCAAGATTGCCCAGCTGCATCTCTTGCCGAAGGAACGGAAAAACAATGGCCTGACGGCAAAGAACCTGACGATTGGTCCCAAATGTATTGAACACATCATCCGCGACTATACGCGTGAAGCCGGTGTTCGTAACCTGGAACGCAAGATTGCAACCATCTGCCGCAAGGCAGCCCGCAAGATTGTTGAGGAACATGTAGAAAAAGTACCGGTGACGGTATCAAATCTGAAGAGTTTTCTGGGGCCTGTTATTTTCCTTGAAAGTGATATGACGGCCAAAGCGGCAGTCGGCGTCTGCACTGGGCTTGCCTGGACGAGCGTCGGCGGTGAGCTGCTGAAGATTGAAGTCGTTGTCTGCGAAGGCAAAGGAAAACTGGTTCTTACCGGCCAATTGGGAGATGTGATGAAAGAGTCCGCACAGGCTGCTTTCACGTACATTCGTTCCCGTGCCAAGGAACTGGGACTTGAACCTGATTTTAATGAAAAGGTAGATATCCATATCCACGTACCGGAAGGGGCTATTCCAAAGGATGGGCCTTCTGCCGGGATTACGATGGCTACGGCCATGGAATCGGCTCTGACGAAACGTAAGGTAAAGGCCAGCCTTGCTATGACCGGTGAAATTACGTTGACCGGCCAGGTACTGCCTATTGGCGGTCTCAAGGAAAAAGTGCTGGCGGCTGCCCGGTACCATATCAAGACAATCCTGCTGCCAAAGCAGAACATGCAGGATCTGGAGGAATTGCCGGATCATGTGAAGAAAGAAATGAAGTTTATCCCTGTCGAACATATGGACCAAGTCACTAAGTTAGCGCTGGAGGCGTAAATAATGGCAACAGCACAGTGGGATATTGTCAGTGGGGAATTTATCACTTCCGCTGTCAAGGCAACACAGTATCCGCAGGATACGATTGATGAAATTGCGTTTATCGGACGCAGCAATGTGGGCAAGTCTTCGCTTCTGAATTCGCTTGCAAGAAGGAAAGGACTGGCACGCGTCAGCAGCTCTCCCGGAAAAACGCAGACCATCAATTTCTATTCTTTCAAAGCGAAACGTAATGAAGGGGATAAACCACTGTGGCATACTTTTTACGCGGTGGATTTGCCGGGATACGGATTTGCCCGGACTTCCCAGGACAAGAAAAATGAATGGTCAGCATTCATCTGCAAGTATATGGAAGACCGCCGGGATTTGAAATTGGTGTGTATCCTCATGGACATCCGGCACGCTCCGATGGAAAGTGACATTGACTGCTATCAGTGGCTGCTTTCTTTAGGACTTCCGCTTTTGGTTATCCTGACTAAGTCAGATAAGCTGAATAAAAGTGCTGTAATTACCCAGACGGCACTTTACAAAAAGACATTTGGTCTGAGCGATGATAAGCTCATCACGTACACTTCAACGGCGCATACAAACCGGAAAGAATTGATTCAGCGGATCATGGGCTTTTTGGAAAAGTAAATAAAGGCAGGACTGTGGAGAAAGGGAATACCATTCTTCACAGTCCTGTTTTTTTGTACAATCTATTTTTGAATTTCAATATTATTGAATTATTAATTTTGAAAGTTCCGTTTGAATGAAATTAAAAAATTTGTTAGCATATAAAGTACAAAGGAGAACAACAATGCTTTGTGTCGCTTTCAAGATATACCCTTGATTACTGTTGTAAGGAGGAATTTTTCAATGCAGCGATTTGAACTTCTGTTGGAGGCAGAACAGTTTTCCGATTATGGCGGCTGGGTTCTGGATTCCCAGTTCGAAAACGAAATGGGTTCCCCTTATCTGCTCGCCCATGGTATTGGCACTCCTTGTGCTGATGCGTCTACTAAAATTATAATCCCTGAAGACGGAGAATACCGCGTATGGGTTCGTGCCAAAGACTGGGTTCCCGCTTATCATCCTGGAACCTTCCAGGTACTCTTTAATGATACGCCCGTGCCGACTACCTTCGGCGCCAACGGCAAAGACTGGTCCTGGGAGCTCGTCGAACATGTCCACCTGCCGGCTGGCACAGTGCAGGTAAAACTCCATGACTTGACCGGTTTTGATGGCCGCTGTGATGCCATTTACATCACTAACACGACCATTACACCACCAGAAAAACCGGACAGTGCTGCCCGGGCATGGCGGAAACGTCTGCTTCATCTGCCGCAGGAACCCGTTAACGCCGGCAGTTATGATGTTGTTGTCGTTGGTGGTGGTATTCCCGCCTGCTGCGCTGCCTATACGGCGGCAAAATTGGGATTGCAGGTTGCTATCATTCAGAACCGTCCCTGCCTCGGCGGAAATGGCAGCAAGGAACTGGGCCTCATTCCTGAAGGTGTTGCCGGCCCTATAGTCGATGCCATTACGGAACGTCAGGAGGACGGAGATATCGGTGCCACAGCTATATTGAATCATATGCCCAACGTTTCTGTATTCCTGGAAGAGGAAGTATATAACGTCGTTCTCGACGGAAGAAAAATCGTGGCCGTTGATAGCCGCAATGCCCGTACAAGCGTGGAACACCGTTATTTTGCTCCTACCTTTATTGACGGCAGCGGCAGGGCCCTGCTGGCTCTCCTTTCCGGTGCTGCCACGATGGGCGGAGAAGAAGCAAAATCTGATTTTGGTGAAAGCCTTGCTCCGGAAAAAGCCAGTGCTATGCATCATGGAAATACTATTTTCTTCCGCACCGAAGAAATGGATCAGCCCGTCTCTTTCCCTGACGTTCCCTGGGCTGTCGAAGTTGCCAAAGACCATATGGACCTCAGTGGTCAAATCGGGCAAGTCAGCAGCTGCTGCGGTCATGGCCCTTATGAAAACAAACCGGGCCCCTATATCGGCCCTGAGAAGCAGAAACCTCGCCGCCGTGAAGATGGCAGCTGGGAAAATCCCATGAGCCTGCCGAAGACGCATTTCTGGGAATACGGACAATGGCTTGACCAATATAGTGACGGCGAAGCTATCCGCGACCACCTGCTGCAGGCTATCATCGGTACTTATGATAATGTCCGCCGTAAAGATCCGAAGAAGTATGCCAACCTTAAGCTAACTCATCTTACCTATCAAGTGGCTACAGGTGCCTTCAGAAGTTATCTTGGTGACTATGTTCTCTCAGAAAAAGATATTCGGGAGCACAAATTCTTCCCCGATGCTGTCGTCATGAACGAAAGCGCCTTCTGTCTGCACTATCCGGGAAATCCCAAGTACGACTTCCGCCTGGGAAACTGGAAGTGGGATGAACGCGACGGAAAACCCTATAGTGTTCCGTTCCGCTGCCTCTATTCAGCCGATATCGACAATCTTTTCTGCTGCGGCAAGCACATCAGCGCTACCCACATTGCTTCCTCAAATCTGAAACTCATGGGCAATGGCGGCCAGCATGGTATCGCCGTAGGGGCGGCCGCGGCATTGTGCAAAAAATATAAAACCATGGCTCGTGGTATTTTGAACAATCATCTGGAAGAATTAAAAGAAGTCATTAAAAAGGTCAACCAGTAAAAATATATCCTGTTCTAAGGTGGTTTAGAGAAAAACTGAGCCTCTTTCTCACTGGGTAAGCTGTTGAGAGGGAGACTCATTTTTGTGCCTCTCAAGTCCTGCAACTGTACAAAGAACAAAATCGTTTCACAAAAAAATCACCATTTCAATGCACAAAAAATAAAAATAGGCAATATAATACAAAAAAGGTAATTTTAATACGTTTATTATGAATATTATGCTTATGATATTCAGTTCCTCATTGGAACATGAAATCCATCTGCCAGTGGCATTCCGGAGAACTCCGCTCGTTTTGCAGATAAAATAATTCAAGACATAAAAAATATTTATTGTAAAAACGGGAAAATAGCAAGGTATTTCTTATTTTATTTTACATGTATGCACCCCATATAATGAATAACACGTTGATCAGATTCTTTTCTTGTATCTTCGGATGACTGCCTGACACGGCCATGTCGATTTAATGAAGAACCTGATTTCTGTTTTTTTTGAAGTGGGGTGAAGATGATGAATGTGCTCATCATCACAAACTGGAAACATGTAGATGAAATTACAGGAGCCAATAAGGCTTTCTGCTCGCTTGCTTCTGCGCTTTCAGCGCACCATGAGGTAACGGCCCTGGTGCTTTCGGAAACGGGAGGGAAACCCATTTTTTCGATTGCACCTGAGGTGCATTTTAAAAATATTACAGGGTGCTATCATATCAAACAAAATCTCGGACACCGGCTGCTTCGAAGTTTGAAATTCAGTTCGGAGGCGCGGCATCGATATGACCAGCAGGTACAGGACCCAATCTGGATGCAGAAAATCGACCCGGTGCTTCAAGAAGTAAAACCTGACGTGATTATTGTTTTTACGCCGGACCTTGCCAGAATCCTGCTGATCCAGGGAAAGGTGAAGCAGCCTGTCATTCTGACACTGCGTCAGGCTGCCGATGTGCTGCTGACAAACCTGACTCCCGAAGGCATAGAAGCACTGCGCAAAGCGGCCTGCATCCACGTTCTTACACCGGACAATATTTCACGGACAAAGAAATTTTGCGATCATGTGGCCTGGATTCCAAACGGAATTGTTTCTTCAGGTCTCACGAGTACGTTGGGAAATCATCTGATTCTGCACTCCGGAAGGTTCAGTAAAAATCAAAAAAGGCAGCATCTTTTAATTGAGGCTTTCCATTTGCTGCAGTCTGATTTCCTGGATTGGAAGGTGGAATTTTGGGGAGAAGGGGACCCGGAACGGGATTCCTATGCCCATGACTGTCTGGAACTTGTCAAGAAGTATCACCTGGAGAACAATATTCACTTTTGCGGCAGCACGGATCAGATGGCGCGGCAGATGGCAAGAGCTTCTGTTTTTGCTTTCCCCAGTGCGACGGAAGGAATGAGCCAGGCTATGCTGGAAGCGATGGATATCGGCCTTCCCGTGGTGGGGTATCGGAGCTGTGCCTCCGTCAGCAGTTTGATTCAGGACGGCGTCAACGGAATTCTCTGTGAAGACGGTGTGGAACCTCTGGCAGAGGCGTTGCGGAAACTTATGAAGGACCCTGAACTGCGCAAGCGCATAGGGGCCGAGGCCCAGAAAGTCCGCGAGCAGTATGCAGCTGAGCAGAGCTGGGCAAAGTGGGAAAAACTGCTGGAGGATGTAGTAAAGCAGGGATAAAGTAAAATGGGCTGTGAAAAAATAAAAAGGCGCTTTTAATTTTTAGTTTATGCCATTTAGCATCGTCTGCAGCAGTGTGGTAAGATTTTTGATTCAAATAAAAAATAAAACCTGAAATTTAGCAGTTGATCTAAATTTCAGGTTTTATTTTTATAAGTTCAAAGAAAAATGCCCTGGCAATTTTTCTTCCACAAGCGGGATGCGGACGGCGGGCTGCGGAAAGCGTAAAAAGGAGCTGTGAAATCATGCACACGCATATTTCACAGCCTCTTTGTTCAATCTTCAATAATCTTAGTCGACCCTATCGGACAAGCAATCGTAGTTTTGATGCCCTGTTTTGCCGGGATGGTCGGGTCAGGGGAAACATGCACCATGCAGTGTTTGACGTTTGGGAAATTCTGTTCGATGGTATCGTGGACTTCGTCCGCCACGAGGTGAGCCTGGAACAAGGTCAGGTTACCGTCTGCCACAATATCGATATCGACATACATCTTGGCACCAAACATACGGGTACGAAGCGAATCAATGCCGGTAACACCGCATTGAGCCATGACAAGAGATTTCATACGTTCTTCTTCTTCCTGGCTGCAGGCATGGTCAACCAGTTTGTCAGAGGCATCATGGAAGATGCCAATGGAGGCATGAATGATCATAATACAGATAATGACGGAAGCCAGCGGATCCATGATTGGATATCCTGAACGGGCAGCAAAAATACCTACAAAGGAACCGATGGAGGAGAGAGCATCGCTTCTATGGTGCCAGGCCTCGGCGCGCAGAGCACCGGAGTTGATCTTTTTGGCAGCTTTGATGGTATACCAGAACATTCCTTCTTTAGTGACAATGGAAACGACAGCGGCAATCATGGCGATAAGCCCCGGTGCGGCTTTGGTCTTGTAACTGCCCGTCAGCATGGAGTCAACGCCTTCATAACCGATATAAAGACCGGTAAAGAGTAAAATAAAGGCCAGAAAGAGGGTAGCAATGTATTCTTGCTTTTCATGGCCGTACTGATGGTCCTCATCGGAAGAACGGCTGGAGAGGATGACTCCGAACATGGCAATCACAGTACCGAAGACATCCGATGCCGAATGGATGGCATCGGAAATCATAGCACTGGAACGCCCCAGGATACCGGCGATAAATTTACCGACGCTGAGAAATAGATTGATGACGATACTTACGTTGGAAACGTGCATCGCCAGATGGCTGTCATCATTGCCATAAAGCTTGCGCGTGATTTTCATATTCATAATGATTCCTCATTTCTATGGCAGTATTGTATAAAAAATGACACCCGTGGAAGATTGGTCCCACAGGTGTCATCATCATTCATCATCCTGTTGCCTATTCGGCCCGGTTCCTTTCGGAACTTGCTTTTAGTTTCCTATTATGATAAGGCTTTGCGTCTGCTTTGTCAAGAAAAAACTAATAAAATCCACTGCAGGTGGTATTTAGTTCGTACCATATGGAACGCTATTTGGCAGACGTAACTTACTTTTCAGTTAAAATTTCCCTCTATTCTCTTCTTAGTCAAATAGTGTAAAATAAGAACATCAACGATGAGGAGAATATCATATGGCAGAAAAGTATAAGGAAATTGGGCGCTTTGAGACGCTCTGGAAAGATCAGGAGCTGCGGCCTGACCGCAGTCTTCCCATTTGGGAATCAGCCGTGCTTTTGCCGCTCCTGAAGGGCAAAAACGGCTGGGAAATTCTTTTTGAAGTTCGTTCCCGTAAATTAAATTGGCAGCCCGGTGATATTTGTTTTCCCGGCGGGCACCGCGACGAGGGCGACCCCAGTCGGGAAGCAACGGCTGTGCGGGAAACACGGGAAGAACTCGGCCTTGCACGGGAGGATATCCAGGTGCTTGGGCCTTTGGAGTATTTTTATGCCCCTATGGGGCCCATCATTTTTCCCTATGCCGGAATCATCGCGGCAAAGTCCTCTTACCAGCTTAGTACGGGTGAAGTAGATGAAATTTTTACAGCACCTGTCAGGGAGCTGCTTGCCATCCAGCCCAGTACTGCAAAATCAACGATGGGTATCAAGTACGGGTCTGGATTTCCACCGCAGCTTGGTCATAAGGAAAATACAAATTGGCGGGAAACCTACCAGTATGACCTGCTTTTTTACCCCTACGAGGGTCATGTTATCTGGGGAATCACGGCGCGGGTGCTGCATAATTTTTTGAAGCGCCTGCAAGAGGCTGGTTTCTGATTTTATAAGAAGAGTCCTTTGATGAGGGCTCTTTTTTTTGTAATGTCTCCGGCATCCGGTAAAGTGTCGGAGAGGTACCGGGCTCACTAAGATAGGGGGTGAGAAAGATACAGACTTCCGTGCGGTTTTTATTGTGGGAACGAAATTTGAAAAGTTCTCCGAGCAGAGGAAGTTTGCTCAGGAGCGGAACCGCTTCAAAACGCTGCTGCTCTTCTTCACTGATAAGCCCGCCGATAACGAGAGTTTCTCGTTCTTTGAGACGAACATGAGTGTCAGCCGTGCGGCTTGTAATCCGGTAATTTTTTAGTTCGGAAATCAGGGTCGGCGTACTGACTTCTGTATGAACTTCGGCAGAAATGATGCCGTCATGGCTCACAAGCGGCTTACAGGCAAGACGGATGCCGGCATCGACGTATTCGGTGGAATACGTCGAACTGCCGCTGGTGATTTTTTCAGTGACTACAGGAATATGATCTCCAATAAAAATACTGCCTTCCTGCCCGGGGAGGGTGATGATACTCGGGGTTGCCAGCACTTTAGCCTTTCCCTCCTGGCAAAGGGCACTGAGCGCAGCCTGAAAATGAGTCCGGTACCCGTGTCCCAGATGGATAAGGCCTGCGTAACCGCTCTTAGCTTCGGAATCTGCCGGCAGGGTATCCCAGTTCCAGGTGAGCCCCAGTTCCCGGGAAGCCTCGTCCCGCAGGGAGAGAATGCAGGCTTCAAAGGTAACTTGTTTGGTGGGACGATCCATGGCGGTCAGAGCCTTTTTGATCTGGGCTTGTTCCCCTGGTGAACCGGTGACAAAGAGGGTGTTGCTCAGCGCATCAAAGGTAAGCGGCGATGTTGTCAGCGGCTTCAGTACGTTAGCCGCTGTTTCGGCACGGATATAATTTAACGGGTATACGGATAAAGTTCCAAAACTGCGGCTCATTTGCTCGGGAACCGCGGCATACAGTATGGTACCTTCGGTATGAATGGCTAATCCTTCGCTTTGGGCAATCAGCCGGACGGCTTTTTCAAAAGGAACGTCTGTCAGGGTCAGTGTGATTGGAGTATTTCCGCCCTGCGGCATCACGAGGCTGTAGCCGTTTGTATCGGCGAGTGTCTGCAATACGCTGCGGACCGTGGCATTTTGTACTGAAAACGAAACGGGAGCTGCCCATGCCTGAATCACAAAATTAAAAAAACAGCAGAAACAAAGGAAAGTTTTCAATGGAAGGTTCCTCCCAATTGAATTCTACCGGAATCAAGCATGATTTCTTTTAGAGTGATTTCCTGTATCGTTTTCCCGGAGATTACATCTCCTGTCTGGACAAGACGGGACGAGGTCCCGCTATGGAGAAGAGCCCTTCTGCCGCCCGGTGTCTCAAAAATGCCGACAAGCTGGAGTACAGGCTGGGATGAAGGAGCAGAAGGCTTGACGGGAACCGGATGCGTTGCAGATGCTACGGGCTTTCCCGGGATTTCTTTCGGATGCTGACTGAAATTGCGGAAGGGATCCCTGCGGGGATTTTTTAAGGTAAGGCGTGAAGCAGCCCCGCTTTCAGGAGTGGGAAGGAGCGGAGGTACTTCCGGGAGAGTCTTTGGGGATGGCGGCGTTTTGTCGCAGAACCATCCGGCCAGCAAAGAAATCAAGCCGAGGAAGAGCAGGATTAGGGGCTGTTTTCGGTGCTTTAGAAAAAATGGAATTGAGGGACGCTGCATAGCAAGTTTTCCTCCTCTGAAAAATGCAGATACTCCTTTACTATCATAAAAAGTCCATTCACGGTAGGGGGGACTAGTGTGAATGGACTTTTTATGATAGTAAAAGAGAAGAGGAGGCAAATTGGCATGGATTTTTCGTATCGGGATTATCTTCGGGAAGAGCCGGCGGGAATTGTGGCACAGCAGAAACGTAAAGATGAGGGACCGGTGATTCCGCTTGCCCGGCAGATTTTGCAGCAGTCCTTTGCCCTCGGTGCGAGTGATATCCATCTCGAACCCGGAAAGGAGCAGATGATGGTACGCTGCCGTGTAGACGGAGTGCTGCAGCAGCTTCTTAAAGTGCCCCGCAATTTGCAGGATAGTCTTATTTCCCGTTTTAAAATTATGGCGGCCATGGATATCGGAGAAAGGCGGCTGCCACAGGATGGCCGCATTCAGTCTCAGTGGGAGAACAGGCAGATTGATATCCGCGTTTCCTCTCTGCCGACGCTCTATGGAGAAAAGCTGGTTATGCGGCTGCTGGATCAGGAAAAAAGTAATTTCACTCTGGATGAAATGGGCTTCAGCACCAAAAATCGAAAGTGTCTTGAAAATATGATTCGGCAGCCTTATGGGCTCATCCTCATTACAGGGCCGACAGGGTCCGGAAAAACATCTACGCTGTATGCACTGATGCGGACGCTGCAGGACCCGGGGAAGAATATCATCACGGTGGAAGACCCGATTGAATATCAGATGGAAGGCGTCAGCCAGGTAGCCGTTCAGCCAAAAATCGGGCTGACTTTTGCACGGTGTCTGCGAACTATCCTGCGGCAGGATCCGGACCTCATTATGGTCGGGGAAATTCGTGACGGACAGACAGCGGCCATGAGCGTTCACGCAGCGCTGACCGGACACTTGGTACTGAGTACGCTTCATACCAATACAGCGGCAGGTGCCGTAAGCCGTCTGCTGGATCTCGGAACGGATCCTCATCTTTTGGCGGCAGCACTGCGCGGTGTGGTAGCTCAGCGGCTGGTACGAAGGCTTTGTGCAAAGTGCCGCCAGGCCTATCGTATTGATTCGGAATCCTGGGAAAGCAAATATTTTCTGAATTCTGGGGAAACACAGTTTACCTTATATCGGGCAGGAAAATGTGGGGCCTGCCGTCATTCCGGATATCATGGGCGGACTGCCATTCACGAAGTCCTTCCCTTCACGGAAAGCTGCAGACAGGCTGTTTCTCACGGAGCAGGGGAGTGGGAACTGACGCAATTGGCACGGAAAGAAGGCGTCCCTTCCTTGTTTCAGGACGGCCGGGAAAAGGTTCGGCTCGGCATCACTTCCGTCCGGGAATTGCTCCGTGTCTACGGACCTTTTGAATGATTTCATGAGGCAAGCAGGAGAAATAAAAAATTAAGATATCAGTTGCTCAAGAATGTTATTGTCTTTCCTCAGTGGATTCGTTATCATAGAGGAAGTGAAATCTTGAAGTCATAACAGAGGTAAAACAAAAGTAAGGAGATACACCCATGTGGCTATTCTGGAACTTATTCGATCTTGCAGGCACCCTTTCTTTTGCTGTGTCCGGTGCTATTGTCGGCACTTTGAGACATATGGATATTTTTGGAATATCCGTTCTTGCCGTGCTTACAGCCGTCGGCGGCGGAATTATCCGTGACGTCCTGGCAGGACGGATACCGCCGGTAGCCCTGAGAGACCCGACTGCCTTACTGCTGTCGGTAGCAACGGCACTGCTGCTTGCGGTCTATGTATCGCTCTACCGGATGCGCGGCATGAAGAAAAAACTGCTTTCAACGCTGTATGTAGCGGCTGATACTATCGGACTTGCTTCTTTTACCGTAACAGGAACTCTCGTCGGCCTGTCCAGCGGCGAACCGGATTCTTATGTCTTTCCCATTGTGCTGGGACTCCTTACTGCAGTGGGCGGAGGTGTCCTTCGGGATTTGATGGCCCAGCGCATTCCTGTTGTCCTCGTAGCCGATGTATACGCGACGGCTTCGATTTTTGGCAGCATGGTATTATGCGTATGCTGGCGCCTTGGTGCCCGGGACGCAGCCCCTTTTGTAGGTGCAGGTGTGGTCATCATTCTCCGGATATTAGCGCTGAAATATAAATGGCAGCTTTATCGGCCGTTATCCAGCAACGGGCGGAAGAGACATTAAAAAAGACTGTGGAACAGTGATTGTTCATTGTTTCACAGTCTTTTTTGCAGGTCGCTGACCTCGCGTTGCCAGTACTTTCTTACTTTTTATAGATAGCTGAGGTAAGTTGTATTAGTTTATTCTCTCCATTCTACAGCTTCTTCCAGCGATTTGCGCGGCCTTCTTGCCGGTGCTTCCGCCGGATAACCGAGTGCTAATGCAGCAACGAGTTCTCCCTTGGAATGGAGATAAGTACATAATTCCGGATAGGCAAAATAAGTGTTGGCTACCCAGAGACTTCCAAGCCCCAGATCAGTTGCCGCCAGTGTCATGTTTTCGATAGCAGCACCAATGGATTCGGCATTGCAAATCTCGGAAACGTGCTCATCCCGCGTGAGTGTTTTATTCAGACTATAACCCAGCTCATTCATGACAAAGATGAGGACCGGGGCCTGTTCCATGATCCGGACGGTAAAGAGCGCATCGCGAATATAGGGAGCACTTGCCGGCAGGTATGGCGTTTTGCGTTCCCGGTCAATTCCCGTCTTCATCGTCCGTACAGCTTCTTTTCTGGCTTCTCCGGTAACAACGATAAATTTCCAGGGCTGACGGTTTTTGGAGGAAGGGGCAAGGATGCCAGCCTTCAGGACTTCCTCAATCAGGGAGCGGGGAATGGGGTCTTGTTTATATTTGCGTATGCTTCGCCGGCGTAATATTGCATCAATCACTGAGATATGGCTCCTTTCAGTAAAAAATAGTTGGAAATGAAAAAAGACAGCAAAAGAGCGCTGCCCCGGATGACCGGCGCAGCGCTTTTCAATTTAGCGCATATTAATGAACTGCACGTCGATACCAAAATCCTGACTGCGGACAAGCTGAATGACAGCCTGCAGGTCATCTTTTTTAGGACCTGACACGCGAATCTGGTTATCCATTTGCTGCGTTGTAACCTTGATCTTGGAGGCTTTGATAGCACCAATAATTTTCTTTGCTGTTTCTCTGTCAATACCTTGCTTCAGGGCTACAGATTGGCGTACCGTGCCTTTGGCAGCCGGCTCAATCTTGCCTGGCTCAAGGCAGCGCAGGGAAAGGCCGCGTTTTGCCATCCGCTGACGCAGCATATCCAGAATGGCACCGAGCTTGTAATCGTCTTCGGCAGTGAGTTTCAGTGCGTCATCCACCAGTTCGATGCTGGCAGATGAACCACGAAAATCATAGCGTTGGGAAATTTCTTTGCGTGTTTGGTTCAGGGCGTTATCCAGTTCCTGCATGTCGATTTGCGATACGATGTCGAATGAGCTGTTCTTTGCCATAGCGTCCTCCTTAACGTACCCGGACGTCGACTTCAAACATCCGGTTCCAGGGAAATTCGAGAGTATATTTTACATTTCTGATGTCCGGTTCATCCGCGACATACTGCTTGAAGAGGCGATTTGTCCTCCCCAGGATTCGATTATAATATTTTCCCATATCATATTTCAACTTCCAATTGTAGCGGTCCATCTCAAGGGAGACACGGTACCGTACATTGGATTGGTAAATCCAGTCATCGAGGAGGCGGACACGAAGCAGACGATCACGATCCGCATCACTCATATATTTTGCAAGGATACCTTGGGAAAGAGCAAAACCGATGCTGTTATCCGCCGTGTTCCAGCCGGAGTAGGCGGTCAGCGGCAGCAGGGCCTTATTCATGGAAAGAGCCAGGATAAATCCGTTATCAGCACCGTTTGCGTAAGCAATATCTGCCAGAGCCACAGGTTTCTCCGTCTCGAGGCGGGCAATCTGGCGGGCAAATTGTTTATTGGCTTTGTTGCTGTAAGGAGCATTTTCATTATCCGTTGAATCCAGCGTTACGCCGTTATCCGGAGTATTGACGGCAAGTATGAGGTCTGCCTTGTCTTCGGAATTGGCGATGCGTCCGCCTACGGCTATAACCTGATTCTTGACGGAAGTGGCAGCAGTTTCGTCCGTGTAGAGGGGCACCGTGCTGCCGCCGACTCCAGGTGCGAAAATCGGATAAATTTCCGGCTTTTCGCCTTTTAATTCGTTAATGGCACGCGTTACAAGGAGCAGGCCAAGCTGATCTACACCGGGGATGATCTGGAATTGTTTCTTGCTCATGCCGCGGCCCAGAGCTTCGAGCTGACGAGCTTCCATGTGCGTACGGGAGTACGGTGCATTATCGTCTTTGCCCAGAGCAAGGAAATGGAAGTTGTCGCGCTGTGCCATGCGGATGAGACGGCGGTTGACCTGCAGGTTGACGAGCCGGCGGTTGCGCCAGTCCTGAAGGTATTCCGAAGGAATGGAAAGGGTCAGCCTGTTTTTTTCCATGTTTTCCTCTGCACTCAGACCGTCCATATCTTCTTTATCCATTAGTTGGGAGAGACGGAAAATCTGCGGGCCGTACGTTTCGTAGTATGCGGGTTCTACGGTTGCTACGCTTTGCTGGGGTGTCCGCATGATGGTACTGAAAGCGTAGATTTTAAGTCCCGGATTATTCTTTTTTAACGTATCCAGACGGAAAACCTGGCGCCTCAGGTATTTTTCCAGGTGATGATGCTTGCGGGAAGCTACGAGGCCGCCGTAATTCAGGCTGTCTGTGGCAATGATGGCTGCGTCGGCGTGCGGAGCTTCTTTTTCAAACCATTCCCATAGTTTTTCGTTGTTGCCGGTAGTTTTTGCTCCGGACAGGTATTCCCTCGGGGGAACTGTCAGGGGAAAACCGGCGGACTTGGCCGTATCTGTTGTATATTCCAGATTGACCGGCCGATTATCCAGAGGAATATAAATAATTTTGGAAGAAGCTGCGGCTGTGCCCATCCACAAAGATAATGCCGCGACACTCCCCACGAGCAGGGTCTTGAGAAACATTCTTCCTTAATCCTTTCTATAATTACTACTGCAAGTTAATATTATAAACGATTTTGCAACATTTTTGTGTAGAATTGAAGAGAAAAGTGAAATATTTTTTGTGAATTTGACTTTGCAGTCTATAAGTACCAAAAAATGTCACATTTTCAACAGGTGAAAATAAAAGTATAGTATTTTTGTGTGAATGCCGGCAGCCATCGGCAGTAAGCGATGAATCATCGTTTACGCGGGTATGATATAATAGTGCAAAACACTGTAAAGAGGAGGGGCATATGGAATTTCAACTGGAAGCGCCTTTTCAGCCTTCAGGCGATCAGCCGGAGGCAATTGAGGCTTTGACCGATGGGGTAAAAAAAGGCATGCGGACCCAGGTCCTTTTGGGAGCCACGGGAACCGGTAAAACCTATACCATTGCCCAGGTCATACAAAAAGTGCAGAAGCCAACCCTTGTCATTGCGCACAACAAGACACTGGCAGCTCAGCTCTGCAGTGAATTTAAAGCTTTTTTCCCGCATAACGCGGTCGAATATTTTGTTTCTTACTATGATTACTATCAGCCCGAGGCCTACATTCCGGCCACGGACACCTATATTGAAAAAGATTCCTCGATTAACGACGAAATCGATAAACTTCGCCACTCGGCTACGAGTGCCCTTTTTGAACGGCGTGATGTCATCATTGTGTCGTCCGTGTCCTGCATCTATGGTTTAGGTGCGCCGAAGGATTACTATGACAGCGTCCTTTCTCTGCGCGTAGGGCAGCAGGCCGATCGTGATGAAATCCTGAAAAAGCTGGTCAAGATTCGTTATACCCGCAACGACCTTGTCCTGGAGCGCGGCACGTTCCGGGCACGGGGAGACGTGATTGAAGTTATTCCTTCCAGTTACGGGGAAAAGGGAATCCGGATTGAACTTTTCGGGGACGAAGTGGACAGCATCATGGAAATTGATGTCCTGACCGGTGCAGTACTGGACCGGAGGACTCATGTCGCTATTTTCCCGGCGAGTCATTATGTGACGAGCGATGAAAATATGGAGCGCGCCAGAAATGACATCCGCAAGGAGCTGAAGGAGCGCCTCGACGAACTTAAAAAAGAAGGTAAGCTGCTTGAAGCGGAACGTTTGGAACAGCGGACGCGGTATGACCTCGAAATGATGGAAGAAATGGGGTACTGCAGCGGCATCGAAAATTATTCCCGCCATCTGACTGGACGTAAACCCGGGGAACCGCCGTTTACGCTCGTCAATTATTTCCCGAAAGATTTTCTTACCGTCGTGGATGAAAGTCACGTGACCCTGCCGCAGCTGCGGGCCATGTACGCCGGCGACCGGTCCCGCAAGGAACAGCTCGTGAAATACGGATTCCGCCTGCCGTCCGCCCTGGACAACCGCCCGCTGACATTTGATGAATTCCAAAAGGAACGCGGGCAGATTATCTATGTGTCCGCTACACCGGCCGAGTACGAACTGGGAGAAGCGGACCAGGTCGTAGAACAGATTATTCGTCCGACGGGCCTTCTGGATCCTAAAATCGAAGTGCGTCCCATTGCCGGACAGATTGATGATCTGATGGGTGAAATCCATAAAGTAACGGCCAACCATGAGCGTGTTCTTGTAACGACGCTGACGAAGAAGATGGCCGAAGATCTGACGGAATATCTGGCGTCCGAAGGCATCCGGGTGCGCTATCTCCATTCCGATATTGCGACCATTGACCGTGCGGAAATTATCCACGACCTGCGGGCCGGGGAATTTGACGTGCTCGTCGGAATCAACCTGCTGCGTGAAGGTCTCGATATGCCGGAAGTATCCCTTGTGGCCATTCTTGATGCCGATAAGGAAGGATTCCTGCGCAGTGACACGGCCATGATTCAGACTATTGGGCGTGCAGCCCGCAATGCGCACGGACGCGTCATTATGTATGCCGATGTGATTACGGGTTCCATGCAGCGGGCCATCGAGGAAACTGAACGGCGCCGCAAGAAACAGGAAGCCTATAATAAAGAGCACGGTATTGTACCGAAGACGATTCAGAAGAAGGTCGTGGACCTCATTAAATTGACAAAGCTCGACGACGATAAGGAACCGGCTAAGGCTGCTACCGGCAAGACGGCGAAGAAGATGAGCGACAAGGCACTGCAGAAGCAGATTAAACTTGTCGAAAAGAACATGAAAGCGGCTGCCAAGGAACTCGACTTCGAGCTTGCGGCAGAATACCGCGATCAGATGATTTTACTTAAAGGAGAGCTCAGCAAACGTCATGAACGAAGATGATATTGTCATTCAGGGTGCGCGTCAGCACAACCTCAAAAATATTTCTCTCCGTATTCCCCGCAACAAGCTTGTCGTGATTACGGGGCTTTCCGGGAGCGGAAAATCCTCCCTTGCTTTTGATACGATTTACGCGGAAGGACAGCGGCGCTATGTGGAATCCCTGTCAGCGTATGCCCGCCAGTTCCTGGGGCAGATGGACAAACCGGATGTAGATTATATTGGCGGTCTCAGCCCGGCTATTTCCATCGACCAGAAGACGACGAGCCATAACCCGCGTTCTACCGTCGGAACAGTTACGGAAATCTACGATTATCTGCGTCTGCTTTTTGCCCGCATCGGGATTCCGCACTGCCCGAACTGCGGCAAAGTCATTCAGCGGCAAAGCCCGCAGCAGATTGCTGATAAGATCATGGAACTGCCGGAAAGAACTAAATTTATGGTTATGGCACCCGTCATCTGGGGCCGCAAGGGCGAACACAAGGGCATTTTTGACCAGGCAAGGAAGAACGGGTTCGTCCGTGTGAAAGTAGATGGGGAAATCCATACACTTGATGAAGATATTGTCCTTGAAAAGAATAAGAAACATTATATTTCTGTGATCGTAGACCGCCTCGTAACGCGCCCCGGCATTGAGACCCGGCTTTCGGAATCTCTCGAAACGGCTCTGCGTCTCGGTGACGGCCGCGTGGAGGTAGAACAGATCGGGGGACCGACAGAGGTCTTCAGTGAAAAATTTGCCTGTCCGGACTGCGGCATCTCCCTTCCAGAAATCGAGCCGCGGCTTTTTTCCTTTAACGCTCCTTATGGCGCCTGCCCGGATTGTATGGGGCTGGGGATGCACATGGAATTTGATCCCGACCTTATTATTCCGGACAAAAAACGGCGCTTTGACGATGGGGCCATTGCTGCCGTAAGTTCCAATGTCAAATCATATTTTCTCTGCCAGTTTGCCGCAGTGCTGAAGGCCCGCGGACTGAGCTTGAAAAATTGCTGGAACGATGTGCCGAAAAAGGTGCAGAAGGAACTACTTGAAGGCATTCCGGATGAGCTTTTTACTTTTTCCTATGAAAATCTTATGGGCGAGACCCATTCCCATACGACGCCCTTTGAAGGTATCATTCCTATTTTGAAGCATCGTCTGAAGGACGCTATGAGTGAAGCTCAGCGCCTCGATTATGAGTCGTTTATGACAGCTATCGAATGCCCGACCTGCCATGGCGCCCGGCTGCGTCCGGAAGTACTTGCCATTACGGTAGGAGGCAAGAACATTAAGGAAGTCTGTGACCTGCCGGTACGGGAGTGCCTGGCTTTTTTTGAAAATCTGAAGCTTTCTGACCGGGAAGCTTTTATCGGCAAACAAATTCTGAAAGAAATCCGGGCCCGCCTGACGTTTCTCAATAACGTCGGTCTGGACTACCTGACTCTTAGTCGTTCTGCTACGACACTTTCGGGCGGCGAGGCCCAGCGCATCCGTTTGGCAACACAGATTGGGTCCGGCCTTGTCGGTGTGATTTATATTCTCGATGAACCGAGTATCGGGCTGCATCAGCGGGATAACGATAAATTGCTGGCAACTTTGAAGAATCTGCGCGATATGGGTAATACCCTCCTTGTGGTGGAACATGATGAGGACACTATGTATGCGGCGGACCAGATTATCGATATCGGTCCCGGTGCCGGCGAAAACGGGGGCCGCGTAGTCGCTCAGGGCACTGCGGAAGAAATCAAGAAAATTCCTGAATCCGTGACAGGTCAGTATTTGAGCGGACGCCGTAAGATTGAAATACCAAAGACGCGCCGCAAAGGCTCCGGGAAAAAGATTACCATCAAAGGTGCGGCCGAAAATAACTTAAAACATATCAATGTATCCATTCCGCTTGGTACACTTACCGTTGTCACCGGCGTAAGCGGCAGCGGCAAGAGTACCCTTGTCAACGATATTTTGTACCGGGCCCTGGCCAAGAAACTGATGGGTTCCCGGTTCCGGCCCGGTAAATATGATAAAATCCTGGGCGTGTCCAATATCGATAAGATTATTGATATCGATCAGAGCCCAATCGGCCGTACGCCGCGTTCCAATCCGGCTACCTATACAGGTGTGTTTGATCTCATTCGGACGCTCTTCAGCACGACGAATGAAGCTAAAGTGCGCGGATACAAACCGGGCCGCTTCAGCTTCAACGTGAAGGGCGGACGGTGCGAGGCCTGCCACGGAGACGGGCTGCTCAAGATTGAGATGAACTTCCTGCCCGATGTCTACGTGCCCTGTGAGGTTTGCCACGGCACGCGCTACAACCGGGATACGCTCGAAGTCAGATATAAAGGAAAGAACATTGCCGATGTGCTCAATATGACGGTCACGGAGGCCTGTGAATATTTCCGCAACCATCAGCGGATTCTTAAAAAACTGCAGGTCCTTGAAGATGTGGGGCTTGGTTACATCCGGCTGGGACAGGCTGCCACGACGCTTTCGGGCGGCGAAGCCCAACGCGTCAAATTGGCTGCGGAACTGTCGAAAGTCAATACGGGCCGTACTTTATACATCCTCGATGAACCAACGACGGGGCTGCATATGGCCGATGTTGACAAGCTCCTCCAGGTGCTGCAGCGTCTTGTCGATACGGGCAGTACCGTGGTTGTCATTGAACACAATCTCGATGTCATCAAGTCCGCTGATTATTTGATTGACCTGGGTCCGGAAGGCGGGGACCGCGGCGGTACCGTTATTGCCTGCGGAACACCGGAAGAAATTGCGGACGTTCCCGAATCCTATACGGGCCAGTATTTGAAAAAGGTGCTAGCAAAATGAATGAAAAGATTGCAGAAACCCTGAAAATCCTGCCTGACGCGCCGGGTGTGTACATTATGCATGACAAGACTGGCCGCGTCATTTACGTAGGCAAGGCGGTGATTTTGAAGAACCGGGTGCGCAGTTATTTCCGGCAGTCCAGTCAGGCTTCGCCGAAAGTGCGGGCCATCAATGCCCATGTGGATTCCATTGAAACCATCGTGACGGCAAGCGAGATGGAGGCCCTGATCCTCGAATGCAATCTCATCAAAAAATATAAGCCGCGGTACAACATCGACCTGAAGGATGATAAGACGTATCCGTATCTTAAAATCACAGTCGACGAAGCTTTTCCGCGGATGTATATTACGCGCCGCGTCCTGCACGACGGGGCAAAGTATTACGGACCTTATGCCGATGTGGGGGCCCTGCGGGATACAATGAAACTGATTCGTTCCATGTTTCCGCTCCGCCACTGCCGCAGCATGAAGGTGAAGCGCCCTTGTCTGCAGTATCACATGCATCGCTGCCTGGCGCCGTGCACAGGAAAGGTAAAACCTTCCGAGTACCGGCCGCTCGTGGATCAGGTACTCATGCTGATGGACGGTAAAATCGGGGATCTCGTCAAGGATTTGACCCGCAAAATGAATGAGGCATCCGAGCAGCTTGCTTACGAGAAAGCTGCTCACTACAGGGACCTCATTCGCAGCGTACGCAAGTTGGAGCAGGCCCAGAAGGCGACGACGGACAGCGGGGACCGTGATGTCATCGGACTCGTATCCAATGACACCGGTGTCTGTGTTCAGGTCTTCTTTATTCGCGGCGGCAAGATTCTGGGACGAGACAGCTTTTTCCTCGACAGCGAAAAAGGCGAGCCGGAAGGAGAAATCCTGGAGGGTTTCCTGAAACAGTATTACAACGAAATGCATCGCCCGCCGCGGGAAATCCTTGTGAGCCGTTCGCTTTCGGACAGCGAGCGCGTGCTTTTGGAAAAGTATCTGAGTACGCAGAGTGAAAAGAATGTGGCTCTTCTCGTGCCTCAGCGCGGGCTGAAACATGACCTTGTGCTGATGGCTGAAAACAATGCCCGCAAGAACCTTGATGAGCGGCTCAGACGCGGGCAGCTTTCCGCAAAAACAGACGAAGAAGCCGCCGAAGAGCTGCAGAAGGCGCTGGGACTTACGGAACCGCTCGACCGGATGGACTGCTTTGATATTTCTCATAACCAGGGCAGCGAGACAGTGGCTTCCATGGTTGTTTTCTGCAACGGGCGCCCGAGCAAGAAGGATTATCGGCGCTATAAACTGCGGTCTACCGAGGGCAAGCCCGACGATTTCAAGTCCATGCAGGAAGTAGTGTACCGGCGCTATAAGGACGCCGAGGATCTTCCGAGCCTTATCATCATCGATGGCGGCAAAGGACAACTTAGTTCGGCCCTGGAGGTCATCCGGGGACTTGGCCTTGCGGAGATTCCCGTGATCGGGCTCGCTAAGCGCGAAGAAGAAATCTTCAAGGAAGGTGCTCATACGAGTATTCTCCTGGACAAAACGTCGGCAGCGCTGCATTTGATTCAGCATATCCGGGATGAAGCACACCGCTTTGCTATTACGTATCACCGCAAGCGTCTGGCCAAGAAAAATCTGGTTTCCGTGCTTGACCATTTGGAGGGCGTGGGACCGGCCCGCAGGACAGCACTTTGGAAGCATTTTGCTTCACTGGACGAAATGAAAGCCGCCAGCATTGAGGAGCTGGCTTCGGTAGACGGCATGAACCATGCAGTAGCAGAACACGTCTTTGATTTCTTCCACGCACCGGAACAAGATAAAGAAAAATTCTTAAAATAAAATTTTTATTAAAAAGTTTCAAAAAACTATTGCATAGTGGTGTACGGTTTGTTATAATTCGCGTGTTGAATGATTCTATTTTTTTATGAGCGTAGAAAGAGGGATAAATCTAATGAAAAAATACGTTTGCAAGATTTGCGGATATGTGTATGACGAAGCTGCCGGTGATCCGGAACATAACATTGCACCGGGCACCAAGTTTGAAGACCTGCCTGATGATTGGACCTGCCCCCTGTGCGGCGTAGGCAAGGATCAGTTCGAAGAACAAGCTTAAGTGAAATAGAAAAAGGGGCTGTGAAACGATATTTCACAGTCTTTTTTTTGGTTCTTCACGGAAATTTGTGGACTAGAAGACATTTGACTATTGAAAAAGGACATTAACTCCTCCAAAATATAAGCGACGAAACCATACCTTGGGAGGAGAAAATGTCCTTTACTAATTACACTATTCAAAATAATGCAGAATGTCAAGATGTCTTTTACAATGTCTTCATGCCGGAAGACCCTTTTGATGACAGCCAGGAGATTGTTATTTGCAGTGAAAAGAAATATACCGACTTCCGTTGTCCTAAATGTGGTCAGAAAATGTATTCTTACGAGCCATTTTCTACCTACTTGAAAAGTTTTCCTGCGTATCCTGAGCATACCAGGATGATCCGCTTTGAAGGGCATCGCTTCCGTTGCTCCTGCTGCCATGCAACCATCACTGAGCCTATTCCCTTTAAATATCCCGGGACTCGCATTACCATGAGGGCTTCCCTTTGGATTGAGACGCTGCTTCGTAATGGAATCCCTGCCAATGCAATTGCCAAGATGTCAGGAATTCACTGGAGCACGATTCGCTATGTCCACAAACAGCTCATGGATGAATCTCTCGATAAATATGAAATGGAATTGGAGCTGACCTCTTACAAGCCCCGTTTTCTGGCCATCGATGAGTTTGCTATCCATAAGGGACACACTTATGCCACTTGCGTCATGGATTTAGCGACAGGTTATATTCTCTGGGTCGGCAGAGGTCGGGCGATAGCTGACTTCGAGCATTTCTTCAAGGAATATGATCAGACAAAGCTGACAGAGGTCAAGGCAGTCGCCATGGATATGAACGCTTCCTACAACAAGCTGGTACAAGAACATCTGCCGCAAGCTAAGGTCGTGTATGATCGTTACCACATGCAGGCTCAATTCGGGAAGGAAGTATTAGGTGTAGTAAGACTTGATGAGGCCAGAATGCATAGGGATAAAGCCAGAAACATGCAAGAAGCATTAAAAGACGCAAGCAATGAAGACAAGCCGGCTTTGAAAGAGCAGATATTCAATGAAAAGAAGAGCTACCACAAATTGAAGAAAGTCCGCTGGCCGTTACTCACCAATGAAGATAGGCTGAATCCTAAGAACAAAGAAGCGTTGCAGGCCATCTTTGCAGAGCACGAGGATCTGGCAATATGTTATTCCATGAAGGAAGAGATGGTAGCCCTCTATGAATTAAGGGACTATGACAAGGCTCTTGCAGGATGGAAGCGCTGGTTTAAAGCTGCACTAGGCAGCGGGATTCCGGCCCTGGTTAGGTTTGCTAAGATTAAGCTGCCAAGGATAGACGGTCTGGTGAACCATGCCCTGTACCCGATAAACACAGGGAAGCTTGAGGGTTTCAACAACAAGATTAAAGTGGCCAAAAGAAGAGCGTACGGATACAGAGATGATGAGTACTTTTTCACGTTAATTCGCTACCTCTCAATTCCGACCGTAAGAGGTATACTCCCGAAAAAAACGTGAAGAACCTTTTTTTTATGGCTTCGCCTGTTTTTCATATTTTTTTTCAAAATTATTCAGAAACTGGTACAATAGGGGCAGCATTCTGCAGCAAACAGGATGCTGTCTTTGATATTTATCTTGCGGGAGGTTTTACGCATGCCGATTAAAATGATTGCGATGGATCTTGATGGGACATTGCTGGACAGCGAAAAGAATATTGCTCCGGCGGATCTGGAGGCTGTGAAAAAAGCGGTGGCAGCAGGCTACGAAGTAACCCTTGCTACCGGAAGAATGTTTCGTTCTGCACTTCCCTATGCAAAGGAGCTGACCATCAAGAATCCTCTCATTGTATATAATGGCGCGTGGATTAAAGATCCTGTTACGGGCGATGAATTGGGAGAATGGTCCGTGCCGGTTGACGCCGCTCAGGCTGTCATTGACGAATGTATGGAGCGCGGCTTCTATATTCAGGCCTATATTGACGATACGCTGTGGGTGTATCAGGACTGTGAGGAAGCACGGTTTTATTCTCATTTTTCCCGTGTGCCCTACGAAATAAAGGGCGAACTTATGCATCATCTGCCCAAGGGTCCGCACAAGCTTCTTGTGATTGCCAAGGAAACGGGAGAATTGCGGAAAATCCTGGAAACGAAATTTGCAGGGCGCGTCAAGATCATGTCTTCTTCCAGCGGTTTCCTGGAAATTACGGCGCCTGAGGCAAGTAAATGGAAGGCTGTTCAATGCCTGGCTGCGAAAAAGGGGATTCGTGCCGAAGAAATTATGTGCGTCGGTGATTCTGAAAACGACCTGGAAATGATACAAAACTGCGGCTTCGGGGTAGCTATGGGTAATGCCAAGGATTTTGTCCTGAAGGCAGCTCGTGTCGTTACAGCACCAAATTCCCGGCAGGGAATCAGTGTGATTTTAAACAGCATCCTGACCCAACAGATCGAAGTGCCGGAAGAGTAAAATCTTGTACGATGGAGCCATGTCTTTTACGGCTGTATCTATTGCTGCGGTTGTAATGGATTTTATCCATGAACAAGGGACAACTACACATTATCTTTTAAAAACGATATAATAAAATAATATCGTTTACTATCTATCTAACGGGAGGCGAAGTAAATGACAAAAACGTTATTGATTACTGGAATGTCCGGCGCGGGGAAGACTCAGGTCATGAGAACCCTGGAGGATCTGGGGTATTTCTGCGTTGATAACCTGCCTCCGACCTTCATTCCGAAATTTATCGAGCTGTGCATGAAGAAGCAGGACGAATCGGATAAACTGGCACTTGCCGTTGATACCCGGGGAGGCAAGTTCTTCGGGGCTTTTGACGAGGTGCTGGACCAGCTGACCCAGGAAAAGATTCCTTACGAACTGCTTTTCCTGGATGCCAATGACAATACGTTGATTCGGCGTTATAAGGAAACACGCAGACGGCATCCGCTCGATGGAAAAAATGGGCTGAATGCCGATATTCAGCAGGAACGGGAAATCCTGAGTAAAGTCCGGACCCGTGCCACGACAATTATTGATACGAGTTCCACGACAACAAAGCAGCTGCGCAATAAAATCATTTCTCTTTACGGGACAAACGGCAGCCTGCCTGCAATGACCATCGTTGTGCAGTCATTCGGCTTCAAATTCGGACTGCCTATGGACTGTGACATGGTCTTTGATGTCAGGTTCCTGCCCAATCCTTTTTATTTGCCGGAACTTAAGGAGCAGTGTGGGAATGACCCCGATGTCGTCGCTTATCTGCAGAGCAAACCTGTGACGGGAAAATTTGAGAAAAAGCTGTACGATTTGATTCAATTCCTTCTCCCGCAATATGTGCAGGAAGGAAAGAGTCAGCTCATGATTGGCGTGGGCTGCACCGGTGGACGGCACCGTTCAGTCTATATCGCCAACAGCTTGGGGAGATTCATCGAATCCTGCGGGTATAAGGCACAAGTGATGCACAGGGATCTTCTTAAAAAATAAACAACGCATTGTTTCAGGAAAACATTCTGAAAGTAAGCAATGCTGTTATACTGGCGAAGGAGTTTTGTTATGAAATGGATTAAGTGGTTATATCCAGGCCTGAACCTGAAGCGGTGGCTCTTTCTTTTTGGGCTCGGCACGGTGCTGGCATGTGTTGGCGTCACTTTAATCTTCAACTATCAGTTTGTTGGTTTGATCGAGTCGCTGGTCTTTAACTTTATTGCCTATGTGGGCGGAGAGTACTACCAGTCAACGATTACGGCACTGGGACTGTTTAATGTCATTATTGGTATTGTCTTTATGTGCCTGGGGGCTGCCCATGTTGTAAAGACTGTTATCAATTCGGTCATGCCCGGGGAGAAGGAATCTCTCCGTGAATTGATTTTTACCCAGCAGAAATTGGACAAAGGCCCTTCCGTCGTAGTCATCGGGGGCGGTACCGGCCTTTCTGTGCTGCTGCGGGGAATCAAACTCATTACGAATAACTGCACGGCTGTTGTGACTACAGCCGATGACGGCGGATCTTCGGGACGACTGCGCCGTGAGATGGGCATCATTCCGCCGGGAGATATGCGTAACTGCCTCGTGGCGCTTGCAGATACAGAACCTGTCATGGAACGTGCCATGCAGTATCGTTTTCATGATAGTGAATCCTTGACCGGTCACAGTTTGGGAAACCTTTTTATTGCTGCCATGAGCGACTTGGAAGGCAGCGTGGAAGATGGACTGGCTTCCATCAGCCAGATTCTGAAGGTACATGGCCGTGTCTGGCCCAATACTTCGGAAAATATCCAGCTGAAAGCAATTATGGATGACGGAAGTACAGTTATTGGCGAATCGGCCATCACGGCATCTCCGCACAAAATTGTACGGCTCATGACGGAACCGGAAAATCCCAAGGCATCCCAGCGTGCTGTCGATGCTATTATGCATGCGGATGCTATTATCCTGGGACCGGGATCCCTTTATACGAGTGTCCTGGCAAGTCTTGTGGTACCGGGCATTCGTGACGCTGTAGTAAAATCCAAGGCAGTCAAGATTTATGTCTGCAATGTCATGACCCAGCCGGGCGAAACCGATGGCTACGGTGCCTATGAGCATGTGAAAGCGATTGTGGACCATATGGGTGTCCAGTGCCTTGACTACGTTGTGGTCAATGTGCAGAAGGCAACGCCGGATCAGATTGCCAAGTATAAAGAAGAAGGCGCTGAACTGATTTCTCCTGATATTGAAAAGATTGAAAAACTGGGTATTGAAGCTGTTCCGGCCAAACTTCTGAATGACAGTGACCTGGTTCGGCACGACCCACAGAAACTGGCGAAGACCATTATCGCGCTGATTTATCGGCTGCGTCTTTTTGGCAAAGGGATGCACTTCTTTGACTATTTCTTTGCGCGCCAGACAATGCAGGAGCTGCATAAAAAGAATAAAAAGAAAGGAGCCTAGTCATGTCGTTTTCCAGTGATGTGAAGAATGAAGTTGCTCGCTTGGAAGGCGAAGACCAGGAAACAGAATGCGCTGAATTGTTTGGACTGCTGCGTATCAGCGGATCCGTGTCCCTGAGCGGGCAGCGGGTGGGACTGCATTTTGCTACTGAAAATGCGGCTTTGGCCCGCCGTGTACTGCGCCTTCTGAAGAATAATTTTGCTGTTCAGACGGAAGTTATTGTTACGCGGTCCACGCGGCTCAAAAAGAACAACCGCTACCAAGTCCACGTGGTGCCTTCTGAGGAAGCGCGGGCGGCACTCAGCAAACTGCATATTTTGTCTCCCATTGCGGAAGCCGGAGCAGAACTGCTCAAAAAGAATGCCAGCCGCCGATCTTTCCTGCGCGGTGTTTTTTTGGCAGGCGGATCTGTCAGTAAGCCAATTGGCGACTATCATTTGGAAATTATCAGCGATAACCTTGACATGAGCCGGTATATTTGTAAAATAATGAAGGGATTTGATTTGCCGGCGCGGATTGTTGACCGTAAAAAGAACTTTATTGTGTACCTTAAAGAAGGAAATGCCATTGCAACGTTTCTTTCTCTCATTGGAGCGCACGGTTCCTACCTAGAATTTGAAAATGTACGGGTGCTGAAGGATATGCGCAATCAGGTCAATCGGGTTGTGAACTGTGAAACGGCTAACTTGAACAAAACTGTTCAGGCGGCGGTACGTCAGATAGCAGCTATCCGGGTCATTGAGCAGAAGAAGGGACTGGAAGCTCTGCCGGAGGCCCTGCAGGAAGCAGCGCGTCTGCGTCTCAATCATCAGGAGCTGTCAGTTGGGGAATTGGCAGCCTTGACCGAAGACCATATTGGTAAATCGGGCTTAAATCACCGGTTGAAAAAATTAGAAGAGTTAGCGGGAAAATTAAGAAAGGAAACCAATGAGTAAACACAAGTTTTGGAAAGTATTGGGAATCATCTGCGTCGTTTTAGTGGCATTCTGCGTCTGGGCATATCAGGACTTCAAGCAGTTCTGTGTCACGTCGGTGCCTATTTTTGCGTACCACCGGGTAGAGGAAAAAAAAGACCTGTACTCCATGCCGCCCGAGGATTTCAGGCAGCAGATGGCTTATCTCAAGGAAAAAGGTTATAAGACCCTTAAATTGGGAGAATATGCACAGCGCCGCAAAAAAGGTGATACCTTCCATAATGAGTGTGTACTCATTTTTGATGATGGATATGAAGACAACCTGACCATTGCCGCTCCCATCATGAAGGAATTTGGCTATATAGGCAACATGTACATGGCGGGAATGTACGAAGGATGGCCCGGTTATCTTACGTGGGACCAGGAAGTCGAATTGGCAAAGTGGGGCTGGGAACTGGGTTCCCATACGTTCATCCATAAGCCGATGACGACGCTGGAACCTGCCGAAAGACTGGCTGATCTTAAGAAATCCCACGACCACATGCTGGGACTTTATTATTCTAATAACGGAGTTACTCTGTCCTATCCTAACGGTGCCTGCAACGATGCCGTAGCAGAGGATGTAAAAAAAGCAGGATACGTGGCAGCCGTGACCGGTAAGATCGGTGTCAATACGGATGCTGATCCTCTTTTGCAGTTGCGTCGTGTCAATGTCTTCCATTTGAAGAGCAAGAATCTCGAACATTTTAAAAAGGGCCTTCTGAAAGCACAGCTGATCAGTTGGTTCTATTCAAAAACCGGTTATGATATGAACAAGTTCCTTATTTGGTACTATAGCAAAAAATAAAAATAAGAGGGCTTAGCCGCTTTTTTGGCAAACGTTCGGATTTTAACGTAAAATTTCCGTATTCTTGTTCCATTGCCCTTGCGTTATGAGGGAAAAACAGCTACAATAAAACGTAATCAAATATTTTATGATAAGTCAGGAGGGAATTTAACATGGCAAAGAGAATCAAGACTGTAAATAAAGAAATGCTGAAAAAGACCCTGCGCTGCGGCGGCTGCGGCGAATGCCCGGCTTCCTGCCAATCCGCTTGCAAGACTTCCTGCACGGTGGGCAATCAGGTCTGCGAAAAGGCTTAAGTTTTTTGAAGTTCGGCTCCCTGCTTCGCGGGGAGCTCTTTTCATGTAAATACATATACGAAAGGCGGAAGAATATTGTTGATTCATAGAATGCACCTGGACGACAATTACGTTGTCCTCGATGTCAACAGCGGAGCCGTTCACATCATTGATAAAATGATTTATGATCTGCTCGGCTTCTACGACGGAACGAATGCTGAAGCTACGAAAGCACATTTCAAGGGAAAATATCCTGATGCGGACATCGCAGAGGCACTGGATGAACTGAAGGAACTGCAGGATCAGGGACTGCTCTTCTCACCGGAATTTCCGGTACCTGAAACATTTAAGGAAGAACCGGTTTTGAAGTCGTTGTGTCTCCATGTGGCCCATGACTGTAACCTGCGCTGCGGCTACTGTTTTGCCGATACGGGCGATTTTGGGGGACATCGTGCCCTGATGAGCAAAGAAGTTGCTCAAAAGGCCATCGAATTTGCTATTAAAGGCAGTAAGAACCGCCATAACCTGGAACTTGATCTGTTTGGCGGCGAGCCGCTCATGAATATGCCCGTTGTGAAGTTTATCGTAGATTATGTCCGTAAACGCGAAAAAGAAACGGGGAAGAACATCAAACTGACGCTGACCACTAACGGGACGCTGCTTACCGATGAAATCATCAAGTACCTGAATGATAATCATGTCATGCTTGTCCTGAGCCTCGACGGCAGCAAGGAAACACACGACCGGATGCGTCCGTATCCCGGCCATGTAGGTTCTTACGATAAGGCCGTGGAAGGATTCCGGAAAGTTATTTCCTCCCGTCATAACCAGAATTATTATCTTCGCGGCACCTATACCCATTACAATACGCACTTTGTCGATGACGTGCTGGCCATGCTCGAGGTTGGTTCCGAGATTTCCATGGAGCCGGTGGTCGGGACCAATGAACCGTATGTTTTAACGGAAGATGACTGGAATGTTTTGGATAAAGAATATGAAAAATTAGCACGAATTTATTTGGAGAAAAGAAGAAAAGGGATTCCTTTTGATTTCTTCCATTTCAACGTGGCGCTCGATAACGGACCTTGTGTTGCCAAAAGACTCGCTGGCTGCGGTGCGGGCCATGAGTATTTTGCCATTACTCCGGAAGGGGATATCTATCCGTGCCACCAGTTTGTCGGCCGGGAAAAGTACAAGATGGGCACCCTTGACACGGGCATCGTGAAAAAAGATATGGTGCAGTATTTCCGTCAGATGCACGTGATGAAGAAACCAGACTGCAGGGAATGCTGGGCCCGTTTCTTCTGCAGCGGCGGCTGCCACGCTAATGCAGATCTGGCTAATGGAACAATAGAAAAGCCATATGCCTATGGCTGCCGTATCCAGAAGAAACGTCTGGAAATGGCAATCATCGTTCAGGCCCTCCTGACAGAAGATGTCAAAGAGGGTAAAAAGGACGAACGTCCGATCATCGATAACTTTAAATATCGTGTAGAAGAATAAGTTTTTCTGTACTGGCTGTGCAGTGATGAACAATCATGTGCCGCAGCCAGTTTTTTTAGTAGTGTACAGACCAGAGGATTTTTTGATGCTGCCTGGATAAAACGTGAGAAGTTGGCCAACCTGCAGGCAGAAATAAAAAAAGCTAATACTTTTTTTAAAAAGAGCTTGCAAAACAAATTCGAATCTGCTATAGTATATATCCGTCAGCGCTACGGAGTCCTTATTCCGGAGACAAGAGAACCAAAGGCCGGTGCCTTGTGGGACGTCTTCGAAAAAAGAATTTCAAAAAGGTGTTGACAGCACTTTTTAAAAGTGCTATATTATGAAAGTCGCCAATAGCGAAGAGCTAAAGGCGAAGGCAGAACCTTGAAAACTGAATATTGATTGACAGATGTGCGGGTCAAGTCACTTTTAGTGACGCGACCGAGTCACTTCGAGAAAACGAAGTAAAAAAACAAGAAGCTAGTATTTTAAGAGCCAAGCGGCTCTTCAAAATAATCCTATTTTGGAGAGTTTGATCCTGGCTCAGGACGAACGCTGGCGGCGTGCTTAACACATGCAAGTCGAACGAAGAACTTATTTCGGTAAGTTCTTAGTGGCGAACGGGTGAGTAACGCGTGGGTAACCTGCCCTCCAGTTGGGGACAACATTCCGAAAGGGATGCTAATACCGAATACGATCCCTCCACCGCATGGAGGAGGGATGAAAGATGGCCTCTGCTTGCAAGCTATCGCTGGAAGATGGACCCGCGTCTGATTAGCTAGTTGGTAAGGTAACGGCCTACCAAGGCGATGATCAGTAGCCGGTCTGAGAGGATGAACGGCCACATTGGGACTGAGACACGGCCCAAACTCCTACGGGAGGCAGCAGTGGGGAATCTTCCGCAATGGGCGAAAGCCTGACGGAGCAACGCCGCGTGAGTGATGAAGGTCTTCGGATTGTAAAACTCTGTTGTCAGGGACGAATGCACAGCGGATCAACAAGACATTGTGTTGACGGTACCTGACGAGGAAGCCACGGCTAACTACGTGCCAGCAGCCGCGGTAATACGTAGGTGGCAAGCGTTGTCCGGAATTATTGGGCGTAAAGAGCATGTAGGCGGGCTCTTAAGTCCGACGTGAAAATGCGGGGCTTAACCCCGTATGGCGTTGGATACTGGGAGTCTTGAGTGCAGGAGAGGAAAGGGGAATTCCCAGTGTAGCGGTGAAATGCGTAGATATTGGGAGGAACACCAGTGGCGAAGGCGCCTTTCTGGACTGTGTCTGACGCTGAGATGCGAAAGCCAGGGTAGCAAACGGGATTAGATACCCCGGTAGTCCTGGCCGTAAACGATGGATACTAGGTGTAGGAGGTATCGACCCCTTCTGTGCCGGAGTTAACGCAATAAGTATCCCGCCTGGGGACTACGATCGCAAGATTGAAACTCAAAGGAATTGACGGGGGCCCGCACAAGCGGTGGAGTATGTGGTTTAATTCGACGCAACGCGAAGAACCTTACCAAGGCTTGACATTGAGTGAAAGACTTAGAGATAAGTCCCTCCCTTCGGGGACACGAAAACAGGTGGTGCATGGCTGTCGTCAGCTCGTGTCGTGAGATATTGGGTTAAGTCCCGCAACGAGCGCAACCCTTATCCTATGTTACCAGCGCGTAATGGTGGGGACTCATAGGAGACTGCCAGGGATAACTTGGAGGAAGGCGGGGATGACGTCAAGTCATCATGCCCCTTATGTCTTGGGCTACACACGTACTACAATGGTCGGCAACAAAGGGCAGCGATACCGCGAGGTGGAGCAAATCCCATAAACCCGACCCCAGTTCGGATCGCAGGCTGCAACCCGCCTACGTGAAGTTGGAATCGCTAGTAATCGCAGGTCAGCATACTGCGGTGAATACGTTCCCGGGCCTTGTACACACCGCCCGTCACACCACGAAAGTTGGTAACACCCGAAGCCGGTGAGATAACCTTTTAGGAGTCAGCTGTCTAAGGTGGGGCCGATGATTGGGGTGAAGTCGTAACAAGGTAGCCGTTCGAGAACGAGCGGCTGGATCACCTCCTTTCTATGGAGAACCAATCAGGACGGAGGTCCTGGTTCAATCTCTCGTCGACGCACATCTGTCATAATCAATATTTGGTTTTGAGGGTTTCTGCCCTCACAATCAATGGGCCTATAGCTCAGCTGGTTAGAGCGCACGCCTGATAAGCGTGAGGTCAGAGGTCCGAGTCCTCTTAGGCCCACCAATTATTTTAATTGGACATTGATTGTATGTAATGCTGGGGGCGTAGCTCAGCTGGGAGAGCACCTGCCTTGCAAGCAGGGGGTCAGGAGTTCGATTCTCCTCGTCTCCACCACATTTCATGAACCCTGAAAACTTCATAGAAGAGACAAAAAAGTCTTGTATGTTGTGATGAACATGCAAGCACCTCTGATCTAAATGCGAATTTAGAAATGAGTTTAACGAGAAAAGAACCAAGGAACTGAAGTTCCTTAGTACTTGAACTCGCAAGAGAAATCTAGCGAGTTTTGCGAAGAGAAATCGATTCAATCCGCGAAGCGCGGGAGTGAGACGGATGAGATAATACCTTAGTATATCGATTCCGGCGAACGACCAAGCGACAAAGGAGTGAACGATTTATCGAAGCAAAAAAATAAGTCAAGCTACTAAGGGCATACGGTGGATGCCTTGGCACTAAGAGCCGATGAAGGACGCGGTAAGCTGCGAAAAGCCACGGGGAACCGCAAGCAGGTCTTGATCCGTGGATGTCCGAATGGGGAAACCCACCAGCCGTCATGGGCTGGTATCCTTCGGGAGGGGAACCCGGTGAACTGAAACATCTAAGTAGCCGGAGGAAGAGAAATCAAACGAGATGCCCACAGTAGCGGCGAGCGAAGAGGGCAGAGCCTAAACCGGTCATCTTCGGATGACCGGGGTTACGGACCTGCACAAACCGAGTCAGGCCCAGCCGAACTACCTGGAAAGGTAGGCCAGAGAGCATAAGAGCTGCGTAGGCGAAGGGCAGAGCGAGGCGGCAGGTATCCAGAGTACCACGAAGCACGAGGAATTTTGTGGGAAGTCGGGGGGACCACCCTCCAAGGCTAAACACTTCTTAGTGACCGATAGCGTATAGTACCGTGAGGGAAAGGTGAAAAGAACCGCGGGAGCGGAGTGAAAGAGAACCTGAAACCGTATGTCTACAAGCAGTCGGAGCGCAAGCGACGGCGTGCCTATTGAAGAATGAGCCAACGAGTTGCGGGCACTAGCGAGGTTAAGCAGGAAATGCGGAGCCGAAGCGAAAGCGAGTCTGAACAGGGCGGCTAGTTAGTGTTCGCAGACCCGAAACTGTAGTGATCTACCCATGATCAGGTTGAAACGCAGGTAAAAATGCGCGGAGGACCGCACCGGTGAGTGTTGAAAAACTTTCGGATGAATCGTGGGTAGCGGTGAAATTCCAATCGAACGCAGAGATAGCTGGTTCTCCTCGAAATAGCTTTAGGGCTAGCCTCAGGCAGTAAGCACAGGCGGTAGAGCACTGATCGGGATAGGGACCATAAAGGTTACCGAACCCTGTCAAACTACGAATGGTTGTGCTGCAGAGCCTGGGAGTCAGACTACGAGAGATAAGTCCCGTTGTCAAAAGGGAAACAGCCCAGACCATCAGCTAAGGTCCCCAATGCCATACTAAGTGGAAAAGGATGTGGGGTCTCACAAACAACCAGGATGTTGGCTCAGAAGCAGCCACCATTTAAAGAGTGCGTAATAGCTCACTGGTCGAGAGGCCCTGCGCCGAAGATTCCCGGGGCTAAAGTATGGAACCGAAGCTATGGATGCGGTACTTGTACCGCGTGGTAGAGGAGCGTTCCCATCGGGCTGAAGTCGTACTGTAAGGTACGGTGGACTGGTGGGAAGTGAGAATGTTGGCATGAGTAGCGAAAAGATAGGTGAGAATCCTATCCACCGAAAGCATAAGGATTCCTGAGCAACGATCGTCGTCTCAGGGTAAGTCGGGACCTAATCCGAGGCAAAAGGCGTAGGAGATGGACAACTGGTTGATATTCCAGTACCGGCTGCGATTGTTTGAGCAATGGAGTGACGCAGGAAGGCAGGTCCGCGCGAGAATGGTAGATCGCGTGCAAGCGTGCAGGCTGGTGCACAGGCAAATCCGTGCACTGAGGCCAAGGCGTGATGCGGAGGGAACTTGTTCCCGAAGGGGCTGGGCCTACGCTGCCGAGAAAAGCTTCTAGTGAGAGAGCAGCCGCCCGTACCGTAAACCGACACAGGTATGCGGGGAGAGGATCCTAAGGTGCGCGGGAGAACCCTCGTTAAGGAACTCGGCAAAATGTACCCGTAACTTCGGGATAAGGGTAGCCACAAGCGTGAAGCGACTTGCTCGCGGAGCGCGGTGTGGTCGCAGAGAAGAGGCCCAAGCGACTGTTAACCAGAAACACAGGTGCCTGCGAAAGAGAAATCTGATGTATAGGTGCTGACACCTGCCCAGTGCTGGAAGGTTAAAGAAGGATGTCCGGGTTCGACCCAAAGCATTTGACTGAAGCCCCAGTGAACGGCGGCCGTAACTATAACGGTCCTAAGGTAGCGAAATTCCTTGTCGGGTAAGTTCCGACCCGCACGAAAGGTGTAACGATTTGGGCACTGTCTCAACGAGGGACCCGGTGAAATTGAAATACCTGTGAAGATGCAGGTTACCCGCGACTGGACAGAAAGACCCCATGGAGCTTTACTGTAACCTAATATTGGGTTCTGATATTCGACGCACAGGATAGGTGGGAGACATGGATGCATGCCCTCCGGGGTATGCGGAGTCACCGTTGGGATACCACCCTTTGAATATCGGGATTCTAACCGCAGGAGCAACGATCCTCGGGACAGTGTTAGGCGGGCAGTTTGACTGGGGCGGTCGCCTCCTAAAGAGTAACGGAGGCGCCCAAAGGTTCCCTCAGCGCGGACGGAAACCGCGCGGCGAGTGTAAAGGCAGAAGGGAGCTTGACTGCGAGCCAAACACGGCGAGCAGGTACGAAAGTAGGGCTTAGTGATCCGGTGGCATCCTTGTGGAAGGGCCATCGCTCAACGGATAAAAGCTACCCTGGGGATAACAGGCTAATCTCTCCCAAGAGTCCATATCGACGGGGAGGTTTGGCACCTCGATGTCGGCTCATCACATCCTGGGGCTGAAGTCGGTCCCAAGGGCTGGGCTGTTCGCCCATTAAAGTGGTACGTGAGCTGGGTTCAGAACGTCGTGAGACAGTTCGGTCCCTATCCATCGCGGGCGTAAGAGATTTGAAGGGGGCTGCTCCTAGTACGAGAGGACCGGAGTGGACGGACCGCTGGTGTACCAATTATCCCGCCAGGGGTATAGTTGGGTAGCTACGTCCGGAACGGATAAACGCTGAAAGCATCTAAGCGTGAAACCATCCCTGAGATGAGATCTCTCACGGAGTGATCCGGTAAGACACCTTGAAGATTACAAGGTTGATAGGCAGGATGTGGAAGCACAGCAATGTGTTAAGCTGACCTGTACTAATATGTCGAGGGCTTGACTTAAGCTCGAGATAGAAGATGTGAAAGTCTCTTCATGAAGTTTTGAGGGCTCATGCCTTCAGAGAATCCGGTGATGATAGCCAAGGGGATCCACCTGTTCCCATGCCGAACACAGTAGTTAAGCCCTTGTACGCCGAAAGTACTCGACTGGAAACGGTCCGGGAGGATAGGGCGTTGCCGGTTGGATTGACTCCTGAATGACGTAATGTCGTTCAGGAGTTTTTCTTTTGCCTGCAAGATTCCGTAAATTTTGGTTCTTCACGTTTTTTTTCGGGAGTATACCTCTTACGGTTGGAATTGAGAGGTAGCGAATTAACGTGAAAAAGTACTCATCATCTCTGTATCCGTAAGCTCTTCTTTTGGCCACTTAATCTTAGCAAACCTAACCAGAGCTTCCATCCTGCAAGAGCCTTGTTATAGTCCCTTAATTCATAGAGGGCTGCCATCTCTTCCTTCATGTACGAAGCAGCGTCTCGATCCAAAGGGAAGCCCTCATGGTAATGCGAGTGCCAGGATATTTAAAGGGAATAAGCTTAGTGATGGTTGCATGGCAGCAGGAGCAGCGGAAGCGATGCCCTTCAAAGCGGATCATCCTGGTGTGCTCGGAATACGCAGGGAAGCTTTTCAAGTAGGTGGAAAATGGCTCGTAAGAATACATTTTCTGACCACATTTAGGACAACGGAAGTCGGTATATTTCTTTTCACTGCAAACAACTATTTCCTGGCTGTCATCAAAAGGGTCTTCCGGCATGAAGACTTTGTAAAAGGCATCTTGACATTCTGCACTATTTTGAATAATGTAATTAGTAAAGGACATTTTCTCCTCCCAAGGTATGGTTTCGACGATTATATTTTGGAGGAGTTAATGTCCTTTTTCAATCGTCAAATGTCTTTTAGTCCACAAATTTCCGTGAAGAATCTGTATTTCAACGACCACTTTTTATTCCTGGCAGCAGTCTTATCTCAACAGTTTTATACTCTGCTGTGATTGATCCGAAGAACGCCTCAAAATAGATTGCAATCGGGAAGCGGATAGTCTAGAAAATGGCTGCTGCATGATTATCCTATTCCCGTCGGTGAATCCTTGTGCCGCACATATAATAATCGTCATTCATAACCCAGGTCATGCTGCGGCAAGTAATCTACTTTCGTACTAGGATCTTGCATCGTTGTTTTTTTCTTTGAATCAATCACATATAAGCGTTTTCTAAGTGATATCTTTTTTCGTTCTCGGCATGTGCTGCCGAGTATTCCAATCTATTTTTCAAGTGTAGTACAAGTTATCTAGAGCTGTAGCGTTCAAATGTACCTGTTTCCCGTACGTTTAAGTAATAAAATTTATAATCCTTCGATATAAAAATTATTTTGTCCATTCCAAAAGTACATTTTTTTGAAGAATTGGCCGCTTTTACGCATAGATTGCTTGATTTCTCTTTTTTAGTGAAACCATGAAGGAATGCGAAACAACGTCATCATTATTAAAAATTCAGGCGTTTAAGATTAAATTTAAATGGGGTATTTTTTTACCACTTTTCTAAAAATAATTCTTTTAAAATTTAACGTTTTGAATAAATTTCCAGCTTATATTATCAAAACTTGTATTACATTTGTAAAATATGTCCATTTTTCTAATTTAAATTTTTTCCCCCGACTTGTGTGATAAGTGCTATAATAAACGCGTATGGGGACGTATTTCTTTTGCTTTTTTGCTCCCTTCAGGTTGTCTGATTTGGACTAAATTGAATATTTTTAATTAATATGTTCATTTTGTTACATTAATCGGATTTTATTCGTCTGTATTGGACTGAAAAAGGGAAATATTCGGAAAAAGCTTGCAAAAATTTTTAGTTGTATGATAATTAGAGGCGAGCGGTAATACAAGTAGAGACGAAAGAATACAGGATAGTAAATTCTAAAGAATCTAAAATTTCTACTTAATTAGAAAATAACCGCTTTTGTTGGAGAAAGTTGATTTACTTGCTCTCCAGCAAAGTATTGGGATGGTAGAATATGAACCTTGCTAAGACGAAAGAGAAGGTGTCCTTAACTGAAAGAATTACGCAAAAGCTACTTTCCATGATTAATGGTAAGGAGCTGTTAGTTGGGGAGAAATTACCATCCGAAAATGAACTTTGTGCGATGTTCGGAGCAAGCCGGACAAGCGTTCGGGCGGCGCTGCAGAAGCTCCAGGGCAGGGGCGTGATTTCCACGATTCAAGGTGTGGGTTCCTTTGTAAAGAGGGCTGATGATTTGCAGTACTCTGAACAGGGGCCTCACGAGACCAGCAGGAAGGTAACCCTGTCGAGCGAGGAATTCAAAGAATTTTTTGAGTTCAGACAAGCCATAGAGTTCCGTTCGATAGATTTCTTCGTACGACGTGCAAGTGCTGAAGATAAACAGCAGCTGCAGGCGGCCATTGATGGAATTCGGCTGGCCGGGAAAAAAGGCGATCGGGATCTCTTCAACAAGATGGATTACGAGTTCCATATGGCGGTGATCAAAGGCTCCCGCAACCACCTGTTTTATAATACGATGCAGGAACACGGAGTGATGTTCCGGCACTACTTATCCGAAATTACGAATGTGACAGATAAGCACTTGACAGTTTTGGTGAAGGAACACGAAAAGCTCTTCAATCTCTTGATGGACAAGAAAGCGAAGGAAGCAAAAGAATTCCTCTTTGCTGACAACATGTACTATTGGCTGGCCTATTTCAATAAATGGCTGGACGAGGTAAAGTAGCAGAAAAGACGGAATTCACTGAGGATTGGTTATTCATGAACTATTCATAATTCATGGACTAATAAAATTCATACATATCAGATGTAAGAATTCAAAGGAGGAGTTTAGAGATGAAGAAAAAAATGTTAGTGAGTGCTGCGTGCATGGCTCTGGCTGCTGCAACAGTTGCAGGGTGCGGCGGTAAGAGTGGTTCCGGCAGCGGGAGCAGCAGCAAGCCTGTTACGCTGAAAATGAACGTAACGACGAGTGAAAACTCCGTATGGCACGTAGCTGCTAAGGAATTCAAGAAGGAAGTTGAAGAGAAGACCAAAGGTAAGTACAAGATCAACATCTACGGCAACGAACAGCTCTCTTCCGGTGACCAGGCAAAGGGTGTTGAAATGGTCTTCAACGGCGCTACCGACTGCGACCTGCACTCCACGATGATCATTTCCAACGTAGTTCCTAAACTCGGTGTTGTTTCCATGCCTTGGCTGTTCCCGAACGGCTACAAGAGCGTAGATGAATATATCTTCAAAGATGGCAGCACTGGTTTCAAACTGATTCAGAAAGAAATGGAAGCTAAGGGTGTACATGCTCTGGCTGCTGGTGAAAACGGTTTCCGTCAGATTACCAACAACATTCGTCCGATTACCAAACCGGAAGACCTGAAGGGCATGAAGATCAGAATTCCGGCTATTTCCGTCCTGATGGATGTATTCAGAGCTTTGGATACCGACCCGACCCAGATGCCTTGGAGCGAATGCTTCACTGCACTGCAGCAGGGTGCTATTGATGGTCAGGAAAACCCGTACGATACCATTCGTTCCGCAAAGGTTAACGAAGTTCAGAAGTACATGACGATTTGGAACTATTCTTATGACCCGATTATCCTGAGCGTCAGCGACAAGACTTGGAAGAGACTGACTGATGACGAAAAGAAGATCTTCACGGAAGCAGCTAAGAATGCCTGCAAGAAACAGGTTGCTGAATCCCGTAAGCTCGATGCTTCTATCATTCAACAGTTCAAGGATGGCGGTATGCAGGTCAACGAACTGTCTCCTGAAGCTATCAACCAGATGAAGGAAGCTATGAAGCCGGTTTATGCTAAGTATAAGGATAAATTCGGTGCTGAGACCTTTGAAGCTTTCGGCTATAAGTTCTAATTTTTGAAGTGGCTGCATGAGAGGATAATGGAGGTGTTATCCTCTCATGCATCTGAATCTTTCAGCAGTGATGTTGATTGAGCGGGGTGAGGCAAGGTGAAGTTTTTATTGAATATCATCTCCCATATTGAGGAGATCCTGGTAGTCATTATGATGGCTTATATGACCATCATGAACTTCCTGAACGTAGTGTTTAGATCCGTCGCATCCATGTCGTTCTCCTTCACGGAAGAATTGACGGTAACGGTCTTCGTATGGGTTACCATGTTTGGTATCGCATTAGGGTTCAGGAAGAATGCTCATCTGGGCATGAGCTATTTTGTGGACCATTTTCATGGTAAAGCTAAAGCCATCCTGGTTATTTTCTCTGGTATTTGTTCTCTGGCTTTGATGGCTGGCCTGGTTTATTACGGTATCGAAATGGTTGAAGGTCAGGTAAAGATGGGTTCTACGACCCCTGTGCTGGGTATGCCTCAGTACGTACAGGGCCTTTCCATTCCTGTTGGTGCTTTCTTCGTTTGTATCCACGTTCTGGAAGCTACCATCATTGAAGCCAAAAAACTTTGGGGCGAGAATGGGGGTAGTGAAAAATGATGACATTGATTCTGTTCGGGTTATTCTTCCTGATGGTAATCCTGAACGTACCTATCGGTGCCGCATTGGGGATCGCTGCTTCGGCAGGTTTGATTTACGCGGACTTCCCGCTTTCCATTATTCCTGGCATCATGTATTCCGGCACTGCTAAATTTGCACTGCTCGCTATTCCGTTCTTCATTCTGGCCGGTGTCATTATGGAACACGCCGGTATTTCCAGACGTTTGGTTGATTTCGCAAATGCCTGCGTGGGCCACAGAAAAGGCGGCCTGATCGCAGTTGTAGTTATTGTAGCTTGCTTCTTTGCTGCTATTTCCGGTTCCGGTCCTGCAACCGTAGCCGCTATCGGGCCTATCCTGATTCCTGCAATGACTCAGGTTGGTTATGGCAAGAGCATGCCGTCCGCACTTGTTGCCGCGGCTGGTGCTATCGGTATCATTATTCCTCCGAGCATCGCGTTCGTTGTGTATGCATCTATCGCCGATGCTTCTGTTGGTAAGCTGTTCACCGCTGGTATCATTCCTGGTATCATCGTTGGTATCGCTTACTACTATGCAGCTAAATGGGAAAGCAGAAACAACCCGAATATTAAACTGCAGCCTCCTATGCCGATGAACCTTAGAATCAAAGCTTTTAAAGAAGCTGCGTGGGGCCTGTTTACTCCTGTTATCATCCTCGGCGGTATCTACGGCGGTATCTTTATTCCGACCGAAGCTGCTGGTGTAGCTGTTGTGTACGGCTTGTTTGTTGGTATGTTTGTCTACAAGGAAATCAAGTTTAAGGATTTGAAGGATATTTTCATTGAGTCCGCAATTTCTTCTGCAACGGTTATGTTCATTGTAGCAGCTGCAGCAGTCTATGCATGGATCCTGACGACTTCCAGCGTGGCTAAGGACCTGTCCGAATCCCTGCTGGCTGTCAGCGACAGTAAGACCGTCCTTCTGCTCCTCATCAACATCATTTTCCTGGTTGCAGGCTGCTTCCTGGATGCAAACTCTGCATACTTCATCCTGCTGCCGATTATCATTCCGGTACTGAAAGCACTGCATGTAGACCTGATTCACGCCGGTGTATTCCTGACCGTTAACATGGCTATCGGTCAGATTACCCCGCCTGTCGGCGTCAACCTCTATGTAGGATGTAACGTCGGCGGTGTATCTGTAACGGAAATCTGCAGAAAGATTGTTCCGTTCATTGTTGCTGGTATCGTTGCCTTGGCGGTTGTTACATATGTTCCTCAGCTTTCGCTGTTCCTGCCGAGCTTCATGAAGAAATAAGCTGATTATCTTCTCCCCCAATCGGGGGAGAGGATCATTTTGGAAGCGCGTGGCGAGGACAACCCAAAGGAAGGGTGTATGTTAGCATAGTTTTTTAAAACACTTGGGAGGGTGATTTAAGTGGCTGAAACGAAATTCACGAAAAAGATGCTTCTTGATCTGTATACCACGATGGTGCGTATCAGAGACTTCGAAGAAGCAGCTGCCGACTGCTTCATGAAGGGCATGCTCGCTGGTAACATCCATCTGAGCATTGGTCAGGAAGCCGTAGCAAGTGGTGCTTGCTATGCTATGGATAAGGAAGATTACATGACCACGACACACAGAGGCCATGGTCATTGCATCGCTAAAGGCGGCGACATGAATAAGATGTTCGCTGAACTGATGGGTAAAAAAACTGGTTACTGCAAAGGCAAGGGCGGTTCTATGCACATTGCTGATGTAGCAGGCCTGCATCACCTGGGCGCCAACGGTATCGTAGGCGGCGGTCTTGCTATCGCTACCGGTTCCGCACTGGCTTCCAAGATTTGGAAAGATAACCATGTTACGGTTTGCTTCTTCGGTGATGGCGCTTCCAACCAGGGCGTATTCCATGAATCTCTCAACATGGCTGCCGCCTGGAAGCTGCCGGTTGTCTATGTAATCGAAAGCAACCGCTATGCAGTATCTACTGAAGTTCATCGTGTAACCAATACGAAGTATTTGTCCGTACGTGCAAAGGCTTATGATATTCCGGGCGAAACCTTCGACGGCAACGATCCTACGATTGTTTACTCTGCTGTCAAGAAAGCTCTGGACTATGCTAGAAGCGGCAAGGGTCCGTATCTCCTTGAATTCGAAACCTACCGTCATCAGGGCCATTACTGCGGCGACCCTGCAACTTATCGTCCTGCTTCCTACATGGAAGAAGCTCACAAGAAGGATTGTATCGTTAATATGAGAGCTAAGCTCCTCAAAGATGGTACAGCTACGGAAGACGAACTGAAGGGCATTGAAGATGCAGCTAAGAATGAAGTTGCAGCTGCTTTGAAGTTTGCCGAGGATTCCGATTGGCCTGATCCTAGCGAAGCTACTACAGAAATGTACAGCTCTGATAATGAAAGGAGTGTAGCACGGTGAGCAAGAAATTAAGTGTAAGTAAAGCCATTGGTGAAGCCCTGCACGAGGAAATGGAAAGAGACAAGAACGTCATCATCCTCGGCGAAGATATGGGCGTTATGGGTAACGTTTTCGGTATTACCCGTGGTTTCCGTGATGAATTCGGTGCTGATAGAGTTATTGATACTCCTATTTCCGAATCTGGTTTTATCGGCATGTCCGTCGGCGCTGCTATGAGAGGTATGCGTCCGGTTGCTGAATTGATGTACAACGACTTCATGACCGTCTGCGCAGACCCGATCCTGAACCAGGCTGCTAAGATGCGTTACATGACCGGTGGTCAGCTGACCATTCCTATGGTTATCAGAATGCCTATGGGCTCCGGCAGAAGAAACGCCGGCCAGCATTCTCAGTCCCTGGAAAATATCTTCTGCCATATGCCTGGCCTGAAGGTTATTGCTCCGTGCTCCGCTAAGGATGCAAAGGGCCTGCTGAAGTCTGCTATCCGTGACAATGACCCGGTTATCTTCATGGAACATAAACTGCTTTATGCTCATAAAGAAGAGATTCCTGACGGCGAATATACGATTCCTATCGGTGAAGCCGAAGTGAAACGCGAAGGTACCGACCTGACCATTATTACCTGGTCCAGAGAAGTTAACTTCGCCCTGGAAGCTGCTGAAACCCTGGCTAAGGAAGGCATCAATGTAGAAGTTCTGGATCTGCGTACTCTGGTTCCTCTGGATTGGGATGCTATTGTGAAGTCCGTAAGCAAGACCCACAATGCAATCGTTGTATCCGAAGAATGCAAGAGAGGCAGCTATGCCGGTGAAATTTCCGCACAGATTGCAGAAGACCTGTTCGATGAACTGGATGCTCCTGTTAAACGTGTCTGCGGCCTGAATATTACCTCTCCGTTCAGCCCACCTCTGGAAGACGTGAACTTCCCTCATCCTGAAGATATCGTCAAAGCAGTCAAGGCTGTTCTGAATAAGTAATCTAGGAGGAGGAGAAAACATGGCTTACGAGGTAAGAATGCCCCAACTGGGTTTAACCATGGAAGAAGGTACTGTAACCACCTGGTTAAAGCATGAAGGGGACAAAGTTGAAGTTGGTGAACCTATCGTTGAGATCACCACGGATAAATTGACGAATGAAGTTAACAGTGAAGCTGCCGGCGTTCTCCTGAAGATTGTTGCTCAGGAAGGCGAAGATGTCCCTGTAAAGGGCCTGCTGGCTTATATTGGTGAACCGGGCGAAAAAGTTGGCGATGGCGCTGCTGCCGCAGCTCCTGCCGCTGAAGCTGCTCCTGCAGCTGCTGCTCCGGCCGCTGCTGAACCGGCTGCTCCGGCACCGGCTCCGAAGACGGTCAACGGTAAGAGAATCCGCATTTCTCCGCTGGCTAGAAAGACCGCTGCCAAGATGGGTGTAGACTACACCAATATCAAAGGTTCCGGTCCGCAGGGCCGTATCATCCAAAAGGATATCCTGGCTGCTGCCAAGAACCCGGCTCCTGCTGCCAAGAAGGAAGCGGCTGCCGCTCCTGCACCTGCTCCGGTAGTAGAACATACTGGTGCAGTGGAACTGATGGACGGCGATGTCGTCGAAAAGCTGACCGGCATGAGAAAAGTCGTTGGCAAGAGAATGCTGCAGTCTGTAACGGAATGCCCGACTGTTACTCAGAACGTCAAAGTCGATGTTACGGAACTGTTCAAGCTGCGTAAAGAAATCAATGAAAAAATGGGCGTGAAGTACTCCGTCAACGATTTCGTTCTGAAGGCAGTTGCCAAGGCTCTGAAGAACAACCGCTACATGCTGGTAGCTATTGATGGCCAGAACGTCATCAAGAGAGCTCATATCAACCTTGGTATGGCTGTAGCTCTGGATGATGGCCTGCTGACGCCGGTAATTCGTGACGCTGATAAGATGAGCCTGAGCGAAATCCATGATTGCGCTAAGGACCTCGCAACCCGCGCTAGAAACGGCAAGCTGGCTGTAGAAGAATATAAAGGCTCCACCTTTACGGTTTCCAACCTGGGTATGTTCGGTGTAGAAACGTTCAACCCGATTATTAATCAGCCTGACTCCAGTATCCTTGGTGTTTGCGCCGCTCAAGATGAATTGTACATGGACGACGACGGCAAGATTTCCAAGCACAAGGTAATGAGAATTTCCCATACCTTTGATCACAGATTGATTGATGGATCTGTGGCTGCTAAGTTTGAATGTGCTGTAAGAGACCTGCTGCAGAACCCGATGGAGATCCTGCTCTAAGCTGAGATCCAAAGACCTTCTTAGTTGGTGATCTTCTAAGAAGGTCTTTTTTAAAGAGTTGCCTGCAAGATAAATTTGTATTGGAGGAATTGTAGATGGCTTCTGAAATTATTATGCCTCAACTTGGTCTGACCATGGAGGAAGGCGAAGTTACGAAATGGCTGAAAAAAGAAGGGGACGCTGTCAAGGCCGGCGAACCGATTGTTGAAATCACGACCGATAAGCTGACGAACGAAGTCAACGCTGAAGTTGATGGTACCCTGATTAAGATTGTTGCCCAGGAAGGGGAAGATGTTCCTGTAAAGGGTCTGCTGGGCTACATTGGTAAACCGGGTGAAACTGTCGGCGGTGCTGCTGCCGCCGCTCCTGCTGCTGCACCGGCTGCTGCACCGGCTGCTGCCGCTGCTGCTCCGACTCAGCCCAAGAAGGATACGTCCATCGTGGTTATCGGCGCCGGCCCTGGCGGCTATGTAGCTGCTATTCGTGCTTCTCAGCTCGGTGCCAAGGTTACTGTTATTGATGAAAAGTATCTTGGCGGTACCTGCCTCAATATCGGCTGCATTCCGACCAAATGCCTGCTGCATTCTGCAGAATTGATTTCTGAAATTCAGGATCAAGGCAAGGAAATTGGTGTAGATGTAGATGGCGTGAAGGTCAACTTCCCGCAGGTTATTAAACATAAGAACGATATTTCCCATAAGCTGACTTCCGGTATCGGCGGTCTGTTCAAGGCCAATAAGATTAAACACATCGAAGGTTCTGCAAGCTTCGTGGACAGCAAGACGCTGGCTGTGAAGACCCCTGATGGCAAGACCGAGAACATGACGGCAGATGCTTTTGTCGTAGCTACGGGTTCTATTAACGCAGTTCCTCCGATTCCTGGTCTGAAAGAAAACCCGAACTGCATCGATTCTACCGGTGCTCTGTCTCTTGAAAAACTGCCGAAGTCCATGGTGGTTATCGGCGGCGGCGTAATTGGTCTGGAAATTGCCTGCGCTTATGCAGCATTCGGCACGAAGATTACTGTTGTTGAAGCTCTGGATCACGTACTGCCGATGCTCGATGGCGACCTGACCAAGATTGGTGTAGCTCATATGAAGAAGATGGGCATCGAATTCCATCTGGAATGCCCTGTCCAGTCTGTTGAGAACTCTCCTGTTGGCGCCAAGGTTGTATGCCTCGATAAGAAGACCAATAAGGAAGTTTCCTTCGAAGCTGAAAAGGTTCTGGTGGCTGTAGGCCGTCGTCCTAACACGAAGTCCATCAACCTGGAAGCTGCCGGCATTGAAAATCAGAAGGGCCGCATTGTGGTCAACGACCAAATGCAGACCAACGTTCCGAACATTTATGCTATCGGCGACTGTGTTCTGGGTAAGGCTCAGCTGGCCCATACGGCATCTGCCATGGGCGAAGTTGCTGTTGAAAACATCATGGGCATTCCTTCCGTCTATGATGAAAGAACGAACCCGACCTGCGTTTACATTGAACCGGAAGCTGCATCTGTCGGCCTGACCGAAGAAAAAGCCAAGGAAATGGGAATTGACTATATCGTCGGCAAGTTCCCGATGAGCGGCAACGGCAAGGCATTGATTATGAACGGCGGCGAAGGCATTGTCAAGATTATTGCCGGCAAGGAATACAATGAAGTCCTCGGCATGCACATCATTGGGCCACGTGCTTCCGACCTCATCTGCGAAGGTGCTCTGGCTATTGAAGCTGAACTGACGCTGGATGACCTGGTTGCTACGATTCACTCTCATCCGACTGTGACCGAAGCTATGAGAGAAGCTGCCCTGGATGGACTTGGCAGATGCATCCATATGCCGAACAAGAAAAAGAGAAAGTAAGCTTTTAGAAGTACAATGAGAAATACTGATTCAGCCCAGTTTTACGGTTGAATCAGTATTTCATCATGAAGAAGAAGGGGGCATTCGTATGAAGTATACTGTTGGATTCATTGGTCTTGGAAATATGGGCTTGCCGATGGCTGTCAATATACTTAAAAAGAGTGGTGGTCCGGTGCTGGGTGCGGATGTCATTCCCGCTTCTTTGGACAAATTCGAGAAAGCCGGCGGTACTCGTACCAAAGGAAATCAGGAAATTTACGAAAAATGTAATTTGATTTTCCTTTCTTTGCCGAAAAATGAAATCGTTGAATCGGTGATTAACGAAATCATTGCTGTAAAGAAGGAACATTGCATCATCGTGGATACGAGTTCTACTGCACCCTCGATTATCCGGAAGCTTTTCCCCAAAGCGAAAGCAAAGGGAATTGACATCCTTGATTCTCCGGTCAGCGGCGGTGTGTCAGGCGCTGAAGGCGGGACACTGGCCATCATGGTCGGAGGTGATAAGGCTGTATTTGATGATGTCAAGCCTTATCTGGAGTATATGGGTTCCAGTGTCACGTACATGGGAAGTACCGGCTGCGGCGATATTGCCAAACTGGCCAACAACATGATCGTGGGGATTCATCTGATTGCCATGGGTGAAGCTTTTGCTTTTGCCAAGAAAGCCGGGCTTGATCCGACAACGCTGTATAATGCCATTAAGGGCGGATTTGCACAAAGTGCAGTCCTTGACGGTAAGGCAATGAAGATGATCCACCGTGACTTTACGGCTTCGGCCCGCATTGCCGTCCACTATAAGGACATTAAGAACGCGAAAGCGCTTGCCGACGAGATGGGCGTTCCTGTCCCGGCTACGGATATTGTCCTGGACTATATGCGCCGCATGGACAAAGCAGGACTCATTAATGAGGACCAATGTGCCCTGGTCAAGGTTCCGGAAAAAGATATGAATGTAGTTGTGAAATGAAAAGGAGAGATCAACATGATTAGTATGGCATCAGGCGGTAAAATTAGCAGAGTAGTAGCAGCCAGAATGTCTCCCGGTGAAGATGTCCTGAAAGGTCTTGAAAGAATCTGTGCCGAAAACCATATCAATAACGGTTTTATCCTGAGCGGTATGGGCTCTCTGGCAAAAGTTGCTTTCTATGATCCGGTTGCTCTGCCTGATAAGAAGGCTGGATATGGCTACAGCACCCCGATTACCATGGACGGTCCGATTGAACTGCTCGGTATGACGGGTATGATTTGCCACAATACCAAAGGTGAATGCCTGCTGCATGTTCATTTCACCCTGTCTGACCAAAAAGGCAATGCCTTTGGCGGTCACGTCATTGAAGGCTGCAAGGTGCTTCTGACGACGGACATTCTGATTGGTGAAATCGAAGGCCTTGAAATGGGCCGTGAATATGATAAAGACTTGGAAGTCTTCATCTTTGGACCTAAGAACATTGAAAAGAAGTAATTTGTGATTTGTTATTACCACCCAAAGGTGTTCCCTTGGGTGGTAATTTTCTCATTTTCAGGAGCATGAACTATGGATGAAGGTAAGGCCGTATTATTAGGAAACTGCGGCGTTTATATACAATATGAGGGAACCCGCTTTCTGTTCGACGGTCTCTACAAAGATCTCAGCCACAGCTTTGTGCAGCTGCCGGATACCGTCTGGCGTGCCATGGCAGAAGGCAGGGGCTATCTTTCTAATATAGATTATCTGCTCTTTTCCCATTCTCATTTCGATCATTATTTCAGCAATTATTTATTTACCTACATGGCCCACAATCAGGTAAAGGGACTGGTATTGCCGGTACTGGACCAGACGACGGGCCTGAAGAGAGCGTATGAGGAATTTGGCGGTAAACTGCTTCACTTTAAGGAAGGGGAGGCAGAATTGGGAGAAGATATCAGACTGCGGCTTATTCGGACGCATCACCTGGATCCCCGGCACTTTTCTCTTCCCGTTTACGCGTATCTTCTGGCGTTAGGGAGAAAAAAACTCCTTGTCATGGCAGATGCCGATTATCAGGAAGCGGATTTTCGCTGCCTGGAAGGAATTGACATCGATTATGCCTTTGTGACACCTGTCTTTTATAACAATGCGGCAGGGCGCCGCATCCTTTTTGAGCAGCTGTCTATTCGTCAGCTTGTGCTCTATCATTTGCCGGATCCGGATAACGACCGTTTCCAGTATGGCCGTATGGCAGAAAATGATGTAAGAAAATATGGTCGGGAAAAACCGACTTTTATCTGGCGTGAATATGGCCAGTCGATTATACTGTAATTTGTAGAAATCCAGGAAGAAAGCACGGCAGACGACAGTGCTTCTTCACACGTTGGGAGAGATGATTCATGATTTATATCGAAAGTCCGAGTTTTAATCCGTATTTTAACCTCGCTTTGGAGCAGTACGTGTTTGACTGCATGGACCGCAGTCAGGAGTATTTTATGCTTTGGCGGAATGATAACACCATCGTGGTGGGCAAGAACCAGAACACGATTGCTGAAATCAACCAGGACTTTGTTGAGGAGCACCATATCAACGTTGTGCGTCGGCTTTCCGGCGGCGGGGCTGTATATCATGACCTGGGCAACCTGAACTTCACGATTATCGTTTCAAAGACCAACGATATGAGTGACTTTGATTTTTCCCGTTTTAACAAGCCCGTTGTGCGTGCACTTGCAAAACTCGGTGTTAAGGCGGAAATTTCCGGCCGCAATGATATTACCATCGACGGCAAGAAGTTTTCCGGCAACGCTCAGTACATCAAACAAGGACGTATCATGGATCATGGAGCTATTTTGTACAATGTCGACCTTACCGTGCTTTCCAAGGCCCTCAAGGTTTCCAAGGATAAAATTGAATCTAAGGGTGTCAAATCTGTCCGTGCCCATGTAACCAACGTACTGGACTGCATGGAAAAGAAGGTTCCCCTCGAAACTTTCATGAAGATGCTCGTGGAAGAAATGGCCGGATCCGAAGAGATTGTGCCGCATACGCTGACTGACGAGGAAATTGCGGCCGTTAAGAAACTGGAAGCTGAACGCTACGATAAATGGGAATGGAACTACGGATATTCTCCGAAGTATGATATCCAGAAGGAACGGTATCTGCCGGGCTGCGGCAAGTTCCAGATCCATATGAACGTCAAGGATGGACGCATTACTGACTTTGATATCTTTGGGGATTATTTTGGCAACAAGGAAAAGGATGAACTGAAACCGTATCTCATTGGTGCGCAGGTGAATAGGGAGGATCTGAATCGTGCATTGAAGGATGTCGATATTGAAGAATTCTTCCATAATCTGTCAAAGGATACGTTCATCGATATGCTGGTGAAGTAAGAAATTCATAGAGACTGGAAAACGTCCCGCTGCAGCGGCAGCAGGGTAATGTGGGTAATCAGGGTACACGCAGACAAAACAGCATGTACCCTGATTTTTGTATATTAGTATATGCTAATAGAGTGCGCGTTAATAAAATTCTCTCAAAATTTTCCTAATATTTACCATTCTGTCAACCTATCACTCGGGGCAGAAATAAGTACCCACTCTCAAGCATAAATTCACTGTTTGTGTGATATTTATTATTTTGTTTCACATGAACCGCTTTTATACAATAAATACAGAAATTAGAAAAAATAAAGGCAATTTTCAAAATTTTACAATCGCTTGACGGGAATTGTAGTATACTATTTTGTGACAGAGCACAAGGAGGGATTGTGCTCACAATTATATAAATATGGAAGGGAGTGAGTAAATTGACCGGATTTCCTCTTATGATTGCGTTCGTTATTGCTATCATTGTCATGATTGTCGCAATCTCCAAGTATCATGTGCATCCGTTCCTGTCAATTTTAGGTGTTTCTGTAATCTTTGGGCTGATTGGTGGTATTTCTCTCGTCAAGACGGGGAAGACGCTGGGCATTGCCGACGTCGTCAGCGCCGGCTTTTCCGGAACCTTCAACAGCATCGGTATTGTTATCATCATGGGTGCCCTTATCGGGACCCTGCTTGAAAAAACCGGTGCGGCTCTCAAGATGGCAGACTGTGTTGTCAAACTTGTGGGGAAGAACAATACGTCCCTGGCTGTCCTGATTATGGGCTGGATTGTTTCTATCCCTGTATTCTGCGACAGTGGGTTCGTTATTTTGAACCCGATTCGTAAAGCTCTGGTTCGCCGGACCCATGCTTCGGGTGTGGCTACGGCGGTAGCTATGTCCATGGGCCTTTACATTACCCACTGCTTCATTCCGCCTACACCGGGACCGATTGCGGCTGCTAACACGCTGTACGAAGGGCTGCACATGGAAACGAACCTGATTCTCGTTATTGCCATGGGTGCATGCGCTTCCATCCTGCCGATGATTGCGGCTTACTTCTATGCTAACTATATTGGTTCCCGCATCCAGACGAAGGAAGAAAAGAAAATGGCAGCAGAAGGGGCAGAAGCTACGGAACAGTCCTATGAAGAACTGATGGCAAGCTACGGCGAACTGCCGAGTGCGTTCATGAGCTTTGCTCCTATCATTGTCCCGATCATCCTGATGGCTCTCTCCAGTGCCATGAACATGGCTGGAAACAAGATTCCTATTATCACGTTCCTCGGCACTCCGATCATTGCTATCACGGTCGGTGTCATTCTCGGTGCAATGCTGTTCTTCTCCCGTCCGATGGAAGACAAGGTAAAGGTCTTCTATGAAATTACGAACGAAACGCTGAAGATTTGCGGCCCGATTCTTTTCATTACGGCTGCCGGCGGTGTACTTGGTAAGGTCATTGCTTCGACCAATATGGTGGCCTTCATCAAGGCCAATTCTTCCACACTGGCAGGACTCGGTATCTTCTTCCCGTTCCTGCTTTCGGCAATCCTCAAGACGGCTCAGGGCTCTTCCACCGTTGCCATTACGACGACGGCCGGTATTATGGCTCCGCTCATGACGACGCTGGGTCTGGGAACTCCGATCCTGGCTGCCGTGACCGTTATTGCTATCGGTGCCGGTGCCATGACCGTATCTCACGCCAACGACTCTTACTTCTGGGTTGTTACGAACTTTGGTGATATGGAAGTGGAAGACGGCTACAAGGCCCAGACGATGGGTACCCTCGTTACCGGTATTGCCGCCATTATCAACGTCTTCATTATTTACATGATCGTTAAATAAAAATAGCGTGTATTAAAGTAAGAGACTGTGAAACTACGATTGTCCGTCGTTTCACAGTCTCTTTTTTTCGCAGTCTGCCTTCCACTGTGCGGTGGGTGGCCAGTAGGATAACAGGAATTAGTTCGATAGAAACGCTGTTAAATCCACACCAATACCCCCAATAGGGGCAGTAGAGACCCTCTTCGACGTCGCTACGCGACCTTGAAGAGGGGGAACCGCAGGAAGGCCCGATGGTATCGGGACTTCCGGAAAGCGGTGGGTGATGGCCCATTCTGCCGAAGGCTGGCTGTCTTGAATACCCGCTGCAATCTTCCTCAAGAATCCGCCAAGAAAACTGCCCGCACGACAGTAGTGACCACTCTGTCCACTACCCACCAGCCACTCAGTCGTAGGCGAGGCCAAAAGCTAAATGCTATCTGCTAACAGCTACCTGCTTTGAGAATGCAAGTAACGAGGGTAAATTATCCTTCCAAACGTAAGTGCAAATTTCAGCTTATGATATTTCATAAAATACCCTTGTACTTTACTATGAAATTGACTATAATAATCCATGGCAATTAAGTAGGAAATTGAACTATGAAAAGATTTCCTGCCGAGCGTGTTTGTGACTGTCCATCAACTGTAATTATTCAATTGACAGATAAAAACAAACTGACTATAATAAATCATAGTAAAAAGCTAATAATTAGTCACTTCAGTATTAAGAGATTATAGGAGAGGATACCATGAGTGAACTGTTACGTGTCGAAGGCTTGAAAGTAGCTGTAGAAGGAAAAGAAATTTTAAAGGGCGTGGATCTTGTCATTAATAAAGGCGAAACTCACGTCATTATGGGCTCCAACGGGGCTGGTAAATCGACTTTGTTCAATGCGATAATGGGCAATCCTAAGTACGTAGTCACTGGCGGCAAGATTTATTTCGAAGGCCGTGAAATTACCGGAGAACCCGTTAACGAGCGGGCCAAAGCCGGTATTTTTATGGCCTTTCAGAACCCGATTTCCGTTCAGGGCATTACGGTCGAGAACTTCATCCGCAACGCCAAGAGCACCGTATCCGGATCAACGCAGCGCATCATGCCGTTCCGCAGAAAGCTTCACGCTATGATGGATACGCTGAAGATGGATCGCTCCTATGCACAGCGGTATGTCAATGAAGGGTTTTCCGGCGGCGAACGCAAGAAGAACGAAATTCTGCAGATGTGCATGCTGGAACCGAAACTGACCATGCTTGACGAAATCGACTCCGGCCTGGATGTCGACGCTGTCCGCATCGTATCGGAAGCAGTCAACAAATACCATAATGAAGAAAACGCACTGCTCATCATTACGCACCATAGCGAAATTCTGCAAAAACTGCATCCGGATGTGGTACATGTCTTGATTAAAGGCCGCATTGTAAAGACCGGAGATGCTTCCCTGATTGATGAAATCGAGAAGAACGGCTACGATTCCTTCCAGGAATAATTAGGCAGGTGATGACAATGACGGAAGATATGAAAGCAAAGGAGCGGAAGCTTAAAACGGAACAGGTCATTGATTCTCTGGATGATCTGCACAATATGTATGACTTTCGCAACGATTTTAAATATTCCTATCGTACGGATGCTGGCCTGACACCGGACATTGTCCGCGAGATTTCTGCCAAGAAGGACGAACCGAAGTGGATGCTGGATTTCCGGCTGAAGTCTCTGGACATTTTTAATAAGATGCCTTATCCGGAATGGGGTCCCGATATCAGCGGGCTCGATATGGATAACATCATCACGTATGTACGGCCGAATACCCAGATGCGTGCCAGTTGGGATGAAGTACCGGATGATATCAAGAATACCTTCGATCGTCTGGGCATTCCCGAAGCGGAAAAGAAATCTCTCGCCGGCGTCGGAGCGCAGTACGACTCCGAAGTCGTGTACCACAGCATCCAGGAAGACCTGGTCAAGCAGGGCGTTATCTACACGGATTTTGATACGGCCCTGAAACAATATGAAGACGTGGTACGGTCTCATTTCATGAAACTCGTGCCGCCGACAGATCACAAATTCGCGGCACTTCACGGCGCTGTCTGGTCCGGCGGTTCCTTCGTGTACGTACCGGAAGGCGTGGATGTCTCCATTCCGCTGCAAAGTTACTTCCGTTTGAACGCACCGGGGGCCGGCCAGTTTGAACATACCCTTATCATCGTGGAAAAAGGTGCTAAGGTGCATTTTATCGAAGGCTGCAGTGCTCCGAAATATAACGTGGCTAACCTTCATGCGGGCTGCGTGGAGCTCTTCGTCGGTGATGACGCAACGCTGACCTATTCGACGATTGAAAACTGGTCCAAGAACATGTATAACCTCAATACCAAGCGTGCCCTCGTCGGAAAGAACGGTACCATTAACTGGGTCACCGGTTCTTTCGGTTCCCACACGTCCTGCCTCTATCCGATGAGTATCCTGAACGGCGAAGGCGCCCACTGCGAATTTACGGGCGTAACGTTTGCCGGCAAGGGACAGTATCTTGATACGGGTTCCAAGGTCGTGCACAACGCACCGAATACGACGAGCAATATCAATTCCAAGTCCATCTCCAAGGACGGCGGCGTCTGCATCTACCGCGGCAGTGTCGTCATCAGCGAAAAAGCAGAGGGCTCCAAGGCCACCGTCAGCTGCGAATCCCTGATGCTGGACGAACAGTCCCAGTCCGATACGATTCCGGCTATCATTATCAAAAACGATAACGTCGACCTCGGACATGAAGCCAAGATCGGCCGCATTTCCGATGAGGCCATCTTCTACCTCATGAGCCGCGGCCTGAGCGAGGACGAAGCGAGAGCCATGCTGGTACGCGGTTTCGTCGACCCGGTATCCAAGGCTCTGCCGCTCGAATATGCCGTTGAAATGAACAACTTGATCAATCTGGAACTCAAGGGTTCCATTTAAGGAGGCGAGAGCAATGAAACAACAATTTAATGAACTCCCGCGTCCGACGTTTAAATGGATGAAAGTCAATCACCAGGAACTGGATGCACAGAAAGACGTCAAGCTCCAATCGACTATGATGCGGGAACGGCACGAAGGCGCTGCCGTGGTCCAATTCTATAACGGAAACCAGCTTCCGGACCTGGGGGATTTCCCCGGTGCCAATAAGGAGGTGCTGGCACAGGCCGTGAAGGGCGGCAATGTGAACTGCAAAATCACGGTTCCGGACGGCAAGAAGGGTGCCGTCTGGCTGGAATATCAGGTCACGGAGGCAGCTCCGAACCTTGTCGGGCAGCTTTATATCGAGACCGGCAAAAACAGTGATCTCCGCGTCTACACGCTCTTTGAAGGGGATGCACCGCACGGTTCCATCAATATCCTTCATTATGTAGCAGCCGGCGAGAAGTCCAACGTGACCGTGAGCAAGGTACAGGTCCAGGGTAGCCGCATCCGTCATATCGATCAGCGCCTCGTAAAGGATGGTGCGGGCAGCCATGTAAAATTTGTATCGGCTGAAATCGGCGGTCATGAAACCTTGATTTATGTAAAGGCTGACCTCGATCACGATGACTCCGAGTTCAAGAGCCAGTCTATGTATCTGGGCGCCGGTGAGCAGCTTGTCGACTATTCCTACTGGGTACCGACAAAGGGCTGCCGGACGAATACGGATATCCTGACGACAGGTGCCCTGATGGATCGTTCCAGGAAGTATTTCCGCGGAACTATCGACTTCCTGCGCGGCGGCAAGAAAGCCGTTGGCAGTGAATCCGATACGTGTCTGCTCCTCAATAAAGGAGTCCATTCGATTTCCATTCCGCTGCTTCTGTGCAAGGAAGATGATGTCGAAGGCAACCATGCTTCCAGTTCCGGCCAGGTAGATCCGGATATGCTGTTCTATCTGATGAGCCGCGGCTTCAGCGAAGCGGGTGCCCGCCTTATCATCGTGGAATCGAATATTCGCCCGGTCATCGACCAGTTAGGGGATGACAAGCTGGAAAACCGGGCATTGCAGGCTGTTCGTGAAAAGATGCAGGTCTGCTATCAGGAAGGAGATTGTCATGATCAATGTGCGAAAAGATTTCCCAATATTGACTAAGATGCATAATGGGCATCAGATCGTTTATTTTGATAATGCCGCTACCACGCAGAAACCGTATCAGGTCATTCACGCTATCGTCGACTTTCTGGAAAACCACAACGGGAATCCGCACCGCGGTGCCCACATTCTGAGCATCGAAGCCACGGAAGCCTATGACGCGGCCAAAAAAGCCGTGGCCCGTTTTATCAATGCCAAATCTCCCGATGAGATTATCTTTGTCCGCAATACGACGGAAGCGCTGAACCTTGTGGCCCGCAGCTACGGTGAAGCAAACCTTCACGCCGGCGACAAGATTGTCATTCCGATTTCCGAACACCATTCCGACCTCGTGCCCTGGCAGCGCGTGGCCGCAAAGACCGGGGCCAAACTGGTCTATATGTATCTGGACGATACCGGTCATTTTACGGATGAAGACCTGGCAAAGATTGACGAACACACGAAAATTGTCGCTTTTGCCGCAGTAAGCAACGTCCTCGGCATGAAGCGCCCGATTGAAAAAATTATTCAAAAGGCCCATTCCGTCGGTGCCATTGCCGTTCTCGACGGGGCTCAGTCGGCACCGCATATGAAGTCCGATGTGCAAAAGTGGGACTGCGATTTTTACGCCTTCTCCGGTCACAAGATGCTTGCTTCGGCAGGCACCGGTGTCCTCTACGGCAAGATGGAGCTCCTGAAGTCCATGGAACCCTTCCTTTCTGGCGGCGATATGATAGAATATGTACAGGAACAATCGACAACGTTTGCGGAAGTTCCTTATAAATTTGAAGCCGGTACGGAAAACGTAGAAGGCGCCGTGGCGCTGCATGCTGCCATTGACTACCTGGAAGATATCGGGTTCGACGCTATCGAAGCTCATGAATACGAACTGACAAAGCGGTGCCTCGAAGGCATGAAGAAGCTGCCGTACATCCATATTCTGGGCAGCACGGACCCGGAAGAAAAGGTAGGGGTTATTTCCTTTACCATCGACGGCGTCCATCCGCATGACGCGGCGACTATCCTCGACAGCTACGGTATTGCTGTCCGCTCCGGCCATCACTGTGCGCAGCCGCTGGGACATCATCTGCACGTGGAAGCGTCCAACCGGGCCAGCTTCTATATTTACAACACGGTAGAGGAAGTGGATTACTTCCTCAGCATGCTGCCCAAGGTCCGCAAACAAATGGGACTTAATGCATAAGGGGTGTTTGTAATGAGTATGGACATGGGGTCGTTATATTCTGATATCATTCTGGAACACAACCAGAACCTGGAAAACAAGCATGAGCTGGATCACTGCACAGTATCCGAGCACGGTCATAACCCGAGCTGCGGCGATGACCTGACGCTTCAGGCCGATATCGAAAACGGCATTATCAAGGACGCGGCCTATACAGGTCATGGCTGTGCCATCAGTCAGGCTTCCGCCGATATTATGGTGGACCTGATGAAGGGTAAATCAGTGAAGGAAGCGCTGCGCCTGATTGATCTCTTTCTCAGCATGATCAAACGTGAAGTGACGGATGATGATAAGCTGGAAGAACTGGAAGACGCCATTGCACTGAAAAATATTTCCAATATGCCGGCGCGTGTAAAATGTGCCGTACTGGCATGGCATACGCTGAAAGAAGCTTTGGAAAGAGAAAATAATAAATAATTAAAGAAAAACTGACCCTGTACGGTCTCTGAGGAGTCTCAGGAACGTGCAGGGTCGTTTTTTATTAAACGCTGGTCGCGGGCCGCAGGTCGCTGGTCGCCACGGTGGGTGGTCAGTTGGAAAACAGGAATTGGTTCGATAGAAACGCTGTGAAATCCACGCCAACACCCCAATCGGGGTAGTAGAGTAGAGACCCTCTTCGACGTCGCTTCGCGACATTGAAGAGGGGGAACCGCAGGAAGGCCCGATGGTATCGGACCTTCCTGAAAGCGGTGGGTGATGGACATTTCTGCCGAAGGCTATTAATCGCAATGTATCTCAAGAATCCGCCAAATTATCTGCCCGCACTACAGTACTAACCACTATTCACTACCCACTACCCCCGTCCTGCGCGAAGCGCACCGGCTCTTTTCCTACCTTTTTGCAAAATATCTATACAAAAATTTACAGTTTGTAGTATAATTGTTTCGTACTTTTACCGAACGACATATAAGGAGGATGCAGAGGATGCATACATACAGCACAGAGTTGGGGGGAAGAACCCTCACCATTGAAACCGGTAAGATTGCTAAGCAGGCCAATGGCGCAGTCCTGGTCCGCTATGGCGAAACGGCTGTCATTGTGGCCGTAACCGGTACAGATACGCCTCGGGAAGGCGTGGACTTTTTCCCATTGACGGTTGATTTTGAAGAGAAGATGTACGCCTGCGGCAAGATCCCTGGAGGGTTCCTGCGCAGAGAAGGACGTCCGGCCGAAACGGCTATTCTGACGTCCCGCCTGATTGACCGGCCGATTCGTCCGATGTTCCCGGAAGGGTACCACAACGATGTGCAGATCGTAGCAACGGCAGTTTCCGTAGACCCGGATAACGCTCCGGATATTCCTGCTATGATTGGTGCTTCCTGCGCCCTGTCCATTTCCGATATTCCTTTTGAAGGTCCGATTGCCGGTGTCCGCGTCGGTCTTGTCGATGGCAAGTTTGTCATCAACCCGACGGTGGCCCAGGCTGAAGTGAGTGAACTGAACCTTGCCGTGGCCGGCACGAAGGATGCTATCCTGATGATTGAAGCCGGTGCCAAGGAAGTGCCTGAAAGCACGATGCTGGATGCCATTTTCTTCGGTCATGAAGAAATCAAGAAGCTCGTCGCTTTCCAGGAAAAGATTCAGGCAGAAGTCGGCAAACCCAAGATGGAATTTACCGTTTATACGCCGCCGGAAGATCTGGCCAAAGAAATCGACGATTACGGCGAACCGAAGATTCATGACGCCCTGATGGATCCTGACAAGCTCCACCGCGATAAGATGGTGGAAGAAGCCAAGGAAGAAATCATGGCTCACTTCGTGGAACTGTATCCGGATAATGAAGTAGATATTGCCCATGTGGTACAAAAGCTCGTGAAGAGAGTCTTCCGCCACATTATTACCGTAGATAAGATCCGTCCTGATGGCCGTGCCCTCGACGAAATCCGTCCGATCAGCTGTGAAGTAGGGCTTCTGGCCCGTCCGCACGGCAGTGCCCTCTTTACGAGAGGTCAGACTCAGGTACTGAACTGCCTGGCTCTTGCTCCGCTGCGTGAAGCTCAGACGCTCGAAACGCTGTCCGGTGATGTGACGAAGCGCTACATCCACCATTACAATTTCCCGCCTTACAGCGTCGGTGAAACCAAGCCGCTGCGCAGCCCGGGCCGTCGTGAAATCGGTCATGGTGCCCTGGCTGAAAGAGCACTGCTGCCGGTTATCCCGTCCGTAGAAGAATTCCCGTATACGATCCGCCTCGTTTCCGAAGTGCTGGAATCCAACGGCTCTTCTTCCATGGCTTCTACCTGCGCCAGCACGCTGTCCCTCATGGACGCCGGTGTACCTATCAAGGCTCCGGTTTCCGGCGTGGCTATGGGTCTTGTTAAGGAAGGGGACGATTTCACCATCCTTACCGATATCCAGGGCCTGGAAGATGCTAACGGCGATATGGACTTTAAGGTTGCCGGTACGGCTAAAGGCATTACGGCAATGCAGATGGATATCAAGATTGACGGTATCAACCGTGCAATCTTCGAGCAGGCATTGGAACAAGCCAAGAGGGGCCGTGCCTACATCCTCGGCAAGATGCTGGAATGCATCCCTGAACCGCGTAAGGAACTGAAGAAATACGCTCCGAAGATTACGACCCTTAAGGTCAATGTCGATAAAATTAAAGATATCATTGGACCTGGCGGCAAGATTATCAAGAAAATCACCGAAGAATCCGGTGCCAAGATCGATATCGAAGAAGACGGTACGGTTTATGTGGCTGCTGACAGTGCATCCGCCGATAAGGCTATTGCAGCCATCAACGCAATTACGGCAGAACCGGAAGTCGGTAAGATCTATACCGGTAAGGTTACCCGGATTATGAACTTCGGGGCTTTTGTAGAATTCATGCCCGGTCACGAAGGACTGGTTCATATCTCCCAGCTGGCACCGCAGCGTGTAGAAAAGGTGGAAGATGTAGTGAGCGTGGGCGATGAGATTGTGGTTAAATTGGTCGAAATCGACTCTAAGGGCCGCATGAATCTTTCCCGTAAAGCTGCACTGCAGGCCAGATAAAATTGAGTAAAAATCAGGGTGTGTTCTGAGAAATGTCACGAACATGCCCTGATTTTTTTAGATTTTCCTGTTACAATGAGAAGGAGTTTAGCAAAAGGAGTGTTTTCCCATGGGATGGTTCAGCCGCAAAAAAGAAATCACATTAGTTACCCCTGTTTCTGGAAAAGTCGTTTCGCTTTCAGAGGTTCCCGATGCGACGTTTGCTCAGCTTACCATGGGGGACGGGCTTGCGGTACAGCCTGCAGACAATAAGATTGTGGCTCCCTGTGATGCTGCGGTGACTTATATCGCCGATACGGGCCATGCCATAGCGCTGACCTCAAAGGACGGAATCGAAATCCTGATTCATATTGGTATCGATACGGTGAAGCTAAAGGGTGAAGGATTTGCGGCGAGTGTCACAAACGGCAGTCAGGTTAAGACAGGCGATACACTGGTAACCTTTGATCGTGAAGGCATTGAAGCTAAAGGATATAATCTGGTGACACCTGTCATAATTTCAGGCGGCGGCACCATTAAGGTAAAAAAGGTACAGTCCGGTGCGGATGTATCGGCCGGATGCGATGCACTTCTGACAGTCTCGCCGGGTAAGTAAGGAGAAGAAGCAGGTATGGAAATTAACGGCAGCGGCGGCAGCCTCGTAGAAAAAGAATATAATTTGCCACTGGAAGTACTCTGGAAGCTGGGACTTGAAGTCCTGGAAGACATGCATGTCGAAGTGTCGAGCCGGGATGACGGGGAGCATTTGCTGAATGGAACGCTGGTTTCGGAAGAAAAATCTTTTCTTTTCGGCCATCCCAAAATCAAAGAAGTTGCCTTTGCCGTGCAGCCCCTTACGGAAGGCTGTCAGGTGATTATCGATATTCATAAGAAACGCCTGGAAGTCTACAGCTTCCGCGTGCAGAATAAAGAAACAGAACGCTTTATGAAGCTTTTTGATGCCAAAATTGCTGCTTACCGGGCACACCGGATTTGTCCTTCCTGCGGGAGGACGATTCAGGCCGATGCGGCTTTTTGTCCGTACTGCGGCGCGGCCGTCAAAAAGTAAGAAAGCTTTTTTGCATGAAGTTTTGAAGCAATAAAAAAGGACCAAACACCTTGCGGTATTTGATCCTTTTAAATAGTAAGCTTATAGCTTAGATGGCGCGGGTCACCTTGCCGGAACGTAAGCAGCGAGTGCAAACGTTGAGGTTCTTTACTTCGCCGTTTACAACTGCCTTTACCTTCTGAACGTTAGGTTTCCAAGAACGTTTTACATGTCTATTGGAACGGCTGACGTTGTTGCCGGACAGCTCACCTTTTTTGCAGATATCACAGATGCATGCCATGGTCCCACCTCCTTCAAGTTATAGGCAATGCTTTTAAACTCAATGTAAGTATTCTAACACAAATGAGTAACAAGTTGCAAGTAAAAAATAGGAAGAGGGAGTAGAGGCTGGCAGGGGGTAGTAGCGAGGGTGGTTAGTACTGTAGAGCCCCAATTAGAGAATTGGTTTGGATTTAACAGGCGTTCTATCTGACCAATCCCTGTTATCCTACTGAATACCCACCGCAAAGCGGTCTCCCCTCTTATTTTCCAAAACCAGGAAAACAAGAGGGCAGGAGCTTCTATTTTTCTTTCGGTGGTGGACAGCGACCCGCGGCCGGCGTCTTTTAATATATTTGTCAGGAGATGAAGCTATGTGGTGGAAGGAACCGGTGACTTCATTAAAAGGAATCGGACCTAAGAAAGCACAGGAATTTAAAAGTTTAAATATCGAAACAGTCGGAGATGTACTTAATCATTACCCTCGTGAAGGCTGCTATCTTGATTATTCCAGAATCAAACCGATTGCATCACTTTCCCTCGATGGAAGCATGCAGCTCTTCAAGGGCAAGGTAGTTCGTGTGACGCAGCGGCGGAGCGCTCATGGAGCCGCTTATGCGACGCTCGTCGTCGGTGATGAGACGGCTTTTGCAGAGATTTTTCTCTTCGGAGCGCAGCGTTACGCGGCCCGTTACTATAAGAACGGCGATGAAATCATGGTTATCGGCAGGGTGGCACCGGGCCGGACGGCGAAGTCCGTAACAGGTGTTGTGATTACCCGGCTGAATGGAGACAAAGAGGCCCAGGCACCTGGCATTCTGCCGACATATGCGCTCGGCGGCGGTCTTTCCCAGAAGGATATGCGCAATGCCGTGCGGCAGGCTTTGAAACTGGCTTCCGAGGAGCTGCCCGAGTGTCTGCCGGAGTGGATCATCCGTCAGAAGCAGTTCCCGGGACGCTACGAGGCGCTGAAGAATATTCACTTTCCCGAAAGTTTTGAGAAAATGGAAGCAGCGCGGCGGCGTTTTATTTTTGAAGAATTGTATTTTATCCAGTGCGGCCTGTTGTATCACAGGGCGCAAATCAAGCAGGACAACCGGGGCATTAAGATGGCGCACAGCGGGGCTATGGTCGCTGCCGTCAAAAAGCAGCTTGGCTTTACCCTGACGCCGAGCCAGCAGAAAGCCTGGCAGGAAATCGAGGACGATATGGAAAGTCCCGAGCCTATGAACCGCCTGCTGCAGGGCGATGTTGGTTCCGGCAAGACAGCCATTGCCATGCTGGCCCTTGCCAAGACCGCGGAAAACGGTTACCAGGGATGCATGATGGCACCGACGGAAATCCTGGCTGAGCAGCATTATCAGGAAATGCAGAAAGTACTGGAACCGGCCGGCATCCACGTGGCGCTCCTTACGGGAAGTCTTACCCAGCCGCAGCGGCGGGACGTACTGGAAGGCCTCGCGGACGGGACGGTACAGGCCGTCGTAGGGACGTATGCCCTTATTCAGGACAAGGTCGTTTTTCATTCGCTGGCGCTTGCCATTACGGATGAGCAGCACCGTTTCGGTGTGGAGCAGAGGGCAGCGCTTTCGGCTAAATCCCAGTATGCTCCACACGTTCTTGTTATGACGGCAACGCCGATTCCCCGGACTCTGGCTCTTACGGTGTACGGCGACCTTGACGTATCGCTGATGAAGGGGCTGCCGCCGGGACGTAAACCAATCCAAACGCTTTGTTATACTGATGATAAGCGGCCTGCCGTTTATAAAGGTCTGATTCATCAAGTACAGCAGGGTCACCAGGCCTACGTGGTAGCGCCGCTCATCGAGGAATCGGGCATGGTCGATGCCAAGGCGGCAACCGACCTTTATGATGAACTCACCCGGACCTACCTCAAGGGCATTCCCTGCGGCCTCCTCCACGGACGGCTCAAAACAGAGGAAAAGGACCAGGTTATGGCTGATTTTGTCAGCGGCAAGACGAAGGTCCTCATAGCGACAACAGTCATCGAAGTCGGTGTGAACGTACCGAATGCCACGCTGATGATTATTGAAGGGGCAGACCGCTTCGGCCTTGCCCAGATGCACCAGCTCAGAGGCCGTGTCGGACGCGGCAGCAGTCAGTCCTACTGCGTACTGCTCACAGGTTCCTCTAATCCGCAGACGCTGGAACGGCTGCAGATCATGAGAACGTGCAGCGACGGCTTTGTGCTTGCTGAGAAAGATATGGAACTGCGCGGTGCCGGACAGCTTTTCGGCCTGCGTCAGCATGGCCTGCCGGATCTCTATATCGCCAATATCCTGCGGGATACGGATACGCTTGTCGAAGCCCGCTGGTTTGCGAAAAAGACTATGGAAAATCCTCAGGAAGCGCGCTTCATTGAGGATGGTGTAGCGACCACGCAGTTCGATGGCCGCTTTGAACGCATTTTTAATTCCTGAAAAAGGATGGATGATATCATGAACCGAACGAAAGTCAACTGGACAGGCAAGCACTTCAAACTCCTTGCCTTCCTGCTCCTTGTGGGGCTGCTGCTTTGCGTCCATTACTGTGCTCCCGACTTGTCGCGGACGTTGTTCCGTCTGGCTAAGGGAGGAAGTATGGAAGAGACTACGGCTTATCTGCGCAGTTTCGGCCCCTGGGCTATTTTGGTCAGCTTTCTTCTGGATGTACTCATCAATGCGCTGGGATTCCTGCCGTCCATTTTTCTGTCGACGGCTAACGGCGTAATTTTCGGTTTGCCCATTGGCATTACTGTGTCATGGCTCGCCGAGACGGTGGGAGTCGTTTTAAATTTCCTTGTGCTGCGCTTTTTCCTGCGGGATGAAGCCGAAAAAATTATTGCCAAGAGCCATAGTTTGAAACGTCTCGATGAAATGAGCAGCGAAAAAGGCCTGACGGCCATGGCGCTTGCAAGAACGCTTCCATATTTCCCGTCAGGAATTCTGACGGCTCTCGGTGCCGTGAGCCGCATGAGCGTCAGGGATTATATCATTGCCAACCTTCTCGGCAAATTCCCATCAACAGCTCTCGAAGTCGTGGTCGGTCATGATGTGGTCAACTTTCACAACCATATGCACCGACTGGCCATCCTCATGACCGCCGTAATCATCGTTTATGGAACCATGCTCTATGTTCGGCATAAGAAGGATAAAAAGGACAAAGAGAAGAAGGAGCAGGGGCATTCGTAAACATTTCAGGCTCCTTTTTTCCTGATGATTTCAGCATGAGTAAATTTCTCTATTCTGTATCTTACGTTACAGAATAGAGATTTTTTTCGCGTTCATTAGAAAATACGATGGAAAAGAAGGAAAATTTCAAGAATTTGGCGAAAATAAGTATCGTGGGATTAATGATTAATCGTTAAATTATTGAAGATAAAGGGGGCTCTAATGTGAAAGAGTACACAGGTGATTTAATCAGAAACGTAGCGATTGTCGGGCACGGTGGTGCTGGCACCACGTCGCTGACAGAAGCATTGCTTTATCGCAGCCATACCATTAGTCGTATGTGCAAGGTAGAGGATGGGCAGACAACAACGGATTTTGAACCGGAAGAAATCAAGCGTGGTGTTTCTGTAAGTGCTACGCTGGCCCCTCTGGAATGGCAAGGTGTCAAGATTAATATCATTGATACCCCGGGCTTTGCAGACTTTGTAGCCGAAGTTAAGGGTGCCTTCCGTGCTGTTGACAGTGTGCTGATTGTTGTCAGTGCGACGAGCGGTGTCCAGATCGGTACGGAACAATGCTGGAAACTCGCCGAAGAAGTTGGTCTGCCGCGTCTTATTTTTGTGAATAAGATGGACCGTGAAAACGCTGACTATGATAATATCCTGGATAATCTGCGCGCCAAGATCGGCGGCAAGAAAATCCTGCCGCTTGAACTGCCGCTCGGCAAAGAGGAAAATTTCTGCGGCGTTATTGATGTATTCAATCAGAAGGCTTACCGCGGCAATGGCAACGGTGCCGATGAAATCGAAGTGCCGGATGACCTGAAGGCCTGGGTGGAAGATGCCCATACCAAGATGGTGGAAGCCGCTGTAGAAGCGGATGACGATGTCATGGAAAAATATCTCGAAGGCGAGGAAATTTCCGATGACGTCATTATGAAGTGCCTTGTCAAAGGTATCCGTGAAGGTATTATCTTCCCGGTGCTCTGCGGCAGTGCTTATAAGAATATTGGTCTCGGCCGCTGCCTCAACGCTATCGTCAACTATACGTTCCCGGCTGTCCTGAACGAATTCGAAGTCATTAATCCGGCTACGGGCAAGACAGAAAAACGCGACTCCAACGCCCCGATGGCTGCTCTCGTCTTTAAGACCACGGCAGACCCGTTTGTCGGCCGCCTGAGCTTTGTGCGTGTGTTCTCCGGTACCATTAACAGCGATAGTCTGATTTATAACTCCAGCCGTGATGAAGCAGAAAAAGTAGGGTCTGTCTTTACGATGCGCGGGAAGACGCAAATCCCGATGGATAAGATTGTCGCCGGCGATATCGGCGTAATTTCCCGCCTGCAGTATACTGCCACGGGCGATACCTTGAGCGACAGCAAGAACCCTGTACTTTTCAAACCGATTAATTTCCCGCTGCCGATGTACAGCCGGGCCATCTATCCGAAGAAGAAGGGTGACGAAGAAAAGATTACTGCGGCCCTGAATCGTCTGACGGACGAAGATCCGACCATCATCGTAACCCGTAACCCTGTGACGAAGGAAATGCTGATTACCGGCATGGGCGACCAGCACCTTGAAATCATCATGGAACGTATGACTCGTAAGTTCGGTGTGGAGGCCGAATTACGTCCGCCGATGATTGAATATAAGGAAACCATTCGCGGCACTGTGGAAGTCGAAGGCAAATATAAGAAACAGACCGGCGGTCACGGCCAGTATGGTCACGTTGTCATTCGGATGGAACCGCTGCCTCCTGGATCCGGATTTGTCTTTGAAGATAAAATCTTTGGCGGCGCCGTACCGCGTCAGTATATCCCTGCCGTAGAAAAGGGTATGAGAGAAGCCATTCAGGAAGGTGTGCTGGCTGGCTATCCGGTTGTGGACATCAAGATTACGCTGCTCGATGGTTCTTACCATCCTGTTGACTCTTCCGAAATGGCCTTTAAGGTGGCATCCCATATGGCCTTCCAGAAGGGCTGCGAACAGGCTAAACCGGTACTCATGGAGCCGTATTATAATCTCGACGTTTACTGCGATGATCGCGTAACCGGTGATATCATCTCCGACCTCAACAGTAAACGCGGCCGTATCCTCGGCATGCAGACCGAAGATGATGGACGGGCCTGCGTCAAAGCACAGGTTCCGTATGCCGAAATTCTTGACTATTCCGTCGATCTGCGCGCCCTGACTCAGGGCACCGGTACCTACGAAATGAAATTTGACCATTACGAAGACGTACCGCCCAGAACAGCAGAACAGATTATTGAAGAACGGAAGAATAGAAAGAAAGCATAAAAAGCAGAAAAGAAATGTCCCCTGCAGCGTGGTGCTGCAGGGGATATTTTCCTTTTCGCTGGTCGCAGGCCGCAGGTCGCCACTGGAAGAAGCAAACTGACAAGCAGTTTGCAGTAAATGAAAAATCTTCCTGCTATTTGCATTCTATCTCAAAATCCACAAAGGCAGATGCCCGAAGGATTGTACTAATCTATCTATACACTAACCACTTTGGGCTAACTGCTAACGGCAATCTGCCTCGCACTTGTATCCTTTTCCCTAATAGGTGTAGAATGTCGTTGTATTTGTTACTGTAATTTACATTGTAGAGGAGGAACAAATTATGGGGATTTTAGATACGATGAAAGATTTAGCAGCCGAAGGCGCGGCGAGCGGAGCAGGTCAGATGCGGCCCAGTCCCGCTCGTGAATTCCTGGGGCAGGAGCTCTATGCCATCGACTGCCGGGGCGCTAATTTGTACGTTCATGAACACGCTGTGGTTATTGATAGAACCGGAGGCGGGCTGTGGAACGTCGGGGACAATAACTTCAAGGTCATTCCTTTTAAATCCATTGTAGCCATCCAGGCTAAACTGAAATCTACTGTCTTGAACGGCTATATTGAATTTGAAACGGCCAATAGTCCGCTGAGCACGGGCAGTGATAAGGCAGAACGCGGCAGTGAAAACAGCGTAATCCTGAGCGGCACGGATCAGCGCTATGCCGAGGCTAAGCAAGCCCTGCAGTATATCTTTGATCAAATCTGCAAATAATCGGTGGCGCCTGGGAAAATAAAGGCGCTTTTAGCCTCGCTTACGGCTGAGTGGTTAGTGGGTAGTGAGTAGTGGTTAGTACCGTAGTGCGGGCAGTTCAGGCTGTTTCCTGAGGAAGATTGCCGAGGCAGCTAGTTTTTGATTACTGCAAATTGCTTGTCAGTTTGCTTCCTCAAGGGGCGACATGCGACCAGCGACCTGCGTATAAGAGGCAGTGAAGAGATGCGTCAGCATTTTTTCACTGCCTCTTTTGTGTTATGTCATATTTAATCATGAATCTGTGAG